>JBASAF010000046.1:0-9730 GCA_049650465.1 Rhodanobacter sp. | reverse complement strand
GGCGGCGCCAGGCAAGCCCGGTGCAGGAGCCGCGCCGGCCATCGATCCCGCCGTGCTGGCGGCGACCGCCGCGGCGCCGGCCGCCGAGTTGCCGAAGCTCGATCCGGGCGCCGTCCGCGATACCGCGAAAGCCGATGCCATGCCGGGCGTGGCGCCGGCGATCACCCACGCCGCCGCGTTGCCGGCGCCGACCACCGCGCCGGTGCCGGTGGCGCCCGCGCATGCCTTCGCGCAGGAGCTGGGCCAGCAGCTGGCCTGGTTCGTCGGCCACGACGTCAAGCAGGCGCGCATCCGGCTGCATCCGGAGGAGCTGGGTTCGCTCGACCTGAAGATCAGCGTGCAGCACAACCGCGTCGACGTGGTGTTCCAGGCCCAGCATCCCGGCGCCGTCACCGCCGTGCAGCAAGGCCTGCCCCAGCTCGACCAGATGCTGGCGCAGCACGGCCTGTCGCTGGGCCACGCCGACGTGGGCCGGCACGACCGTGGCGACCAGCCGGGCCAGCACGGGCAGGGCGAAGAAATATCCGGCATCGACGAAGTGGCTGGTCCCGCGCACGTCACGCCGTTGGCCCAGCTCGGCCTCGTCGACGCCTTCGCCTGAAGCGCACCCGCGTAGGGCGGGCATTGCCCGCCGCTAGTTTCGCCATGCCCCGCGGCGCCATCGCGCTGCGGGCAACGCGCAGGGCATCCATCGCGATCATTTCCCGATCGTGTGTCGCAAGAGCCGGCGGGCAGTGCCCCCCCCCTGCGTGGTGGAACGTTCCGTGGCGCGGCCGTCGGGATGGCGCCGCGCCACTGTTCCGGCGTGCGTCAAGAAAGCGCCGCGGCGCTGGAAATGCATCGCAACCATTTGAATATGCTTGGGTATTCAGGGTGGCATGCAGATTGCTTCATTACACGCGAAAAGCCGCCAGCGGCTGCCCCGACCCCCACACGAGGTTTCCATGAGCAACGACGAAGCACCCGAGGTAATGGAAGACGAGCCGACGCCGCGCCGCGCGCCGTGGCTGATCGGGATCGTGGTGCTGCTCGCCGCCCTGGCCGGCGGTGGCTACTACTGGCATTCGCATCGCGCGGCGGCGGACAGCGAGGCGAAGACGGCGGCGAACAAGCCGGAGATCTTCCTGGCCATGGATCCGCCGTTCGTGGTCACCCTGCGTGACGGCGATGCGCTGCGCTACCTGCAGGTGGGCGTGACCCTGATGGCGCACGACCAGGCCGCGATCGGCGTGGCCAAGGACGTCGACCCGATCCTGCGCGACGGGCTGGTGTCGCTGTTCAGCAGCCAGAAATTCGAGACGGTCAGCGAGACCGCCGGCCGCGAGAAGCTGCAGGCCGACGCGCTGGCCGAGGTGCGTAAGGTGGTCGCCAAGCGGCTGGGCCGCCCGGGCATCGACGCGCTGTACTTCACCAGCTTCGTGATCCAGTAGGCCGGAGCCGCAGCCATGAGCGACCTGCTTTCCCAGGACGAGATCGATGCGTTGATGGACGGCGTCACCGGCGGCACCGTGGCCACCGGCGGCGACGAGCCGTTGCCGCCGGACGCGGTGATCAGCTACGACTTCACCCAGCAGGATCGCATCGTGCGCGGCCGCCTGCCCACGCTGGAGATGGTCAACGATCGCTTCGCGCGGTTCTTCCGCACGGCGATCTTCGGCGTGCTGCGCAAGACCTGCGAGGTCTCGGTGCTCGGCGTGAAGATGGTCAAGTTCGCCGAGTACGTGCACGGCCTGGCGCTGCCCAGCAACCTCAACATGGTGCGCATCAAGCCGCTGCGCGGCACCGCCCTGGTGGTGTTCGAACCGCGCCTGGTGTTCACCGTCATCGACAACTTCTTCGGCGGCGACGGCCGCTTCCACGCGCGCATCGAGGGCCGCGATTTCACCGCGACCGAGAACCGCGTGATCCAGATCATGCTCACCGAACTGTTCGGCGCGATGGCCGAGGCGTGGGCGCCGGTGCTGGGGCTGGACTTCGAATACGTCAACTCGGAGATCAACCCGCAGTTCGCCAACATCGTCAGCCCCACCGAGACGGTGGTGGTGTCGCGCTTCCACGTCGAGCTCGACGGCGGCGGCGGCGAGGTCCACCTGACCATGCCCTACGCCATGGTCGAGCCGATCCGCACCCTGCTCGACGCCGGCGTGCAGAGCGACCGCATGGACGGCGACGACCGCTTCGCCGAGCTGCTGCGCGAGGAAGTGCTCGACGCCGAGGTCGACGTGAGCTCGCTGCTGCTGGAAGCGCGGCTGAGCCTGGGCGACTTCCTGCACCTGCGCCCGGGCGATGTGATCCCCGTGCAATTGCCCGAGCTGGCCACCGTCTATGCCGAGGACGTGCCGGTTTTCCGCGGCCGCTATGGCCAGACCAACGGCCGCAACGCCGTGCGTTTCCATGTCCCCGCCGGCCGTCGCGAGCGGCAGGCGGGCACCGATCCCTCCACCCGGAAGAACCTCTCATGAACCAGTCTGCAGATGCCGTCGCCGAAACCGGCGAGCGTGTCCAGTTCGATGCCCTGCACGGGGCCGCGGGCGAGGCCGGCGACGTCAACCTCGACATGATCCTCGACGTGCCGGTGACCCTGGCGATGGAAGTCGGCCGCACCCGCATCAGCATCCGCAACCTGCTGCAGCTCAACCAGGGCTCGGTGGTGGAGCTCGACCGCGCCGCCGGCGAACCGCTGGACGTGTTCGTCAACGGCACCCTGGTCGCGCATGGCGAGGTGGTGGTGATCAACGAGAAGTTCGGCATCCGCCTGACCGACGTGATCAGCCCCGCCGAGCGGGTGCGGAAGTTGAGGTAAGGCCGTGATTCGGGATTCGGGATTCGGGATTCGTGCCGCAGCCTTGGCGCCGGCGGCGCTGCCCGCGGCGGACATCAACGTGGGCGGCGAATTGTTGCGGGTGATCGTGAGCCTGGTGGCGATCATCGCGATGATCTTCGTGGCCGGCTGGGTGACGCGTCGCCTGCAGCGTCGGCCGGGCGGTGGCGGACGCCGGATTCGCTGCGTGGAGTCGTTCGCCGTGGGCGCGCGCGAGCGCCTGCTGCTGCTGGACGCCGACGGCAAGCGCCTGCTGATCGGCACCGGCCCCGGCGGCATGCGCACCTTGCACGTGTACGACGGCGAGGCCCCGCGCGAGGTTGCTCCGGTCGCATCGAACGAGCCGGTCAAGCCGGTGTTCGGCGACCTGCTGGCGCGCCTGAAGGTGCGTTCGTGAACGCGCGGCGCTGGATCATCGGCGGCCTCTTGCTGATGCTGCCGCTGGCCACCTTCGCGGCCACCCCGGGCATTCCGCTGGTGAACGTGCAGCCCGCTGCCGACGGCGGCCAGAGCTGGACGCTGTCGCTGCAGATGCTGGCGCTGATGACGGCGCTGACGCTGCTGCCGGCGATCGCGCTGATGATGACCTCGTTCACCCGCATCATCATCGTGCTCGGCTTCCTGCGCCAGGCGCTGGGCACGCAGTCCACGCCGCCCAACCAGGTGCTGCTGGGGCTGGCGCTGTTCCTCACCCTGTTCGTGATGTCGCCGGTGCTCACCCGCGCCTACGACGACGGCATCAAGCCCTACATGGACGGCCAGATCACCGCCGAGCAGGCGCTGCCGGCCGCTTCCGCCCCGTTCAAGCATTTCATGCTGGAACAGACCCGCGACGCGGACCTGCAGCTGTTCACCCGCCTGGCCAAGGAGAAGCCCTATGCCAGCAAGGCGGACGTGCCGTTCAAGGTGGCGATGCCGGCGTTCCTCACCAGCGAGCTGAAGACCGCCTTCCAGATGGGCTTCCTGCTGTTCATCCCGTTCCTGATCATCGACCTGGTGGTGGCCAGCGTGCTGATGTCGATGGGCATGATGATGGTCTCCCCGATGATCATCTCGCTGCCGTTCAAGATCATGCTGTTCGTGCTGGTGGACGGGTGGACGCTGCTGCTGGGCACGCTGGCGGGGAGCTTCTACACGTGAGCGCGTGTTGGCCGACCGCTGGGGGGTGTGGCTCCTTTGTAGGAGCGCACTCTGTGCGCGATGCTCTTGCTTTTGCTCCCGGTGCAATCAAGATCAAGAGCGGTCGATCGCCTGCGGCGACCGAGTTACTTTCTCTTTGCGTGGCCAAAGAGAAAGTAACCAAAGAGAAAGGCCACCCCGCTTGCGCGCCTGATGGACATCCTGTCCATCAGGTTCGCGTGCGGGCTACGGGGTTTTTCGACAGCACATCCTGTGCTGGCGAAAAACTGGCCGGCATCCCTGCCGGCCACCCTGCGGGCTTTCCTTCGCCCACCCGCCGCTACAGAGGGGCCCCGGGTAAAGCAGCGGGCCATCCTGGCCCGCACTCGGTGATGAAGCCGAAAAGCAAAAGCCAGAGCCAGAGCCAGAGCCGGAGCCGGAGCAGAGCACCGGTGTTTCGCAGTACTGCTCTCGACCTGGCCGTTCTGAAAAGTGCGGGCCACGATGGCCCGCTGCTTTGCCGGGGCCCCTGTGCGGCGGTGAGTCGGGGACCACAGGCCGCGCAGCGGGAGTCGACATGGATGTCGACTCCTTTTCGCCAGGGCAGGATGCCCTGTCGAAAAGCCCGGCCCCGGCTCACGGACTTGTTGGGCAGGATGCCCAACAAGCGCCAAGCGGGGTGGCCTTCTCTTTTGGTTACTTTTCTCTTGGCCACGCAAGAGAAAAGTGACTCGGTCGCCGAAGGCGATCGACCGCTCTTGGTTCTGAATGCGGCCAAGAGCATCGCGCGCAAGCGCGCTCCTACAGGTGCGGCGCGGCAGCTTTCCACTGCTGCTGCGGCGAGCCACGCCGCCACAGGACCCCGCCCATGACCCCCGAATCCATCATGGAGCTCGGCCAGCATGCGCTGTACGTGGCGATGCTGGTGGCCGCGCCGCTGCTGCTCACCGCACTGGCGGTGGGTCTGCTGATCGGCGTGATCCAGGCGGCGACGCAGATCAACGAGATGACCTTGAGCTTCATCCCCAAGCTGATCGCGATGGCGCTGGTGGCGCTGGTGGCGGGGCCGTGGATGTTGCGCCTGCTGGTGCAGTTCACCACGCAGCTGATCCAGAGCCTGCCGGGCGCGATCAGATGACTGCGCTGGATCTGGCGCAGCTGCCGGCCTGGCTGGGCAGCCTGTTCTGGGCGCTGGGGCGGGTCAGCGGCCTGTGCCTGGTGGCGCCGGTGTTCGGCTCCACGCTGATCCCGGCGCGCATCCGCGTGGGCGTGGTGGTGGTGCTGTCGCTGGTGCTGGCGCCGCTGGCGCCGACCACGATCGATCCGCTGAGTGGCGCGGGCGTGGCCACACTGGCGGGGCAGGTGGTGATCGGGGCGATGGTGGGGTTCGTGCTGAAGCTGGTGTTCGAGGCGGTGTCGTTCGGCGGCGAGCTGGTGGCGCAGAGCATGAGCCTGGGCTTTGCCTCGGTGGTGGATCCGCAGGCCGGGGGCAGCTCGTCGGTGCTCAGCCAGTTCTACCTGCTGCTGGTGACCTTGCTGTTCCTGGTGATGGACGGCCATCTGCAGCTGATCGCGCTGCTGGCCGACAGCTTCCACAGCCTGCCGCCGGGCACGCCGGCAGTCAGCGCCAACGCGCTGCACGCGGTGGTGGCGTTCGGCGCCGAGCTGTTCGCCGGGGCGGTGCGCGTGGCTCTGCCGGCGATGACCTCGCTGCTGGTGGTCAACATCGGCTTTGCGGCGATCAGTCGCGCGGCGCCGTCGATGAACCTGTTCGCGGTGGGTTTTCCGATCACCGTGTCGCTGGGCTTCATCGCCCTGTGGTTGTCGCTGCGCAGCCTGCCGGGCGCGTTCGAGGCGTTGCAGGGCAGCGCCTGGTCGCTGATGCGCGAATTGTTCGGGAGCTAAGAGCCTGCTCATGGTCTCCAGACACTCCGCGTTGTCACCGAGTGGCCCCCAGGCGGCGGCGTGTGGCGCCGGCCTGCCTGGCTGGCAGGCCAAGCCGCGCGCCGCCGCCTGGGGGCCACTCGGTGACAACCCTTCGGGCCGGGTCTGTTTGCCCGCATGCCGGCGTCATCACTCAGTCGTGGACCGACGTCCACTCCTTCGTTCTTCCTTGGCCTTCGCGCAAACAGCTCCCGGCGCGGAGTGCCTGGAGACCACGAGCAGGCTCTGACATGTCCGACGACAGCGATCAGGAAAAAACCGAACAACCGACAGAGAAGAAACTTCGCGAATCGCGCGAGAAGGGCGAGGTCCCGCGATCGCGCGACCTGTCCGGCGCGCTGGTGGTGCTGGCCGGCGTGGCGGCGCTGATGAGCGGCGGGCAGAGCGCCCTGGAGCATGCGCGGCGCATCTTCGCGCTGGGCCTGGGTTATTCGCGCGAGGCGCTGTTCACCGATGCGCTGGCCGGCAGCGCCCTGCATGCGGCGATGCACGAGGCGCTGGGGCTGTTCGCGCCGGTAGCCATCGCCACCTTGCTGGCCGCGCTGGCCGGGCCGCTGCTGCTGGGCGGCCTCAACTTCAGCACCGAGGCGCTGCAGCCGAAGTTCGAGCGGCTCGACCCGATCAAGGGGCTGGGCAAGATCTTCGCCTTGCGTGGCCTGGTGGAATTGGGCAAGGCGCTGCTCAAGCTGGCCTTCATCGGCGGCGTGCTGGCGCTGGTGCTGCAGCACTGGCAGGGCGAACTGCAGGCCACCGGGCGCGGCTCGGTGGCGGCGGGCATCGCGCAGTCGATCGGCTTGCTCGGGCGTGCCGCGCTGTGGTTCGGCTCGATCCTCGCGCTGATCGGTGCGATCGATGCCCTTTACCAGAAGTTCGACCACGCCAAGAACCTGCGCATGACCAAGCAGGAGATCAAGGACGAGATGAAGGAGAGCGAGGGCAACCCCGAGATGAAGGGGCGCATCCGCCAGGTGCAGCAGGCGCAGGCGCGCCGCCGCATGATGGAGGACTTGCCCAACGCCGACGTGCTGGTGGTCAACCCCACCCACTTCGCCGTGGCGCTGCGCTACGACGATGGGCGCATGGGCGCGCCGCGGGTGATCGCCAAGGGCGTCGACGTGCTGGCGGCGCAGATCCGCCTGGTGGCGGCCAGCCACCGCATCCCCGTGGTGGAGGCGCCGCCGTTGGCACGCGCCTTGTATGCAACCACGGAGCTGGGCCGCGAAATCCCCGCGTCGCTGTTCGTCGCGGTGGCCCAGGTGCTCGCCTGGGTCCACCAGCTCAAGCAAGCCGCGGCGCAGGGCGAGAGCCCGCCGGCCGCACCCAACCCCGAGATCGACCCCGATCTGATGGGCCCCTACCGCGATGCGTGACGAGTCAAAACGATGACGGGTGCAGACGTACTGGGCAATTTCAGACACCTCGCGCGACGGGGTGTTGGCGCTCCGGTGATGATGCTGGCGATGCTCGGCATGCTGATGCTGCCGATGCCGCCGTTTTTGCTGGACATCCTGTTCAGCTTCAACATCGCCCTGTCGCTGGTGATCCTGCTGGCCGTGGTCTACGTGATGCGGCCGCTGGAGTTCGCCGCCTTCCCCACCGTGGTGCTGATGGCCACCTTGCTGCGGCTGGCGCTCAACATCGCCTCCACCCGCGTGGTGCTGCTGCACGGCCATGACGGCCCCGGCGCCGCCGGCAAGGTGATCGAGGCATTCGGCGAGTTCGTCATCGGCGGCAACTTCGCGGTCGGCCTGGTGGTGTTCGCCATCATCGTGGTGATCAACTTCGTGGTGATCACCAAGGGCGCCACCCGCGTGTCCGAGGTGACCGCGCGGTTCACCCTGGACGCGATGCCCGGCAAGCAGATGGCGATCGACGCCGACCTCAACGCCGGCCTGCTGACCCAGGAGCAGGCGCGCGAGCGACGCCAGGAAGTGCGCGAGGAAGCGGACTTCTACGGCTCGATGGACGGCGCCTCCAAGTTCGTCCGCGGCGACGCCACCGCCGGCATCCTGATCCTGTTCATCAATATCATTGGCGGCTTTTTCGTCGGCGTGATGCAGCATGGCCTGTCCGCCGGCGAGGCGGCGCGCACCTACACCTTGCTCACCATCGGCGATGGCCTGGTGGCGCAGGTGCCGGCGCTGCTGCTGTCGGTGGCCGCGGCGGTGATCGTCACGCGCGTGTCCAAGTCGCAGGACATGGGCAAGCAGGTGATCGGCCAGGTGTTCGGCCAGCCGCGCGCGCTGGCGGTGGCCGCGGTGGTGCTGGGCGTGATGGGCGTGATCCCCGGCATGCCGAACGTGGCCTTCCTGCTGCTGGGCGGCATCTGCGGCGGCATGGCATGGCTGCTGTTCAAGCGCGAGCGCGAGACGCGCGAGCGGCTGGCCGAATCGGTGGCCGAGGCCCCGGTGGCCGCGGCACCCGCCGAGCGTGTCGAGCTGGGCTGGGAAGACGTGGCCAGCGTCGATCCGCTGGGCCTGGAAGTCGGCTACCGGCTGATTCCGCTGGTCGACGTGCATCAGGGCGGCGAGCTGATGGGGCGGATCAAGTCGGTGCGCCGCAAGCTGTCGCAGGAGCTGGGCTTCCTGGTGCCGGCGGTGCACATCCGCGACAACCTGGACCTCGGCCCCAACACCTACCGCATCACCCTGATGGGCGTGCCGATGGGCGAGGCCGAGGTGCACAACGACCGCCTGATGGCGATCAACCCCGGCCAGGTGCATGGCACCCTGCAGGGCATCGCCACGCAGGACCCGGCGTTCGGGCTGGAGGCGGTGTGGATCGAGAGCGGCCAGCGCGAGCTGGCGCAAAGCTACGGCTACACCGTGGTCGACCCGGCCACGGTGATCGCCACCCACCTGTCGCACATCCTGGGCGGCCACGCGCACGAACTGCTCAGCCACCAGGACGTGCAGCAGCTGCTGGACCGCCTCGCCGCCAACGCGCCGAAGCTGGTCGAGGACCTGGTGCCCAAGCGGCTGTCGCTGGGCGTGGTGGTCAAGGTGCTGCAGAACCTGCTGGCCGAGCGGGTGCCGATCCGCAACATGCGCAGCATCGTCGAATCCTTGGCGGAGCATGCGGGGCAGAGTCAGGATCCCGGCGTTCTGACCGCCGCCGTGCGCGTCGCGCTGGGCCGGCAGATCGTGCAGGAAATCACCGGGCTGGGCACCGAGGTGCCGGTGATCACGCTGGCGCCGGAGCTCGAACAGATCCTGCTCGGCTCGCTTGCCGGTGGCGGCGGCGTGGCCGGAGCCGCGGTGGAACCGGGCCTTGCCGACCGCCTGCAGCAGAGCGTGGCCGACGCCGCGCGCCGCCAGGAAATGAGCGGCGAACCCGCCGTATTGCTGGTCGCTCCGCCGCTGCGACCATGGCTCGCGCGCTTCACCCGGCATGTGGCACAAAACCTGCACGTACTGGCCTACAACGAGGTGCCCGACAACCGTCGGGTGCGTTTGGTACAGGCGTTGGGAAGGTGAGCCGGGATGACGGGATTCGGGATACGGGATTCGCAAGAGCGGTTCGCACCAGCTCGTAGCGCACTCGCTCTGCCCGAATCCCCAATCCCGAATCCCCAATCCCGCGAGCGAAGCGAGCACAAATGAAAATCAAACGTTACGTGGCCCCCGACATGCGCCAGGCGATGCGCGAGGTGCGCGAGGAGCAGGGCGCCGACGCGGTGATCCTGTCGACGCGGCGGATTGCCGAAGGCATCGAGATCATCGCGGCGCTGGACTATGACGAGGCGCTGATGCGCGAGGCCTCCCGCCAGGGTGCCGCGCGCGCGCCGGTCGAACCGCCGCCGCCACCGCCGCCGGCGATGGCGAGCGTCGAGCCGACGTCGGCGCC
>JBASAF010000045.1:0-299011 GCA_049650465.1 Rhodanobacter sp. | reverse complement strand
GCCGCGACGACTCTGCAGTCGTCGCGGCCGCCACCGCTTCCGGACTCTGTCGAAAGGAGCAAACCGATGAACATGCAATGGGCAACCCGCCTGCTGTGCCTGGGCCTGCTGGCCGGCGCAGGCAGCGCGTGCGCGAATGACACGACGTCGTCGAGCCTGCCGAATCTGAAGATCGACCCGGCACGCACCGCCGTGGTGGGGCTTTCCTCCGGTGCCTACATGGCCGGCCAGGCGCAGATGGCCTATCCGGAAATTTTCCCGAACGCGGCCCTGGTTGCCGGCGGCCCCTACGACTGCGCCGGCGGCAAGCTGGACGTGGCGCTGGGCAGTTGCATGAAGGGCGTGCCGGCACCGGATGTCGGTGCGCTGGTCGCGCGCGCCGAGCAGCGTTCGGCCGCCGGCGAGATCGGCGCGCTGGATCGGCTCGCCCACGCCCGCGTCTACCTGCTGCACGGCAAGAACGACGCATTGGTCGCACCGGCGGTGGCCGAGGCCGCCGCGCAGTTCTACCGGCAGCTGCGTGACGGCGTTCCTGGCCTGGAGAGCATGCAGGTGCACGATGACGGCGAGCGCGCGTTCGCGCACAACCTGCCGGTGGCGGGCAGTGGCGACGATTGCGACAAATCGGTGGCGCCATACCTCGGCCATTGCGGTTTCGACGCGGCCGGCGAGATCTTCGCGCAGATGTTTGGCGAACCCACCCATGCCGCGACCGCGGCCAAGGGTGAGTTGCGCGCGTTCGACCAGGATGCGCTGCGTCCCGGTGGCGCCGATGCGTTCATGGCCGACACCGGCTACGTCTATCTGCCGCCGGCTTGCCTGGCCGGCAAGCCGTGCGGCGTGATGGTCGCGTTTCACGGCTGCAAACAGAACGTCGACGCAGTCGGCAAGGCCTTCGTCGAGGACGCCGGTTTCAACCGCTGGGCCGATGTCTACGACGTGGCGGTGCTGTACCCTCAGACTCGCGCAAGTTTCGCGCCCTTGAATCCGCAAGCATGCTGGGACTGGTGGGGATATTCCGGAGCCGACTACGACACCCGCCAGGGCGTGCAGTTGCGCTGGCTGGTGAACGCGGTGCACGCGCTGGGATTGCCCGCGGGGCATTGATGGCGGCGTGCCGCCGCCCGCTTGTTCGCCCGGTTGCAGGAGCGCACCCTGTGCGCGATGCTCCTGCTTTATTCAGTGCAAGAGCTTTCGTCTGCCTTCGGCAGCCGAGTTACTTTCTCTTTGCGTGGCCAAAGAGAAAGTGACTCGGTCGCCGAAGGCGATCGAACGCTCTTCGCCTTCAATCAATACGGCGCGATCAAGGCATTGCGACTGGAATCGCTCTCCCAAGCAAAGGCGCGAATACCATGCTGAGCGCCAGCGTCATCGCGATTGCGGCGCTGTGCTGGCTCGGCCTGCTGTTCGGGGTGGCGTTGCTCGGCGAGCGGCGGCCGCACATCTTCGAGAAGCGGTGGGCGATCGTGTATGCGCTGTCGCTGGCGATCCACTGCACCTCGTGGACGTTCTACGGCACCGTCACCCAGGCCAGCCGTTCGGGCTGGTGGCTGCCGCCGACGTTCGTGGGCGCGATCCTGATGTACCTGTTTGCGCTGAAGTTCCTCGGCCGCATGGTGCAGCTGGTGCGCGAGTACAACGCCGGTTCGCTGGCCGACCTGATCGCGGTGCGGCTGGGCCGGCACTCGGGGTTGGCGGCGCTGGTCACGGCGGTGGTGGTGATCGGCATCGTGCCGTACATCGCGCTGCAGCTCAAAGCGGTGGCGATGAGCTACGGCATCCTCAGCCAGGGCCAACTGGCGGAGTCGAAACCGTGGCAGGACAGCGCGCTGTATGTCGCCCTGCTGATGGCGCTGTTCGCCATGCTGTTCGGCACGCGGCGCGCCTCGACCATGGCGCACAACCGCGGCCTGGTGCTGGCGATGGCGTTCGAGTCGCTGTTCAAGCTCGGCGCGATGCTGGCGCTGGGCAGTTTGCTGCTCGGCGCGCTGCCGGCGGGGCTGCCCGAGCAACTGCCGACGCCGCCGGACAGCGGCGGATTCCCGGCGCTGATCCTGCTTGGTGCGTTGGCCATGTTCACCATGCCGCACCAGTTCTACGCCGGCATCGTGGAATGCCGCAACGACGGTAACCTGCGCACGGCGCGCTGGCTGTTCCCGCTGTACCTGCTGCTGATCTCGCTGCCGATCCTGCCGCTGGCGCGGCTGGGCGATGCGCTGCTCGGCCCCAGCGGCGTGTCGTCGGACATGTACGTGCTGGCGCTGCCGCTGGCGCAGGGCGAGCGGGGGCTGGCGCTGATCGCCTTTCTCGGCGGCCTGAGCGCCGCGACCAGCATGGTGGTGATCGCCACGCTCACCCTGAGCCTGATGGTGGTCAACCACTTCATCGCCCCGCTGCGCGTGCGTTCGGGCTGGGGACGCGGCGAGCGCGTGGATTTGCGCGGGGCGCTGCTCAACTACCGGCGCGTGGCGATCGTGGTGGTGATCCTGCTGGCCTGGGCCTACAGCCGCCTGCTGGCGCGCAACGAGGCGCTGGCCGACATCGGCGCGATCTCCTTTTCCGCATTGGCCGGCCTGACGCCGGCCGTGCTCGCGGCGATGTACCGGCCGCAACTGGGTTCGCGTGCGGTGATGGCCGGGCTGGCCGCCGGCACCGTGGTGTGGATCTACGCCGTGCTGCCGGCGCTGCTGCCGCCGTCGTTGCCGTGGCTGCGCGACGGGCCATTCGGCCTGCACTGGCTGGCGCCGGACGACCTGCTCGGCCTGGGCGACTGGAACCGCCTGGGCCGCGCGGTCATGGTCAGCCTGGGGGCGAACCTCGCGGTGATGTGGGCCGTGGCCGGCTCGCGTTACGGACAGGGCGGGCGCGCGGTGAGCGTGGGCCACGTCGACGTCGCCGAGCTGCGCGCGCTGGCGGGGCGTTTCCTGCCGCCGGAGCGCGTCGAGCACCTGTTCGATGGCGCACCCGCCAGCGGTTCGTCCGGCACCGCGCGGGTCAACCAAGTCGAGCACGAGCTGGCCGCGGTGATCGGCGCCGCCTCGGCGCGGTTGCTGCTGGAGGTGGTGCATCGGCAGGGGCGCGACGAACTGGACACGGTGGTCGCGATCGTCGGCGAGGCGGCGCAGGACCTGCGCTTCAACCAGCGCGTGCTGGGCGCGGCGCTGGAGAACATGAGCCAGGGCATCTGCGTGGTCGATGCGGAGCTGTGCCTGGTGGCGTGGAATTCGCCGTATGCGCGACTGTTCAACTATCCACCGGGCATGCTGCGGGTGGGCCGCCCGGTCGCCGAGCTGACCCGCTACAACATCGAGGCCGGCATGCTCGGTCCGGGCGCGGTCGAGGCACGCGTGCGGCGCCGGCTGGAGCACATGCGAGCAGGCACCCGGCATTTGTCCGAGCGGCGCTTTCCCGATGGCACGATCGTGGAGGTCCGCGGCAACCCGATGCCGGGCGGCGGTTTCGTGGCCACCTTCACCGACGTCACCGCGTTCCGCCAGGCCGAGGCGGCGCTCAAGCGCGTGAACGAGACGCTGGAACTGCGCGTGGACGAGCGTACCCGCGCGCTCGCGCTGGCTTCGGCCGAGGCGCAGGCCGCCAACGAGGCGAAAAGCCGCTTCCTCACCGCGGTCACCCACGACCTGATGCAGCCGTTGCATGCCGCGCAGTTGTTCGCCCATGCGCTGACCGAGCGCGGCGGCGACAGCCGCACGGCGCAGCATCTCAATGGCGCGCTCGCCGCCACCGAAGGCTTGCTGACCGGCCTGCTCGACGTGGCGCGGCTGGAGGGCGGCCGCCTGCATGCGCAGCCGCGCGCGTTTGCGCTAGCCGAGGTGTTCGATCCGCTCGGCGCGGAGTTCCGCGCGATGGCGGCCGATCGCGACGTGCGCCTGCACGTGGTGGGCACGCGGGCCTGGGTGCAGTCCGATCCGCAGCTGTTGCGTCGGGTGCTGCAGAACTTCCTGTCCAACGCGCTGCGCCATGCGGGCCATGGCCGCGTGCTGCTCGGCGTGCGTCGGCGCGGTGCCATGTTGCGGCTGGAGGTGTGGGATACCGGTGGCGGCATCGCGCCGGAAGAGCAGCAGCTGATTTTCCAGGAGTTCCGCCGCGGCAGCACGGCGGGAGGACAGGGGCTCGGGCTGGGCCTGTCGATCGCGCAACGCATGGCGGACCTGCTTGGCCATCCGCTCGGGTTGCGCTCGTCGCCGGGCCACGGCAGCGTGTTCCATCTCGACGTGCCGCTGGCATCGCCCACGCCGCACCGCGCGCCCGCGCCGGACACGATGCAGCCGTTGCCGGCCGGACGCGCCCTCGTGCTGGACAACGAACCGGCGGCGCTGGCGGCGCTGACCACGCTGCTGACCAGCTGGGGCTGGCAGGTGCACGCGGCGCGCAACGCGGCGCAGGCGTGGGCGGTGCCGTGGCGGCCGGACGTCAACATCCTGGACTTCCATCTGGACGGCGGCCAGAACGGCCTGGACGTCTGGCGGCAACTCGCGGCGGGCCATCCCGACGTGCCCACCGTGATGCTCACCGCGGACCGCGACGGCGAGCTGCGCCAGCAACTGCTCGATGCCGGCGTGGGCGTGCTGTACAAGCCGCTCAAGCCACTGGCGCTGCGGCAGACGCTGTTGCGCCTGGGGGCGCGGAACGAGTCCGCGACGCCACAAGCTGCGCCCGTGCCGGCTGTCGCCGCGGGCGTATCGTCTTCGTCCACGACGCCGTAGCCGGGGATTCGCGCGCCGCCACTGCCGGCGATACCTGATCTGGATCAGTGCCGCATCCGGCATCGAGGCCTATGTTCACCGGGCTCGACGCCCGGGTGGGCGCCATACCGGATTCGACGGAATGGAACGATGCAGGCACGCGCAGCGGCACCCCGCGCGATCAAGCAGGCGGAAGACGATCGTGCATTGACGGCGGTATTCACGGCGTACGTCACCGCCGCCACCATCTGGCTGGTGATCGCCACGGCGGTGGGCCTGCTGCTGGCATTCAAGTTCGGCGCGCCGGACTTCTGGGCGGCCAAATACCTCACCTTCGGCCGCCTGCGGCCGATCCACACCAACGCGACGTTCTATGGCTGGGCCAGCATCGGCCTGGTCGGGGTGGCGTACTACATCGCGGCGCGCAGCTGCGGCACGCGCCTGTACAGCACCCGGCTGGCGTGGATCGGGCTGGCGCTGTTCAACTTCGCCGCGATCGCCGGCACGATCGCGCTGGACCTGGGCTACAACGACGGCGATCTCGAATACCGCGAATGGCCGTGGCCGATCCGGCTGGTCTTCCTGGCGGCCTTGCTGGTGACGGGCTGGAACCTCATCGGCACCGTGCTCAGGCGCAGCAGCGAGGACATCTATCTCTCCAACTGGTACACCATCGCCGGCGTGCTGTGGACCTGCGTGATCGCCACCGTGGGCGTGCTGCCGTGGTACCAGCATGGCCTGGGCCAGGTGGCGATCTCCGGCTTCTACATGCACAACGCCGTCGGCATGTGGTTCACGCCGCTGGCGCTGGGCACGTTCTATTACGCCATACCGAAGATCCTCAGCCGGCCGATCTATTCCTACGCGCTGGGCGTGTTCGCGTTCTGGACCAACCTGCTGTTCTATCCGCTGCTCGGCGCGCACCATTTCCTGTTCAGTCCGCTGCCGTGGTGGCTGCAGACCACCGCGATCGTGTTCAGCGTGGCGATGCTGGTGCCGGTATGGGGCGGCAGCGCGAATTACCTGCTGACCATGCGCGGGCGCTATCGCGACATGATCCATTCCTATCCGTTGATGTTCATCTTCGTCGGCGTGATCGGCTACCTGTTCGGCTCGACCCAGGGCACGGTCGAGGCGTTCCGTTCGATGCAGGCGATCTGGCATTTCACCAACTTCACGGTCGGGCATTCGCACCTGACGATGTACGGCTTCGTCACGTTCGCGCTGTGGGGCGGCATCTACGCGCTGCTGCCGCTGGCCACCGGCAAGACCGCGGGGCGCATCGGGCTTGCGGCACACTTCTGGATGGCGCTGGTAGGCAGTTTCATCTACGTGATCTCGCTGTCGATCGGCGGCACGGTACAGGGACTGGATTGGGTGCAGGGCCTCCCGTTCATCCAGTCGGTGGTGGACATGCAGCCGTACTACGTGTGGCGCGGCGTGGGCGGGGCGTTGATGTTCCTGTCGCACCTGGTGTTCGCCTGGAACGTGTGGCGCATGACCTCCGGCCAACCCGGCAATGCCGCCTCGCCGGTGCTCGATGCCAGCACTACTGCGGAGGCCACGGCATGAAGAAGCTGCTGCTGATCGCCGGCGGTGCTCTGGGCATCTACCTCGTCATCGTGCTGCTGATCGCGGTGTTTCCCGCGATCGACCTGTCCGGGACACCGGCAGGTCCGGGCGTGAAGCCGCTGACCGCGTTGCAGGCGGAAGGCCGCACGGTGTTCGTCGCCAACGGCTGCAGCTATTGCCATACGCAGCAGGTACGCCCGCTGGACGAGGACAAGGTGTTCGGCCGGCCGTCCGCGCCGGGCGATTTCGCCTGGCAGACGCCGGAGCTGCTGGGTTCCGAACGCACCGGCCCGGATCTCGCCAACGTGGGCGCCAGCAAGCCGAGCGACGTGTGGCAATACATCCATCTGTTCGACCCGCGTGCGGTGGTGCCGGAGTCGATCATGCCGAACTTCAAGTTCCTGTTCCGCGTGGTGGACGAGGTGCCGCCCGGCGAAACCGCGGTGCCGGTTCCGGCAGGCTTTGCGCCGAAGACGGGCAAGGTGATTCCCACGCAGCAGGCCAAGGCGCTGGTCGCCTACCTGTTGTCGCTGAAGCAGACAACGATCCCCGGCTACGCGATGAACGGCAGCATGGGTGGCGCTACCGACGCGACGCCGATGGCGAAGGCCGGGCCGGCGCCGGCCGCTGCCCCGGCCGGGGCGTACCAGTACGTGGCGAGCAAGGGCGAGTCGTTGTTCACCGCCAATTGTTCGGCGTGCCACCAGGCCACCGGTGAAGGCATCCCCGGCGCCTTCCCGCCGCTCAAGGGCAACGCCGCGGTGGACGACGCCGACCCGACCGTGCACATCCACACCGTGCTGCAGGGCGCGCACGGCGTGATCATCGCCGGGGTGAAGTACGACAGCGCCATGCCGCCGTTCGCCGGCCAGTTGAGCGACGCGGACATCGCCGACATCGTCAATTACGAGCGCAGCTCGTGGGGCAACCACGCCAAGCCGGTCACGCCGGCCGAGGTCGCTGCCGTGCGCGCGAAGGGGCCGTGACATGCATCACATGACCGGGCCGCTGTGGGGCAACATCGCGATCATCGGAATCGCGGGCGCCATCACGATCGGCTGTTTCGTCGCCATGTTCTGGATGATCTTCCGTCCGGGCGAGAAGGATCCGCACCACCGCAAGAACGACATCCTGCGGCCGGATCGGTGAGGGAGGTATCCGCGATGGCCAAGCCGCATGTGCGCATCTACATTGACGATAACCCGCAGCCGGTGATCGACCGCGAGTTGCCCACCTCGCTGACGCTGGATACGCGCCGGTTGAGCGACGGTCCGCATCGTTTGATCGTCTGCGCCGAGGACCAGGGCGGTGCCGAGGGCATCGAGGAGATTCCGTTCGTCGTGCAGAACGGCCCGGGCATCCTGGTTTCCGGCCTGCGCCCGGGCTCGACCCGGCGCGGCGAGTTGCAGCTGCACGTGGATGCGTTCAGCACCGATGATCCGTTCGACCCGCGCCGTGCCGAGGCGCGTTCGTCGATTCCGGTGTGGGTGTGGGTGCTGAGCCTGTTCGTGGTGGCCTGGGCGGTGTTCTACGCCGCGCGCATGTGGGAGGTGCCCGCGCCCTATGCGAACACGCCGACCTACATGCAGCCCGCCGCACCGTCGCACGGTTGATCGCTGCCGCCGCGCGTGGCCGGCGCGACCACAGTGTTTTCACCGGTGCGCGCCCATCATGCCGGCGATCCAGCCATTCCCTGACGTGGATCAGCGCTGCGCCATGCGGCCGCGCCTAAGGTGAGGGTACGCGACGCCCGCTTGGCGCCATGCCGGGTGCACAACCATGAAACGATGCAGAAGGGCAGCGGAATCCGACGTGCGGCGGCAAACGCCGGGTGATGCGCGCCAGTCGCGCGAACGGCGCGAACGACGCATCGACGAGCAACTGGCGCAGAGCTTTCCCGCCAGCGATCCGCCCGGCTGGGTGCTCGGCACATCGCGGCCGCCACTCTGAGGCGATCGACCCGACCCCGCGCGTCCGGTCGCCGCAGGGCGAGCGGGCGTGCGCGTCCGAGAAACGAACAGGAGCAAACCCCATGGAGTCACCCATGTATCCCCCCTCCACCGTGGAACTGGCGCGCAAGCGCCGCGAGCTGGCGCCCGCGCCGCTGCAGGCCTTCAAGGCTTTCAGTGCCGCCGTGTTCGCCGACGGCGCCTTGCCCAGCGTCACCAAGCAGTTGATCGCGGTGGCGGTGGCGCACACCACGCAATGCCCGTACTGCATCAAGGGCCATACCGCCGAGGCGCTCAAGCAGGGCGCCACCGAACAGCAGATCATGGAGGCGATCTGGGTCGCCGCCGAAATGCGCGCCGGCGCCGCCTATGCGCATTCCGCGCTGGCGCTGGACGTGATGCAGCATGCGCACGAGGGCCACTGAGATGAGCGCCCGTTTTGCCACGGTCTCCGACACCATCCTCGACGCCGTCGGCGACACGCCGCTGCTGAACATCGAGGGCGTCTACGCCAAGATCGAGTTCCTCAACCCCTCCGGCTCGATCAAGGCGCGCATCGCCAAGTACATGATCGAGCGCGCCGAGCGCGAAGGCCTGCTCAGGCCCGGCGACACCATCGTGGAAGCGACCAGCGGCAACACCGGCAATGCCCTGTCGATGGTGGCCGCGGTGAAGGGTTATCGGATGCAGGTGGTGATGCCGGAGGGAATGTCCAGCGAGCGCGTGGCGATCTCGCGGGCGTTCGGCGCGGAGGTGCTGTTCTGCGGCGATTTCCACGTCAACGAGGCGCTGGCGCGGGCCAAGGAACTGGGTGCGCAGCCGGGCTATTTCTGCCCCAGCCAGTTCGAGTCGGAATGGAACGTGGAGGAGAACCGCGAGATCCTGGGGCCGGAAATCCTCGCCCAGCTGCCTGCCGGCTGCGTGCCCGATGCCCTGGTCCTCGGCGTGGGCACCGGCGGCACGCTGATCGGCGTGGGGCAGGCGTTCCGCGCGGTCAATCCCGATGTGCGGCTGTTCGCGATGGAGCCGTCCGAGTCCTGCACGATCCTGTGCGGCGAGATCGCCGCGCACACCATCGAAGGCATTTCCGACGGCTTCGTGCCCGGCATCTTCGAACGCCACGCCAGCCTGGTGAACGAGGTGCTGTCAGTCTCCAGCGTCGACGCGGTGGCCGAGATGAAGCGGCTGGCGCGTCGTCACGGGCTGTTCTGCGGCCCCAGCTCCGGCGCCCATATGCTGGCCGCGCAACGCATCCGCAAGAACTTCCCGGAACTGGAGACGGTGGTGACCGTGTTCTGCGACGAAGGCGAGAAGTACCTGCACGAATACTTCATGGCGCCGGCCAGCCGCGAGGTGGATGCGACGCATTTTGCCTGAGCGCGGGGTGCCGCCTTCAGGCCACCCGGCCCGGTTCGCCCAGTTCCAGCGACTTCAAGGCGAGCCCGGCCTGGGTGCGGTTGCGCACGCCGAGCTTCTCGAAGATCGCCGTGACGTGCGCCTTCACCGTGCGCTCCTGGATCGAGAGCCTGTCGGCGATCTGCTTGTTCAGCAGGCCTTCGGCGAGCAGGGCGAGCACGCGCGATTGCTGCTCGGTGAGCCGAGCCAGACGGGCGGCCAGGTCGGCATCGGCGGGGTCCGCGGGCAGGGCGGCGACGGCGTCGGCAAGTGCGGCGGGCAGCCAGCTGCCGCAGTCGAGCACTTGCCGGATCGCCGCACCGATCTCGGCGGGGCTGGCGCTCTTGCAGATGAAACCGGCGGCGCCGTGGTCGAGCACCCGGCGTATCACGTGCGGCTCGTCATGCGCCGACACCACCAGCACGGCGACCGCCGGATGCTGGCCGCGCACCGCGGCCAGTCCGGTCAGGCCGTGGCTGCCCGGCATGTGCAGGTCCAGCAGCACCAGGTCGATGTCCGCGTCCGCGCGCAGCACGGCCAGCGCGGTGGCCAGGTCGGTGGCTTCGCGCACGCTGCAGCCGGGCAGGCTGTGTTCGGCAGCCTGGCGCAACGCGGCACGGAACAGCGGGTGGTCGTCGGCAATCAGCAAACTCGGCATGACGGCAAGGTAGCCCGACCGGCTGCCGGCGTCGAGTTGGACCCGTGGCGGCGCTGGACTTTCGTACGATGGCGGCGCCCCGCGCGCTTGCTATGGTGAGGGCATGAACCCATTCCGTCGCTGGTTGGCCGCGCCGTGCATCTGCGCACTGGTTTCCGTCATGCTGTCGGCTTGTGCCGATGGGCTGACCACGCGAGGGGCGACGATGCAGGGACTGGAAATCGGCAAGGTGCGCACCACCGCGCACCGGGGCCACGACGACCTGCTCAGCGCCGGTCTCGGCCTGGCGGGACTGGCCGTCCAGCCCGCGCCGTTTGCGGATCCGCTGGCGCCCACCGCGGCCGAGCTGCGGCGCCGCGCGATCCAGACCAGCTGGAAGGGCATTGCCGATCTCGGTCCGCTCGGCGGCTATGGCAGCGTGTATGGCGCGGTGCCGAACGTGCCGGGGCGCGAGTACCAGATGTTCGCGCAGCTGCCCGGCGCACGCGCGCCGCATCGGGTGCTGCTGCAACTTCCCGACCGCTTCGACCACGCGAAGCGCTGCCTGGTGGTGACCGCCTCGTCCGGTTCGCGCGGCGTCTACGGCGCGATCGCGGTGGCCGGCGCGTGGGGCCTGCCGCGCGGATGCGCGGTGGCCTATACCGACAAGGGCACCGGCGCGGGCTACTTCGATTACGCCGACGACAGCGGCGTGGCGCTGGACGGCCGGCGTGCGAAACGCGGCGAGCAGGAACTGGAGTTCGAACCGCCGCGGGCGCCCGCCGGCACCGGCATCGCGATCAAGCACATGCATTCGGGCGACAACCCGGAGGCGGACTGGGGCCGGCACGTGATCCAGGCCGCGCAGTTCGGCCTGGCCATGCTCGACCGCGCCTATCCCGACGAAGCGCCGTTCACGCCGCAGAACACCAGGATCATCGCCACCGGCATCTCCAACGGTGGCGGCGCGGTGTTGCAGGCGGCGGGGCTCGACCATGACGGCTTCTTCGCCGGCGTGGTGGCACTGGAACCCAACGTCTACGCCGCTGCTGGCGGACGGGCGCTGTACGACTACGCGACGGAGGCGGCGATCTGGCTGCCGTGCGCGCTTGCCGACGCACGCTTCGACGACACGCCGATGGCGCGCGGCGCCACCCGTCAACCGCCGCCGGCGTGGTCGTTGCGCTGTGCCAGCCTGCGCGCGCAAGGCAAGCTGCAAGGCAACACGCTGGCCGAGCAGTCGGCGCAGGCGCACCGCTACCTGCAGCAGCGCGGCTGGAACGATGCGGCCATGGCCACCGCGGCCAGCACCACCGCATTCGACCTGTGGCGGGTGATCACCGCCGGCTATGCCTCGGCCTACCTGCGACGCGGACCGGCCGACATGCCATGCGGGTTCCACTACGCGCCGCTGGGAGCGGGCGCGTTGCCGGGTGTGACCGATCCGGCGGCGCGCGCTGCATGGTGGGCCGACGGCTCGGGCATTCCGCCCGGCAATGGCGTGGGGCTGTTCGGCGGCCTCAACGTGTCGCCCGACCCGACCCTGGCGGGGGAGGAGTGCCTGCGTGCCTTGTGGACGAGCGACGAGCCGGCCGCGCAGATGCTGCATGCTTCGGTCGCCGCCACCGCGGCGAAGCTGCCGCGCGCGGACCTGCCGCTGTTCGTGTTGCATGGCGCCGACGACGGCCTGCTGCCCACCCGCTTCACCTCCGAGCCCTATGTCACCTGGCTGCGCGACGAGGGACGCCGGCCGCTGTACTGGAAGGTGCCGCACGCCCAGCACTTCGACGCGTTCCTGCCGCTGCCTGGTTTCGGAGAGCGCCATCTGCCGCTGCTGCCCTATGGCTATGCCGCGCTCGACCGGTTGTGGGCGCATCTTTATGAAGGCGCCGCCTGGCCCGACGACTTGCCCACGCCCGCGGGGCATTCGCGCGGCGCAGGTGCCCTCACGCGCCAGTCGCTGGGGCTGGACTGAAGCCCGCCATCTCCTGGCGGAAGACCACGGCCGCCGCCGCGGCGGCGATTCCGGTGCCGCGGCGGCGCCGCCGTCCTTGGGTTGCGCTTGCGCAAATCCCCGGCTGCCGCAGCGGCAGCGCGCTGCACGGGCGATGTTGCACGGCAAGTTGACCGCGGCAAAAAAACGGAGCAACCATGTAGGCCGTTGCGGCAAATCGTCGCAGGCGAGGGAAGGAGAAAATCAGGGGCTCATTGACGGCGAAGCGGCGGGTCGCGAGGGCGGCGATGTTCGCGTATGCCGCCTCATGTCGGGAGCGGATTGATGAACAAGCACGTGCGACTGGTCCTGTCCGTGGCGATTGCCGCCAGCCTCATGCCAAGCCTTGCGCTGGCCCGCAACGACGATCAGGCACCCCCTCCCGAACCATCCCCCGCCAGCAAGACGCCGGCCAAGCCCAGCGCTGCCAACACCAAGAACCTCGAGCAGGTGGTGGTCACCGGCAACGTGGCCGCCGGCGGCCTGAAGAAGATCGACACCAGCTACACGGTCACCACGGCCACGGCCGAGCAGATCAAGATGGCCAACCCCAAGAGCACGGCCGACCTGCTGAAGATCGCGCCGGGCCTGTGGCCGGAATCCACCGGTGGCCAGACCGGCGCCAACATCGAGATCGCCGGCTTCCCCGGCGGCGGCGACGCGCCGTTCAACACCGTGCAGCTGATGGGCTCGCCGCTGTACGGCATGCCCACGCTGTCGTTCTTCGAGCAGACCTCGATCTTCCGCCTCGACGACACCGTCGACCGCGTCGAGATCATCCAGGGCGGCCCCTCGGTGGTGTTCGCCGACGGCCAGATCGGCGCCAGCGAGAACTTCATCCTCAAGCAGGGCACCGAGGTGCCGTCGGGCAGCATCGGGGTGACCTGGGGCAACGAGAACCTCAAGCGCGTGGACGGTTTCGTCGGCTTTCCGGTGGCGCAGGACTGGTACGGCAGCGTGGGCGGCTTCTACCGCGACTCGGACGGCGTGCGCGATCCGCAGTTCCCCGCCGACAAGGGTGGCCAGCTCACCGGCACGCTGACCCACGACAGCGACAACGGCAGCATGATGCTGTACGCGCGCTACCTCGACGACAAGAACCAGTTCATCACGCCGATCCCGCTGATCCAGACCGGTACGGACGACTTTCACGCGTTCCCGGGCTTCGATCCGTTGACCGGCACCTACAACGGCAAGGCAATCCAGCACGTGTTCCTGCGCGGCTATCCCGGCGGTGGCCGCAGCGCCGACCTGGCCAACGGCCGCGGCACCAAGTTCGGCTTCTTCGGCGGCAATTTCGACTACGACCTGGGCAACGGCTGGCAGCTGTCGAACAAGTTCCTGATCGATGGCGGCGACGTCGATACCAACGCGCTGTTCTCCGGCACCAACCCCGGCACCATGAACGACATGCTGTACACCGACCAGAGCCAGATCGGCGCGTTCAACCTGGCGCCGGGCTCGGCCACCGCCACCTACGTCGGCGGTGGCGCGGTCGACCCGAACCAGAGCGTGATCCACCAGGGCTGGTGGTTCATCCACAAGCACCTGAAGAACATCAACAACGATTTCCGCATCAGCAAGGAGATCTTCGCAGGCAACACCCTCACCGCCGGCCTGTACCTGGCGCACTACACGATGGACGACGAGTGGGCGCTGGGCAATCAGATGCTGATGACCAACACGCCCAACGCACGGCCGATCACCGTCAGCTACGTCGGCGCCAACGGCGTCAACCAGCTCACCGACAACCAGGGCTTCCTCGACTACGGCGGCTTCAACATCACCGAGCACGGCAACGCCAACAACAAGGCGTTCTACCTGTCCGACATCTGGCGCGTGGGCAAGTGGCTGATCGACCTGTCCGGCCGCGTGGAGAACCAGGACGCCACCAACGACGTGTGCAACCTCGCCAACGTCGACCTGGACGGCAACCCCAACACGCTCTACGACAATTCGGTGCCGGTGTGCGACGGCAGCTTCGCCCACACCCGCTACGACAAGACCCACTCCTCGTGGACGTTCGGCGTGAACTACGAGCTGGCCGACAACATGAGCGTGTATTTCCGCGCGAACAAGGGCGCGCACTTCCCCGACTTCGACAACGGCATCCGCGGCAATACCTCGGACAACGTCGCGCCGGTGCAGAAGATCCAGAACTTCGAGGGGGGCTTCAAGTTCCAGTCCGAGCAGTTCTACGCCGACATCAGCGTGTACCACCGCCAGTTCATCGGCCTGCTGTACCAGCCCACCGACGCCGGCGGCGTGCCGAACGGCCCGCAGAGCACCTACGGTTCGGATTCCAAGGGCGTCAACGTCAATACCGCCTGGAGCCCGACCGAGAACCTCAAGTTCCAGTTGATCGGCAACTACCTGGACGGCCACTACTCGCACAACCGCTCGTGCCTGCCTTACACCAACCCGGTGGCCGGCGACGGCTGCGCGTTCATCAACGGCGTGCAACTGCAGCGCCAGCCGAAAGTGCGCTACATGTTCACCCCCAGCTACAAGATCCCGTTCGGCTGGGGCGACGTGCTGGCCTTCGTCACCTATACCCACGTAGGCCCGCACACGCAGGACATCTCCGGCCTGCAGCAGCTGGGCAGCTACCACACCCTGGATTTCGGCGTGGTCGCCAACCTGGAGCAGAGCTGGCAGGTGCGCGTGCAGGGCACCAACATGACCAACGAGCTGGGCTTGACCGAGAGCAACTCGCGCATCTTCGGTTCGGCCGCCGGCACCACCGGCGTGATCCTGGCCCGCCCGCTGGAGGGGCGTGAGGTCAACGTGCAGGTCAAGTACATGTTCTGACCTGCGTCCGATCCCCGGCATTCGCGGATGCCGGGGCTTCCCGGCGGCGGCGCGAAGGCGCCGGCCTCCACGCCGTGCAACAGAAGGAACCCACATGAAGCGCACCCGCGCCGTCACCGCGGCGTTCCTGCTGGCCATGACCCTGCTCGCCGGCCCGGTGGCTGCCGCCACCGACCCGAGTTTCCTGTTCACCGCCACGGCGAAGGATTTCGGCAGCTATTTCCCGAGCTACCTGGCCAACGGCTATTTCTCCACCATGACCTCGCCGCGCGGCACCGAGCCGAACGCGTCGTACATGGTCGCGTTCATGGACTACAAGCCCGGGGACATCTCGCGTCCCGCGGCGGTCCCCGGCTGGAGCGAGATCGACTACAACCCGGGCGGCGGCTGGCTCAACCGCACGCGGCTGGACGCGGGCATCTTCCGGGGCTACGCGCAGACGCTGGACATGCAGAGCGCCACGCTGACCACGCGCTACCGCTTCGCCTACGCCAGCAAGGCCAGCGACATCGAGGTCACCAGCTTCGTCAGTCAGGCCTCGCCGCATCTGGCAGCCATCCGCATCGCGATCACGCCGCAGTTCGACGGGCCGGTGCAGTTGAGCTTTCCGATCCGGCTCTGGTCCGAGCACCAGCCGCGTTTCCCCATTGCCAGCATGGGCGGCGAGGAGATGATCGCGGCGGTGATCGCAAGCGGGCAGAACCTGGACAACAAGCCGGTGCCCACGCCCGACCGTGCGCCGGTGTGGTATCCGGGCTACACCCGGGTGCTGTCCAGCAGCGGGGACAGCAAGGCGCTGACGCTGCAGCTGAAGGGCAGGGCACAGCACGGCCCGGGCATGGCCGAGGCAGCCGCGATCGGCTTGCCGCCGGGTCTTTCGCCCGACACGGTGAAGCTCGAACGGACCCCGACCAGGTTGTCGCTGGAAATCACCGCCACGCTGCACAAGGGCCAGCGCTACGTGTTCACCAAGTACGTGGCGCTCTCGCGCGACGGCTGGGGCGACGACGCGGACGTGCTCGCGCTGGCTACCGCCGCGCGCACCACCGGCTTCGATCGCCTGCTGGCCGATCACCAGGCCGCGTGGCACCGGCTGTGGCAATCGGACATCGTGATCGACGGTGATCCCGCCGTGCAGAAGGCGGTGCACTCGGACCTGTACTACCTGCTGTCCAACACCACGGTCGGCACCGCCTGGCCGATGGGCGCCTGCGCCTTGACGCCCAACTACGCGGGCCACGCGTTCTGGGACAGCGACTCATGGGTGTTCCCCGCGCTGCTGCTGCTGCATCCGGAGCGCGCGAAACCGATCGTGATGTTTCGCGCCCGCACCACCGAACCCGCGCGCGCCCGCGCCCGCCAGTACGGCGTGCAAGGCACCATGTACCCGTGGGAAGCCGATCCGCAGACCGGCGTGGACGTCACCCCGCACTTCGCCTGGGAGGTCTACCGCGAAGTGCACGTCAACGCCGACATCGCCATCGCGCAATGGCAGTACTACCTGGCCACCGGCGACAAGGCGTGGCTGAAGGAGCACGCCTGGCCGGTGCTGCAGGGCATCGCCACCTTCTGGACCAGCCGCGTCACCTACGACCAGGCACACGACCGCTACGAGATCCACCACGTGACCTCGCCCGACGAGGCCTACAACGACGTGCCGAACGACTCCTTCACCAACGCCGCCGCCCGCAAGGCGCTCGAGATCGCGGCGAAGGCGGCGCGCGTGGTGGGCGCGGAAGCGGACCCGCGCTGGAGCGAGATCGCCGCGAAGATGTACATCCCCTTCGACGAGGCCGAACAGCGCCACCTGGATTTCGACAAGTCGGTGCCGCACGACAAGGTCACCTGGATGGGCTCCTCGCTGGCCTGGCTGATGTATCCGAACCTGGACCTGCCGATGTCGCCGCAGGTGCGCCGCAACGATTTCGACTTCCAGCTGCAGGCGCTGAAGAGCCACGGCGACGATCCGAACGAGATGATGATGGTGATGCTCGCCGTCGGCGCGGCGGAGCTGGGCGACGGCAAGGCCGCCGGCGAGTGGATCGACCGCAACCTGGTCGGCTTCCTGAAAGCCCCGTTCAACGTGCGCACCGAGACGGCGGCCAACAACGCCGGCTACATCCTGGCGACCTCGGCCGGCTTCGTGCAAAGCATGCTTTACGGCCTCACCGGCCTGCGCATCGACGACGACGGCTTGAGTGCCAGGTACGCTCCCGTGCTGCCGCCAGGCTGGAACGCCCTGACGCTCAGGGACGTGAAGTTTCGCGGGCAGCGCTACGACATCCGCGTCAGTCGCGACGCCGATGGCCGGGCGATACTCAGCCGCCAGCCGTTGCACGGAAGCGACGAGCGCCACCTCGATCCACCGCAGGAGGAAGCCCGCCCATGAAGATCGTCTCCCTGTTCGCCGCCACCGCGCTCGCCTTCGCCACCACGGCCGGCGCTGCCACGCCCGACCCGGCGAAGACGCAGGCGTACATCCACAAGGCGTGGGACACCCTCACGCGCTCGCTGGAAGACTGTTCGGCGCTGCATGACCCGAAGATGGATGCGCGCCCGGTGCTCTATCTGCCCGCCGGCTTCCCCGCGCCTGCGGCGCTGGCCGACATCAGGCAACGCTGCAAGGTCGACGTGCACACGCTGCCCCGGCGCATCGAGAAGCTGGGCGAGCTGATGCCGTCCGCGCTGCCGGCCGAAGGCCTGCTCTACCTGCCCAGGCCCTACGTGGTGCCGGGCGGGCAGTTCAACGAGATGTACGGCTGGGACAGCTATTTCATCCAGCTCGGCCTGCTCGCCGACGGGCACGTGGAGCTGGCGCGGGACATGACCGACAACATGCTGTTCGAGGTCGAGCATTACGGCGGCGTGCTCAACGCCAACCGCACCTACTACCTGACCCGTTCGCAGCCGCCGTTCCTGTCGCGCATGATCGGTGACGTACTGGCCGCACCCGGGGCATTCAAGGGCGAAGCCGAGCGGCATGCGTGGCTGGTCCACGCCTATCCGCTGGCGGTGGCCAACTATCACATCTGGACCCGGCCGGAGCATCGCGCCGGCGATACCGGCCTGGCGCGCTACTTCGATCTCGGCCAGGGCCCGGTGCCGGAGATGCGCGGCAGCAGTGCCTACTACCGCGGCGTGATCGACTGGGTGCTGGCGCATCCGAAGGACGATCCCGGTTACCTGGTGAAGGCCGCCGAGCATCCCGACGCCGCCGAGACCGCGCGCCTGAAGTCCACCAGTTGCGACATCGAGGCGTCCAGCGTCTGCGCCGGTGCGTGGTCGCAGGGGTATCGGCTGAGCGCCGATTACTACCTGGGCGACCGTGCCATGCGCGAGTCCGGCTTCGACACCAATTTCCACTTCGGCCCGTACGGCGGCACCACCCACCACTACGCCGGCGTGGGTCTCAACAGCCTGCTCTACCGCTACGAACGCGACCTGCACGATTTCGCCCTGCAACTGGGCAAGGTGGCCGAGGCGAAACAGTGGGCGGACGCCGCCGCCGCGCGCAAGGCGGCGATGGACAAGTATCTGTGGCGGCCCGACCGCGGCCTGTTCATGGACTACGACTTCACCACCGGCAAGTCCTCGACGCAGCCCTACGTCACCACCTTTTGGCCGCTGTGGGCGGGGCTCGCCAGCAAGGAGCAGGCGGCCGCGCTGGAGAAACACCTGGCCGTGTTCGAGCGCAAGGGCGGCCTGTCGATGGACGACCTGGGCAGCGGCGCGCAATGGGACGAGCCGTTCGGCTGGGCGCCCACCAACTGGCTGGCGATCTCGGGCCTGGACCACTACGGTTTCCACGATGACGCCCGCCGCCTGGCGCGCAAGTTCATGGCCACGGTGGATACCGGTTTCGCCCACGACGGCACCATCCGCGAGAAATACAACATGGTGCTGGGCAATGCGGACGTAAAGATCACCGCCGGCTACACCACCAACGTGATCGGCTTCGGCTGGACCAACGCGGTCTACCTCAAGCTGCTCCAGTTGCTGCAGGCGGCGCCGGAGCCGGCGGCGGCGACACGCTGAGGATCGACCCGTTCACGGCCGCGCCCGGCCGCTGGGTTATCCTTTCGTCCTTTCGCCCCAGCTGCAAGGATCTCCATGACCATCCATGTCACCTTCACCACCAACCGCGGCCCGATCCACCTGCGCCTGCATGAAGACAAGGCACCGGTCACGGTCGCCAATTTCGTCAACCTGGCTAAGCGCGGCTACTACGACGGCCTGTCGTTCCATCGCGTGATCGCCGATTTCATGATCCAGGGCGGTTGCCCCGAGGGCAGTGGCCGTGGCGGCCCGGGCTACAAGTTCGAGGACGAGTTCAACCCGTCGCTGCGCCACGACAAGCCGGGCGTGCTGTCGATGGCCAATGCCGGTCCGCGCACCAACGGCAGCCAGTTCTTCATCACCCATGGCCCGACGCCGTGGCTGGACGGCAAGCACAGCGTGTTCGGCGAGGTGCTGGACGCGTCCGACATGGACGTGGTCAACGCGATCCAGCAGGGCGACACGATCGAGAAGGTCACCGTGGACGGCGATGTCGACGCGCTGCTGGCGGCGCAGTCCGACCGCGTCAGGGAATGGAACGACGTGCTCGACCGGCGCGGCTGAGCCTGCCGTCTGATGGATCACGGGATCGCCGGCGGAAGCCGGCGATTTTTCCTGCGTGGGCGCACCATGGTCGTGTCCATCCCGTGGTCCGCCTTGCCTGGCTCACGCCGACTTGCGCTTGACCAGGTGGTAGAGCAGCAACAGCACGATCGCGCCGATCACCGAGGCGATGAAGCCGGCCGATTGCCCCTCCTGGTACCAGCCGAACAGATGCTGGCCGACCCAGGTCGCCAGCAGCGAGCCGGCGATGCCGATGATGGCGGTGATGATGAAGCCGCCCGGGTCCTTGCCCGGCGTCAGCAATTTCGCCACCACCCCCACGACCAGTCCAATCACGAAAACCCATAGCCAGTGCATGCGGATCTCCTTCCCATCGGGTTGTCAGAGCGCCCGAACGGCGGGCGGGCCCATGATGCCCCGATTGCGTGGCGGTGGTGAAGGCGGCTGGCGGCGAGCGCCCGGAGCGGGCAGCGTGGTAAAATCACGGCCTTTGTTTCCTCCTCACTGCAGTGAGACAGCAATGCCCCAGCTCGCCCAGCGTGTCGGCCGCGCGAAACCCAGCGCGATCATGCTCATCGCCGAGAAGGCCAGGCAGCTCAAGGCTGCCGGTCGCGACATCATCAGTTTCTCCATCGGCGTGCCGAATTTCCTGCCCGGCGAGCATGTCTACGCCGCGGCACGCGAGTCGCTCTCGCACGACTCCGGCCAATACGGCAGCAATCGCGGCGCCGACGCGTTGCTGGACGCCTTCCTCGGGCACATCGGGGCGCTCGGCTTCAGCGGCTACACGCGTGCCAACCTGTCGATCGGCATCGGCGCCAAGCAGGTGCTGTACAACCTGGCCGAGGCGCTGCTGGACGAAGGCGAGGAGATCTGCTTCGCCGCGCCGTACTGGACCACCTACCGCGACATCGCCGACATCGTGGGCGCGAAGATCCACGTGATGCCGTGCGGCGCGGAGCAGAACTACAAGCTCACCCCGGCCCAGCTCGATGCCGCGCTGGCGCGCAAGCCGAAGGTGTTCCTGTTCAACAACCCGTCCAACCCCACCGGCATGGTCTACACCGGCGCGGAAATCGCCGCGCTGGCCGAGGTGATCGAACGGCACCCGGACACCTGGGTGATCACCGACGACATCTACAACGCGATGGTGTTCGACGGCATCGGTTACCACAACTTCGTTTTCGCGAACCCGGCGCTGCGTGACCGGGTGATCTTCGTCGACTCGGTGTCCAAGACCTACGGCATGCCGGGCTGGCGCGTGGGCCTGCTGGCCGGCCCCGAGGTCGTTGCCAGGGCGGTGACCACGCTCAACTCCAACCACATCACCAGCCTGCCGGAGGTGATCACCGCCGCGGCCGTGGCGGCCTTGTCCGGCCCGCAGGACGTGCCGCAGGCCAGGTGCCAGGAGTTCGCCGGCCGGCGCGATACCGTGTTCGCCGCGCTCAGCGCGATCCCCGGCGTGGCCTGCCCGCGGCCGCAGGGTGCGTTCTACGCGTTCCCGGACATCTCGGTGGCGTTCGGCAAGCGCCACGGCAGCATGAAGATCGGCAACGACGTGGAGTTCTGCGCCGCGCTGCTGGAAGCCAAGGGCGTGGCCTGCGTGCCGGGCTCGGCGTTCGGCGAGCCGCGCGCGATGCGCATTTCCTACACCTGCCCGCAGGCCCAATTGCAACCCGGCCTGCAGCGCATCCAGGAGTTCTTCGCCGAACTCCAGTGACACCGGGCATCGTCTGTCCGAACCCCGAATCCCGAATCCCGAATCACGGAGATCAATGATGAAAGCCCCCGTTCGAGTTGCCGTTACCGGTGCCGCCGGCCAGATCGGCTATGCCTTGCTGTTCCGCATCGCCGCTGGCGACATGCTCGGCCCCGACCAGCCGGTGATCCTGCACCTGCTGGAGATCACCCCGGCCCTGCCTGCGCTGCAGGGCGTGGTGATGGAGCTCAACGACTGTGCGTTCCCGACGCTGGCCGGCGTGGTCGCCACCGACGACGCCAATATCGCGTTCAAGGACGTGGACTACGCCTTGCTGGTCGGCGCGCGTCCGCGCGGCCCGGGCATGGAGCGCAAGGACCTGCTGGAAGCCAACGGCGCCATCTTCGCGCCGCAGGGCAAGGCGCTGAACGCGCACGCCAAACGCGACGTGAAGGTGCTGGTGGTCGGCAACCCGGCCAACACCAACGCGCTGATCGCCCAGCAGAACGCGCCGGATCTCGACCCGAAGTGCTTCACCGCGATGGTGCGGCTGGACCACAACCGCGCCAAGAGCCAGCTCGCCGAGAAGACCGGCAAGCACAACACCGACGTGAAGAAGATGACGATCTGGGGCAACCACAGCTCCACCCAGTATCCCGACCTGCACCACGCCACCGTCGACGGCAAGCCGGCGCTGAGCCTGGTCGACCAGGCGTGGTACGAGAGCGAGTTCATCCCCACCGTGCAGCAGCGCGGCGCGGCGATCATCAAGGCGCGCGGTGCCTCGTCGGCTGCCTCGGCCGCCTCGGCCGCGATCGACCACATGCGCACTTGGGCGCAGGGCACGGCCGAGGGCGACTGGGCCTCGATGGGCATTCCCTCCGATGGCTCCTACGGCATCGCGCCGGGCGTGATCTACGGCTATCCGGTGACCGTGAAGAACGGCAAGTACGAAATCGTGCAGGGCCTGGAGATCGGCGAATTCTCGCGTGCGCGCATGGACGCCACCGACAAGGAACTGCGCGAGGAGCGCGCCGGCGTGGAGCACCTGTTCGCCAGGTGATGTCGTCACGCCGGCCCGCCATCGCGCATGGGTGGCCGGCCGCAGCGTTACTCCAACGGGCCGGCTTGCGTCGGCCCGTTGTCGTTTTCGTCGCTGCCGAACGTGGCAGCAGTCAGTGCGGCGTCTCGGGCAGCTGCGTGGTGCCGGCGGTGCGGTCGCTGCGCTTGAGCAGCCAGGCCAGGATCGGCGGCGTCACCATGGCGGTAAGCAGCGACATGGCCACGATGATCGCGTAGATGCGGTTGTCGAACACGCCTGCAGCCAGGCCCAGCGTGGCGACCACGATGCCCACCTCGCCGCGCGGCACCATGCCGAAGCCGATGATGGTGGCGCTGCGCGTGCCCAGCGTGAGCGATCCGAGCCAGCCGCCGGCCAGCTTCGATACCACCGCGATCGCGGTGACCACGGCCAGCATCCACAACGCCTCGGCGCTGGCCAGTTCGTGCAGGTCGACCTTGCTGCCGGTGACCACGAAGAAGAACGGCGTGAGCAGGGCCAGCAAGGGTGCCGTCTGCTTTTCCAGGGCGTGCTGCTGGCGGGTTTCGGAGGCGATCATGCCGGCCAGGAACGCGCCGATGATCGCGGCCAGGCCGAAACGGGTGGACAGCCAGGCGAGCCCCAGGCACAGCGCCAGCACGATCATCAGCGGCGAATGCGGACCCAGTGGCTTGTCCAGCCAGGCGGAGTTCCAGCGCATCACCCGCGTGCCGCCCCAGCCGATCACCGCGATGAAGCCCGCCGCACCGGCCAGCACCACCAGCAGGTGCGAGGCGTCGACGCTGCCGCCGCCCTGCAGCGAGATCACCACGCCGAGCAGCAGCATGGCGAGGATGTCGTCGATCACCGCCGCGCCCAGGATCACCTTGCTCTCGATACGCTGCAGCGCGTTCAGCTCCTGCAGCACGCGCGCGGTGATCCCGGCCGAGGTGGCCACGAAGGCCGCCGCCACGAACAGCGAACGGTCCCAGTCGAAGCCGTTCCCATGCGCCCACACGCTGCCCATGCCGAACGGCACCAGCACGCCGACCACGCCGACCGCGAACGCCACCGCGCCGACCTTCTTCATCTCTTCCAGCCGCGTTTCGAGGCCCACCGCGAACAGCAGCAGGATCACGCCGATCTCGGCCAGCACGTCGAGCGGAGTGCCGGTGGCGATCTGCTCCGGGCTGATCCAGCCGAGCAGGGAAGGGCCGATCGCGCAACCGGCGGCGATCTCGCCGACCACGCCCGGCAGCTTCAGCCGTTGCGCGATCTCGCTGCCGATCTGGGCGGCGACGAACACGATGAAGAGGGTGAACAGGATGTCGCTGGCGTGATGCATTCGGTACGTGCCGGGTCTTGCGGGAAAGACTGCATGCTACATGCAGCTTCCGGCCGGCTGCGGTTCAACTCGCCGGAACGCCGGCGCGGGCCAAGGGTCGGTCACGCCGCAGGCGGCCGAACACGCGGCTGCCCACCGCGGTGACCAGCGCCAGCAGCAGCACTGTCCAGCGGAACGCCTCCACGTAGTCCGCGCGCTCGTGCCCCTGCAGCAGCGCCTGCATCAGCAGCGTGGACAGGGCGATGCCGAAACTCATCGCCAGGTACTGCACGGTGGAGGCCATCGACGAGGCCATCGACGCGTGGGTGATGTCCAGGTCGTGGTAGATCAGGGTATTCATCGCGGTGTACTGCAGGCCGGCGAAGCCGCCGTAACAGAACGTCAGCGCCGCGATGGCCCACACCGGCGTGCCCGGGCCGAGCAGGGCGAACGAGGCCAGCAGCACCGCCACGATCAGCGTGTTGCCCAGCAGCAGGCGGCGATAGCCGAAATGCACCAGCACGCGGTTGATGGCCCACTTGGCGCAGATCGACCCCAGCGCCTGCGGCACCATCATCAGGCCGGCCATCAGCGGCGACCAGCCGCAGCCTACCTGCAGGAACAGCACCAGCAACAGGAACATGCCGGAGATGCCGAGGCGGGTGAACAGGCCGCCGGCCAGCGCCACCCACACGCTGCGCACCTTCAGCAGGGTCAGGTCGGCAACCGGGAACGCGGTGCGCCGGCTGTGCCACACGTAGGCCAGTCCCAGCAGCACCGCCACCAGGCTGTACTGGCCGATGCGCGCCCACGGCACCGGGGTGGTGCCGGCCAGTTCCGAGGCGATCAGCAGCAGGGCCGAGGCCGCGGCGAACAGCACGAAGCCGAACAGGTCGAAGCGGTGCGCGCGCTCCAGCCGGTAGTCCGGCATGTCGCGCAGGTTCATCCAGACCCCCGCGATCGCCACCGGCACGTTGATCAGGAAGATCAGCCGCCACGAGGTGAACTCCACCAGCGCGCCGCCCAGCAGCGGTCCCAGCACCGAACCCAGCAGGCCGAAGGTCGCCACGGTGCTCATCGCGCGCACGAATTCGCGCTTGTCGATGCTGCGCACCAGCACGTACCGCCCGACCGGCATCAGCGAGGCGCCGCCGATGCCCTGCAGCACGCGCGCGGCGACCAGCTGCGGCAGGCTCTGGGCCAGCCCGCAAGCCAGCGAACCCAGCCCGAACACCACGATCGCGGCGCCGAACACCCGGCGCGTGCCGAGCCGGTCGCACAACCACGGGCTCGCCGGGATCAGGATCGCCAGGGTCAGCACGTAGCTGGTCAGCGCGGTGCGCATGCCCAGCGGGGTCACCTCCAGCGCCGCGGCCATCATCGGCACCGCGGTGTTGACCACGGTCGAATCCAGCGCCTGCATGAAAAAGGCGGCCGCGACCAGCCACAGCAGGCCGCGGAACCGCTCGCGCGAGGACGGCTCCGGCAAGGCGGCCGGAACCGTTGCTGAGGGGGCATCCGCGGCGGCTGGGGTGGCCATGGGCCGATGATACCTGCTGCGACAGCTTGCATTTGGCGCCCGGATTTTGCACAGTCACGCCTGATGCACCTGCCGCCCACGACGTGCCAGGCGCGGCAGCGGATAACCGACCCCACGCGCCGGGACACCACGTTCTGGCGCGTGTTTTTGTGCGGCAGGAGCCGCGGAAACCAGGAAATGTCATGAGTCAGTCAGCCATCATCGTGTCGCGCATCGACATGGATCGCATCGAAGCCCTGCTGGATCGGCTGCCGGCCGCCGAGGCCGACAAGCTGCACGCCCTGCGCGCCGAGCTCGACCGGGCCGAGGTGGTGGAGCCGACGGCGATGCCTCCGCACATCGTGACGATGAACTCCACCGTGGTCTTCGAGGACGAGGCGAACGGCGAGAAGCTGACCCTCACCCTGGTCTATCCCTCGGGGGCCGGTGCCCCGGGCACGGTCTCGATCCTGGCGCCGGTGGGCAGCGCCCTGCTGGGCCTGGCGCGCGGCCAGCAGATCGACTGGCCCATGCCGGACGGCCGCAAGCGCCGCCTGAAGGTGCTGGAAATCACCTACCAGCCCGAAGCGGCCGGCGACCTGCATCGCTGAGCCGGCATCTGCACGGCGAGCGCACCGGCGGGCCGCTAAACTGGGCGGCGAAGGAGACCCGCATGCCCCCATCCGCCGTTCCCGCCGACGTCCTGGCCCGCGCCGCCGCGCTGCGGGCGCGGATCGAACAGGCCAATTATCGCTACCACGTGCTCGACGACGCCGACATCACCGACGCCGAGTACGACCGGCTGATGCGCGAGCTGGAGGCGCTGGAGGCCGAACATCCCGGCCTGGCCTCGCCCGATTCGCCCACGCGCAAGGTGGGTGCGCGGGCGCAGGGCGGCTTTGCCGAAGTGCGCCACGCGATCCCGATGCTCTCCCTTGGCAATGCCTTCGAGCAGGATGGCGAGACCGAGCGCGAGCGTTTCCGCGAGGTGTCGGAGTTCGAGCGGCGGATCGAGCAGACGCTGGGCCGGCGCGAGCCGGTGTTCTCGGTCGAGCCCAAGCTCGACGGCCTGGCGATCAGCCTGCGCTACGAACACGGCGTATTCGTGCAGGGCGCCACCCGCGGTGACGGCGAGACCGGCGAGGACGTCACCGCGAACCTGCGCACGGTGCGCGCGATCCCGCTGAAGCTGCGCGGCAAGGGCTGGCCCGAAGTGCTGGAGGTGCGCGGCGAGGTGATCATGCTGCGCAAGGATTTCGAGGCGTTCAACGAACATGCCCGCGCGCACGGCGAGAAGCCGCTGGCCAACCCGCGCAATGGCGCCGCCGGTTCGCTTCGCCAGCTCGACCCGGCGATCACCGCGAAACGGCGGTTGAGCTTCTTTGCCTACGCGATCGGCGTGGTCGAGGGCGGCGAGCTGCCGCCGACCCATTCGGCGACGCTGAAGCAGCTGCGCGAATGGGGTTTCCCGGTCTCGCCGGAGGTGGATGTCACGCGCGGCTTCGACGGCCTGATCGCCTACTTCCGGCGCATCGGCGCGAAACGCGACAGCCTGCCGTACGACATCGACGGCGTGGTCTACAAGCTGGACGACTACGAAGGCCAGCGCGAGATGGGTTTCGTCTCGCGCGCGCCGCGCTGGGCGATCGCGCACAAGTTCCCGGCGCAGGAGCAGACCACGCGCCTGCTCGACATCGAGGTGCAGATCGGGCGCACCGGCGCCGCCACGCCGCGCGCGCGGATGGAACCGGTGCAGGTCGCCGGTGTCACGGTGACCTACGCCACGCTGCACAACGCCGACCAGGTGGCGCGGCTGGACGCGCGCATCGGCGACACGGTGATCGTGCGTCGCGCCGGCGACGTGATCCCGGAAGTGGTCCGCGTGGTGAAGGACCAGCGGCCACGCGGCACGGTGCCATGGACAATGCCCCGGCGCTGCCCGATCTGCGATTCCGCGCTGATCCGCGAAGAGGGCGCTGCCGCCTGGCGTTGCTCCGGCGGGTTGATCTGCGCGGCGCAGCGCAAGGAGGCGCTGATCCACTTCGCCTCGCGCCGCGCCATGGATATCGAAGGCCTCGGCGAGCGCTTCGCCGAGGCGCTGGTAGAGCTGGACGTCGTGCATTCGCCGGCCGACCTGTACGCGCTCACCGTCGACAGCTTCGTGGCGATGAAGCAGGCGATCGACGAACGGGACGGCACCACGCCGGAAACCGTCAAGGCCGGCAAGGTGGCCACCCGCTGGGCGGAGAACCTGGTTGCCGGCATCGAGGCCAGCAAGCGCACCACGCTGGCGCGTTTCCTGTTCGCGCTGGGCATCATGCACATCGGCGAGAGCACGGCCAGGACGCTGGCCACGTGGCTGGGCCGGCTCGACGTGGTGCGCGCGACGCCGGCGCCGGTGCTGCGCGTGCTGCCGGATGTCGGTGCCGAAGTGGCCAACTCGATCGCCGGCTTCTTCGCGCAGGCGGGCAACCAACGCGTGGTCGATGCGCTGCTGGATGCCGGCATCGTGTTCAGCGACGAAAGCGCGCCTTCGGCGCAACTGCGCGAGCGCCTGGATCTCGGCGTGCTGCTGGACATGGCCGGGATCAACAAGCTTGGCCCCAAGAGCTGCAGGCTGCTGGCGCAGCATTTCCCCACGCTCGACCGCCTGGAGGCGGGCGGGGCGGCCCACTGGATCACCGCCGGTGTGCCACAGGCCGCGGCCGCCAGCCTGCAGGCCTTCCTCGCCGATCCCGCCGCGCGCGCCGGTTTGCGCGAGGCGGAGGCGGCGATGCAGCGCCTGCTGCAGGCGATTCCCGCCAGCGCCGTGGTGGCGGCCGCGCCGCTGGACGGTCAGACCTTCGTGCTCACCGGCACGCTGGACTCGCTCAGCCGCGATGAAGCAAAGCAGAGGCTGGAAGCGTTGGGCGCCAAGGTGTCGGGATCGGTGTCGAAGAAAACCAGCGTGGTGGTGGCGGGCGCGGAGGCCGGCTCCAAGCTCGACAAGGCGAAGGAACTGCACGTGCCGGTATGGGACGAGGCGCAACTGCTGGCCCTGTTCGACGAACACGGGGCGGCTTGATGGGCTTGTCCCTGCAAGAAGCGCTGCAGTTGCGTGCGCGGCTGTACGAGCTGGTGCGCGTGTTCTTTTGCGCGCGGCAGGTGCTGGAGGTGGAAACCCCGGTGTTGTCTGCGGCGGGCAATACCGATCCGAACATGCAGGGCTTCAGCACGATCTTCAGCGGGCATGTCGATGCCGGCGCGCGCGAGCGTTGGCTGCGCACCTCGCCGGAGTACCCGCTGAAGCGGCTGCTCGCGGCAGGCGTGGGCGATTGCTACGAGCTGGGCCGGGTGTTCCGCAACGGTGAGGCGGGCGGACGGCACAACCCCGAGTTCACCATGCTGGAGTGGTATCGGGTCGGCTGGGACCATCGCCGCCTGATGCAGGAGGCCATCGTGCTGGTGGAGGCTGCGCTGGCGCTGGTCCAGCGTCGAGCCGACGTGCGGATCACCACGTACCGGCAACTGTTCCTGGACGGGCTGGGCATCGACCCGCTGCATGCCGCGGTCGACGAACTGCGTGCGCCGCTGGCCGCGTTCGGCATTGGTCCGGAAGGGCTGGGTCGCGACGACTGGCTCGACCTGCTGATCACGCACAAACTGCAGCCGGCATTCCCGCGCGACCGCATCACGGTGATCCACGACTACCCGGCCAGCCAGTGCGCGCTGGCGAAGATCCGTGCCGGCGATCCGCCGCTGGCCGAGCGCTTCGAGCTGTACCTGGGCCGCTACGAGCTGGCCAACGGCTACCACGAGTTGAACAACGCAGCCGAGCAGCGCGGGCGCTTCGAGCGCGACAACGCGGTGCGCCGCGAGCGCGGCCTGCGCGAGATCCCGCTCGACGAGAACCTGCTTGGCGTACTCGATGCCATGCCGGCTTGCGCCGGCGTGGCGCTGGGCGTGGAGCGCCTGCTGATGTGCCTGGCCGACACCGACGCAATCGCCGACGTGTTGGCATATCCATTCGCCCAGGCGTGATGGGCGGGCAAGTCCGACGCGCGGCGGGCGGCGCCTCCTGCAGCATGGTGCCGCCCGGCGACGCGAGCGGCGCTCCAGCAACGCGGGCACCACCCGCCACCGGCGCGTCCGTGATGCAACGCCGCGGTACGGCTCGTCAACTCAGACCTTGTCGCCCTTGATCGCTGGTTGATCCGGCCGGTCGCTCCACAGGTAGCGATAGACCAGGCCGCCGATGATGGCGCCGACGATCGGCATCAGCCAGAAGAACCACAGCTGGTGCACTGCCCAGTCGCCCTGGAACACGGCCACGCCGGTCGAGCGCGCCGGGTTCACCGACGTGTTGGTGACCGGGATGCTGACCAGGTGGATCAGGGTCAGCGCCAGGCCGATCGCGATGCCGGCGAAACCCACGGGCGCGCTCCGGTGCGTTGCGCCCATGATGATGAAGATGAAGAAACCGGTCATCACGATCTCGCACAACGCCGCCGCGCCCATCGAGTAACCGCCCGGCGAATGTGCCCCGTACCCGTTTGACGCAAAGCCGCTGGCCGCGGCATCGAAACCGGGCTTGCCCGAGGCGATTGTGTACAGCACCAAACCGGCGACGAGGCCGCCAACGACCTGAGCGACGACGTAGGGCAGGACATCCCTCACCGGGAAACGGCCACCGGCGGCCAGGCCGCAGGTCACCGCCGGGTTGATGTGGCAACCGGAAATGTGGCCGATGGCGTAACACATGGTCAGCAAGGTAAGGCCGAAAGCCAGCGCCACCCCGGCAAAGCCGATGCCGAGCTCCGGAAACCCGGCCGCCAGCACGGCGCTGCCGCATCCACCCAGAACCAGCCAGAACGTGCCGAAGAACTCGGCTGCGCAACGTTTGCTCATGTTCATCGAAACTCTCCTTGCAACCGACGTGAAAGAGACGAGTTACTCCATGAAACGGGCAATGCAGTGACGTGGCCCCCCGGCCAGTCCGGCCGAATACTAATCCGAAAACGGCTGGTGCCACGGGCGTCCTGACGATCGGGCAGGGTGGTTTTTGGGGTATGTTGCCGCGTCGGCCCCGGGAACGAATTGATGATCGAGTGTGACCTCGCGTTGGATGGCGGCAGCAGGGACGGCGGCGCCCTCGGTCGCCGTGACGTCCGTACGCTGACCCTGGCGGCGCTGGGCGGCGCGCTGGAGTTCTACGACTTCGTGGTGTTCGTGTTTTTCGCGATCCCGCTGAGCCAGTTGTTCTTCCCGCACGACACCGCGCCGTGGCTGGCGCAGCTGCAGGTGTTCGGCATCTTTGCCGCCGGCTACCTCGCGCGGCCGCTGGGCGGCATCGTGATGGCGCATTACGGCGACAAGCTGGGGCGCAAGCGGATGTTCACGTTGAGCGTGTTCCTGATGGCGGTGCCCACGCTCGGCATCGGCCTTCTGCCGGTGTACGCGCAGATCGGCATGCTGGCGCCGCTGCTGTTGCTGCTCCTGCGCGTGGTGCAGGGCATCGCGGTGGGTGGCGAAGTGCCCGGCGCGTGGGTGTTCGTGGCCGAGCACGTGCCAGCGCGTCGGGTCGGGCTTGCCTGCGCCAGCCTCACCTCGGGGCTGACCGTCGGCATCGTGATCGGCTCGCTGGTGGCCGCGACGATCAACAGCCGGATGAGTCCTGCCGCGGTGCTCGACTGGGGCTGGCGATTGCCGTTCCTGGCCGGCGGCGTGTTCGGCTTCGTCGCGGTGTGGCTGCGCCGCTGGCTCAGCGAGACGCCGGTGTTCGAGGCGATGCACGCGCGCAAGGAGCTGGCCAGTGGCCTGCCGTTGCGGCAGGTGTTCGAGCGCCATGCCTCCAGCGTGCTGCTGTCGATGCTGGTGACCTGGATGCTCACCGCGGCGATCCTGGTGATCATCCTTATGACGCCCTCGCTGGTGCAGTCGGTATTCCACGTCGCGCCGGAACGGGCGTTTCTCGGCAACAACCTCGCATCGGTGGCGCTGGCGCTGGGGTGCCTCGGTTACGGTTGGCTGGCCGACCGGATCGGCTTTGCCCGTGCCCTGTTGTTCGGCGCGATCGGCTTGCTGGTGTGCAGCTATGCGCTGTATCTCGACCTGCAGGCGGGTGCGGCGCATTTCCTCGCCCTGTACGCGCTGGCCGGACTGGCCGTCGGTGTGGTCGGTGTGGTGCCCGCGCTGATGGTGGTGGCGTTTCCGCCGGCAGTGCGCTTCTCCGGTTTGTCGTTCTCCTACAACATCGCCTACGCCCTGTTCGGCGGCCTCACGCCGCCGCTGATCGGCTTGCTGGTGAAGCAGTTCGGCGTGCTGGCGCCGGCGCATTACGTGGCGTTCGCCGCGGCGGTCGGGATGGTCGTGGCGGGCGTGCAGCGTCGCGGCCGGAACGCGTAGGAGCCCCGCTCGCGGGCGATGCTTTCTCCACGTGCATGGAGGCAGGAGCATCGCCTGCGGGCGGGCTCCTGCAGACAGCGATTCAGAATTCCAGTTCCTGCGCGGCGCACAGATAATCGACCAGCGGCGCGGCCCGCCTGAACGTCGCGACGGTCCACGGCAGCAGTTCGCCGGAGCACGCCAGTGCTTCGCTGAAGCCGGTGCTGGCGATGAAATCCTTGCGCTTGAGATCCTCGATCAGCTCGTGTGCGGGATCGTAGCCGCGCGGTGGGCGCACCAGCGATTCGCCGCCCAATTGCAGGTGGTCGCGGAAGGCCTTGCTTCGCGTGGCGCGCTTCCATGCCTCCGGATTGTCGACCAGGAACTCGCGGATGTGCTTCAGCGCGTCGGGCTCGGGATGCCACATGCCGCCGCCAGCGAAACAGTCATCGGGTTCGATGTGCAGGTAGAAACCGGGCGCCTGGATCTCGTGGCGTCGTGCATGGGTGAAGCGCGAGCCTTGCCAGGATTTGTACGGCAGCTTGTTGTTGGAGTAGCGCGTGTCGCGGTAGATGCGGTACAGCGAACCGCCGTTCCTGCGCGGGTCGGCACGGTAGTGCGGGCTGATCTTCGCCAGCGGCGCCTGCAGGTCGACGATCAGCTGCAGGAACGGCTCGCGCACGTGGCGCTCGTAGTCGTCCTTGTGCGCGTGGAACCAGTTGCGGTTGTTGTTGCGCTCCAGCGCGCGCAGGAAGCGGAAGGTGGCGGGCGTGAAATAGCTTCTTTGCATGGCAATTCGTCGGAGAGTAGGGCGGGTACGGGCCGCCGGCCTGGTGCAATGGCGGGCGGTGCCCGTCCTACGCACTGTCGAGGCTGTCGGCGAGTTGCTCGCCCCAGGCCTGCAGCTGGTCGAGCAGGGGCAATTTGTCCTGCGCCTGCGGATCGTGGCGCAGCTCCGCGATGCGGGCGAAGTAATCGTCGAGGGTGAGGCCGGTCAGTGGCGTGTGGCGGGTTAGTCGTGCCTGGCGGAAGGCTTCCCAGCGCACGCGCTCGTCGGCGTCGAGCGTCTCGGGCCAGTTGCGTGCGCGGTAGCGGAACAGCAATTCGGGGTAGCGCGGGTCGCGGAACGGAAACGCGCGCGTACCCAGTTCCGCCGCTGGCGTGGCACGCACCTGCGCCAGCAGGCGTTTGTCGGCATCGGGCAGGAAGCCGTTGTAGAGCGCCAGTTCCGGGTCTTCCGGCGGAGGAAACTCCGCGGCGCGCTGGAACACGCGGCGCAGCTTTTCGGCCAGTCCGTCGACCGCCCGCAGGGTGTCGCGATGCGCCATGCCACGTTCGACATCGAGCTGCAGGCGCTGCCGGTCGACGCCTTGCAGCACCGACAGCGGCGCCAAAGCCGGCGCGTGGTTTGCTCGGACGGTGCGCAGCGGAATGCGTTCGATGCCTTCGGGCAGGTCGGCGCGCGGCGTGAAGATGCGGTCGGCGATCTCGTCCTCGTCCAAGGCCAGCCATTCCGCCGGATCGGTGGCGAGGTCGTACACGATCACCTCGCCGGCACGGTTCGGATGCGGGGCCAGCGGTGCGACAAGCGCGAGGCAATGGCGGCTGGCCGGATAGCGCGAGGAGACGTGCACCAGCGGCGTCATGTTGACCACGTCGAGCAGTTCGAACACCTTCTGCTTGCGGCGCAGTGCGTAGTACCAGTCCCACAGCCGTGGCTGGCGCACGCGGATCAGCCGGGCCAGGTCGATCAGCGCGTGGACGTCGGACAAGGCGTCGTGCGCGCGTTCCTGGCTGAGCCGGTTGGCGCTGGCCAGGTGCTCCAGCTTGAAGCTCGGCGAGCCATCCTCGCGCGTCGGCCACGCGATGCCCTCGGGGCGCAGCGCCTGGCACATGCGCACCAGGTCGATCAGGTCCCAGCGCGAGTTGCCGTTCTCCCACTCGCGGCCGTACGGGTCGTGGAAGTTGCGGTACAGCATGTGCCGGGTAAATTCGTCGTCGAAGCGCAACGAGTTGTAGCCGACGCCGCAGGTGCCCGGCATGGCCAGTTGTTCATGCACGAGGGCGGCGAACTCGGCCTCGCCCACGCCATCGCGCTCGGCCTGCTGCGGCGTGATGCCGGTGATCAGGCAGGCGTCCGGATGGGGCGGCATCTCCCGCGACGGCTTGCCATAGAACATCACCGGCTCGCCGACGATCTCCAGTTCCAGGGTGGTGCGGATGCCGGCGAACTGCAGCGGCCGGTCGCGCCGGGGATCGGAGCCCGAGGTCTCGTAGTCGTGCCAGAAAAAGGTCTGCATCCGGTGATGATCGCATGCAGGCATCCGTCACGGGCAAGGCTGATAAACTGGGCCGTACAAGGAGATTCCATGAGCCAAGCCAACGAAGAAAACCTGATCTGGATCGATCTGGAGATGACCGGCCTCGACACCGACCACGATTCGATCCTCGAGATCGCCACGGTGGTTACGGACAAGAACCTCAACGTGCTGGCCGACGGCCCGGTGTTCGCGATACGCCATGAAATCGACCGGCTGGAATCCATGGACAGCTGGAACATCAACCAGCATCACAAGTCCGGCCTGTGGCGCCAGGTGCTGAATTCGCAGACCGACCACGCGATGGCCGAGCAGGCCACGGTGGAGTTCCTGCGCGCCTGGGTGCCGCCGGGCAAGTCGCCGATGTGCGGCAACTCGATCTGCCAGGATCGCCGCTTCATGCACCGGCAGATGCCGCGGCTGGAGCGCTATTTCCACTATCGCAACCTCGACGTGTCCACCTTGAAGGAACTGGCCAGACGCTGGGCGCCGGAAATCGCCAAGAGTGTCGGCAAGGAAGCGGCGCACACGGCGCTGTCCGACATCCGCGATTCCATCGCCGAGCTGCGCCATTACCGGCGCTACATGGGCGAACTGGGCGGTACGGGCGGATGAGCCCGCGGGCAGGGCACGGCGCGGAGACACGAGCATGACGAACGAATGGTTTGCGCCGGTACTGGACTGCGCCGGTCGTACCCTGTCGCTGGATCGCCCGCGCGTGGTCGGCATCCTCAACCTCACGCCGGATTCGTTTTCCGACGGCGGTATCCATGCCAGCGTGGACGACGCGGTGGCGCACGGCTTGCGCATGGTCGAGGAAGGCGCGGACATGCTCGACGTGGGGGGCGAATCCACCCGCCCCGGCGCCGACGGGATTTCCGTCGAGGAGGAACTGCGTCGCGTGCTGCCCGTGATCGAGCAGCTGGCGGCGCGCACCCCGGTGCCGATCTCCATCGACACCTCGCGGCCCGAGGTGATGCGCGCGGCGGTGGCCGCAGGCGCGGGCATGATCAACGACGTATACGCGCTGCGTCGCGACGGTGCGCTGGAGGCGGCGGCCGAGCTGGGTGTGCCGGTATGCCTGATGCACATGCTGGGCGAGCCGCGCAGCATGCAGGACGATCCCCACTACGACGACGTCGTCGCCGAGGTGCACCGCTTCCTCACCGATCGCCTGTTTGCCTGCGAACTGGCGGGCATCGACCGGCGCAAGGTGCTGGTCGATCCGGGTTTCGGCTTCGGCAAGACGCTGGAACACAATATTGCGCTGCTGTGCGCGCTGGAACGCTTCGCCAGCCTGGGCAGCGGCGTGTACGCCGGCTTGTCGCGCAAGCGCATGATCGGCACGCTGACCGGCCGCGCCAGGCCGGCCGACCGCGCGGCTGGGTCGGCCGCCGCGGCGTTGATCGCGGTACAACGCGGCGCCCGCCTCGTGCGCGTGCATGATGTGCTGCCGACGGTCGATGGGCTGGCGGTGTGGCGCGCCGTGCAGGCGGCCGACGTGGCGCCGCGCCGGGACGATCGTCCACCTGCACCGCGCTGGCCGGACGACGATTGAAACGCCCCGTTCGATGCGTCCATCCTTTCTCGGAAAACCACGATGACAGAACGCAAGTATTTCGGCACCGACGGCATCCGCGGCCTGGTCGGGCAGTGGCCGATCAGTGCCGATTTCATGCTGCAGCTGGGCCGCGCCGTCGGCGCGGTGCTCGGGCGCGAGGGCGGCGAACGGCCCCGGGTGCTGATCGGCAAGGACACGCGCGTGTCCGGCTACATGTTCGAGGCGGCGCTGGAGGCCGGGCTGGTGGCGGCCGGCGCCGACGTCGGCCTGCTCGGCCCGATGCCCACGCCGGCCGTGGCGTTCCTGACGCGCTCCATGCGTGCGCAGGCCGGCATCGTGATCAGCGCCTCGCACAATCCGCACCACGACAACGGCATCAAGTTCTTCTCCGCCGCCGGCGAGAAGCTCTCCGACGCGGTGGAGCTGGCGATCGAGGCGGAGCTGGAGGCGCCGTTCGCCACGGTCGCCTCCGAGCGCTTGGGCAAGGCCGTGCGCGTCGCCGATGCGGTGGCGCGCTACGCGGAGTTCTGCAAGGCCACGGTGGCCGAGGATTTCAGCCTGCGCGGGATCAAGCTGGTGGTGGACTGCGCCCATGGCGCCACCTATCAGGTCGCGCCGAAGGTGTTTGCCGAACTGGGCGCCGAGGTGGTGGCCATCGGCGACAAGCCGGATGGCTTCAACATCAATGCCGGCGTCGGCTCGACCCATCCGGAAGCCCTGCAGCAGGCGGTGCTGGCGCATGCGGCCGACCTGGGCGTGGCATTCGACGGCGACGGCGACCGGGTGATCCTGGTCGACCGGCATGGCGAACTTGCCGACGGCGACGACATCCTGTTCATCCTCGCCCGGCACCTGCAGGCACGCGGCCTGCTGGCCGGCCCGGTGGTCGGCACGTTGATGAGCAATTTCGGGTTGCAGCAGGCGTTGGGCGAACTCGGCGTGCCTTTCATCCGTGCCAACGTCGGCGACCGCTACGTGATGCAGCAGCTGCAGCAGCACGCAGGCGTGCTCGGCGGCGAGACTTCCGGCCACATCCTTTGCCTGGACCGGGCCAGTACCGGTGACGGTATCGTCGCGGCGCTGGCCGTGCTGGAGGCGCTGGCGCACGCCGGCCAGGACCTGGCCAGCGCACGCCAGGGTTTGCAGAAGTTTCCCCAGGTCATGCTCAACGTGCGCGCGGAGGGCGCGCGCGAGTCGCTGCAGAGCGACGCGGTGCGCCAGGCGCTGGGCGAGGTCGAGCGCATCCTGCAGGGGCGTGGCCGGGTGGTGCTGCGTGCTTCCGGTACCGAGCCGGTGGTGCGGGTCACGGTCGAGGGTGCTGACGCGATCGAAGTGCGACAGCTGGCAGACCGCCTTGCCGGGACGGTAAAATCCACCGCCGAACGCTCGTGAACCTGAGGTAGTACCGGGTCGCCATGGATTGGCCCGACGTGCCCCGCCCCCTGCGGTGGCGGATCAAACGACCGCACGACCCTCCAATGGACGTTCACCCATGAAGCATGTTCCCACCCTCGACATCCGCCGATACGACAGCGATCGCGACGCCTTCGTGGCCGAGATCGGCGCCGCCTACCGCGAATTCGGCTTCTGCTGCATCAGCGGCCACGGCATTGCGCGCGAACTGATCGACGGCTCCTACGACGTGTTCCGGCGTTTCTTCGCGCTGCCCACCGAGACCAAGATGAAGTACCACGTGCCGGGCAGTGGCGGCGCGCGCGGCTACACGCCGTTCAAGGTCGAGACGGCCAAGGACAGCCAGTACGCCGACCTCAAGGAGTTCTGGCACATCGGCCGCGAGATCCCGCGCGATTCGAAGTTTGCCGGGCTGATGCCGCCGAACCTCTGGCCGGCCGAGGTGCCCGACTTCAAGCGCTACGGCTACGGCCTGTACGAGGCGCTGGACCAGCTCGGCACGCGCGTGCTGCGCGCGCTGGCGCTGCACATCCGGCAGCCGGAGAACTTTTTCGAGGACAAGACCGACGTCGGCAATTCGATCCTGCGGCCGATCCATTACCCGCCGATCACCGAGCAGAACATTCCCAACGTGCGCGCCGGGGCGCACGAGGACATCAACTTCATCACCCTGCTGGTCGGCGCCAGCGCCGAAGGGCTCGAAGTGCTCACCCGCGAGGGCGAGTGGCTGCCGATCACCACCGAGGGCGACGCGATCGTGGTGAACATCGGCGACATGCTGCAGCGCCTCTCCAACCACGTGTATCCGTCGACCACTCATCGCGTGGTCAACCCGCCGAACGAGAACGCGCGCAAGCCGCGCTACTCGGTGCCGTTCTTCCTGCACCCGAACCCGGACGTGATGCTCGATCCGCTCGACTCGTGCATCACGCCGGACAACCCGCGCCGCTACGACACGTCGATCAGCTCGCACGATTATCTGCTGCAGCGGTTGCGCGAGATCAAGCTGATCTAGGGCCGGGATCCGGGATTCGGGGCGCTCGTCCGGCGCCCCGCGATGCCGCTGCTACTGGTTTTCCAGCGCGTGGGTGTTCTGCAGGTTGCGGCGGATGTCCTGTTCCAGGTAGTCGATCCAGCCGTTGTAGTTGCGATGGATGCTGCGCTGATCGCCCTTCTCGCGATAATTCAGGTTGGTGCTGCGCAGGTAGGTGAGGTTCACCGCCGCGGCGTCGTAGGTGATGCGGATGGTGGCGGTGTGTTCGCGCAGGTGCAGCGTGGTGAGGATGTCGCCATCGGCGAGATTGTCCAGCGTCCAGCCGCGGCCTTCGAGCGCATTGATGATGCTGGTCTTGACCTGGGCCTGGCTGACGCCGGCCGGTACTGCGATCGGCGCGGCAGGCTTCAGCGGCGCCGAGGTGCAGGCAACCAGGGACAGCGTGGCCAGAAACACGAGTACCGTCCTTTTCAACAGTCGATCCATGAGAATTCCCCCGGGTGTGGTGTGACTGCGCAGACATGCGCCGCCGGATCATAACCGACGAACGGAAGCCATAGGCGGCGGCCTGATCCGGTGGGTGATTACGCCATCCAGAAGAACACGGCGGTCATGCGTTTGGCCGCCGTCTCCAGCCCCCAGTACGCGCTGGCGCTGTGGATCAGGTTGGCTTTGTAGACCAATAGTCGGTTATGGCGATGCGCCACGCGCACGTCCTCGACGAATGCATCCGGGCGCACGAAGCGATTGCCCAGCGCTTCAGCCAAGTTGCGATGCGGTGGCAGCACGATGTTGCCGCCGAGCTGGCCGCCGGGCATGCGCTGGCGGAAGAAGCTGGTGCCGCAGTGGTCCGGCACGTCCGGGTTGAGGTAGAGCACGGCGGCGTAGCGGCACAGGTGCGAGGAATCGGTGTGCGGCTTCACCGAGCCTTCGACCGAGCCAACGACCTGCACGCAATTGTGGTTGAGCCGGGTGCCGGTTTCGCTCTGCTCGACCCAGACCCTGGTTGCACCGGTCAGTGCGCAAACCCGCGCATCCAGCGCCGCCAGTTCGTCGTCAAGCAAGGCGGGCATGGCCCGCATGCCGGGCCAGACTTCACCTGTGTGCGGGTAGCCAAGTTCCCAGTCGGTGCGGGCCAGGCAGCGTTCGCGCACCTCGCCGGGGTTGGGCAGGACATCGTCTACCACCCAGTAATCGCGGCCGTGTTGTGGTTTGCGATAGGGGAGTGGCCGCATCCGGGTGGGCATCAGCGACATGTCAGTGGGTTTCCGTATCGCGGTAGCGCGTGCCTTGCCGCGCCGACAGCCGCAACGCCAATCGGTCCGGCATCAACTGCAAGGTGGCCTTGATGAAGCGATTGACCCGGCCGGGAATGTAGACCGCGTCGCCACGTTCGACCGCCGCGATGCCCTGGCGCACCACCTCGTCGGCGGTCAGCCACATGTAGCCGGGCAGCTTGTCCATCTTTGCGCGCGTGCCGGTGACGTCGTGGAATTCCGACCAGGTGAAGCCCGGGCACAGGGCGCTGACATGGACGCCGCAGGCGCTGTTTTCCAATGCCAGCGCCTGCGAGAACCGGATCAGGTAAGCCTTGCTCGCCGCATACAAGGTGTGACCGGCCGGCGCCGGAACGTGCCCGGCCAGCGAGGCCACATTGATGATGCGACCGTAGCCGCGCTGGCGCATGCCGGGCAGCAGTCGCCAGGCCAGCTCGGTGGGCGCGGTGAGCAGCACGCGCAGGAAATCGGCATGCACCGGCCAGTCGCTGGTGTCGAACCGCCCGGGCACGCCGTAGCCGGCATTGTTGATCAGCCAGTCCACCTGCAGGGCGCGTTGCTCCATGGCGCGGCAGAGGTCCGCCACCGCCGTCGGCTCGGCCAGGTCACAAGGCAGCACGGTGGCCGTGGTCGAATGCGCGGCCTGCAGTTCGTCAGCCAGTTCCCGCAGGCGCTCGGTGCGGCGCGCGGTGATCACCAGGTCGTGGCCTCGCGCGGCGAGATGGCGCGCGAACGCCGCGCCGATGCCGGAAGAGGCGCCAGTGATCAGGCTGAGGGGGCGGGCAGGTGTCATCGGGTTCCCTTGGATGCGCCCCACGCGAGGCCGGCCGGTTTGCCGATGTCGCGGGGGCTGGCTAAGCTTGCGGTTTTGATGGCTTCGGAAGCACACCATGCGCAAGAAACTGGTCGCTGGCAACTGGAAGATGCACGGCAGTCGCACGATGGCCACCGCGCTCCTCGGCGAACTTGCTGCCGCCAAGCCGGCGTCGATCGACGTGACCGTGTTCCCGCCTTTTCCGTACCTCGCCGAACTGGCCGCGCAGCATCGTGACAGCGGCATCGGCTTTGGCGCGCAGGACCTGAGCGAGCACGAAGGGCAGGGCGCCTTCACCGGCGAAGTGTCCGGCGCGATGCTGGCCGATGTCGGCGCGCGCTGGGTGCTGGTGGGCCATTCGGAGCGCCGGCAGTACCACCACGAGGACAACGAGCTGGTGGCGCGCAAGTTCGCTGCCGCGCTCGCGGCGGGCCTCACCCCGATCCTGTGCGTGGGCGAGACCCTGCAGCAGCGTGAAGCCGACGCCACCGAAGGCGTGATCGCCGCCCAGTTGCAGGCCGTGCTGCAGAACTCGGGCGTCGCCAGTTTCGACACCGCGGTGATCGCCTACGAGCCGGTCTGGGCCATCGGTACCGGCCGCACCGCCACGCCGGACCAGGTCCAGCAGGTGCATGCGTTCATTCGTAGCCAACTGGAAACCGAAGATGCTACACTTTCCCGTCTGACCCGACTGCTTTACGGCGGTAGCGTCAAGGCGGCGAATGCTGCCGAGTTGTTCGCGCAGGCGGACGTGGACGGTGGCCTGATCGGCGGCGCCTCGTTGACCGCCGCGGACTTCCTGGCCATCTGCACCGCCGCACACCAGGCGCCCCAGGGCAGCTAGTACACAGGCTCGAATAGAAACCTATGTTCGTCATTTTCAGCGTGTTTTACATCCTGATCGCTGCGGCCATGATCGTGCTGATCCTGCTGCAGAACGGTGCAGGCGCGGATGCCGGCTCCGGTTTCGGCGGCGGTGCGTCGGCCACGGTGTTTGGTGCGCGGGGTTCGTCGACCTTCCTGACCCGCGCCACCGGCGTGCTGGCCGGGCTGTTCTTCCTGCTCAGCCTCGGCATGGGCATTTACCTGCACGCCAATGGCGCGCCTCAGCCCGCCGGCGGCGGCCTGGGCGTGATGGCAGGGGCGACGGAACAACCCGCGCCGGCCTCAGCGACACCGCCGGCCGCAACCAACGGTTCGGAAGTACCCACGGCCACGCCGGCCGCCGGCAAGTCCGTTCCGGCTGCGACTCCCGCCGCCACGAACTCGACCCCGGCCCCAGGCCAGGGCGACGTACCGCCGGCAACGCCGTCGGAGCCGAAGAAGCACTGAGAAACACACCTGCCCAGGTGGCGGAACTGGTAGACGCACTACCTTGAGGTGGTAGCGCCGAGAGGCGTGGGGGTTCGAGTCCCCCCTTGGGCACCAAACCTGATCCCGGCTGTGATGCGGGGTTGCGACGAAGCCGCCGAAAGGCGGCTTCGTCGTGTTCGGCGTTGCATTGCGTGCGACACCAAGGCGCCAGGAAGCCCGTGCGGCGGGTTCTCGCACAGCTTCTGTAGGGCTGCGCTGACATATCGTCCGGGGGACGCATGACATCCTGCCGGTGCTGCAGGCCAGGGTGGGGACACTGGCGGCCGGCATCGTGCGAGGGGAAGCCCATGTTGACGATTTCGTTGCGCTGCTCGGGGTATGGCTGGAGCGTGTGCCGACGCGGCGTAACGCTGTTCAGCCAGTTGCCGCTGCAGCAGGCGATCGAACTGGCCCGGGTCGTCGCGCGTGACGAGCATCGGCGGTCGCACCAGTCGACCCGGGTGGAGATGGCGGGCACGCATGGCCGTGTCGTGCTGGCGCGCTTTGCTGCCGCGGATGCCGGGCGGCAGGGGTGGGCGGCCTGAAACTGACAGTGCGGAAGCGTGACGACCGGTGCACGTCGGCGGCCCCGGTCGGTGCGAAAATCCGTGTCCAGTGGCTTGCAATGGGGTGACGGGCGGCCTAATTTCAAACGGCCCAACCAAGGAGGGCGTCAAGTGATCAATGTGGTCCTGGTGGACGATCATGAGCTGGTGCGCACCGGCTTCCGGATGATCCTGAAACAGCAGCCGGACATCGAGGTCGCCGGTGAGGCGGGCAGCGCGGAAGAAGGGTTGCGCCTGATTCGCAGCCTGTCGCCGGACATCGCCCTGGTCGACGTGCACATGCCGGGAATGAGCGGCATCGAACTCACCGAGCGGGTGAACCGATCCAAGTTGTCCACCCACATCGTCATCGTGACCGTGGTCGACGATGCCCGCTTTCCCAAGCGCCTGCTCGATGCCGGCGCGCTGGGCTACCTGACCAAGGGCTGCAGCGCGGACGAACTGGTGACGGCGGTCCGGCAGGTGGCCGGTGGCCGGCGCTACCTCGCCCCGGCGGTCGCCCAGCAACTTGCGTTGGCGACGCTCGATGGCAGCATCTCGCCGTTCGACGCGCTTTCCAGCCGGGAGCTGGAGGTGGCGATGATGCTGGTGCGCGGCAAGCCGCTGACGATCATCGGCGAGCAGCTCAACCTGAGTCCGAAGACCGTGTCGACCTACAAGCAACGCCTGATGGAGAAATTGCAGGTGGATCACGTGCTCAGCCTGGCGCACCTGATGACGGTGCATGGCCTGATCGACACGCCCAGCCATCACGTCGGCAACTGAACCGGGCCGGCCAGGCAGGTCCCACTGCGGTCGGCGACCACAAAAAAACCGGACGCGAGTCCGGTTTTTTTGTGGGCTTCGAGGCTGCGAAAACTCAGCCGTGCGATTCGCCGCTCGAATGACCGTTCGCGGGGCGGGATTCCGCTTGCGGCTTGTCCGTCTCGCCAGCTGCCGGGCGAGGTGCCGCGGCCGCGGGGGAGGCCAGCAGATCGCCTTGCTTGGGCAACGGCGCGACCACCGGCTCCGGTGTGCCGGAGCGCGGAACGGCGGTCGGCGCGGCGGCCGGGACGGGGCTGCTCTCGCGAGGCGCAGCGTCCGGCGTCGCGGCAGAACTCGCCGGTTGGACGGATACCGCGGAGGCCACCGGTGCGATCGGAGGCTGGACGACTGCCGCAGCTGCCGGTGCCGGGGCGGGAGTGCCGGTTTCCGGCGCCTTCGATTCCGCCGCTTGCGCAGAGGCCGGCAAGGCCGAGGATTCCGGCTGGACGATCCGGGCGTCGGAGCGGAGTGATGCGTGGGCCACGCCGTGTTCCGCCTGGCGAGGCTGGGAGGGCTCGACCCGGACCTGGGTGTCGCCTGCCTGCGCAGACGCCGCGGCAGGCAGGGTAGCCTGGAGCGGCACCGTTTCGGCGCCGGCCGCGGGCACGACCTGGTCCGGGATCGGCGGCAGCGTCGGCAGGATGAAGCTCGCGGTTGCCGATGCGGCGGCCGGACTGGCCGCTGGCTTGTCGGCGGGAACCGTGCCTGCCGCCGAGAAGGTCCTGTCGGTGGCTGGCGCGTCCGTCACGGAAGTCGGTGCCGCCGAGTTTGCGCGAGGGGCCTGGGCCGCGACTGGCGAGGGACGAGGCTGTTCCCCGGATACGCTGTTCTGCGCATCCGGTGCCTGGCGCGCTGCGGCGGATGCGGCGGCTTCCCCGGTCGCGGGCCTGGCGGCCGCGGCCTTGCCGGGATCGTCGCGATCCTCGTCGTCCAGTGCTTCGGCCTGCGTCGAATCCGAACCGGTGGCCGTGGCTGCTTCATCGTGGCGACGACGGCGGCGACCACCGCGACGGCCGCGGCGGCGACGGGATGTGCCAGCATCACCTTCGGCTGCTGCGTCGGCCGGATTCCCGTCCGGCGCGGTCGGGACCGCCTCGACTGCACCGGCAGCCAGCAGGGCGGCTGCCTTGGCCGCCTCATCCGAAGTATCGGCAGGGACGCGTTCGGCGGCGCGCTCGGCGCGGGGTGCCCGTTCCGGACGCGGCTGCTGCGGCGAGCGCTCCGGGCGTGAGGCGGCGGATTCCCCGGCGGGCGCGGGCTTGGCCGAGCGTTCGGCTCGCGTCGACGGGTTCTGCGGTTGACCGGACGGACGCGACGCCGTCTCGTTGTTGCGTTGGCGGTTGCTGCGCGCCTGCTGCTGGGCGCCGGACTTCTGGCTCGGCGACGACGGAGAGGCATCGCGGCGTTGGCGGGTCAAGGAGCCTTGCGCCCCGTTCGTGCCGCGCGTGCTGCTGCGCGACCCCTGTTCTTCGCGGCGATTGCGCTGGCCGGTGCTGCTGGCCGACGCGGCGACGGGCGCCGGCGCGGCGGCTTCGGCGCTGCGGAACCAGCCGAACAGGCGCGTCAGCAGGCCACCGGTCGGCGCGGCGGTTTCAGCACGTGGAGCGGAAGCCTGGCGCCGAGGTGCCGGCTGCCTGGTCGCCACCGGCGGCGCGACTTCCTCGCGCACGGGCGCGGGGCTGCCCGGGACGATGCCGCTCACGGCAGGTTGTTCGCCGCTGCCCAGGGTCTGGCCCATCTTCGGCAAGTCCGTGGTGGCCACGGCGGTGAGCATGTCGTAGCTGGGCTTGCTGTGCTCGCCCATGTCCGCCTCGCGGATGCGCTGGATCTCGATGTGCGGAGTCTGCAGCTTCTCGTCGGCGACGATCATCACGTGCACCTTGTGGCGCAGTTCGATCTCGACCACGCTGGCGCGCTTTTCGTTGAGCAGGAAGTTGACCACGCTGGAAGGCGCCTGCACCAGCACCTGGCCGGTGTTGTCCTTCATTGCGTGTTCCTCGATCAGTCGCAGGGTCGACAGCGACAGCGATTCCACGCTGCGGATGTGGCCGTGGCCGTCGCAGCGGGGGCAGGTGATCTGGGTCGCTTCGCCGAGGCTGGGGCGCAGCCGCTGGCGCGACATTTCGAGCAGGCCGAAACGGGAGATCCGGCCGACCTGCACGCGGGCGCGATCGAGCTTCAACGCCTCCTTCAGGCGGTCTTCCACTTCGCGCTGGTGGCGCGGACTGTCCATGTCGATGAAGTCGATCACGATCAGCCCGCCCGCGTCGCGGATGCGCGCCTGGCGCGCCACTTCCACGGCGGCCTCGCAGTTGGTGTTGAACGCGGTTTCCTCGATGTCGCTGCCCTTGGTCGCCTTGGACGAGTTGACGTCGATGGCGGTCAGCGCCTCGGTCTGGTCGATCACGATCGAGCCGCCGGAGGGCAGCCGCACTTGGCGGTCGAACGCGCTCTCGATCTGCGTCTCGATCTGGTAGCGGGTGAACAGCGGGGTGTCGTCCTGGTACAGCTTGAGCTTGCGCAGCGCGTTGGGCATCACCTGCTGCATGAACTCGCGCGCGTCGTTGTACAGCGGCTCGTCGTCGATCAGGATCTCGCCGATGTCGCTGCGCAGGTAGTCGCGCAGGGCGCGGATGAACAGCTTCGATTCCTGGTAGATCAGGAACGGCGCCTTCTGCTTGCCCGCCGCCTCGGAGATCGACTTCCACAGGGTGAGCAGGTAGTCGAGGTCCCACTGCAGCTCTTCGGCGTCACGGCCCAGGCCGGCGGTACGCACGATCAGGCCGACGTCGTCCGGCACGGTCACGTGGTCCAGCGCCTCCTTCAACGCCTGCCGATCCTCGCCCTCGATCCGGCGCGACACGCCGCCGGCCTTCGGGTTGTTCGGCATCAGCACCATGTAGCGCCCGGCCAGGCTGATGAAGGTGGTCAGCGCGGCGCCCTTGTTGCCTCGCTCTTCCTTTTCCACCTGCACGACCACTTCCTGGCCTTCCTTGACCAGCTCGCGGATGCCCGACTTGTGATGGTCGAGGCCCGGGGTGAAGTACTCGCGGGAGATTTCCTTCAACGGCAGGAAGCCGTGGCGCTCGGCACCGTACTCGACGAAACAGGCTTCGAGTGAAGCTTCAACTCGAGTGATTCGACCCTTGTAAATATTGGATTTTTTCTGTTCCCGCGACGGGATTTCGATGTCCAGGTCGTACAGGGTTTGGCCATCGACAATGGCCACGCGCAACTCTTCACGCTGAGTCGCGTTGATCAACATGCGTTTCATGGTGGTTGTCCTCGGCTTGGCCACGCGTCGCGAGCCACGGTGGCGCCCTGGATGGCGGCCTGCCGGGAATCGCGCCGCAGCGGTTAAGCGGCAAAAAAACGGCACCGTTGCCGGTGTCGGGGATGATTCGGTCAGCTGCGCCTGCTGTCGCGGTGCCAGATGGCAACGGACAAACACCAGCCCGAACCGTTACGATGAAAGGGAGCCGCGACCGACCACCTGATGGCGGAAGGCGCAATCCTCGCCGACGTCACGGGCGGGCACTCCACCCGATCCAGGCAACAGACGGATGGAAACCAGCGCCCGGCGAGTATCCTATCTAAGCAGGTTTTTTTCAATGCAGACGGCAACTTCCCGGGACGCACCTCACGGTGTACGTCAAGTCGAGATCGGCCCGGAGCGCGATGGACAGCGCATCGACAACGCCCTGGCGACCCTGCTCAAGGGCGTGCCCAAGAGCATGATTTACCGGCTGTTGCGTACCGGGCAGGTACGGGTGAACGGCAAGCGGGCGAAGCCGGATACGCGTCTCTCTGACGGTGATACGCTGCGTATCCCGCCGGTGCGCATGGCCGACAAGGTCGAAGGTCGCGAGCCGGCCGAGGGGCAGGTGGCGGAGCTGGCCGAGGCGGTCATTTTCGAGGACAAGCATTTCCTGGTCATCGACAAGCCGGCCGGCGTGGCCAGCCACGGTGGCAGCGGGATCAGCCATGGGGCGATCGAGCTGCTGCGCGCGGCGAGGCCACAGGAACACCTGGAACTGGTGCACCGGCTGGATCGCGATACCAGCGGCGTGCTGGTGCTGGCCCGCAGCCGGGCGGGGCTGACCGGGCTGCAGGCGGCGATCCGGGCCGGCGAGGTCACCAAGCAGTACCTCTGTCTGATGCTGGGCCACCCGGCCAAGGCGAAATTCGACGTCAACGCGCCGCTGCTGAAGTCGATCATGCAGGGCGGCGAGCGCATGGTGCGGGTGGCCGAGAGCGGCAAGCCCTCGCTGACCTTCTTCCGCGAGATGGAGCAATACCCCAGCGCGCGCCTGATGCAGGCGACCCTGGGCACCGGCCGCACCCATCAGATCCGCGTGCATGCGGCGCACATCGGCCATCCGCTGGCTGGCGACCCCAAGTACGGCGACCGCGAGATGAACAAGCGCTACCGCGAGATGGGGCTGCACCGGATGTTCCTGCATGCGGCCCACCTGAGTTTCGACCTCGACGGGCGCGCCTACAGCTTTTCGGCGCCGTTGCCCGCGGATCTCAAGGACTTTCTCGACACGCTCGCCGTCAAGGGCAAGCGGCTGGTCTACACCCGCGAGAAGTCCCGCACCGATTTCTGATCATCGCGCCAGCAATGCCTCGACGCGCGCGGCGCAGATGAAGTCGTTCATCGACAATCCGCCCACGTCGTGGGTCGACCACAACAACTGGCAGTGGCCGTATCCCGCCTCGATGTCGGGATGGTGATCCTCGTGGTTGGCCATGAAACCCACGGCATTGATGAAACCCAGGGTGCGGTGGAAATCCTCGAACTTGAAATCCTTGACGATGGCCTTGCCGTCGTCGCGCAGTTGCCAGCCCGGCAACGCGCGCAGCATCTCGGCCACCTCGGCGGCAGCCAGCGCGTGTTGCTTGCCCTTGCGGGGTTGGCAGTGCTGGTTCGACAAGTCGCTGGCGTTCATCGCGAGGCTCCACGGAGGTTTGAAGTGAGAAGGCAAGGGTCGAAGCTGGCCCGGCAAAAGTCAAAAGCACACGCCGGTTTCCGCATCGCGCCCTAAACTGGACTAAAATGGTGCTGATTCGCCGGCGTGGCTTCCAGTCCCCGGTCCATGAAAGCGGAGCAAGGCATGATCGACATTTCCCCACGTGCGCAGCAGCACTTCTTGCGCCTGCTTGACCAGCAGGGCATCGACGGATTGGGGATCCGTCTGCGGGTCACCGCGCCGGGCACGCCGGCTGCCAACTGCGAGCTGGAGTTCTGCGAGCCCTCGGACCTGGCCGGCGGCGAGTGGACGATCGAGTGCGCCGGGTTCGAGTTTCACGTCGACGGCGACAGCGCGAGCTGGCTCGACCAGGCCAGCATCGATTTCGAGCCCAACGCCACCGGCGGCCAGCTCAACATCCGTGCGCCGAAGATCAAGGGTCATGTGCCGGGGGTGGACGCCGGCGTGATCGAGCGCGTGCGCTATGTGATCGACGCGGAGATCAATCCGCGGCTGGCGTCGCATGGCGGGCGGGTGACCCTGCTCGAGGTCGATGCCGACGGCGCCGTGGTGCTGCAGTTCGGCGGTGGCTGCCACGGTTGCGGGATGGTGGACGTCACCCTGAAGCAAGGCGTGGAAAAGACATTGCGCGAGCAGGTGCCCGAAGTCACCGCGGTGCGCGACGCCACCGACCATTCCGGCGGCGACAAGCCGTACTACAGCCGGCACGAGGGCAAGTCGGCGATGGCCTGAGCCTCGGCTGGCCGCTTCGCAGGCAACAAAAAGGCCCGCATCGCGGGCCTTCTGTTGCCACGTCGGCGAAACCTCAGTTGTCGCCGCCGATGTGGCCTTTCAGCGTATCCATCTTGCCGGGCAGGCTGGAGAAATACGCTGAGATGTCCTTGATGTCCTGGTCGGACAGGGTGGCCACCATGCCTTTCATGATGGGGTTGTTGCGCTGGCCGCTCTTGTACTCGTGCAGGACGTGCTGCAGGTAGAGGTTGTACTGGCCGGCCAGGCGCGGGTACTGCGGGTCGACCGAGTTGCCGTCCACGCCATGACAGGCGAAGCAGGTGGCGGCCTTCGTCTTGCCGCTGGCGGCGTCGCCGTTCTTGGCGAGCGCGGGCGTGGTGGCGAATGCCATCAGGGCGCCGAATGAGATCAGGGTGAGCACACGATTCATGCGGAAGATCCTTGGCGATTACTTGGCGAGGCTGGAAAGGTAGGCGGCGATATCCTGGATATTCGCGTCGGACAGGCTCTCCGCCTGCGCATCCATGGTCGGATGCTTGCGATCCCCATTCCGGTAGCCATGCAACGCGTTGACGATGTACTGCTCGTTTTGGCCGGCGATCTTCGGCACCGGATACTGCGGATAGGCGTTGGTGTAGCCGGGTACGCCATGGCAACCAGCGCAGGTGTAGACCAGCTTGCGGCCGGCGGCCTTGTCGCCTTCCGCGTGAGCGCTGGTTGCAGCGAAGAGAGCTGTGGCCGCGACGAGGCCAAGCATGTGCAATCGAGTCATCGAGTTCATTCCCACTGGTACGGCGACTTGAGGTGGCGCAACCGCTCAAGTATAGACGTTGCCCTTGCACCTGAACAACAGTGCACCGCGCAGCGCCTGTGAACCGGTGTGGCTCGTCCGCGAACCGGCAGCGGCCGGGCGTCCCGCGGTTTCGTCCGTGCGAAGGCTGCCCGCGCTCGATGAACGAAGGCTCCGAAGTGCAGCGGACGCGATTGCGATTGCTCGCGACGGCCCCATATACTTCGTGCGAGTCACCGACTTCCCCGGGGGTGTTCTGGCTTCGACGGGGGTAGTGAGATGGCTTGGTGCATGCCGAGGGGGCAGCTTTCCTCGTTAATCCAGCAGCAAACTCATAGTTGCCAACGACGACAACTACGCTCTCGCCGCTTAAGGCGTAAGCCCCGAACCCACTTGTGCTCATGCTCGTCGGTGTAGGGTCATTATCATGAGATCGCCGAAGACTGTCGCCTGGCGGTCGTAGGCAAGATCAATCAGGCTGGTTTCGCGGTGCGCTTTGCCCGCCGTGCTTGTCGCGAAACGAGATCGAACGGTGAGCTAAGCATGTAGATCCGGGCATTGAACGCCTTCGGACGCGGGTTCGACTCCCGCCACCTCCACCAATTCACCGTGTCACGTCGAGGCCGGCCCCCAGCGCGAGCGAAGGGCCGGCCTCCTTGTTTCCCCATGCCGACGCCGTCCTCACGGGCCAGCCGCAGTCGCGGCGAGAGCGTGGCCACGGTGGCTGGTAAACGAATGGGGCGGACAGCCGTTGAGTGTTCTGTCCGGTCCGCACCATGCGGACGCGGGGCACGGCAGAAATACGGACGAGCCACACTTCCGGAGATGAAGATGGGCCGCAACCATCGCCCGACCTGTTGCCTGGTCGTCTTGAGTGCCCTGGCCCTGCTGCCACTGGTCGTGCAGGCGCAGCGCGCAACCCTGCGCGAGCGCCTGCTGCAGCGTCATGCCGACGCCATGATGGCCGGCACGCGAGGTCCGGTGACCCTGCCGCCCGATACGCGCGTGGTGCGTGACGTTGCTTACGGCAGCGATCCGCGCCAGCGATTCGACGTCTACGTGCCCGACCATGCGCAGCAGGCGCCGGTGATCTTCATGGTGCATGGCGGTGGCTGGCGACGCGGCGACAAGGGCGCGCACGGCGTGGTGCAGAACAAGATCGATCGCTGGCTGCCGCGCGGCTTCGTGGTGATTTCGGTGAACTACCGGATGCGGCCCGATACCGCGCCGCTCGACCAGGCGCGGGACGTGGCACGCGCATTGGCACGGGCGCAGCAGCAGGCCGGCCAATGGGGTGCCGATGCGAATGCGTTCATCCTGATGGGCCATTCGGCCGGCGCCCATCTGGTGGCGCTGCTCGCTGCCGACCCGTTGCTCGCGCGTGAGCAGGGCGCACGACCGTGGCTGGGCACGATCGCGCTGGACAGCGCCGCCCTGGACGTGGTGCGGATCATGCAGGGGCGGCACCCGCGCCTGTACGACGAAGCCTTCGGCGCGCAGCCCTCCGACTGGCTGGAGGCCTCGCCTCTTCAGCAGATGTCTGGCCGCATGGTGCCGTTCCTGGCTGTGTGCTCCAGCCAGCGCCGGCAGTCCTGCGCGCGGGCGCACGCCTTCGTGCGCAAGGCGAAGTCCTTCGGCGGGGAGGCTCTCGTGCTGGAGGAAGATCTGGCTCACGGCCAGATCAACGCCGAGCTCGGCCAGGCTCCGGATTACACCGACGCGGTCGAACGCTTCATGGGCAGCCTGGCCCCCGCGGTTGCGCGGCGGCTCGGGCCGGCGCAAGAGCGGACCGTGTTGCTCTCGAGTCCCGGCCGCTGAGCCTGGCTTGCCGGAGGTGCAGGACAAGAAAAAGGCCGGCACCCGCCACAGCGGATGACCCGGCCTCTTGCATGACGTGGTGGAGCGGATGGGGATCGAACCCACGACCTCTACGATGCGAACGTAGCGCTCTCCCAGCTGAGCTACCGCCCCACGCGAGCGGCGAATGTTAGCAGCGTGCGAGGCACTTCGCCAAGGGTCTGGAGCAGTCGGCGCGACGCGGCCGCTCCGTTTCGGGCGAGAGGGAAACCGCACCGTTCTGCTAATCTTGACGGCTGCCGTCGCGCGGTGGTTCGGCGGCGGCCTGTCCCAAGTCAGCAGAGGATTCCATGGCGCTTACCCCGGCCCGCACCATGCCCGGCGTGCTCGAGCTGTTGCCGCTCGACCAGATCGCGTTCCAGCGCATGCTCGACGTGATCCGTCGCAATTACGAGCGTTTCGGCTTCCTGGCCATCGAGACGCCGGTGATCGAATACTCCGACATCCTGCTCACCAAGAGCGGCGGCGAGACCGAGCGGCAGGTGTACTTCGTGCAGTCCACCGGCGCGCTGGGCAAGGCCGACGAGGGTACGCCGGAGCTGGCGCTGCGTTTCGACCTCACCGTGCCGCTGGCGCGCTACGTGGCCGAGCACGAGCGCGACCTCAGCTTCCCGTTCCGCCGCTACCAGATGCAGAAGGTGTACCGCGGCGAACGCGCCCAGCGCGGGCGCTTCCGCGAGTTCTACCAGTGCGACATCGACGTGATCGGCAAGGACGCGCTGTCGGTGCGCTACGACGCCGAGATCCCGGCGGTGATCTACAGCGTGTTCCGCGAGCTGGCGATCGGCCCGTTCACCATCCAGCTCAACAACCGCAAGCTGATGCGCGGCTATTTCGAAAGCCTGGGCATCGCCGACGGCGAGCAGCAGATGCTGGTGCTGCGCGAGGTGGACAAGCTGGACAAGCGCGGTGCCGATTACGTGCGCGATACGCTGACCGGCGAGGCGTTCGGCCTGGATGCCGAGGTGGCGCGGAAAATCCTCGCCTTCGTGCAGGTGCGCTCGAGTTCGCTGCAGGACGCGCTGGACAAGCTCGACGCGCTGGGCCCCGGTCCGCAAGCGCTGGAGCAGGGGCGCGCCGAATTGAAGGAAGTGCTCGGCCTGATCCATGCGTTTGGCGTGCCCGAGACGCACTACGCGCTCAACCTCTCGATCGCCCGCGGCCTCGACTACTACACCGGCACGGTGTACGAGACCACCTTGAACGACCACCCGCAGATCGGCTCGATCTGCTCCGGCGGCCGCTACGAGAACCTGGCCGGGCAGTACACCAAGTCCCATCTGCCCGGCGTCGGCATCTCGATCGGGCTCACGCGCCTGTACTGGCAACTGCGCGATGCGGGCCTGATCGACACGGCGACCAGCACGGTCGACGTGCTGGTGACGCAGATGGACGAGGCCAAGCTGCCGCTCTGCCTGGCGCTGGCCGGCGAGCTGCGCGGCGCCGGCATCGCCACCGAGGTGGTGCTGGAAAGCGGCAAGCTGGGCAAGCAGTTCAAGTATGCCGACCGCGCCGGCATCCGCTTCGTGGTGGTGCTTGGCGACGACGAGATCGCCAGGGGCGTGGTGACGGTCAAGGACCTGCGTCGGGAGGACCAGTTCGAAGTGGCGCGCGGCGAGCTGGTCAAGACCTTGCGGGTGGAGCTGGAGCAGGCTGCCGCGATGGGCTGAAGCTGAAACGCGCCCTGGCCGCAGCGGTCGCTTCTTTGAGTACGGCTCGAAGCCGCGGTCGAAGGGTCGCCGCCAGCACGCTGCCGACCCGCGCTTCGACTCCGCATGCTGCACGGACTACGCTCGGCGGGAACGGTCCGGTGGGCTGCCCGGGGTGGATGAACCCACGGCGAAAGCCTCGGCATTTTTCAGTGTGACAACGTTCTGGAGCATTTCCGAGGTGAGCAAAACCATTCTTCTTGACGGCAGCAGCCTGACGCGTGCGCAGGTGGTCGCCGTGGCGCGGCAGGGCGCATCGGTGGCGCTGGATCAGGCGCAGCTCAAGCGCGTGCAGCGCGCCGCCGACTTCCTGGCCGAGAAGGTCAATTGCGGCGAACCCACCTATGGCGTCACCACCGGTTTCGGCAGCAATGCCGACAAACTGCTGGGTGCGCACCGCGTGCGCGACGAACTGCCCGGCAACCATCCCGCCGATGGCACGCTGATGGAGGAGCTGCAGCACAACCTGATCATCACGCACGCCGTCTGCGTGGGCAAACCGTTCGCGCCGGAGGTGGTGCGCGCGATGCTGGTGATCCGCATCAACACCTTGATGCGCGGCCACTCGGGCATCCGCGTGAGCACGCTGGAAGCGCTGGCCGCGATGCTCAACGCCGGCGTGGTGCCGGTGGTTCCCGAGAAAGGCTCGGTCGGCGCCAGCGGCGATCTGGCACCGCTGTCGCACCTGGCGATCGTGCTGCTCGGCGGGGGCGAAGCGTTTTACGAGGGCGAGCGCATGCCCGGCGCGCAGGCGCTGGAGCGTGCCGGCCTCAAGCCGATCCGGTTGTCGTTCAAGGAGGGCCTGGCGCTCAACAACGGCACCGCCCAGATGCTCGCCACCGGTGCGCTGGCGCTGGACCTGCTGGGCGACCTGCTGGACGTCGCCGACCTTGCCGCGGCGATGACGCTGGATGCCTTTGCCGGCCGCAGCGGTGCCCTGCGCGCCGAGGTGCACGCCTTGCGCCCGCACCCGGGGCAGGTGGACACCGCGGCGCACGTGCGCGGCCTGCTGGACGGTTCCACCCTGCTCGACATCCCGTATCACCTGGTGCCGCGCTTCAAGCCCTGGAGCGCCGATGCCTGGAGCGAGCCGGACGACCAGGCGCTCAGCTTCGACATCGGCTGGGATTGGGTGCCGGCCAACCAGCGCCACGGTCGCGAGGCGTTCTACCAGCGCTTCCTGCCGTTCAAGGGCGGCAAGAAGCACCAGCCGCAGGATGCCTACAGCCTGCGCTGCATGCCGCAGGTGCACGGTGCGGTGCGCGATGCGTGGGCGCAGGCTTGCCGCGTGTTCGACGTCGAGCTGAACTCGGTCACCGACAATCCGCTGATCTTCCCGGACAACGAGCACGCGCAGTTCATCGAGGAACAGGTGGTCTCGGCCGGCCACTTCCATGGCATGCCGCTGGCGCTGGCGATGAGCTACGTGAAGGCGGCGATTCCGGTGCTGGCCTCGATCTCCGAGCGCCGCCTCAACAAGCTGGTCGACCCGGCCACCAACGACGGCCTGCCGGCCTTCCTTACCGGCAACGAGGACGGTACCGATTCCGGTTTCATGATCGTGCAGTACACCGCGGCGGCGCTGGTCAACGACCTGGCCACCCGCGCGCATCCGGCCAGCGTGTACTCGGTGCCGACCAGTGCGAATGCCGAGGACCACGTCTCGATGGGCGCGAACGAGGCACGCCACGTGCTGGACATGGTGGATGACCTGGGCCATGCGCTGGCCCTGGAGCTGTATACCGCCGCGCAGGCGCTGGACTACCGCCAGGAAATGCTCAACGCCGCACGCCGGTTGGCCCGGCGCGGTGGCTGGCAGGCGCTGGCGGCCAAGGTGGCCAACGCGCCGCGTGAGGGCCAGCCGCACTACGGGCAGTTCGTGGCCGAGGTGCGGCAGCTCGCCGACGCACTGTGCACCGCCGACGATTTCCATGCCGGCAGCCGGGTGCGCCAGGCGCATGCGATCCTGCGCCAGCACATCGCTTTTCTGCACCGCGACCGCGCGCTGGACGGCGATGTGGCCGCGGCCTGCGCATTGGTACAACAAGGCGCCTTCCGCGTCGCGGTTTGAAGCAACCTCCACGGAGCCGAGCATGAGCCTGATCCAGACCCCCGTTTCCTACGGCGAACTGATCGACAAGATCACCATCCTGGAGATCAAGTCGCGACGCATGACCGACGAAGCCAAACTGGCCAACGTGCGCAACGAGCTCGACCTGCTCAATGCCACCTGGGCCAACGACGCGGCGTCGCAAACCGACATCGGCGAGGAACGCGCCAGCCTGCTGGCCGTCAATGAGGCGTTGTGGGATATCGAGGACCGCATCCGGCTCAAGGAACGCGCGCAGGAGTTCGATCGGGACTTCATCGAGCTGGCCCGTTCGGTCTACTTCCGCAACGACGAGCGCGCCGCGTTCAAGCGCGCGATCAACCTCAAGCTCGGCTCGCAGCTGGTCGAGGAAAAGTCGTACCAGGACTACCGCGCGGGCTGACCCGGCAAGCGGACTCCTGCACGAAAAACGGCGCCCGCGGGCGCCGTTTCGCTTGAATCGGAGGCGGGTCAGTGGGGCAGGAATTCGTCCAGCGCCTTGACCAGTTCCTCTTCCTTGATCGGCTTGGTCACGTAGGCCTTGGCGCCCTGGCGCATGCCCCAGACCTTGTCGGTTTCCTGGTCCTTGGTGGTGACCAGGATGATCGGGATATGCGCGGTGTCGGCGTTCTTGCTGATCGTGCGGGTGGCCTGGAAACCGTTGAGGTTGGGCATCACCACATCCATCAGGATCAGGTCGGGAAGCTCGGCCTTGGCCACTTCGACGCCCGCAGCGCCGTCCTCGGCCGACAGCGTTTCATGCCCGAGTTTCTCGACGATCCGCTTGATGCCCAGCAACTGGGAGGGGGAGTCGTCGACGATCAGGATGCGTGCCATGGGTGGTGGGTTCCCTGCGGGTTTCGATGATTCTAAGGCGTGACGATGGTACTTCCAACCGCGTCGCTGTCAAACCGAACGGGCGATGCGTACCAGCGTGCGACCGAAGGAATCACCGGCCAGCATGCGCTCGAACACCTGCGGCAATTGCTCCAGCGAAACCTCGCGCGTGGCGATGCGCTGCAGGTGCCGCGGCTTCCAGTCGCCGGCTAGGCGGCGCCAGACTTCGTCGCGGATGTCGCGCGCGGTACCTGCCGACGCCACGCCGAGCAGACTCACGCCGCGGATGATGAACGGCATCACGGTGCCGTCGAACGCGATGCCGGCGGCATTGCCGCACAGCGCCACGTTGCCGTAGGGCACGATGAGCGGCAGCAGGCCGGCGAGCATGCCATCGCCGACGTTGTCCAGCGCGCCGCCGAAGCGGGCGGAATCCATCGGCTTGCCGCTGAAGGCGAGTTCGCGCCGATCGATGCATGCGCTGGCGCCCAGCTCGCGCAGGAAGCCGAAGTGGTCGGCCTTGCCGCTGATCGCGTGCACCTCGTAGCCGGCGCGGCTGAAGATGTCGATCGCCAGCTGCCCGACGCCACCGCTGGCGCCGCTGACCGCGATCGGGCCCAGCGCTGGCGTCTGCCGGTTGTCCTGCATGCGCAGCAAGGCCAGCGCCGCGGTGAAGCCCGCGGTGCCGATGATCATGCTCTCGCGCAGGTCGAGGCCGGCCGGCAGCGGGATGGTCCAGCGCGCGTCCAGCCGCGCGTATTCGGCGTAGCCGCCGTCGCGCGTCTCGGACAGGCCACTGCCCGTGCAAAGCACGGCGTCGCCTTCCGCGAATGCGGGGTCGGTGGAAGCGACCACATGGCCGGCCACGTCGATGCCGCCGTTGAGCGGATAGCTGCGCAGGATGCGGCCCTTGCCGGTGCCGGCCAGGGCGTCCTTGTAGTTGACCGAGGAGTACGCGACCTTGACCAGCACTTCGCCGGGAGAGAGTGCGTCGACGTCCATCTCCTCGATGCCGGCGCGGTAGCCGGCGTCATCGTGGTGGATGCGGAATGCGCGGAAACGGGGCATCTCGATCTCCTGCGGGTTCAGGCGTCGACGCTGCTGGAGGATATCCATTTGGGCGTATAGCCGCCTTCGTAGTCGCGCATCCAGTCGAACAGCCCGGCAATGTCGTCGCCGAACCAGATGCTGTCGCGCTGCGCCGCCTTCACGAAGGACTCCTCGACCATGTGCTCCATCAGCTGGCGCAGGTCGCGGTAGTAGCCGCGCACGTCGAGGAAGGCGCAAGGGTACTGATGCAGGCCGAGCTGGGCCCAGGTCAGCATCTCGAACATCTCGTCCATGGTGCCGAAGCCGCCGGGCAGGGCGACGAAGGCGTCGGACAGCTCGTACATGCGCGTCTTGCGCTGGTGCATGGTTTCGACCACCACCAGCTCGCTCAGGCCCGGGTGTGCCACTTCCAGTTCCACGAGCTGGCGCGGGATCACGCCGATCACCTTGCCGCCGCCGGCGAGCACGGCGTCGGCCACCACGCCCATCAGGCCGACCTTGCCGCCGCCATAGACCAGCGCGATGCCGCGTCGTGCCATCTCGCTGCCGAAGGCGCGCGCCTGCTCGGCGTACTCGGGGTGCCTGCCGCTGTTGGAGCCGCAGTAGACGCAGATGGCGGTGGGTTGGGGCATGCGTATTCCTTTTCGTGGGAGCCCGCTTGCGGGCGATGCCGTTGCTCTGGTGAGTCCCGTTGGCCGATTTCCGGCAGAAAAGCATCGCCCGCAAGCGGGCTCCTGCGGGCTGGTGACAGACGAAACGGCCCGCCCATGTCGCCACGAGCGGGCCGCGTGGATCCCGTGCCGTCGGCCATTCATGGCCTGCACGGGATGAGCCATTCCGCGCTCAGTTGCCCTTGTGGATGGCCCGTTTGTCGACCGACAAGGCCGCTTCGTGCACGGCCTCGGACAGGGTCGGATGGGCGTGGACGATGCGGGCGAGGTCTTCGGACGAGCCCTTGAACTCCATTGCCACCACGCACTCGGCGATCAGCTCGGAGACGCCCGGGCCGACCATGTGCACGCCAAGGATGCGGTCGGTCTCGGCGTGGGCGATCATCTTCACCTGGCCGACCGCCTCGTTCATCGCGACGGCGCGGCCGATGGCGGCGAACGGGAAGCTGCCGACCTTGTACGGCACGCCTTCGTCCTTGAGCTGCTTCTCGGTCTTGCCGGCCCAGGCGATTTCCGGCTCGGTGTAGATCACCCACGGGATGGTGTCGTAACTGACGTGGCCGGCCTTGCCGGCGATCCACTCGGCGACCGCCATGCCCTCCTCGAAACCCTTGTGCGCCAGCATCGGGCCGCGCACCGCGTCGCCGACTGCCCACACGCCGTCGACGCCGGTGTGGCAATGCTCGTCGACGACGATGCGGCCGCGCTCGTCCAGCTTCACGCCGGTATCGTCGGCCAGCAGGCCGGCGGTATAGGCACGCCGGCCCACCGCGACCAGCAGCTTGTCGACCACGAGCTTCTGCTCGCCGTCCTTGTCGGTGTAGACCAGGTGCACGCCGTCCTTCTTCACCTCGGCCTTGCCGAGCTTGGCGTTGAGCTTGATGTCCAGGCCCTGCTTGGCGAACTCCCTGGCCGCCACCTTGGCGATGTCCGCGTCGGCGGCGGCGAGAAACTCCGGCAGCGCCTCGATCACGGTGACCTCGGCGCCCAGCCGGCGCCATACGCTGCCCAGCTCCAGGCCGATCACGCCGGCGCCGATCACGCCCAGGCGCTTGGGCACCGCGTCGAGCTCCAGCGCGCCGGCATTGTCGATGATGTGCTTGCCGTCGAACTTCGCGAACGGCAGTTCGATCGGCACCGAGCCGGACGCCAGGATCACGTTGGTGGCGGCAATGGTCTGCTTGCTGCCGTCGTTGCCGGTGATCTCGACCTGGTTGCCCTTCAGCAGCTTGCCGGTGCCGAAGTAGCTGGTGATCTTGTTGGCCTTGAACAGCTGGGCCACGCCACCGGTGAACTGCTTGACGATCTTTTCCTTGCGCCCGATGAAGGTCTTGAGGTCGACCTTGGCGTTCTCCACGCTGATGCCGTGCACCGGGAGATTGTGCGCGATGTTGTAGAACTGCTTGGAGGAATCGAGCAGCGCCTTCGACGGGATGCAGCCCACGTTGAGGCAGGTGCCACCCAGCGCCTGCTTGCCGTCCTTGCCGGCCCAGGCGTCGATGCAGGCCGTCTTCAGGCCGAGCTGCGCGGCGCGGATCGCGGCGTGATAACCGGCCGGACCGCCGCCGATGACGATGACGTCGTATTTTTCTTGTTCGCTCATTTCATTCGCTCACGGGATTCGGGATTGGGGATTCGGGATTCGCAAAGGCAAAGCGCGTGGCGCCGGGGCGAGTCTCGAATGTCATGCGGACCCGGGTGGGAGGGGATTCGAAAGCTGCGAGAGCGCGCTTTTACGAATCCCGAATCCCCAATCCCGAATCCCCGGCCTCGTCAGAGGCCCAGCAACATCCTTTGCGGATTCTCCAGCTGGTTCTTGATGTCGACCAGGAACAGCACCGCGTCCTTGCCGTCGATGATGCGGTGGTCGTAGCTGAGTGCGATGTACATCATCGGCGCGGCGATGATCTGGCCGTTCTCGACGATGGCGCGTTCCTTGATCGTGTGCATGCCGAGGATCGCGCTCTGCGGCGGGTTGACGATCGGCGTGGACAGCAGCGAGCCGAAGGTGCCGCCGTTGGTGATGGTGAAGGTGCCGCCCTGCAGGTCGTCCAGGGTGAGCTTGTTGCTGCGCGCCTTGGTGGCGTAGTCGGCGATGGCCTTTTCGACGTCGGCGAAGCTCATGTCCTGCACGTCGCGCAGCACCGGCGTGACCAGGCCCTTGTCGGTGGATACGGCGATCGAGATGTCCTGGTAGCCGTGGTAGATGATGTCGTTGCCGTCGACCGAGGCGTTGACGAACGGGTAGCGCTTCAGCGCTTCGGCGGCGGCCTTGACGAAGAAGCTCATGAAGCCGAGCTTGATGCCGTGTTCCTTCTGGAACGCATCGCCCAGCGACTTGCGCATCTTGACCACTTCGCCGAGGTTCACCTCGTTGAACGAGGTGAGCATGGCGATGGAGTTCTTCGACTGCATCAGGCGCTCGGCGATGCGCGCACGCATGCGGGTCATCGGCACGCGCTCTTCCGGGCGGGCGCCGGGCGTGGGCCTGGCGGCCGGGGCGGACGCGGCGGCCGGAGCCGAACCGGCGTTGACCACGTCCTCCTTGATGATGCGACCGTCGCGACCGGTGCCGGCGATGGCCGAGGTGTCGACCTTGTTCTCCGTGGCGACGCGCTGCGCGGCGGGCGACAGCTCGGCGGCGGCCTTCTTCGGCGCGGCAGGGGCCGGTGCCGAGGCCGGGGCCGGCGCGGCGGCGGCCGGAGCGGGGGCGGGGGCCGGTGCCGAGGCCACGGCGCCTTCCTCGATGATGGCGATGACCTGCTCGCTGTTCACCGTGTCGCCGACCTCGTGCCGGATCTCCTTCAGCACGCCGTCGACCGGCGAGGGCACTTCCAGCACCACCTTGTCGGTTTCCAGGTCGACCAGGTTCTCGTCGCGCTTGACCGCTTCACCGGCTTTCTTGTGCCAGCTGGCGATGGTGGCATCGGAGACGGACTCGGGCAGGACGGGGACTTTCAGTTCGATGGACATAAGAGGCTCTTGGGTTTGTGCGACCGGGAAAGTCACAAGGAGCAAGGAGCGGCCAACCGTGGCCGCACCATTCGAAACGACCTACTCGGCGGCGTGATCGGTACCGACCGGCGCCACCAGCGCCTGTTCGACCAGCGCCACCTGTTCGGCGACGTGGGTGTTGTGGTGGCCGGCGGCCGGCGCCGGCGAACGCGCGCGACCGGCGTACGACAGGCTGTGCTTGCTGCCCGTGCAGGCTTGCAGGTGATGGCGGATCTGGAACCACGCGCCCTGGTTCATCGGCTCCTCCTGGCACCAGATCACTTCCTTCGCCGACGGGAACTTGTCCAGTTCGGCGCTGACCTCCACGCGGGGGAACGGATACAGCTGCTCGACGCGCACGATCGCCACATCGGCCAGCTCGCGCTTCTCGGCCTCCTCCAGCAGGTCGTAGTAGACCTTGCCGGAGCACAGCACCACGCGCTTGACCTTCTTGGCGGCCAGCTTGCGATGCTCGCCGATCACCAGCTGGAAGCTGCCGTTGGCCAGCTCGTCCAGCGTGGACACCGCCAGCTTGTGGCGCAGCAGCGACTTGGGCGTCATCACGATCAGCGGCTTGCGCGCGGCGCGCAGCATCTGCCGGCGGATCATGTGGAAATCCTGCGCCGGCGTGGTCGGCACGCAGACCTGCATGTTGTCCATCGCGCAAAGCTGCAGGAAACGCTCCAACCGGGCGGAGGAATGCTCCGGGCCCTGGCCCTCGTAGCCGTGCGGCAGCAGCAGCACCAGGCCGCACAGGCGGTTCCACTTCGATTCGCCGGAGCTGATGAACTGGTCGATCACCACCTGCGCGCCGTTGGCGAAGTCGCCGAACTGCGCCTCCCAGATGTTGAGCGTGTCCGGGTCGGTGGTGGAGTGGCCGTATTCGAACGCCATCACCGCCTCTTCGCTGAGCAGCGAGTCGATCACCTCGACATCGGCCGTGGCGCGCACCTCGGCCAGCGGCATGTAGGTATGGCCGTCCTTCTGGTCGTGCAGCACCGCATGGCGATGGAAGAACGTGCCGCGACCGGAATCCTGGCCGACCAGGCGCATGTCGAAGCCGCCATCGACCAGGGTGGCATAGGCCAGGTTTTCGGCGAAGCCCCAGTCGGCGGGCTGCTCGCCGGCGGCCATCTTGCGGCGGTCGTCGTAGATCTTGGCCACGCGGGCCTGCAGGGTGAGGTCGGCGGGCAGGGTGAGGATCTTGCCGGCCAGCTCCTGCAGCTTCTTCTTAGGTACCGTGGTGTCGGTGGGCAGCGACAGCTTGCCGCCGAGGAAACGCGCCCAGTCGACGTGGCCGTCGCGGACGGGACTCGGATCGAGGTCGGTCATCGGTGCGCCGGCTTCCAGGCGCTCGCGGTAGGCGTCGAACTGCTTGGCTGCCTCGCCCTCGGCCAGCACGCCGGCCTTCACCAGCTGCTGCTGGTACAGGTCGCGCGCGGTCGGGCGCTTGCGGATGATCTGGTACATCACCGGCTGGGTGGCGGCCGGCTCGTCGGCCTCGTTGTGGCCGTGGCGGCGGTAGCAGACCAGGTCGATCACCACGTCGCGGCGGAACCGCTTGCGGAAGTCGTAGGCCAGCCGGGTCACCAGGATCACCGCTTCGGGATCGTCGCCGTTCACGTGCAGCACCGGCGCGTTGACCATCTTGGCCAGGTCGGTGCAGTACATGGTGGAGCGTGCGTCCTGCGGATTGGAGGTGGTGAAGCCGACCTGGTTGTTGACCACGATGTGCAGGCTGCCGCCGATCTTGAAGCCGCGCGCCTGCGACATGTTGAACAGTTCCATGTTCACGCCCTGGCCGGCGAACGCGGCGTCGCCATGGATCAGCACCGCCATCGACTGCGTGTGCGCGGTGTCGCGGCGACGGGTCTGGCGCGCGTGCACCGAGCCGCTCACCACCGGGTTGACGATCTCCAGGTGCGAGGGGTTGAACGCCAGCGCCACGTGCACGCCGCCCTTGGGCGTCTTGACGTCGGCGGAGAAACCCATGTGGTACTTGACGTCGCCGGAGTGCGCCGGGTCGTCGGGGTGCTCGAACTTGCCCTCGAACTCGTCGAACAGGGTCTTCGGCGGCTTGCCCAGGATGTTGACCAGCACGTTGAGGCGGCCGCGGTGGGCCATGCCGATCACCAGCTCCTTGACGCCGTTGTCGCCGGCGGCGCGCACCACGTCGTCAAGCATCGGGATCAGGCTGTCGCCGCCTTCCAGCGAGAAGCGCTTCTGGCCGACGTACTTGGTGTGCAGGTAGCGCTCCAGCCCCTCGGCCGCGGTGAGGCCGTCGAGCACGCGCTGCTGGCCGGCCTTGTCCAGGCCGCTCTGGCCGGCGGACTGTTCGAGCCGGCTGTAGATCCAGTTGCGCTGCTCGTGGTTGCTGATGTGCATGAACTCGGCGCCGATGGTGCTGGCGTAGGTCTTGCGCAAGCGCTCCAGCAGCTCGCGCAGTTTCAGGCGCTGGCCGCCGCCGGCGTAGTTGCCGGTGTCGAATTCGGTATCCAGGTCGGCGTCGGACAGGCCGTGGAAGGCCAGGCCGAGGTCGGGCGCGGGCATCTTGTCGGCGAGGCCGAGCGGGTCCAGGTCGGCGGCGAGGTGGCCGCGCGAGCGGTAGGCGGTGAGCAGGCGCAGCACACCGGCCTGCTTGCGCGCGTATTCGTCGCTCATCGGCACGGCGGCGACGCCGTTGCGCCCCTGCTTCTGCGCCGCCTCGATCCGCGCGATCGCGCCCGAGTGCGGAACGTCGCCCGATTCGCGGCCCTTGAAGGTCTCGAAATAACCTGCCCATTCGGCGGGGACGGCCGTGGGGTCGGCCAGCCATGCGTCGTACAGCGATTCCACGTAATCGGCGTTGCCGCCAGCGAGTTGGGAGGATTCGTAGAACTCGCGGATCAGGTTTGTACTCACGTCACCACCGGCAAGGAAAATAGGCTTGCAGCCATCCATGTGAGCTGAACGTCGCGGCTTGCGACCGGTTCTCAAGTCCGACCGGTGGCTCGCGCGGATGACTGGCATCAATCTGCGGGATTATACCCTTCGCCCGCCACGGCACGGCAACCCGTGACATGGTCGCAGGCGGCCTGCGGCGCGGCTTCGCGGCCCCTGGGGACATGCGCCAGCGCATCGGGCATAGGCTTTGGCGCGTGGCGCGCGGCCGGGCGCAGCGCAGCCGCCGGCCAGTTGCGGTTCAGCCTGCGCGGATGGGCGGCTCAGATATCCAGTCGCTGCAGCGTCGAGGCGCGCTCGGAGCGCTCCCATACTTCGTCGAACTGCTGCTGCAGCGGCGCTGCGCTGGCCTGGTCGTCGCGTGCCGCACGCCCCGACGGTCGCTCCGCAGCCGGCAGGAACAGGTAGCCGCCGACATCGTTGAGCAGGGACGCCGAGGGCCAGCCCAGGTCGACATCGTCCACCGGCACGCGGATCTGGAACGCGCTGGACAAGCGCTGGGCCAGGCCGATCAGCGGATGGTCGGCCTGCAGGGCGGCCTGCGGATCGTGCAGCAGCACGCGGATCTGCGCGCTGCGCCCGGAAGTGGCGATGCGGCGCAGCTCGGCCAGCTGCTCGGCATCGGCGAACATGTCGGCGGTGAGCACCGGTACGCGCACCGACAGGCGATGGCGCGCGTCGCGCAGAACCTGCAGCCGCGCCTGCGCGCATTCGGCGGCGGTGCCGGCGGGCAGCCTGCCGGGATCGCGCCCGGGCATGCGCGGCACCGGCGTGGCTTGCCCGAACACCAGCCGCATGGCCCGGTGCGCCAGCCCCGCGTCCTCGAACTCGTCCCCGTGGGCGACGAAGCCGGCGCGGGCATAGAAACCGATCGCGCCGACCTGGGCATCCAGCGCCACCTCGGGCCAGCCCTGCGCGCGGGCCAGGCCCAGCAGCTCGCGCAACATGGCCGCGCCCACGCCCTGGCCGCGCCAGTCCGGCAGCACCGCCAGGCGGCCGATCTTGTGCTGCGGGGTGAGCCGGCCGCAGCCGATCGGATGGCCGCCGTCGTCGCGTGCCAGCACGTGCCAGCAGTCGACGTCGAGCCCGTCGCGCTCGCGCTGCTCGCTCACGCCCTGTTCCCGGATGAACACCGTGGCGCGCAGGTCGAGCAGGGCGGCGCGCTGCTCCTCGCGCGCCCAGTCGGCGATCTCGACGTGGAAGTTCTGCAGTTTCATCGGCGGCGGCGCGCGGGGCGGATCAACAGGTGTCCGTCGTTGACCAGGGCGAGCAGGAGTTCGCGGTCGGCGGCGGAAGGCGTGCGATCGAAGGTCAGTTCGCGCTCGGCACACAGCCGCTGCGCCAGCTCCGGCGAGGCGCCATAGGCCTGGCCGCATACGTAAAGGACGCAACCGCTGGTGCCGCCCGCCCAGGCCATGCGCGCCCAGGGGTGGCGCAACAGCCGGGCGCCGGCGGCGAGGCGGGCGGCGAAACGTTCCCCGCTCAGCGGACGCTCAGGCGCCACCGGCACCTGGGCGTTGCGGTAGCGGGTGATGAAACGGCCGAACCAGTCGCGCAGCAGGTCCTCGCGCAGGGCGGCGGCAAATGGCAGGGCCGCCTTCAGCCGCTCCAGCGCGGCGCGGTCGATTTCGCCCGTGTGCCTGGCCGGGGCCAGGTCGGGGTCGGCGTAACGCAGTTCGTCGGGCAGCTGTTCGGCGATGTAGTCGGCCAGGTCGCCGGTGAGTTCGGCCTGCGAAGGCGCACGCATGCCGACGGAGAAAGTCATGCACGGGCCGCCGAAGGCGACGCCGTCGTGGGGGACGCCCGGGGGCAGATAAAGCATGTCGCCCGGATCGAGCAGCCATTCATGGGTGGGCTCGAACTGCACCAGCTGCTTCAACTCGATGTCGGGGCGGAACGTCTTCGGCGCCAGCGGATCGTCGCTGATCGCCCAGTGCCGCTGGCCCAGGCCCTGCAGCAGGAACACGTCGTACTGGTCGACGTGCGCGCCGACGCCGCCGCCGGGTTCGGCATAGGACACCATCACGTCGTCCATGCGCCAGCTCGGCAGGAACCGGAAGTGCTGCAGCAGGCCAGCCACGTCGGCGTCCCACTTGTCCACGTCCTGCACCAGCAAGGTCCAGTTGCGCGGCGGCGTGGCGGCGAAATCGGCTTCCTCCAGCGGGCTGGACTTGACCCGCCAGCGATCCCGCGCCTCGTCATGGACGATCAGCCGCGCCAGTGCGGTGGGCTCGCAGGCCAGGCCGGCGAGGTCGTCCGGTTGCAGCGGGGGCCGGAAGCCGGGGAAGGCGTTGCGGATCAGCAGCGGGCGCTTCTGCCAGTAATCGCGCAGGAAGCGCGCCGGACTCATGCCCAGCGGACGCGTGGCGCTGCCGCGCACTTCGATCGGAAAACTCGGGATGGCGTTCATCCGGCCATTGTAGTGGCCGGCTCAGGTGAACAGGCGCACCGTGTTGTTGAGCCCCAGCGCCAGCACCGCCAGCCCGGCCAGGGCCGTGGCGACGCGCGCCGGCACGCGCCGCACGAACACGGCGCCGAAGGGCGCGGCCAGGGCGCCGCCAATGATCAGCCCCGCCACGGCGGTGGCATGGCTGAGGCCGATGGTGAGCAGAAAGCTGAAACTGGCGGCCACGCTGACCACGCACTTGGCCAGGTGCACGCTGCCGATCACCGCACGCGGTTGCAGGCCGCGCGCCAGCAGCGTGGTGACGGTGATGGCGCTCCAGCCGCCACCGCCGATGGCATCGACCAGGCCGGCGACGGCCCCGGTCGCGCGGGTGCCGCGCGGGACGTCCAGGCGCTGGCCGGCCGTGCGGCGGCAACGCAGCAGCAGGAAGCCGCCCATGCCCAGCAGGTACGGCGCCAGCAAGGCGCGCAGCCACGACGGCGGCACGTGCACGGCGATCCACACGCCGATCAGCGCGCCGAGTACGCCGGGAATGACCAGCGCCAGGAACAGCGCCCGGCGCACGTTGCCGGCCAGCAGGTGGCTGAGCCCGGAGGCGCCGCAGGTGAACGCCTCCGCGTAGTGCACGCTGGCGCTGGCCGCCACCGGGGGCATGCCCAGGGCCAGCAGCAGGCCGGACGAGGTGACCCCGAAGGCCATCCCCAGGGCGCCGTCAACCAGCTGGGCGAGGGCGCCTACGGCGATGAATGCAAGCAGTTCGCTCAAACGCGTCGGAAAGCACGGGGGTGGGCGCGCAGTATACGCCGCCGCCGATCCTGCGCCGGAAATGAGCAGCGGACATAACGACATGCCGACAGATGTTTTCCCCGCGAAAGCCCTGATGCCTACCATCGTGGAACAGACGTAAAGACGTCCAAAAGGATCCGTCGTGAATGCTGCGCTTGAAACGTTGCCGCCTGCTCCGACGCTCGACGCGGACAAGCTGGCCCTGTTGGCCCGGCTGACGCACGGGCTGGCGCCGGCGGACCTGTACTGGATCGCCGCCTACAGTGCCGCGGCCGCCGCACGCGCGCCGGGCCAGGCTGCCCTGGCGGCGGTGGGCAAGCCTGCGCCGGAGACCGGCGAACGCTTGACCGTCGTCTACGGCAGCCAGACCGGCAACTCCCGCCGTGTCGCCGAGCGACTGGCCGCGCGTGCGGAAGCGGCCGGCCTGCCGGTGCGCTTGCTGCGCGCCGGTGCCTACCCGCTGCGCGAGCTGGCGCAGGAGCGACTGCTGGGCGTGGTGATCAGCAGCCAGGGCGATGGCGACCCGCCGGACGATGCGATCGGCTTCGTCGAGTTCATCGCCGGCAGGCGTGCGCCGAAGTTGCCGCAACTCAAGTTCGCCGTGCTGGGCCTGGGCGATTCGAGCTACCCGAAGTACTGCGCCGTCAGCCAGGCGCTGGACGCGCGCCTGGCCGAGCTGGGCGGCCAGCGTTTTGCCGAACTGGGCGAGGCCGACGTGGATTTCGAGGCGGCGGCGGCCGGCTGGTCCGAACGTGCGCTGGCTGCCGCCCGCGAGGCGATCGCCGTGCCCGCGTCCCCGCGCCCTGCGAAGGCCCTGCACGCGGTGCGTACGGCGGCTTGCTCGCGGGAACACCCGTTCGCCGCCGCCGTGCTGGAGAACCAGCGCATCGTGTCGCGCGACAGCGAACGCGACGTGCGGCATGTCGAACTGTCGCTGGAAGGTTCGGGTCTGCATTACGAGGCCGGTGACGCGGTGGGTGTGTGGCCGCGCAATCCGCCGGCGCTGGTCGAGCAGTGGCTGGCGACGTTGCAGCTGGATGGCGCGGCCGACGTCGAGCACGACGGCAAGCACCTGCCGCTCGCCCGCTGGCTGGCCGAGGAGCGCGAGATCACCCGCCTGACCCGTCCGCTGGTGGCGGCGCAGGCCGCGGCCTCGAACCATGCCGGGCTGCGGCGGCTGCTGGAGCCGGAGCAACGCGCCGATTTCGCCGCCCTGCTGGGAAGCCACCAGCCGATCGACCTGCTGCGCGAGTTCCCCGCGGCGTGGGATGCCACGGAGTTGGTGGCGGCATTGCGGCCGCTGACGCCGCGCTTGTACTCGATCGCCTCCAGCCCGAAGGCCGTGGGACCGGACGAGGTGCACCTGACGGTGGCGGTGGTGGAATACCTCGCGCATGGCAGCGTCCATTGCGGCGCGGCATCCCGTTTTCTCGCCGATGCGGCCGACGGCGCGGCGGTGCCGGTCTTCATCGAGCCGAACGAGCGCTTCCGCCTGCCGGTCGACGGCAGCCGCGACGTGATCATGATCGGCCCCGGCACCGGCGTCGCGCCGTTCCGTGCCTTCGTGCAGGAGCGCGAGGCGACGGCCGCCAGCGGGCGCAACTGGCTGTTCTTCGGCAACCGGCACTTCGCGCACGACTTCCTCTATCAGCTCGAATGGCAGGACGCCCTGCGCCGCGGCAGCCTGAGTCGCCTCGACCTGGCCTTTTCACGCGACGGTGTGGCTCGTTCCGAGAGTCCGCACAAGGATCTGCGGGGTGTGGCGAGGCACCCGCACAAAGTCTACGTGCAGCAGCGCCTGCGCGAGAACGGCCGCGAGCTGTACGCCTGGCTGCGCGAGGGCGCGCACCTGTATGTCTGCGGGGATTCGGCGCACATGGCCAGGGACGTGCATGAGGCCTTGCTGGAGATCGCGGCCACGCACGGCGGTCTCTCCGCCGACGATGCCCGGGCCTGGCTCGCCGACCTGCTGCAACAGGGTCGTTATGCGCGCGATGTGTATTGAGGAACAGGAGTGACGAGCAACAAAAGCTCGCGAGTGGGGTGCCCGAGGCATTCCATGCCATGTGAACGCAAACCGGTTTGAACTTCGATGCCTTCCCACCTGGAAAAGATCAAAACCGAAAGCCGCTTCCTGCGCGGCACCATCGCCGCAGGACTGGCCGATGCGGTGACCGGCGCGATCGCCGAAAGCGATACCAAGCTGCTGAAGTTCCACGGCAGCTACATGCAGGACGATCGCGACCTTCGCGACGAGCGCCGCCGCCAGAAACTGGAACCGGCGTATGCCTTCATGGTGCGCGCACGACTGCCCGGCGGCGTGATGACCCCGGCGCAGTGGCTTGCCTTCGATCGGATCGCCAGCGACTACGCTTCGAGCGGCCTGCGCATCACCACGCGGCAGACCTTCCAGTGGCACGGCATCATCAAGCGCGACCTGAAGGCCGCCATCGCCGCGATCAACGCGGCCATGGCCAGCACCATCGCCGCCTGCGGCGACGTCAACCGTAACGTGGTATGCAACACCAATCCGGTCGAGTCGCCGGCGCACGAGGCGGCGTACGCGTGGGCGGTGCGCCTGTCCGAGCATCTCAAGCCGAAGACGCGCGCCTATCACGAGCTCTGGCTCGACGGCGAAAAGCTGGTGGGCGAGCAAGCCGCCAACGAGAGCGAGCCGCTGTACGGCCCGACCTATCTGCCGCGCAAGTTCAAGATCGGGCTGGCGATCCCGCCGCAGAACGACGTCGACGTGTTCGCCCAGGACCTGGCCCTGATCGCCATCGTCGAACACGGCGAGCTGGTCGGCTTCAACGTCGGCATCGGCGGTGGCATGGGCGCCACCCATGGCGACCCCGCCACGTATCCGCGGTTGGCCGAGGTGATCGGCTTCGTGCCGCCGTCGCAACTCATCGCACTGGCCGAAACCGTCATCGCCGTGCAGCGCGACTGGGGCGACCGCGAGGAGCGCAAGCATGCGCGGCTGAAGTACACCATCGACACCCACGGCATCGACGCGGTCAAGGCCGAGGTCGAGCGGCGGCTGGGCTTCGTGCTGGAGCCGGCGCGCGCGTTCCGTTTCGACAGCAATGGCGATCGTTATGGCTGGGTCGAAGGCCACGCCGGGCGCTGGCATCTCACCTTGCAGGTCGAGTCCGGCCGCCTGCTCGACAGCGAGGCGCACACCTGGCTCAGCGGCATGCGCGAACTGGCCGGCATGCATACCGGCGACATCCGGCTCACCTGCAACCAGAACCTGATCATTGCCAACGTGGCGGCCGGCGATCGCGCTGCGATCGACGCGCTGGTGGCCCGTCACGGCATGGACGGCTACCGGCGTCACAGCGCGATCCGCCAGCACGCGATCGCCTGCGTGGCCTTGCCCACCTGCGGCCTGGCGATGGCCGAGAGCGAGCGCTACCTGCCGGTGCTGCTGCCGAAACTGGAAGCCTTGCTGGACCGCCACGGCCTGCTCGACGCGCCGATCCTGCTGCGCCTGTCCGGCTGCCCCAACGGTTGCTCGCGCCCGTACCTGGGGGAGATCGCCCTGGTCGGCCGCGGCCCGGGGCGCTACGACCTGCGTCTGGGCGCCGATTTCCGCGGCCAGCGCTTGAACCAGGCCTGGCGCGAGAACGTCGACGAGGCCACGATCCTCGAGGCGCTCGATCCGCTGTTCGCGCGCTATGCCGCCGAGCGCGAGGACGGCGAGGGCTTCGGTGATTTCCTGCTGCGCGCAGCTGTTCTGCAGTCACCGCCTGCGCGGCGCATCGCCGCCAGGGTGGTCGCGTGAGACCGCTGCCGGTGGACACGGCCCCCGACGCGCAGTCGCTTGCGGGGATCAACGCCATGCTGGCCACGCGCAGCGCTGACCAGCGGGTGGCGTGGGCGCTGGAGCACCTGCCCGGAGAACACGTGCTGTCGTCCAGTTTCGGGGCGCAGGCCGCCGTGTCGCTGCATCTGGTCAGCCGCAGGCGTCCGGACATCCCGGTGATCCTGATCGATACCGGTTACCTGTTCTCCGAGACCTACCGTTTCGTCGACCAGCTGACGCAGCGGCTCGGGCTCAATCTCAAGGTCTACCAGTCGCCGCTCAGCCCGGCGTGGATGGAGGCGCGTCACGGCCAGATGTGGCGCCAGGGAGTGGCTGGCATCGACCAGTACAACCGCGTCCGCAAGATCGAGCCGATGCAGCGTGCGCTGGACGAACTGCATGCCGGCAGCTGGATCGCCGGGTTGCGCCGGCAGCAATCGCGCAGCCGCGCCGCGATCGACTTTCTCGAATTTCGCCACGGCCGCTGGAAACTTCACCCGCTGGCCGACTGGAGCGATCGCGACGTCGGCCACTATCTCAGCCGCCATGGCCTGCCGTACCACCCGCTGTGGGAGCAGGGCTACGTCTCGATCGGCGACCACCACACCAGCCGCCGCTGGGAGCCCGGCATGGACCCGGAGGACACCCGCTTCTTCGGCCTCAAGCGCGAGTGCGGGTTGCACGGCATCGCATGATGCCCGTGTAGGGCGGGCACCGCCAGCCGCTCCTGGTGGGTGCGTTGAAGAGCTGGCGGGCAGTGCCCGCCCTACGTCACTGCGCTGTCTTCGCCTCACGCACGGGGATGTCGACGCTGCACAAGCCGACCTTGCCGGACGACACCTTGTAGAACGCATCGTGCCGATGGCGCTGCGCGTCGAGCAGGGCGGCGAAGGTGGCGCTGTCGGTGCGCAGCACCTGCACGGCCGGGCGCTGCGCCGGCGGCAGCTCGGAGGCGAGCCGCACGGATTCGATCGGCGTGCGTTGCGCGGGCTGGTCGTAGAAACCCATCGGACCGGTGCCGCGCGGCAAGGCGGACAGCAGCCGCATGCCTTCCAGCACGCGGCCGGCGATCGCCAGGTTGCGGTCGAGCCGGCGCGGGGACTGGCCGATCACCACGTACAGCGAGCTGCCGTTGCCGCTGTCCGGGGCGATGTCGCGCGCCACGCCGACCGTGCCGTAGCAATGCGTCAGCCATTCCCTGCCGCTGGCCGGATCGCGCGCGGCGGGAAAACCCTCGACGAAACCGACTTGCGGCGCGTACACGTCGCCATCAGGCAGCGGCGTCCACGGCAGCTTGTCGTCGACCGTGCGGGTGTATTCGGGTGGCAGCGTCTTCTTCGCCGTGCCCAGCGGTTTCAGCATCGCGGGGTCCGGGTGATCGCGGGTACTTTCCGGGTCGTCCAACTGCGCCACGAAGTTGTCCTGCACGCGGTTGACCGACAGCCCGTCGAAGTAATGCTCGTGCACCAGGGTACGGATGTTCGCCGCGTGCAGCGGGGTGAAATCCGGCGCCAGTTCGATCAGCACCCGCCCGCTCGGCAACTGCATCACCAGCAGGTTGTGCGGGTCGGGGGTGCGCCATTCGTCAGCGCCGGACCTGGCCAGCAATTCGGCGCGAGTCGGCGTGGACGCCTGGCTGCCCGCCGCGAAAGCCGGCACGGCCAGCAGCCCGGCCAGCAGCGCAACGGCGGCGAGTGGACGATGTGCATGCATGGACCTTTCCCCCAAAGCGCGACGACGGAATGCGCAAACTAGCAGAGGGGCCGCGCCCGTGCCCGGCATGACTTCAGGCGACTGTGCCGTTGACAAGTGAACGCCATGATTCGCCGTGGCAAGGCACCCGCGGGTGCGTGACGCGACGCGGAGTGCCTCGTGGTGGATGATCTGCTGGCCCGCTTCGATGGTGGATGGGAGGGCGAGGAGACGATCGCCACCACCCGCCGGGGCGGGGCGGGGCCGCTACCGCCGTGTCCCGTTGCGCAGGGTGGTGACCGCCATCGTCGCGGGTTCAGAAATCGTCGACGAACTCGATACCGGCACCGCGTTCGCTGGCCAGCGCCTCGGCGCCCACGCGCACGTCATCGGCCAGGCTGTCGCTGGCCGCGCCCACTTCGATGAGATAGGTGTGGGCCTCGCTGTCGCTGGCCGAATCGAGCGAGCTGGAGTCGTCGCGGATGCCCAGCGTGGGGTCGTCGATCTCCTCGATGTGCTCGATGCCTTCGATGCCGTGCAGGCCGATGATGAGGGTGTCGGCGTCGGCGCGGCTGCCGATCAGGCGAAAGCGGATCATGGGCATGGCGTTGGCTCCGGGGCGTTCGGGGTGGGGCGGGGCGAGCATCGCAAGCGAAACGCATGCATAAGGTGATGCCGCGCGGGCTACCATGAGCCTCCTTCATGAACGCCTGCCCGGCCATGCCCAAGACCTACGATCGCGGCTATTTCGACAAGTGGTACCGCGACCCGCGCCATGCGGTAGGTTCCCCGGCCGAATTGCGGCGCAAGGTGGCGATGGCGGTGGCGCAGGCCGAGTACTACCTGGGCCGCACGATCCGCAACGTGCTGGACGTCGGTTGCGGCGAGGCCGCGTGGCGGGCGCCGCTGCGCGCGCTGCGACCCGGCGTGGACTACCGCGGCCTGGATGCCAGCGAGTACGTGGTGGCGCGCTACGGCCGCAGCCGCCGGATCGGCCTGGCGCGTTTCGGCCAGCTCGAACAGCTGCGCTTCGACACCCGCTTCGACCTGATCGTGTGCAGCGACGTGCTGCATTACCTCAGGCCCGCCGAGATCCGCGCCGGGTTGCAAGGCATCGGCGAGATGCTCGATGGCGTGGCGTTCCTGGAAGTGTTTACCAGCCGCGACGACGTGGCAGGCGACCGCCAGGATTTCGTCGCCCGCGCGCCCGCCTGGTACCTGCGCGAGTTCGGTCGCGTCGGCCTGCTGCCGTGCGGCTCGCACTGCTATCTCGGCCCGCGGCTGGAGCAGCACGTGGCCGCGCTGGAGCGCGCGCAGCTGCCTGGCTGACGAAGGGCGGCGACCTCCGGCGTATCGCCGGGCGGCGGTTCCGCGCTATCGTGCGCGGCAGTTTTCATCGGGGGAGACCACCGAATGACCCAGCCAGCCCTGTCCAGCCCGTCGCGTCGCGAGCTCACCGTCCGTGGCGTCATCATCGGCGTCGTGATCACCGTGGTGTTCACCGCCGCCAACGTGTTCTTCGGTCTCAAGGCCGGCCTGACCTTCGCCACCTCGATCCCCGCCGCGGTGATCTCCATGGCGATCCTGCGTGCGCTGAAGAACTCCAGCGTGCAGGAGAACAACATCGTGCAGACGGTGGCCTCCGCCGCCGGCACACTCTCGGCGATCATCTTCGTGCTGCCGGGCCTGGTGATCCTGGGCTACTGGAACGGCTTTCCGTTCTGGATGAGCTTCGGCATCTGCGCCACCGGCGGCATTCTCGGCGTGATGTACACCATCCCGCTGCGCCGGGCGCTGGTCACCGATTCGGACCTGCCCTACCCGGAGGGCGTGGCCTGCGCCGAGGTGCTCAAGGTGGGCTCGGGCGATTCGGCGGAGGCCGCCGAATCGGTGGAATCCGGCGGCGCCGGACTGAAGGCGGTGGTGGTGGGCTCGATCGTCTCGGCGGCGTTCTACATCGTCGTGCAGACGAAGATCTTCGCCGCCGCGGTGTCCAGCTACTTCCGCATCGGTGACCGCGGCGCGGCCACCGGTTTCGACTTCGGGCTCTCGTTCGCCTTGTTCGCGGTGGGGCACCTGGTGGGCCTGTGGGTCGGCGTGGCGATGCTGGTGGGCGCGATCATCGGCTGGGGCTGGGCGGTGCCGCATTTCCTGCTGCTGCACCCGGAGGGCGGCGCGGCGGCGGAAGCGGCCCAGGCCACCTGGAGCCACTACGTGCGCTTCGTCGGCGCCGGCACCATCGGCGTGGCCGCGATCTGGACGCTGGCCAAGCTGGTCAAACCGGTTATCGGCGGCCTGGCCGGCGCGATGCGCGCCTCCAGCGCGCGCAAGGCGGGCACGCTGCATTCGCTGCCGCGCACCGAGCACGACATGCCGATCGGCCAGGTCGGCATCATCACCCTGCTGTGCCTGATCCCGGTGGCGTGGCTGCTTGGCCACTTCGCCAACATCAGCGGGCTGGGCGAGCACATGGCGCTGCTGGTGATCGGCGGCGTGGTGTTCGTGATCATCCTGAGCTTCCTGGTGTCGGCGGTATGCGGCTACATGGCGGGCCTGATCGGTTCGTCCAACAGCCCGCTGTCGGGCGTGGGCATCCTGGTGGTGATCATCGCCGCGCTGCTGCTGGTGCTGGGGGTGAAGGCGCTGGTGCCGGAGGACGCCGGCAAGGCGCTGGTCGCCTTCGCGCTGTTCATCACCTCGATCGTGTTCGCGGTGGCCTCGATCGCCAACAACAACCTGCAGGACCTCAAGACCGGCCAGCTGGTCGATGCCACGCCCTCGCTGCAGCAATGGGCGCTGGTGATCGGCGTGATCGCCGGCGCGCTGGTGATCCCGCCGGTGCTGGACCTGCTCAACCAGGCCTACGGCTTCCTCGGCGCGCCGGGCGTGGATCCCGCGCGTGCGTTGCCGGCGCCACAGGCCGGCTTGATCTCGGCGCTGGCACAGGGCGTGATCACCGGCAACATCGACTGGAGCCTGATCGCCATCGGCGGCGGCATCGGCGCGGTGCTGATCGTGGTCGACGAAGTGCTGGGCAAGACCGGCAAGTCGATGCGCCTGCCGCCGCTGGCAGTGGGCCTGGGCATCTATCTGCCGACCTCGACCACGCTGATGGTGGTGGTCGGCGCGCTGGTCGGCGCCTGGTTCGACAAGCGTGCCGAGCGCGGCCCCAAGGCGGAGCCGACCAAGCAGCTGGGCGTGCTGCTGGCGTCCGGCCTGATCGTGGGCGAGAGCCTGCTCGGCGTGATCGTCGCGGCAGCGGTGGCGTTGTCCGGCAACCAGTCGCCGCTGGCCGTGGTCGGCGACAGTTTCGCGACTCCGGCGATCTGGATCGGCGGACTCGCCTTCACCGCGACCATCGTGGTGATGTACCGCTGGATCGCGCGGATGGGGCAGGGCGGCTGAAGCCGGTTGGCCGCGTGGCTGCCGTTCAGCGGCTGCCACGCGACTGGCCCTAAACTGGCGGCCTTTCCGGGGGATGCGAGCCGCGTGGTGCAGGAACTAGACGAACGGGCGCCGCGCGCGGGCGCGATTCTCGATGCCCCCAGCCAGCGCGCGGTGTGGTTGCGCCGCGCCGCCGGTCCGCTGTTTTCGGTGGCCATGCTGTGCCTGGCGCTGTTCGCCCTGCATCTGCTGGCGCGCGAGGTGAACTACCACCAGGTGCGCGATTACGTGCAGGGCATCTCGCACGGACGCCTGGGCCTGGCGGTGCTGTTCACCCTGGCCGGCTATGCGGTGATGACGATGTACGACCGGCTGGCGCTGGCCTCGATCGGGCGTCGGCTGCCGTGGCGGCGGGTTGGCCTGATTTCCTTCATCAGCTACGCCTTCAGCAACGCCTTGGGCATGTCGCTGCTGGTGTCCGGCTCGATCCGCTATCGCTTCTACCTGCAGAACGGGCTGGGCAATGGCGAGATCGCCCGCGTGGTGCTGTTCTGCACCAGCAGCTTCTGGCTCGGCCTGCTCGCGCTTACCGGCACTGTCTTGCTGTGGGTGCCGCTGCCGCCGGAGTTGCCGCTGTCCGGCCTGAGCCAACCGCTGGGTGCGGTGCTGCTCGCCTTGCCGCTGGCATGGCTGGCGGGCGGCTTGGTTCGTCGCCCGCTGCGCGTCTGGCGCTGGCGCGTGACGCTGCCTTCCGTGGGCACCGCGTTGAAGCAGATCCTGGTCGGCGCCTGCGACTGGGGCCTCGCGGCCGCGGTGCTTTACGTGCTGATGCCGGATGCGCTGAACAACGGCTTCGGGCACTTCCTGGCGATCTTCGTGATCGCCCAGATCATCGGTCTGGTCAGCCACGTGCCGGGCGGGCTGGGCGTGTTCGAGGCGGTGATGCTGGCCGGCTTCGGCGCCACCGGCAACGCGCCGCTGACCGCGCCGATCCTCGGTGCGCTGGCCGCGTACCGGGTGATCTATTACCTGCTGCCGCTGTGTGCCGCCGCACTGCTGGTGCTGCAGCGCGAGGCGCAGGGCTGGCGCCGCAAGGCCGTGCTGGCGCCCTGGTTCACCGGCTTGCTGCCGTCGTTCTTCGCCGGCCTGACCCTGGTGTGCGGGGCGGTGCTGCTGTTCTCCGGCGCGACCCGCGCGCTGCCGTTGCGCATGGCGATCCTGGGCGAGCTGTTGCCGCTGTCGGTGCTGGAGGTTTCGCACCTGCTGGCCAGCGTGATCGGCATGCTGCTGCTGATCCTGGCGCGCGGCCTGCAACGGCGCCTGGATGCCGCCTACTGGCTGACCCTGGTGTTGCTGCTGGCCGGCGCGGTGTTCTCGCTGCTCAAGGGCATCGACTACGAGGAGGCCGCACTGATGACCTTGCTGGCGCTGGCGCTGGCGCCGGCCCACCGGTTGTTCCATCGGCGCGCGTCGCTGTTCAGCACCAGCTTCGGCGTGGGCTGGATCGTGGCGATCGTGGCGACGCTGGGCTGCGCGGCGTGGCTGGTGGAGTTCAGCTACAAGCACGTCGATTACAGCGCCGACCTGTGGTGGCAGTTCAGCCTGCACCACGGCGGCGCGCCGCGAGCGCTGCGCGCGCTGGTGGCTGCGGCCGTCACCGGCATGCTGTTCGCGGCAGCCAGCCTGATCCGCCCGCAGAAACTCAGGCGCGAACGACCCGACGAGGCCGCGTTGGCGCAGGCGCTGCCGCTGATCAAGCAGTTCCCCTCGGCGCAGGCGCACCTGGCGCTGATGGGCGACAAGTCCCTGCTGTTCGACGACCAGCACAAGGCCTTCGTGATGTTCGACACGATCGGGCGCAGCTGGGTGGCGATGGGCGATCCGGTAGGCACCGACGAGGCCGCGCGGCGCGAGCTGGTGTGGACCTTTCTCGAACAGTGCGAACGCGCCGGTGGCTGGCCGGTGTTCTACCAGGTCAGCCCGGCCAACCTCGACCTGTATCTGGAGGTGGGCCTGAACCTGCTGAAGATCGGGGAGGAGGCGCGCGTGCGGTTGCAGGACTTCAACCTGGACGGCAAGTCGCGCAAGGTGCTGCGCAATACGGTCAACAAGCTGCACCGCGAGGGCCTGCGCCTGGAGATACTCCCGGCGGAAGCCGTGGCCGGCCTGCTGCCGGAGCTGCGCGTCGTGTCCGATGCATGGCTGGCCGACAAGCAGGTGCGCGAGAAGCGCTTCTCGCTTGGCGCGTTCGATCCGCGTTACCTCGTGCGCACGCCGCTGGCGGTGGTACGGCAGGACGACCGCCTGGTGGCGTTCGCCAACCTGCTGCTCAACGACACCCGCGAGGAGGCCTCGGTGGACCTGATGCGCCATCGCCCGGATGCGCCGGCCGGCATCATGGATTTCCTGTTCGTGGAACTGATGCAGTGGGCGCGCGCGGAAGGCTACCGCTGGTTCAACCTCGGCATGGCGCCGCTGGCCGGCCTGCACAGCCGGCGGCATGCACCGCTGTGGAACCGCTTCGGCGCGATGGTGTTCGGTCGCGGCGAGCGCTTCTACAACTTCCGCGGCCTGCAGCGCTACAAGCAGAAATTCGATCCGCAGTGGGAGCCGCGCTACATGGCGGTGCCCCGCGGCATCGCCTTGCCGATGATCCTGGCCAACGTGGCCAGCCTGATCGCCGGCGGACTGGGCGGGGTGGTGCGTCGATGAAACGATGGAAGAGGTGGCTGGCCGGCGTGCTGGTGCTTGGCCTGCTCGGCGCCTTGCTGGCGTGGCGGCCCTGGTCGACGGTCAGCCTGGCCGACGCGGCCGTGGTGTGGCCGGTGGCCGCGCATGCCGTCGCGCCGCCGAAGGGCAAGGGCGACGTGATGGCGGTGATCGTCTCCGGCGACGGTGGCTGGGCCGATCTTGACCGACGCCTGGGCATCGCCTTGATCGACCGCAGCGTGCCGGTGCTCGGCATCAATTCGTTCAAGTACTACTGGCGCGCGCACGACCCGGGGCAAACCGCAAGCGAACTGGACGCGCTGATGACGAAGCATCTCGATGCGTGGGGCAAACGGCGGATCTGGCTGATCGGTTTCTCGTTCGGGGCCGACGTGCTGCCCACCATCACCGGCCAGCTCAGTGCCGCGAACCGCGCGCGGATCACCCAGATGGTGCTGCTCTCGCCGAGCCGCGACGTGACCTTCGAGATCGAGCTGCAGGGTTACATGATCGAACAGGGCTGGTTCAAGGAGCACCTCAAGGACGCGTTGCAGTGGGCGAACCCGATCGACCATCACGACCCGCTGCCACCATTGCAGGCACTGCACGGCCAACCGCCGGTGGTGTGTTACTACGGCCTGGACGATGCGGCCGACAGTCTGTGCGACCAGCCCGGTCTGCCCCCGTGGGTGACCGTGCATGCCCAGCAGGGCGGCCATCATTTCGACGAGGGCTACGGCCCGCTGGCGCGGCAGATGCTGGACGAATTGCCGACTTCATCGGGCACCGTCGCATTGCCTTGAGCATCGTGGACGGCAGGCACGCGAAGCCACCGCGATACACTGCACCTTCGTTTCCCGGGTCAGGACATCGAGTGAGCACGGCGGAAGTATTCGCAACCCCCGGCGCGACGCTGGCGGCGTTGTTCGTGCCGTTCGAGACAGCGCGCTTGACCCGGCCGGCGGACGGCCGGGTGCTGTTCCTGCGCGCGCGTGCCGATGTGCGGCTGCGCGAGTGGGCGCAGCCGGGCTGGTTGTGCGAGCAGAGTTTCCTGCCGTTCGCGGAGGAGCTTTCGCGCAACGGCCTGCACGTGGGCGAGCCGGCGATGGGCGAGCATTTTCCGCTGGTGCTGGTGCTGCCGCCGCGCCAGCGCGACGAGGCGCGTGCGCTGTTCGCCCGGGCGCTGCAGCACACCGCGCCGGGTGGCACCGTGCTGGCGGCGATGGCCAATGCCGAGGGCGCGAAATCGGGCGAGGCGGATCTGCAGAAGCTCACCGGTACGGTGCAGCAGTTGTCCAAGCACAAATGCCGCGTGTTCTGGGCCGTGCGGGACGAGGCTGCCATCGACCAGGCGCTGCTGGATCAATGGCTCGCGCTGGATGCGCCGCGCGAGATCGCCGGTGGCCATGTCAGCCGGCCCGGCCTGTTCGCCTGGGACCGCGTCGACCGTGCCTCGGCGCTGCTGGCCGAACATCTGCCGGCGGATCTGCACGGTCGCGTGGCGGACCTCGGCGCCGGGTACGGCTATCTCGCCTGCCAGCTGATCGCGCGGTGCCCGCGGGTCGACGCGATCGACCTGTACGAGGCCGAGGCGCGCGCGCTGGAACCCGCGCGTACCAACCTGGCGCGCGCGCAACGCGAAGCTGGCCGCGAGCTGGCGACGAACGTGCATTGGCACGACGTGACCCGCGGCTTGCCCGAACGCTACGATGCGGTCGTCAGCAATCCGCCGTTCCACCAGGGCCGCGCGGACCTGCCGGAGCTGGGCCGCGCCTTCATCACCAGTGCGGCGGATGCGCTGGTACCGCACGGCCGCCTGCTGCTGGTGGCCAATCGTCACCTGCCGTACGAGGCGCACCTTGGCCAGCGCTTCGGGACCGTGCATACGTTGGCGAACCAGGATGGCTTCAAGGTGATCGAGGCCAGCGGAGTGCGTGCATGAAACTGGTCAAGCTGATCGCCAATCTCGGCTACGGCAGCCGCAAGGACGTGACCCGGCTGTTTCGCAGCGGGCGCATCACCGATGCCGATGGCGAGGTGCTCTACGCCGACGACGTGGTGCCGCACGAGCGTATCCGCGTCGACGACGAGCCCCTGGACCCGCCGCCTGGCCTGGTGCTGATGCTGAACAAGCCGCTCGGGGTCACCTGCTCGCGCAAGGACCCCGGTCGCATCGTCTACGACTTGCTGCCGCCGCGCTACAGCGTGCGCACGCCCGCGTTGTCCACCGTCGGCCGCCTCGATCGCGATACCTCGGGCCTGTTGCTGTTTACCGATGACGGCGCGCTGCTGCACCGGATCATTTCGCCCAAGGCGCAGGTGGCCAAGGTCTACGAAGCCACGCTGGCGCAGGACCTGCGCGGCGACGAGGGCAGGCTGTTCGCCAGCGGCACGCTGTTGCTGGAATCGGAGAAGGAGCCGCTGACACCCGCGGCGCTCGACGTGCTGGGGCCGCGGCATGCGCGCCTGACCGTGACCGAAGGGCGCTACCACCAGGTGCGTCGGATGTTCGCCGCCGCCGGCAACCATGTGGAGACATTGCAGCGGATTTCGGTCGGCGCGCTGCGCTTGGGCGACCTGCCGCTCGGCGAGTGGCGTGCGCTCGATGCCGCGGAGGTCGCGCTGATCTTCGCGTAGGGCCGCCGGCGGTTTCTGCCGCGAGGCGATGGCGGGCGGTGCCCGCCCTACAGCACGTGCACGGCGGTGGGGATGGTGGCCCCGAACCATTTGTGGCGTTCGTGGCGGCAGCTCGGGCTGCCCATGGCGTATTTGCGGCAGATGGTGGGGCGATCTTCGTAGATGGTGCAGCCGGAGGTGTTCGGGTCCACGGCGGCACACCAGCCGTCCTCGCCCTTGGCCAGGATTTCCATGCCGTGTTCGTCGTGATCGACCAGCCAGGCGGGCACGTGGTCTTCGGGCATCAACACCACGGTGAGGCGGCAGCATACGGCTTCGCAGGTGGTGCACTGCACGCGCGGATCGATGCTTTCGCTGCAGAAATCGGGAATATTTTTCACGCGCCAGCATGGCACGGCGGGGATGAACGCCATGTTGTGACGCGGGTTCAGCTCGTTTCTGTCGCGCCCCAGTCCCGTCAGCCGTCGACGCCCAGCTGCCGCAGCGTGTCGGCATGGCGTCGGTGGATGGCGTCGGTGTCACCCATCTGCCGACGATGGCCGCAGCTGCCGCCCGTAACGGCGTCCTTGTAGCAGCGCACCCTGTGCGCGATGCTCTTCGTTTGCTGAAACAAAGGTTGCGCACGATCAGGAAAATTCCTTGCGGTCGGGGTGCGCGCCTTCCATTCTCCGGATGTACCGATGTTCAACCCTCGTTTCGACAACGCCTTCGTACGCGAGCTGCCTGCCGATCCCGAGCAGGGCGCGGGGCTGCGCCAGGTCGAAGGGGCGCTGTATTCGCGGGTCGATCCGGTGCCGGTGGCCGCGCCGCGCGTACTGGCCCATTCACATGAGATGGCCGCGCGCCTGGGCTTCAGCGAGGCGGATGTCGCCAGTGCCGAATTCGCGCGGGTGTTCGGCGGCAATGCCCTGCTCGAAGGCATGCAGCCGTGGGCGGCGAACTACGGCGGCCACCAGTTCGGCCATTGGGCGGGCCAGCTCGGCGACGGCCGCGCGATGTCGCTGGGCGAGCTGGTCAACGCGGCGGGTGAGCGCTGGGAGCTGCAGTTGAAGGGCGCCGGCCAGACGCCTTACTCGCGCGGTGCCGATGGCCGCGCCGTGCTGCGTTCGTCGGTGCGCGAATTCCTGTGCAGCGAGGCCATGCACCACCTGGGCGTGCCGACCACCCGCGCGTTGAGCCTGGTCGGGACCGGCGAGCAGGTCGTTCGCGACATGTTCTACGACGGCCACGCCGCGCCCGAGCCCGGTGCGATCGTCTGCCGCGCGGCACCCTCGTTCATCCGCTTCGGCAACTTCGAGCTGCGGGCCTCGCGCGGCGACGTCGCACTGCTGCGGCAGCTGGTCGACTTCACCATCCGCCGCGATTTCCCCGAGCTGTCGGGGCAGGGCGAAACGCTCCATGCCGAATGGTTCGCCCAGGTCTGCGAACGCACGGCCACGATGATCGCGCACTGGATGCGCGTGGGCTTCGTGCATGGCGTGATGAACACCGACAACATGTCCATCCTCGGCCTCACCATCGACTACGGCCCCTACGGCTGGGTCGACAACTTCGACCCGGACTGGACGCCGAACACCACCGATGCGCAGCGCCGGCGCTATCGCTTCGGCCAGCAACCGGATGTGGCGTGGTGGAACCTGAGCAGGCTGGCCGGGGCGCTGGCGCCGCTGTTCGGTGACGTGGCGCCGCTGCAGACCGGGCTGGATCGCTATGCGGACACCTACGCCGCCGCGGACCGCGCCAATATCGCGGCCAAGCTGGGCCTGGCCGAGTGCCGTGATGCCGATGTCACCCTGATGCAGGATCTGCACGGGCTGATGGCTGCAGCCGAGATCGACATGACCTTGTGGTTCCGCGCCCTGGCCGATATCGATCCGCGTGCGCCGACCTTGCAGCCGATGGATGATGCCTTTTACGACGAAGCGAAACGGCGCGAAGCGGAGCCTGCGCTCGCGGACTGGCTGACGCGTTACACCGCCCGCCTTGCCGACGATCCGCTTGCGGCCTGGGAGCGCCGCAAGCGCATGCAGGCGGCGAATCCGAAATACGTGCTGCGCAACTACCTGGCGCAGCAGGCCATCGACCAGGCGACCGCGGGCGACCCGGCCGGTATCCACGAGTTGCTCGACGTGATGCGCCACCCGTACGACGACCAGCCCGGTCGCGAGGCATTTGCCCGCAGGCGGCCGGACTGGGCGCGCCACAAGGCAGGGTGCTCGATGCTCTCGTGCAGCTCCTGAAACGCGCAAGGGCCGGCATGGCCGACCCTTGGCGTTGCTGCGACTGGTGCCCCCGATACGATTCGAACGTACGACCTGTCCCTTAGGAGGGGACCGCTCTATCCAACTGAGCTACGAGGGCGGAGGCCGCAAAGAATACCGGGGCGGTGCCCAAAGCGAAACCGGCGCCCGCCGCGATCGCGGCATCACGATTTCGTCAACGCCGGGCACGTAGGTTGGAGCGCGCGCCCGCCGGGCGGTGCGCTTTCTCCCTTGCGAGAACCGACCATGAAAGAGCGCAAGCCGACTTCACCAGGTACCAGCGGCTATCCCGAGCCGCAGCCGCGGCGCAACGACAAGAAGGACATGCCAGGCCCCAAGACCCCGCACGAGCACCAGAACGATCCGGCGCGCAAACCCAAGCCGTCGGGCCACTGAGCAGGGCTGCATGGCGCGGCGCATGGCGCGGGGCGGGGGCGGTTTCCGGCGCCTGCTAGAATGGGCAATTTGCAGCTTCCCATTCACGGTGCCGCGAGGCGCCGCCAGTACAGGAGACATCCATGTCCCACGCCATCCTCAGCGCGCTCGGCCTCGACGGCGAACAGTCCGGCACCTACCTCGGCCAGGGCGAGTGGTCGAAGACCACCGACGCCGGCACCCTGCAGCCGGTGAACCCGGCTACCGGCGAGGTGATTGCCACCGTGCATGCGTCCAGCGCCGCCGACTACGAGACCATCGTCAAGCGCGCCCAGGAGGCGTTCAAGGTGTGGCGCACCACGCCGGCGCCGCAGCGCGGCGAGGCGGTGCGGCTGTGCGGCGAGGCGCTGCGCAAGCACAAGGACGCGCTGGGTTCGCTGGTCGCGTTGGAGATGGGCAAGATCAAGCCCGAGGGCGACGGCGAAGTGCAGGAGATGATCGACATCGCCGACTTCGCGGTCGGCCAGAGCCGCATGCTGCATGGCTACACCATGCATTCGGAGCGTCCCGGCCACCGCATGTACGAGCAGTACCACCCGCTGGGCATCGTGGGCATCATCAGCGCGTTCAACTTCCCGGTCGCGGTGTGGGCGTGGAACGCGATGCTGGCCGCCGCCTGCGGCGACATCTGCATCTGGAAGCCGTCGCCCAAGACCCCGCTGTCGGCCATCGCCGCAATCAAGATCTGCAACGAGGCGCTGAAGAACGGCGGCTATCCGGATTTGTTCTTCCTGTTCAATGACGCCGGCAGCGACCTGGCGCAGGCCTTCGTCGACGACAAGCGCATCCCGCTGATCAGCTTCACCGGCTCGACCAAGGTCGGCCGCATGGTCGGCGAGCGGGTGGCGCAGCGCATGGGCCGCTCGCTGCTGGAGCTGGGCGGCAACAACGCCATCATCCTGGACGAGTCGGCCGACCTGAAGCTGGCCGTGCCCGGCATCGTGTTCGGCGCGGTCGGCACCGCGGGCCAGCGCTGCACCAGCACGCGCCGACTGTTCGTGCACGAGTCCATCCACGACAGCGTGCTGGACACGCTGGTCAAGGCGTACAAGCAGGTCGAGGGCAAGATCGGCGACCCGACGCTGGCCACCACCCTGATGGGCCCGCTGAACAGCCAGGATGCGGTGAAGGGCTATCTCGCCGCGATCGAGAAGGCGAAGGCGGCCGGCGGCACGGTGGCCACCGGCGGTGCGGCGCTGACCGACCGCAAGGGCAACTTCGTGCTGCCGACCATCATCACCGGCCTGAAGAACACCGACGAAGTCGTGCAGACCGAAACCTTCGCGCCGATCCTCTACGTGATGAAATTCAAGCATCTCGACGAGGCGATCGAGGCGCAGAACGACGTGCCGCAGGGCCTGTCCTCGGCGATCTTCACGCAGAACCTGAAGTCGGCGGAGAGGTACCTCTCCGCGGCCGGTTCGGACTGCGGCATCGCCAACGTCAACATCGGCACCTCCGGCGCCGAGATCGGCGGCGCGTTCGGTGGCGAGAAGGAAACCGGCGGCGGTCGCGAGTCCGGCTCGGACGCGTGGAAGGTGTACATGCGCCGCCAGACCAACACCATCAACTACTCCGATTCGCTGCCGCTGGCGCAGGGCATCAAGTTCGACCTGTAAGCCACGACCCCGTGGCCGGTTCGCCGGCCACGGGCGATCACGCTACGATGGATCGACGCCGGTCCGGCGCATTCCCGAGCCAAGCCGATGAACGAACCCGTCTCCTACCGTGCCGCCGCCCCGACCAGCACGCTCGCCGTGGTCAGCCTGGTGTTCGGCATCCTGGCCTGGTGCGTGCTGCCGTTCGTGGGCGCGGTGGTGGCCATCGTCTGCGGCCACATCGCGCGCAGCGACATCCGCAACACCCACCCGGAACGCCGGCCCGAGGGCGACGGCCTGGCCATCGCCGGGCTGGTGCTCGGCTATGTGCAGCTGCTGATGGGGGTGCTGCTGGCGTGCGTTCTGATCGCGGTGCTGTTCTTCGGCTTCGCGTTCGCCGGTTGGCACGGCTGGTGAGCCCGGCGCCGACGTCGCCGCCGTTCGACTTCGGCGGCTGGCGCGTGCTGGTGGCCGGCGGCAGCCGCGGCATCGGCCGCAGCATCGCGCTGGGTTTCGCCCGGGCGGGCGCCGCGGTCTCGGTCTGCGCGCGCGGCGCGATGGCGCTGGAGGAAACCCGGGCGCAGATCGCCGCGCATGGCGTGGTGGCGCACGCGCAATCCACCGACCTGGCGCAGCCGGAGGCGATCCGGGCCTGGGTGACGGCCGCGGCGGAAGCGCTGGGCGGCATCGACGTGCTGGTCAACAACGCCAGCGGCTACGGCTTCCGCGACGAGGACGAGGACTGGCTGGCCAACTTCAACGTGGACCTGATGGCGGCCGTGCGCGCCTCGCGCGCCGCGCTGCCGCACCTGGACGGCTCGGCGCACCCGTGCATCCTGCACACCAGTTCGATCTCGGCCTTGCGCCCGCGCCCGGGCGGGCCGTCGTACGCGGCGATGAAGGCCGCACTGAGCCATTACACGGCATCCCAGGCGCAGGCGCTGGCGCCCCGGCGCATCCGCGTCAATGCGATCGCGCCGGGCTCGATCGAGTTTCCCGACGGCCTGTGGGATCGCCGCCGGCGCGAGGAACCGGAGCTTTACGCCGCCACGCTGGCGAAGATTCCGTTCGGCCGCTACGGCCAGCCGGAGGAGGTCGCGCACGCCGCGCTGTTCCTCGCCTCGCCGTGGGCCGGCTGGATCACCGGCCAGACCCTGGTGGTGGACGGCGGCCAGCTGCTGGCCGGCTGAGCGTGACCCGGCCGCCTTCGGCGCGCTGTCCGGCACGCTAAACTGCGCGACATTCCACAACTGCCGGCGTTCTCGATTTGGCCCTCTACGACATCCTGCGTCCGCTGTTGTTCTCGCTCGAGGCGGAGTCGGCCCACCGGCTGACCCTGTACGGTTTGGGCGTGGCCCAGCGCAGCGGCTTCGCCCATCGCGTCGCCAGCGTGCCGGCCGACCTGCCGGTGCGTGCCTTCGGCATCGAGTTTCCCAACCCGGTGGGGCTGGCCGCGGGCCTGGACAAGAACGCCGAGCATCTCGATGCGCTGAACACGCTGGGTTTCGGTTTCATCGAGGTGGGCACGGTCACGCCGCTGCCGCAGCCGGGCAACGCCAAGCCGCGCCTGTTCCGGCTGCCCGCGCACGAGGCGATCATCAACCGCATGGGCTTCAACAACGACGGCGTCGACGCACTGGTGCGCAACGTGCAGCAGTCGAGCTACCACGGCGTGCTCGGCATCAACATCGGCAAGAACAAGGACACGCCGAACGACAAGGCAGTCAACGACTACCTGACCTGCCTGGCCAAGGTGCACGAGCTGGCCAGCTACGTCACCGTGAACATCTCCTCGCCCAACACGCAGGGCCTGCGCGACCTGCAGGAGCAGGCCACGCTGCACAAGTTCATCTCCATCCTGCGCGCGGCGCAGGAGCGGCTGGGCTCGCAGCATGGGAAGCGCAAGCCGATGCTGCTGAAGATCGCGCCGGATCTCTCCGGGGTCGAGCTCGACGCAATGGCCGAGGTGCTGCTGCGCACCGGCATCGACGGCGTGATCTGCACCAACACCACGACCGACCGCGAGGCGGTGGCGGGCGATCCGCGCAGCGGCGAGGCCGGCGGGCTTTCCGGCAAGCCGCTGTTCGAGCGCTCCACTGCCGTGCTGGCCGGCCTGCGCCAGCGCCTGGGCGAGCGCATCCCGCTGATCGGCGTGGGCGGCATCCTCGACGGCAGCGACGCGGTGGAAAAGCTCGACGCCGGCGCCTCACTGGTGCAGCTCTACTCGGGCCTGATCTATCGCGGCCCGCACCTGGTGGCCGAGTGCGTCAACGAAATCCGCCGCCGCGAGGCCCCGGCCGATGGCGTCTGAGCGCGTGGACATGGGCGGCTACACGCTCGCCGAGAACGCGTCGCTGGCGCATCTCAACACCTTGCGCGTCGATGCGCGGGCGAACCTGCTGGCGGACATCCGCGATGCCGCCAAGTTGCCGGAGCTGCTGGATTTCCCGGCGATCCGGCAAGGGCGCCTGCTGGTGCTGGGCGAGGGCAGCAACGTGCTGCTCACCGACGATTTCCCTGGCACCGTGCTGCGCATGTCGACGCGCGGCGTGCAGGTGGAGAGCGGCGGCGACAGCGCGCGCATCGCGGTGGCCGCGGGCGAGCGCTGGGACGACTTCGTGCGCTGGACGCTGGGGCAGGGCTACGCCGGGCTGGAGAACCTGATCCTGATCCCCGGCACGGTCGGCGCCGCGCCGATCCAGAACATCGGCGCCTACGGCTGCGAGGTGGCCGAGTTCATCGAAAGCGTGGAAGCCTGGGACCTGCGCGAGCGGCGCGTGGTGATGCTGGACCACGCCACCTGCGCGTTCGCCTATCGCGATTCGCTGTTCAAGCACGAGCCGGGCCGCTACATCGTCACCGCCGTGCGCTTCGTGCTGCCGCGCAGCCGCGCGCTGCGCACCGACTACGCCGGCATCGACGAGGAGCTGGCGCGGATGGGCGTGGACAAGCCCGCGCCGTTCCACGTCGCCGAAGCGGTCGTGCGCCTGCGCACGCGCAAGCTGCCCGACCCGGCGGTGATCGGCAACGCCGGCAGCTTCTTCAAGAACCCGATCGTCGAGGCCGCCACGGCCGAGGCGCTCCAGCGCGAACACGCCGGCTTGCCTGCGTGGCCGCAGGGCGACGGCCGCTGCAAGATTTCCGCCGGCTGGATGATCGAGGCGGCCGGCTTCAAGGGTGTGCGCGAGGGCGACGCCGGTATCTCCAATCGCCACGCGCTGGTGCTGGTCAACCACGGCCAGGCCAGCGGCCCGCAGCTGTGGGCGCTGGCGCAGCAGGTGATGGCCGGCGTGCAGGCCAGGTTCGGCGTGCGGCTGGAGCCGGAACCGGTGGTGGTCGGCGCCGGCTGAGTCTCCGTCGCGTTTGTGCTTCGCGCGCGGAACGCACAGACTCCGAGCCGTCACCCCTGTGTGGAGACCCTGATGACATCCGCCCCGGTCGCGCCTTCATGGCACGTCACGCGCTGGTTCAACAGCGCACCGCTGACCCTCGGCGACCTGCGCGGCAAGGTGGTCGTGGCCCACGCGTTCCAGATGCTGTGCCCCGGCTGCGCCATGCAGGCGCTGCCGCAGATGAAACGCGTGCAGCACATGTTCCCGCCGGAGCGCCTGGCGGTGATCGGCCTGCATACCGTGTTCGAGCATCACCAGGCGCAAGGGCCGCAGGCGCTGGAAGCGTTCCTGCACGAGTACCGCTACACCTTCCCCGTGGGGGTGGATGAACACGCCCAGGGCGATCCGCTGCCGCTTACCATGCGCGCCTACGCCATGCAGGGCACGCCCACCTTGCTCCTGATCGACGCCCAAGGCCGCCTGCGCGAGCAGCACTTCGGCGTGCTGGAGGATCTGGCGCTGGGGACCGCGTTGGGCGGTTTGCTGGCGGAAGCGGACGGCTTGCCACCCGCTCGCTGACGGCGCGCGCATCGGAGGTTTCAGGGCGATGACGCCGGCGCTGCCGCGGGGCAGGCCGGTGCGTCCGACACCGGAGCGTGTTGCGTAGCCATGTTTCGCCGTACCGACTGCTCCGGCGTCAGCCACAGCAGGCCGCGCGCCGCGCAGTCGGCGGCGTAGTCGTAGAGCGCCTGCATCTGCGCCTGGTCGAAGTCGATGAAATTGGCCTGCGGATAGTCCACCGGGATCTCGGTGAGGCGGAACTGCATGCCGAGCCGGTGCGAGGCGGCGATGTTGTCGACGACCGCCTCGCGGGTCTTGTAGGTGAGCTCGGCAGCCAGGGCGTTGGCGAGGATGTCGACCGTGTTGTAACGCGTGGTCCGCGGCGTGCGCGCGAGCTGCCCGTTGACGATCATGTACAGGTGCGCCCCGCGCAGCAGCGGCAGGTCGGTGGACTGGATGCCGGCGATCAGGGGCGTGCTGAACACCGAGGTGGTGACGCCGCCATCCACGTGCATTTCGTCGTACTCCTCGCCGCCTTCGCGCACGCGAATCAGCGCCGGCGGGAATACGCCCGGCACGCTGGCCGAGGCAACCAGCACGTCGCGGAACAGCGCGCGCGCCTTCTCGCCGCCATGCCGGGCGATCTCGCCCAGATCCCACAGCACCGTCTCATGCTTGTCCAGGTCGGTGGTCGCCACCACCAGCCGGCGCCCGCTGGCCGCCTCGCGCGCTACGGCCACGATCATTTGCGGGGAGACGAAGTGGTCGACCAGCTTGAACAATGCGTTGTGGTGCGGCAAGCCGCGCGGCGAAAGCAGTCGCGACAGGATGTTGCGGGCAGGCGAGCGAAGCAGTTCCGCGCTGCGCTCGCCAGTGAAGGCGTCATGCATGCGCGCGTCCCAGTCCGGGCCGAGGAACGCGAACGGCGCCAGCAATGCGCCGGCGCTCACCCCGGTCACCATCTCGAAGCGCGGCCGCGCATGCGCCCGCGTCATCCCGGCCAGCGCGCCGGCGCCGTAGGCGCCGCCCGAACCACCGCCGGACAGGGCGAGGATGTCCAGGCTGCCGTCGGTTGCCGCGGCGTCGCGCAAGCCGCTGAAGAACGCCGGCGCCAGCACGGCGAAATTCTTCTGGTCGGTGGTGACCAACCGCACGCTGGCAGGGAAACCCGCCGGAGCGGCCGTGCCGATCAGGTCGGGCGGCGCGGGCCGTCGCGGCGCCGTCTGGCATCCGGCCAGCAGCAAACCCAGACACAGCAGCGCGAGCAAATTGCGCATCGTCGGCCCTCGTGTGGCTTCCCGCAGTATGCGACGCGATCCGGGGCGCTGAACAGGTGTCGATACGGAGTTTTCGATGCGGATGAAATCCCGGATATCGAAGCGTATTCAATCTGCCCAGCTGCCGCTGCACCACTGGCTTTCGCAGGGAACGCCGTCGCCATCGCCATCCATCTGCGTGCCCGGGCATTGCTTGATGAAGTAGGTGGCCTCGGCGCACGAGGTCATTTGCGAGCAGCGGGTGCGCCCGTCGCAGTGGTAAAGCGGATTGGATGCCGCAGGTGGCGCCTGCGTGGCGCGCGTGGACGGCATGACGGCGCTGGCGCGGTGAGTAGTGACGTACGAGTAGCCGAACCACCCGACGATTGCCAGCAGGAATAGGCTGGCCACCACGGCCACCGGGCTTTGTCGCGTCGTCGCGGCGGATGAGCGGCGTGCATGTCGCGCGGACGGCTGGCTGCCAGGGCGCATTACGCGCACGGCACGCTTGCGGCCGTCGCCGCCCAGGTCGGGTTCGAACGAGACGAGTTCGCCGATGCGCGGTCGCACGCCGTCGTGCGGGAAGGCCGAGATGTGGACGAAAACTTCCTCGCGGCCAGCCCCCGTCTCGATGAAGCCGAAGCCGCGTTCATCGTTCCACTTGATCAGTTTGCCGTGGATGCGCATTGACAGGACTTCCAGGTCTCGGGATGGCGCTCGGCCAGCTGCCTGATGCTAACGCTGGCGGGGAAGGCCGCCAACACGAGCGCCAATGCGCCACAGCGTCGGCGACGATTCATCAGGCGAGTCTCGCGGCTCGACGACAGGCATCTATTCGCTGCGCTTGCCCCGCTTCCTTTTCGGCTTCGGCAAAGGCAGCGCGGCTGAGGTGGCCACCAGCAACTCCCTCAATGCTTCCGGGTCGTCCAGCAGTTCGTCGGCGATCGGATACATCTTGGTACCGGGATAAGGTTGGCCCTGGGGCAGACCGGGAGCCAGCGCCCGCGATGCCGACGTGGGTTTGATGAAGAGGCGGTTGTCACAGACAAAAGCCGTGACCTTGCCGGCGTGGTAGAGCGCGTATTCGCCAAACATCCGCCTGTAGGTGAGCGCCTCGCCGAGGTCGGCCTGTTCAAGCACGTAATCCACGAAACGCTTGTCGGTTGCCATGACTTTCCCTCCGGGGACTGCCCCGGATTATCGCGTGATGCATCGTGTCCGCGCCCGGGCTTCTGCGATGGGCACGGCCATCCCGGCCATGTGCAGCAGCACGCCGGCCAGGCTTTTCAGGTCCTGCGCGTTGTGCGCGGCGACGCGGCGGAGATTGCGGGCGGAGCCGCCGCGCAGGTAGGTGAGCCAGGCGGCGGGGGCTTCAGAGCCGGGCAAGTCGTCTTCGCGCACCACGCCGAGCAGTTGGCGTTCGGCGGTGGCGAGGCGGCAGTTCGGCCACTCGTGTTTCCAGTGGCGGCGCACCGGATGCAGCAGGTCGAGGTGGTCGCGACCGGCCAGCGGGTTGGGCAGGCGGGCGAGGCGGTAGCGGGTGGCCAGCAGCGGGGCGTCGTAGCATTTGCCGTTGTAGCTGACCAGCACGGTGTCCTCGTCCAGCCAACCGGCGAAGGTGAGCAGCATGGCGGTCTCCGCCGCCATCGTGGTGATGGTGAGCTGGCGGATGCGCAGGCGCCCGCCCTGCCAGTCGGCCGCGCCGATCATGAAGGCGCGGGTGCCGGTGCCGCCGGCCAGGCCGGTGGTCTCGGTGTCGAAGTGCAGCAGGCGATCGTGCTGCATGGGGTCCATGCGGGCGAAGCCGGCGTCGATGACCCGCGGTGGCACGAGCCAGTCGGCGAAGGCCTCGGTATAACGCAGGCCGGGCGACAGTTCGGCGCCGGGTACGTCGCGGTCGCGCGATGACGGAACTGTGGTGAGGCCGCGTTTGAGCTGGGCGTGGCGCTGGAGCAGACGGCGCAGTTCGGGTGGCATTGCGGGGACGGACTGCGCGCCAGCCGGGCCCTTCGACTTCCTCGCTCCCCAGGGCTGCGGCCATCCATGGCCGCTCTCCGCGTGCGCTTCGCTACGCTCGGAGTCTGCCCCGGACTCGATCGGGGGGGGGACGGGAATGGGCGAGCTGGTGTTCGAAGCGCGTCCTGCCTCGGTTTGAAGCTGGCGCAGTTTCGCGAGCAATGGGTTCACAGCGCCACCAGCAGGGCGAGCACGCGCAGGGCCAAGGCTTTCGGTGTGGTGGCGTCAAGGCCGTCTGGCGATGCGTTGGGGAGTGATGGCGCACCTTCATCGGCGGCCAGCACCGGGCCGACGCAGGCGGGGCAGCCGGCGCGGCAGTCGCAGCGTTCGATCAGGCTCACCGATTGCGCCAGCAGATCCTCGCGACGGCGGAACAGCGGTTCGCTGTGGCCGATGCCGCCGGGGAAGGCGTCGTACAGATAGACGGTGGGCGTGAACGGCGCGTCCGGCGCCAGCGCGGCGGGCTGGCCGTCGCTGCCGCGCAGCTGGCCGCGACCGTGGAGGTCGGTACTGGCGAACCACGCGCCATCGCCCGAGCCCACGGCTTTCTGCAGGTCGCGCGCCTCGGCCATCACCGCGACGGTGGCGACGATGTGCAGCGCATACGCCGCGCCGAGGAAACCATCGAGCGCCTGCTGGCGTTGCTCGAACGCGGCCTCCAGCACCATCTGCGGCAACTGCCACCACACGGCGGTGGTGTGCAGTTCCTGGTCGGGCAGGTTGACCGGGCCGTAGCCGATGTTCTCGTGCGAATAGAAGCGGATCTTCTTGTAACCGGGCACGCGGCGCACTACGTGCACCTCGCCGTGATGGGCGTGGCCGCAGCCGGCATGCGAGCTGTCGAAGCAGTCCAGCACTTTCAGCTTCGTGTAGTCGATGGCGTCGGTGTAGTAGTCGACGTTGGTGCGCGTGACGTAGGCCTTGCGGCCTTCCCAGTCCAGTTTCTCCACCTGGTAGGGCAGCGACTGCACCATGTGGATGGCGCCTTCGTACAGCGTGACCGCGGCGGCGGAGTAGTCGACTTCGGCAATGATGGTCTGGCGGCCGTCGGTGCGGTCGACCACCACGAAGTTGCCGTCCGCCACCGAGCGCAGCGACACCGCGATGGCCGGATAACTGTCGGCGATCCACTCCCAGCGATCGCCTTCGCGATGCAGCACGCCTTCCTCGGCCAGCAGGTCGAGCCAGGGCGTGGCCACTTCCGTACCGAACATCTCGTCGCCGGTGAACGGCAGCTCGAACGCGGCGCAGCGGATGTGGTCGAGCAGGATCAGCGGTTGATCGGGCTGGATGCGCGCGTGCTCGGGCGTCGCACCCTGGAAGAACTCCGGGTGGCGCACCAGGTACTGGTCCAGCGGATCGGAACTGGCCACCAGCACGCCCAGCGCCGATTGCTGGCGGCGGCCGGCGCGGCCGAAGCGCTGCCAGGTGGCAGCGACCGAGCCGGGATAGCCGTTCAACACCACCGCGTCGAGGGAACCGATGTCCACGCCCAGCTCCAGCGCCGAGGTGCTGACGATGCCGTCGATGCTGCCCTCGCGCATCGCGCGCTCGGCGGCGCGGCGCTCCTTCGGCAGGTAGCCGCCGCGATAGGCGCGGATGCGCGGGCGCTTGCGCGGATCGTGATCGAACACGTCCTTGAGGTATTTGGTGAGCACCTCGACCATGCTGCGCGATTGCGCGAACACCAGCGTCTTCATGCCCGACTTGATCGCCAGCCGCGCGATGCGGTTGGTCTGCGAGCGGGCGGACGCGCGCAGGCCGAGGTCGGGGTTCACCACCGGCGGGTTCCACAGCAGCACGTGCTTGTCGCCGGTGGGCGCGCCGCTTTCGGTGATCGCGGTGACCGCGTCCTCGATCAGCGCCTCGGCATGCTCCCGCGGGTTGCCGATGGTGGCCGAGCACAGGATGAACTGCGGGGTGACGCCGTAGAACGCGCACACGCGCTTCAGGCGGCGGATCACGTTGGCCACGTGCGAGCCGAACACGCCGCGGTAGGTATGCACCTCGTCGATCACCACGTAGCGCAGGTTCTCGAAGAACTGCGCCCACTTGGTGTGATGCGGCAGGATGCCCTGGTGCAGCATGTCCGGGTTGCTGACCACGATGTCGCCATGCAGGCGGATCGCCTGGCGCGCGTCGCCGGGCGTGTCGCCGTCGAAGGTGAACGCCTTCACGCCCAGCGCGCCGGCCTGGTTCAATTCCAGCAGCTCGGCCACCTGGTCCTGCGCCAATGCCTTGGTGGGGAACAGGTACAACGCCTTGGCGCGATCCTGCATGGCGGCGGCGACCACCGGCAGCGTGTAGCACAGCGACTTGCCCGAGGCGGTGGGGGTGACGATGGCCACGTGCGCGCCTGACTGCGTGGCCCGCCATGCCTCGGCCTGGTGGCTGTAGAGCTGGTCGATGCCGCGCTTGCGCAAGGCACCGGCCAGCGCAGGCGGAAGGTCTTCGGGCAGCGGGGCGAACGCACCGTCCTGGCCGGCCACCATGAAGGCGCCGGTGATCCGTGCGGCGTAGCGTTTCGACAAGCGCCGGGCCAGGTTACGACCGTCGCCCGGCTCGCCGAGCACGAGGTCGTCGCTGGCGTAGCGGTCGGGTAGTGCGTTCATCGGCAGGCTCCACGCGAGATGGCGTGGATTAGGCCGCGTGCGCGTCTCACCGGGTGAGATGACGAAGCCGCTGCTTCGCGCAACCGCCCATGACTTGAAGCATGTTGCGCAGGGCGCAGGCAGGCGATAGCCTGCACGCCCTCCCACCCATCCCACGCGCCTGGAGGTCGCCGCCGTGATTCACTCCTCGATTTCCGCCGGGTTGGCGCTGCGCTGAGATACGCGCCCCGGATGGCCGTTGTCCGGCTCATCCCTTCTTTCTGTTCGCAAGCCTGATCGCAGGCGTCGACCCCGGTGTTCCGTCCGACCCCCGCAAGGGTGGTCGCCACGTACCGTCATTGCCCGGGGTTCCATCCATGTCTGTCCCGTTTCCCACCTTGTCCCAGCTCGGCTGGCGGCCGGGTTTCTCGCAACACCTCAGCTTGCAGGATTTCGAGTCCGGTTACCCGGCTCGCGTGACCGACGTGCGTCGCGACGGGATGTGCGTGCTGTCTTCGCGCGGCAGAGCCGTGCTGCCGTTGCCGTCGGGCGAGGCGCTCGCACCTCTCGTCGGTGACTGGCTGCTGCTCGACATGGAGGCGCCGCGCGTGGTGCGCCGGCTCGGGCGGCACAGCGTGCTCGCCGGCTGCGCGGCCAACCTCGACAGCCTGTTCGTGGTCGCTTCCTGCGGCGACCACCTCGACCTGCCGCGGCTGGAGCGCTACCTCGCCCTCGCGTTCGCGGCGGGGGTGGAACCGGTGGTCGTGCTGACCCGGGCGGATCGCTGCGCGCAGGTTCCGGCCTGCCTTCGTGCCGTGCAGGGCGTCGCACCGGGAGTCGCGTGCATCGCTGTGGACGCCACCACGGGCTCGACCACCAAACCCTTGCTGGCGTGGCTGGAAAGCGGCCAGACGGTTGCCTTCGTCGGGGCCCCCGGCGTCGGCAGGTCGAGCCTGATCGATACGCTCGCCGGCGACGCGCCACGGAGCGCCGGCATGTTCCAGCTGCCCGGCGGGGCGTGGGTGATCGACACCCCCGGCCTGCGCGGGCTGCGGGCGGACGAGGTGGACGCCGACATGCAGGCGCTCGACAGCGAACCGGCCTGATCGTCGGTTCGAGCGCCGTGCAGGACGTCAGGCGACCCGCGCCGTCGCCCGGCCTTCGCGTTCGCGCCAGTGCGGCACCTCGGCCCAGCCGTCGCGCGGCGGCTCGCCGGCCAGTGCGCGGCGCAGTTCGTGGCGCCCGAGATGGGGTGCGAACTGCTGGATGAAGGCCAGCGTGTACTCGCGCGGCACGCTGTCCCGGCGCAATACCACCCAGGTCGTGCACGGCGCGAACAGCTGGTCGGCGGTCAGCGCGTGCAGATCCGCGTCGGCCGGCTGCATGGCCATTTCGGCGAGGATGCCCACGCCCATGCCGGCACGCACGTAGGTCTTGATCAGGTCGGCGTCACCGGCGGTCATCGCGATCTGCGGCGACAGCCCCGCCTCCTCGAACGCGCGGCGCAGGGAAGATTCGGGCCTCAGCGAGGAGTCGTAGCTGACCAGCGGCAGCGCCGCCAGCTCGGCCAGCGTGGGTGGCCTGGCGCGCAAGGCGAGCGGGTGGTCGCGCGGGGTGACGATCACCCGCTGCCAGCGGTAGGCCGCAAACGCCATGCCTGCCGTGGGTGCCGCACCCGCGCTGCTGATGATGGCCAGGTCGACCTGGCCCGCCTCCAGCCGGGCCAGCACGTCGGCGTCGCGGGTCGGCTCCAGGTGCACGCTGACCTGGGGAAAGCTGGTGTTGAGCGCGGCGATCGCCTGGGGCAGGGCGAAGCGGGCCTGGGTGTGGGTGGTGGCGATGCGCAGCTCGCCGCGGGCCTCGTTGCGCAGGTTGGCGGCGATCGCACGGATGTTGGCCGCCTCGGCCAGGATGATCCGCGCCCGCTCGATCACCTGCTCGCCCGCGTGGGTCACCGCATCCAGGCTCTTGCCCTTGCGCACGAACAGCTGGAAGCCCAGCTCGTCCTCAAGCTGGCGCAGCTGTTTGCTGAGCCCGGGCTGGGTGGCGTGCACGCGCTCGGCGGCCAGGGTGATGTTGAGGCCGGAGTCGGCGATGGCGATGAGGTGGCGCAGCTGGGTGAGCGTCATGGGCGGGGATCCGTGGGCGGTGGTCGGCGGATGGATGGGCGATGCAGTCGCGCATACATCGCGCCATCCCGCGCGCGCCAAGGCGGCGCAGCCTGGGCTGGTCGCCGCGAACATCATGGCCGGCCGGATGACGTGTTTCCATCTTGGACGTCTATACGTCCATTTGACCTGGGTGTCAATCGTGGCGCCGGTCATGCCGCCGCGGCATAAGCACCAAGGCACAAATCATTTGTGGAGCCATCGGCGGCTTCGTAGCGTAGGCGAATCCTCTGTTCCGGCCCGTCCCGCGCATGAAGCTCTACCCCATCTTCGCCTCATTGTCGCAGCGCGCCGTGCTGGTGGTCGGCGGCGGCGCGGTCGCCGAGCGCAAGGTGGCGGCCTTGCTGGAAGCGCAGGCGCAGGTGACGGTGAACGCGCCCAACCTCACGCCGCGCCTGCAGCGCTGGGTGCGGCAGGGGCGCATCGCCCACCGTGCCGATGCGTTCCGCGAAAGCTGGCTGGAGCGGGTATGGCTGGTGGTCGCGGCAACCCCGGATCGCGAGATCAACGCGCTGGTGGCGAGCCTGGGCGAGCTGCGCCGGATCTTCGTCAACGTGGTGGATGATGCCGCGCTGTCCAGCTTCCACGTGCCGGCGGTGATCGACCGTGCGCCGCTGACCATCGCGATCTCCAGCGGCGGCCAGGCTCCGATGCTTGCGCGCCTGCTGCGCGAGCGACTGGAGGCGCTGCTGGATGATTCGCTGGGCGCGCTCGCCGGGCTGATGGCGCGCTTGCGCCCGCGCATCCGTGCACGTTTTCCCGCGTTGGCGGCGCGGCGCGCGTTCTACCAGGCCTTGCTGGCGGGGCCCGTGGCGCAGCTGCTGCGCCAGCAGCGTCACGGCGAAGCGCTGGAGGTGGCGGAACAGGCCCTCGCCGAGCCCACGCCGCCGGCCGCCGGTTCGGTGGTGCTGGTGGGCGCCGGTCCCGGCGATCCGGGCCTGCTCACCCTGCGCGCCTTGCGCGCGCTCAACGAGGCCGACGTGATCCTGCATGACCGGCTGGTCGGCGCCGGCGTGCTGGCGCTGGCCCGGCGCGATGCCGAGCGCATCGCGGTCGGCAAGCAGGCCGGCCGGCAGCACACTACGCAGGAGACGATCCACGCCCTGCTGCTGCAACATGCGCGCGCCGGCAGGCGGGTGGTGCGGCTGAAGGGCGGCGACCCGTTCGTGTTCGGTCGCGGTGGCGAGGAGCTGGAGTTCCTGCGTGCCCACGCGATTCCCTTCGAGGTGGTGCCCGGCATCACCGCCGCGGTGGCCTGCGCGGCTTATTCGGGCGTGCCACTGACCCATCGCGGGCATGCCCAGTCGGTGCGTTTCGTCACCGCGCACTGCCGCGATTCGGGCGACATGCCGGACTGGCGAGCGCTGGCGCAGGAACGGCAGACCCTGGCGGTCTACATGGGCGTGAGCGAACTGGCGACGCTGCAGGCACGCCTGATCGAACACGGTCGCGCCGCGGCCACGCCGTTCGCCCTGGTCGAGAACGGTTCGCTGTCGAACCAGCGCGTGGTCTGCGGCGTGCTGGGCAACCTCGCCGAGCGCGCGGCGGCGCACGGCGTGGGTTCGCCGGCGCTGCTGATCCTGGGCGAGGTGGCTGCGCTGGCTCCGTCGCTGGCCTGGTTCGGCGGCCCTCCGCTGGGAGCCACCGTGCACGCCTTGCCCAGCGCCGTCGCAGCGCACGGCGACGTGCTCGCCGCCATTCACCGGGCAGCCTGTTGACCGGTCCCGAATCGGCGCATGATCGGCTTTCCCCCATGCGTCCGTTGCCTCATGTCCGATTCCCCGAGGAGACTCCCATGATCTACGACAACATCCTGGACACCATCGGCCGCACGCCGATCGTGAAGCTGCACCGCCTGGCGCCCGCGCACGTCAGCATCTACGTGAAGATCGAGGCGTTCAACCCCGCCGGTTCGGTCAAGGACCGCCTCGCCCTGGCGATCATCCTGGACGCCGAGCAGCGCGGCACGCTCAAGCCCGGCCAGACCGTGGTGGAGGCCACGTCCGGCAACACCGGCGTGGCCCTGGCCGCGGTGTGCGCGGCGCGGGGCTATCCGTTCGTGGCGGTGATGTCCGACACCTTCTCGCTGGAGCGGCGCAAGCTGATCCGCGCCTATGGCGGCAAGGTGGTGCTCACGCCGGGCGCGGCACGCGGCACCGGCATGGTGGAAAAGGCCGCCGAGCTGGCGAAGCAGCATGGCTGGTTCCTCGCCGACCAGTTCGAGAACCCGGCCAACCCGGCCTACCATCGCCAGACCACGGCGGCCGAGGTGCTCGGCGACTTCGCCGGACGGCGGCTGGACTACTTCGTCAGCGGCTGGGGCACCGGCGGCACGCTCACCGGCGTGGGCGAGGTGCTCAAGGTGGCGCGGCCGCAGGTCAAGGTGATCGGCGCCGAACCGGCGGTCGCCTCGCTGCTCGGCGGCAAGGAATGGCAGTCGCACAAGATCCAGGGCTGGACGCCGGATTTCGTGCCTGCCGTGCTCAATCCCAAGGTGGTCGACCGGATCGTCACCGTCGACGACGTGGTGGCACGCGACACCGCGCGGGAACTGGCCCGGCGCGAGGGCATCTTCACCGGGCTTTCCTCCGGCGGCACGTTGGCCGCGGCGCTCGAGGTGGCAAAGGATGCACCCGCGGGCTCGGTGCTGCTCGCGATGCTGCCCGACACCGGCGAACGCTACCTGTCGACCTTCCTGTTCGAAGGCGTCAACGAAGGCTCCGACGAGGTCTGAGCTCAGCCGTCCTGTTCGATGTCGGTGATGTGCGCCGTCGCGCCGAGGTCGTCGGTGCTTGCCTGGTCCAGTCCGTGCACGAAGAACGGCTGCTGTCCGCGGGTACGGAAACCCTCGGCGCGCCACGCGTCGATCGCGGCGGATGCCGCCGTCAGGCGCATTTCGATGGCGTCGTAACCCGCGGCGTAGCCCATGCGGCAGAGTTCGCGGATGGCGCGGCGGTCGGCGCAGTGCGCGCCGCCGGCGAACCAGGCGTCGGTCACCGTCATGAAACGGGGTGTCCGCACGTTGGTTTCGCACACGAACCAGGCCAGCAGCGGCGCGCCCGGTGCGGGCGCCACCAGCAGGAAGCGGCGGTCGATCGCGGGCAGGTCAAGAAAGCGCCAGCGCAACATGCTGGTGGTACGCACGGTGCTGAAGCCGTCGCCTCGTTCGGAGCGTTCCCACATCTGCTGCATGCGCGCGTCGATGGTGTCGCTCCAATGCGCATGCAGGCCGGTGCGTCGTAGCGGCGTGCCGAGCTGGCGGCCAGCCGCAAGCGCCCCGTCGAGCAGGCGACCGCTCAGGCGGCCAAGCGGGCCAGGCAGCAGGCGCGTGGCGTAATCGCGATAGCGCAGCGGTTTCACGTGCCGCTGCAGCTGGGTCGGAACGGCAAGGCCGGCGCGCTTGCATACCGCACCGCCGCGGTCGTTCGTCATGCCGTAGACGAAAGGGAAGTGCTGCAGGCTGGCTTCGAGCAGGCTGCGCAGCAGCGCCACGGCGGGCTTGAGCGAACGGTGCTCGCGGCGCACGACGAAATGGCTGGCGCACCCGACCACCAGTTCGTTGCCACGCCACAGCACGGCGCGTGCACCCATGCCGACGGTGCCTACGATCTCGTGGCTGGCCCGGTGGCGGAGCAGCCTGAGCAGCGGTTTCTGGTACGGGCAGTCGAGGTAGAACACGTCGTACATGCGGTCAAGCTGGTCCTGCCAGCCGATGTTGCCGCGCCACAGGCCGATCACGGTGTCGCGGTCGCGCTCGAGGTGTCCCTCGATCGTTTCGTAGCGGTCGTCGGGGGTTTCAGTCGCTTCCATGAAGGAAGTATCCAGCGGTACGGCCAGCGCCCGATTCTGCGTTGCCCACCCGGTTTGGGCAAGCGACCCCGAACCGCTCGCCGGGCCGCCGCCTTGTTCCGCACAGGCCGTGCCGACCTGCGAAGCATTCCACGCGACGGCTCGCATCGGGATGTGGCAGGCTGGATACTCGCAGCCTGGCTACCGAACGGCGCGACCCATGCACAAGAACCGACTCGAGGCCTTCAGCGACGGCGTGCTCGCCATCATCATCACCATCATGGTGCTGGAGATGAAGGTGCCGCATGGCGAAACGCTGGCGGCGCTGCTGCCGCTGACGCCCGTGCTTCTCAGCTACGTGCTGAGCTTCGTCTACGTGGGCATCTACTGGAACAACCACCACCACATGCTGCAGCTGGCCGGGCCGGTCAGCGGCGGGGTGCTGTGGGCGAACCTGCACCTGCTGTTCTGGCTGTCGCTGCTGCCGTTCGCCACCGGCTGGATGGGCGAGAACCATTTCGCGCAAGGGCCCACGGCCCTGTACGGCGTGGTGCTGCTGATGGCGGCGCTGGCGTACTGGGTCCTGCAGCGCTCGCTGATACATGCCGAGGGCGAATCGTCCGCGCTCGCCCGCGCCGTCGGCGGCGACTGGAAGGGCAAGCTCTCGCCGGTGATCTACGCCGGCGCCATCCTTCTCTCGTTCCAGGCGGCGTGGATGGCGCAACTGCTCTATGCGGTGGCCGCCTTGCTGTGGCTGGTGCCGGACCGGCGCATCGAACGGGTGGTGGAGCGCGCGCCACGCTGAACGACGTGCCGCGCGGCGGCCTTGTGCCGTCCTTCCCGACGGTTCACCGACTCGGACCTCCGGCGTCGAAGCAAACAGCCCCGACGCCGGAGCTTCGTACTCGGCACGCCGGGCTTTTTTGTCCATCGGTCGAGCTGCCGAGCTCCGGCGTTGATGCTTTTTTGCTCAACGCCGGAACAAAAAGCCCCGGCGTCCGAGTTCCGGACTCCACGCACGGGGCTTTTTTGCCCGGCGACGGAGCGAAAAGCCTCGGCCGCGGGCTATGTGCCCCGACGTCGGCGTGGGACAGGCGGAGCGTCGAGATTCCTTCACCCAATGCCGGATCGAAAAGCACCCGCTCAAGCCGCGGAAAGCAGCGCGCATCGCCGGCAACGCGTGAACGTCATTACACCGCTGCCCTATGCTCGGCCGGTATTCCGGGGGGGAATGTATGACCATGCCACGCTGGCTGATTGCCGCCGCCGCCGTCGTCTGCATCGCCGCTACAGGCTGCAGCGAGGCAGACGGGGAAGCATCATCACATGCACGTCGACCGCAACAAGCCGGCGCAACGAACCCGCTCGCTACCGCCGGCCACCTCGCCGGTATCGAAGCCACCGGCCTGACCGGCGACCAGCGCGCCGTGCAAGGCCACGTCGACGCGATGCACCTGGCCGGATCGGTCCGCTCCTGGTCCGGCGCGGTGCTCGTGGGCGGTCGACCGGCTGCCTAGAGTGACGGCTCCCAACAATGGAGTCATCCCATGTCCGATATCCCCGCCTTGCTGGTCATCGATGTGCAGCAGTCGTTCCTGCAGGCGCCGTATTGGCGCCAGGACGACGTGCCGGTGTTTCGCGAGAACCTGTTGAAGCTGATCGGCGCGGCGAACGCGCGCGGCTGGCCGATCGTGCGCATCCTGCATGAAGAGAGCGCCGGACACTTTTCCCCGGCGTCGGGGCTGGTGACGCCGATGGCGTGGGTGCCCGAGGCGCACGATGTGCTGTTCCGCAAGCGGGTGCACAACGCGTTTACCGGCACCGGGCTGGAGGCGTGGCTGCGCGAGCGCGGCATCGGGCGGGTGATCGTCAGCGGCATCCGCAGCGAGCAGTGTTGCGAGACGACCGCGCGGGTCGCTTCCGATCTGGGCTTCGCCGTCGATTACGTGACCGAGGCCACGCTGACCTTTCCGATGGTCCACGCCGCCAGCGGCACTCGCTACGATGCGCAGGACATCAAGCAGCGCACGGAACTGGTTCTGGATGGACGCTTTGCCCGCATCCGCACCGTCGATGACGTCCTCGCCGATCACTGAGGTGTGCTTCGTGCTGCCGCCGGACCTGATCCTGCTGGATCTGGCCGGCGCCGCCGACGCGTTTCGCATTGCCGCGTCCATGGGGCTGCCGGTGCGCTTGCGGTTGGTGGCGCCGGTGGTGGCGGGCGAGGCCGCACCCACCGCGCTTGGCGTGGGCCTGGCCGGCGTCGAGCCGCTGCCGGAGGAACTTGGCGAGCACGTGCTGATCGTGGTCTGCGGCGCCACCGGCAGCGCGGCGCGGATGCTGTCGTCGGCGGCCGGCAAGACCCTGCTGGCCTGGTTGCGAAGCCGTGCCGTCGCGGGTCGGCCGTTGGCCTGCGTCTGTTCCGGCGCGTTGCTGGCGGGCGCCGCCGGCCTGCTGGACGGGCGGCGCTGCACCACGCATCACAGCCTGCTCGACGAGCTGCGCCAACTGGCGCCGGCGGCTGAAGTGCTGGACAGCCGCGTGTTCGTGGAAGACGGCAACATCTGCACCAGCGCGGGCATCACCGCCGGCATCGATCTCGCCTTGCATCTGATCGCCAAACTCGGCTCGCCGCGACTGGCCGTCGCCGTGGCGCGCGAAATGGCCGTCTACATGCGCCGCGCGGCCGGCGATCCGGCGCTGTCACCGTGGCTGGAGGGGCGCAACCACATGAACATGGCCATCCACCGTGTGCAGGATGCGCTGCTCAAGGCGCCCGCGCAGGACTGGCCGCTGCAGCGCCTGGCCGAGATCGGCCACCTGAGCGTGCGCAGCCTCACCCGGCACTTCCGCGAAGCCAGTGGCATGTCGGTCAACCGCTACCACGCGCGCCTGCGGGTGGCGCTGGCGCGGCAGGCGCTGGCCAACGGTGACAGCGTGGAGCGTGCGGCCGAGCGCGCCGGCCTGGGTTCGGCGCGGCAACTGCGCCGCTTGTGGGCGGCGCACGCCGAGGACCGTCCGGCGTCGGCGCGTGAGCAGAGGTGAGCTTGCCTGGAGCAGGTTTCCCAGCGGCAACAACGTGGGCATCGGCACGTCGACCCGCCGACCGTTGGTGACGCCGGCCTGTGCGGGCGGGCATTCCCGTCTTTCAGCCGCGCCATTCCCGTCGGGGCGCTCAGCCACTGTCGCTGCGCACCTGGGCGTGGCTGATCAGGGCGAAGATGAGGCTGCCGCCCACGATGTTGCCGGCCAGGGTGGGCAGCGCGAAGCCGGTGATGCAATCAAGGAAATCCAGCCCGCCGGCGAAGACCAGGTACATGGCCTCGACCGAGCCGACGATGGCATGGGTGAACCCGCCAATGGCGATCACGTACGTGGTCACCACGATCACGATGAAGCGGGATCGTTCGCTGGCGGCCAGCATCCACACCATCATCGATATCAGCCAGCCGGCCAGGATGCCCTTGGTGAACATCTGCCAGGGCGAATTGCGCATCAGCTCCTCGCCGATCTCCAAGAACGCTTTCTGCGTGGCCGCATCGAACTGTTGCAGGTGCAGCAGCCCGAACGCGAACAGCGTCACGCCGACGAGGTTCCCCGCCAGCACCACCGACCAGAGCCGGAGGAAACGGCGGAAGTTCTCCAGGCCCGGCTCGGTCATCACCGGCAGCACGGCGGTCATGATGTTCTCGGTGAACAACTGCTGGCGCGACAGGATCACCAGCAGGAAGCCCAGCGGATAGCCCAGCGACTCGATCAGGAAACCGCCCGGCACACCACCCAGGTGACGGTGCAGCACGCCTCGCGCCAGCATCGAGAAACCCATCGACAGCCCGGCCGCAAGCGACGACCAGGCCAGCGCAGGAACGGTGCGCTTGAGTTCCTCCTCGCCGTTGCTGCGGATGATCTCGTGCAGAACGGCAGCACGGGGCGGCCGCTTCTTCTCGACCTCGTCCTTCTCCTCGTGGGAGAGCGCAAAGCCGTCGCCCCTGGTTGCACTCGCGGTGCCGGAAGGGCGCTTGTCCGGGGTTTCGGAGGGTGGCTTGGTCATCGCAGGTCGATCCGCTCGCGTGTCTGCACGGCAACTGCCCGGGCGGCCATGGCAGAGCCGCCGCGGCGGGGCGGCCCTTGGGCCGTGCCAACGACATACCGAACGGGTGCAAGCGCGCGTGAAGATCGGCGCGGGAAAGCGAACGAGGTCCGCGTTTCCGTGCCGGCGTCAAAGCGAACGCCCTTTCCTCCCGTGCCCCCAGCTCGACAACGGCATGGCGCCGGGCGCGAGCATCCCCTGTGGCCCGACGTGGTAATCCCGATTTCGTAGTCGGTCGGGTCCGCTACGCAGCCTCGGCACTCAACTTCACCCACAGCGCCTGCACGACCTTCATGATCGTGGCGAACTCCAGGTTGCCATCCGCAGACAGCGCCTAGTACAGACTCTCGCAGCGCAGGCCGGTGTCGCGTGCGAGTTGGGACATGCCGCGGGCGCGGGCGACCACGCCTAGGCTGTCGGCAATGAAGGCGGGGTCACCGGTTTCGAGAGCGGCGGAGATGTATTCGGCCTGTGCTTCGGGGGTGGCCAGATGTTCCGCGGGGTCGAAGGGGCGAGTTTTGGTGCGCAAGTTTCACCTCACAGGCGGTCGGCGGTTTTGAACTGTCTTGTGACTGCCGAAATGCCCGAGCGCCATCATAGTCAGGCAGCCCGTGGCTCCACCCGACGCAGGATCTCCTCGCGCGTGGCGAGCGTCTTGAGGTCATAAGTCGCCTGCAGGTTCAGCCAGGACACCGCGTCGCCGCCGAAGTAGCGTGCCAGGCGTTCGGCGGTGTCGGCGCTGATGCCGCGGCGCTCATTGATGATTTCGTGGATGCGGGTGGCCGGTACGCTCAGGGCCACGGCCAGGGCGTTGGCGCTCATTCCCAGCGGGGTGAGGTAGTCCTCGCGCAGGATTTCGCCGGGATGTACAGGGCGCATGCGATTGACGGGAAGTTTCATGTGGCTCTCTCAGTGGTAATCCACGATTTCGACCTGCTTGGGTCCGCTGGCGGTCCACACAAAGCACACGCGCCACTGCCGGTTGATGCGGATGCTGTGCTGGCCAGCGCGCTCGTGCTTGAGGGCTTCGAGCTGGTTGCCAGGCGGTGAACGCAGAAACTCAAGCGTGTGCGCGGCATCGAGTTGCGACAACTTGCGGATGGCGGCGTCCTTGATGGCACGGAACCGACGAGGATCGCGACCCTCGAACAGCGCCTGCGTATCCTTGCAATGAAAGCTCCTGATCACGCGCTGACGGTATTACGTTTGACGTAATACGTCAAACGCGTACCGTATCCGTTGGACAACGCATCACCGTGGCCGGGAAGGCTTTGCAGGCGGATCAGATCCGCTCAAACGCGAACGGCGCCGTATCGCTACGGCGCCGTCGCAGTTTCGGATTCCGGCGTTCGCCGGAATGGCGAACTTCAGAGCGCTTCGAAGATCCCCGCGGCGCCCATGCCGGTGCCGATGCACATGGTCACCATGCCGTACTTCTGCTTGCGCCGGCGCATGCCGTGCACCAGCGTGGCGATGCGCACCGCGCCGGTGGCGCCGAGCGGATGGCCGAGCGCGATGGCGCCGCCGAGCGGGTTCACCTTGGCCGGGTCGAGCTTGAGGTCGCCCATCACCGCCAGCGCCTGGGCGGCAAAGGCTTCATTGAGTTCGATCCAGTCGAGCTGGTCCTGGGTGATGCCGGTTTGCGCGAGGGCTTTGGGGATCGCTTCCTTCGGGCCGATGCCCATGACCTCGGGCGGCACGCCAGCGACGGAGAAACCGACGAAGCGCGCGAGCGGTTGCAGGTTGTATTGCTTGATGGCCTTTTCGCTGGCGAGCATCACCGCGCCGGCACCGTCGGACATCTGGCTGGAGTTGCCGGCGGTGACGGTGCCGCCGAACTGGCCGTTGCGGAACACGGTTTTCAGCTTGGCCAGCACCTCGGGCGTGGTGCCGGGGCGCGGGCCTTCGTCCTGGTCGATGATGCGATTGTCCGTCTTGATGTCGCGGCTGGCCAGGTCCGGGTAGTGATCGTCGAGCTGGAACGGGGTGATCTCGTCCTTGAATTCGCCGGCGGCCTGGGCAGCGAGGGCGCGGCGATGGCTTTCGACCGAGAACGCATCCTGCTGCTCGCGGCTGATCTTCCACTGCTTGGCCACGTTCTCGGCGGTGATGCCCATGCCGTAGGCGATGCCGATGTTCTCGTCCTGGAAGATCGCCGGGTTCATGGCGATCTTGTGGCCCATCATCGGCACCATGCTCATGCTCTCGGTGCCGCCGGCGAGCATCAGGTCGTCCAGGCCCAGGCGTATGCGGTCGGCGGCCATCGCCACCGACTGCAGGCCGGAGGAGCAGAAGCGGTTGACGGTGACGCCGGGCACGGTGTGCGGCAGGCCGGCCAGCAACAGGCCGATGCGCGCCACGTTCATGCCTTGCTCGGCCTCGGGCATGGCGCAGCCGATGATGACGTCACCGATCTGGTGCGGGTCGATGCCGGGGGCCTGCGCCATCACGGCGCGGATCACGTGGGCGAGCATGTCGTCGGGGCGGGTGTTCTTGAACACGCCGCGCGGCGCCTTGCCGACCGGGGTGCGGGTGGCGGCGACGATGTAGGCGTCTTGCACTTGTTTGGTCATTTGTTTTCTCCGAAAGCCGGGATTCGGGATTTGGGATTCGGGATTCGTCAGAGCGGTTCGACGTGATCCGGATTCCTTCGCGCGACCCGGCATTTCAAATGGTTCGGTGGTTGCGTTGAAAACTGCGGCGGGGGCTCGGATGGCCGGCTTTGCCGAATCCCGAATCCCCAATCCCGAATCTCAGTTCCTTAGCGGCTTGCCCGTGCTCATGGTGTGCGCGATGCGGGCCTGGGTTTTCTCCGTCTTCGCCAGCTCCACGAAGTGCTTGCGCTCCAGCGCCAGCAGCCATTCCTCGTCCACCGTGGAGCCGCGCTCGATCACGCCGCCGCACAGGGTGTCGGCGATGCGCGAGGCGATGTCGACGTCGTGTTCGGACGCGAAATAGCCGGCCTGCAGGTTGGCCAGCTGCGCCCTGAAGGTCGCGGTGCCGACGTCGCCGGCGACGGTGACATGGGCGGGCAGGGGCGGACGGTAGCCGGCCTCGGCCAGCGACAATGCCACCTTTTTGGCGACGTACAGCAGTTCGTAGGCGTTGAACACGACCACGTCGGACTCGCGCAGCAGGCCCATGTTCTTCGCCTCGATGGCGCTGGGGGAAACCTTGGCCATCGCCACGGTCTCGAACACCTTCTTCAGTTCCTCGAACGGGTCGGCCGGGTTGGCCCTGGACGCGCGCACGGCCAGTTCATGCAGGCCACCACCGGCGGGCAGCAGGCCAACGCCGGCCTCGACCAGGCCGATGTAGCTTTCCAGTGCGGCGACGGTGCGCGCCGAATGCATCTGGAACTCGCAGCCGCCGCCGAAGGCCATGCCGCGCACGGCGGAAACCACCGGCACCAGCGCGTGCTTGATTGCCATGCTGGTGCGCTGGAAGTTGGCCACCATGTGCTCGAAGGCGTCGAACTTGCCGTCCTTCAGCAGGCCCAGCGCGCCCTTGAGATCCGCGCCGGCGGAGAACGGTTCGCCGGTCTGCCAGATCACCACGGCCTTGAGTTTTTCCTCGGCCAATTTGATCGCGTGCTGGATGCCGTCGAGCACGTGGTCGTTGACCGTGTTCATCTTGGTCTTGAACGAGATGATGCCGACGCCGTCGTCGCCCAGCGTCCACAGGCGGATGCCGTCGTTCTCCCACACGGTGCTGCCGGTGTCGAATTTCTCGCCCAGGATCGGATCGGGGAACAGCTGGCGCTGGTACACCGGGTGCTGCGAACGCGGCTTGTCGGCGTTGGCGCTGGCCGAGTACGAGCCGCCCTTGCCGTGCACGCCCTTGCGCCCGTCGGTGACCCAGGCGGGCAGGGGCGCGTCGCTCATCGCCTTGCCTGCCTTGATGTCCTCGTTGATCCACTCGGCCACCTGCTGCCAGCCGGCGGCCTGCCAGGTCTCGAACGGACCTAGCTTCCAGCCGTAGCCCCAGCGGATGGCGAAATCCACGTCGCGCGCGGTGTCGGCGATGTCGGCCAGGTGGTAGGCACTGTAGTGGAACAGGTCGCGGAAGGTGGCCCACAGGAACTGCGCCTGCGGGTCGCTGGAGGCACGCAGCTTGCCGAACTTCTCGGCCGGGTCCTTGATGGCGAGGATTGCGGCGACTTCGTCGGACGGCTTCTGCTCGCTCGGGCGATAATCCTGTTTGGCGACATCCAGCACCACGATGTCCTTGCCGACCTTCTTGTAGAAGCCGCCGCCGGTCTTCTGGCCCAGCGCGCCTTTTTCGATCAGCCCGGTCAGCCACACCGGCGCCTTGAAATACCCGTGCCACGGATCGTCGGGCAGGGTGTCGGCCATGGTCTTGATGACGTGGGCCATGGTGTCCAGGCCGACCACGTCGGCGGTGCGGTAGGTGGCGCTCTTGGGGCGGCCCACGGCCGGGCCGGTCAGCGCGTCGACGGTGTCGAAGCCGAGCTTGAACTGCTCGGTGTGGTGCATGGTGGCCAGCATCGAGAACACGCCGATGCGGTTGCCGATGAAGTTGGGGGTGTCCTTGGCGATCACCACGCCCTTGCCGACGGTGGTGACCAGGAAGGCTTCGAGTCCGTCCAGCACGTTCTGGTCGGTGAGCCGGGTCGGGATCAGCTCGACCAGGTGCATGTAGCGCGGCGGGTTGAAGAAGTGCACGCCGCAGAAGCGGTGGCGCATTTCCTCCGGCAGCGCCTCGGCCAGGGTGTTGATCGACAGGCCCGAGGTGTTGGAGGCGATGATCGCGGTCTTCGACAGGTGCCCGGCGATCTTCCTGTAGAGGTCGAGTTTCCAGTCCATGCGCTCGGCGATGGCCTCGATCACCAGGTCGACGTCTTTCAGGTGGTCGAGGTCGTCGTCGTAGTTGGCCGGGATGATCGAGGCGGCCAGCGCCTTGTCGGCCAGCGGGGCGGGCGAGAGCTTGGCCAGGTTGGCGATCGCCTTCTGCGCGATGCCGCTCTTGGGGCCTTCTTTCGCCGGCAGGTCGAACAGCACGGTCTCGACGCCGGCGTTGGTCAGGTGCGCGGCGATCTGCGCGCCCATGACACCGGCGCCCAGCACGGCAGCCTTGCGGATGCGCAGCGCTGAGGTGGGGGAGGATGCAGCAGTCATTGGCTTCTCCGGGTGTGCGATGGTGAATCGGTCAAGACAGGCGACGGACTGTGGCAGGCCGCCGGAAATTCGGTCCTAGGGGTGGCTGAGGCCGGCGGCGGCGAAGCGGATCAGGTGCTGCGCGGTCTGTTCCAGGTGGGCGCGCTCGCTGACGTCGCCCTTGCGCTGGATCATGCCGAAACCCGACATGGCGTGGGTCAGCGCGCCGGTGACCAGGTCGATGCGCCAGTACAGCTCGGACTTGCCGAGGTGGGGCAGCAGCCGGGCGAACTCGCCGGTGAACTGGCGCATCACGTGGCCGTAGTTCTCGGACAGGAACCGGCGCAGGGTGTCGTCGTGCTCGGCGAAGGCGCGCGCCAGCACGCGCATGAACAAGGCGCCGCTGCCGTCGTGCGACAGCTCCAGCGCGGGGCGGATATAGGCCTCCAGCACCTGCTCCAGCGTGGCTTCGTCGCCCGCCAGCTTGTGCAGCGCGGCCAGGCGGTTGGCGTTCAGGGCGTCCAGGCGGCGGCGGAAGACCTCCTCGACCAGCTTCTCCTTGGAGCCGAAGTGGTAGTTCACGGCAGCGAGGTTGACGCCGGCGGCGGCGGTCAGCTGGCGCAGCGAGGCGCCATCGAAACCGCGCTGGGCAAACATCCTTTCCGCGGTGCCGAGGATGCGATCCCGGGTGGAGCTGGTCGAGTTCACGGGGCGGGCGTCCTTCGGCAACGGCTTCGATTCAAACGATCGTTTGAGCATACGGAAGCGTCTCCCGGCCGTCAAACGAGCGTATGTTCGAAGCCTGCGCGATTCTTGCCATTGAGCTAGAATCTGTCAGACTTTAGTGGGCTAAATCCTCAATCCTTGTCGGATTTGGCCACTTTTGCCGGTCGTTGCCGGCACCATCACCTTTCCCGAAATCCGTTTGCCGGAGCAGATTCCCATGGCGCTGGAGCGCACCCTTTCCATCATCAAACCCGATGCCGTCGCCAAGAACGTCATCGGTGAAATCTACGCCCGTTTCGAAAAGGCCGGCCTGAAGATCGTCGGCGCCCGCATGAAGCAGTTGTCGCGCGCCGAAGCCGAAGGCTTCTACGCGGTGCATCGCGAGCGTCCGTTCTTCAAGGCGCTGGTCGAGTTCATGATCTCCGGGCCGGTGATGATCAGCGTGCTGGAAGGCGAGAACGCCGTGCTGGCCCATCGCGACCTGATGGGCGCGACCAACCCGAAGGAAGCCGCGCCGGGCACGATCCGCGCCGACTTCGCCGAGTCGATCGACGCCAACGCCGTGCACGGCTCCGACGCCATCGAGACCGCGAAGGTGGAGATCGCCTATTTCTTCGCTGCTACGGATCTGGCTTCAAGGTAACCATGCAACAAGTTGTCGCCAGCTCGAACAAGGTCAACCTGCTCGATTTCGATCGCCAGGGTCTGCGTGATTTCTTCGCGCAGATCGGCGAGAAGCCGTATCGCGCCGAGCAGGTGATGAAGTGGATCTATCACGACCTGGAAGACAACTTCGAGAACATGACCGACGTGGGCAAGGCGCTGCGCGCCAAGCTCACCGAGGTCTGCACCATCGGCGCGCCGAAGACCCTGTTGGACAAGGTCGCCACCGACGGCACGCACAAGTGGCTGCTGGGCATGGATTCGGGCAATGCGATCGAGACGGTCTACATTCCCGAGCCCACCCGCGGCACGTTGTGCGTCTCCTCGCAGATCGGCTGCGCGCTGAACTGCCAGTTCTGCTCCACCGGCGCGCAAGGCTTCAACCGCAACCTGTCCACCGCCGAGATCATCGGCCAGGTGTGGGTGGCGGCGAAGTACCTGGGCAACGTTACCCACCAGAACCGCCGCATCACCAACGTGGTGATGATGGGCATGGGCGAGCCGCTGGCCAATTTCGAGAACGTGCTGAAGGCGATGAAGCTGATGCGCGACGACCTGGGCTTCGGCCTGGCCGCCAAGCGCGTCACCTTGTCCACCGCCGGCATGGTGCCGTTGATCGACCAGCTCTCCGAGGCCATCGACGTGTCGCTGGCCGTCTCGCTGCACGCGGCCAACGACGAGTTGCGCACCGAGCTGATGCCGATCAACAAGCGCTATCCGATCGCCGACCTGCTGGCCGCCTGCCAGCGCTGGGTGGCGCGCAAGCCGCGCACCTCGATCACCTTCGAATACACCTTGATGAAGGGCGTCAACGACCAGCCCGAGCATGCGCGCCAGCTGATCAAGCTGATGCGCAAGCTGCCCACGTGCAAGGTCAACCTGATCCCGTTCAACCCCTTCCCGGGCACGCAGTTCGCGCGATCGGATGCGGCTGCCATCCACGATTTCCAGAGCCGGCTGCTCAATGCCGGCGTGCTGACCATGTTGCGTCGCACCCGCGGGGACGACATCGACGCCGCCTGCGGCCAGCTGGCGGGGCAGGTCGCCGACCGTACCCGGCGCAGCGCCGAACTTCGCAAACGGCAGAACCAGGGGGCTTTGCATGCGCTTTGACCGGGTGGTGGTTCCGTGCTTGTTGTTCGCCCTGGCGGGCTGTGTCACCACGCATACCAACACCGGTGCGCTGGGCAAGCCGCTGCCGCAGGAGAGCAAGGCCGAGCAGGCCACGGACGCGGCACGCATCCACACCGAGCTCGGCCAGCACTACCTCGCCACCGGCGACCTGCAGACGGCGCTGACCAAGGTGCAGATGGCGCTCCAGTTCGACCCGAACTACGCCCCCGCCCATACCGTCCTGGCGTACATCGACGCACGGATCGGCAAGCTGGCCGAAGCGGAACAGCACTACCGCAAGGCGGTGGCGCTGGAACCGACCAAGGGCGCCTGGAACAACAACCTGGGCCAGTTCCTGTGCTCGCGCGGCAACTATGCCGAGGGCGAAACCTATTTCCGCAAGGCGGTGGCTGATCCGTTCTATGCCACCCCGTCGGAGGCCCTGACCAACGCCGGCGTATGCCAGCTGCTGGCGGGCGACAAAACCAGGGCCGAAGCGGATTTTCGTGACGCCATCGCGCGAAATCCGCAGAATGGGGAGGCACTCTTCCAGCTCGCAAGCCTGCTGTACCAGGGGAAAGACGCGTTTCGCGCGAGGGCATTCCTGCAGCGTTTCGACGCGCTGGGCAAGCCGACTGCCGCTTCGCTGAAATTGGGGCACGACATCGAAACGAGCATGGGCAACCCGGAGGGGGCCCGCAATTACGCCAAGCGACTGCGCAGCCAGTTCCCGGACTCGGAACAGGCGCACGCCCTTGACTCAACCGACAACCCATGACGTCCATGCAGCATTCACCATCGTCCGAGCACGGGCCTGACGGCCTTCATCCCTCCAACGCCCACGCGGCGGGGCAGGGCATGGCATCCGGCGAGTCGACCCAGCCGAGTTTCGGCAGCCGGCTGCGCGCGGCGCGCGAGGCCCGCGGGCTCGACCTGGAGGCCTGCGCCACCGCGCTGCGTTTGCCGGTGCGCGTGCTGCGCAAGCTGGAGCTGGATCAGTACGACGGCACCGATTCCAAGGTCTACCTGGGCAGCTACATCGCCAAGTACGGCCGCCATCTCGGCATCAACGAGGCCTCGGTCCAGCTGGAAGTGGACCGCATCCGTCAGGTCGACACGCCACTGGTCACCAGTGGCGGCATCTCCCATTCGCGGTTCCTGTTCGATCGCTACGCCACCGCGGCCACCTATGTGGTGCTGACCCTGGTCATTGCCGTGCCCACGCTCTGGTTCGGCGTGAAAAGCACGCTGGACCGGGACATCACCCATCTGGCTCCCCTCGACGCCGCCCCCGTGGCGCAGCAGGAGCCGGCCGCCGCCGCTGCGGTGACGACGGCCCGACATGCCGCCCAGCCGCCGGCGACCGCCGCGGTCGCCGCCACCGAGGCGGAGCCGGAGCAGCCCCTGCTGGCATCGATGGCGCCGTTCCCGAACCTGTCCAGCCCGGCCCAGGCCAGGTCGCCGGCCACGCCGCCCGTGGCCAACAGTGGCGGCCACCAGCTGGAGTTGACGCTCAGCTCACCGAGCTGGGTCGAGGTGACGCGCGCGGACGGCACGCGTCTCGAATACGGCTTGCTGCCGGCTGGCAGCCATACCGTCTACCACAGCGACCAGGCGCTGAACGTGAGCATCGGCAACGTCGGCGGCGCCCAGGTGGTGATCGACGGACAGGCGATCGGCCTGGACGATTTTCGTCGCGCCAACGTCGCGCATTTCCGCATGCAGGTGCAGGACGGCAAGGCCTCCGCCACCAGTCTCTGATCGGTTCCGCCGCCGCTGCCGGCGCTCCAATTCGGTTATGCTTGCGCACTGCCCGCCTGCGACCAGGCGGGCCTGACTTATCCATTACCTGTGTTTACGCGCCGGACCGCGCCGAGCGGTGCGCGGCCTCTTGAACGGTGATTGCATGGCATTTGAAGAGTACGACAAGTACGAACAGAGCGAACTGGTACAGAAGTGGCTGCGCGAGAACGGTGTTTCCATCGTCGTCGGCGTCCTCATCGGCCTGGTCGGCATCTTCGGATGGCAGCAATGGCGCAATCACCAGATTCGCAACGAGAGCGCGGCCTCGCAGCTCTACCAGCAGGCCAAGGTGGCGCAGTTGTCCGGCAAGGCCGACGTCGCCACCCAGCTGACCGACCAGCTGATGAAGGATTACGCCAAGTCGCCCTATGCGCTGTTCGCCGTCAGCGACCGCGCCCGGCAGCAACTTCAGGACAAGCAACTGGACAAGGCCCAGGCTTCGCTGGAATGGGCCGAAAGCCACACCACCGACGAGCCGCTGAAGGCACTGACCCTGGTGCGGATTGCCCGGGTCGAGCTCGCGCGCGGCCAGGCCCAGGCCACGCTGGCCACCCTTGACCGCGTACCGGCCGGCAGCTTCCAGGCCCTGGCGCAGGAACTCCGCGGCGACGCGCTGGTCAAGCTTGGACGCATGGACGACGCACGCAAGGCATACCAGTCGGCCATGTCGGCGTTGAGCGAGGACGCCCCGCAACGCGGCGCCTTGCAGATGAAACTCGATGATCTGGCCGTGGCCGGGAAGCAGGGTGCATGAAAGTTCACATGATCAAACGCGCCATGCTGGTTTCGCTGGTATCGCTGCTGACGCTGGCCGGTTGCCATTCCTTCAAGAAGGAGAACGTGCAGCCGCCGACGCCGCTGGCGAAGGATTTCAAGCCGACCGTGCAGGTGACCCGGCTGTGGCGCGCCAACGTGGGCGATGGCGCGGGCGACAGCGGCGTGCGGTTGCGTCCGACGGTGGTCGACGGCGTGCTCTATGCGGACAGCACCGACGGCAAACTGGCCGCGTTCGACGCCACCACCGGCAAGAAGCTGTGGTCGAAGAGCTCGCGCACGCATGGCTGGTTCGGCTGGGGTGACAAGAAGCGCAAGGACGCCATGTATGCCGGCGGTCCGACGGTCAACGGCGACCTGCTCGTGGTGGGCACGCTGGACGGCCACGTCTACGGCGTCAGCGCCAAGGACGGCAGCCCGCGCTGGGAAGCCGAACTGGACACGCAGGTGCTGGTCTCGCCGGTGATCGTGGGCAACCAGGTCATCGTGCGCGGCAGCAACGGCCGGATCTACTCGCTCGACACCGCCACCGGCGAGCGCCAGTGGGTGAATGACCAGGGCAACGTGCCGCTGCTGAGCGTGCGCGGCAACGGCGGCCTGCTGGTCGCCAACGGCGTGGTGTTCTTCGGCAGCGACGACGGCCTGCTGGTCGCCTTGCGCCAGGACAACGGCAGCAAGTTGTGGGAGCAGCGCCTGGCCAGCGGCGAAGGCCGCACCGAGATCGACCGCCTGAGCGATGCCGACGGCACCATCCTGCTCGACGGCAGCACGCTCTACAGCACCGCCTACCACGGCAATATCGTGGCCGTCGACGGCCCCAGCGGACGCCCGCTGTGGTCGCATCCGTTCTCCAGCTATACCTCGCTGGCGGCGAAGTACAACTCCATCTTCGGCGTCGACGACCAGTCGCGCGTATGGGCCTTCGACAAGTCCGGCGGTGCCGACATGTGGCAGAACGATTCGCTGCGCTATCGCTGGCTGACCGGGCCGGCGGTGCAGGGCAACTACGTGGTGGTCGGCGACGCCGAAGGCTACGTGCACTGGCTGCAGACCGGTGACGGCGCGCTGGCCGCGCGCGAGCGGCTTTCCAAGAAGGCGATCCGCGCGCAGCCTCTGGTGGTGGGTGACGTGGTGTACGTCCAGGACGTGAAGGGCCGCATCGGCGCCTATCGCCTGTCGTCACCCTGATTCGCGGACGCAGTTCCGATGTTGCCCGTCGTCGCCCTGGTCGGTCGCCCGAATGTCGGCAAGTCGACCCTGTTCAACGTGCTCACGCGCAGTCGCGACGCGTTGGTGGCCGACATGCCCGGGGTCACGCGCGATCGCCACTACGGCGCCTGTCATGTGGGCGAGCGGCCGTTCCTGGTGGTGGATACCGGCGGCCTGTCCGGCGTCGAGGACACGATGGACGCGCTCACCGCGCGGCAGGTGCGGCTGGCGATCGAAGAGGCCCAGGTACTGGTTTTCGTGGTCGATGCGCGTGACGGGCTGCTGCCGCAGGACCACGCGATCCTTGCCGAACTGCGCCGCAGCGGCAAGCCGATCATCGCCGCGGTGAACAAGACGGACGGCCTGGACGAACAGGCCGCGCTGGCGGAGTTCGCGGCGTTCGGCATGGCCTCCACCCTGCCGATCTCCGCCGCGCACGGTCGCGGCACCGACGAGCTCTTGCGCGCCGTGCTGCCGCTGCTGCCGCCGGACGAGGACGGGGCGGACGAAGTGGCCACGGAGGATGGCAGCATCCGCGTGGCGATCGTCGGCCGCCCGAACGCCGGCAAGTCCACCCTGATCAATCGCCTGCTCGGCGAGGAGCGGCTGATCGTCTCCGACGTGGCCGGCACCACCCGCGACCCGATCCGGGTCGCGCTGGAGCGCGACGGCAAGCGCTACACGCTGATCGACACCGCGGGTATCCGGCGCAAGGCCAGAGTCGAGGAAGCGGTGGAGAAGTTCAGCGTGATCAAGACGCTGCAGTCGATCGCCGCCGCCCAGGTCGTGGTGATGATGATCGACGCGCGCGAGAACCTCGCCGACCAGGATCTCACCCTGATCGGCCATGCCCTCGACGAGGGCAGGGCGCTGGTGATTGCGCTCAACAAGTGGGATGGCCTGGACGCCTACCAGCGCGAAGAATGCATGCGCGCACTGGATCGTCGGCTGGTCTTCGTCGACTGGGCCAAGCGCGTGCATATCTCTGCCTTGCATGGTTCGGGGCTGCGCGAACTGATGCGCGCGGTGGTGCGCGCGCATGCGTCGGCGACCCGGGAACTGACCTCCTCCGACCTGACCCGCGCGCTGGAGAAGGCGTATGAAAGCTACCAGCCGCCGCTGGTCAACGGCCACGCGCCGAAGCTGCGCTTCGCGCATCCGGGCGGCACCAACCCGCCCACCATCGTGATCCATGGCACCCGCACCAAGCACATCGCGCCGGCCTACCAGCGCTACCTGGAGAACTTCTTCCGCAAGCGCTACAAGCTCGAGGGCACGCCGATCCGCATCGCTTTCCGCGAGGGCGAGAACCCCTACGCGGGGCGCAAGAAGGTGTTGACCAAGGAGCAGCAGCACAAGGCCCGGCGCCGGCTCAGCGAGCTGATCAAGCGCACGCGCTGACCGCCTCAGGGAAGGTCGGACGGCAGCAGGCCGTACACGGCAGCGTCCCGCGGCTGCCCGTCGACCAGCAGGCGATGGCGGGCGATCGCCTCGAACCGTGCACCGATGCGCAGCGCCGTGGCGCGGCTGGCCGTGTTGTCCGGCAGCGCCACGACCTCGATGCGGATCAGCCCCAGCCGCTCGAAGCCGAAGTGGGCGACCAGCCGTGCCGCGGCCGTTGCCAAGCCCTGCCGCTGAGCGCCGTGGCGCACCCAGTAACCGAGGTTGGCGCGCCGATGCACCGGCTCGATCTGGTTGAGCCCCACGCCGCCCAGCAATGAACCGTCGCGCCCGTCGCGCATCGCGAAGGCGAAGTGGTGGCCGGCCTGCCAGCCGGCACGGCAATGGTTGATCCACGCCATGGCCTGGTCGTGGCCGTAGCCGGCGTGGCACCAGGGCAGCCAGCGGCCGACACTGGCGACAGAAGCCTGCACGGCGTCCACCAGCCGTCCGGCATCGTCCTCCATCCACGGGCTCAGACGCAGCCGTGCATCGCGCAGCTCGATCGAGTATTGCGGGTCTTCTTCCATCTGCCTGCCTGGTTGCCGGTGGTGCCGTTTGTGCGCGTGTCGCCCAGCCCGGATAATGCATGCTTTACCGCCAGGGATCAGCATGAGCGCACGCATACTCGACGGCAAACGCATCGCCGGGGAACTGCTGGAACAGGTGCGGCTGCGGGTCGCCGATCGGGTTGCCCAGGGCCTGCCTGCGCCGGGGCTGGCGGTGGTGCTGGTCGGCAGCGATGCGGCCTCGGCGGTGTACGTGCGCAACAAGCGCAAGGCCTGCCACCAGGTCGGCTTCCGTTCGTTCGACCACGACCTCCCGGCCGAAACCACGCAGGCCGAGCTGTTCGCCCTGATCGACCGCCTCAATGCCGACCCGCAGGTGCACGGCATCCTGGTGCAGTCGCCGTTGCCCGGACACATCGACGAGGATGCGCTGGTCGACCGCATCGACCCGGGCAAGGACGTGGACGGATTCCAGGCGGTCAACGTGGGGCGGCTGGCGCTGCGCCGGTTCGGCCTGCGGCCTTGCACCCCGCGCGGCGTGATGACCTTGCTCGGGCACACCGACCGGCCGGTGCGCGGGCAGCACGCGGTGGTGGTGGGTGTTTCCAACCACGTCGGCCGGCCGCTCGTGCTGGAGCTGATGATCGCCGGCTGCACCACCACCTCGTGCCACCGCTTTACGCGGGATCTGGAAAGCTTCGTGCGCCAGGCCGACATCGTGATCGTGGCCGTCGGCAAGCCGGGCCTGGTGCGCGGCGACTGGATCAAGCCCGGTGCGGTGGTGATCGACGTGGGCATCAACCGGCTGGAGGATGGCCGCCTCGTGGGCGACGTGGAATTCGCACCGGCCGCCGAGCGTGCCAGCTGGATCACGCCGGTGCCCGGCGGGGTGGGGCCGATGACGGTCGCCACGTTGATGGAGAACACGCTGGAAGCTGCCGAGGCGCAAGCCGCCCGCCGCAGCGCCGGCTAGGCCACGGCTCAGCTGCAGCGGCCTGCGCCGTGCGCGTCCAGCGAACAGGGGGTGGCGACCTGCTGTCCGCTCGCCGCGTGGTCGGTCTGGATGGTGGTGTGCGTGATCGCGAAGCGCTCGCGCAGCATGGCTTCCAGTTCGCGGCGCACGTCGTGGCAATCGACGTCGAGCTCGACGAAAACGTGCGCCGACAGCGCCGGCATGCCCGAGGTCACTTCCCACACGTGCAGGTCGTCCACGCGCGTCACCGCGGGCAGGGCGTGCATCGCCCGGGCAATCGCGCCCGGCTCCAGCCCGCGCGGCGCCGCCTCCAGGAAAACCCGGCCGGAGTCGCGCACCAGGCCGATGCCCGCCTTGAGCATCAGCGCCGCCACCACCAGCGCCGCGAAAGAGTCGAAACGGTTCCACCCGGTCCACCACACCAGTACGCCGGCCACCGCCGTGGCGATGAATGCGTAGAGATCGGTAAGGACGTGCTGGTAGCTGCCCTGGATGTTGAGGCTCTCGCGATTGGCCTTGCTCATCGCCCACACCGCCAGCAGGTTCACGCCGATGCCCGCCACGGCCACCACGGTCACCAGCATGCCGTGCACGGCGGGTGGATGGATCAGGCGACGAACCGCCTCCACCACGAACCACGCCGACAGCAGCAGCAACGTCACGCCGTTGGCCTGCGCACTGAGGATCTCCACGCGCTTGAGCCCGAACGTGTAGCTGCCCCGCGCCGGCCGGCTCGACAGCTGCATCGCCACCAGCGCCAGCGCGATGGCCGCCACGTCGGTGAGCATGTGGCCGGCGTCGGAAATCAGCGCCAGCGAGTGGGCAAGGATGCCGACCACGACCTCCACGATCATGAACCCCAGCAGCAACAGCAGGGCGATCGTCAGGTAGCGGCGGTCGGCATCGCGCGCCACGCCGTGGGCGTGGTGGCCGGACGCATGGCCATGCCCATGCGCGTGATCATGATCGTGGGATGGATGCGAGTGCACGGCAGCTCCTGCGGGGGAGGCCAAGATACACGCCGGGCGCGGTGCTATGTCATCACAGCGCGCGACGGCCGGGCATCGCGGAACCCGGCGGCGCTGGCGAGGGCAGTGAAGGGAACGTATAATTCCCGCTTTGCAGCGGGACATTTCGCATGCGCATCCTCGCCGAGGCCCTGACCTACGACGACGTCTACCTGGTTCCAGGCCACTCCGTCGTCCTGCCGCGTGACGTGAACACCTCGACGCGATTCACCCGCGGCCTGCGCCTGAACATCCCGATCGTTTCCGCCGCCATGGACACCGTCACCGAGGCGCGGCTGGCCATCACCATGGCGCAGCAGGGCGGCATCGGCATCATCCACAAGAACATGACCGCCGAGCAGCAGGCCGCCGAGGTGCGCCTGGTCAAGAAGTTCGAGGCCGGCGTGATCCGCAGCCCGATCACCGTCGGCCCGGAAACCTCGATCCGCGAGGTGTTGCGGCTCACCCACGCGCACAACATCTCCGGCGTGCCGGTGGTCGAGGGCAACCGGCTGGTCGGCATCGTCACCAGCCGCGACATGCGCTTCGAGCGCAAGCCGGATGACCCGGTGCGCAACATCATGACCCGCCAGGACAAGCTGGTCACGGTGAAGGAAGGCGCCAACCAGGATGAGGTGATGCTGTTGCTGCACAAGCACCGCATCGAGAAGGTGCTGGTGGTCAACGACGACTTCCAGCTGCGCGGCCTGATCACCGTGAAGGACATCCAGAAGGCCCGCGACAACCCGCACGCCGCCAAGGACAGCCACGAGGCGCTGCTGGTCGGCGCTGCCGTCGGCGTGGGCGGCGACACCGAGCAACGCGTCGCCGCCCTGGTCGAGGCCGGCGTCGACGTGCTGGTGGTGGATACCGCACACGGCCACTCGCAGGGCGTGATCGACCGCGTGGCCTGGGTCAAGAAGCAGTTTCCGCAGGTGCAGGTCATCGCCGGCAACATCGTCACCGGCGAGGCGGCGCGGGCGCTGCTCGACGTGGGCGTGGACGCGGTGAAGGTGGGCGTGGGCCCGGGCTCGATCTGCACCACCCGCGTGGTGGCCGGTGTGGGCGTGCCGCAGATCACCGCGATCGACCTGGTCGCCACCGCGCTGAAGGACGAGATCCCGCTGATCGCCGATGGCGGCATCCGTTACTCCGGCGACATCCCCAAGGCGCTGGCCGCCGGCGCTTCCAGCGTGATGCTCGGCTCGATGTTCGCCGGCACCGAGGAATCCCCGGGCGAGGTGGAACTGTTCCAGGGCCGCTCGTACAAGAGCTACCGCGGCATGGGTTCGATCGGCGCGATGCAGCTCGGCTCCAAGGACCGCTACTTCCAGGACGAAGCCGACGCCGACAAGCTGGTGCCCGAGGGCATCGAGGGTCGCGTGCCGTACCGCGGGCCGCTGCGCAACATCATCCACCAGCTGATCGGCGGCCTGCGCGCCTCGATGGGTTACCTCGGCGCGGCCACCATCGAGGACGTGCGCAGCAAGGCGCAGTTCGTCAAGGTCACCTCCGCCGGCGTCACCGAAGCGCACCCGCACGACATCCAGATCACCAAGGAAGCGCCGAATTACCGACTCAATTCCTGAGAGCCGGGATTCGGGAGTGGGGATTCGGGATTCGACCAGGCGAATCCCGGCGGCCGGGCGCCATCGATGAGGTGGCGCCTTTGCGTTTTTCCAGTTTCAGCTTTCCGTCGAGACACCACACGCCACCATGACCGAATCCCGAATCCCGAATTCCCCATCGCGGCTCCATGACGACAAGATCCTGATCCTCGACTTCGGCGCGCAGTACACGCAGCTGATCGCCCGGCGCGTGCGCGAGCTGGGCGTGTATTGCGAGATATGGGCCTGGGACCACGACCCGGCCGAGATCGCCGCGTTCGGCGCGAAGGGCATCATCCTGTCCGGCGGGCCGGAATCCACCACGCTGCCGGGCGCGCCGAAGGCACCGCAACCGGTGTTCGATGCGGGCGTGCCGATCCTCGGCATCTGCTACGGCATGCAGACCCTGGCCGCGCAGCTGGGCGGCGCCACCGAAGCCGCGGATCAGCGCGAGTTCGGCCATGCCACGGTGGACATCGCCGGCAGCAGCCGCCTGTTCGAAGGCCTCAGCGACCACACCGATGCGCATCGGCTCGACGTGTGGATGAGCCACGGCGACCACGTTTCGCGCGCACCGGCGGGTTTCGTCGTCACCGGCAGCACCGACCGCATCCCGGTGGCGGTGATGGAGAACCACGACAAGCGCTGGTACGGCGTGCAGTTCCATCCGGAGGTGACCCATACGAAGCAGGGCGCTTCGCTGCTCAAGCGCTTCATCACCGAGATCTGCGGCTGCGCCACGCTGTGGACGCCGGCCAACATCATCGAGGACCAGATCGCCCGCGTGCGCGAGCAGGTCGGCGACGACCACGTGCTGCTGGGCCTCTCCGGCGGCGTGGATTCCTCGGTGGTGGCCGCGCTGCTGCACAAGGCGATCGGCGAGCGGCTCACCTGCGTGTTCGTCGATACCGGCCTGCTGCGCTGGAAAGAGGGCGACCAGGTGATGGCCACCATGGCGCAGCACATGGGCGTCAAGGTGATCCGCGTCGACGCGGCGGAGCGCTACTTCGACGCGCTCGCCGGCGTGGCCGACCCGGAAGCCAAGCGCAAGATCATCGGCGGCCTGTTCGTGGAGATCTTCGACGAGGAGGCGGGCAGGATCACCGCCGACGGCAGCAAGGTGAAGTGGCTGGCGCAGGGCACGATCTACCCCGACGTGATCGAGTCGGCCGGCAGCAAGACCGGCAAGGCGCACGTCATCAAGAGCCACCACAACGTCGGCGGCCTGCCGGCGCACATGAAGCTGAAGCTGGTCGAGCCGCTGCGCGAGCTGTTCAAGGATGAAGTACGCCGCATCGGCGTGGAGCTCGGCCTGCCGCGCGAGATGGTCTATCGCCACCCGTTCCCCGGCCCCGGCCTGGGCGTGCGCATCCTCGGCGAGGTGAAACGCGAACATGCCGAGTTGCTGGCCCGGGCCGATGCGATCTTCATCGAGGAGCTGCGTGCCGCCGGGCTGTACGACAGGACCAGCCAGGCGTTCGCGGTGTTCCTGCCGGTGAAATCGGTGGGCGTGGTGGGCGACGCGCGGGCCTACGAGTGGGTGATCGCCCTGCGCGCGGTGGAAACCATCGACTTCATGACTGCCCACTGGGCGCATCTGCCGTACGAGTTTCTCGGCAAGGTATCCAACAGGATAATCAATGAATTGCGTGGTGTTTCTCGCGTAGTCTATGACATCAGCGGCAAGCCGCCCGCCACGATCGAGTGGGAATAGGGAAATCAACGACTTGGACGCACGGAGACGGGCCGGACCGGCTCTGGCCGTTCTCAAGTAATGTCGTCAAGTTACTGAAATGACTAACGAAAATGCGGAAACCTCAAGTGGTTTCTCACCTGTCGATGTGCAGTACATGCGGCGCGCGCTGCAGCTGGCCGCGCACGCCCGCGATACCGAGAACGAGGTACCGGTGGGAGCGGTGCTGGTGCTGGACGGCGAAGTCGTGGGCCTGGGCTGGAACCGCAACATCACCTTGCACGATCCGACGGCCCACGCCGAAGTCATGGCCATGCGCGCGGCCGGCGAGCAGCTTGCCAACCACCGCCTGTCCGGTGCCACGCTGTACGTGACGCTGGAACCGTGCGCGATGTGCGCGATGGCGTTGATCCACGCCCGCATCGCCCGGGTGGTCTACGCCGCGGCCGATCCCAAGACCGGCGCGGCGGGCAGCGTGTTTGACACCCTGATCGACCCGCGCCACAACCACCGCATCGAGGTGGCCGGCGGGCTGCTGGCCGACGAGTCGGCCCGCATGCTGCGCGAGTTCTTCCGCGCGCGGCGCTAGTGCCCGCGCGACGCCGCCGCCACGGCCTCGACGCCGTCGTAGGAGGCGTCAGGCCTGCTGCCGAGCAGGCGCATCCGCATGCCCCAGGGCGTCACGAAGTCCACCGCCATGCGCCCGGCCCACCGGCCGGAAGTCAGCCGGCGCGGCGCGCCACTGACCGTGACGCCGCGCTGCCGCAGCCAGGCATCGGTGCGCAGCGTGTCGTCGGAGAGCAGCTGCAGGGTCTCGCCCGCGGCAGCCGGGTCGCCACGCTCGGCGAACAGTTCCAGCACCGAGCCGCTGCCGCAGGAAAGCAGGCGGGAGCCCGATGCTTCCGCCGTGACGGGCGCCGGGTTGCCCACCGGGCGGCAATCCAGCACCTCGCGGAAAAACGTCGACGCCTGCCGCAGGTCCGGCACGCCGATCCTGACGTAGTCGCCATCGCCGAGCGTCGCCGCGCGCGCACCGGTCGGGGCGCTCGCCAGCAGGCCGGCGACGACGAGCCACAGGAAGAACAAGACCTTGCTGTTCATGATGGGGTTTTCCGGGGAACTCGCCAGCCAGATGGTGGCGACTGTCCCCGGCAAAACCCGTGACTGATGACCGGTGTGTTTCCCCAGGCGAACGGTTGCGGCAGGCCACCATCGTTCCCCGCAGGGAAACGGTGTGATTACCGCGGCGTCATTGATTCGACGCCCCGGCGGCCTGACCCTCGTTGACGCGCATCCGGCCGGCCTGTTCGTTGCCCGGCCACCGCCTCATCGACAGGAGCTGCACCATGGCACACGACACCAAACCCCGGCTGCGGCTGCAGCAGTCGTACCCGCATCATCGAGCCCGGCTTTCCCTGTTCCGTGCCGATCGCGATGCACGGCAACTCCCGGCCACCGTGACCGGGCTGGGCCCCGACGACGGCTATGACTGGCTGCAGCGGATCGGCCGCACGCGGGCACCCCGGCGGTGGACCGCGCACGGCACCGCCACTCTCTGACGTTGACATATTCTGACTAGGCAGATAGATTGCCCGGCATTCCGTTCCCGAGGTGATGGCCGTGAACAAGCCCCAGGCAGATACCATCGACATCCTGAGCGGCGGCGAACTCGGCTTCCTGGTCAGTGCCGCGCGCTCGGCCATCTGGAGCTCGATCGAGGCCGAGCTGCAGCCGCTGGACATCACCGCGGCGCAGTTCGTGGTGTTCAACAGCATCGCCCAGGGCAAGGGGCGCACCATCGGCGAGTTCTGCCGGCTGCTGGGCTACGACTCCGGCGCGATGACGCGCCTGCTCGACCGCATCGAGAACAAGGGGCTGATCCGGCGCGTGCCCAACCCCGAGGACCGGCGCAGCTTCCTGCTCGAACTCACGCCGGAGAGCAGGGCGGTGTTCCCGCAGGCCAAGAAGCGGGTGCGGGCGGTATTCAAGAGGCTGCTCGCCGGCATCGACGAAAAGCAGGCCGCGGTCCTCAGGCAATCACTGGAGCAACTGCTGGCCAACGCCGCACGCAGTTCCTGACCGTTTCGCACAAGCCCCGACCGTTTCGTTTCATGGAAACAGGTTGCCCTGCACGACCATGTATCTGCCTGGGCTGACAGTTGCCCGAGGCCGCACGAGGTGCCGCGATGACCACGCTCGTCCGCTTCCATCCCGCTCTCGCGAAAGCCGGCGTCGGCATGCTGGCAATGGCAGTCATGCTGCTGTCCGGTTGCGCGAGCATGGCTGGCCTGCATACGCATGCGCGCATCGATGAGCCGCAGACGATCGCCGCGGGGCGCAGCCTCTCGCACGTGCCGTTGTCCGCTGCCGCCTGGCCGCAGCGCGCCTGGTGGCAGGACTACGGGGACGCGCAGCTCGACCGCCTGGTCGAACACGCCCTGGCGCGCCAGCCCGGCCTGCGCATCGCCGAGGCGCGGGTGAGGGCGGCCGACGCCGTGGCGGGCATCGCCGGCGCGGCGCTCGTCCCGCAGGTCGGCGCCAGCATCCACGGCACGCGCCAGCGCTTCAGCGAACATGGCACGGTGCCGCCGCCGATCGCCGGCAGCTGGCAGACCATCAACGACGCCTCGCTGGGGCTGCACTACGAACTGGATTTCTGGGGCAGGAACCGCGCAGCCGTCGACGCGGCGCTGGATCGCTCGCACGCGGCCGAGGTCGACCTGCAGGCGGCCCGGTTGATGCTCGCCACCGCGATCGTGCGCGCCTACCTGCGGCTCGACGCGGCCTACGCGCGTCGCGACCTGGCCCAGGCCACGCTCGCGCAGCGCCGGCACACGCTTGCGCTGACCCGCAAGCGGGTTGCCGCCGAACTCGATTCCGCGCTCGAACTGACCCAGGCCGAGGCGGTGCTGCCGGCGGCGCGCGAGCAGATCAGTGCAGCCAACGAGGCCATCGCGCGCATCGGCAACCAGATCGCGGCGCTGGAAGGCGAGGGGCCCGACGCGGGCCTCGCGGTCACGCGCCCGCGGCTGGCGCCACCCGCACCGGTGAGCGTGCCCGGCGATCTTCCGGTCGGCCTCATCGGGCGGCGGCCCGACGTGGTCGCGCAGCGCTGGCGCGTCGAGGCGGCCGGGCAGGGCATCAAGGTCGCCAAGGCGCGTTTCTATCCCGACATCAGCCTGAACGCCTTCGTCGGCCTGCAGCGGCTGGGCTTCGACGACTTCCTCTCGGCCGGCAGCCGCGTGCTCGGCGTCGGTCCGGCGATCTCGCTGCCGATCTTCGACGGCGGGCGCCTGCGCGGCAACCTGGCCTTGCGCCAGGCCACCTACGACGCCACGGTCGAGGCCTACAACGCCACCGTGCTCGCCGCCGTGCACGACGTGGTCGACCAGCTCGTGTCGCTGCACTGGCTCGGCGAACGGCAGCGCGAAGAGCAGCAGGCGCTGGCGCTGAGCCAGCACGCCTACGACCTTGCGCAGGCCCGCTATCGCAGCGGCCTGGCCAGTTACCTGCAGGTCCTGGGCGCGGAAGGCCAGGTGCTGGGACAGAAACAGCAGGTCATCGCCTCGCAGGCGCGCCGGCGCGAACTGCGCCTCGACCTCGTCCGGGCGCTGGGCGGTGGCTATGTCGCCGCCGCGCCGGCCGGGGCGTCCCATCCGCGGAGTGCTCGCCATGAAACCCCTTGACACCACCACGCCTCCCGCCGGCAACGAGGCGGGCACATCGCGCTCGCCGTGGCCGAGCCGGATCGCCGCCCTCGCGCTGGTGCTGCTCGGCGCGCTCGCGCTGGCGGTCTACTGGATCGCGGTCGGGCAGTACCGCGAATCCACCGAGGACGCGTATGTCGGCGGCAACGTGGTGAGCGTGACCGCGCAGGTGGGCGGGGTGGTCACCGCCATCCATGCCGACGACACCGACTTCGTGCAAGCCGGCCGTTCGCTGGTGCAGCTGGACGACACCGACGCGCGGCTCGCGCTGGCCCGCGCCAAGGCCCAGCTGGCGCGCACGGTGCGCCAGGTGCGCGCGCAATACGCGGCGGTCGGCCAGACGCGCGCCAACCTGGCCGCGCGCGAGGTGGACCTGGCGCGGGCCAGGGCCGATCTCGCGCACCGCCGCGAGCTGCTCGCCAGCGGCGCAATCTCGGGCGAGGAAGTGCGCCACGCCACGCAGGCGGTGCGTGCGGCGACGGCCGCGCTCGATGCCGCGCGGGAACAACTGGCCGGCCGCCGCGCACTGGTCGACCGCGCCTCGATCGAGACCCAGCCGGAGGTGCTGGCCGCCGCTTCGCAGTTGCGCGACGCCTTTGTCGCGGCCCATCGCACCGACGTGCCGGCGCCGGTCGCCGGCGTGGTCAGCGGGCGCCATGTGCAGCTCGGGCAGAAGATCACGCCGGGCGTGCCGCTGATGTCGGTGGTGCCGCTGGACCATCTGTGGGTGGAGGCCAATTTCAAGGAATCGCAGCTGCGCCACCTGCGCATCGGGCAGCCGGTGGAACTGACTGCCGACGTCTACGGCAACCAGGTCGTCTACCACGGCACGGTGATGGGCCAGGAGGCCGGCACCGGCAGCGCGTTCTCCCTGTTGCCGGCGCAGAACGCGAGCGGCAACTGGATCAAGGTGGTGCAGCGCGTGCCGATCCGCATCGCGCTGGATGCGCGCCAGGTCGCGGCGCACCCGCTGCAGCTGGGCCTGTCCATGCGGGTCACGGTGGACACCCGAGCGCGCGACGGCGCGCGGCTGGCCTCGGCGACATCGCCGGCCCACGGCTATCGCACCGATGTCTACGCGCACCAGCTGGCCGACGCCGACGCGCTGGTCGCGCAGGTCATCCAGGCCAACCGCTAGGCACCGGCATGAACGCGCGCGTCTCCCCGCGACTGCTGTACGCGACCATTGCGGCGCTGACCGCGATCGAGTTCCTGCAGCTGAGCATGACCGCATTCGCGGCCGGCCCCATCATGGGCGAGCTCGGCATGAGTCCGGAGGATTTCAGCCTGGTCGCGGCGGTGTATGCGAGCGTGGCGATCGTGGTGATCTCGATGCAGCGCTGGCTGGTGGAACGCCTGGGCGGGCGCACGGTCATCCGCTGCGCCACGGCGGTCTCGGTGCTGGGCTCGGTGCTGTGCGCGACCAGTACCGACTTCGCGGCCTTCCTGCTCGGGCGCGTGGTGATGGCCATCGGCGGCGGTGCGCTGTTCACCTCGGCACGCATGGTCATCCACCACCTGCTGGACGGTCCGCGCCGCTTCGTGGGTATCCGCGCGCTCGGCATCAGCCTCGCATCGAGCATCGCCGCCGGTCCGTGGATCGCCGCCCAGGCGGTCGCGGCCGGACACTGGAGCACGATCTACTGGATTGTCGCCGGCATGGGCGCGCTGGCCTTCGTGCTGGCCGGCACCACGCTGTCGCCGATCCCGCTTGCGCCGAGGGGAGGCCATGCGCCGCGAGTCGTGCACCAGGGTTTGCTGGTCGGCGGCAGCTTCGCGCTGCTCTACGCCCTGCAGCGCGCCTGTTACGACTTCTTCAGCGACACCGGCCCCACGCTGCTGCTGGTCGCACTCGGCAGTGCCGCGCTGCTCGGTTACGCCTGGCTGCAGCATCGCGCGCCGCGACCGCTGCTGCGGGTGCGCCAGATGCTGCATGCGCGTTACCTGGCAGGCATGGCGCTGTTCACCTTCGGCTACCTGATGCTCGGCGCCAACAACTACGTGATCCCGATGATGCTCCAGCGCACGCTGGGCTTCGGCTGGCACACGGTGGGCGTCGTCGAAGCCGTGGGAATGCTGGTGGCGGTGCTGACCTTCCTGACCGTGACCTCGCTGCTGCCGCGCCATCCGGCACCACGCAAATACCTGGTGACCGGCTTTGCCGCGCTGGCGCTGTTCGGCCTCGCGCTGTCGCGCCTCAACACCGGCGCCGACCTGTGGCGCGACGCGCTGCCGGCGCTGGCGTTCTACAGCGTGTTCCTGCTCACCGTGCTGCCGGTGGCGGCGATGCAGTCGTTCCGCCAGATGGACCAGGACGAGTCGGCCTTTTCCAACGCCCAGCAGATGAAGAACATGCTGGCCCAGGCCGGCATCGCGCTGGGCGTCACGCTGGCCACGCTCGGCCAGCAGTGGCGTGCCGCGGTGCATTACGCCGTGCTCGACAACCGCATCCGCCCCGGCGATCCCGCCTACGAGGCGCTGTTCGAGCCGCTGCGCGAAAGCCTGGCGCACGCCGTCGGTCCGACCCAGGCCACAGCGCTCGCGATGGCGCAGGTTGCGCACATGCTGGCGCAGCAGTCTTCCATGCTGGCGAACATCGATCATTTCATCCTCGTCGCGGCGCTCGGCCTGCTGGGCGTGGCGGTGACCCTGGTGCAGAAGGTGTTCCGGTGACTTACGCCGCCGAGGAAACGGCCAAACGGCAGCAGGAAAACGCAAGTCACGACCGGCGGGCGCGGGCTACCTTCCCGACGCACGTCACGGCAGGAGGTGTCCCATGCAATCGACGTCATTGATGTGGCCGGCGGCGAGCCCGCGACCGGGAACGCCGGATCGGCGCACCCCGGCATCGTCGGGAGGCCTCATGCCGGCGGCCCTGGCGGTGCTGCGGATGGCCGCGGCGCTGGAGCCTGATCCGGTGGAGGCCATGGCCTGGTATCGCAGCGTGCCGATCGCGATGCTGGACGGGCTCACCGCCGCGATGCTGGTGAGGCAGGGCAGGGCCCACGCCGTGCTTGCCTTCCTGTGCACCGCGATCGAGCTCGACCGGATCGAACAACGGGCGCCGCAATGAGGAACGCGTTGCGCAAGCTCACGCCCGGCAACAGCCTCGCCGCCGTGGCCGAGGAGTTGGGCGACCTGGAACGCGCCCGCGAAGCGGCCATCCAGCGCGGCTTCCGCGTGCTGGAGGAACGGCACGCCGCCGTCGCGCAACTGGTGCTGCAATCCATCGGCGACCGCCAGCGCGCGGTGCGCTGGATGGCCATGCGCCAGCGCGCCTTCGGCGGCCGCTCGGCCTACGACCTGCTTGCCGATGGCGACATCGACACGGTGTGCGATCGCCTGTCCGGCGACTCCCCGGCGCCATCGCCCGCGCTGCAGGCCGACGATGCCTGCTGAACTCCCTTGTGCGGGATGCGCAAGCGATGGCTCATGCGGCGAGGTCGACTCCGCGGATCAGCCGTTTCGCCAGTCGCGGTTGCCTCAGCTGCTCCAGCCACCAGGCCAGCGCGCGGCCCTCGCCGTCACCGCGCCAGGCGACGTAGAGCGTGTTCGGTTCGCGCGGGTCGGCAACCCGCCGTTCGACCAGTTCGCCTTGCTTGAGCAGGGTCTGGATGCGCTGGCGCGGCAACCAGCCCACGCCCAGGCCCTCGCGCTGCGCCCGGATCTTGGCGCGCATGCTGGGTACCGCCAGCGTGGGCTGGCCGCCGAGCACGCCGTAGCCGCGCGTCCCGCTGCGCGAGGAGTCGGCCACCACCACCGCGCGATGGCGGGCGACCACGTCGTGCTCCAGCGGCTCGGCCACCTTGGCCAAGGGATGGCGCGGCGAGAGCGCGAACACCCATTCCATCGTGCCCAGTTCGAACCAGCGCAGCGTGGGGATCGCCGGCGGCTCGTTGGTGGCGCCCACGATCAGGTCCGCGCGGCCTTCGCGCAGCGCCTCCCAGGTGCCGCCCAGCACCTCGTGGGTGACGCGCAGGGCAACGCCCGAGTCGAGCGCGTCGAAGGCGCGGATCACCGGCAGCAGCAGTTCGAACTCCAGGATTTCGTCGGTGACGATCCACAGCCGGTCTTCCCAGCCACTGGCGATCTGCTTCACCCGCCGGGCCAGGCGCGACACGTCCAGGCTCAGCCGTGCGGCCTCCCGCGCCAGCAGGTGGCCGGCCGGCGTCAGTTGCAGGCGGTAGCGCCGGCGGTCGAACAGCAGGGCGTCGAAACGCGCCTCCAGTTGGCGGGCGGCATGCGAAACGGTCGATGGCGCCTTGCCCAGACGCGCCGCCGCGCGCGACAGGCTGCCGCTCTCGCGAATGGCCTCCAGCAAGGCCAGTTCGTCCTCCGACAACATGTTCGACCTCTTCGAACGAGTGCGTCGAAGCGATGGTACGGCAAGCGCGGGGCAGGGGATCAGGATGCCACCACTTTCCCATCTACCCGCTCTTGGAGAACCACCATGAACCGTTTCGAAGGCAGGAATGTACTGGTCACCGGCGGCAACAGCGGCATCGGCCTCGCTGTCGCCCGCGCGTTCGCCGCCGAAGGCGCCCGCGTCATCATCACCGGCCGCGACGTCGGCGCGCTGGGACAGGCGGCGGCGAGCCTGGGCGCGCATGCCGTCGCGCTGCGCAACGACACCGGCAACATGGACGATGCGCGCGAACTCGGCGCCACGCTGGCCAGCATGGGCGTCAAGCTCGACGCGGTGTTCCTCAACGCCGGCACGGCGAAGTTCGCATCCTTCGCCGACGTCGACGAGTCGCTGTGGGACGTGACCTTCGACACCAACGTCAAGGGCGCCTATTTCCAGTTGCAGTCCCTGCTGCCACAGCTCAACGCCGGTGCCTCGATCGTGCTCAACGGCTCGATCAATGCGCACATCGGCATGCCGGCCTCGTCCGTCTATGCGGCCAGCAAGGCCGCGCTGATCTCGCTGGCCAGGACGCTCTCGGCCGAACTGCTGCCGCGGCGCGTGCGTGTGAACGTGGTCAGTCCCGGCCCGATCGAAACTCCGCTGTACGGCAAGCTGGGCATGGACGCGGCGACGCTGGAGGCGACCGCCGCGCAGATCCAGGCGCAGGTTCCGCTGGGCCGCTTCGGTCGTGCCGAGGAGGTCGCGTCCACCGTGCTGCACCTGGCTTCGCCCGAATCGGCCTTCATCGTCGGCAGCGAGATCGTGGTCGACGGCGGCATGAGCCAGCTCTGATCCCGTCCCGGCGCCAGCCATGCCTGGCGCCACTTCCGCCGGACGTTTCCTGTTCGATGTCGCCGGCGTGCCGAACGCCTCCGGCAACGATCCACCGGCGTTCCCTCGCGGCACAGCGATCCGGGTGGCACGAACGGCAGGGAAGCTGCTCGGGTGAACGCCACGCTCGAGCGGCCTCGCCCCGTGCCGCGCGACCGCATCACCTCATGCGATCGACCGCACCACGCCGCCGTCCACGCGCATGGCGGCGCCGGTGGTGGCCGAGGCCTGTTCGGAGGCGAGGTAGACGCACAGGTTGGCCACTTCCTTGACCGAGGCCAGCCGCCGGATCAGCGAGGTCGGCCGGTGCGTGGCGATGAAGTCGCGCTCCACGGATTCCTGCGACACGCCCCGTTCCGCGGCGATCTTGCCGAAGAAGCCGCCCACGCCCTCGGAGCGCGTCGGGCCGGGCAGCACCGCGTTCACCGTGACGCCGGTGCCGGCGAGCGTTTCGGCCAGGCCGCGCGAGACGGCGAGCTGGGCGGTCTTGGTGGCGCCGTACTGGACCATCTCGGCGGGAATCTGCAGCGCCGATTCGCTGGAGATGAACTGGACGCGGCCCCAGCCGCGCTTGGCCATGCCCTGCGCGTAATGGCGCGAGAGGCGCACGCCGCTCATCACGTTCACCTCGAAGAAGCGCAGCCAGTCCTCGTCCGGGATGTCGAAGAACGCCTTCGGCTCGAAGATGCCCAGGTTGTTCACCAGGATGTCGGTCTCGGGTACGTCGGCGATCAGCCGTTGGGCACCCTCGCGCGTACCGAGATCACCGGCCACGCCGGCCAGTCGGGCGTCCGGCATCTGCCGCGCGATGGTGGCGATGGCCTCGTCCACGCGCGCCTGCGTGCGGCCGGTAAGAGTGACGTGCGCGCCGGCGGCGGCCAGACCGGAGGCGATGGCCAGGCCGATGCCGGCGGTGGAGCCGGTGACGATGGCGCGGCGGGTGTCGAGGCGGATGTGCATGGTCGGGCTCCCGGAGGGTGGTGCACTTGCCGGCGACGCGAATCCGTGCCGGTCAACGGCGAAAGAACGCCAGCATGTCACGATTGATGACGTCCGCATTGACCGTGAGCATGCCGTGCGAAAGCCCCGGATAGACCTTGAGCGTGCCGCGCTTGAGCTGCTTGGCGGCGAGCAGCGCGGAATCTGCGATCGGCACCACCTGGTCGTCGTCGCCGTGCATGACCAGCGCGGGCACGTCGATGGCCGCCAGGTCGTCGCTGAAGTCGGTTTCGGAGAAGGCCTTGATGCCCTCGTAGTGGGCCCGCGCGCCGCCCATCATGCCTTGCCGCCACCAGTTGTCGATGATCGCGGCATCCGGCGTGGCGCCCGGGCGGTTGAACCCGTAGAACGGCCCCGACGGCAGGTCGCGGTAGAAGCGCGAGCGGTTCGCCGCCAGCGCGGCGCGCAGGCCATCGAAGGTCTCCATCGGCAGGCCGCCCGGGTTCGTCGCCGTCTTCAGCATCTGCGGCGGCACCGCGCTGATCATCACCAGCCGGGCCACGCGACCCTTGCCATGCCGCGCGACGTAGCGCGCGGCTTCGCCACCGCCGGTGGAGTGGCCGACGTGGATCGCATCGCGCAGGTCCAGGTGCTTCGCCAGCGCGGCCACGTCGGCCGCGTAGTGATCCATGTCGTGGCCGCCGTCCACCTGCGACGAGCGCCCATGGCCGCGCCGGTCGTGCGCGATGACGCGGTAGCCCTGGCCGAGGAAAAACAGCATCTGGGCATCCCAGTCGTCGCCGGACAGCGGCCAGCCATGGTGGAACACGATGGGCTGGCCGGAACCCCAGTCCTTGTAGAAGATCTCGACGCCGTCCGACGTGGTGATGAAGCTCATGTGGGGTCTCCCGCGCAGCAGATGGAAGGGCTGTCGTCGTGCGAAGGTCAATGCCCTTCGATCGCGAACAGGATGTCGCCGAAGCCGGGCACGGTGGCCTCGCGGTTCCAGTCGCGCTGCAGCTCGCAGATCAGTTGCACCCAGCCGGTCGGCCTGGCGCCGGCCTGCTGCAGTCGGTCGAGCGCCGCGTTGTGGGCCTCCAGCGAGGTGCCGCCGCAGGCGTCGACGACGGGGTAGACCTCGTAGCCGTCGGCGAGCGCATCGAGCGCGGGGTGGACCAGGCACACCTCGGTCCACAGCGCCGCCATGACCAGCTTCCGGCGCCCGGTCGCCTTGACCGCGTCCACGAAATCCTTGTCCTCCCAGGCGTTGATCGAGGTGCGGTCGATGATCGGCACGTCGCCGAGCACCTCGGTGATCTGGTGGATGGTCGGCTGGTTGCGTCCGGTGGAAACGTTCACCGTGGCGAGCACCACCGGGAGCTTGTACAGCTTCGCGATGCGGGCGAGCGCGGTGATGTTGGCCACCAGTTGGCGCTTGTCGCGCGAGGCGATCGAGCTGACCTGCACCGGCTGGTAGTCGATGATCAGCACGGCGGCGTTCTGCGGCGTCAGGAGGTGGTCGGTGACCGGGTCACGGACGGTGGCGTAGGAAGTCATGGCGAAGGTTTCCGTTTGGCGTTCGAAGGAAGCGCGTGCGGCTACGGCCGCGGCGCGGCGGAGGCGTCGAGGTAGCGGGTGTCGGTGGGGCCGGTGCCGGTGATGTACACGACCACCGCCTGGTCGCCGGTGCGGGCGAAGTGGGCTTGGCCCCCCGGCTCGGTGTAGAAGCTGCCCGGGCCCAGGGCCTTGAGGCGATCCCGGGTATTGGCCGGGCCGTAGCCGAACCACCAGGTGCCGGACACCACCACCGCAGAGCGGTCGTCGCAGTGGGTGTGCGCGGCGATCACCGTGTGGGCCGGCACGCGCAGCGCGATGGTGTACGGCCCGGTGGCCGCGGGATCGCCGGCGAGCCGGGTGGTCTGGATGCCGGCCACACCCGAGGTGCCGGCGCCGGCGTGCTGCGTCGACAGGGCGGCGATGTCCTTCGGGTCGAGCCGGAGCTGGCCGGCGGCTGTCGCCGCCGCGGCGATCGACGAGGCCAGCAGCAGGAGCACGGCAGCGGCGCCCCGCGTGCGGATGCGGCCGCTCACGGGATGAACTTCCGGATGGCGGCGACCGTGGCGCCGGGGTTCTCTTCCATCAGCCAGTGGCCGGCGTGGGGGATCACCGCGCCCTGCACGTTGGTGAAGGCGGCGCGGGCCACCACGGCCATCTCCGGGCCGAAGGATTTCTCGCCGCCGATGGCCAGCACCGGGGTCGGCAAGGGGCCGGCGGCCAGGAATTGATGGTTGTCCTGCGCGTCCTGGTCGAAGGCGTGGAACTGCTCGAAGCCGTCGTGCATGGCGTGGGGCAGCGCATACAGCCTGGTATAGTGCTCGCGGCTGGCCTCGTCGAAATGTTTCGGGTCGGCCGAGAACTCGTTCCAGAAGCGGTCGAGGTAGATGCGCTCGCGCCCCTTCACCAGCCGCTCCATGTCCGGCCCGTAGAAGCGGAAGTGCCAGAGCAGCGGGTTCTTCAGGATCTCCTCCCACGGCCCGACGCCGGGGAGGGGTGCATCCATCAGCACCAGCTTGCCGACCCGCTGCGGCTGCTCGGCGACGAAGGCGAAGGCGACCATGTTGCCGATGTCGTGGGCGACCACGTCGACCTTGTCCACGTGCAGCGCGTCCAGCACGCCGGCGATGTCGCGGCCCTGGTTCTTCTTGTCGTAGCCGCCGGGCGGGTGGTCGGACAGGCCCATGCCGCGCAGGTCGGGCACGATCACGGTGTGGTCCTGCGCCATGGCCGCGGCCAGCGGCTGCCACATGTCGCCGCTTTCGCCATAGCCGTGCAGCATGACCACGGCCGGGCCGTGTCCGCCGACGCGCACGTGGAGCCGCGTGCCGTTGGTGGCGATGGTCTGCGTCCGGAAGCTGGACGGGTAGGGCTGCACGGCAGCCAGGCATGCACAGGCGGCAAGCAACATGCCGCAGGCGATGAAAGACCTGATGGCTCGATTCATGGGGGCATCTCCTTCGCGGCGGGTGCAGCGAACTTAGGCGCCGGGGCCGCCGGGCGGCTTGATCGAAGCCGCCGGATTTGTCGATCAGTGCTGCGGCGTGAGTCACATGCGCCGTCCCCCGGGTTCGGGCATATGATGTGCGCCGGGCTGGGCGAGCCCTTCCCCCGCACGGGTGGAGCAGAACTCGCCATTCCCTCGTGTCTATCGCCAGCTGTCGGCCGATTGCGTTTGCGCGGAGCAGGGTGGGGGAATACATGGCACAGCAACGAAGCAGTGTGCGGATCGCCCGACGGACCACGCCATGAGCGAGTCCGCCGACCAGACCGCCGAACGTGCCGGCGCGACGCTTGCCGGCGACCTGCAGGCGTGGGAGGAAAGCTTCCGCATCGCGATCGACACCATCCCCGGTCTGGCCTGGTTCGGCAGCGCGGAAGGCCCGGTCGAGTTCCTCAACAAGCAGTGGTGCGAATACACCGGCATATCGATGGACGCCGCGCTGGGCTGGGGATGGACGGCCACCATCCACCCGGACGACATGTCCAGCCTCGAAACGCAGTGGCGCGATGCACTGGAGCAGGGCGCACCGGGCGAACTGGAGGCGCGGGTGCGCCGCTCCGACGGCGAGTACCGCTGGTTCCTGTTCCGCTACGCGCCGCTGCTGGACGACACCGGCCGGGTGCTCAAGTGGTACGGCGCCAACACCGACATCGAGGCGCGCAAGCGTGCGGAGAAGGCCCTGCAGGCGTCGGAGCAACTGATCCGCGGGCAGGTCGATGCGCTGAAAAGTTCGCTCGACGTGCTGGCGGTGGAACCCGACCCCGGCCAGCTGGTCGCGCACATCCTGCGCACGCTCACCACGCAGTTCGGGGCGCACAGCGCCAGCGTCTGGCGGCGGGGGCCGGCGGGCGGCACAGTGGGCATCGAGTTCGTCTTCGAGGACGACCACGTCGTGCCCAGGACCGACCCCCGTTTCGCCGGCATCGACCTGGTGCTGCCGATGGAGGACATCTGGCCGTGGCCGGAGGTGTTCCGCTCCGGCAAGCCCAGCATCATCGAGGACATCCGCGACGTGCCGCCGTTCGGCCTGCGCGACCGGCTGCTGCCGCTGGGCGTCGTCACCGTGCTGCTGCTGCCCCTGATGGTCGCCGGGCGCCTGGAAGGCGCTATCGGGCTGCGCTTCCAGTGCCGGCGCGACTTCCGCACGGAGGAAATCGAACTGGCGCAGTCCCTCGCCAACCAGGCGATGCTGATGATCCGCCTGGCCGAGCTGTCCGAGCAGGGGCGCGAAGCGGCGGTGGCGGGTGAGCGCAACCGTATCGCGCGCGACATCCACGACACCCTGGCCCAGGGTTTCACCGGCATCATCATCCAGCTCGAGGCGGCCGAGGATGCCAGCCGCCGCGGGCTCGGCGACGAGGCGGAACAGCACGTCACCGCCGCGCGGAAGCTGGCGCGCGAGAGCCTCAGCGAGGCGCGCCGCTCCCTGCGCGCGCTGCGTCCGCGGCCGCTGGAATCGGGCGGGCTCGCCCATGCCCTGCAGGCGCTGTTCGAGAAGGCGACCGCCGGCGTGGCGCTGCACAGCGACTTCAAGGTACTGGGCGAGCCGGTGGAGCTGCCGCCGGAGTGGGAGGAGAACCTGTTTCGCATCGCGCAGGAATGCCTGACCAACGTGCTCCGCCACGCGCATGCATCCCGCGTCAGCGCCAGCATCGGCTACGGCCCGGACGAGGTGCGGCTGGAGTTCGCCGACGACGGCCGCGGCTTCGACCCCGTGCCGGAAAGCCAGGGCTACGGGTTGCTGGGCATGCGCGAACGGGTCGATGCGATGGGCGGGCAGATCGTGGTCGACAGCACGGCCGAAGGCGGCACCACGGTGTCGATCCGCCTGCCGATGTTCCTCGCCGCGGGAGCGGACTGATGGACTCGGTCGCATCTTCTGGCGCAACGCCGATTCGCGTGCTGATCGCCGACGACCACGTCACCGTGCGGGAAGGGCTCGGGGCCATCATCGGCCGGCAACCGGACATGCGGGTGGTGGGAGAGGCCGCCGATGGCCGCGCATGCGTCGAGCGCTGGCTGCAGTGCCGCCCCGACGTGACCCTGCTCGACCTGCGCATGCCGGTGCTCGACGGCATCGCCGCCATCGCGGCGATCCGCCGCGCGGCGCCGTCGGCGCGGCTGATCGTGCTGACCACGTTCGGCACCGACCACGACATCTCGCGGGCCATCCGGGCCGGCGCCAAGGCCTACATGCTCAAGGACGCCCAGCGCGAGGAACTGCTCGACTGCATCCGCGCCGTGCACGCCGGCGAAACCCGCATCCCGCCGCTGCTGGTCGCCAAGCTCGCCGCGGAAGTCAGCGGCGAGGCGCTGACCAACCGCGAGCTGGAAGTGCTCGCCCTGCTGGCGCGCGGTTGCAGCAACAAGTTCATCGCGCAGCAACTGAACATCAGCGAGACCACGGTCAAGTCCCACCTGCGCAGCGTCTTCACCAAGCTGCAGGTGTTGAGCCGCACCGAAGCCATCGCCGTGGCGAGCCGCCGCGGCCTGATCCAGCTCCAGGAATAAGCCAACCATCCGTCATCCCAGCGAAAGTTGGTGATGCTTCCCGCTCGTCATCCCCTGCGAAAGCTGCTGATGCTCCCCGTTCGTCATCCCAGCGAAAGCTGGGATCCAGCGCCTTCAACTGGCTGCCGACGACACTGGATTCCAGCGTTCGCTGGAATGACGAACAAGCCCACAGCACCCCAGCCCCAACGCTCCGCGCGCACCGTTCAAACGGACGAGCTCCACCTCGTCCCTCCGCGCCGCGAAAAGACCGCCCAAGCGATCAATGGTGGACCGGCACCACGCGCAGTAGCGTTCCCCCACCGGAAGCGATCCGGGACCGGGACAAAGAACCATGCACGAGCAAGCGCAGCCGGAGGAGGCCGTTCCCATCGCCGTCCAACTGCTGCGGCGCGCATGCCTGGCGCTGGACGACGACGTGCGCGCCGCCCGGCGCGAAATCCAGCGGGCGCTGCAACTGCTGCTGGACTCGGTGGCGAAGGCCCCGTTCGGTCGCCCGATCCACGGGCTCGCGTCGTGGCAGGCCAGAAGGGTGATCGACCACGTGCTGGCCCATCTCGACATGCCGATCCGGGTCGATGATCTGGCCGCCGTGACACGGTTGAGTACCAGCCATTTCTCCCGTGCCTTCAAGCTCAGCTTCCACATGTCTCCCCACGCCTACGTCGTCGCGTTGCGGCTCGCGCGTGCACGCGCGTTGATGCTGGAGAGCGACGAGCAGATGAGCCAGATCGCCGCGGCCTGCGGTTTCGCCGACCAGGCGCATTTCTCGCGGGCGTTCCGGCGCAAGACCGGCTGCGCGCCCGGCTCCTGGCGGCGCGAGCGCCGCGGCCAGCTCGATCGCGAACCGGTCGTGCCCATCGTCGATCAGGCAGAGGCGGAAGAGTCCCGGCCCCGCCTCGAGGATTTTTCCGGTGCCGCCGCCGAAGCCGGCGAGATGCCTGCGCTTGCCCGCGGTTCCCCCGCGGGCAAGCGCCCCGGTTGACGCCGGCCACCGTTGACGCGCCCAATCCAGGGTCTGTGCGCGGAATCCATCGCCATGCGGCAACGGGGCAGGGCTCCTGTCGGTGGTTGTTGCATGGTGGCTGTCGCGACGGACACCGCGCGGCACGACCGATCATGCCAGCGAGTCCGCGCGAACCTGCCGGCACATCCATCCTGGAGCGCAGCAACCCATGCCCGACCGCATCCTCGCCCTCTATGGCTCCTACCGCTCCGACCGCGCCGGCATCCGCCTCGCCGAGTACGTCACGCGCCGACTGGCCGCGCGCGGCGCCGACGTGCAACTCGTCGACGCGAAACAGGTCGGGCTGCCGATGCTCGACCGCATGTACAAGGAATACCCGCCCGGCGAAGCGCCGGCCGCCATGGAAACGCTCGCCGGGCAGATCCGCGCCGCGGACGGCTTCGTCTTTGTCGCCGGCGAATACAACTGGGGCGTGCAGCCAGGCCTGAAGAACCTCACCGATCATTTCCTGGAGGAATGGTTCTGGCGCCCCGCCGGCATCGTCAGCTACTCGGCAGGCCGCATCGCCGGCGCCCGCTCCAACCTGCACTGGCACGGCACGCTGTCGGAAATGGGCATGGTCGTCATCTCCAGCACCGTAACCGTCGGCTCCATCACCCGCACCCTCGACGAAGCCGGCGAACCCCTCGGCGACGCCGGGACCTCCCTCGAAAAATCCTTCTCCCGCTTCGCCGACGATCTCGCGTGGTGGATGGAGGCGGCGAGAGCGCAGCGACAGCGCAAGGCGCCGCCTTATTGACCCTTGTCGAGGCGACGCCAGATCACCTTGATCTGCGTTTCGCACGAAGCCGGCGAAGACCGTTTCGGAAAACCCGTAAAGCCCCGCGAGTGGTTCTTGGTGCCACTGCAGGCCATCGACGAAGCCGTGAACCGGGTCCGGGATGGCTCAATCATGGATTACGTCTACGATCCGACGTCGCGCGCTTGGTTCGGGCTGCCGGGTAAACCGGCCACCAGTTCATCCCGATGGTTGGAAAGCCACCGACAGACCCAGAGCAGGACGGGGACGAGAGGCCACCGGCCCAGAACGTAATTTGACATAATATACATTATGCGAAATTAAAGATCCGGCTTGCCGGGACCCCTACCAGTCGGCGCGCGCATATTCTGACCGGCCACGCCAGGCTTCGAAGCCCAGGGTGCCCCGTTCCGCGTCTGCACGCGGAAGCAGCACGGATTCGTCCAGTACCGCGCCGAAATAGGTGGCGTCCGCCCTGGTTCTTACTTCGTAGGGCGCCTCGATGTCGCGGACGAAGCGCTGGATGAGTTCGGACATGCGCGCGCGCTCGGGGCCGGCGATCTCGATCGATCCGTTCAGCGGTGCCTCGACGGCGACCCGGGCGATCGTGGCGGCGACGTCGTCCGACGCCACCGGCTCGATGAAGGCGGGCGCAAGGTCGATGGTTTGCCCGCGCACGGCATAGTTGACGATGTCGAGCAGGAACTCGAAGAACTGGGTCGCGTGGACGATGGTGTACGGGATGCCCGAGGCCGCGATGAGTCGCTCCTGCAGCGACTTGCCGCGGAGATAGGGGCTGGCGTCCAGGCGCCCGGTGCCGACCACCGAAAGCGATACGTGGAGGCCGACGCCTGCCCGCTTTTCGGCAGCGAGCAGGTTGGCGATGGCCGTGCGGAAGAATTCGAAGGAGGCGAGGTCGTCGAACGTCGGCGAGTTGGTCACGTCGACCACCACGTCCGCGCCGACCAGGCTCTCGGCCAGGCCCTTGCCGGTGATCACGTCGACTCCGCTGGCGCGGGAGGCGGACGATACGGCGTGGCCCTGGCGGCGCAACCGCTGCACGATGTTCCGACCCACCAGTCCCCTGCCGCCCATGACGACGATGTTCATGTCTGCCTCCTCGTCTTGCCCGCCCCGATGCTAGGCAGCCGGGACGTGCCCCGGTAGGGCCGCGGCGGTAACGGCGGTGGTGCCGCACGCGCACCAATGCCCTGCTCCATCCGGCGCCGCCGCGTGGCGCGTCGCCATCAATTGCCGCCAAGCCAGAACGCGAGGTTGTGCACATAGCGCCGGGTGGACCGGAGCGCTTCCGGGAAACGGCGCATGCCGTCGCCGGGCTTTTCGGAGACGAACGAAGGGCAGCCTGCCGCAATGTCCCAGTTGTAGTCGGCGAAGTGATGGAAGGTGGATTGGGCGATCGCCCGCCCACCCTCGGCCGAGCCCTCGAAGGCCACCGCGATGTTGAAGTCCCTGCCCGTCGTCGCGCTCGTTCCCTGCAGGATCACGCGGCTGCCCGGCTCGTCCGCCGGCGCGCTGATGGCACCTTCGTGCGGATGGGCGGGCAGATAGCGGATCACGCCGGACTCCGATCGGGGATCCCGCAGCACCGCATGCGGTTCGCCGATCGGGCGCACGTGCTGGTAGTCGCCGTTGGCGCCCGAGTGGTAGTTCGGCCACGAGATGTCGGTGGTCTCGCCGTCGTCGATGCAGTGGCGGCTGGCGTCGGGGTCCAGGTTGCGCGTGTGGAAGTGGTGGGCCGCACCGACGCCGGCCAGCGTGCACACGGAGCTGCCCAGGTCCATGTGGTCGCGGGCGACCAGCAATGCGCCGCCCTTGCGCCGGAAGCGGCCGATGGCCGCGCAATCCTCCTCGCTGAGCCCGTCACCCACGTCGACGGCAAACAGCCACAGCTGCTGGAAGTCCGAGGCGTCCAGCCGGGACAGCACGGCATCGGGCCTGCCGCGCGCATCGCGATTGCGCGCGATCACGCGAAACGCCGGTTGCCCGCTTTCGTCGCGAAGCCCGGCCAGGTATTCGGCGAGCAAGCCGAAGCGCCCGATGTGCCAGTCGTCCGGATCGCTTTCGATGGTGGTCTGCAACAGCAGGTTCTGCATGGTTTCACTCCTCGGGTTTTTGCACCGGACGGCGAGCGCCCGGCGCGGCCAACCATGCCACGCGCGCGACCCCGCGATTGGTGAGCGTCCAGCAACACCATGGATACCCGCGCCGCCCTACCGCCTCGCCGGTTCCGCGCCTAGCCTTGCCCGGGCCCGATCGTCCTGGGCGTCCCCACGGAGGAACCAGCCGATGCAAGACCCGGATGACATCGCACCCATCGATCCGCGCCGCCGGCAGCTGATGCTCGCCGGCCTGCTCGCCGCGGCGACGACCACCCTGCCCCTGGCGATGTCCACGGCGCGGGCAGCCACGAGAGACCACTCCCCCACCCAGCAGAGAAACCACGACATGAGCACGATCACCACGAAGGACGGCACCGAAATCTTCTTCAAGGACTGGGGCTCCGGCCAGCCCATCGTTTTCCACCACGGCTGGCCGTTGTCCAGCGACGACTGGGATACGCAGATCCTGTTCTTCCTCGACCACGGCTACCGCGTGATCGCCCACGACCGCCGCGGCCACGGCCGCTCGTCGCAGGGCGTCACCGGCCACGACATGGACCACTACGCGGCCGATGCCGCGGCGGTGGTCGAGCACCTCGACCTGCACGATGCCATCCACGTCGGTCACTCCACCGGCGGCGGCGAGGCCACGCGCTACGTGGCCCGCCACGGCGCCGGCCGCGTCGCCAAGCTGGTGCTGATGAACGCGGTGCCGCCGCTGATGCTGAAGACGGCCGCCAACCCCGGCGGCTTGCCGCGCGAGGTGTTCGACGGCCTGCGCGATGCGCTGGCGCGGAACCGCTCGCAGTTCTATCGCGACCTGGCGTCGGGGCCGTTCTACGGTTTCAACCGGCCGGGAGTGAAGACGATCCAGGGCTGCGTCGACAACTGGTGGCGCCAGGGCATGATGGGCGGCGCCAAGGCGCACTACGACGGCATCAAGGCCTTCTCGGAAACCGACTTCACCGAAGACCTCAAGGCCATCGACGTGCCCACCCTGGTGATGCATGGCGACGACGACCAGATCGTCCCCGTCGCCGATTCGGCCCCGCTCTCGGCGAAGCTGCTGAAGCACGCCACGCTGAAGATCTACCCCGGCTATCCGCACGGCATGTTCGCCGTGCACCCGGACGTGATCAACCGCGACCTGCTGGCGTTTTTCCGCAGCTGATCCGGAGATCGCCACCGGAGGTCGACGATCTCCGCAAGGGATGCCCGCCGCGTGGTTTCCGCGCGGCGGGCATCCCTTCTGGTGAGGCGTTGCCGCTCGGCCCGCACAGGCCGCTGGCGCGTGGACGGGCCGTCGCTTCGCTACAGCGCGCTTGCGCGGGCGAGCCTCCGCTCCCGCGTCACGGGCGAAACGACACGGGCCGTGCGCTCGCGCGGCGCGGCGTGGCCGGAAGCGTGTCGGCGACACCGCCCGGCGTCGGCAGCCACAGCGTGAAACTCGCGCCGCGCCCCGGCCCTTCCGATTGCGCCTCCACCCTGCCGCCGTGGGCGTTCGCCAGCTCATGCACCAGCGCCAGGCCGATGCCCATGCCCTGGCGCGCAACATGGTTTGCGCTGGTCTCCTGCCCGAACATCCGGAAGACGTGCGGAAGGAATTCGGCGGAGATGCCGCAGCCGTCATCGGTCACCGAGACCCTGGCGAACCCGTTGCCGCTGGCGACGCGCACCACGATGCAACCGCCCTGCCCGGTGAATTTCACCGCGTTGTCCAGCAGGTTCGACAGCATCTGTTCCAGCCGCACGCGATCGGCCATGCAGGCATGCTGCCGCGACGCATCGACGTCGACGCGCAGGTGGCGATCCGGTGCGCGCACGGCCGCGTCCGCCACGAGGGCACGGACCACCCCGCCGAGTTCCACCTCTTCCGGATCCAGGCGAAGCTTGCCGATGCGCATGCGCGAGAGGTCGAACAGGTCGTCGATGATGCGGGCCTGGCGGCGGATGGACTGGCCCATGGCCTGGGCGAGTTCCTGCGCGCCCCGGATATCCGGTTCGGCCACTTTCTCCAGCAGCCGGCCGAGGTTCAACAGCAAGACCGAGAGCGGCTGCTTCAGTTCGTGCGAGACCATGGCAAGGCTGCGATCGCGGCTCGCGTCCGCGGCAGGCGTCGGCGCGGGCGGCGTCTGGCGGTCGCGCGGCTGGCGTGCCGGAGCGGGGATCGATGGACTCATGCGTGATGCCCTTGACATGGCGCCGCTTGGCTTCGCGTCGATGATCTACGCGGCGTGAACCCGGGCGCGGAGGTCGCATGGTAGGGACGCCGCCGCGGGGCAAGAAGCCCGCGCACGCTGACCACCGTGTTGTACGGCCGGCAACAGTGGCTCCGCACGCGCTTGTTGCCATCGCGGCAACACGCTGCAGCCCCGCACGGGTCTACCGCGGCCAGCCGCCGCGATGAAGAATCCATCCCGCTTTCTACCCACGGCAACGAAGACGACGGGTGTCAGATCGTCGAGGCGGCTGTAACGGGTCGTGCACTTTCCACCCGTTCGTGCACGGGACAACCCACGTTGGCGCGGTGTCCCCGCGGATAGCCAATCAGCTACACGACGACGCCGTGGGCAGGAAGCATGAACCACCGGCCCCCCGACGCGCGGCTTCGCCGGCGCATTGCCGGGTGAACCATGGCAAGCCGGCTTTCCCCGATGGGACGTCTGGACGTCCGATCGGCCGGAGTCCCCGATACCTGCAGGAGGTCGTCACCATGACCGCAGCCACCACGGCCCACCGCCGGGCCACGCCCTCCCTCCACTCGCTGGTCGACGCGGCCTACCACGCCGACCCGGCGGATCGGCTGATCGCGCCGATCGGCGACAACAGCTACAGCACCCTCTTCAACCTGATCCCGGCGACCCTGGCGGTGCTGCGGGAAGCCGCCGGCGTCGAGCCCGATCCGCGCTCGATGAAGCACTGGTACCGGCACGTGCCCATCGCGGAACTCGGCTACCTCACCGCCGAACAGCTGGTGGCGCTTGGCCGCACCCCGGCGGTCATTGCCTTCCTGCGCGCCGTGCGCAGCGGCGCGCGCGGCTGACCACGCACCACCATCACCCACCCCATCAACCACCCGACGGAAAAACGCGATGCGTGCAGCGACCACGAAATTCCAGAACATCGCCGGCGAGCTCGCGCGGCTGGCCGAGCTGCGCGAAACACTGGTGTCGAACGCGTTCGAAGCGCTGGAGCTGCGCCATCCCCAGTTCGCCAGCGAGGTCAGGGAGTTCATCGGCAGCCGGCAGCGCGCCGCGCACTGGATGTGCGCCCCGCAGCGCGCCGCCGGCGGAAGAATCCCCTACGACCTGCTCGCCGAAGGCGACGAGGACAGCCTCTGGGACCTGCTCGAAGGCGTCGCCTGAAGCAGCCACGGCACGCCGGCGGCCGGCGATTGTTGCCCGGCCGGCAACACGCCGGAGCCCGCGGCGCACCTACCGCCGGCAGCCCGCGACCCGCAGCATTCCGAGCCACCAGGGAGGCAACACCACCATGAACGCCATCACTCGCATTGCCGGCTGGATCGATGAGCGGGCGCCCGGCCTCAAGGCCATGTACCGCAAGCACATGAGCGAGTACTACGTGCCGAGGAACCTCAACCTCTGGTACTACTTCGGCGTGCTGAACCTGGTGCTGCTGGCCAACCAGATCGTGACCGGGATCTTCCTGGCCATGAACTACAACCCCAGCGTGGCGCACGCCTTCGACTCCGTGCAGTACATCATGCGCGACGTGGAGTGGGGCTGGCTGATCCGCTACATGCACTCCACCGGGGCGTCGCTGTTCTTCGTCACCGTGTACATCCACATGTTCCGCGGCATCATGTACGGCTCGTACAAGAAGCCGCGCGAACTGGTCTGGCTGCTCGGCTCGATCATCTTCCTGGCCCTGATGGCCGAGGCCTTCATGGGCTACGTGCTGCCGTGGGGCAACATGTCGTTCTGGGGCGCCAAGGTGATCGTGTCGCTGTTCGGCACGGTGCCCTTCATCGGGGATTCGCTGGTGCAGTGGATCATGGGCGACTTCCTGCCCGGCGACGCCACGCTCAACCGCTTCTTCGCCCTGCACGTCATCGCGGTGCCGATCGCGCTGCTGCTGCTGGTGGTGCTGCACATCGCCGCGCTGCACGAGGTGGGCTCGAACAATCCGGAAGGCATCGACGTCAAGCACGGGCCGAAGGGCAACCGCTGGGGCGCCAAGGTGCCGGTGGACACCATCCCGTTCCATCCCTACGACACGGTGGAGGACATCCTCAGCGTGGCTTTCTTCCTGATCGTGGCGGCCTTCATCGTGTTCTTCGCGCCGACCATGGGCGGCTGGTTTCTCGAACACGACAATTTCGTGCCGGCCAACAACCTGGCCACGCCCTCGCACATCAAGCCGAGCTGGTACTTCACGCCCTTCTACGCGATCGTGCGCATGATCCCCTCGTTCCTCGGCACCGCGTTCTGGGGCGTGCTCGGCATGTTCAGCGCCATCGTCCTGCTGCCGCTGCTGCCGTGGATCGACCGCTGCACGGTCCGCTCGGTGCGCTATCGCGGCCGCGGCTTCCGGGTGGCCCTGGCGGTGCTTGCCGGCTCCTTCCTCGGCCTCGGCTTGAGCGGCGCCGGCGTGATTGCCGAACTCATCCAGGCGTGGTTCCCGTCAGCGGACGTCACCACCTGGGACAATGCGTTCGGACGCCTGATGGTGCTGGGCTACTTCGGCTTCTTCATCTTCCTGTGGTTCTACACGCGTTTCGGCCACGAGCGGACCCGGCCGCTGCCGGACCGGCTCCCTCCCGGGCATTGACACGACGAGGCGGCCGCATGCGGCCGCCTCGTGGCTTCACTCGCCCGGATCAATCCACCGGGGTCAATACGGGCGCGTTCTCGTTCTTCAGCAGCACGACCAGGAACCTGGCCGGCCTGGTGCGGCTGGCATTGCGTCCGACGGTGTGGATGTCGTCGGGGCCTTCATAGAAGGTCTGCCCCGCCGTCAGGGTGACTTCCTTGCCACCGTTCAGCGCCATCACGATCGAGCCTTCGAGCACGTAGACGAAGGCGTGGGCGTCGTGGCGGTGCACCGGGTCGACCGAACCCGGCGGATAGGTGACCACGATCATTTCGGCCTCCTTGCCGGGGTAATCGGCCAGGGCCTTGGTCATCAATGCCTTGACCTCGGCCGAAGGCGCCTGCGCGGTGCCGTGCGTAGCGGGCGAATGCGCGAAGGCCGCGCCGGTCACGAGCAGGCCCAGCATGCCCAGGGTCTTGATGGTGTGCATGGTTGTCTCCTTGCGGTTGACGAGTGTTTTTCCGGAGGCGACGCGGCGACGGGTCTGCCGTCGCCGCGCGGGATTCAGGCCAGGCCGGCCTTGTCCAGCCCCAATGCCTTGTCGAACACGCCGGGCACGGTCCGGAAGCCTACGTTGATGCGATTCCACGCGTTGATCGCCATCACCGCGTAGCTGAGATCGGTGAGCTCCTTCTCCGAGAACTGCGTGCGCACGCGCTCGTAGATCTCGTCGGAAACGCCCAGCGGCGACAGCTGCGTGAGCGCCTCGGTCCACGCCAGGGCGGCGCGCTCTCGCGGCGAGAACAGGGTCGACTCGCGCCAGATCGCGAGGTGGTGCAGGCGCAGCGGCCGTTCGCCGTGCAACACCGCCTGCTTGACGTGCATGTCCAGGCAGAAGGCGCAGCCGTTGATCTGCGACGCGCGGATATCGACCAGGTCGCAGATGGACTCCTCGAGGCCGGACTGTTTCACCTGGGTGTTCAGGGCGACCAGGCCGCGGAAAAGTTCGGGCGCCTGTTTCTGGTAATCGATGCGTTGGGTCACGGTTCGGTCCTCGTTGGGGTGCTGTTGTCCCCAGGTCGGCTGGGGCGCCGCTTGCACGCGATGGCGTGGCGGATTGCAGCCTAGGCGTGGCCTGCGGCCGCCGGTAGCCACGGCGGCGGACTCTCGGTGTTGCTTTGTCCGCATCAATGCAGCGGTCGCGGCACGCCCGATCCGGCCGGGGACGATTGGTGCGTCCAGGGCAACATGCTGCTGCCATCGCGCTGCCTATCGGCCACCGGCAGCGGAACCTAGGATGGCCACAAGGCGCTCGACGCGCGGCCACGGGAAGAGAGAGATCATGAAAATCATCGTCATCGGCGGCACCGGACTGATCGGGAGCAAGGTGGTGGACCGCCTGCGCAAGCATGGCCACGAGGTGTTTGCCGCCGCGCCATCGTCCGGGGTAAACACCATCACCGGCGAAGGCCTCGACGCGGCCATGACCGGCGTGCACACGGTGATCGACCTGGCCAACTCGCCCTCGTTCGAGGACCGGGCCGTGCTCGAGTTCTTCGAAACCTCGGGGCGCAACCTGTTCGCGGCGGAACACAAGGCCGGCGTGCAGCACCATGTGGCCCTGTCGGTGGTGGGCACCGGCCGCGCCGCGTTCGCGGCCAGCGGCTACATCCGCGCCAAGATGGCGCAGGAGGAGCTGGTGCGCGCATCCGGCATTGCGCACACCATCGTGCACTCCACCCAGTTCTTCGAGTTCCTCAACGGCATCGCCAACGAGGGCGCGGGCGGGCGCGAGATCCACCTCTCCACCGGCCTGATGCAGCCGATCGCCTCCGACGACGTGGCCGATGCGGTGGCCGACTACGCCCGCGGCAAGCCACGCAACGGCGTGGTGGAGATCGCCGGGCCGGACAGGGCGCCGCTGGCGGAATGGGTGCGGCGCTTCCTGGCCGCCATCGGCGATCCGCGCAAGGTCATCGCCGATCCCGACGCCACGTACTTCGGCGCTCGCCTGGAATCGGACACCTTGTTGCCCACCGGCGCGGCGCGCATCGGCACGCTCGATTTCGAGGCATGGCTGGCCCGCTCGTCCTATGCCGATCGCGTCGTGGCGGCCCCCGCCGCCACGGCAAGCCGCGCGGCTTCCCGCTGACCGGCACCGCGCCGCAGACAACAGGGTTCACCGAAGTCCGGACCGGCCTTTGCCGGAGCCTGTCCGGGCTTTCTTGCACACGCCGTCAGGCATCACCACACGAGCTTCATCCATGACCAAGCCGCAACCCCCGCCCGTTTCGCTGCTCGACAAGCACTTCGGAACGGAATTCCTCCCGCTCTACACCGGCACCGTGCACGTCACCGGCGGCGAGGCGAAGCATGGCCGTGCCTCCGGCGCGGCGCGCTCCGACGACGGCATGCTGGACGTGCAACTGCGCATGCCCGAGGAGCTGGGCGGCTCCGGCGGCGGCACCAATCCGGAGCAGCTGTTCGCCGCCGCCTTTGCCGGCTGCTTCCACGGCGCGTTGAGCCTGCTTGCCGCGCGCGCGAAGCTGGCGATTCCCGACGCCGAGGTGACCGCGCGGGTCACCTTCGGGCGGGACCCGGTCGACGGCCTGTTCATGCTGTCGGCGGACATCCGCATCCACCTTCCCGGCATCGACCGGGCGGTCGCCGCCGAGCTGGTGCGCAACACCGAGCGCCTGTGCCCCTACGCCAAGATGGCGCGCGCGGGGATCGACTGCGTGGTCTCGCTCGAACCCTGAAGTCGCCGGGCGACGGGCGCAGTCCATGGGAAGCATCGGCACGAGTGCGAGCCCAAGCTGCGCAGCCCGGTCGCCCGGCCTGCGCAGCGGCCGTACCTGGCGTCTACCTCGTGCGCGGCGGCAGGAAGCCGCGGGCCGTGGCCAGCTCGGGCCACGGCATCACCGTCTCGCCGGCCACCTTCCACGCGCCGTCGACCTTGCGCAGGCGCAGTTCGTACAGTGCCGGATCGGCCTGCTCGCTCATCCGCCGATACAGCACGGCGGTGGCATGGCCGCCCTGCTCTTCGATGTGCAGGATGCGCTTTTCCGTCGACAGCGGCGGATCGCCGGCGTCGCGGCGGCTCCTGAACTCGCCGAGCATTTCCGCTTTCGAGAAGCGCGCGATGGTGCCCTCGGGGGTGAGCACGAGAAAGCCGAGGTCGTCCACGTAGAGGTCGTCCATCTCCTCCATGCGGTAGTGGCTGCCGGTGTCGGCCAGCCGGTCGATGAAGTCGAGGATTTCCGGGTTGTGCGAAGTCGTCATGGGATTGCTGCCTTGTGCGTGGGGTGGGAGGGATCAGTTCAGCGACATGCCGCCGTCGACCAGCAGCTCGACGCCGTTGACGAAGCGGCTCTCGTCCGAGGCCAGGTACAGGGCGGCTGCCGCCAGCTCGTCCGCCTCGCCGAAACGGCCGGCCGGGATCATGGCGGCCATGGCCTCGACGAAGCCGGGCCGCTGCGCGTCGGGGATGCCCATCTTGTCCAGGATCGAGGTATCCACCGGCCCGGGGCTGAGCACGTTGACGCGGATCCTGCGGGCCTTGAACTCCAGCGCCCAGTGGCGCGCGAACGCGCGGAGGGCGGCCTTGGAGCCGGCGTAGACGGCATGGCCGTCGAGCGCGCGCGTGGCGGCAAGCGAGCTGGTCAACACGATGCTGCCGCCGTCGCGGATGAGCGGCGCGACGTGTTGCACGCCGAAGAACACGCCGCGCGTGTTGACGCTGAACTGCGCGTCGAACTCCTCCGGCGTGACCTGGGCGCTGGGCGTGATCGTGTTGACGCCAGCGTTGGCCACGTAGATGTCGAGCGCCCCGAAGCGGGCGCGGATCTCGTCGGCCACGGCGGCGTGATGGGCGAGGTCCGCGACATCGCCGCGGATGCCCAGAGCGCCATGCCCGATGCGCCGGACCGCTTCGTCGAGCGGTTCCTGCCGTCGCGCGGTCACGATGACCTGCGCGCCCTCGGCGGCAAACCGTTGCGCGGTCGCCAGGCCGATGCCGCTGTTGCCGCCGGTGATCAGGGCGACCTTCTCTTGCAGACGTTTCATTCGATGTCCCGGGTGGTTGGTGGTGGACGAAACATGCGGTGCCCGTCCGCGCGAACCAGCCCTGCAGCCGGCACAGCCGTTGTGCCCAGGAGTCCAGGATGTCCAGCGTGCTCACCCAGTCGGCCGGCCTCGTCGCCTTCGTGCGCGCGGTGGAGGCGGGTTCGTTCAGCGCCGCCGCACGCAACGCGGGGACCACGCCATCGGCGATCTCCAAGGCAGTCCGGCGGCTGGAAGGCGAGCTGGGCGCGCGGTTGTTCCGCCGGTCGACGCGCACGCTCAGCCTGACCCCGGACGGCCAGCTCTTTTTCGACCGCGTCGCACCGCTGCTGCGCGAGCTCCAGGATTCCGCCGACGCGATGCGCGCCGCCGACGGAGTGCGGGGCCGCCTGCGCGTGAGCATGCCCGGCGAACTCGGCCGCCTGCTGATGGAAGCCATCACCACCAGGTTCCTCGCCGCGCATCCGCAGCTGGAGCTGGACCTGGTGCTGGCGGACCGGCACGTCGACGTGATCGCGGAGGGCTACGACGTGGTGTTCCGCGTCGGCACCGTGCCGGCCAGCGAGCTGAAGACCCGGACGCTCGCCCATCTCGACATGGCGCTGGTCGCCTCGCCGGCATTCCTGCGCCGGATGGGCGAGCCGGCATCCATCCGCGAACTGCGCGAGCTGCCGTTTGTCCGCTACGTGTTCGGCGGCAGGACCTTGCCGCTGGTGTTCGCCGACGGCACCACGATCACGCCGCGCGGCCGCCTCGGCCTGGATACCGGCTACGGCCTGCGCGCGGCCGCGCTGAGCGGCATGGGCGTCGCCCACCTGATGAAGTGCACCGTGCAGGACGACCTCGATCGCGGCGACCTGGTGCAGCTGATGCGCGAGCAGCGCCTGCCCGCGTTGCCGCTGCGCGCGCTGCATGCCTTCGGCAGGCTCGCGCCGGCGCGGGTCCGGCTGCTCTCGGACTTCATCGCGCGGGAGGTGCAGCGACTCGCTGGTGCATGAAGGTGGCCCCGCGGTGACGCGGGCACGTCCGCATTGGTGCCGTGCGCGGAACACGGTGCATACGCCGCGATGGCTTCCAGCCAGCCGGCCGCGACCCTACAGTTTTTCCCGCCGCCAATGCCCGATTCCACACAGGAGCCACGCATGTCCCCCCTGCTCGCCAAGCTGAAGACGATGGCCCTGCTGCCGACGTTCGCCGCCTTCGACGCGCGCGACGCCGACGAGGCTGACGACGTCGACGGCCCCGTGCTGGACATCGACGCGAACGGGTCCGTGGTGACCTTGCCGGCGGCCGAATGGCTGGTCTGTTTCGTCCCGGGCCTGTATCGGCAGTGGTGGCACCGTTTCGCGCATCCGCGGCACAAGCACGTGTTCGCCATCCGCCCGCTCGACGACGGCCGTTGGCTGCTGGTCGAACCGTGGTGGACGCGGCTGATGGTCAACGTGCTCGCGTCCGACGACGCAGCCCGCTTCCTGCAATGGGCCGCGGCCGGCCACGTGCTCAAGGTGCGCGAGGCGATTCCCGGCCGCGGCACGCAGCTGCGCGGATGGTCGAACTGCGCCGTGCTGGTGGCCTTCCTGCTCGGCCGCTCGTACTGGACCTGGACGCCGCACGGCCTCTATCGGCGGCTCATGGCGGACACCGGCGTGCAGGCGGTCGATCCGCGGCGGCTGCCGGCCAGGCCGCTCCGCGGCATCGACAACCCGGCCGCGGGCGGCGCCCCGGAATGGCCGTCAGCAGGTCACGCGGCACCAGCCGACCAGGCCGTGCCGCTCAGGAAATCCGCCTGACGACCGGGTCAGACCCAGGGGTCAAAGCTCGATGATGCCCCGCCGCGCCGCCAGCGTGACCGCGTGCGTGCGATCGGCCACGTCGAGTTTGGAGAAGATGTTCTTCAGGTGGCCCTTGATCGTTTCCTCGGACAGGCCCAGCTCCGCCCCGATCTGCTTGTTCGCCTTGCCGATCGCCACCAGCCGCAGTATCGCGATCTCCCGCTCGGTGAGGGCCTCGTCGACCACGTGCAGCGCGATCTCGTCGGCGACGTCGCGCTGCACGCGGCGCTGCCCGCGATGGACGTCCCGGATCGCGTCGATCAATTCGGTGCGCAGGCTGTTCTTGAGCAGGTAGCCGAGCGCGCCCGCCTTCAACGCGCGCACCGCCTGCACGTCGCCCGCATAGGTCGTGAGCACGATGATCCGCGCCCCCGGGTATTCCGTCCGTATCGCGGTGATCGCGTCGACGCCGTTCATCCCCGGCATCTGCAGGTCCATCAGCGTCACGTCCGGGCGCAGCGCACGAAAGCGCTCGACCGCCTCGGCACCGTTGCGCGCCTCGCCCACCACCGCCATGTCGGCCTGGTTCTGCACGATGGCCGCCACGCCGTCGCGCAGCACGGGATGGTCGTCGACCACCAGGATCCGGATCTTCTGCTCACTCATCGAAAGGCTTCCTTCGCATCGGCAGCCGCAACCAGCGCCGACGGCGCGGCTTGCCCCTGGCGAACGCCAGCTTGGCCGGCAGGGTGAGCGTGATTTCGGAACCGGCGCCGGGCCTGCTGCTGACCATCAGCTTGCCGCCGATCCGCTCGGCGCGCTCGCGCATGCCGATCATGCCGAAGTGGCCGTCCTTGTGTCCATGCGCCACCACGTCGCCGGGAATGCCGACGCCGTCGTCCCGCAGGCGGATGGCCAGGTGCCGCGGCTCGAAGCCGATCGCCACCTCGGCCGACGACGCTCGCGCATGCAGCGCCGTGTTGAACAGCGCCTCGCGCACGATCCGCTTGATCTCCTCGGCGACGAACGGATGCAACAGCCGCGGCTTGCCCTCCACCACGATGCGCACCGGGATCGGCGGATCGAACGGCGCCTGCGCCACCAGATGCTCGACGATCAGGCAAAGATCGTTCGTGCCCTCGACGCCGCGCAGGTCGCGCACGCGGTTCCTGGCGTCGACCACCACTTCGTCGGCGGCGACCAGCGCGGCCTCGAGCTGCTCGCGCGAGCTGTCGTCGTGCGTCAGCCGGTCGGCGACCGCCTGGAAACGCAGCATCAGTCCCTGGATGCCCTGCAGCAAGGTGTCGTGCAGCTCGCGCGCGATGCGCTCGCGTTCGCCGGCGCGCTCATCCAGCCGGGCATGGATGCGCCGCGCGATCTGCCGCACCCGCAACCGGTAGATCGCGCCGAGGACGGCCAGCAGCAGCACGGCGCAGAGCAGGATGAACCAGCCCGACTGGAAGAAGGTGGGCGGTATCGTGAACGCCAGCGTGGCCCCGGCGCGGTTCCAGACTCCGTCGTTGTTGGCGCCGGTCACCCGGAACCGGTACTTGCCGGGCGGCAGGTTGGTGTAGAACGCCTGCCGCCTGGCGCCGGCATCGACCCACTCGTGGTCGAATCCCTCCAGCCGGTAGCGCGCCTGCACGCGCGAGGGGTCGGCCAGGCTCAGCACTGAAAAGTCGATCTCGATCTTGGCCGTGCCCGCCGGCAGCTCCAGCGTGGCGGGGTCGCGCCAGGCGCGTTGGTCGGCGGTGATCGACTTGATGGCGACGCCGGGAGCGAGCGCATTGCGGACAACGTGGGCAGGGTCCATCCACAGCGTGCCGGTTTCCGTGGCGACCCACAGCCGCCCGTCGCCGCCGCGTACCAGCGACCGCTGCGAATGCGAATGCGGCTGGCTGGCCAGTCCGTCGCCGGCACCGAGGGACAGCATCGGCGCCGGGAACGCCTTGTCGGCAAACGCGCGGTCGAGCTCGGCCGATCGAAAGCGGAGCAGCGCCTTCGGATACGCCAGCCAGGTATCGCCGTCCGGCGTGCGCACGATGCCGTTGATGCGGCTGTCCGGCGACACCGGATCGGCGCGGATCGTCGCGACCTGGCCCGCGCGGATGCGCGACAGCCCGAAGGCGCCGGCGGCGTAGACGTCGTCGCCGCTGGCGTAGAGCGTGAGCACCTTGAGCCCGCCCTCGCCGAACGCCAGCGGCGTGTACGACCGCTTGCCGGAAGCATCGATCCACAGCAGCCGGTCGCCCACCTGCACGACCACGCCGCCGTGCGGGGCGCGCACCATGGTGGTCGGGTAGAAGTCGGCGCGATCGCCGGCGCCGAGCATCGTTTCCCACCGTCCATCCCGGTAGCGGCGCAGGCCTCCGCCGGAGGCGGAGATCCACAGGTTTCCGGAGGCGTCGAATACGCAGTCGTAGATCAGGTTGTGGTTGGCGTCCTGGTCGGGGCGTTCGATCGTCTGGCGGATGCGGCCGTCGGCCCATGCGACGATCCGCTGCGCGAAGCCGATCCAGATCGCGCCGTCCGGCGCCTCGCACAGGCTTTGCGGCTCGGCGACCTGGCGCATGATCGGCTCCGGCGCGCCGCCGGGTCTGACGCGGAAAATCGTGTGCGCCTCGCCGATGTAGACGCTTCCATCGGAGGCGGCCAGCAGCTTGTCGCCGAAGATCGCCGGCGAACCCAGCTCCGCTTCCGCGATGAGCGTGGCCGGGCGGAACTTGTCCAGGCCCCTCTCGGTGGCGACCCAGATGTTTCCTTCCCGGTCCTCCAGCAGCTGGTTGGTGACATCGGCGGACAGCCCGTCGCGGCTCGTGAACGCTTCGGACTCCCCGTCGCCACCGGCGTGCGCGGCAGCCGGCGTCGCGATGCGCCGCACGCCTTCGTAGCGGGTTCCGATCCACAGGTTTCCCTCATGGTCGAACAGCGGCGCCGCCCGCACCTGCCCGCCACCGGCGCGATGAGGCACGCGTGGCGGCGCCAGCGTTCCGCGCCCGCCCGGCCCGGTGAGCGGGTAGCTTCCGGCGCTCTCCGTCAGCCAGATCCGGCCCTCGGGGTCCTGCGACAGCATGCCCGCAGGCGTCGCGCGGAAAATCTCGAAGCGCCCGGCGCCCGCGGCCAAGCGCGCCACCGCATTGCCGCAGGCGATCCACAGGGCGCCGTCGGCCGCCACCAGCATGTTCGCGGCACTGCTCGGCGGCAGGCCGTCCGCTGCGCCGAACGTCTTCCACTTGCCGTCGCGGAAGCGCAACACCTCCGCGTTGAAGTTGGCGGTGAGCGCCCATATCGCGCCGTCCCTGCCTTCGACCATCTCGACGATACGGCTCGGCGCCGGGGGTGCGTCGAGGAGGCGGAGCACACCGTCGCGATAGACCGCGAAACGGCGCGAGGTTTCGAAGTTGGTCCAGACGTCGCCGTTCTTCGTGACCAGCAGCGCGCTCGGCAAGTCGCTTTGTCGGCCGTGGCCCTCCGCCTCGATCCGTTCGAAGCGGACTCCGTCGAAGCGGAACAGCCCTTCGCCCGTGGCCAGCCAGAGGAATCCGTCGCGGCCTTGCGCCATCGCCCGCACCGGTACCGGCGTGGCGCTGGCTTCGGTCCAGCGCTGGTGAGAGTAGTCGGCCAAGGAGCGCTTGCCCGCCAGCGCCGCCAGCGGAAGCATCGCCAGCACCGCCAGCAGGAACATTCTGGGTTGCCACATCGTCGCGATAACTCACCCCGGCTGCACCGATGCGCCAGCCCCGCCCTGCCCTGGAGAGCGAACATCCTACCCTCGATCGGGGGGCGGCGCGCCCCCTCGACAGGGGCCTCGCGGCGAGGCGATATGACGATATCGTCGCGACATGAGCAATTACGTATGCCGCTATCCCGATGGTTCCGCCGGGCTTGCCTTGTTGATTCTCCGCCTCGGTTACGCGTGCGTCGCCATCGGCGTCGCCACGATGCTGCCGGCGGACATCCTCGGAGCCGGCTTGCTGCAGGTGGCGACCGGGCTGGCCGCCCTGCTCCTGGTGGCGGGGCTGGCGGCGCGATCGGTTGCCCTGCTGCTGGGTGTGGCGGTGGCGTTCGCCCTGGTGGCGGCCGCCGAGCCGGCCCGGCAATGGCTGCTTGCCGGCCACGTCGGCGGGTGCGCGGCGATCATGCTGGTCGGCCCGGGCGCGTATTCGCTCGATGCCCGGCGCCACGGGCGACGCGTCATCCACCTGCAATCGAACACCCCGGATCGAGGGAGCGGTGACTGACCTGGTTCGGGATTCCGCGACGGCGGCGGCGCTGCCAACCTGAGCCAACCGCCCAGACGCACCGAGTCTGTCATGTCCCCTGCCACGCCGCCCCCGGGTTCGTCCGACCACCAGGATCTTCTGGCCTCCAGCCTGTCCGCCAGCTATGCCGGCGTGATCGCCTTCATCACCGTGGCCAACGAGGGCAGTTTTTCCCGCGCCGCGGACCGGCTGGGCATCGGCCGCTCGGCCGTGAGCCGCAGCGTGCAGAAACTGGAGGGCCAGATCGGGGCGCGCCTGTTCTGCCGTACCACGCGCGCGACGTCGATCACCCGCGAAGGCGAGTTGTTCTACCGCAACTGCCGCCCGGGCGTGGACCGCATCCTGCAGGCGCTGGAGGAGATGCGCGACCTGCGCGAAGGCCCGCCGCGGGGATTGCTGAAGATCAGCGCTCCCCACGGCTTCGGCCGCAAGGTCGTCGCGCCGCTGATGGCCGAGTTCCGTGCACGTTTCCCCGCGGTGACGTTCGAGCTGCGGCTGGAGGAAGGCGTGGACGACCTGGCGACCCATGGCGTCGATGTCGCCTTCCGCGACGGGCGCCTCGACGACAGCCAGATCATCGCCAAGCAGCTCATCCCGATGCAGATGCATGTTTGCGCCTCGCCCCGCTACGCGCGCCAGCACGGCCTGCCCGGTTCGGTCGACGAGCTGGCCGCTCACGCATGCATCAACCAGCGCCTGGCCAACGGCCGCCTGCAGAGCTGGGACTTCAAGGTAGACGGCCAGAAGCGCAGCGTCACGCCGGAGGCGGCCATCGTCGTCAACGATCCCGAACTGGCCATGTGCGCCGTGCTCGACGGCCAGGGACTGGCCCAGCTCCCGGCCTACCAGGTGAGCGAGGCCTTGCGCGACGGCACGCTGGTGGCCTGCCTGGAACAGGACGCGCCCGACGATCGCGGACACTACCTGTGCTATCTCAGCCGGCAGCAACTGCCCAAGCGGATCCGCGCCTTCATCGACTTCATGACCACCAGCATCCGCGCGCTCGACCTGTTCAGCATCGAACTGACCGCGCCACGCAGCCACCTGCCCGCTCCGGCGGACGCCGCGCGGGCGCCGGCCTAGCGCACCGGGTGTCCGGTGCGGCAACAGCGGTCACTTCTTCTTGAGGATGCTGAACGACCCGTCGCTCTCGAGGTACATGCGCCTGACCTGGTCCAGGTGCTCCACGTCCGACATGCGCAACTGCGCGCGGATTTCCTTCTCGGTGATGTTCTCGCGGCGCATGTTGCGGCCGTGCAGGCGGCCATGGCGCACCAGCAGCACAGGCGGCGCATCGGTCAGCCGGGAAACCGGCTCGAAACGCGCGCCGAGGTAGTCCAGCAGGTAGTTCCAGGCGACCAGGGTGGCGATCAGGGTGGCCCCGTCCGCCACGGTCTGGCCGTCGCCGATCATCGCGTTCTGCGCGGCGTCGCCCAGCAGCACGATGAACAGGATGTCGGTGATGCCCGCCGACCCGGCGTTGCGGCGCAGGATGAAGCGGAAGATCACGAACAGGAACCAGTACATCAGGCTGCCGCGCACCAGGATCTCCCAGGGCGACATGCTGAAGCTCAGGAATGAAGCGTCCATCGCGCACTCCCGGATGAAGTCATGCGGCGGCGAAGGAAGGCGTCAGGCGCCGCACGACCCCGCCGCGCTTCCCCGCCGCCGGTGCGGTCGCCGGACCGGGCAGCACGCGCTCGCATCTCCCGCTGCGCCCTAGTCCGGCTCCGGCGGCTTGGAGGGGATGAACGGCGACACCGGATCGCTGGCGGGGAAGGTCTCCTCCAGCGCCTCGTCCTGGTTCTCGCTTTCCTTCTGCTTGCGCTGCTCGCGTGTTGCGGGCGTCTCGGGCTGTTTCTGGTCGTCCTTGCAATCGGGGTGTTCGCTGTCTTTGCGGTCGTGACTCGCCATGGCTGCCTGCTCGTGCATGGGGAACGATCCGCAGCGTGCGGCGCGGCGGGTGAAGCTGCCGTGTTGCCTGCATGGGTGCGGAGTCTGCCGCTTGCTGTCGTCGCGTGATGGAGACGGTGCCGTTCGCGCACACCTGATTCACGGCCGCAATGAAATGCTCGCGCTTCCCCCACCCCGCCCAACCGGAGCTGCCCCATGGATGCGATCCAACTGCTGAAAGCCGATCACACCAAAGTCAAGGAACTCTTGGCCGAACTCACCGAAACCACCACGCGCGCGGTGAAGAAGCGGGCCGACCTGCTCGCGGAAATCAACATGAACCTCAAGGCGCACAACACCATCGAAGAGGAGATCTTCTACCCCGCGTTCAAGGAGGCGGGCGAGAAGGAAGAAGCGAAGATGTACTACGAAGCGCTGGAAGAACACCGCGCCGCCGGCGACCTGGTGTTGCCCGACCTGCTGAACACGAAACCGGACAGCGAAAAGTTCTCCGGCCGCGCCAAGGTGCTCAAGGAACTGATCGAGCACCACGTCAAGGAAGAGGAAGGGCAGATGTTCAAGGACGCGAAGAAGCTCTTCTCCAGCGAGGAACTTGCACAACTGGGCAAGCGCCTTGAACAGCGCAAGGCCGAGGTGATGCAGGAACTCAAGCGGTCCAGCGCCGCTGCCTGACGGCGTGGCGCGCGGCCGCCGCGCGCCTCCCCTGCCCTGCCCGCCGGAGAACAGCATGCGCGCACTGACCTACCACGGCGCGAAGGACGTGCGCGTCGAGAACGTACCCGACCCCGCCATCCGGCAACCGGACGACATCATCCTGCGCGTCACCGCCACCGCCATCTGCGGCTCGGACCTGCATCTGTACCGGGGCAATATCCCGGGGCTGGACGACGGCGACATCCTTGGCCACGAGTTCATGGGCCTGGTCGAGGACGCCGGGCCGGAGGTGACCGCGGTCCGGCGCGGCGACCGCGTGGTAATCCCCTTCGTCATCGCCTGCGGCCAGTGTTTCTTCTGCGCGCAGGAGCAGTACGCCTGCTGCGAAACCACCAACGAGGTGCCGGGCGCCACCATGCTCGAACGCCAGCACGTCACCCCGCCGGCCGCCCTGTTCGGCTACACCAAGCTGTACGGCGGCATCGACGGCGGGCAAAGCGACTTCGTGCGCGTGCCCAAGGCCAACGTCGGCCCGTTCAAGGTGCCCGGCAGCCTCTCCGACGAGCGCGTGCTGTTTCTTTCCGACATCCTGCCGACGGGCTACCAGGCAGCGCTGAATGCCCGGATCACGCCGGGTTCGAGCGTGGCCATCTTCGGCGCCGGCCCGGTCGGCCTGATGAGCGCCGCCTGCGCGCGGCTGCTCGGCGCCGAGACGATCTACATGATCGACCGGGTCGACTACCGGCTGGAGTTCGCTGCGCAAACCTACGGGGTGATTCCGCTCAACTTCGAGCGGGACGAGGACTTCCCGACCACCATCCTGCAGGGGACGCACCACCGCGGCGTGGATGCCAGCATCGACGCCATCGGCTTCGAGGCCAAGGGCAGCGCGGTGGAAACCGCGCTCACCACGATCAAGGCCGAGGGCAGCAGCGGCCAGGCGCTGCGCTGGGCCATCGCGGTCACGCGCCGCGGCGGCGTGATCAGCATCCCCGGCGTGTATGCCGGTTTCGTGCACGCGTTCATGATCGGCGATGCGTTCGACAAGGGCATCGCCTTCGCGATGGGCCAGACCCACGTGCAGAAGTACCTGCCGCGCCTGCTGCAGTACGTGGAGGACGGCGAGCTGCAGCCGGACATCATCATCAGCCATCGCATGAAGCTGGCCGACGCCGCGCGCGGCTACGAGATGTTCGAGGAGAAGCAGGACGAGTGCCGCAAGGTCGTGCTGACGCCCTGAGCCGGCACCGCAACCGGGACCGCGCGAGGCGTGCATGGCATGCATGCAACGCGGCGCACTTCCTTGACGCCCTGCTTATCGCGTGCGTGCGACGGTGGACCCCTCCCGTTTGCGCACGCCTCGCTCCGGCGAGCCTGGCAACTCGAGCCCCCTCATCCCCGGAGAATCCCATGTTCGCCCACAACAAGCGCCTGCAATATTCCGTCCGCGTGAACGAGTGCAACCCCGCCCTCGCCAACCTGATGCTCGAACAGTTCGGCGGCCCGCAGGGGGAACTCGCGGCCGCGATGCGCTACTTCACCCAGGCGCTGGCGGAGGATGACGCCGGCCGCAAGGACATGCTGCTGGACATCGCCACGGAGGAGCTGAGCCACCTCGAGATCATCGGCACCATCGTGGCCATGCTCAACAAGGGCGCCAAGGGCAAGCTCGCCGAGGCCGCCGAGGAGGAGGCCGCGCTGTTCCGCTCGCTGCAGGGCGCCGGGAACGACTCGCACGTGACCCAGGTGCTGTTCGGCGGCGGCCCGGCGCTGGTCAATTCGGGCGGCCAGTTGTGGACGGCCGGCTACATTGACAGCATCGGCGACCCCACCTGCGACCTGCGCTCCAACATCGCGGCCGAGGCCCGCGCCAAGATCGTCTACGAGCGGCTGATCAACGTCACCGACGACCCCGGCGTGAAGGAGGCCCTGGGCTTCCTCATGACGCGGGAGATGTCGCACCAGAAATCGTTCGAGAAGGCGCTGTACTCGATCGAGCCGAACTTCCCGCCGGGCAAGCTGCAGGGCATGCCGGAGTTCGCCAACGTCTACGTGAACACCTCGCAGGGTGAAGGCGACATGCGCGGCTCGTGGAACAGCGACGAGAACTTCGACTACATCAGCGACCGCGAGCGGTTCCTGGCGATGGACGGCGGCAGCGGGCTGCCCGAGGTGACGCTCAGTGCCGAGGAAAAGCGCGCGGTGGACCAGATGGCCATGCGCACGGCTTCCGATCCCGACGCCGATCCGGTCACCGGCGTCGATCTCGGTGCCGGGAAGCAGCAGAAGCCGACGTCCAGGCCAAAGCCGAAGTCGAAGCCGAAATCCAGGTGAGCCCGCCATCACGCTCCGCCGTCAGACGGGATGGGTGCCGCAGCTCAGCCGAACGCCGTGTCGAGCACCATCATCATCACGAAGCCGATGAGCAGGCCCCCGGTGGCGAAGTTCTCGTGTCCCTGGCGGTGCGATTCGGGAATGATCTCGTGGCTGACCACGAACAGCATGGCGCCTGCCGCAAAGCCCAGGCCGAGCGGCAGCAGCCACGGGAAGCCCACCACCACCGCGGCGCCGACGCAGGCGCCCACCGGCTCGATCAGTCCGGAGGCCATGCCCACCGCCACCGAGTAGCCGCGGCGATAACCCGCAGCCATCAATGCCACGGCAACCACCAGCCCCTCGGGGATGTCCTGGATCGCGATGCCGGTGGCCAGCGCCACGCCGCGCGCGAGGTCGGTGCCGGCGATGCCCACGCCGATGGCCAGGCCTTCGGGCAGGTTGTGCAGGCAGATGGCGAACACGAACAGCCACGTGCGTTTGAGCCGCCGGGAGGAGATCCCTTCCGGCCCCTTGATGAAGTGCTCGTGGGGAACCATGCGGTCGAGCAGCATCAGCAGCGCCGCGCCCACCAGCAAGGCGGCGCCCACCATCCCGCCCGCCTGCAAGGCGCCGGCGCCGTGGTCGCGCGCGACCCGGATGCCGGGCAGCGCCAGCGAAAAGGCGCTGGCCGCCAGCATCACGCCGGCGCCGAAGCCGAACATCGCATCCTGGGTTCGCTGCGCCATGCCGCGCGCGAACAGCGCGGGGAGCGTTCCCGCCGCCGTGGCGGCCGCTGCCACGCAGCCGCAGGCAAGCGCAAGCAGCACGGGCGACGTCTCAGTCTCCACAGGCCTCCCGCGGCGGCATCAGGGGCAGCGACAGTCGATGCACGTGCACGGAAATCCCCTTGGGCAGGATGAGCGGGTCGTGCCTCAGCATGCAGCCTGGCGCGGTGTCCCGGCGTGAAGGCGCACGACCCGCGGCCCGGTTGGCGCGAGGCCGCCATACGGCAAACCGTTTGCTGCTCGCCCAAGCCGCGATTGTCGGCCTACAATGCCCCTTCCACGGGCAGGACGGCAGCCAGGGCGGTTTATGCAGACGGAGAATTCCAGGCGCGTATTGGTGGTGGAAGACGACCCGGTCGTGGCCATGGTGATCGAAGACACGCTGGAGGCCATGGGCCTGGGGGTGCTGGTCGACCTCAACCTGGTCGACGCCCTCAACGATGTCGAGGCCAGCCCGTTCGACGCGGCGATGATCGACGTCGGCCTGCGCGGGGAGAACGCCTGGCCGGTCATGGTGGCCCTGCAGAAGCGCGGGATCCCGTTCGTGGTGATGTCCGGGGGTGATCTCACCGCCCTCGCGGAAGAGTTTCCGCAAGTCCGCATGATCAACAAGCCGGTATCGGTGGAGATGCTGCAGCAGATCGTGCGCGAGCTGTTGGCCCCGCACCACGCCCCGTCGCGCCCGTGAGGCGGCGTCAGCCGCCGCCTCCCTTGCCGTCGGCCGCATCCTCGTCCGCGCCCCCGCCCAGCATCCGGCGCAGGCGATCGGCCAGGGCATTCACCGTGAACGGCTTGGTGATCAGTTCCATGCCGACGGGAAAGCCGGTGGTCAACGACGCATCGGCGGCGTAGCCGGTCATCAGCAGCACTTTCAGGTCCGGCTGCCGCTCGCGCAGGAGGTCGGCGAGCTGGCGGCCGTTCATGCCCGGCAGGCCGATGTCCGAAATCAGCATGTGCAGGTTGCCGCGGGACTCGATCGCCGCCAGCGCGGCATCGGCGTCGTCGGCCTCCAGCACGGCATAGCCCAGCTGGTTGAGCACTTCCACCACCACGTGGCGCACCACTTTCTCGTCTTCCACCACCAGCACCAGCTCGCCGTTGGACAGTCCGTGCGGGACGGCGTCCGCCTGCCCGGCTTCTTCCTGCGGGGCGTCGACGTGGCGCGGCAGGTACAGCCTGATCGAGGTGCCCTGGCCCGGTTCGCTGCGGATGTCGCAATAACCGTTCGACTGCCGCGCGAAACCGTAGATCATCGACAAGCCCAGGCCGGTGCCCTGCCCCGCCGGCTTGGTGGTGAAGAACGGCTCGAAGGCGTGCTCCATCACCTCGGCACTCATGCCCACGCCTTCGTCCGCCACCTCGATGCAGATGTACTGGCCGCTGCCCGCCTCGGACCAGTTGTCGTTGGCGATGGCAGCCTCCTCCACGTTGCTCGAGCGGATCAGCAGGTTGCCGCCCTCGGGCATCGCGTCGCGGGCATTGATGGTGAGGTTGAGCAGGGCGCTTTCCAGCTGGTTCGGATCGCACAGCGTCAGCCACAGGTCGGGTGCGAGGTCGAAGGTGAGCGTCACCGACTCGCCGACCGTGCGCCGCAGCAGCTCCGCCATCGACAGCATCAACGGATTGGCCGCCACCGGGCGCGGGTCCAGCGGCTGGCGGCGCGAGAACGCCAGCAGCCGGTGGGTCATGGCGGCGGCGCGGTTGGCCGAGTTCAGCGCGCCCTGGACAAAGCGCTCCACGTTGGAGATGTCGCCTGCGCCGGCCTGCAGCTGGATCAGGTCCAGCGAGCCGATGATGCCCTGCAACAGGTTGTTGAAATCGTGCGCCAGGCCGCCGGTGAGCTGGCCGACCGCCTCCATCTTCTGCGCCTGGCGCAGTTGCGCCTCGATCTGGATCTTCTCGCTGAGGTCGCGGATGAACACGTTGGTGCGCGACTTGCCGCGCACGGTCAGGGCGCTCACGCTCAGTTCCACCGGTATCCGTACGCCCACGCGGTTGACCATCTCGGTCTGCCGCGTGATGCCGCGGCGGCTACCGCGCGTCGCCCCGGGCTTCAGCTCGGCGGCCAGGCGCTCGGGTTCGCCGGGCGGCCCGAGCAGGATCGCGAGCATCTGCCCCCGCACCTCCTCGCGGGACCAGCCGAACATCGCCTCGGCCTGCGGGTTCCAGCGCACGATCCGGCCGGCATCGTCCAGCTGCGCGAAACCGTCCAGCGCGGAATCGATGATGCCGCGCGCCAGCTCGTCGCTCTCGATCAGCGCTGCCTCCGCCTGCCGACGCTCGGAAACGTCGCGGGTGATCTTGGCAAAGCCGACCAGGGCCCCGTCGTCGAAGACCGGGTCGATCGCCACGCTGGCCCAGAACCGGCTGCCGTCCTTGCGCACCCGCCAGCCCTCGGCGACGTAGTGGCCCTCGCGCAACGCGGTGGCCAGGGCGATCGCCGGCTTGCCGAGCCGGCGCTCCTCCTCGGTGTAGAAGCGGGAAAAGTGCTGGCCGATGATCTCGTCCGCGCGGTAGCCCTTGATGCGCTCGGCGCCGGTGTTCCAGTTGGTGATCCTGCCCTTGGGGTCGAGCATGAAGATCGCGTAGTCGGTGACGTTGGACACCAGCAGCTGGAAATAGCGATCGCTGCGATGCAGGCTCGCGATGTTGGCTTCTGCCACGCGGGTGCGTTCGGCCACACGCTGCTTCAGCCGTCGCGCCAGATCGCGGTTGGCCTGCTCCGCCTCCTGCTGGTCGGTGATGTCCACCAGCATGTTCACCGCGCCGACCAGCCTGCCTTCGTGGAACAGTGGCGTCGGGTACTCGGCGACATGCACGCGCTGGCCGTCGGGCCGCTCGGCGACGGTGGTCTCGCCGTACAGGGTCCGCGCCTCGCGCACCGCGATGGCCATCGGGCACTGGTCGTGCGGCAGCGGCGTGCCGTCGAGGCGGAACAACCGCGCCGCGAGGCACCATTTCCCGCCCGCCTCGGGCCGTCGCCCGAGCAGTTCGACGGCGGCCTCGTTGAAGAAGGTGATGGTGCCCTCCGTGTCGGTGGTGTACGCGGCGATCGGCAGGGCCTGCAGCACGGAATGCGAGAGACGGTCGCGCTCCAGCGTGGCCTGCTCGCTCGCGCCCTGATCCCCGACGTCGATGGTGATGCACCGGGAGTACACGAACCGCCCGGCCTCGAAGCGGCCACTGGAGCTGATCCGCACGTGGCGCACGTGGCCATCGCCGCCGACCAGGCGTGCCGGCCGCTTGTCCACGGGCTCGCCGGCGCGCACCCTGGTCAGCAGGTTGCACAGGTTGTCGCCATCGGCATCGAAATCGGCCAGGTTGTGGCCGACATACTCGTCCCGGTGATAACCCAGCAGGTCGAGCTCGGCCTGGTTGGCGCGCAGGATGGTGCCGTCGCCCGCCACCAGGCGCATGCCCACGGCGGCGTGCTCGAAAAAATCCTCCGCCTCGCTCATGCGGGTCGCGCCGCCCTCGCGCGCGGCGCCGTCGGGTGCTGCGTCGGGTTCTGTCATGGCCACCATGTCCCTCCCGTGCCGGTCCCGACGCGTCGCGCCCTGCGCCGATGATGAACGCCGGGGACGACGGCCGATTCACGACCGTCTCACGGGATCCTCTCCAGTCTGTCCTTGGCCACTATGCACCGCCCCACCGGCCTTGCCAATCGCGCAAGCCGACCCGCCGCACGAACACCGATGCCCGAAGGTCCCTCCATCGTCATCCTGCGCGAAGAAGCCGCCGCGTTCGCGGGGCGCACGATCCGCCGCGCCGAAGGCAACGCGAAGGTCGACCTGCAGCGGCTGCCCGGCCGCCAGGTGCTGTCGCTGCGCAGCTTCGGCAAGCAGTTCCTGATCGAGCTGTCCGGCCGCTTGACGGTGCGCGTGCACCTGCTGCTGTTCGGCAGCTACCGCATCAACGAGGGCCGCGACATGGCGCCGCGATTGCGGCTGGTGTTCGACAAGGGCGAGCTGAATTTCTACAACGGCTCGGTACGGCTGCTCGAAGGCGAGCTCGACAGCCTGTTCGACTGGCGCGACGACGTGATGTCCGGGTGCTGGGACCCGAAGCGGGCGCGCGCCAAGCTGCGCCGGATGCCGCATGCGCTGGTCTGCGACGCGCTGCTCGACCAGGGGGTGTTCGCCGGCGTCGGCAACATCATCAAGAACGAGGTGCTGTACCGCATCCGCGTGCATCCGCTGTCCACGGTCGGCGCGCTGTCGCCGTACAAGCTGCGCCAGCTGGTGGAGCAGGCGCGCGTGTACTCGTTCGAGTTCCTCGCCTGGAAGAAGGCCTACGTGCTGGCGAAGCACTGGCTGGTGCACAACCGCGGCCGCTGTCCGCGCCACGACATCCCCCTGCAGCGCGCCTATCTGGGCAAGACCCATCGCCGCAGCTTCTTCTGCCTGCGCTGCCAGAAGCTGTATGTCGGGAGCGGGACATGACCGCCTCCGCATCGCACAAGGTGGTCTACGCCGCGCTGGCCGGCAACCTGATGATCGCGATCGGCAAGTTCGTGGCGGCGGGTTTTTCAGGCAGTTCGGCCATGCTCAGCGAGGGCGTGCATTCGCTGGTGGACACGGTGAACGAGGTGCTCCTGCTGTACGGACTGCATCGTGCGGGCAAGCCGCCGGACCGCAGCCATCCGTTCGGCTACGGCCGCGAGCTGTATTTCTGGAGTTTCATCGTGGCCTTGCTGGTGCTCGCGGCCGGCGCCGGCGTGTCGTTCTACGAGGGCGTGATGCACATCCGCGAGCCCGAGGCGATCGAGCGGCCGTGGATCAACTACTCGGTGCTGGCCTTCTCGTTCCTGTTCGAGGGCGCGTCGTGGGTGGTGGCCCTGCGCGAGTTCCGCGCGCGCAAGGGGCGGCTCGGCTACTTCGAGGCGTTCCGGCTCAGCAAGGACCCCACCACGTTCACCGTGCTGCTGGAGGACAGCGCCGCGTTGCTCGGCCTGCTGATCGCGCTGGCCGGCGTGCTGGGCGCGCAGATCTTCGAGGAACCCCGGCTCGATGGCGTGGCCTCGATCGGGATCGCCTGCGTGCTGGCCGTGTTCGCCGGCTTGCTCGCGCGCGAGACCAAGGGCCTGCTGATCGGCGAGCCGGCGCATCCGAAGGTGAGCGGATCGATCCTCGCGATCGCCGCCGCGGACGAGGGCGTGCATTGCGCCAACGGCGTGCTCACGGTGCAGATGGGACCGAACCAGGTGGTGGCCACGCTGAGCGCCGAGTTCGAGGACGCGCTGACCACGCCACAGATCGAGGCCTGCATCAACCGGATCAAGCGGCAGGCCCGATCGATCCATCCGGAAATCCTGTCGCTCTTCGTCAAGCCACAGACCGCCGAAACCTGGCGCGCGCGGCGTCGGCGGATCGAGGCGACGGGCGACGACCTGGCGTCGTGACCGCCGGGACCGCGGCCGACGCCTCCACCCAGCAGTCCGGGAGGCGAAACCATGCATACCCTCTTCCACTTGTCCGAACCGTGGTGGCACTTTGCCCTGCGCGGCGTGGTGATCTACCTCATGCTGCTGGCCATGCTGCGCCTGACCGGCAAGCGCGCGTTCGGGGAGATGTCGACCCTCGACGTGGTGGTGCTGATCCTGGTCGGCAGCCTCATGCGCACGCCGATCATCGGTTCGGACACCTCGTTCTTCGGCGGCGTCATCGCGGTGGCGTGCATCCTGGCGACCGACCGCGCGCTGGCGTGGATCTGCACGCGCAGCACCCTCGTCAACCGCCTGCTCGAAGGCTGGCCGACCATCCTCGCCCGCGACGGGCGGCGCCACCCGCAGGCGCTGCGCCGCTGCAACCTGCCCGACGCCGTGTTCGACCGTGCGCTGCGCGCGGCCGGCCTGGAGGACGAGTCGAGCGTGATCACGGCGCGGCTCGAACCCAACGGCCGCATCACGCTGATCCGCTCCAGGCAGCCATGAGCCGCCGGCCGCCCGCGATCGCCGTGCCGCCGCCATGGCCCAGCTGAGCCTGTTCGACCACGGTCAGCAAACCCTGCTGGACGACGCCAGCGGCCGGATCGTGCTCACCCCCGGCCTGGTGGGCGGCGACACCGCGCGCCGCTGGTTCGACGAACTGCGCGCCGGCGTCGCGTGGAAAAGCGGCACCCGCCTGATGTACGAGCGCGAGGTGGAGGTGCCGCGCCTGCGCGGGCATTTCCGCGTCGACGATCCCGCGCTGCCCGCGGCGCTGCGCGAAGCCCTGGCCGCGGTCGCCAGCGCGGTGGATGCGCCGTTCGACAGCATCGGCCTCAACCTCTACCGCGACCAGCACGACAGCGTGGCCCCGCACAACGACAAGCTGGCCGAGCTCGTGCGCGGCCAGCCGATCGCCCTGCTCTCGCTCGGCGCCATGCGGCGCATGACGATACGCGCCAAGCAGCCGCCGCGTCGCGTGCTGCACGTCGACCTCGAAGCCGGCAGCCTGCTGCTGATGAGCTGGGAGACGCAGTTGCACTACGACCACGCCATCCCCAAGCAGCGCGTGCCGGTGGGCCCGCGCATCAGCCTCGCCTTCCGCGTGCGCGGCAGCCACCTCGCCTGAAGCGTCGCCGCGGCTTTCGCCCGCGTTGACACTTCGCATGCCCTTTCTTCAGGCACGCCGCGGCAAGCTGCACGAGGTCGCGGCCAGTCCGGGCCGCGGCAACCGCCCCCACCGGAGAAGCCCATGGACATCCAGCAAGTCATGACCCGCCACCCGCGCGTTTGCCGCCCCGGCGCCTCGCTGCGCGACGCGGCCCGCCTGATGCTCGAAGAGGACGTGGGCGAAATCCCCGTGGTCGACGAGGCGCGCCAGGTGGTCGGCGTGATCACCGACCGCGACATCGTGGTGCGCTGCATCGCCTCGGGGATCAACCCGCTGGAGGCCACCGTGGACACGTGCATGACCGCCCCCGCGCTGACCATCGGCGAGGACGCCACCCTGGAGGATTGCGCCGACCTGATGGCAGGCCAGCAGATCCGCCGCGTGCCGGTAGTCGACGCCGACGGCGTCATTTGCGGCATCGTGGCGCAGGCGGACCTGGAAGGCACCGACGCCCGTTCGCTGAAGGCGCGCGTGGCCGAACGCGTGTCCGTGCCGCACTGAAGGCACGTGCCATTGCCCTGGTGCAGGAGCCTGCTCGCCGGATTTGGGATTCGGGATTCGGGATTCGGGATTCGCAAAAGCTAACGGCATCGCCTGCGAGCGGGCTCCTGCGATTGATGGTTTCGTGAGGCGCGCACCTCGCCCGCTCAGCGACGCGGCTCGGCCGGATCGAGCTCGTCCTGGTAGATCGGGGGCACGGACGAGGGATCGTCGGGTTTCCATGGCTTGGGCTCCTCCGCCGGCCGTTCCACCTCGGCGGCGGGAGGGTCGAGCGCGATGCCGTGGAAGCGCAGATGCAGCTGGCGCGGGTCGCTGACCCGTTTCCATGCCGCGTTCAGTTCGATCACGTTGACCAGGTTGCCCTCGTCGTCCCACAACGCCTGCTCGTCCTGGTAGACCAGCCAGCCCAGTTCGCATGCCTCGCAGCCGCAGTCGCCGTGGCATTCGCCGCAGCGTTCGCTGCAGGTGCAGGCCACCTGCCGGCGCACGTCGACGGCGTCGTTCAACTGCAGGTAGCCGTCGGGCGGCCAGCGGCGCACGCCTTCGACCGTGGGCTCCACGTGGGGCACGACCGGTCTCCCGCTCATGCCGGGCGCCCGCTTGCCGAGGGCCGGTCGTGTTCCGGCGGCGGTTGCAGCGGCGGGAGTTCCGGTTCGTTCGGCGTCGGCTGCGGCTCGGTGGGATCGGGGAACGGGGGCGGCGCGGGATTCGGGGGCTGGTATTCGGGTTCGCCGGCGGGCGGCGGCACGCTGGCCAGCTCGATGGATGCAACAGCCTTGGGTGTCATTTCGCTCTCCTCGGACGGAACCCGATGGTCGCCGCAGCCGTGCCCAATCGGCGTGACATTTGCGCGATGCCGTCGTGAGCAGTCGCGGCCACATCGATTTCACGCGCCCCGTCCCAACTTTCGCGGCAGCCTTGCGCCGCGTGGCGCGACCGATGGCGGAGCCGACATGACCCGACTGGACAAACCCTTGCGCCGCGAACTCGAGATCGACGGTCGCCGCTACACGCTGACCCTGGATCCCCGCGGACTGAAGCTGGCGCCCAAGGGCCACCGGCGCGGCATCGCCCTGACGTGGGAGGCCCTGGTCAGCGGCGATGCCGCCCTGGCCGCGGCGCTGCGCGCCTCGCTCGACTAGCGCGCCGGCCCCGGCCCGGGTGCGGCGTCATTCGGAAGCCGACGGGGCAGGCCGTGCTTCCAGCGCGTTCGCCATGGCCATGTGCTCGCGCAGGGCCGGCAGCTCCTTGCGCGCGAACTCGCGCACCGCCTCGTCGTGGCCGTGCTGAATCTCATCGGTGAACAGCGCGATGGCCGTGCGATGGTCGTTCACCATCACCCCGGCGAACGCCTGGTCGAACGCGTCGCCCTGCAAGCTGAGCAGGTGCTGCTGCAGCTCCTGCGCCTTGTCCACCGGCACGGGCGGCGACGGGTGATCGGTGCTGCGCCTGGCGGCAATCGTCGCCAGTTCCCTGTTCATGCGCGTGTGGTCGTCCATGACCCGCTGCGCCAGCTCGCGCACCGGGGCGGTCTGCGACACGCGCAGCGCCACCCGGGCCATCGCGATCTGGAACGCGTTGTCGCCCGCGGCCTTGGCCATGAAGGCCTGGTCGCCGCCCTGCAATGCCGGCGGCGCGGCGTCCGCGGTCGGCGACGATGCACCGGGAGCGGGACGATCGGGCTGCGCCGCCTGTCCGGATTTGTCGCAGGCGGCAAGCCCCAGCGCGAGAAGGCACGCTGTCGCAATCGGCAACAGGTTCATCGGTTTCTCCAGCAGTGGATGCTGCCCAAGCCTGCGGCCGCCGGCGGCAAGAGCGCGTGCAATGGCCGTGACAGCCGCGCGTTCCTGGCACATGCCCACGCCATGTCCACGGCCGGGCATGCAGGCTGTGCGCATGACCGATGCTTTCACTCTCTTGTGGCAGAACAACGTGTGGGTACGGCTGGGCGTGATCGTGGTGGCCGGCCTGCTGCTGGGGCTGGCCCTGCGCGTGGCGGTCTACGCCGTGTTGCGGCGGGTGGCGGGCGATCGGCCGGTGATCACGGACCTGATGCAGCGCGCGCGGGCGCCGCTGGCATGGTTGCTGCCGTTGCTGGCCGTGACGCTGGCCCTGCGCTCCTGGCCGCTGGAGCCCTCGGCGCCGATGGCGCTGCTGCAGCACGTGCTGCTGGTTGGCCTGCTGGCGGTGGCCACCTGGCTGGCGGTGCGCTGCATCGGCGCGTTCGAGGACGCCGCCGTGCGCCGCTATCCGATGGATGCGGCCGACAACCTGCAGGCGCGCCGCGTCGTCACCCAGGTGCGCGTGCTGGCGCGCACCGCCGATGTCATCGTGATCATCTTCGGCATCGCGATCATCCTGCTGACCATCCCGGGCGTGCGCCAGCTCGGTGCCAGCCTGCTCGCCTCCGCCGGCGTGGCCGGCCTGGCGATCGGACTGGCGGCGAGGCCGGTGCTGAGCAACCTGATCGCCGGCCTGCAGATCGCCCTGACCCAGCCCATTCGTCTGGACGACGTGGTGATCATCGAAGGCGAGTGGGGGCGCATCGAGGAGATCGCCGGCAGCTACGTGATCGTGCGCATCTGGGACGAGCGGCGCCTGGTGGTGCCGCTGAACTGGTTCATCGAGCATCCGTTCCAGAACTGGACGCGCAGCAGCTCGCAGCTGATCGGTACGGTGTTCCTGATGCTGGACTTCCGCACGCCGATTGCGCCGCTGCGCGAGGAACTCCAGCGCCTGTGCGAGGCCTCGCCGCAGTGGGACCGCCGCGTCTGCGTGCTGCAGGTCACCGATGCCAACGAGCAGGCCATGCAGGTGCGCATGCTGGTCAGCTCCACCGATTCGGGGAAGAACTTCGACCTGCGCTGCCAGGTGCGCGAGGGGATCATCTGCTACGTCCAGGCGCATTATCCGGAGGCCTTGCCGCGCTGGCGCGGCGAACTCGACCGCAGCCATGCCGGGCCCGATCCGGCGGAGGTCCCCGGCGGCCCGCAGCCGCAGCGATCGCCCTCGCCCGAAGACGGCGGCCCGCGGCGGGCGGTCGGCTGAGCCGCCGTCAGTCGTCCGCGGGCGCGTGCCGGCGCGCGCCTTCCAGCATCTCTCCGAACCAGCCGAGCAGGATCGTGGCGTAGCTCTGGCGGCTGCGCTCGTCCGACAGCGCGTGGTCGGCCTGCGCGATCGTGCGCGAGGTCAGCGAGCGGGCATCGATGCAGGCCTGGCGATAATTGGCCAGCACCGGTGCCGGCACGATGCGGTCGCATTCGGATTCCACCAGCAGCACGTCGCCGCGAAACGCCGCGCAGGCGGCCAGGGCGCGGTTCTCCGCCGCGGGGATGCGCTGCTGGCGGTAACTGGCCAGGTCCTGTCGGTGGCTGAGCTGCTGCTTGGGCAGGTGCCAGTCGCTGTCCTTGTAGAGCGCCGGCGCGCGCAGGGCCAGCCAGTTGACCGGGCGCAGTCCGGTCAGCAGCGTGGCGAGATAGCCGCCGTAGCTGCTGCCCACCACCCCCATCGCGCCACGGTCGACCTGCGGATGCGCCGCCAGGAAGTCGTAGGCGGCGACCAGATCGGCCATGTTGTCCTCGCGGGTGACCGACTCGCGACGCGCGCGGGTGGCGACGTGTCCGGAAAGATCGAAAGTCAGGCACACGCAGCGCAGCGCAGCCAGCCTCCTGACCAGCTGCTGGTATTGCTGCTGGCTGCCGCCCCAGCCGTGCACCAGCAGCACGCCGGGCAGCAACGCCGGCGGCGACACCAGCATGCCGGCGATGCCGCCCCCGCGGACGGTGATGTGGACGGCGTCGTCATGCAGCGGCATCGGGAATCACTTCGGCGTATTTGAGCAGGGGGCCGTTTCGCGGATCGCGGCCATGGAACAGCACGATCGCGCCGGGCGGCGCCATCGCCTCGCCGTATCGCTCCACCGTGCGCACGTGCACGGTTTGCCGCTGCGGTTGCTGCTGCAGGATGGCGACGGCCTCGAGCTCGGCGGCGCTGGCCCCGCCGGCCCGCCAGGATTGTTCGAGCACGCCCGAGCGCCAGTGTCCCTGCGCGTCGATGCCCTGGGCCACGTCGTAGTTGGCCCGCGACAGGATGATGCCCGCAAAGCAGCGCAGAGCGGCCTCGTGGTAGGTCCGCGCCTGCCGGATCGCCAGTCGCGCATTGGCGTCGGTGTCGAGCTGGTCAAGCGCATCGAAGCCGCCGCGCACGCACCACAATTCGGAGCCGCCGTAGACCGGCGCGCCATGGTTGTCCCGCGTGGAACGCTGGACGCCGACGTAGCTTATGCGGATGCCATCCAGCCACACCTGGCCGACGCTGCGCGTGACCACGGCGGTGAGATCCTCCTCCAGCACCAGGCCTTCGCTGGCGAGGCGTTCGTGCTCGGCCGGCGACGCGTACAGCGCGGCCAGCTGGTCCGTGTGGGTGACGACGCGCTGGCCCTGGCCGCCGATGCCGCTGGGCGGCTTGAGGCGCAAGCTGCCCTGCCCGAGCAGGCTTCGACCCGCTTGCTGCAGGTCGCCGCGATCGAACACCGAGTAGCCGCGCAGCACCACGTCAGCCACCGCTTCCGCGAATGCGGCATGCCACCCGGGAGGCGCGGCCGAGGAGGACGAGAACAGGCCATGGGTGATGATCTTCGTGCCCACGTGCAAGGCGGGCACGACGCCGCCGAACAGGTCGTGTTCGCTGCGTATGCCACAGCTCGCGGCCTGCGCACTGGAGAGGGTCAGGCGGGGAACGAAATAATCGGCGCTCGCCGCCATCGCTGCCGACCAGTCCTCGCCGAGCGGAAGGCGCAGCAGCTGCGCCAGCCTTGCCATCATGCGCAGGTGGGCCGCCTGCTCGTGCTCCGCGCAGACGAAAGCAGGATCGGAGAGGCATCGCACCGTTCGCCGCGCACTGATCGGCATGGAAGGCTCCGTTCACCGGCCCATGCTGACGGCAGCCCCGTGCAACCGGTGCGAAGGCCGGCACGCTGGCGGGTCGGCGCCGCCCCCCGCAGCGCCAGCTGAACGCACGCTGGCAGGCGACGCGCCTTTCACACCTTGCCAACCGCGCCAATGCCAAGGTCAAAACGTGTTCGCGGGTGGAGGCACGCACATGTTTCCCAAACGGGTACTGCTGGTGGAAGACGATGTCGACACGCGCGACATCACCTCCCTGCTGCTGCAGCACGCCGGCTACACGGTGATCGTGGCCCACGACGTGCCGAGCGGCGTGGCCGAATCGGCCAGCATGGGGAGCGGAGTGATCCTGGCGGACATGTATCTGGGCCAGGGCCAGACCGGCGCCGCGCTGATCCGCAGCCTCCGCGAGAACGGCTCGCGCACGCCGGTGGTGCTCACCTCCGCGGACGAGGAAGCGTGTATCGCCGCACGCAAGCTCAACGTCATGTTCCTGCCCAAGCCCTACGGCCGGCAGGCGCTGCTGTCGGTGATGGCGATGGCCAGGATGTGCGGGGCCTGAAGCGGAGCACGACATTCGCGCCGCACGTCATCCACGCTGCACGCGAATATCACGCCCGCTTGCCGCGTCACGCGTTCTGCTGGAGCTCCCCGCCCGCTGGAGCTTCACCATGTCACACCGCCTCGTCGTTTGCGCGGCAACCTGCCTGTTGCTGCTTGGATTCTCTTTCGCGGCGGGTGCGCAAACTGCGCCCTCCGCCTCCGCCTCCGCCTCCTCCGACAGCACCTTCATGGACCACGCCGCCGCCGACGGCCTCGCGGAAATCCGCATGGGCAACCTGGCCCTGCAGAAATCCTCCAACCCCGACGTGAAGAAACTCGCCCGCCGCATCGTCGCCGACCACACCCGCGCCGATGCCGAGCTCAAGAACGTGGCCCGGGCGCATCAGGTCACCCTGCCCGCGGCGCCGGGCGACGAGGCGAAGCACACGGCCGACAGCCTGCGCAGCCAGGATGGAGCGGCGTTCGACCGCGCGTGGGCCGACGCCATGGTGCAGGACCACCGCAAGGCCGTGGCGTCGTTCTCCACCGAAGCGTCAAATGCCGATGCGGCCGACGTGAAGGCGTTCGCGAGCAAGACCCTGCCGACGCTGAAGACCCATCTCGAACTGGCGCAGCAACTGCAGGCCAGCCTGGCTGCCGGCTCCGGCGGGGGTGAATGAATGATCGCCTCCGACAGCCCCCGTTGCGCCCACCTGGCGTGTTCCTGCGCGGTCGTCCCCGGCGACGCCTACTGCAGCGAGTACTGCCGCAAGCAGGTGGAGTCGCCCACCTCGGACCAGTCCGGCGACTGCCGCTGCGGCCACGCCGGATGCGACACCGAACGCGCGCAAGCCGAGCGGATGCCGTGAGCCGCCGGCATGGCGCCGTGATCCCCCACGGAGAACTGACATGAGCGACGACAAGAGCAAGACCGGCAACCCGGACCGACAGTGGGTGAATGTCGGCGAGGCCTATGAGCTGCGCGACTGGGCCGCCAGGTGGGGCGTGTCCGAGCAGGAGGTGCGCGACGCCGTGGCCAAGGTCGGCAAGGTGGCCACCGACGTCGAGCGCGAGTTCGGCAAACGCCAATGACCTCACCTGCCGCGAGTACGCATGCATGACCACGCCCCGCGCCGGCATGGACCAATCGGCCCTGCTGATCATCGACATGATCAGCGACTTCGGCTTCCCCGACGGCGACGTGCTCGCCGCCGAGGCGGGCAAGGTGGTCGACAACATGGTGCGGGTTCGACGGCTGTTCCGCAGCCGGCGCCGGCCGGTGATCTACGTCAACGACAACTTCCGGCAGTGGACCAAGGGATTCCGCGATCTGGTCGACTGGGCCGCGCGCATCGGCAGTCGCGGCAGCGCGATGGTGGACCTGCTGCGCCCGGCCGCCGACGACTTCTACATCCTCAAGCCGCGGCACTCCGCCTTCTACGAAACCGCCCTGCCCAGCCTGCTCGACGACCTTGGCGTGCACGCACTGACCATCGTGGGCGTCGCCGGCGACGCCTGCGTGCTCTCCTCCGCTCTCGACGCCCACATCCGCAAGTTCGACCTGTGGGTGCCCGCGGATGCGTCGGCGTCGCTGAGCCGCGAGCGCAACGTGCGCGCGATGCGCTTTCTCAACGAGTCGCTGGGCTGCGACGTCACCCCGACTTCCTGCCTCGACCACCCGGTTTCCGCTGCCTGAGCGGGTCGCCGTCGGCCGCTGCCGTGCCGGCGCGGTCGGCCTGGCGCGCGGGCGCCGGCCTGCTGCCGCGCGCCAGCGCCAGGCCGTGGGTGAGTTCGGCGCCGGCCAGCACGATGATCGCGGCGTAGTAGACCCAGGTGAGCAGCACCACCAGCACGCCGGCCGGGCCGTATGCACCGCCCACGCTGGCGTGGCGGATGTACACGTCGATGCCGTACTTGCCGGCGATGAACAGCACCGTGGTGAGCAGCGCACCGCGCCACGCATCCAGCCAGGCGATGCGGGCATCCGGAAGCACGCGGTACATCGCGCCGAACGCCGCGATGAACACCAGCAGCGTGATCGCCCACTCCACGATGCTCCACAGCCACGAATCGGCCGGCACGAACAGGCGGATCAGCGTGCTCACCACAAACGAAACGATCAGCAGGAAAACGAACCCCACCACCAGCGCGATCGCCCGCGCGCGCGCCCACAGCCAGGCGGTGATCGCCTTGCCGGGCGTGGCCTTGACGTCCCAGATCACGTTGAGTGCCCGCTGCAGCTGGGCGAACACGGCGGAGGCGCCGAACACGGTGATGGCCAGGCTCGCGATGCCGGCGATGTTGCCCAGCGTCGGCGTGGACTTGGCATTGCCCACCACCAGTTCGATCGCGCCGGCGGCCTTCTCGCCCAGGATGCGGGCCAGCCCGGCGGTCAGCTGCTGCTGCCATTCCGGCCGCAGCGCCGCCAGCAGCCACAGCAGCAGCACCATCAGCGGCGCGAACGACAGCGCCGAGTAGAACGCGATGGCGGCCGCGCGGGTGAGCAGTGCATCGTCCCCCACGCCGTGGAGCACCTTGCGGCCGGCAACGACATAGTGCGACAGGGGCATGCGCGCTCCCGCGTCAGCGCCGTGGCGACGATCCCTGCGGGGACTTCTTCTGTTCCTGTTCGAGCCGTCGCTTGCGTTCCTCGTGGCGACGCCGGTCGCCTTCGGCGACCTTGTCGTCGTTGCGGTCGCCGTTGCCGTGCTGCCGGTTGCGGACTGGATCGACCATGGCGGCTACTCCGGTGAAAAACCGCACAGTGCACGCCCACGCATCAAGAACGGGTGAGCGCGGCCCGTTCATCGCCGCACCACGGCCAGCGCGCTAGCGTGCTGGCCGGTTCCCCCGCACGGATTCCCCCATGGCCAGGTTGCGCATCGGCATCTCCGGCTGGCGCTACGCGCCGTGGCGCGGGCGGTTCTATCCGAAGGACCTGCCGCAGCGGCTGGAGCTGCACTACGCCTCGCGCCAGATGGACAGCATCGAGATCAACGGCTCGTTCTACTCGCTGCAGCGGCCGGAGAGCTGGCGCGCCTGGTATCGGGACACGCCGCGCGGTTTCGTGTTTGCGGTGAAGGCTCCGCGCTTCATCACCCACGTGCGCAGGCTGCGCGGGATGGAGAAGCCGCTGGCGAACTTCCTCGCCTCCGGCGTGCTCGAACTGCGCGAGAAGCTCGGTCCGCTGCTGTGGCAGTTCCCGCCCAACCTGGCCTGGGATCATGCGTTGTTCGACGGGTTCCTGGCACAGCTGCCGCGCGACAGCGCCTCCGCGCTCGCGATGGCCCGCCGGCACGACGCGCACCTGCGTCACGCCGGCGACCTGTCGCCGCCGCGGCGCGACCACCGGCTGCGCCATGCCGTCGAGGTGCGCCACGACAGCTTCCGCAACCCGGACTTCATCGCGCTGTTGCGGCGGCACCGCGTGGCGCTGGTGGTTTCCGACGCACCCACCCGCTGGCCGCGGCTGCGCGACGTGACCGCCGGCTTCCTCTACCTGCGCCTGCACGGCGACAAGAAGCTGTACGCCAGCGGCTACAGCGACGCGGCGCTCGACGACTGGGCCCGGCGCATCCGCGCGTGGATGCGCGGCAGCCAGCCGCGCAAGGCCGGTTTCCGCACCAGCCGTGCCGCGCCGCCGCCGCGCAAGTCGCGCGACGTCTACTGCTATTTCGACAACGACGCCAAGGTCAAGGCGCCGTTCGACGCACGCAAGCTGCGCGAGCGGTTCGAGGAAAGCATTCAGCGCCGCCCGAAATAGTCGTGGGCCGCATGCCATTCCAGCACCGCCGGCGGCACCAGCCCGGCAAGATCCAGGCCGACGGCGGCGCAGGCATCGAGCGTGTCGCGCAGCGCCTTGGCCGCGACCGCGCTGCGTGCCTGCGCCGGCAGGTTGAAGTGTTCGTATTCCAGCGCCTCCAGCATGCGCCCCGACCACGCATACAGGCTGTCGCTGCACTCCTCCAGCCGCGCGCGCAACCAGGGCCGCAGCCCGTGCAGGGCCAGGCCTTCCTGGGCGCACAGCGCATGCGCCAGCGCGTCGGCCTGCGGCGCGACACCACGGAACCACTCGGTGTAGCCTGCCGCGGCGTCGCGCACGACCAGCGGCGGCGGCACCCGCTGCGCCGCGAACCGCCCGATGAACAACCGCTCGATGCGGCGCGCATCGCGCAGCCGCTCGGCCTCGATCAGCAGGCCGCGATCGAGGTCGAAGAACTCGAAGAAGCGCCGGTGCAGGCTGCGCATGCGCTGCAGCGGGTCGCGCGAGTAGCCGATCTTCAGCACGTCCTCGTCGCGGCACGGCAGCACGTAGACGCAGGTGCGTCCGCGACTGGCGAAGCGCGGCAGGGGTACGTCGTCATCCACGGGCAGGTCCGGTGCGTTCGTCGTGTTCATCGTGGCATGACGGCAGCGGCGGTAGCGTCGGGGCTTCCCCGTTCCAGGTTGCCATCGTCATGACTCTTCGCGCCTTCGGCATCAACTGCACGCTCAAGTCCGCGCCCGCGGCGTCGTCCACCCAGAAGATCCTGGACCAGCTGCTGCAGGAGCTGCAATCGCGGGAGGTGGAGACATCATCCGCGCGGATCGTCGACCACGACGTCAAGCCCGGGGTGAAAGCCGACGAGGGCGAAGGCGACGCCTGGCCGGCGCTGCGCCAGCAGGTACTGGATGCGAACATCCTGGTGTTCGCCACGCCGATCTGGCTGGGCCAGCCCTCCAGCGTGGCCAAGCGCGTGCTGGAGCGGATGGACGCCTTCCTCGGCGAGATCGACGAGAACGGCTGCTATCCCACCTTCGGCCGCGTGGCGATCGTGGCGGTGGTGGGCAACGAGGACGGCGCCCATCACGTGACCGCGGAGCTGTACCAGGCGCTGGCCGACGTCGGCTTCACCATTCCCGGCGGCAGCTCCGCCTACTGGGTCGGCGAGGCGATGGGCAGCGTCAACTACATCGACCTGCAAAAGACGCCCGACAAGCTCGCCGGCGCCATCCGCACGCTGGCCAGCAACGCCGCGCATCTCGCCGGCGTGCTGCAGCAGCATCCCTACCCGGTGCCCTGAGCCTGGTTCAGCTCGCCTTGGGGCCGGAATAGCCCGAGTTGGCGTGGCCGGCGCGCGCCGCCACCGGATCGGGATGGCGCGGGTCGTCGTCCGGTCCTGCCGCGCGCCGCCGCACGCGCTCGGCCTCGCGGGCGGCCTCCACGTCGTCCACTTCGCCATCGCCGCGTTGCTGGCCCGGCACGCGAGCCGGCGCGTTCTTCGGGCGGCCGGGTGCGGGGCCGGCGTCACCGGGTTCGCGCTCGCGCTTGCGTTCCTCGTCGGTCAGTTGCTCCTCGCCGCTGAGGGTGTCGCGGCTGTTGCGGGTGTCGGCTGCGCCGAACTGGGGCAGGTTCGTGTTGCCCATGGGCGTGCTCCGCTGGGTTGGTTCCCGACAGTGTTCGCCACCGGCCGTCGGTGCGCCGTGCACACGATGGCAAGCGGACGTTGCCGCAGGCCGGAACCGCGGCCGAAAGGCACGCTGCCCGCCGCCGCGTCGCCCGTCGCTGCCGCGTGCATCCTCTCGACCGTGAAGGGATGGCGGCCGACACGTCAGGCAACCTTCACCGCACGCAGAGTTTCGGCGCGCGATAGTCGGCGTCGCGGGCGGCGGCCCGCTGCCCCTGCCCCTTTGCATTGCGCGCCAGCAGATCCTGTTCGTCGATCCCGTCGTCGGCATCATTCCGCGGAATGCCGTACCGAACCGGAGGTCGATGATGAACTTTCGTTGCGCGTGTGGCTGGCTCGGCCTCGGCCTGAGCCTCTCGCTTCCCGGCTACGCCCAGGATGCGGTCAGCAAGACCTTCGACAACGGCGTCGAGGTGGGCGCGGGCGGCATTTTCCAGTACGCCGGCAACGCCTTCGACAACGACCGCCGGGCCGACGGCGGCCACCTCTTCGACGATTCGCAGGACTGGCGGCGCCAGGAACTGGATCTGTTCGTGAAGAAGAAGGACGCCTTCGAGATCGCCGCGGGCTACGACTTCGCCAACGACGCCTGGGTCGACAATTACCTGGCACTGGAAGGCAAGGCCGGCAAGTTCCAGCTGGGCGAGTTCCGCACGCCAGTGGGCTGGGAGAGCGCCAGGACCTCCGGGCGCGCCACCACCTTCATCGAAGCCGGCCTGCCGGTGGAGATGGCCTACGAAGGCCGCCGCGCCGGCCTGGGCTGGACCTGGACCGGCGCGCCGCACTGGACGCTGCAGCTGGCCTGGTTCGCGCCGCACGACCTCAACCACGACGGCGCCGGTCGCACCCTGGCCGGGCGCGCGGTGTTCGCGCCGGTGGCGCGCGCCGACGAGGTGGTGCACCTGGGCCTGGCCATCTCGCAGGAGAACCGCGACGACGGCAGCGCGCAGGTGCGTGCACGGCCCGAGGCGCACCTCACGCCCGTGCGGCTGGTCGATACCGGCACGCTGTCCGGCGTCGACCACGTCAACCGCGGCGGGCTGGAAGCGGCATGGATGAACGGGCCGTTGCTGCTGCAGAGCGAATACCTCGCCATGCACGTGTCGCGCAACGCCATGCGCAGCTTCGGCAGCCACGGCTACTACGTTTCCGCCGCGTGGATGCTGACCGGCGAATCCCACGGGTACAAGAAGACCGCCTTCGCCAATCCGGTGCCCTCGCGCCCGGCCGGCGCGGTGGAAGTGGCGATGCGCTATTCCACCGTCGACCTCGACGACGGCGGCATCGAAGGCGGCACCGAACACGACTGGACGCTGGGCTTGAACTGGTACATCAGTCGGCATTTCAAGCTCCAGGCCAACGCGGTGCGCGCGTTCAGCGACCGCGGCAACCTCCAGGTCGATCCGCACATCTACGAGCTGCAGGCGCAGCTGGATTTCTGAGGTCCACGCCGCTGCCCAAGCCAGTTGCCCGCGGTTGGCCGGCAATGCTGATGTCCTATGCTGTAGTCGGACGTTGCGAGTCACCGTCATCCGCCAGCCAGGCAGCACACATGCACCTTTCCGTCCACGTCCATCGGTTCTGCCGCGCGGGCCGCTCATGCGGATGATCGGCGGCACCGCCTGCTGGCCGCTGCTGTTGGCGACCGGGTTGGGCCTGTGGGGGCTTCCCGCCCTGGCGCAGGATCAGACGTCCACCGGCGCGACGCGCGCTTCGACCACCACCCTGCCCGCGGTGGTGGTGACCGCCACCCGCCACGCGCAGCAGCCGTTCGACCTGCCGGTGTCGATCGACGCGGTGGACCTGCAGCAGGTCCAGGCGGATCGGGCGTCGATCAATCCGTCCGAATCGCTGCGCGAGGTGCCCGGCGTGCTGGCGCGCGACCGGCAGAATGCGGCGCAGGACGAGCAGATCTCGATCCGCGGTTTCGGCGCGCGCACTACCTTCGGCGTGCGCGGCGTGCGGCTGTACGTGGACGGCATTCCGGCCACCATGCCGGACGGCCAGGGCCAGGTGTCGAACTTCAGCCTCGGCGCGGCCGATCGCATCGAGGTGCTGCGCGGGCCGTTCTCCGCGTTGTACGGCAACTCCTCCGGCGGCGTGATCCAGCTGTTCACCGCCGACGGCACCGACCCGCCGCAGTGGCAGATGACGTTCGGCGCGGGGCGCTACGCCGGCCGGCGCGTCGAACTGGGCGCGCGCGGCATCGCCGGCGGGCTCGACTACAACCTCGACCTGTCGCGCCTCGACGGCGAGGGCTTTCGCCGCCACAGCCGGGCCACCCGCTACAACGGCAATGCCAAGCTGCGCTTCGCGTTGGGCGACGGCAACCGCATCACGGTGGTGGCCAACAGCGTGCTGCTGCCGCACGCGCAGGACCCGAAGGGGCTCTCCTGGTGGGAATACCGGGCCGACCCGCGCCAGGCCGCGCCATCGGCGCTGGCCTACGACACCCGCAAGAGCGTGCGCCAGAACCAGCTCGGCCTGATCGCCGAACACGACGACGACCACGGCGGCGAATGGCGCGCGCTGGCCTATTACGGCCGCCGCGCGGTGCAGCAGATGCTGTCGATACCGCCGGCGGCACAGGCCAGCCCGCTCAGCGCCGGCGGCGTGGTGGACCTGGATGGCGGCTACGGCGGCGCGGACCTGCGTCGGCGCTGGCAGGGCGAGCTCGGCGGACGTGCCTTCGAGTTGACCGTGGGCGGCAGCTGGGACCGCCAGAACCAGCAGCGCCGCGGCTACGAGAACTTCGCCGGCGACACGCTGGGCGTGATCGGCGCGCTGCGTCGCGACGAGCAGGACGTGGTGTGGGATGTCGACCAGTACGCGCAGGCCAGCTGGCAGCTGTCGTCGCGCTGGTCACTCAGCGGCGGGCTGCGCCACAGCAGCGTGCACTTCCGCGTGGACGATCACTACATCACCACCGGCAATCCGGACGACAGCGGCCGGCGCGTCTACGACGCCACCACGCCGGTGGTCGGCGTGCTGTTCCGCGCCAGCCGCGACTGGCATCTGTACGCATCATGGGGACGCGGTTTCGAAACGCCCACCTTCAGCGAACTCGGCTACCGCGGCGATGGCGGCAGCGGCCTCAACCTCGCCCTCGCCGCCGCCCGCTCGAACAATCTCGAACTCGGTTCGAAATGGCGCTGGGCCGGCGACAACAGCGTCGAGCTGGCGTGGTTCCAGGCCGATACGCGCGACGAGCTGGCGGTGGACAGCAGCACCGACGGGCGCACCACCTACCGCAACCGCGGCCATGCGCGCCGCCGCGGCGTGGAGGCCGAACTGCAGCTGACCCTGGCCCCGCGGTGGCAGGCGCATCTCGCCTACACCTGGCTCGATGCGCGCTTCGCCCGGGCGCTGGACGGCAGCGGCACGCGCATCGCCGGCGTGCCGCGCTCGGCGCTGGACGCCAGCCTGCGCTGGGGCGGCGCCCAAGACTGGCATGCGCAGCTGCAACTGTCGGCGATCGGCGCCGTCGTGGCCAACGACGCCAACACCGCGCGCGCGCCCGGCTACGCGCTGGTCGACGCCAGCATGGGTTACGTCATCGACAGCGCCGACGTGCAGGTGGCGCCCTTTGTGCGCCTGGACAACCTGTTCGACCGCCGCCACATCGGCTCGCTCATCGTCAACGAATCCACCGGCCGCTACTACGAACCCGGCCCGGGCCGCGCGATCTATGCGGGTTGCCGCATCACCTTCCGCTGACCTGCCGCGCGCCCGATGCTTTCGTGCCCCGAATCCCGAATCCCGAATCCCGAATCCCGACCCAAAAGCATCGCCCGCGAGCGGGCTCCTACCGGGCGCGCGGAAATCGTTACCACGGGGGCAGCAGGTCGTTGCGGCTCAGCAGGTCGGCCAATGACAGCGCCACCAGCAGCGCCAGCCACGCGAAACCCGTGGCGGCGACCAGCCGCAGCAGCGGGTTGTCGGTCTTCAGCCGCATGAAGAAGATCAGCACCAGCAGCGCCTTCATCGCGGCAATGCCGAGGTTGGCCACCTCGTTGAACGCGCCCATCGGGATCAGCGCGCTGCCGGCGCTCAAGGTCAGCAGCACCAGCAGCGCGGCCAGCACCAGCAGGTTGCTGCGCAGCGACGGCGGCGCCGGTCCGCTGCGATGGCTGCGCGCCGGGCGCGCGGGCGAGCGTGCGTTCATTGCGCCCTCCCGACCAGGTAGATCAGCGGATAGACGAAGATCCACACGATGTCGACCAGGTGCCAGTACAGCGCGGTCAGTTCCAGCGGCGTGTGGTAGTCCTGATCGAACGCGCCGCGGTGGGTGCGCCAGGCCATCGCCAGCAGCAGGCCCACGCCGATCGACACGTGCAGGCCGTGGAAGCCGGTGATGAAGTAGTACAGGCAGAAGAACAGCTGCATCGACGCCGCGTGCGGTCCGTGCTGGGTGTAGCGGATGCCGGGGATCAGGCCCTCGTGGTACTCCGCCACGTATTCGAAGCCGTGCATGACCAGGAACGCGATGCCGAGCGCGGCGGTGGCCAGCAGCAGCCACGTCGCCACGCGCCGGCCGCCCAGTTGCACCTCGCGCACGGCCAGCGCGGCGGCGCAGCTGCTGGTCAGCAACACGGCGGTTTCCAGCGTGCCCAGCAGCATGTCGGTGTGCCGGCTGGCTGCGGCGAACGCCTCGGGAAACATCACCCGGCAGAAGGCGTAGCCGGCAAACAACACGCCGAAGAACAGGATTTCGGTGGTCAGGAACGCCCACATGCCCAGCGTCGACGCCTCGCGCTGCTGCACGGGGTCGTCGAACTGTTCGCGCAGGTGGCGGGCGGTGGCGTTCATGGCTGCTCGTAGGCGTAGGGGCCGCCGGTGACCTGCGGCGTCTGCTCGAAGTTGTGCAGCGGCGGCGGCGAGGGCGTGATCCACTCCAGCCCCTGCGCGTTCCACGGGTTCGCGCCGGCGCGCGCGCCATGGCGCAGCGACCACAGCAGGTAGCCCAGCGGCAGCAGGTACGACACCGCCAGGATCGTGGCGCCCGCCGAGGACAGCACGTTCAGCACCTGATACTGCGGCAGGTATTCGTGGTAGCGCCGCGGCATGCCCTCCCAGCCCAGCACGTACTGCGGGAAGAAGGTGAGGTTGAAGCCGAAGAACATCAGGATCGCGGCGAAGCGCGCCCACGCCTCCGAATACAGCCGCCCGGTGATCTTCGGCCACCAGTAGTGGATGCCGCCCAGGTAGGCCATCACCGAGCCGCCGACCATGATGTAGTGGAAATGCGCCACCACGAAATAGGTGTCGGTGAGGCTCACGTCCAGCGCGGTGGCGGCCAGGAACAGGCCGGTCAGCCCGCCCAGCATGAACAACCCGACGAAGCCCAGCGCGTACAGCAGCGGCGCGGTGAAACTGATGTCGCCCTTGTACAGCGTGGCCGTCCAGTTGAAGACCTTGATCGCCGACGGCACCGCGATGATGAAGCTCAGGATCGAGAAGATGATGCCCGCATACATCGACTGCCCCGACACGAACATGTGGTGGCCCCAGACCAGGAAGCCGACCACCGCGATGCCGACGATCGCCCACACCATGAACTTGTAGCCGAAGATGCGCCGCCGCACGCCGGCGGTGATCAGCTCGCTGACCACGCCCATCGCCGGCAGCACCATGATGTACACCGCCGGGTGCGAGTAGAACCAGAAGAAGTGCTGGAACAGCAGCGGATCGCCGCCCAGCGCCGGGTCGAAGATGCCCACGCCGAACAGCCGTTCCAGCGCGATCAGGGCCAGCGTCATCGCCAGCACCGGCGTGGCCAGCATCATCACCAGCGCCACCGCGTACATCGACCACACGAACAGCGGCAGCCGGAACCAGGTCATCCCCGGCGCGCGCATGGTGTGGATGGTGATGATGAAGTTGAGCCCGGTGAAGATCGAGGAGAAGCCCACCACGAACACGCCGACCACGGCCAGCATCACGTTGGAGTTGGAAAACATGGTCGAGAACGGCGTGTAGAAGGTCCAACCGGTGTCCACCCCGCCCAGCAGCAGGCAGGCGATGGTGAACAGGCCGCCGACGATGTACAGGTACCAGCTGAACAGGTTCAGGCGCGGGAACGCCATGTCGCGCGCGCCGATCATCAGCGGCAGCAGGAAATTGCCCAGCGTGGCGGGGATCGAGGGGATCAGGAAGAACCACACCATCACCACGCCATGGAAGGTGAACGCCTTGTTGTAGGTTTCGGCGCTCAGCACGTCGCCGGCAGGGGTGACCAGCTCCAGCCGGATCAGCGCGGCGGCCAGCCCGCCGAGGAAGAAGAAGAAGGTGATCCCCAGCGCGTACAGGATCGCGATGCGCTTGTGGTCGTGCGTGCCCAGCCACGAGCGCAGGCTGAAGCCCTCCTCCAGGTAGCTCGGCGCGATCCGTTCAGCGGTACTCATCGACGATCTCCGGATGCTTGCTGCGCGATTTCAGGTAGGCGATCAGCGCCAGCACGTCGCTCTCGTCGATGCGGTCCTGGTAGCTGGGCATGATCGGCGCGTAGCCGGCGGCGACCTGCAGCTTCGGCAACAGGATCGCGTCGTGCAGGTAGCGCTCGTCGGCCAGCACCTGGCTGCCGTCGGCAAGCGGCACGGTGCTGCCGTAGAGGTTGTCCAGGTCCGGCGCGTGCACGCCGGCGTGCGGATCGTGGCAGCCGCTGCAACCGAAGCGGCGGAACAGCGCCGCGCCCTGCGCCGCCAGGCCGGTGCCCGCGTGGGCGTGCAGCCAGCTGGCGTAGTCGGCAGGCGTCATCACCACCACCTCGCCGCCCATGCGCGCATGGTCGGTGCCGCAGAACTCGGCGCAGAACAGATGGAAGGTGCCGGTTTTGGTGGCGGTGAACCACAGCTCGGTGTAGCGATCCGGCAGCACGTCCTGCTTCACCCGGAACGCGGGCACGTAGAAGCTGTGGATCACGTCCTGCGAGGTCATCACCAGCCGCACCGGCTGGCCCAGCGGCACGTGCAGCGTGTCGATCTCGCGCTGACCGCCAAGGTGCTGCACCTTCCACATCCACTGCTTGGCCACCACGTAGATCGGCGTGGCATCGGCCGGCGGCGTGCGCAGCACCACCCACAGCTTCACGCTCCAGGCGAACAGGCCGATGAACATCGCCATCGGGATCAGCGTCCAGGTCAGCTCGATGCCCAGGTGCCGGTGCGTGTCGCCGCGGCGGTCGGCGGAGCTGCCATGGCGATACTTCACGCAGAACCAGATCATCACCGCGAACACGCCCAGCACCACCACGCCGCTGAGCGCCAGCAAGGTGTCGAACAGGCCGTCGACCCGCCCGGCGAAACCCGATGCCTGCGGCAAACCGATCATGTGCGTTCCCTGTGCCGGAACCGGAACACGCCCGCCAGCAGCAGCAAGGCGAAACCGATCCCCAGAATCTGCATCACCCGTCCGATCAGCAGGCTGTAGCGGCCGGTGCTGGGGTCATAGCCGCAACACAGCAGCACCAGCTGGTCGACCGGGCTGCCGAGCTGGCCGTGCGACGCACCCACCAGCGCCAGCCGCAGCGCCGCGGACGGATAGCCGACCCCGAAGAAATACTGCGCGACCTTGCCCTGCCCGGTCAGCACCACCACGCCCGCGGCGTGTGCGTACTGGTTGTTGCGCTGGTCGAGGAAATAGCGAAAGCCCACCGCCTGCGCCAGCGCGTGGATCGACGCCTGCTCGCCGGTGAGCAGGTGCCAGCGGTGAACGTGCGCGGCCGGATTCATCTTCGCCAGCATCTGCGCGGCATGCTGCGCGTCGGCCGGCGTCTCGCGCGGGTCGATGCTGACGAACACCACCTGGTAATCCTCGCCGGTGCGCAGCCGCAGGTCCGGCACGGCATGGGCGATGCCATGCAGCACCAGGTCGCACAGATTCGGACAGCGGTAGTAGCCCAGCGCCAGCAGGGTGGGCTTGCCATCGGTCAGCTGCGCCAGCGTCACGTCGCGGCCGCTGGCGTCGCGGAAGTGCGCCGCCATCGGCGCCTGCGTGCCCACGCGCTGGTCGAAGCCGGCGCGCTGGTTGAGGTTTTTCGGCGGCGGTAGCCCAGCCACAACACACAGCGGCAGCCAGAACAACAACAGCAGCGTGAGCCCCCGCAGGAGCGCACCCTGTGCGCGATCACGCCGCGACAAAGCCGATCGCGCACAGGGTGCGCTCCTGCAGGCGTGCCGGTTCATCGCGGCTGCCCCGCTTTTCCGGAACCGCGCGCCAGGATCTCCATCGCCCTCTGCACCGGAATCCGCGCAATGCCCCGCTTGCGATCCACCCACGCGTAGCCCTCCAGCATGCCCTCCTCCCGCCGTCGCTCGGCCGCGAGATCCACATTGGGGTTCGCCTGCAGCCGTGGTGACGGCGGCACCGTCTCGATCGGCGGCGAGGTGGTGAGCAACCAGGTGTGTGCCAGCACGTACATCAGCAGCACGATGCCGGCGAGGCTCAGCGCCAGGATCGCCGCCACCCAGTGCAGTCGCCGCGCGGCCACCGCATAGGATTCGTGAGCGTCGCGCTGGCTCATGGCGCGGCCTCCCAGGCGGCGCGCTCCTGCGCCAGGCGCAGGTCGAACAGCGCCCAGCACAACCCGCCGATGCCCAGCCACGCCAGCGCATCGCCCCAGGTCAGTGCGAAACCGTGCGGTCGCAGGCTCGGCAGCACCAGCCACAGCGCATACACCGCCTGCCCCAGCAACAGCAGGCCGGCGATGGCGCGCAGCCAGCGGCGATCCTGCTTGACCCGCCGCGACAGCAGCAGCGCGAACGGCACCAGCAGGTGGAACACCACCAGCCACGCGCCCAGCCATCGCCAGCCGGTGCGCAGCCGCGGCAGGTACCACACGGTTTCGGTCGGCAGGTCGGCGATCCACACCGTGAGGTAGTCCATGAAGGCCAGGTACGACCACGCCAGCACCAGGACGAGCAGGATGCTGCCGATATCGCCGCGCCGCCGCGGTGTCGCCCCGTCATCGGCATGACAGCACACCGCCAGCGCGGCGGCAGCCAGCAGCTGGCCCGTGCCCACGATCAGCCCGAACACCGACGAGTGCCACGCCGGCACCAGCGACATGATCCAGTCCACCGCGGCCACGCTGACGGTGATGAGGTAGACGATCAGCCCCGCCGCGGCGAAGCGGGCGAGCTCGCCAGCCGGATCGCGCAAGCGCCGGCGCAACCCGTGCGCCAGCCACAGCCAGGCGGCGAAGCACAGCACCGCGCGCAGCAGGAAGAACGGCCGGTTCAGATACCAGCGTTGCTGCGCGATATGCGGCGCGTCCGGCACGCTGGCCTGCATCCAGGGAAACAGCTGCGCCGCGCCGATGAGGATCGGCAACAGCAGGACGGCCAGCAAGGGCAGCACCCGGCTGGCCGCCAGCAACGGCACGCGCAGTTCGCGTCCCCAGTCGCCGTTGCCGGCCAGCCGGTGCACCATCAGCAAACCCACGCTGCCCAGTGCGGGACCGAGGAAGAACACGTACGCGGCCAGGTACGACAGCAGCAGCGATTGCGGAGCGCGCCAGCCCAGCGCCAGGCAGCCCAGCAAGGCCAGCGCGGCTACGATCGCCACAACCTGCGGACGGCGCGCTGTGTTCATCGTGCCTGCCCCGTCGAGGCGGCCGGCACGGGCAAGGCATCCAGCCGCGCGATGTCCTGCGCGTCGAGCCGGTCGCGGCTGGCGTGCTGGCTCAGCTGCAGCGCGCGGATGTAGGCCACGATGGCCCAGCGGTCGTGCGGCGTGATGCGATCGGCATACGGATACATCACGCCGTAGCCGTCGCTGATCACCTGGTAGAAATGGCTGTCCGCCGCGTGGCGCAGGCGATCGGTGTGGTAGCTCGGCGGCGCCGGGAAACCGCGCCGCACCACCATGCCCGCGCCGTCGCCGCTGCGCCCGTGGCAGGGCGCGCAATAGATGTCGTAGCGCTGCTGCCCGCGCGCCAGCAGCTCCCTGGTCACCGGCAACGGGTTGGCGTAGTCGCGGCCGCCGCCGACCAGCGGCTGGCCATTCGCATCCAGCGGCAACGCCCGCCCCGGCGGCCGCGCGCTCGACAACCGGCCCAGCCGTCCGCCACTGCTGTCCGCCCCTGCCCCGCCCGCCATCGGCACGCTGCCCGGCGGCGGCGTGCGCGCGCTGTTGCCATTGGCGAACAAGGGGCTGGGCGCGAGCGGCTTGTCCTTGGGCTGCTGGTACATGTCGTGCATCGCGCGCTCGCAGCCGGTCAGCGCGAGCACGGCGAACAACGCAGGGCACCAGCGCATCGCGCTCATGGCAGCACCTGCTCGACGTGCAGGGGATCGAGCCGCTCGACGTCGTGCAGCACCCGGTCGATCTCGTAGCGCGGATCGTCCGCGCGCAGCAGCACGAAGAAGCCGTCGCGGCTGGCCGCCTCGAACCGCTCGCTATTGAACAGCGGATGATTCAGCCGCGGCAGGCCGTTGCCCACCAGCATGCCAATCACGCCGGCCAGCGCGGCGCACAGGATGGTCATCTCCAGCGCGGCGGGGATGAAGGCCGGCCAGCTGGCATCCGGCCGACCGCCCACGTCGATGGGATAGTCGATCACCGCCGCGTACCACTGCAGCATCAGCGTGCCGCAGCCGCCGACCAGGCCGCCGAGCAGCATCAGCAGCGGGATGCGGTTGCGCACGGGACCAAGCGCCTCGGCCAGCCCCTCCACCGCGAACGGCGTGTAGGCCTCCAGATGGGTATAGCCGTCCATCCGCAGTTGCCGCACCGCCGCCAGCAGCGCGGGCACGCTGGCGAACTGCGCCAGGCAACCATGTTCGCGTGGCGCGTTCATGCGGCCGCTCCTCCATGGCGGTGCACCAGCTTGCGCAGCTCGAACATCGACACCAGCGGCAGCACGCGCACGAACAGCAGGAACAGCGCGAAGAACAGCCCGATCGAACCGAACAAAAAGGCCAGGTCCCACAGCGTGGGATAGAACATGCCCCAGCTCGAGGGCAGGAAATCCCGGTACAGGCTGCTGACGATCAGCATGAGGCGCTCGAACCACATGCCGACCAGCACCACGATGCCCAGCGCGAACAGCACGCCGTGATGGCGCCGCAGCCGCGGCCACCACAACGCCTGGATCGCCACCACGTTGCAGGCGATCGTGGTCCAGAACACCCAGGCGTAGGCGCCGGTGAAGCGCTGCATGGTCATCGCGATGTCGTAGCGGTCGCCGCTGTAGAACGCGGTGAAGATCTCGCTGAGGTAGCTGTAGTCGACGAACAGCCCGGCCGCCAGCATCATCCTGGCCAAATTGTCGATGTGCCGCTCGGTGATGACATCGCCCAGCCCGTAGAAACGGCGCAGCGGGATGCCCAGCACCAGCACCATCGCGAAGCCGGAGAACAAGGCGCCGGCCACGAAGAACGGCGGGAAGATCGTCGAGTGCCAGCCCGGCAGCAGCGCCTCGGAGAAATCCAGCGCCACCATGCTGTGCACCGAGAACACCAGCGGCACCGCCAGCCCTGCCAGCAGCAGGCTCAACGTCTCGAAGCGCGCCCAGTGCCGGGCCTCGCCGCGCCAGCCCAGCGCCAGCAGGCCGTAGAACACCTGCTTGCCGCGCGTGCGGGCGCGGTCGCGCAGGCTGGCGAGGTCGGGAATCAGGCCGACGTAGAAATACAGGATCGACACGATCAGGTAGGCCAGGATCGCGAAGAAATCCCACAGCAGCGAACTGCGCCACTGCGGCCACACGCCCATGCGGTCCGGATACGGCGCCAGCCAGTAGAAGAACCACGGCCGCCCCAGGTGCAGGATGGGGAAGATGCCGGACACCGACACCGCGAACACCGTCATCGCCTCGGCGTAGCGGTTGAGCGAGGTGCGCCACTCCTGCCGCGCCAGATACAGCGCGGCGGAAATGAAGGTGCCCGCCATGCCGATCGCGATCCACCACACGTAGTCGGCAATGGCGAACGCCCACGCCACCGGCATGTCCAGCCCCCAGATGCCCACGCCCTTCACCAGCAGGTAGCCGATGCCCGCGCCGAGCAGCCCGGTGAAGGCGAGTGCCAGCGCGAACGACAGCAGCCACACCCGGCCGGTCGGGCGTTGCAGCACGATGCCGCTGACCTGGTCGGTGACGCTGGCCAGGGTTGGGCGCCCGAGAAGTACGGGCGTGCTCACTGGAGCACCCATTCATCGTCGGCGGCATTTAAAAGCCGCCACTCGCCCGCGCCGTCATTCCCGCAAAAGCGGGAATCCAGCGCCCTTGCCGTGTCCCGTCGAAAGACACTGGATTCCCGCTTTCGCGGGAATGACGACCGGGTGCGCTGAACTCCTCTCACGACTCCTCCCCCAACGCCGGATTCGGATTGCGCAAGCCCGCCAGGTACGTCGTATGCGGCCGCGTGTTCAACTCGCCCAGCAAGGCGTAGTTGCGCGGCGAGGACTTCTCGCGGCTCACCGCACTGGCCGGGTCGGCGAGGTCGCCGAAGGTGATCGCCTGCGTGGGGCACACCGCCTGGCAGGCGGTGCGTATCTCCCCATCGGCGATGCGGCGGCCGCCCTTGTCCGCGGCGATGTGGGCGGTCTCGATGCGCTGGATGCAGTAGGTGCATTTCTCCATCACGCCGCGGTTGCGTACGCTGACGTCGGGATTGCGCTGCGCCTTCAGCTCCTCGCTGGCGAGGTCGGCGTACTGCAGGAAGTTGAAGCGGCGCACCTTGTACGGGCAGTTGTTGGAGCAGAAGCGGGTGCCCACGCAGCGGTTGTAGACCTGCAGGTTCAAGCCTTCCGAATCGTGCACGGTGGCGCCGACCGGGCACACCACCTCGCACGGCGCGTGCTCGCAGTGCATGCACGGCACCGGCTGGTGATGGGTGCGCGGCGCGTCGGCTGTGCCTTCGTAATAGCGGTCGACGCGGATCCAGTGCATCTCGCGCCCGCGCCGCACTTCTTCCGCGCCCACCACCGGGATGTTGTTCTCCGCCTGGCAGGCGATGGTGCAGGCGTTGCAGCCGATGCAGCTGTTGAGGTCGACGCTCATGCCCCAGCTGTATTCGCCGGGCGGCCGCTGCGGGTACAGGCTGGGCGGCGTGGCCTCGTCCTGCGCGAACGCGGGATCGACCAGGAACTGCGCCAGCGTGGCGGCACGCACCGGCGCGCGGCCTTCCATCGCGTGATGGTGCTGGGTGGTGGCCAGCGCCACGTGCTCGCCGGTCGGGTTGATCTCAAGTCCGCCCTCGCTCCACGGCGACGCGACGCTGCGCAAGGCGCCAGCATCGAAGCCCAGTCGCTCGCCCACGTGGCCCGCGCGGCGCCGCCCGTAGCCCAGCGGCACGGTGACGCTGCGCGCCGCCTGGCCCGGCATGATCCACACCGGTGCCTGCGTATGCCTGCCGCCGATGCGCAGCTCGATGGCGTCGCCGTTGGCCAGCCTCCGCTCCGCGGCCAGCGCGGGACTGACCAGCGCCGCATTGCTCCAGGTGAGCCGGGTCAGCGGCTTGGGGCATTCCTGCAGCCAGCCGTTGTTGGCGTGGCGGCCGTCCCACACGGTGGGATCGGGGCGGAACAGCAGTTCGAGACCATCGTCGGACATGGCCGTCTGGACGTCCGCGGGGAAATCCCCCGTGGCCGTCACCGTCCGCGCGGGCGATGCGCTGCCGGCGATCACGCCATCGCGCAGGCTGCGTTGCCACCACCCCTCGAAGTCGGTGCCGGCGTGCTCGCGCCAGGTCGCCTGCACGATGTCGCGGCCGTTGCTGGTGGTGTCGCCCAGCAGCTTCGCCAGCAGCTCGTGCACCGAGCGCCCGCCGTGCAGCGGGGCGATCACCGGCTGCACGATGCTGGCGCTGCCGTCGAACGCGCGCGCGTCGGACCACGCCTCCAGCGCATGCGCCTGCGGCAGGTGCCATTGGCAGCAGGCGGCCGTCTCGTCGTCGTACAGGCCGAGGTGGATGCTGTGCGGCAGCCGGGTCACCAACTCGCCGAAATGCAATTCGGCCGGCGCCGCATAGGCGGGGTTGCCATCCAGGATCAGCAGCGTGTCGACGCTGCCCTGCTTCATCGCCGCTACCAGCTCTTCCAGCGTGCCCGAATCGTCCGGCTCGACCGGCTCGATGTATTCCACCGTGCGGCCGACGTTGCCCAGCGCCTGGTTGAGCAGGTGCACCAGCGCGTGCACGGCCGCCGGCTGCGACGGCCCGGCCAGCAGCAGCGAGCTGCCGCGATGGGCGCGCAAGTCGTCGGCCACGGCCCGCAGGCTTGCGGCTGAGATCCCGCTGGGTTCGCCCGCCTGCGCGCCGGCGACGCCCAGTGCCGCGGCGAGCTCGCGCGCGAACACGGCGATCCGGCGCGACGCCAGCGGCCAGGCATGGTCGGCGTTGGCGCCGGTCAGCGAGGGCGTGGCCTCCAGCGCGTACAACCGGCTCATCGTGACCTTTCCGGCGCCCGGCTTGCGCGCGGCGGCGAAGTCGCGCGCATGGCGCAGATGGCCTGGCATGCTGGTCAGGAAATCCGCTTCCAGCGCGACGATGCAGGCGGCGCGGTCGACGTGGGGCAGCACCTGCAACGGCGCGCCGAACGCCAGCCGCGCTCCGGCCCGTGCCTGCGCATCGTCGACCGCCTCGTAGCGATGCCAGCGCGCGCCGGGGAAGCGCTGCAGCAGCTGCTGCCGCTGCCGGGCCAGCGTGGGCGAGTCGATGCGCCCGGCCAGCACGTGCAGGCCGCGGCCGTTGCGGCCAAAACGTTGCGCCAGACCCGCTGCCTCCGCCTCGAAGTCGTCCCAGCTGGCGATGGCGCCCTGGTGCCTGGGGGCGGTCGAGCGATCCGGATCCCACAACTCCAGCACGGCGGCCTGCAGCATCGTGTCGGTGGCGCCGAGGCTGGCCGGGTGTTTCGGATTGCCCTCGATCTTGCCGGGCCGGCCCTGGTGCGTCTCCACCAGCACGCCGGCCACGTCGTTGCCATGGCGCAGCGTGGTGGCATAGAACTGCGGCAGCGATGGCGACATGCCCTCGGGCTGCCGCACCCACGGCACGATCTGCTCCTGCGGCGGACCACTGCACGCCGCCAGCCCCGCCATCGCCAGCGAGGCGCCGAGCAGCTTGAGGAAGCCGCGCCGGTCGAGGCTCGGTTCGAGCTGGGAGAGTTGGGGGAACGCCTCGCGCAACCGGTCGAGCCCGGCCGGTTGTTCGACAAGCTCTTCCAGCGAGCGCCAGAAGCGCGGCCCGCGCGCATCAGCGAGTTGCGCGCGCAGCGCGTCAAGTGCGGTCGGACCACTCACGCCCATTGGCCTGGCGCACGCACTCGTAGGAGCCCGCTTGCGGGCGATGCCTTTGAGACGTTCCCGATTCCCGATTCCCTCTTCCCTGTTTCGTGCCGCAAGAGCATCGCCCGCAAGTGGGCTCCTACGGATGCGCGGTTCCCGAATCCCGAACCCCCAATCACGAATCCCGTCCCACCTATCGATGACATACCGAACAGTCCGTCAGGCGGCGCGTGTCGATGTGGTACTGGCGCACCAAAGCCAGGCCGAGCTTCTGCTGGTCGGCGGCTTGCCAGCCCATCGCGAACACCTGATCGCGCGGGCGCAGGAACTTCTGCGGCGCGCGGTGGCAGTCCAGGCACCACTGCATCGACAGGGAATGCTCGCGCGCGGTCAGCGGCATGCGGTCGACCCGGCCGTGGCAACTTTCGCAGCCGACGCCCTTCGCCACGTGGATCGAATGGTTGAAGTAGACGAAGTCGGGCAACTGGTGCACGCGCTGCCAATGCAGCGCCACGCCACTGCGCCAGCTGTCGACCACCGGCTTGAGCGCGGCCTGGCTGGTGTACAGCTGCGAGTGGCAGGTCATGCAGGTGGAGATCGGCGGGATGCCGGCGAACGCATCGGTTTCCACCGAGGCATGGCAGTAGCGACAGTCGATGCCCACGTCGCCCACGTGGTGCTTGTGGCTGAACGGCACCGGCTGCTCCACCGCCTCGCCGATGGCGTGCGGTTCGGCGGTGACGGCTCGCCAGGCGAGCACGCCGCACACCGCCATCAGCAACGCGGCGAACAGGCCCAGCTTCAGGATCAGGCCGAATCGCGGATGAAAGATCTGGCTCATGATCGGAATCGGGGGCGGCAAGCTCCGGCGTCAGTGCGCATGCGACGCGGCAACACATGGAAGGCTCGGATCAGGAAATGGCGGAGGGCGCGTCGAACGGCAACGGCCTGGCCCCGAGCGCCAGCAGGGTCTCGTCCGCTGCCGCGAGCGTGGCCTCCTCGCCGTCCACCACCACCAGCACGCGGCCGGCGGCGATCTCGTCCTCGAACTGTCGCCGCACCGGGCCGGGCTCGGCGGTGCCGGTGATCAGGCCGACCCAGCCGCCCACCGCGGCACCGGCGGCGGTCATCGCGGCGGCGCCCGCGATGGTGATGCCCAGCGGCGTGATGGTGAGCGCGGCCAGGCCCACCAGCAGGCCGCTGCCGCCGCCGGCAAGCACGCCCTTCAATCCGCCGCGGCCGAAATCGTCGCCGCTGTCCTGGCGGTCGTCGGGAATCGCCTTGCTCTCGATGTCGCGGCTGGCCACCAGCGAGATGTCATCGTCGGACAAACCGGATCGACGCAACGCGTCGACGGCGACTTCGGCGGCCTCGAGGTCGCGGGTGCTGAACACGTGACGTGTCTTCATGTCTGCTCCTGCTGCAAGCCTGCCATGGAGGATTCTGGCGACACGGCAGTGACCGGTGCGTGAGCGTTGCCGTGCGCGTCTGCGCAACGTGCAGGAAAGCGGCCGTCTCCATGTCGCGGCCATCACGGCGCGTCCGCTCCAATGCGATGCCGAGGCTCGCGCCTTCGCCCACGGAGAGCATCCATGAACAACAAGCACGACATCGCCATCATCAACAGCCTGATCGCCACCACGCTGGACAGCGCCGACGGCTACGCCAATGCCGCCGCGGAAGCCAAAAGCCAGTCGCTCGGCTCGCTGTTCCGCGACCGCTCGGCCGAACGGCGCCAGGTGGCTTCCATCCTGCAGCAGCGCGTGCGCCTGCTTGGCGGCGAACCGGAGGATGACGGCACCGCCCTGGCCGCAGCCCACCGCATGTTCCTCAACCTGCGCACCAAGGTGACCTCCAACGACAACAAGGCCGTGGTGGAGGAAGTCGAGCGCGGCGAGGACCACATCAAGGAAAAGTTCGAGGATGCGATGAAGGACGACGACATCTCGCCCGACACGCTGTCCGTGCTCGCCGATGCCTACACCTCGGTGCGCAACGGCCACGACCAGATGCGCGACATCGAGCGCGCCTTCGAGGACTGATCCTGCCGCGTACTGCCGGCGGGAGGCACCGCCGGCGGGCTCAGTGGTGGGCCTGGCGCAACGTGTTCCGGATCGACCGCACCTCGCCGGCATCGACGCCGGCGGCGCGGTTGCCCCAGGCGTTGCGGATGTAGCTGGCGAGCTCGGCGATCTCGCCGTCGTCCAGCCGGTCGGCGAATGCTGGCATCGCCAGCCCGGTCGGGTCCGCCTGCGTGGCCGGCGCGCGGTCGCCTTGCAGGATGGCGGTGATCAGGGTGTCCGGTTCGGCCGCCTGCACCGCGGAACTGTTTTTCAGCGGCGGGAACGCGCCCGCCTGGCCGGTGCCGCCGCGCATGTGGCAGGCCTCGCAGTTGTCCAGGTAGAGCGCCGCGCCGCGCTTCATGGTCTCGTCGTCGATGCCGGCCGGGTCGTGGGCCTTCGGTGCCGGCAGGCTCTTCAGGTAGACCGCGATCGCGCGCCGGTCGGGCTCGCTCAAGTACTGGGTGGATTGCTGCACCACCTCGGCCATCGCGCCGCCGGCGGTGGCGATGGCGTTGCGGCCACTGCCCAAGTAGTCGACGATGTCCTGCTCGCTCCACTGGCCCAGGCCATCGCGCTTGCCGCCCGTCAGCGCAGGCGCGTACATGTTCTCGGCAAAGCCGCCGTTCAGCGGGTGGTCCTTGTCGACCGCGCCGGCGAAGTTCTTGTCGCCGTGGCAGGCACTGCAATGGCCGAGGCCGCGCACGAGGTACGCGCCGCGGTTCCACTGCGCGGATTTCGCCGGATCGGCCCGATAGACGCCCTCGTCCAGGTACATGCCGTTCCAGACGGCCATTGCGCCACGCACGCTGAGCGGCCACGGCAGCTCGGGCGCGCGGTTGACCTGGCGCACCGCCGGGCGCGTGTCGAGATAGGCCTTGATGTCGCGCACGTCGTCGCGGCTGATCCGCGTGAACCACGGATAGGGAAACGCCGGATACAGGTGATGGCCGTCGCGCGCGATGCCTTCGTGCATGGCGCGGTAGAAGTCGTCCTCGCTCCAGTCGCCGATGCCGGTGCTGCGATCCGGCGTGATGTTGGTGGAGTAGATCGTGCCGAACGGCGTGGGCACGGCGCGGCCGCCCGCGAACGGTGCGCCGTTGTCGGCGGTATGGCAGGACATGCAGTCGCCGGCGCGCACGAGGTAGCGGCCATGCTCTGCCGAGGCATGCGGGCCCGGGCTGGTGCGCTGGACGTCGGCCGAGTTCGCGATGACCGTACCGGTGCCGACCACCGTGGCGACGGCGAGCGCCAGCCCGATCGCGATGTGCCTGCGCGCGTTCATGCCGTCACCAGCGGGCCGGGGTTCTTGAGGTAGCGCTTCATCGCCTCGGCTGCCCAGAAGGTCAGCGCGCCGACCGTGCCGGTGGGGTTGTAGCCGGCGTTCTGCGGAAACACGCTGGCGCCCATCACCCACAGGTTCGGCACGTCCCACGATTGCAGGTAACGATTGACCACGCTGGTGCGCGGGTCGTCGCCCATCGCGGCGCCGCCGGTGTTGTGGGTGGTCTGGTACGGCACGATCGAGTAGTGCCCCTCGCGCTTCTTCGCGTGATGGGTGGCGCCCGGGATCGCCTGGGCGATCCTGGTGGCCTGGTCGGTGAGGTAGTCCGACATCCTGTGCTCGTTCGGCTGGAAGTCGAACGTGAGGCGCAGCAGCGGATTGCCGTAGTCGTCGCGCCAGGTCGGGTCGAGGTCGAGATAGTTGCTGCGATAGCTCATCACGCTGCCGTGCGTGGCGATCGAGGTGGAGGTGAGGTAGTTGTCGTGCATCGCCTGTTTCCAGCCGCTGCCCCATTTGGGCGCATCCTTCGGCAGCTGGTGCTGCAGGATCGGCCGGCCGCCGGTGTTCCACAGCGCGATGTAGCCGCCGCCGATGAAGCCGAGCGGGCCGTGGTCGAAGTTCTCGCCGTTGAAGTTGTCGATGCCCTGCCCCAGCGCGCCGGCGCCCATGAACGGGTTGAGCCGCTCCTTCTGGAACACGTCCACCGCCGAGGTGATCTGGTAGGCGTAGTTGCGCCCCACCACGCCCAACCCGGTTTTGGGGTCGTACGGCGCGCCGATCCGCGACAGCAGCAGCAGGTGCACGTTGTGCTGGGCGAAGGCGCACAGCACCACCATGCCCGCGGGTTGCTCGAACTGGTGGCCGTCGATGTCGACGTAGGTGACGCCGGTGGCCTGCCTGCCCGTGCTGTCGGTGTTGACGCGGGTGACGTTGCAGCGCGTGCGGAAACGGAAGTTGTCCTTCTTCAGCAGCACCGGCAGGATCGTGGTCTGCGGGCTGGCCTTGGAGTAGTTGCCGCAACCGAACCATTCGCAGAATCCGCAGTAGGTGCACTGGCCCATCTGCACGCCGAGCGGGTTGCGGTACGGCTTCGATGCATTGGCCGCCGGGCACGGGAACGGGTCGAAGCCCGCCTCGCGCGCCGCCTTGTCGAACAGCGTGGTGGAGGCGCTGCGCTGGAGCGGCGGCAGCGGGTAGTCGCGCCGGCGCGGGCCTTCGAACGGATTGCCGCCGGCCTGCTTCACTCCGCCGAGATTGCCCGCCTGGCCGGACACGCCGCACAGGTATTCGAAACGGTCGTAGTGGGGCTCGAGCTCGTCGTAGGTCACGCCCCAGTCCTGCAGGTTCATGCCGTCGGGAATGAAGCCCTTGCCGTAGCGCTGCTCGACCTGGCTGCGGATCTCGAAGTCGCTGGGCAGGAAACGCCAGCACTGGCCGTTCCAGTGCACGCCGGCGCCGCCGACGCCAGCGGCCGGCATGAACGAACCGAGGTGGCGCATCGGCAAGGCGGTCTGGTCGGCGCTGTTGCGGAAGGTCAGCGTCTCGCGCTCGGGCGACTCGAAGATCTGCTTGCGCACCGCGTAGCGCAGTTCGTCCTGGATCGTGTCGGTGGCGAAGTCGGGCACGGTGTCGCGGAACTCGCCGCGCTCCAGCGCCAGCACCTGCACGCCGGCCTCGGTCAGTTCCTGCGCGATGATCGCCGCGGTCCAGCCGAAACCGACCAGCACCACGTCGACCGGGGGAAGTCGCCTGGCCATCACGCTTCTCCCGCTTCATGCGCACCGGGGTCGCGTCCGACCAGGCTCACGAACGGCTGCGTGTACGGTTGGCCGAAGTGTCCGATCTCCTCCACGTAGTTGTAGCGCGGACCCGGAAAGCCGATCAGTTTCCAGCCGGTGAAATCGCGGTTGCCGCCATAGACGGGGTCGGCCAGGAAACCTTCCTGGGTGTTCTGCCACAGCAGGGCGAAGAAGGTCTTGGCGGGCACCTTGGCCAGCTCGATCTTGCCGCCTTCCAGCGCATGCAGCACGTCGTCCTGCTGCGCGGCGGCCAGTTGCGCGAACGGCTTGCCGTGTTGCTGCCGGCAATGCGCATCGACGCCGGCGATCGCCTCGCGGTAGATCTCCGCCGGCGTGTACTTCAGCTGGAAGCCCTGCTGGTCGGTGCCGCTCGGCCACGGACCTTGCATGTACCAGCGCTCGGCGCGGCCGTAGGCGCCGGCCAGTTGCAGGTCGATGAAACGGGCGACACCCGCTTCACGGGCACCGCCGCCGAGGGCGTCGGTGGGGATCAGGCGCCGGGTGGCGGCGTCCACGAAGCTCTGCTCCGCGCTGCTGAAGTACACCGGCCCCGCCGGAGCGGTGCGCGGCGAGCCGCTGCAACTGCCGAGCGCCACCGCCGCCGGCGCGACCAGGGCGAGCGTCAGGAACTGGCGTCGCGAAGGATCGGCCGCGGCATCGCCGGCACGCGCGGGGACTCCATCGGCAGGCATGGACATCACACGGCTCCCTCGACGGAAAGCCGCAGCATAGGCAGCGCGGAGTGAAGGTTCGGTGCGCGCAGAATCCTGCGAATCCGCAATACTCAGCCGGTCTTGCGGGTGGAAGCGCGCTTTTTTGCGGGCGCCTTCTTCGCGGCGGATTTCTTCTTCGCCGTCGATTTGGCGGCACGCTTGCCCGTGCTGCGGGCGGACTTGCCGCTCGATTTCGCGGCACTCTTCTTCGCCGGCGTGCGCTTGTTGCTGGCCAGGCTCTTCTGCAGCAGCGACATGAAGTCGACCACGTTGGTGGCGGCGTCCTCCGGCACCTCGGCCTCTTCTTCCGCGTCGGTGCTGACCACGCCCTTGGACTGCATGCGCTTCTCGATCACCTTGCGCAGGCGGTCGCGGAACTCGTCGCGGTAGTCCTTCGGGTTCCATTCCTCGCTCATCGATTCGATCAGCTGCTCGGCCATGCCGATCTCCTTGTCCGAGATGCGGTACTGCGAGGCCGCGCCTTCGGGAATCCGGTAGTCCTCCGCGTCGACCAGTTCCTGCGGATAGCGAAGCAGGATCAGCACCAGCGCATTGCCGCGCGGCATCACCGCGGAGAGGTATTCGCGCGTGCGGATCACCACCCGGGCGATGCCGATGCGGCCGGTCCGCTCGAGCACCTCGCGCAGCAGCACGTAGCCCTTCTCCGCCTTCTTGCCCGGCACCAGGTAGTACGGCTTCTCGAAATACTCCGGGCCGATCGCGTCGGCCTTCACGAACGCCTTCACGTCGACCACCTCGCGCCCCTCGGCCGCGGCCGACTTGATGTCCTCCGGCTCCAGCACGACGTAGTTGCCCTTGGCGTACTCGAACGCCTTGACGATCTCCTTCCACGGCACTTCCTCGCCGGTCTCGGCGTTGACACGCTCGTAGCGGATCGGCGTGTTGCTGCGGCTGTCCAGCATGCGGAAATGCAGGTCGACGCTGCGCTCGCCGGTCATCAGCGACACCGGCACGTTGAGCAGGCCGAACGACAGGGTGCCGCTCCAGATGGGTCGTGCCATGACTTCGCACTCCGCGGCGGGAAAGGTCTGGTCGTGCCGCGACTATTCCGGCTCGCGTGTGGAGGCGTCGTCAAACCGCCAACGAGAACTGGACGCTTCGCTTCACCCGCGGCGCACGCCGGGCGGACTAACGTGTGGGCACCGTCGACCACGGAGCCTCCCATGCCTGCCCCGCGAAGCAAAGCGGCCAAGACCACCACCCAGCGCCAGCGCAAGATCCAGGCCGAGACCGAACGCGCCGAGCGCCGGAAGCCCGCCAGCGCCAAGTCCACCCCAAAGTCGGCCAAGCGCAAGCCGACATCGAAGACGACCAAACCCCGCAATCCGCTGCCTGCGCAGCACCAGAAGAAGCCCGGCAGCGAGCAGCAGCTCGATCCGCGGCCGCAGTTCATGGCACCGAACTACGCCGGCAGCGGCAAGCTGGCCGGCATGACCGCGCTGATCACCGGCGGAGATTCGGGCATCGGCCGCGCGGTGGCCGTGCTGTTCGCCCGCGAAGGCGCCGACGTGGCCATCGTCTACCTGAGCGAGCGGGCCGACGCCGAGGAAACCCGCGATTACGTGCAGGCCGAGGGGCAGCGCTGCCTGCTGATTCCCGGCGACGTGCGCGACCCCGCGTTCTGCCGCGACGCTGTCGACAAGGCGGTCAAGGCGTTCGGCAAGCTTTCCGTGCTGGTCAACAACGCCGCCTTCCAGGAACACGCCAAGTCGATCGAGGAAATTACCGACGAGCACTTCGACGAGACCCTGCGCACCAACCTCTACGGCTATTTCCACATGACGCGCGCCGCGTCGCCGCACCTGGGCAGCGGCTGCTCGATCATCAACACCGGGTCGGAAACCGGCCTGTTCGGCAGCGGTGGACTGCTCGACTACTCGATGACCAAAGGTGGCATCCACGCGTTCACCATGGCGCTGGCCTCCAACATGGTCAAGCGCGGCATCCGCGTGAATGCGGTGGCGCCGGGCCCGGTGTGGACGCCGCTGAACCCCGCCGACCAGTCGGCGCAGAAGGTGAGCGAGTTCGGCAAGTCCAACCCGATGGGCCGGCCGGCGCAGCCGGAAGAGCTGGCGCCCGCCTACGTGTTCCTTGCCGCGCCCTCGTGCGCCAGCTACATCTCCGGCGCGATCCTGCCGGTGATGGGCGGGCCCACCGGCTGAGCGGTCGTGGCCAGCCTGCGGGACTACCAGCGCAAGCGTGATTTCTCGAAAACGCGCGAGCCCGCCGACAACGCGGTCGGCGGCAGCGAAGGTCGCGCCATCTTCGTGGTGCAGTTGCACCACGCCAGCCGCCGGCATTTCGATTTCCGCCTGCAGATGGGCGACGTGCTGAAAAGCTGGGCCGTGCCGAAGGGACCGAGCTACGACCCGGACGTGAAGCGCCTGGCGGTCGAGGTGGAAGACCACCCGCTGTCCTACGCCGGTTTCGAGGGCGACATCGAGCACGGCTACGGCAAGGGCCACGTCGACCAGTTCGACCTCGGCGTGTGGACCACCGAAGGCGATCCCGAGGCGCAATGGCTGAAGGGCCACCTGCGTTTCGAACTGTTCGGCAAGCGCCTCAAGGGCGGCTGGCACCTGGTACGCAGCGGCCGCAAGGAGCGGCAGCCCGCGTGGTTCCTGATCAAGGCCAAGGATGCGTTCGCCGGCGACGTGGAAGCCGACGACCTGCTCGATGCGAAGATGACCCGCAGCACGCGCGCCGCGGCGAAAACACCGGCCACCCGCGCGGCCGCGAAGAAATCCACCGCACGCAGGAAAGCCGTGCCCAAGGGAAAGAAAGTGCCGCGGGTGCGCCTGGCCAAGGCCGCCGCCGCGCTCGAAGGCGCGCGCAAGGCATCGCCCAGCGCGGAGTTCTTCAAGCCAGAGCTGGCGCGCCTGCGCGAGTTCCCGCCCGAGGGCGAGCAGTGGCTGCACGAGGTGAAGTGGGACGGCTACCGCATCCTCGCCGCGATTGCCGGAGGCGAGGTGAAGCTGTGGTCGCGCAACGCGCTGGCCTGGAACGACCGCTTGCCCGACATCGTGCAGTCGCTGGAATCATTGGGCCTGCAATCCGCCCGGCTCGACGGCGAACTGATCGCGCTCGATGCGCGCGGGCGCAGCGACTTCAACGGCCTGCAGGCCACGCTGTCCGGCGAGGCGCAGCTGCCGCTGGTCTACATGCTGTTCGACCTGCCCTATCTCGAAGGCAGCGACCTGTCGCGGGCGGGCCTGCTCGAACGCAAGGAGCTGCTGCAGCAGTTGCTGGCCCACGCGCCGAAACATCTGGCCTTCAGCACCCACGCGGTCGGCAACGGCGAAGGCGCGTTTCGCATGGCGACCGAGCAGCAGCTGGAAGGCATCGTCTCCAAGCGGATCGAGTCGGCCTACCGCCCCGGTCGCGGCGACGACTGGCTGAAGATCAAGCGGCTGGAAAGCGACGAGTTCGCCGTGGTCGGCTATACCCCGCCCAAGGGCAGCCGCAGCGGCTTTGGCTCGCTGCTGCTGGCCAAACCCGACGCGTCGGTGAAGGATGGCTGGGTGTACGTGGGCCGCGTCGGCACCGGCTTCAGCGACGAGCAATTGCGGCAACTGGGGCAGACCCTTGCCGACAAGGGCAGCCGGAAGCCCACCGTGAAACTCGCCGCGATCGACCCCTTGCTGCGCGACGCGCACTGGGTCGAACCCCGCGCCGTGGCCGAGGTGTACTACCGCGGCATCGGCAACAAGAACCTGCTGCGCCAACCGAGCCTGAAGACCATGCGTACCGACAAGACCGCCGCCGACCTGACCGACAGCGAGCGCGCGCCCTCCCCTCCCGCCGCCGGGTCGCGCGCACGGCGTGGCGAATCCGCGGACAAGACCGCCGCCATCACCATCAGCCACCCCGACCGCGTGGTGTATCCGGAGGACGGCATCACCAAGCAGGAGGTGGCCGACTACTACGCGAGCGTGATGGACTGGTTCCTGCCCGGCGTGGTGGACCGTCCGACTTCGGTGATCCGCTGCCCGGAAGGCACCGAGAAGGCCTGCTTCTTCCAGAAACACATGATCCAGGGACTGAAGCACGTGGGCAGCGCCAAGCTGAAGGAGGAATCCGGCGCGCAGGCCAGCTACATCTACCCGCGCGACGCCAGCTCGGTGATCGAGCTGGTGCAGTTCGGCGTGCTGGAGTTCCACCCCTGGGGCGCCACCGTCAAGCAGCCGGACAAGGCCGACCGCGTGGTATTCGACCTCGACCCCGGCGAGGACGTGGCATGGGATCGCGTGGTGGCCGCGGCGCGGCTGGTGCGCAAGCTGCTGACGCAAATGGGGCTGGAGTCATTCCTGCGCTGCACCGGCGGCAAGGGCCTGCACGTGGTGCTGCCGTTGAATCCGGGCTGCCCGTGGCCGCAGGTGAAGGGTTTCGCCCAGGCCTTCGCCAGTTCCCTGGCGCAGGCGCATCCGATGGAGTTCATCGCTACCGCCAGCAAGGCGCGACGCGGCGGCCTGATCTACGTGGACTACCTGCGCAACAGCCGCGGCGCCACCAGCGTGGCCTCGTACTCGCTGCGCGCGCGACCGGGCGCGCCGGTAGCCGTGCCGCTGCGCTGGAACGAGCTCGGCAAGCTGAAAAGCGGCCACGACTTCGACATCCATTCCACGCCGAAGCGGCTGGCGCGACTGCGCAGCGACCCGTGGGAGGGCATCGACGAAGTGCGCCAGAACCTCGACGAGGTGATGGACAAGCTCGGCTGATTACGCACACCGTTTTTGTAGGAGCGCACCTGTGCGCGATTCCTTTCGCGACGTGACGAAGAGCATCGCGCACAAGGTGCGCTCCTACGAGTGTAGGGCGGGCACCGCCCGCCGCGCAGGGCGACGGACATCGCGAAAAGCCGGCGGGCAGTGCCCGCCCTACGCGCAGCGGAGGCATCGACGAGCTGCGCCAGAACCTCGACGAGGTGATGGACGAGCTCGGCTGAGGATCGCCGCCATTTTGTAGGAGCGCACCCTGTGCGCGATGCCTTTCGCGACGTGACGAAGAGCATCGCGCACAAGGTGCGCTCCTACGGGTGTAGGGCGGGCACCGCCCGCCGCAGGGCGACGGACATTGCGAAAAGCCGGCGGGCAGTGCCCGCCCTACGCGCAGCGAAGGCATCGACGAGCTGCGCCAGAACCTCACGAGGTGATGGACAAGCTGCACTGAAGATCATCGCCTTTTGTAGGAGCGCACCTGTGCGCGATGCCTTTGGCGACGTGACGAGGAGCATCGCGCACAAGTGCGCTCCTACGGGTGTAGGGCGGGCACCGCCCGCCGCGCTTGACGACGAACATCGCGAAAAACCGGCCGGCATTGCCCGCGCTGCGTGGACGTCACGCCGTGGCGCCGAGCGCGTCGATGATCGCGTTGGCGAAGGCGGGGATGTCGCCGGGGCGGCGGCTGGTGATCAGCTGGCCGTCGCGCACGACCTCGCTGTCCTGCCAGTGGGCGCCCGCGTTTTCCAGGTCGGTGCGCAGCGAGGGCCACGAGGTGACCTGGCGGTTCTTCACCAAGCCGGCTTCGATCAGCGTCCACGGGCCGTGGCAGATGGCCGCCACCGGCTTGCCTGCATCGTCGAACGCCTTGACCAGCGAGATCACCGCCGGCACCAGCCGCAGCTTGTCCGGATTCATCACGCCGCCGGGCAGCACCAGCGCGTCGTAGTTCTCCGCCCTGGCCTCGGCCAGTGGCACGTCCACGGCTACCGCCTTGCCCCAGTTGCCGTCGCTCCAGCCCTTGATGGCATCGGCGTCGCCCGGCGCGATCACGTCGGTCTGCGCGCCGGCTTGCTCAAGCAGGCGTTTCGGCTCGGTCAGTTCGCTCTGCTCGAAACCGTCGGTGGCGAGGATGGCGATGCGGCGGCCGGTGAGGTTGGCGGACATGGGAAAACTCCGAAAGCGGAAATCGACAGCATCGTCGCCACCCCATGCACGTCGCGTGCGATTGCCGTGAGCACGGCGTGACCGTTCAACGGAAATCCGCTTCGTCCCGCCGTCACGACGGACCGTTGACGGCTCTTGCACCGGTCCGCTGCGAAGGTGCGGACGTCGCGCGATGTCCGTCCGCGATCTCCGCAACCCCGCATGCAAAGGAATCCGAACATGTCGATCTCACTGCTGGTGGTCATCGTTCTCATCATCCTGCTGATCGGCGCGCTGCCGACCTGGGGCTACAGTCGTTCCTGGGGCTATCGCCCGATGGGTGGCATCGGCGTCATCCTGCTGATCGTGCTGGTGCTGTGGCTGCTGGGCGTATTCCGCTGACGCCCTCGCCAAGCCCATGATCCCCCTGGCCAAACCGGTGGACGGCGTGCGCGAAGGCAGCCTGGCCCGGCTGCGTCGCGAGGCGGCGGACTGCCGGGATTGCCCGCTGTGGCGCCGTGCCACCCGGACCGTGTTCGGCCGTGGCCCGGCGCATGCAGCGGCGATGCTGATCGGCGAGCAGCCGGGCGCGCAGGAGGACCTCGCCGGCGAGCCGTTCGTGGGACCGGCCGGCAACCTGCTGGAGCGCGCCATGGCCGAGGCGGGGCTGGACCGCAAGACGCTCTACCTCACCAACACCGTGAAGCATTTCAAGTACGAGCTGCGCGGCAAGGCACGTCTGCACAAGCGTGCGAACGCCGCCGAACAGGCCGCCTGCCGGCAATGGCTGGCCGCCGAACTGGACAGGGTGCAACCGCGGATAGTCGTCGGCCTCGGCGCGATGGCGGCGCAGACGCTGTTCGGCAACGCCTTCCGCATCAGCAGGGAGCGTGGCCGCTGGCGCGCGCTGGGCGCGCAGGCGCGCGGCATCGCCACGTGGCATCCGTCCGCCGTGCTGCGCATGCCGCAGGAAGAACGCCGTCACCAGGCGTATCGCGAACTCGTCGCCGACCTGCATGAGGTGGCGCTGGCGCTTGCCGGATCGGCGGCGCCGGCGACCTGAGCGGTCAGCGCAGGAAGCGCAGCAAGGCCCGTTCCAGCTGGCGCGGATGCGCCGCGACCGCAGCGACCGCACGCTGCAGGCGGCCGTCGAGCCAGCCTTCGAGCACGCGCGGATGGATGTAGGAACCGCGGCATACGGTCGGCGTATTGCCCAGGATCGCGGCGACCTGGGCGACAGCTTGCGCCAGGGCCCGGCGGCGTGCCTGCTCGCCGCCCCTGCGCGGCAGCGGCGTGGCGGCAAGGATCCGTGCCGCGTGCACGGTGCCGCCCCAGGTGCGGAAATCCTTGGCGCTGAACTCCGGCGACTCGCCATGGCCGCAGGCCGCATGCAGATAGTCGTTGACCATGCCCGAATCCACCGGCTGCAGTTGGCCGTCATCGTCGATGTACTGGAACAGTCGCTGCCCGGGCAGCTGCTGCACCCGTCGCACGATGCGCACCAGCCTGCGGTCGTCCATCTCCACCTCGTGCTGCTGGCCGCTCTTGCCGCGAAAGGTGAAGCGCAGGCGCCCGCGTTGCGCGCGCACGTGGCGCGTGCGCAAGGTGGTCAGGCCGTAGCTGCGGTTCTCGCGGGTATAGCAGTCGTTGCCCACGCGGATGAGGGTCTCGTCCAGCAGGCGCACCAGCAACGCCAGCAGCTTGTCGCGCGGCAGGCCCTGCAGCGCGAGGTCGCGGCGCACGCGTCGGCGCAGCGCGGGAAGTTTCTTGCCGAAGGCCACGACCCGCTCGAACTTGTCCAGGTCGCGATGCTTCCGCCAGCGCGGGTGATAGCGGTACTGCTTGCGCCCGCGCGCGTCGCGGCCGCTGGCCTGCAGATGGCCTCGCGGGTTGGCGCAGATCCACACATCGGTATAGGCCGGCGGGATCGCCAGCGCACGGATGCGCGCGAGTTCCCCGCGATCGCGGATCGTGCGTCCGTCGGCGTCGCGGTAGCTGAAGCCCCTGCCATGGCGTATGCGTCGCAGGCCGGGCTGCGTGTCCGTGACGTAGACCAGGCCCATGGCGCGCGTGGCAGGACGTGGGTCGGGGACGTTCGCGGCGGCCGGTGGACTCATGCGCAGGGAGTATCCGCAGGCCCCGGTCAACGACGGGTGATGCGGAATCAGCGCAGCGGTTCGAGCGCCTTGCCGCCCTGGCAACGGATCGGCCCGCCGTCGCGGCCGCGGGCCTGGGTGAAGGTGGAGCCGCGGCGGTCGATCACGATGCCGTCGACGCATTGCTGGTTTTCGCCCAGCAGGTAGCTGGCGGCCACGCGCCTTTCCTGCTCCTGCTGGCGCTCCAGCTGCACGGCGCGGCGCGCCTGGTATTCACGGGCCTGGTCGGCCACCTGGCGGTAATTGCTGGCCAGTTCCTCGCGACGCTGGCGCAGCTCGCGCGCCAGTTCGTCGTGGCGCTGCCGCGCCCGGGCCTTGGCCTGTTCGGCCTGCAGCGCCGCGGCCCGTTCGGATTCCTGGATCAGTTCGTCGGCATGGCGGGCGGCGAGGTAACGCGACACCCCGTTCCAGGCCAGCACCGCCAGCACGAGGCCAGCGAGGGCGGCGGCGATTTTCCAGCGCAAGGCAATCGTCATGGTTCCCGCTCCGTCCGGGTAGGGCAAGCGAGGCGCTCAGCGGCCGAAGATGATTTCCTCGCCCTCGTGGTCGCGATCCCAGCCGCGCAGCTGGTCGCGGATGTGTGCAATGCCCTGCCGACCCAGCGCGTTGCGCTCCTCGTCGAGCACCTGGCCATCCAGCAGTTCGGCCAGCCGCTGCGCGGTGGGCAGCATCGCGTCCCAGGCGTCGAGCGCGGGAATCGGCCCGGGCAAGGTCATGAAGAAACTCACCCCCGGGGTCTGCAGCGCGTCCAGCCGGGCCAGGTCGAAATTGCCCGGCTTGAGCATGTTGGCGACGCTGAAGATGGGGCCGAGTTCGCGCTTGCCATCCACCAGCCGGTGATAGATGCCCATGTCGCCGAATTCCAGCCCGGCCTTCTCCGTGGCGACCACCAGGTCCGGCCCATGGAAACGCGCGCCGTCGCGGGCCACCACGAACAGCGTGATGATGCGTTCGACCGGCTTGTCGGCGGGGCGACGGCCCAATTCCGAACGCGGCGGCAACTTGGCGGCGGGCGGTGCAGGCGATGGAGCCGGCTCGGCCGCGGCTGCCGCGGGTGCCGCGGGGGCCGTCGCGACGGGTTCGGCGGGCGCGCGCAAGGCGTCCACGATCGAGGCGGCATGGCCTGCCAGGCGTTCGGTCAGGCGCTCGGCGGGCTTGGCCGGATGGCGTTCGCCCGAAAGCGTGGCGCCGAGGCGTTCCAACTCCTCGCGCAGGCCGACGTCAAGTTCGCCCTGCTGCGGCGTCGCCGCTTCGTCGCCCATGCTGAAGGCCGGGTTGTCGGCCAGGCTGGAGCCGCCCATGGTCGGCTCGCGCCGTTCGCGCGCATGGCTGTCGCCGGCGCCCCGTCGCTTGCCCTGCTCCTTCCTGGGCTGGCCGAACAACCAGATCAGTGCCAGCACGACCAGCCCCACGACGAGCATGGGAATGCCGACGGCGGCGTTCCAGGCAAAGGCAAGCAAAGGTTGCACGATCATCATCGGGTCCTTCAGGCAGCTCCCGCAAGTTTAGCCGCTTCGGCCAGGTCCACCTGCACCAGCCGCGACACGCCGGGCTCGCGCATGGTCACGCCGCACAGCTGCGTGGCCGCCTCCATGGTGGCCTTGTTGTGGCTGATGAAAATGAACTGGACATGCTCGCTCATCTCGCTCACGAGGCTGGAGAAGCGGCCCACGTTGGCCTCGTCCAGCGGCGCGTCGACCTCGTCGAGCAGGCAGAACGGCGCGGGGTTGAGGCCGAAGATGGCGAACACCAGCGACACGGCGGTCAGCGCCTTTTCGCCGCCGGACAGCAGCGAGATGTTGGACGGGCGCTTGCCCGGCGGGCGCGCCATGATCGTCACGCCGGTGTTGAGCAGGTCGTCGCCGGTCAGCTCCAGGTAGGCATGGCCGCCGCCGAACAGGCGCGGGAACAGCTCCTGCACGCCGGCGTTGACCTTGTCGAAGGTCTCCTTGAAGCGCTGGCGGGTCTCGCGGTCGATCTTCTTGATCGCGCCCTCCAGCGTGGCCATCGCATCGACCAGGTCGGTGAGCTGGTTGTCGAGGTAGGTCTTGCGCTCGCTCTGCTCGGCGTGTTCCTGGATCGCGGCCAGGTTGACCGGCTCCAGCCGGGCGATCTTGTGGCCGAGCTCGGCCAGCTGCGTGCGCCACTGGTCGGCGTCGATGTCGTCGGCCAGCTCCGCCAGCAGGGGCTCCAGCTCCAGTCCGGAGGCGGCGATCGCCTCGGCCAGCTGCTCGGCACGCAGTTGCAGCGCCTGCGCGGCGAGACGCTTCTGCGAAAGGCCCTCGCGCAGGGCCGCCAGGTCCTGCTCGGCCAGATGGCGTTGCTGTTCGAGCTTGCGGAACTCGAGGTCGCAGTCTTCCAGCGCGCGGCGCGCCTCGACCAGTTGCTTGTCGACCAGCAGGCGCTGGTCCAGGTAGGCCTGGCGCTCGGCTTCCAGTTCGGCGATCGGATCGGAGCCGGCGGCGAGCTGCTCGGCGATCTCGCTGCGGCGCGCCTCGATCTGGCGCAGCTGGGCGTCCATGCGCCCCAACGACTGCTCCAGCGAACCGAGCGACGAGCGCCTGGATTCCAGCGACAGCGCGAGCGCGTGGGCCTGGTCGGCCGCCTCGCGCGCGTTCATGCGTGCTTCCTCGCGCGCCTCGAGCAGGCCGCGGCGCTCGTTTTCCAGCTCGCGACGCTGGTCCTCCAGGTCGCCCATCAGGCCGACCGATTCATCCAGCCGCGCGCGCGCCTCGCGGGTCTGGCCCTGCAATTCGTCCAGCTGCGCGGCCAGGTCGGCCAGTTCGCCGCTGACCTTCTCGGCCCGGGCGCGCGCGGTTTCCAGCTTGCCGCGGTGGCTCTGCAACTGGCCGGCCAGTTCGGACTGGCGCCGGTGCGCGTTGTACAGCTCGCGCTGGGCGTCGTCACGTGCGCGCTCGGTTTCGAACTTGGTGGTGCGCAGGGCTTCGAGCCGCTCGCCGGCTTCTTCCAGTTGCGCCTCCAGCGTGGCGATCTGTTCGGCCAGCGTGCGCAATTCGCGCTCGCGTGCCAGCACGCCGACCTGGCTGCCTTGCGCCCGGCGCACGCGCGCCCAGCCCGGGCCCAGCCATTCGCCGCTGCGCGTGATCACCGACTGATACGGAGCCAGCGCGGACAAGGAGGCCAGCTGCCGGTGCGCGTCGTCCAGCGATTCGGCGGTCAGCACGTGGCCGAGAATGGCCATGGCCGCGGCGGGACCGCGCACGTGCGCGGCCAGCGTGCCGGCAGCGCCGGCGCCACCTTCGGCGGCATCGAGCAAGGCGACGTCGGCGTTGTCCAGCGCCACGAACTCGGCGGCCAATGCGTGCGAGCCTTCCACCAGCACGCTGTCGAGGAACCCGCTCAGCGCGGTTTCCACGGCGGTTTCCCAGCCGTTTTCGACCTGCAGCGATTCGCCGAGCCGGCGCGAGTCGGTCAGGCCCAGGCGGGCCAGCCAGCTGCTGGCGGCGTTTTCCTCCTGGCCGAGCGCCGCATGCTGCAAGGCTTCCAGCGACGCCTGCCGGCCCCGCGCGGTCTGCAGTTGCTGGCGGATCTCGTTGAGCGAGGACAGCACCTGGCGCTCTTCCTCCTGCACCGTTTCGTGCCGGGACTTGTGCTGGTCGAGCAGGCCGCCCAGGGTTTCCACGCGCTCGCGCTGCGCATCGTGCTCGCCGTGCAACTGTTCGCCGGCGGCGGTCAGGGCGGCCACGTCGGTGGCCTTCTGCTCGGCCTCCAGCGCTTCACGGCGACGCGCCAGGTCGACGCCCTGGCGGTCGAGGTAGTTGAGCTTGGTGCGCTCCACCTCGGCGGCGCGGTTGGATTCGCCGGCGTTGCGGGTATGGCTGTCCCAGCGCTGCTGCCAGTCGGCCAGCTTCGCCTCGGTGCTGCGCTGGGCCTCGGCAGTGTCCTCCTGCAGCTGGTGCAGCGCCTCGAGTTTCGGTTCGCCTTCGGCCAGCGCCAGGCGCAAGGTTTCGATCTGCTCGCGGTCGGCGGCGATGTGCGCGGCCAGCTCGGCGTACTCGCGCTCGCTGTCGGCATGGGCGCGCTGCAGGCGCTCGGCGCTCTCCTTGTTGTGGCGTACCTGCTGCTCGACGCGGGCGATCTCGGCGCCGACCTTGTACACGTCGGCCTGCACCGCGTTCAGGTGCTCGCTGGCGTCGGTGTGGCGTTCGCGCATGCTTTCGATATGCGCCTCGATCTCGCGCTGGCGGGCCAGCTGCTTCTCGATCTCGATCTCGGCGGCGGACAGGCCGGCGCCTTCGCCGTCGTGCTGGCTTTTGAGGCCACGGTATTCGAGCGCGCGCAGTTCGGCTTCCTTGCGCGTCTGCTCTTCCTTGAGCGCCTTCCAGCGCTCCGCGGCGCGGGCCTGGCGATTCAGGTGTTCGAGCTGCTTGTCGACCTCGTCGCGCACGTCGCGCACGCGGTCGAGGTTCTCGCGGGTGGCCTTGATGCGGCTCTCGGTTTCCTTGCGGCGCTCCTTGTACTTGGAGATGCCGGCGGCTTCTTCCAGGTGCGTGCGCAGTTCCTCCGGGTGCGCCTCGATGATCTGGCTGATCATGCCCTGCTCGATGATCGAGTAGCTGCGCGGGCCCAGGCCGGTGCCGAGGAACAGGTCGGTGATGTCGCGCCGGCGGCAGCGCGCGCCGTTGAGGTAGTAGGAGGACTGGCCGTCGCGGGTGACCTGGCGCTTGACCGAGATCTCGGCGTACTGGCCGTACTCGCCCTGCACCGAACCGTCGGCGTTGTCGAAGATCAGCTCCACCGTGGCCTGCCCCACCGGCTTGCGCGTATTGGAACCGGAGAAGATCACGTCGGTGAGCGAATCGCCGCGCAGGCGGCTGGCCGCGCTCTCGCCCATCACCCAGCGGATCGCGTCGATGATGTTGGATTTGCCGCAGCCGTTGGGGCCGACGACGCCGATCATGTTGCTCGGCAGGTGCAGGGTGGTCGGGTCCACGAAGGACTTGAAACCGGCGAGTTTGATGGTGCTCAGGCGCATGCGGTGTTCAACGGTTGGGTGCGACGGCTGGTGCAGCCGGGCGACAGGGCACTGTGCCAAACGCGGGAGCCTGCTGCAATGCGCGCACATGTAAGGTTCAGGATTGGGAATATGGTGCAAATCACTGATAAATATTATTTTTCAAGGGCGTCAATGGAAACAGCATGAATCCCGTCGCCCATCAATCCCTGCAGCGCTGCATAGACCATCCGGTGTCGGCGAATCGGCAACAGCCCGGCAAACGCGGGGCTGGCGATGCGCACGTGGAAATGGCCCTTGCCCTCGCCCGCATGCCCGGCGTGCAGGTGGCCCTCGTCGACGATCTCCAGCTCGGTCGGCGCCAGCGCCCGGGTCAGGCGCTGGCGGATCTGCTCGACCATCGCCTCGCTCATGCCGGCAGGGCTTTGCGGAACGGCTTGATCTGCACGTCCGCATAGACGCCGGCCGCGACGTAGGGATCGGCGTCGGCCCAGGCGCGGGCCTCGGCCAGCGACGGGAACTCGGCCAGGATCAGGCTGCCGCTGAAGCCGGCCGGGCCCGGGTCCTCGGATTCGATCGCCGGAAACGCGCCGGCCACAAACAGGCGGCCTTCCTCCAGCAGCGCTTGCAGTCGCGCGATATGCGCCGGTCGCGCGCCCTTGCGCTTTTCCAGCGAGTCGGCAACGTCCGTTCCGAGGATGGCAAACCACATGGCGCAGGCTCCGGGCTTTCGCGAAACCGCAAGTTTAACCCACGCCGCCGCTCAGGCGTTCCGCGCGGCCTCGGCCAGGCGGGCGGTGTCCACCCGCACGAAGACCGAATCGCCCAGCGCGGTGAGCACCTCGCCGGCGTAGACCTCGCACAGCACGCGCGTCTTGCGCCCGACCTCGCCGTCGACGCGCGCCTTCAACGTCAGCGGCACGCCCATCGGCGTGGGCTTGAGGAACTTGACGCCGAGGCTGCCGGTGACGCAGTCGATGCGCGGCTTGCTGTCCGGTGCGCGGTGTTCGGCGCGGTAGTGGTAGGCCATGGCCGTCCAGTTGGAATGGCAATCCACCAGCATCGCGATCAGGCCGCCATAGACCAGGCCGGGCCAGCCGTGGAAATCCGCCCCCGGCAGGTGCGTGCTGACCACGTGCACGCCATCGGCGTCCCAGTGGCTCTTGACGTGCAGCCCATGCGGATGGGCGCTGCCGCAGCCGTAGCAGACCCCGTCGGGCGCGGCCAGGTCCTGCAGGGCGGGGGCGTCGATGCTCATGCTTCCGGCCGCATGTACGGGAACAGCAGCACGTCGCGGATCGAGGACGCACCGGTCAGCAGCATCACCAGGCGGTCGATGCCGATGCCGAGGCCGCCGGTGGGCGGCAGGCCCACTTCCAGCGCGCGGATGTAGTCGGCGTCGAAATGCATGGCTTCGTCGTCGCCGGCGTCCTTGGCGTCGACCTGGGCCTGGAAGCGCGCGGCCTGGTCTTCCGGGTCGTTCAACTCGGAGAAGCCATTGGCGATTTCCTTGCCGCCCACGAACAACTCGAAGCGGTCGGTGATGCCCTTGTCGGTGTCGCTCTCGCGCGCCAGCGGTGACACCTCGACCGGGTGGGCGGTGATGAAGGTCGGCTGGATCAGGCTGTGCTCGACGGTCTTCTCGAAGATCTCGAGCAGCAGCTTGCCCCAACCGTAGCCAGGCTTGACCTGTACGCCGAGACGCTGCGCATGCGCGGCCAGCGCCTCGCGATTACGCAGTTCCTCGCGGCGGATCTCGGGGTTGTGCTCGAGCACCGCGTCTTCCATGCGCCAGCGACGGAATGCCGGCCCCACGTCGATGGCCGCGCCGTCCCACTCCAGCTGCGTGGTGCCCAGCACGGCCTGCGCGGTGTCGCGGATCACCGCCTCGGTGAGGTCCATGATTTCGTGATAGCTGGCGTAGGCCTGGTACAGCTCCAGCATGGTGAATTCGGGGTTGTGCCGGGTGGACACGCCCTCGTTGCGGAAGTTGCGGTTGATCTCGTAGACGCGGTCGAAGCCGCCGACGACCAGGCGCTTGAGGTACAGCTCCGGTGCCACGCGCAGATAGAGATCCAGGTCCAGCGCGTTGTGATGGGTGACGAACGGCCTGGCGGTGGCGCCGCCGGGGATCACGTGCATCATCGGCGTCTCCACTTCCATGAAGCGGCGCGACGGCGATTCCAGCCATTGGCGCATGTAGCCGATGATGCGCGAGCGCAGCATGAAGGTGCGGCGCGCTTCCTCGGTGACGATCAGGTCGACGTAGCGCTGGCGGTAGCGCTGCTCCACGTCGGCCATGCCGTGGTGCTTGTCGGGCAGCGGACGCAGGCTCTTGGTCAGCAGGCGCAGCCGGTCCACGCGCACGGAAAGCTCGCCGGTCTTCGTGCGCATCAGCGTGCCCTCGGCACCCACGATGTCGCCCATGTCCCAGCCCTTGAACGCCTCGTAGGTGTCGCCCAGCGTGCCCTGGTGGATGAACAGCTGGATGCGCCCGCTGAAATCCTGCAACTGCACGAAGCTGACCTTGCCCTGCACGCGCTTGAGCACGATGCGCCCGGCCATCTTCACCCGCCGTGCGGCCGCCTCGACGGCTTCGGCCGTGTGCACGTCCTTGTCGGCGAACTCGGCCTGCAGGTCGCCAGCGAAGCTGTCGACCTTGAAGTCGTTCGGGAACGCGATGCCCTGCCCGCGCAACGCCTTGAGTTTCTCGCGGCGCTCGGCGATCAGCTTGTTCTCGTCGACGGGAAGGGTGTCGGTGACTTCGCTCATGGATGGTTCCGTGGCCGCCAGCGCGCTGGGCGGCGAATTTCTGTGGATGGAGCGGCGATCAATTGCCCTTGTCGAAAATCTGCTTGACGCCGCGCCTGGTGGCATCCCAGCCTTCCCGCGCACCGTGGCCGACGGCGATGCCCGCCTTTTTCGCGCCATGGCCGATGCCGGTGCCGGCCTCCTTGGCGCCGTGCCCGATCTTCTTTGCTACATGCCTGGTCGCATGGCCGACATCGCGGGCGCCGTCGGCGACACCATGGCCGACCGCCTTGGCGTCCTGCTTGATGCCCTGCCCGGCGCTGCCCTGGGGCGACTGCGCCGCCGCGCCGAACGAGACCAGCGCGGCCAGGGCGATCAGGAGGCTGCAGATCTTCTTGCTGTTCATGCGGGTCACCTCGTCAGTGGGCGGATCGCGGTGCCGCGTCAGGCGTCGATGCGCTTGGCGCCGGCCTCGAGGCCGGATTTCAGGCTCGCCTCGATGAACTCGTCGAGGTCGCCGTCGAGCACCTTCTGCGTATCCGAACGCTCGACGCCGGTGCGCAGGTCCTTGATGCGGCTCTGGTCGAGCACGTAGTTGCGGATCTGGCTGCCCCAGCCGATGTCGGACTTGGTCGCTTCCAGGGCATCCTTCTCGGCGTTGCGTTTCTGCACTTCCAGCTCGTAGAGCTTGGCCGCCAGCATCTTCATCGCGCGGTCGCGGTTGGCATGCTGGGACCGTTCGGTCTGGCAGGCCACCACCACGCCGGACGGCACGTGGGTGATGCGCACCGCCGACTCGGTCTTGTTGACGTGCTGGCCGCCGGCGCCCGATGAACGGTACACGTCGGTCTTGAGGTCGGCCGGGTTGATGTCGATCTCGATGCTGTCGTCCACTTCCGGCGACACGAACACCGAGGTGAAGCTGGTGTGGCGGCGGTTGTCCGAATCGAACGGGCTCTTGCGCACCAGCCGGTGCACGCCGATCTCGGTCTTGAGCCAGCCGTAGGCGTAGTCGCCCTCGACGCGGAAGGTGGCGGACTTGATGCCGGCCACGTCGCCGCCGCTGACTTCCATCAGCTCGGCCTTCCAGCCGCGGTGCTCGCACCAGCGCAGGTACATGCGCAGCAGCATTTCCGCCCAGTCCTGGGCCTCGGTACCGCCGGCGCCGGCCTGGATGTCGACGAAGGCGTTCATCGCGTCCATCTTGCCGGAGAACATGCGCTGGAACTCCAGCTTGCCGACCTGGGACTCCAGCTTGGCCAGGTCGTCGATCACCGACTGGGCGGTGTCGTCGTCGCCGTCGGCGATGGCCATCTCCAGCAGGTCGCCGGCGTCGTCCAGCCCGGTGGTCAGCGTGTCGATGCCGTGGACGATGGTATGCAGGCGGGCGCGCTCGCGGCCCAGCTCCTGCGCGTTGGCCGGATCGTCCCACACGGTGGGGCTTTCCAGTTCGCGGCTTACTTCCTCCAGGCGCTCGCGCTTGGTGGCGTAGTCAAAGATACCCCCTAAGCGACTCGACACGGCCGCGAAGGTCGTCGATCTGCGCATGGATGGGATTGGTCTCGATCATGGTGATGTCGGTGTTGGATGCAAGCAGTCAAGGATACCAGAGCGCTTTGTGGCTGGCTCACGCGCATGGCGCAGGAGCGCGTCAGGCCAGCGCTTTCTCGTGCACGCCCTTCACCGCCCGCCCGGAAGGATCGGCCGCGCTGGCAAAGGACGGGTCCCAGGCCAGTGCCACCGGCGACGAGCAGGCGATCGACTTGCCGCCGGGCACGGTGGCCGCACAGGCTTCGCCGGGGAAATGCTGCTCGAAGATGCGGCGGTAGAAGTACGCCTCCTTGGTTGCCGGCGTGTTGAACGGATAGCGCGCCGCGGCGGCAGCGAATTCGCGGTCGCTGACCGCCTGCTCGGCGTGCGCCTTCAGCCCGTCGATCCAGCCATAACCGACGCCGTCGCTGAACTGCTCCTTCTGCCGCCACAGGATTTCCTTCGGCAGCGCGCCGTCGAACGCCTTGCGCAGCACGTGCTTCTCGATCCTGCCCTGCCCGGCCATCTTGCACGCCGCGTCCATGCCCATCGCCACATCGATGAACTCCAGGTCGAGGAACGGCACCCGCGCCTCCACGCCCCAGGCCATCATCGCCTTGTTCGCGCGCAGGCAGTCGTAGCTGTGCAGCGCGTCGAGCTTGCGCACGGTCTCCTCGTGGAACGCCTCGGCCGAAGGCGCCTTGTGGAAGTACAGGTAGCCGCCGAAGATCTCGTCCGAGCCTTCGCCGGACAGCACCATCTTCACCCCCATCGCCTTGATCCGCCGCGCCAGCAGGTACATCGGCGTGGCCGCGCGGATGGTGGTGACGTCGTAGGTCTCGATGTGGCGGATCACTTCCGGCAGCGCATCCAGGCCTTCCCAGAAGGTGTAGACGAAGCCGTGGTGCACCGTGCCCAGGGCGTCGGCGGCAACCTGCGCGGCGGCCAGGTCGGGCGAGCCCTCCAGCCCGATCGCGAAGGAATGCAGGCGCGGCCACCAGGCCTCGCTGCGGTCGTCGTCCTCGACCCGCTCGCGGGCGAACCGGGCCGCGCAGGCGGCGACCAGGGAGGAATCCAGCCCACCGGAGAGCAACACGCCGTAGGGCACGTCGGTCATCAGCTGGCGGTGCACGGCCTGCTCGAAGGCCTGGCGCAGGGCCGGTGCCGCCACGTCATGGCCGCGCGTGGCGGCGTAGTCGCGCCACGGCCTGTCGTAATAGCGGCGCAATTCGCCGCTGGCGCTGTCATGCACGTGGCCCGGCGGGAACGGCGCCACGTCCGCGCACACGCCGACCAGCGCCTTCATCTCCGAGGCCACGCACAATCGCCCTTGCGCGTCGTGCCCCCAGTACAACGGGCACACGCCGAGCGGATCGCGGGCGATCAGGTAGCGCCGCGCCGCGCCGTCCCACAGCGCGAAGGCGAAGATGCCGTTGAGCCGGCCCACGAAATCGCTGCCGTGCTCGCGGTACAGCGCGTTGATCACCTCGCAGTCCGAGCCGGTGGTGAAGTCATACCTGCTGGCGGCGCGCAGCTCGCGGTGGTTGTAGATCTCGCCGTTCACCGCCAGCGCCAGCGCGCCGTCGCGCGACCGCAGCGGCTGCGCGCCCGAGGCCGGGTCGACGATGGCCAGCCGCTCGTGCACCAGGATCACCCCGGCGTCGACGAACACCCCGCTCCAGTCCGGCCCCCGATGGCGCTGGCGCTGCGACAGTTCCAGCGCCTGCCGCCGCAACGCCACCAGATCGTCCCCCGGCTGCAGATCGAACATTCCGAAAATCGAGCACATCGTGAAGTTCCTCGGTTGCTGTTTGTGGATGCTCTTGTGAAAAATCGGCCATGGATGGCCGGGTTTGCCATGCGCGAATGGACCCGCGCACAAACCGGAAACACAAAAAAAGGCCCGCACTGGGCGGGCCTTTTCGCGTATTCGATGGAACTTGCAGCTACGCGCGGGCCCGCCAACGGTTGGCGTTGTTGTTCGCGCGGTTATTGTCGTTACCGGCCAGCACGAGACCTCGCGCAGAGAGCGCGGCGAGGGTCAGGCTGCGGGCGACAAGGAGATGCATGGCCCCCACTTGAGCAGATTCCCCGCTGCTTGGCAAGCACGAACGTAACCCGGCCTCGCGGGCGCCGCTCGCTGGCGATGCCTTGGCTCCCGCGATTCCCTGTCTCGCCATCCCCCGGTCCTACCCGGGAGCACCGCCCGCGAGCGCGCTCCTGCCGAGGCTCAGGGGCTGGTGATCCAGCGCCTCGCATCGTCGACCTCGGTGCCATGGAACAGGCGGAACTGGGCCGGGATGGCGAAGCTGAAGGCGGTGGCCGTGCCCCGCAGCCACGGCACGTCGGTGACCAGGGCCACGCGGTCCCAGCCGCTGAAGTGCCGCGCGCCCAGCTTGGCGTCGTTCCACATTGCCCCGGGGTCGAAGCCGGTGAAGTCGTCGGCGGTGACGTACAGCAGGCGCAGCTTGCGGTTGAGCGCGAACGCCGCCTCGACATCCGGCACCACGATGTTCTCGTAGTCCTGCGCGGTGACCTGGCCGTGCGCGCGAAAGCCCAGCGTGCCGGCAGGCAGTCCTTCGATCTGTGCGATCACGGGCGTGCTCCTCGGTGGGGGACGTCAGAGTCTGGATCCACCCGCGTGAAAAACGGGTAGGAACTCAGGCGGGTTCGACGTGACGCAGCAACAGGCGCGGCGTCTCGCGGCCCTGCCAGTCGTTGATGGTCAACTCGTACGCGGCGCGCAACCTCGGCGACGGCGGCTGCCCCTGGTACGCATTGAACATCACCGCGTCGTGCAGCGCGCCATCGCGCGGGTCGCGCAACTGCAGGCGCAGGTGGCGCTCGCCCATGACCTTCCACCCGGCGCAATCGAACAGGTTGTCGAACAGCGGCTCGGGGAACGCCTGGCCCCACGGGCCGGCGGCGCGCAGCTGCCGGGCCAACCCCAGCGTGGCGGCGCCTGGCGGCAGTTCGCCATCGGTGTACAGCACCGCCTGCAGGCGCTCGGGTTCGATCAGTTCGCGGGCGACCGCATCGAAGGCGGCGGCAAAACGCGGGTAATCGCGCGCTTTCAGGCTCAGGCCGGCCGCCATCGCATGGCCACCGAAGCGCTCGATCAGGCCGGGCTGGCGCGCATCGATCGCGGCCAGCGCGTCGCGCACATGGAAGCCCGGGATGGAACGGCAGGAACCACGGAGGTTTTCGGTGTCGTCCTCGCTGGCCGGGGCGAAGGCGATCACCGGGCGGTGCAGGCGTTCCTTCAGCTTCGAGGCGACCAGGCCGACCACGCCGGCGTGCCACGAGGGCTCGAACAGCGCCACGCCGACCGCATCGACCCGGCCCAGCCCGGCCACCATCACCTCGGCTTCGGCCACCATCGACGCCTGCAGCTCGCGCCGCTCGCGGTTGATCGCGTCGAGCTGTCCGGCGTGGCGGCGAGCCTGGTCCACGTCGTCGGTGAGCAGGCATTCCACGCCCAGGCGCATGTCCTCCAGCCGCCCGGCGGCGTTCAGTCGCGGGCCCACCACGAAGCCCAGGTCGCTGGCGCACAGCGTGGCCATGCTGCGTTTGCCCGCTTCGACCAGGGCCGCGATGCCGGCACACGCGCGGCCACTGCGCATGCGTTGCAGTCCGGCCTCGACCAGCACGCGGTTGTTGAAATCCAGCGGCACCAGGTCGGCCACGGTGCCCAGCGCGACCAGGTCGAGCAGCGGCGACAGATCCGGCCTGGCGCCGCCGAACGCGCCCAGCCCGTCCATCCTGGCCCGCAGCGCCAGCAGCAGATAGAACATCACGCCGACGCCGGCGAGCATCTTGCTCGGGAACGGATCGCCGGCGAGATTCGGATTGACCATCGCGTCGCAATCGGGCAATCGCTCGCCCGGGAGGTGGTGGTCGGTGACGATGACCTTGATGCCGCGTGCCTTGGCCGCCGCCACGCCGGCCACGCTGGCCACGCCGTTGTCGACGGTGACGATCAGCTGCGGCGTGGGCTGCATCGAGGCGACGAAGGCCGCGCTCAGGCCGTAGCCGTGCACGAAGCGGTTCGGGATCGCGTAGTCCACCCGCTTCGCGCCGAGCAGGCGCAGCCCGCGCACGGCCACCGCCGTGCCGGTGGCGCCGTCGCAGTCGTAGTCGCCGGCGACCAGGATCGACCACTCGCCGCGGATCGCCTCGGCCAGCAGCTCGACCGCCTGCGCCATGCCCCCCAGCAGTTGCGGCGACAGCATGCGGGCCAGCCGATGTTCGACCTGGGCCGGTTCCAGCACGCCGCGCGCCGCGTAGATGCGCTGCAGCACCGGGTGCACCGTTTCCGGCCAGCCGCTCGGCTCGCCCCGGCTTTCGCGCCGGCGCCAGTGCAGCGTGCTCAACGCCCCGCCCCGCGCCACAGGCGCCAGCGATGCCAGGGCTTGCGCTGCCAGCGTTCGCCGCTGGCGAAGTGCAGCAGCACGGCGTGGCGTTCGAGCAGCGGCTGCAGCACCGGCCACCACTGCGCGGCCAACTCATGGGCCGGCAAATCCTGCAGGTCGACCAGCCCGCCGGCGGCGCTGGCGGCCACCGTTTCGGCGCTGCGCGCACGCCAGGCGATGCCGGCGCGCGCGGCCAGTGCACGCAGGAGCAGGTCGTCGCTGACCACGCCGGCCAAGGCGCTGCGGCATGCCTCGGGCAACCGCCCGCCGCCCCACAGCCAGAGGCTGTTGACCGGCGACATGCCGCGTGCGCGTCGCCGTGCATTCAACGGCTGCTGGTGCAGCAGCACCTGGATGTCGTTCAGCAGCACGCGCCAGCGGCGCCCCTCCGCGCCTTGCGGCAGATGCTGGGCGAGGTCCTCGCCCAGCGCCTGTTCGGGAGCGGCGAACGACGGCACCGGCATCTCGGCCGGCAGGCGCAGATGCCAGTGGTCCGGCGCGGAGATTTCCAGCGACATGCCCGCTTCGTCGAACACCGGCCGCAGCGGCTCGGCCAATGCCCGCGCCGTTTCCATGTCCAGTTGCATCCGGCCGCACGCCAGCAGGCGCACGCCGTTCATGTCCGGCTCCACCCAGGCCGGGTCGGCGGACAACCACAACGCGTCGCCTGCGTCGCCAGCCAGGAATTGCCGGGTGATCGCCGCGGCCGGTACGCCGCCATCGACGCCGGGAAAATGATCGCCGAGGCCGCCCAGGTAGCCGCGACCACCGTCCGGCAGGCGGTCGGCCCGGGCCAGCCACGCGCGCAGCGGGTGCGCCGGCTCGAAGTGCGCCAAGGCCGGCAGCCACAGTTGCAAGGGGACCGCCACGGACATCGCTACGCCTCCAGTTGTTCCACCAGGGTCAGCCATTCGGTTTCCAGCGTTTCCTTCTCGCCGCGCAGCTCGGCCTGGCGCTGGCCGATGCGCATCAACTCGCTGGTGGGGCCGTCGTAGGTGGCCGGGTCGGCGAGCTGCGCCTCCAGCGCGGCCAGCTCGGTGTCGATGGCGGCCGTGCGCGTCTCGATCTTCCTCACCCGCTGACGCGCGGCCTTCTCGTTGTCGCGCTGGGCCGCGGCCTGGCGGCGGTGACCTTCCGGCGAGGCCTGCGCCACGCTGACCACCGGTTTTGCAGCCGCATCGGCCTTGGCCGCCTTCTTGTTCGCGGCGCTGCGCGTTTTCAGCCAACGGGCGTAGTCGTCCAGGTCGCCGTCGAACGGCGCCACCTCGCCATCGGCCACGCGCCAGAAACTGTCGCAGACCATGCCGAGCAAGTGGCGGTCGTGCGAGACCAGCACCAGCGCGCCGTCGAAGTCGGCCAGCGCGTCGGCCAGCGCCTCGCGCATGTCGAGGTCGAGGTGGTTGGTGGGCTCGTCGAGCAGCAGCAGGTTCGGCTTGTCCCAGGCGATCAGCGCCAGCGCCAGGCGCGCGCGTTCGCCGCCGGAGAAACCGTCGACCGACTCGAACGCGCGGTCGCCGGCGAAATTCCAGGTGCCCAGGAAATCGCGCATGACCTGGGTGGCCACGCCGGGGGCCTTGTCCATCAGGTGGTCGAGCGGGCTGGCGCCCTCGCGCAGGCTCTCGACCGTGTGCTGGGCGAAGTAGCCGATCTTCAGATCCTTGTGCGCCTTGCGCTCGCCGCCGAACGGCTCGAGCTCCCCGACCAGGGTTTTCACCAGGGTGGACTTGCCGGCGCCGTTGGGGCCGAGCAGGCCGATGCGTTCGCCCGCCTCGATGGAGAAACGCACGTCGGAGAGCACGATGTTCATGACTTCGCACCCGTGGACGGACGGATCGGCCGCGTAGCCGGCCACGATGTCCTCCAGCTGCAGCATCGAATCGGGCAGCCGCCCGGGCGCGGGGAACTGGAAGCTGAAGGGCCGCTCGGCGCGCACGGCCTCGGTGCCGGCCAGTTTCTCCAGGCGCTTCATGCGGGACTGCGCCTGCCTGGCCTTGGTCGCCTTGGCCTTGAAGCGGTCGATGAAGGACTGCAGGTGCGCGCGCTCGGCCTGCTCGCGCTCGTGCGAGATCTGCTGCTGGCGCAACTGCTCGGCGCGCAGGCGTTCGAAGGCGCTGTAATTGCCGGTGTACAGCTTCGCCTTGCCGTCGTTGAGGTGCAGCGTGTGGGTGATCACGCCGTCGAGGAACTCGCGGTCGTGCGAGATGATCAGCAAGGTGCCCTGGTAGCGGCGCAGCCATTCCTCCAGCCACAGCACCGCGTCGAGGTCGAGGTGGTTGGTCGGCTCGTCCAGCAGCAGCAGGTCGGACGGGCACATCAGCGCGCGCGCCAGGTTCAGCCGTCCGCGCCAGCCGCCGGAAAACTCCTGCACCGCGCGCTCATGGGTCTCCGGCGCAAAGCCCAGGCCGTGCAGCAGGCGGCCGGCGCGGGCGCGGCCGTCGTAGCCGTTCAGTTCCTCGATGCGATGGTGCGCCTGCGCCATCGCATCCATGTCGCCGCGCTCGCCGGCTTCGGCTTCGGCGTTGATCGCCGCGGCCAGTTCCTCGTCGCCGCCCAGCACGTAGTCGATCGCCGCATCGGGCAGCGCCGGGGTTTCCTGCGCCACCGAGGCCAGCCGCAACTTGCCGGACATCTCCAGTTCGCCGGCATCGCCTTCGAGCTTGCCCTGCAGGGCGGCGAACAGGCTGGATTTGCCGCAGCCGTTGCGGCCGACCACGCCCAGGCGCCAGCCGCCCTGGATCACCAGGTCGATGTCGGAAAGCAGCAGGCGGCTGCCGCGGCGCAGGGCGAAATGTCGGAACGAAATCATGGAATGAGCGAGTCCTGCCCGTGCCAACGGGCATTGCAGCCGCCCATGATAACGGCGACGGCGCGCCGGCCGCCTCCCTGCCGATCAGCGGAGCCGGTCGCGGCGAATGCCCAATCCATCGCAATCGCCGCGACACGGCATGGCGTAACATGGCGGGGTCTGCTACAACGACGCCGCATACAGCCTTGTATGGAGAGGGGAGCCATGGTCAAGTTCACGAGCCGTTTGCCGATCGCCATCCTGCTGGCCGCTGCCGCCGGCCTGGCCATGCCGCAGCCGGCCGGCGCGGCCCAGTCGCGCGAACACGGCGACAGCCTGCTGATCCACCGCGTGCAGCAGGAACAGGGCATGAACCTGCCCCGCCGCGGGCTGAGCATGGCCCAGGTCGAGAAGGCCTGGGGCGCGCCGCAGCGCAAGCTGTCCCCGCGCGGCGGTGACACGGCGAAGCACCCGCAGATCAACCGCTGGGAATACTCGAATTTCATCGTCTATTTCGAGCACAGCCACGTGATCCATTCGGTGCTCAACACGCCTGCGGGCAACAACACCGACCCGTCCGCGGTCCACTGATGCCCTTCCACGCAGACGCGGCCCGTGGCGACACGGGCCGCGTCTGCGTTTGCCTGCGCCTTACAATAGGCGGCCCGCACGTACGAGAACCCGCCATGACCGACCCTACCCTGCGCCTGCCGGCGGAATGGGAACCCCAGGCCGCCGTACTGATCGCCTGGCCGCACGCCGGCACCGACTGGGCGCAACGGCTGGCCGCGGTGGAATCGACCTACGTGGCACTGGCCGCCGCGGTCACGCGGTTCCAGTCGCTGATCGTCGTGGTCGCGGACGCCACGCTGCGCGAACACGTGCAGTCGCAACTGCACGGCGCCGGAGTGGACCGGGCCAGGGTCCGCTTCGTCGAACTGCCCTACGACGACACCTGGCTGCGCGATTCCGGACCGATCACGCTGAAGGGTGGCGACCACGGCTTCCAGCTCACCGATTTCCGCTTCACCGGCTGGGGCGGCAAGTTCGGCGCCGAGCAGGACGACGCCCTGGTCGCCGGCCTGGTCGGCGCGGGCGTGTTTGGCCAGGCTGCGCACAGGCGCATCGACTGGGCGCTGGAAGGCGGCGGCATCGAGAGCGACGGCGCGGGAAGCATCCTCACCACCTGGCGCTGCCTGGTGCAGCGTCATCCCGAACAGTCGCGCGAGGACATGAACGCGATCCTGCGCGCCAGCCTGCACGCCGACCGCGTGCTGTGGCTGGACCACGGCTATCTCGAAGGCGACGACACCGACGCGCATATCGACACCCTCGCCCGTTTCGCGCCCGGCGATCGCATCGTGTTCCAGGCCTGCGACGATCCCGGCGACCCGCACCACGACGAGCTGCAGCGCATGGCCGCCGAGCTGGCGGCACTGCGCACCGCCGACGGCCGGCCGTACCAGCTCTATCCGCTGCCCTGGGCCCGGCCCATCCTCGACGAGGGCCGTCGGCTCGCCGCCTCCTACGCGAACTACCTGATCGTCAACGGTGCGGTGCTGGTACCTGCCTATGGCGACCAGGCCGACGACGAGGCCGCGCGCATCATCGGCACGGCGCATCCGGGCCGCGAGGTGGTGCAGGTGCCCTGCCGCCCGCTGATCTGGCAGAACGGCAGCCTGCATTGCATCACCATGCAGCTGCCGGCCGGGATGATCTGAGCGGGGCGATCCGGCCGGGATGTTCGGAAACCGGTCGCGCGCCTGCCGCCGAGGCGTAACCGCGCCTGCACAATCGTGCTGGCGCGGTTCGCTACACTAGGACGCCAAGCCACACGCGGCAGGAACCATGATGACCCGCAAGACCCTCAAGGTCGCGTTGCTGCAGGAAACCGACCGCGGCAGCCGCGACGCCAACCTGGATGCCATCGAGGCGGGCCTGCGCGAGGCCGCGGCCGCCGGCGCCGAACTGGTTCTGCTGCAGGAGCTGCACAACGGCCCCTACTTCTGCCAGCGCGAATCGGTGGAGATTTTCGACCAGGCCGAAAGCATTCCCGGACCGGGTACCGACCGCATCGGCAAGCTCGCCGGGGAGCTGAAGCTGGTGGTGGTCGCCTCGCTGTTCGAACGCCGCGCCGCCGGGCTGTACCACAACACCGCCGTGGTCTTCGACCGCTCGGCTGCGATCGCCGGCATCTACCGCAAGATGCACATCCCGGATGATCCGGGTTTCTACGAGAAGTTCTATTTCACGCCCGGCGACCTGGGTTTCGAGCCGATCGACACCTCGGTCGGCCGCCTCGGCGTGCTGGTGTGCTGGGACCAGTGGTACCCGGAGGCGGCGCGCCTGATGGCGCTGGCCGGTGCCGAGCTGTTGCTCTATCCGACCGCCATCGGCTGGGATCCCGCCGACGAGCAGGCCGAGAAGGATCGTCAGCGCGACGCCTGGATCACCGTGCAGCGCGGCCACGCCGTGGCCAACGGCCTGCCCCTGCTCGCCTGCAACCGCACCGGCTTCGAAACCGATCCGGCCGACGCGGCTTCGGGCATCCAGTTCTGGGGCTCGAGCTTCGTCGCCGGGCCGCAGGGCGAATTCCTGGCCCTGGCGGGCACCGATGCCCGCGAACTGCTGCTGGCGGAAGTCGACCTCGGCCGCAGCGAGAACGTGCGCCGGATCTGGCCCTTCCTGCGCGACCGCCGCATCGACGCGTACGCCGATCTGTTGAAACGCTTCCGTGACTGATTCACCGCTTGCGCCGTCCCGGCTCCGCCCCCATCCAGAGCTTCTCTCCCCGCTGACTGGCGCACCGCCCGCATGAGTGTTCCCGAAACCGCAGTCGCCACGCTGGCGGCCCTCGAAGGACAGCCGCTGGAGCGCTTGCAGCGCGACAACGTCGAGTACGTGGTACTGGGCACCGCCCATGTCTCGCGCAGCAGCATGGAGGCGGTCGAGGCGCTGCTGGCCAGCGAGCATTTCGACGCGGTGGCGGTGGAACTGTGCGAGAGCCGCGCCCAGGGCATGCGTGACCCCGAAGCGTTCAAGCAGATGGACCTGTTCCAGGTGATTCGCCAGGGCAAGGCCGGCATGGTCGCCGCCAGCCTGGTGCTGTCCACCTTCCAGAAGCGCCTGGCCGACCAGTCCGGCATCCAGCCCGGCGCCGAGATGAAAGCCGCGATGGATGGCGCCGCCGCGCACGGCCTGCCGCTGTGGCTGATCGACCGCGAGGTCGGCACCACGCTCAAGCGCGCCTGGCGCAGCGTGGGGTTCTGGCAGCGCTTCGGCCTGCTCGGCGGGCTCACCGCCAGCATCTTCGAGCGCGACGACATTGCCCAGGACGAGGTGGAAAAGCTCAAGCAGAGCGATCTGCTGGAAAGCGCGTTCAGCGAATTCGCCAGCGGCTCGAAACCGCTGTACGAAAGCCTGATCGGCGAACGCGACGCCTACATGGCGGCGCGCCTGCGCGAGGAAGCCGCGCGTGATCCGTCGACCGCGCCGCGGCGCGTGCTGGTGGTGGTCGGCGCCGGTCATCTCAAGGGGCTGTGCACGCTGCTGCGCGAACAGCATGGCGACCCGGCAGGCACCGTCGCCGAACTCGCGCAGACCCCGCCCAAGGCACGCTGGCCGAAATGGATCGCCGCCGGCCTGGTGCTGGCTGTATTCGCCGCGATCGCCTGGGCGTTCCACCGCAACGCGGCCCTGGGCACGCAGGCCCTGATGGCCTGGGTCCTGTTCACCGGCGGCTTCGCGGCACTGGGCGCGCTGGCTGCCGGCAGCCATCCGCTGAGCATCGGTGCCGCCTTTGTCGCCGCACCGATCAAGCCGTTCCGCCCCGGCATTCCGGCCGGCGGCATCAGCGCGATGGCCGAAGCCTGGGTGCGCCGCCCGCGCGTGGCCGACTTCGACAGCCTGCGCGACGACATCGTGCATTGGACCGGCTGGTGGAAGAACCGCGTGGCACGCACCCTGCTCAACTTCATCCTGGTCAGCGTGGGCACCCTGATCGGCGAGTACAGCGCCGGCTTCCACATCGTCAAGAGCCTGTTTTAGGCCTGCGTGCTAGCATTCGCGCCGCGCCAGCCCGGGTGGCGAAACCGGTAGACGCAAGGGACTTAAAATCCCTCGGCCGCAAGGCCATGCGGGTTCGACCCCCGCCCCGGGCACCAATTCCGCGAGACAGCAAAAAGCCCGCCGGTCGGCGGGCTTTTCGTCGGGCTGCCGTGGCAGCCGCGATGCAATGGAGGCCTAGGTCGGAATCGAACCGGCGTACGCGGATTTGCAGTCCGCTGCATGACCACTCTGCCACCAGGCCGTTGCTTGATGCACGCGATCATCGTGACGTGTCGATGATCGCATATTCCCCGGAAAACAAAACCCCGGCGACCCGGGGTTCCGTGCAAATCCTGGAGCGGGAAACGAGACTCGAACTCGCGACCCCGACCTTGGCAAGGTCGTGCTCTACCAACTGAGCTATTCCCGCATCGGAGCCGCAAATGATAGCAGAACCGGGCTGCTTGTGAATAGCATCCCGCCTCCTCCGTGCGCCGCCGCACCCGTGCCGCTTGCCGGAAACGACAAGGCCCCGAACGAGTCGGGGCCTGGCGTCGCCATCGGCGAAATCTGGAGCGGGAAACGAGACTCGAACTCGCGACCCCGACCTTGGCAAGGTCGTGCTCTACCAACTGAGCTATTCCCGCATCGGAGCCGCGCATTCTAATACGTGGATCGGTGCCGTCAAGTCGGCTGCCTAGGCGTCGTCGCGCAGCATCGGCCACGCCGCGCGCAGGTAGTACAGCCCTGACCAGATGGTCAGGATGCCGGCGATCACCAGCAGCCCTTCGCCGATGTGGTACAGCCGCAGCGCCGTGGCTTCCTTCTCGTGCTGCACGATCAGGACCACCAGCGCCACCATCTGCATCACGGTCTTGAGCTTGCCGATCATGGCGACTTTCACGGTGGCGCCCATGCCGATCTTGGCCATCCATTCGCGCAACGCCGAGACGCTGATCTCGCGCCCCACGATCACCGCGGCCGTTACCGCCATCAGGATGCCGGACCAGCCGCTGCTCGGGTGCGACTGCACCAGCAGGAACAGCGTCACCGCCACCATCAACTTGTCCGCCACCGGATCGAGAAAGGCGCCGAACGCCGAGGTGAGCTTCATCCGCCGGGCAAGGTAGCCGTCCAGCCAGTCGGTGACCGCGGCCAGGATGAACACGATGGCGGCCGTGATGTTGTGGCCGCGGAACGGCAGGTAGAAGACCACGACCATCACCGGCAGCAAGGCCACGCGGAAAAGGGTCAGCCAGGTCGGCAGGTTGATGCGCATGATGGGTTCCAGGATTTTGTTGCAGTCTCGCACGTCGCCATGGCGCTGCCACGTGATGGTAACTGCCGGCATTCAGCCATGCAGGCTGGCGTAGATCTTCTCGGCCAGGTTCCGGTCGATGCCCTTCACCTGCATCAGCTCCTCCACCCCCGCCGCCTCCACGCCCTGCATGCCGCCGAAGGCCTTCAGCAACAACGAGCGGCGCCGCGCACCGATGCCCGGGATGTCCTCCAGCACGCTGCGCTCGCGCGCTTTCTCGCGCCGCTTGCGATGGCCGCTGATGGCGAAGCGATGCGCCTCGTCGCGCACCGCCGCGACCAGGTGCAACGCCGGCGAGGACGAGCCCGGATGCAGTTCGCGGCCTACGCTGCCCGCCTCGTGCCGCGCCAGCACCAGGGTTTCCTCGCCGGCGCGGCGGCCCGGCCCCTTGGCCACGCCGACCACCTCGATGCCGTCCACGCCGAGGTCCTGCAGCACCTCCAGCGCCTGCGCCACCTGCCCGGCGCCGCCGTCGATCAGCAGCACGTCCGGCCGCGCGCCCTCGCCTTCGGCCACCTTGCGGAAGCGCCGGGTCAGCGCCTGGTGCATGGCTGCGTAGTCGTCGCCGGGCGTGATGCCGGCGATGTTGAAGCGACGGTAATGCGATTTCTCGGGGCCCTCCGGGCCGAACACCACGCACGAGGCCACCGTGAGCTCGCCCATGGTGTGGCTGATGTCGAAGCATTCGATCCGGCGCGGCATGCTGTCCAGCCCCAGCACCTTCTGCAGGTCGTCGAAACGCGTGCCCAGCGTCTGCCGGCTGGCCAGCCGCGCGGTAAGCGAGGCCTGCGCGTTGCGCTCGGCCATCTGCAGGAACTGGGCACGATCCCCGCGCACGCTGGACTTGAGCTCCACCGCGTGGCCGGCGTGCTGGCCCAGCACCTCGGCGAGAAGGGCCTGGTCGGGCAGCGCCACGCCCACGATCAACTCGCGCGGCACCGGCCGGTCCAGGTAGTACTGCGCGATGAACTGCGCGAGCACGTCGGCCGGCGTGGCGTCCAGCGGCAAGCGCGGGAAAAAGTCACGCGTGCCCAGGCTGATGCCGTTGCGGAAGAACAGCACGCTGACGCAGGCCATGCCGGCCTCGATGCGGCAGGCGAGCACGTCCATGTCGGCGCTGGCGCCGCGCACGTGGTGCTGCGCCTGCAGCTGGCGCAGCGCGGCGACCTGGTCGCGCAGTTTCGCGGCGCGCTCGAACTGCAGCGACTGGCTGGCCTGCTCCATCGCCGTGGCCAGTTCGTCGATCACGGCGTTGCTGCGCCCTTCCAGGAACATCTCGGCATGGCGCACGTCCTGGCGATAATCCTCGACGCTGATCAAGCCCACGCACGGCGCGCTGCAGCGGCCGATCTGGTACAGCAGGCACGGGCGCGTGCGGTTGCGGAAATAGCTGTCCTCGCATTGGCGCACCTTGAACAGCTTCTGCATCAGGTTGAGGCTTTCCCGTACCGCATGGGCGCTGGGATACGGTCCGAAGTAGCGCCCCGGCAGGTTCTTCGCGCCGCGGTGGAAGGCCAGCCGCGGATAGTCCTCGCCGCTGGAGAGGTAGATGTAGGGATAGCTCTTGTCGTCGCGCAGCAGGATGTTGTAGCGCGGCTTGAGCGACTTGATCAGCTGCGATTCCAGCAGCAGCGCCTCGCCCTCGGTGCGCGTCACCGTGATCTCGACGCGGGCGATCTGCGCCACCATCGCGGCGATGCGCGCCTCCGTTGGCGGCTTCAGGAAATAGCTGCCGACGCGCTTCTTCAGGTTGCCGGCCTTGCCCACGTAAAGCAGCTCGCCGGCTGCGTCGAAGTGGCGGTAGACGCCCGGCGAAGTGGTGAGCGTGCGGACGAAGGCCTTGCCGTCGAAGGGGGCCGGTTGCGGGGCTGACATGGGACGATTCTAGCGGGAGCGGATGGCGACGCTCCCGATATGGAGCCTCACGCGTGCGAGCGCAACCACAGCTCGGCGCGTTCCAGGTCCGCCTCGGTGTCGATGCCGGGGGGAAACGGCTCGGGGGTCAGCCGCACCGCGATCGGGTAACCGTGCTCGAGCACGCGCAGCTGCTCCAGCGATTCGGTCTGTTCCAGCGGGGTGCGCGGCAACTGCGTGTAGCGCCGCAGGAAGCCGGCGCGATAGGCATAGATGCCGATGTGGCGCAGGAACGGCGTACCGGATGGCAGCGCGTGCCGGTCCGCCGCGAAGGCATCACGCGCCCACGGCAGCGGCGCGCGGCTGAAATACAGCGCGCGCCCGTTGCCGGTGCGCACCACTTTCACGACGTTCGGATCGAACAGCTCCTCGGCGTCGATGATCGGCGTGGCCAGGGTGGCCATCGGCGCATCGTCGCAGGCCAGCGCCTGGGCGACCGCACGGATGCCGGCGGCGGGCGCGAACGGCTCATCCCCCTGCAGGTTGACCACGATGCTGTCGTCGGCCCAGCCGAGCTGCTCCGCGCACTCGGCCAGCCGGTCGCTGCCGGAAGCGTGGTCGCGGCGGGTCATGCAGATCTGCACCTCCCGCTGGCCGGCCAGCGCCTCGGCGATCCGCTCGTCGTCCACCGCCACCACCACGCGGCTGGCGCCGGCTTGCAGTGCGCGCTGCGCCACGCGCACGACCATCGGCACCCCGCCGATGTCACGCAATGGCTTGCCCGGCAGCCGGGTCGAGCCATGCCGGGCCGGGATGGCCACGATGAACGGAGACGAGGCGAGCGGCATGGTCAATCCCGGGGTGCGCGCCAATGCGCACGCCCACGATACAACGAGTGCCGCGACGGGTTCAGCACGCCTCGCGCAGAGCGAACCCGCAGCCGTTGGCCAGCTCGCGAAAGTCCGGGAACGAGGTGGCCACGTGACGGCAGTCGTTGATCCGCACCGGACCGGTTGTACGCAAGCCAGCCACCGCGAAGCTCATCGCGATGCGATGGTCGGTGAGGCTTTCCACCGTGCCGGCACCGATCGGTCCGCCGTCGATGACCGCGCCATCCGGGGTCTCCTCGATCGCCACATCCAGCGCGCGCATGCCCGCCGCCATGGTGGCGATGCGGTCGGATTCCTTCACCCGCAACTCGGCCGCGCCGCGGACCACCGTGCGCCCCGATGCGGCGGCGGCAGCGATGAACAGGATCGGAAACTCGTCGATCATGTCCGGCACCAGCGCGGCCGGCAGTTCGATGCCGTGCAACGGCGCGTGGCGGACCACCAGGTCGCCCACCGGTTCGCCGCCGGCTACGTGTTCACGTTCCACCACGATATCCGCACCCATCAGGCGCAGCGCCTGCAGGAGCCCGGTGCGGCGCGGGTTGAGCCCCACCCCCGGCAGGCGCAGTTGCGAACCCGGCACGATGCTGGCCGCGACCAGGAAAAACGCCGCCGAGGAAAAGTCCGCCGGCACCTCGACGTCGACCGCGCGCAAGGCATGCCCCCCGTCGAGCCGGGCCCGGCCCGGCGCGAAGTCGATCGGCCAGCCGAACGCGGCCAGCATGCGTTCGGTGTAGTCGCGGGTCGGGTGCGGCTCGAGGATCTCGGTCGTGCCCTCGGCATACAGGCCGGCCAGCAACAAGGCGGATTTCACCTGGGCGCTGGCCACCGGCAACTCGTAGCGGATGCCGCGCAAGGCGGCGCCCCCATGGATGTGCAGCGGTGGCAGGCCGCCATGGCTGTCGATGCGCGCGCCCATCTGCGCCAGCGGGTCGGTCACGCGGCGCATCGGACGCTTCGACAGCGAAGCGTCGCCCACCAACACGCTGTCGAACGACTGCCCGGCCAGCAGGCCGGCCAGCAGGCGCATGCCGGTGCCGGCATTGCCGCAATCCAGCGGCTGTGCCGCCCCGCGCAGCCCGTGCAGGCCCACGCCGTGGACGATGCGCTCGCCATCCGCCGGCGCCTCGATGCGCACGCCCAACCGGGCCAGCACCGCAGCGGTGGCGCGCGTGTCCTCGCCCTCGAGAAAACCGCGAATCCGCGAACGGCCCTCGGCGATGGCTGCCAGCATCAGCGCGCGGTGCGAGACCGACTTGTCGCCCGGCACGGCCACGCTGCCATGCAAAGGACCCGCGGCGGCGCTGTGCCAATCCAGCCGTGCGCTCAAGGCAGGGCCACCGGGTAGGAGCCCAGCACGCGGATCGATGCGGCCGACTCGCCGATCTCGCGCACCGCCGCCTGCAAGCCGTCGTCGTCGACATGGCCGGAAACATCGATGAAGAACGCGTACTGCCACTTGCCCGTATGCGCCGGCCGGGACTCGATCCGGTTGAGGCTCACGCCGTGCCTGGCGAACGGGCTGAGCACGTCGTACAGCGCGCCGGGCTTGTCGTTGACGGTGATCAGCAGCGAGGTGCGGTCATTGCCCGACGGCGGGAACAGCGAGCGACCGATGACCAGGAAGCGGGTGGTGTTGTCGGCGCGGTCCTCGATGCCCGTGGCCACCGTCTTCAAGCCGTAGATCTTGCCGGCGGTTTCGCCGGCGATGGCGGCTGCGTCGTCCGCGTGCCGGGCCAGCCGTGCGGCCTCGGCGTTGCTGCCCACCGCGCTGCACTCGGCATCGGGCAGGTTGAGGCGCAGCCAGGTCTTGCACTGCTGCAGTGACTGAGCATGCGCGTAGACGCGCTTGACGTTCTCCAGCGCTCCGCTCACCGAATGCAGGCACTGGTGCACGCGCAGCTCAACCTCGCCGCAGATGGTGGCGTCGGAGGTGAGGAACATGTCCAGGGTGACCTGGATCATGCCCTGCCCCGAGTTCTCCACCGGCACCACGCCGAAATCGGCGTGCCCGGCGGCAACTTCCTGGAACACTTCCTCGATGCTGCCCAGCGGCAGCCCGTAGGCGGCATGGCCGAAGTGCTTGCGCACGGCCTGCTCGCTGAAGGTGCCTTCCGGGCCCAGGAAGCCGATCTTCAGCGGATCCTCCTGCGCCAGGCAGGACGACATGATCTCGCGGAACAGGCGCACCATCTCGGCGTCGGTCAGCGGCCCCTGGTTGCGGTCCACCACCATGCGCAGCACATGCGCCTCGCGCTCGGGGCGGTAATAGTCGATCGCCGAGAGCCCCTCGCCCTTCACCTTCGCCACCGTGCGGGCGTGGTTGGCGCGCTCGGAGATGAGCTGCTGGATCTGCCGGTCGATGCTGTCGATGCGCTCGCGCATCTCGCTCAGCGGAGTCTTCGGGTCATTCATGCCTTGGCCGTCTGGATGGAAAGAAGTCCATTTGCACGCCGGCGTTCCATGCTGGGCGAATGATACTCAACCGTGGCGCCGGGCGAAGTCGCGCATGAAGGCGACCAGCGCCTCGACCGCCTCGAGCGGCACCGCGTTGTACAGCGACGCGCGCATCCCGCCCACCGCCTTGTGCCCCTTCAGGGCCAGCAGTCCGGCCGCTTCCGACTCCTGCAGGAACAATGCATCCAGCGCATTGTCGTGGAGGGTGAACGGGACGTTCATGCGCGAGCGTGCGGCCGGGTCGACGGGGTTGCGGTAGTAGCCGCCCGAGCCGTCGATGCTCGCGTAGAGGAGGTCCGCCTTGGCGCGGTTGGCCTGGCCCATCGCCGCCAGCCCGCCCTGCGCCAGCAGCCACTGGAAGGTGAGCCCGGCGAGGTACCAGCCCCAGGTGTTGGGCGTGTTCAACATCGAATCAGCCGCGGCATGCTCGGCGTAGCGGAAGATGCGCGCCATCGGGCGGCCCGGCCGCTGCAGCAGGTCGCGGCGGATGATCAGCAGCACCAGGCCGGAGGGCCCGATGTTCTTCTGTGCGCCCGCGTAGACCACGCCGAACCGGCGCACGTCCAGGGGGGCCGACAGGATGTTGGAGGACATGTCGGCGATCAGCGGCACTTCGCCAACCTCGGGCACGTCGGGGAACTCGACGCCGTGGATGGTCTCGTTCGGCGTGTAGTGCACGTAGGCGGCGCGTGGATCGAGCTGCCAGCCTTCACGCGGCGGCAGTTGCCGGTAACCCGCGGCTTTCGCGCTGGCCGCCACGTTGACCCGCACGTACGGGGCGGCCTCGCTGATCGCCTTGGCGCTCCAGTGGCCGCTGTCGATGTAATCGGCGCCCTCGCCATCGCCGCCCAGGTTCATCGGGATCTGCGCGAACTGCTGGGTGGCACCGCCCTGCAGGAACAGCACGGCGTACTCGGCGGGGATGCCGACCAGCGCGCGCAGGTCGGCCTCGGCCTGGGCGGCCATGGCAATGAAGCGCTTGCCGCGGTGCGACTGTTCCATCACGGAAGCGCCGCTGCCCTGCCAGTCGGTCAACTCGTCGCGCGCGCGCTCGAGCACGGCCAGCGGCAGCGCGGCGGGACCGGCGCTGAAGTTCCAGACTCTGCTCACGAACATTCCTGCGGGATCAAGGGTCGGCCCGCATTATGCCGCGCCGCAACATGCCTTCGTCAACCGTGGGTCAGAAGCGCACCAGCAACGCCAACGCGATCGCCAGCGCCAGCGCGGCGGCAGTGGCGATCAGCCACCACACTTCGCCGGAAGGCCCGGCGGCGGCTTCGGGCAACGCGGCCGGTCGCGGGACGGGTTCGACCGGCTCCGGCTCGGGCTGCATGCCGGGAGCCTCGAGGACAAAACGGTGCATCGCCACGCCGATCTGGTCACCGTTCTGCAGCGCCAGCGATTGCGTCACCACCCCGTTCACCCGCAGCGGATGCCGCGGCGAAGGCTGGGTGGATTCCAGCATCAGGCGGCCTTCCCTCCAGCCAATGCGCAGGCCCACCGCCTCGCTCGCCGGCAGGCCGGGCAGGCAGCGGCCGCCGGGGCCGAATTCGAGGCCGTCGCGCACCGGCAGCAGGCGCCCGGACAGCGGGCCGGCCACCGCGCGCAGCGCCACGATGCAGCGTTCCCCGGCGGGAACCTGGCGCGGTGCACGCAAGGCGGGGTCATCATCGTCACGCAGCAACATGCGGCAGTCGCCGATGCTGACCACGTCGCCGGCACGCACCAGCGCGCGCTCGCGCACCGGCCTGGCGTTGACGTAGATGCGGTCGGCCGGCGGCAGTACCTGGAGCACCCAGCCGCGACGGTCCTGGTCGATGCGCACATGCCGCGCGGCCGCCTGGCCGGCAGCCAGCACCAGGTCGTTGGCGGCGTCGCTGCCGATGCACAACCGTGCCTGCGCCCAGTGAAAGTCCTCGCGAGCGGCGTTGGGAAATTCGATGCGCATGGCCTGCCAGATCGATGAATCGCGAGACTCTACCATGCACGTGCATGGCAGTAAGATGGGCGCTTTGCCGGAAGCCTCCCATGCCGAGCATCCATATCCGCCGACCTCACCAGCTGCCGATCGCCGAGGCCCGCGCACGGGTCGAGCAGGTGGTCGCGCGCATGCAGGAGAAGTTCGGCCTTGTCGGCGCATGGCAAGGCGATACCCTGGGCTTCTCGCGTCCGGGCCTCACCGGCTCGATCGCCGTCGAACGCGAGGCGATCGAGGTACAGGCGCGGCTTGGCATGATGCTCACCCCGCTGAAGGGCGTGATCGAACAGGAGATCCGGCGCAAGCTGGAGGAGCTGTTTGCCTGACCCGGAAGCGCGGGCGGCAGAAGCTGTCCGGCTGCCCACCGGGGGCTTGATGATTCTTTAACCATGCCGTCATTCGTGGCATAATCGACGGCTTACGCGGCCACATCGGCCGCGCGTGAAGCCCGGGACATATGGCCAAAGACGACGTCATCGAAATGGAAGGCACGGTCCAGGAGACCCTGCCCAACACCATGTTCCGCGTGCAGCTGGAGAACGGTCACGTGGTGATCGCGCACATCTCCGGACGCATGCGCAAGCACTACATCCGCATCCTCACGGGCGACAAGGTCAAGATCGAGATGACCCCGTACGACCTGAGCAAGGGTCGCATCACCTACCGCATGAAGTAGCCGCCGACCGACGCGTCACGACCAACAGCAAAAAGCGGCGCCATGCGCCGCTTTTTGCTTTCCGCTGCCGGCTTCAACCCACCGTCATTCGACGACGGCCGGCAGTTTCGCGGCGGCCTTGCACTCGACCTTCAACTCGCCGTCGGCCACGCCCAGCTTGACCACGCCGCCGTCGGCCAGCTTGCCGAACAGCAATTCGTCGGCCAGCGCGCGCTTGACCTTCTCCTGGATCACCCGTGCCATCGGCCGCGCGCCCATCTGCGGGTCGAAGCCGTGCTCGGCCAGCCAGCGGCGGGCGTCGGCGCCCACTTCCAGGCTCACCTTTTTCTCGGTCAACTGGCTTTCCAGCTCGATCAGGAACTTGTCGACCACGCGCAGGATGTGCTCGAAATCCAGCGAGTCGAACTGGATGATGGCGTCGAGCCGGTTGCGGAACTCCGGCGTGAAGATGCGGCGGATCACTTCCATGGCGTCGGACTCGTGCTTCTGCTCGACGAAGCCCATGGTGCGCCGCGAAGCGATGGCCGCACCCGCGTTGGTGGTCATCACCACCACCACGTTCTTGAAGTTCGCCTCGCGGCCGTTGGTGTCGGTGAGCACGCCGCGGTCCATCACCTGCAGCAGGATGTTGAACACGTCCGGGTGCGCCTTCTCGATCTCGTCCAGCAGCAGCACCGCATGCGGGTGCTTGGTGACCGCCTCGGTCAGCAGGCCGCCCTGATCGAAGCCGACGTAGCCCGGAGGCGCGCCGACCAGCCGCGAGACGGAATGCCCCTCCATGTACTCGGACATGTCGAAGCGGATCATCTCGATGCCCAGCTGCATCGCCAACTGCTTGGTCACCTCGGTCTTGCCCACGCCGGTAGGGCCGGCCAGCAGGAAGCAGCCGATCGGCTTGGACGGGTCGGCCAGGCCCGAGCGGGCCATCTTGATCGACGCGGCCAGCGCCTCGATCGCCGGATCCTGCCCGAACACCACCATCTTGAGATTGCGCTCCAGGTTGCGCAGCACGTCGCGATCGGAAGCGGAAACCTGCTTCTCGGGGATCCGCGCCATCTTGGCCACGATGTACTCGACCTCGCCGACGTCCACCGTGCCGGTGCGCTTGTCTTCGGGCAGCAGGCGCTGGCGCGCGCCGGCCTCGTCGATCACGTCGATCGCCTTGTCCGGCAGCAGCCGGTCGGGGATGTGCTTTACCGACAGGTCGACGGCAGCCTTCAGCGCGTCGTTGGTATACGCCACGTGGTGGTGTTCCTCGAAGCGCGAGCGCAGGCCCTTGAGGATCTCCACGCTGTCGGCCACGGTCGGCTCGACCACGTCGATCTTCTGGAAACGGCGCGCCAGCGCGCGATCCTTCTCGAACACGCCGCGGTATTCCTGGAACGTGGTCGAGCCGATGCAGCGCAACTCGCCCGACGCCAGCATCGGCTTGATCAGGTTCGACGCGTCCATGGTGCCGCCCGAGGCGGAGCCGGCGCCGATGATCGTGTGGATCTCGTCGATGAACAGGATCGCGCCCGGCTGCTTCTTGAGCTGCGCGATCACGCTCTTGAGGCGCTTCTCGAAATCGCCGCGGTACTTGGTGCCGGCCACCAGCGCGCCCAGGTCCAGCGCCCAGATGGTGGCGCTCTCGAGCACCTCGGGCACTTCACCGTCGACGATGCGCTTGGCCAGGCCCTCGGCCAGCGCGGTCTTGCCCACGCCGGCCTCGCCGACGTACAGCGGGTTGTTCTTGCGCCGGCGGCACAGCACCTGGATGGTGCGCTCGATCTCGTCGGCGCGGCCGATCAGCGGGTCGATCTTGCCTTCCAGCGCCAGTTCGTTGAGGTTGCTGGCGAACTCCTGCAGCGGGTTGCCCTTGGCCTCGCCGCCCTCCTCGCCCTCGCGCTCGCCACCGGACACGCCGGCGGCCGGCTCGTCGCCGATCTTGGCGATGCCGTGGGAAATGTAGTTGACCACGTCGAGCCGGGTGATCTCCTGCTGGTGCATGAAGAACACCGCATGCGAATCCTTCTCGCCGAAGATCGCCACCAGCACGTTGGCGCCGGTGACTTCCTTGCGACCGGAGGATTGCACATGGTAGACGGCACGCTGCAGCACCCGCTGGAACCCCAGCGTGGGTTGGGTGTCGCGCTCGTCGCCCGGGGGCAGCACCGGCACCGTCTCGCCGATGACACGGGTCAGCTCGCCCGCCAGGCGCGGCAGGTCCACCCCGCAGGCGCGCAGCGCGCCCAGGGCCGATTGATTCTCGGTCAGCGCCAGCAGCAGATGCTCCACCGTCATGAACTCATGACGTTGTTCGCGAGCCTGCTTGTAGCAATGGCCGATGGTGACTTCCAGATCCTTGCTGAACATTCGGATCGTCTCCGCTAGCTTGTTGGGCGGCCTTCAGCGCCGCGATGAGCACAAAATGGGGGCGCTCAGAGCTTTTCCATAGTGCACAACAACGGGTGCTGGTGCGAGCGTGAATACTCGTTTACGTGAGTCACCTTGGTTTCTGCCACTTCGCGCGTGAACACGCCGCAGACACCCCGTCCGCGGGTATGCACGTGCAGCATGATCTGCACCGCCTGTTCCTGGTCCAGGCCGAAGAAACTGCGCAACACCTCCACCACGAAGTCCATCGGCGTGAAATCGTCGTTCAGCAGCAGCACCTGGAACAGGGGCGGGCGCGCCACCTCCGGCTTGGCGGTTTCCAGCGCCAGGCCGCGACCGCTGTCTTGCTCGTGTTCGTTTTCGTTGGCCATGGTTTCGTGGGATGTGCCTGTTTCGGTTCAAAGTATACGCGCCGCCGATCCCGCCCTGCGCGCCAGCGTTTCCCTCAGGTAGTGGCACAATGGACGTTTTTCCACCCTCCCATTCCATGGCCGCCCCCACCATTCCTTCCCCCGAGATCTGGCGCCCGCACGTCACCGTGGCATGCGTGGTGGCCGATGCCGGGCGCTATCTGATGGTGGAGGAAGAGGTTGCTGGCCGACTGGTCTGCAACCAGCCGGCCGGCCACCTGGAAGATGGCGAGACGCTGTCCGCTGCCGCCGTGCGCGAGACGCTGGAGGAAACCGGCTGGACAGTCGCCCTGCAGCACCTGATCGGCGTGCAGCAATGGCGCAGCAGCGAGCACGGCGAGGCGGTCATCCGTTTCAGCTTCGCCGCCCGGGCCGTGACACACGATCCCGAACGTCCGCTGGACACCGGCATCCGCCGCGCCGTGTGGATGACCCGCGACGAAATCGTCGGCCTGGGTGATCGCCTGCGCAGCCCGCTGGTGCTGGCCAGCATCGACGCCTGGCTGGCCGGGCAGCGGCTGCCGCTCTCCAGTCTGAGCTGGGTGCCCGGGGAGCCCCGCGCATGAAGGTGATGCTGGGCATTTCCGGCGGGGTGGATTCCTCGGTGGCCGCCATGTTGCTGCAACGCCAGGGCCACGACGTCGAGGGCCTGTTCATGCAGAACTGGGAAGAGGACGACCGCGACGGCCCGTGCACCAGCGACGCGGACCGCAAGGATGCGGTGGCGGTCTGCGGCCGGCTGGGCATACCGTTCCATGCGCGCAATTTCGCCGCCGAGTACTGGGACGGCGTGTTCGAGCATTTTCTCGCCGAGTACCGCCGGGGGCGCACACCCAACCCCGACGTGCTGTGCAACCGGGAAATCAAGTTCCGCACCTTCCTGGACGAAGCGCGCTCGCTCGGTGCCGAGCGCATCGCCACCGGCCACTATGCCCGCGTCGATGGCGTCGACGGACGCTACCGGTTGTTGCGGGCGCGGGACGGGGCCAAGGACCAGAGCTATTTCCTGCATGCCCTGGGCCAGCAGGCGCTGGCGGCAACGCTGTTCCCGCTGGGCGACCTGGAAAAGACCCAGGTGCGGGCCCTTGCGCGCGACGCGGCATTGCCGACCCATGCGAAGAAGGACTCCACCGGCATCTGCTTCATCGGCGAGCGCGATTTCCGCAGCTTCCTGGCGCAGTACATCCCCGCGCGTCCGGGCGAGATGCGCACGCCGGACGGCGAGCTGGTCGGCGAACACCAGGGCGTCATGTACTACACCCTGGGCCAGCGCAACGGTCTGGGCATCGGCGGGCGGCACGGCGCCAGCGGCGCACCCTGGTTCGTGGTGGGCAAGGACGTGCCGGGGAACGTTCTGATCGTCGCCCAGGGTGGCGAGAACCGCTGGCTGCTGTCGCGCCGGCTGCAGACCGAAGCGCCGCACTGGATCGCCGGCGCGCCGCCCGCCGCGGAGTTCCGTTGCACGGCCCGCACCCGCTATCGGCAGGCTGACCAGGCCTGTACGGTCAGCGTGGGCGAAGCCGGCCTCGACGTCAGCTTCGACGTGCCGCAGCGAGCCGTCACGCCGGGGCAATCGGTCGTCTTCTACGCTGGCGAGGTCTGTCTCGGCGGCGCGGTGATCATGGCGACCGATGCGGCCTATGGCGGCCTGCCACCCGGTTGCGCCCCAACCTCCACAGCGCATTTCAAGGAATCACCCATCCGTGTTTGAAACCTTCGGCATGAACGAGGAACGCGTGCTCGCCCTCGCCGGGCTGTTCCAGGCCTGTTCGCTGGCCCAGCAACTGGCCAACGAAGGGCGCTGCGACGACGCCGCCATGCAGGCCGGCGTGGCCAGCATCTTCCGTATCGACGCGCCGTCGGTCGTGGCGGTGTACGGCGGCGTTTCCAACCTCCGGCTCGGCCTGCGCAACCTGGTCTCCCAGCTCGACGAGAGCGAGCGCGACATGTCGGTCACCCGCATGGTGGTCACCGTGATGCGCCTGGAGCGCAGCCTTTCCGGCCGCCCCGAGCTGATGGAGAAGCTGCAGCAGGGCATCCTGGCGGCACAGCGCCAGGTCGAGCATTTCGGACAGGATTCCAGCCAGGTCAGCGGCCGGCTCGCCGAGCTCTATGCATCGACGCTCTCCACCCTGAGGCCGCGAGTGATGGTCAGCGGCAATCCGCAGCAGTTGCAGCAGCCGGCGGTGGTCGAACGGGTGCGCACGAACCTGCTCGCCGCGATGCGTTCGGCGGTGCTGTGGCGGCAGGTGGGTGGACGCCAATGGCAGCTGCTGGTGTTCCGCCGCCAGTGCAGCATGCTGGCCCGTGGCCTGCTGACCGGTGCGACGCTGGACCATCGCTGAAGCGCCCGGCGCGAGCGCCATGGATGACGAAAGGCCCCGGTTTTTGCCGGGGCCTTTCGTTTCAGGACCAGCGGGTCACTCGTCCGCGGCCGGAAGATCCGCGGATGGCCCCGCGCCGTCGGTCGGCGCATCGCCCTCGCCGGGCTCGTCGCCGTTGCCCTCCTCCGCTTCCAGCCGCATCACGCTGACCAGCGTTTCTTCGGCGGGCAGACGGATCAGGGTGACGCCCTGGGTGTTGCGGCCGAGCTGCGAAACCTCCGCCACGCGCGTGCGCACCAGGGTGCCCTTGTCGGAGATCAGCATCAGTTCGTGTGCCTCGGTGACCTGCACCGCGCCCACCAGCGGTCCGTTGCGCTCGGAGCACTGGATGCCGATGACGCCCTGCGTACCGCGCCCCTTCTTGGTGAACTCGGCCAGTTCGGTGCGCTTGCCGTAACCCCGCGCGGTGGCGGTGAGGATGTCGCCTTCCGCGGCGACGATCAGCGACACCACCTCGGCCCCGCCCACCAGTTTCATGCCGCGCACGCCGGCGGCGGTGCGTCCCATCGAGCGCACGGTGTTCTCGTCGAAACGGTTGACCTTGCCGTTGGACGCGAACAGCAGGATGTCGCTGTCGCCATCGGTCAGCTCGACGTTGACCAGCGCGTCGTCGTCATGCAGCTTGATCGCCAGCTTGCCCTTCTGCAGCTGGAAGGCAAACTCGGTCAACGGGGTCTTCTTCACCGTGCCGTGCTTGGTGGCAAAGAACACGAAGCGGTCCTCCGCATACTCGCGGATCGGCAGCACCGCCTGCACCTTCTCGCCCTCGCCCAGCGGCAGCAGGTTGATGATCGGCTTGCCGCGCGCGCCGGGGCCGGATTCGGGAATCTGGTAGACCTTGAGCCAGTAGACACGGCCGGTGCTGGTGAAGGTGAGCAAGGTGTCGTGCGTGTTGACCACCCACAGCTGCTCGACGACGTCCTCGTCCTTCAACGCGGATGCCGAACGGCCCTTGCCGCCGCGCCGCTGCGACCGGTAGGTACTGGCCGGCTGGCGCTTGACGTAGCCGGTATGCGACAGCGTGACCACCATGTCTTCGGGGGCGATCAGGTCGAGGACATTGAGATCCTCCTGCGAGTGCTGGATCTCGGTACGCCGGGCGTCGCCGAACTCCGCCTTCACCGCCTCCAGCTCCTCGCGGATCACTTCCAGCAGGCGATTGGGGTTTTCCAGGATCTCGATCAGGCCGCGGATGGTCTCCAGGATCTGCCGGTATTCGTCGGAGAGCTTTTCCTGCTCCAGCCCGGTCAGGCGATGCAGGCGCATCGCCAGGATTTCCTGCGCCTGCACGTCGGACAACTGGTAGCCGTCGGGCTTGAGGCCGTCGCGCGGGTCCATGTCCTCCGGCCGCGAAGCCTCGGCGCCGGCAGCGGCCAGCAGCGCGCCCACCATGCCCGGCTGCCACTTGCGCGCCAGCATGCGCTCGCGCGCCTCCGCCGGCGACGACGAGGTCTTGATGAGCTCGATCATCTCGTCGATGTTGGCCAGCGCCACGGTGAGGCCTTCGAGGATGTGCGCGCGGGCACGGGCCTTGCGCAGCTCGAAGATGGTGCGGCGGGTGACCACTTCGCGACGGTGACGGATGAACGCCTCGAGGATGTCCTTGAGGTTCAGCAGCTTCGGCTGGCCATCCAGCAGCGCCACCATGTTGATGCCGAAGGTGACCTGCAGCTGGGTCTGCTGGAACAGGTTGTTCAGCACCACGTCGCCCATCGCGTCCTTGCGGACCTCGATGACGATGCGCATGCCGTCCTTGTCCGACTCGTCGCGCAGCTCGCTGATGCCCTCGAGCTTCTTTTCCTTGACCAGCTCGGCGATCTTCTCGATCAGCCGCGCCTTGTTCACCTGGTACGGCAGCTCGTGGACGATGATCGTCTCGCGGCCGTTCGACTCGGTTTCGATCTCGGCCTTCGCGCGCACCAGGATGCGGCCGCGGCCGGTGCGGTAGGCCTCGATGATGCCGGACGAGCCGTTGATGATGCCGTGGGTCGGGAAATCCGGGCCCGGGATGTAGTGCATCAACTGGTCGATCGAAAGCGCGGGCTCGTCGATCAGCGCGATCGTCGCGGCAATGACTTCATTGAGGTTGTGCGGCGGGATGTTGGTGGCCATGCCCACCGCGATGCCGGCCGAACCATTGACCAGCAGGTTCGGCACCCGCGAAGGCAGCACCAGCGGCTCGCGCTCGCTTTCGTCGTAGTTGAAACCGAAGTCGACGGTGTCCTTGTCGATGTCCGCCAGCAGTTCGTGGGTGAGGCGCGACATGCGCACCTCGGTGTATCGCATCGCGGCGGCGTTGTCGCCGTCGACCGAACCGAAGTTGCCCTGGCCGTCAACCAGCAGGTAGCGCAGCGAGAACGGCTGGGCCATGCGCACGATCGCGTCGTAGACCGATTGATCGCCATGCGGGTGGTATTTGCCGATCACGTCGCCCACCACGCGGGCGGACTTCTTGTACGGCTTGTTCCACGCGTTGCCCAGCTCGTTCATCGCGAACAGCACGCGCCGATGCACCGGCTTGAGCCCATCACGCACATCGGGGAGCGCGCGCCCGATGATCACACTCATCGCGTAATCGAGGTAGCTCTGGCGCATCTCGTCTTCGATGTTGACGCGAATGATTTCTTTGGCGGTTTCTGCCATTGATTGGCTTCCCTGTAGACAAGAAAAGGACGCTGGCGCCGCGTCTCAAGCGCATGCGCGAGCGACCCGAAATCAACCTCGGGATTGTAGCACGGACGGCCTCAAAACGACAGGTTTTCGGCTTTTTAAATCAATGACTTGCAGCACCATCGCGAGATCGGGACAGGGCCCGGCTCGAAGTGTTCAAAATTTGATCATCGCGGTGCGTGCGGAAGCGCCCGCATGGCACGCCCCGCGGCCGCGTCGCAGCGATGGCGAACGTCATCGACGCGTGGTGCGCGGCCGGAAAAGCGAAGGATCAGCTGCCGAACAGGGCCTGCATCGAAAGCGTATCGGGCCGCTCGATCACGCCTCGCTCGGTGACGATCGCATCGATCAGTTCGGCGGGCGCGACGTCAAAGACCGGGTTCCACGCCTGCGCTCCCTCCACCACGACGCGCCTGCCTCCACTGGAAAGAAGTTCGGCCGGATCGCGCAGCTCGATCTCGATCTCCTCGCCGTTTGCCGTCGCCATGTCGACCGTGGAGGAAGGTGCCACCACCATGAACTTGACGCCGTGGTACTTCGCGCTGATCGCCAGCTGGTAAGTGCCGATCTTGTTCGCGGTATCGCCGTTGGCCGCGATGCGGTCCGCGCCGACAATCACCCATTGCACCGCACCGGACTTCATCAGGTGCGCCGCGGCGGAGTCGGCGATAAGCCGGGCCGGGATACCCTCGCGCACCAGCTCCCACATGGTCAGCCGCGCGCCCTGCTGCCACGGGCGTGTCTCGCCGGCATAGACGCGGGCGATCCGGTTCGCCGCCACGCCGGCGCGGATCACGCCGAGCGCGGTGCCGTAGCCGGCCGTGGCCAGCGAACCGGTGTTGCAATGGGTCAGCACGCCCGAACCCGGTGAAATCAACGACGCACCGAGCTCGCCCATGCGACGATTGGCGGCGAGGTCCTCGTCCTGGATGGCCTGCGCCTCGCGCTGCAAACCGGCGGCATCCACGCCCGCCGCGATGCGCTTCTTCATCCGGTCCAGCGCCCACATCAGGTTCACCGCCGTGGGTCGGGCCGCGCGCAACTGCGCCAATACCGGTTCCAGTGCCACGCCCTGCTGCGCCGCCATCGCGACGCCCCACGCGGCGGCAATGCCGATCGCCGGCGCACCGCGCACGGCCAGGTCGCGGATCGCCTGCGTCACCTGCGCCGCGTCGCGGCATTCGATCCAGTGTTCCTGCGCCGGAAGCAGGCGCTGATCGAGCAGGCGCAGATGGTCGCCCTGCCATTGCACGGCGCGAATGGAATCGTGGGTGTCGGTGGATGTCGTCATCCGCTGATTATCGCCTGTCTCGCGCGGATTCCGCACGAGAGGCAATTACAGGCATGCGCGCGATTCAGTCCCGCTGGCGCAACCACTGGTGGATCGCCGGCGGCACTTCGCGCTGGGCGCGACCGGACACGTAAATGCCGATGTGGCCGCCCTTGAATGCGAGCTGGGTGTAGTCGGTGGTGCCGACATGCTTGCCCAGCGCGCGCGAGGCATCGGGCGGTACCAGATGATCCTGCTCGGCGAAGATGTTCAGCACCGGCTGGGTGATCAGCCCTAAGTCCACGCCTCGGCCGCCGATCTCCAGCGTGCCCTTGACCAGCTTGTTGCTCTGGTAGAAATCCTTGATGAACTGGCGGAACGCCTCGCCGGCCTGGTCGGGCGAGTCGAAGATCCAGCGCTCCATGCGCAGGAAGTTTTCGAGTTCGGCCGGGTTGTCGAGGATGTCCACCATGCCGATGTACTTCTGCTGGTTCAGCCGCAGCGGTTTCAGCGTCAGGTAGACGTAATTCATCAGCCCGGCCGGGATGTTGCCCATGGTGTCGACGAACAGGTCGACGTCCATGCCGCGGCACCAGTGCGACAGCATGTTGTCCGGCGTGTGGAAGTCCACCGGGGTGACCATGGTGATCAGGTTCTTCACCTTGTCGGCGTGCAGCGCGGTGTAGCACAACGAGAACGCACCGCCCTGGCAGATGCCGAGCAGGTTGATGGCATCGAGGTCGTGGCGCTGGCGCACCGCGTCCACGCAACGATCGAGGTAGCCGTTGATGTAATCATCCAGGGTCAGCCAGCGGTCGGCGCCGTCGGGATAGCCCCAGTCGATCAGGTAGACGTCCTCGCCCTGCTCCAGCAGGTTGCGCACCATCGAACGGTCGGCCTGCAGGTCGGTCATCCACACCGTGTTGACCAGGGCGTAGACGATCAGCAGCGGGGTCTTCGAGGTCGCCTTGCCGTGGCCGGTGAAGTGCCAGACCTTCAGCTTGTCTTCGCTGTAGACCAGCTCGCGGGGGGTGTTGGCGTATTCGGGCTCGCGCATGCTGCGCAGGTTGGCCATGCCGGCGGCCAGCTTGCGCTGGAAGGTGGCGATGTCGGCCAGCGCCTGGGCCGGGTCGATGCGCAGTGGCGTTTGCATGGCGCGGCTCCTTTACTTGCGCTTGCGCGGGCTGGGTACGGATTTTGCGGGGGCGGATTTGCGAGAGGCTTTCGTCGCTGCCTTTTTCGCGACGGCCGCTGGTTTGGCTGCAAGCTTCTTTTTCGCCGGCCTCTGTGCCGGGAGCTCGGCGGACTGGCGTTTCAGCGCCGCCACCTCCCGGCGCAAAGCCATGATCTCGTCGGCATGATCGGTGGATGCACCGGCCTGGCTGGCACGAAACTCGCGGCGCAAGGCCTGCAATCGCTCGCCGAGGCTGGACACTTCGCTCCGCGTCGGCACACCGAGCTGCTGGCAGATCTGCTCGGTCTGCTGCTGCTGCAGCTGCCGCGCGCGCATCTGCGTGTTGACCATCTCGCCATAGACGTCACGGAACTCGTCGGACAAGGCGATCTCGGCATAGGCTTCTTCGGAGGCATCCACCCACAGGTCGTACAGCGCTTTCAGTGAATCGACCTGGCGACCCGGCTCGAGGAGCTTCTGCTGCAAACGTTGCATGCCCTGCGTGTTGGCGCGCTGGATCAGCTCCTGGTAACGGGCGGTGGCCTGCACCGACTCCAGCCACGCCGTGGCCAGCGCGTGCTGCTGCATCTGCTGCTCGCGGTTCAAACCGAATGCCGGCGTCGGCCCGTGCGCACCCGGCAGATCGCCGAAACCGCCGTGCCGTGCGGCCTGCATCCACGATTGCCATTGCCGCATGAAACCCTCGGCACCGGTGCTGTCGATGCTGCCGAAAGCCTGCGCGAACGGCTGGCTGGCACCGCCGAACATCTGCTGCAATTGCTGGCGCCAGTCCGTAGCGGGCTGGGCCGCGCCACCACTGGCGGCGGCCTGCATCCAGTCGAAGTATCCCTTCAGCCCGGCCAGGGTGCGCTCCAGGGTGTCGTTGCCGGCCGCAGGAGCCGGCGGCGGCGCAAATGGATTGGCCGCGGGAGGCTGCTGGAACTGGCGCGTCCAGGCATCCCAGGACTGCTGTGCCAGTGCCTGGTAATCCCTGATGAAATCATTCGCCGGGTCGGCCATCGGTGCATCCTCGCGCAAGGTCCATCCATCCTAGCAAAAGCCGGTTGCACAAAATCACCGGCCCGAAACGCACAAGGCCCGGCATGGGCCGGGCCTTGCGGAGTCGTCTCGCGGCGAGGTTCAGACGCTGGCGCGCTCTTCCTCGGTGACCGCCTTCATCGACAGGCGGATGCGGCCCTGCTTGTCGACTTCCAGCACCTTGACCTTGACGATGTCGCCTTCCTTCAGCTTGTCGGAGACCTTCTCGACGCGCTCGTCGGAGATCTGCGACACGTGCACCAGGCCGTCCTTGCCCGGCATGATCGTCACGAACGCGCCGAAGTCCATCAGCTTGGCGACCTTGCCCTCGTAGATGCGGCCCGGCTCGACGTCGGAGGTGATCTGCTCGATGCGCTTCTTCGCCGCTTCGCCCGCCTCGCGATTGACCGAGCCGATGATGATGGTGCCGTCATCGCTGATGTCGATCGTGGTGCCGGTCTCTTCGGTGATCGAGCGGATGGTGGCGCCGCCCTTGCCGATCACTTCGCGGATCTTGTCCGGGTGGATCTTGATGGTGATCAGGCGCGGGGCGAACTCGCTCATCTCGGTGCGGGCGGTGCTGATCGCCTTGCCCATCTCGCCGAGGATGTGCAGGCGCCCGCGCTTGGCCTGGGCCAGCGCCACCTTCATGATCTCTTCGGTGATGCCGTCGATCTTGATGTCCATCTGCAGCGCGGAAATGCCGTCGGCACTGCCGGCCACCTTGAAATCCATGTCGCCGAGGTGATCCTCGTCACCCAGGATGTCGGACAGCACGACGAAGTCGTCGCCTTCCTTGACCAGGCCCATCGCGATACCGGCCACCGGCGCCTTCAGCGGCACGCCGGCATCCATCATCGCCAGCGAGGAACCGCACACCGAAGCCATCGACGAGGAACCGTTGGACTCGGTGATTTCCGAGACCACGCGCACCACGTACGGGAACTCCTCGATGCTCGGCTTGACCGCCTGCACGCCGCGCTTGGCGAGGCGGCCGTGGCCGATCTCGCGGCGCTTGGGCGCGCCGAAGCGGCCGGCTTCACCGACGGAGAACGGCGGGAAGTTGTAGTGGAACAGGAACGGATCCTTCGACTCGCCGCCGGGCGCGTCGATGATCTGCGCGTCGCGCGTGGTGCCCAGCGTGATGACCACCAGCGCCTGGGTCTCACCGCGGGTGAACAGCGCCGAACCATGCGTGCGCGGCAGCACACCGACGCGGGCGGTGATCGCGCGCACGTCGTCCAGCTGGCGGCCGTCGATGCGCACCTTGGTCTTGAGCACGCTGTCGCGCATGGTGTGGTATTCGAGCTCCTCGAACTCCTTGGCCATCGCGGCGGCGGACCAGCCCTTCTCTTCGGCCTGGTCCTTGAGGCCGGCCAGCACGTCGGCCTTGATCGCGGCGATCGCGTCGCGGCGCTCGAGTTTGTCGCGTACCTGGAAGGCGGTCGCCAGCTGGTCGCCGACCGCGCCCCTGACGGCGGCGGCGAGCGACTCGTCGCGCGCCGGCGGCTGCCAGTCCCAAGACGGCTTGCCGGCCTCGGTGGCCAGCTCGGCGATCGCGCGGATGGCGGTCTGCATCTGCTGGTGGCCGAACATCACGGCGCCGAGCATCACGTCCTCGGACAGCAGCTTGGCTTCGGATTCCACCATCAGCACGGCGCCGGCGGTACCGGCGACCACCAGGTCCAGCTCGGAGGTCTTCAGCTCGGTCTGGGTCGGGTTCAGCAGGTACTTGCCGTTGGCGTAGCCGACACGGGCGGCGCCGATCGGGCCCTTGAACGGGATGCCGGCAAGGCTCAACGCGGCGGAGGCGCCGAGCAAGGCCACGATGTCACCATCGACTTCCGGGTTCAGCGAGACGACCTGCGCGATGACCTGCACTTCGTTCTTGAAGTCGTCCGGGAACAGCGGACGCACCGGGCGGTCGATCAGGCGCGAAGTCAGCGTCTCCTTCTCGGTCGGACGGCCCTCGCGCTTGAAGAAACCGCCGGGAATGCGGCCGGCGGAATAGAACTTCTCGACGTAGTCGACGGTGAGCGGGAAGAAATCCTGGCCTTCCTTCTGCTTGGTCGCTGCGACCGCGGTGACCAGCACCACGGTGCCGCCCATGCTCGCCATGACCGCACCGGACGCCTGGCGGGCAATTTCGCCCGTCTCCAGCGTGACTTCGTGATTACCGTACTGGAATGACTTGGTTACTTTTGCCACGTGACTGTTTCCTGATCTGGATTGGGAAAGGCGCCCGCGCACGGGCGCTGCTTGATCCTCGCGTCCGCGAACGGCGCTCAGCGTTACCGGCGCAGGCCGAGGCGTTCGATCAGGGTCTGGTAGCGCGCAAGATCGCGATCCTTCAGATAGCTGAGCAGGCGCTTGCGCTGGTTGACGAGCTTGAGCAGGCCACGACGCGAGTGGTGGTCCTGGATGTGATCCTTGAAGTGACCGGTGAGATGGTCGATGCGGGCGGACAGCAGGGCCACCTGGACTTCGGTCGAGCCCGTATCGTTCGGCACGCGGCCGAAATCAGCAATGATCTTGCTGGTCTGTTCTGCGGTAAGGGACATGGTCGTACGTTTCCTTGAAAGGCGATGCGAAGCTTGCGCTTGCATCATCGCGAGATGACGCAAGCGCAAGCTTCGCCCTGGTTGGAGTGAAAGCGTTGAAATAACTTGTCTATTCTACTGATGCCAGTGGTGTCACAACAAGTGCGCGGCCCGCTTTTCAGGCAAATCCGCCCGCTGGCGGCAGGTTGAAGCCGCGCAGGATGCGGCTGTGGCGCAAGTCGTCCAGTTCGAGCACCGCGAGCAGGGCACCATCCGGCGCGAACGCCGCGCAGCGGCCGACGGGTACCGAAGGCCCAAGCCGGATCGGCTGGCCGCGCGAAATCGCCATCGCCTGCGCCTCGTCCAGGTGGACCGCCGGCAGGTCGCGCAGACCCTCGGCCACCGGCAACAGGTGGCGCAGCAATGCCTCGTCGCCCTGCTCCGCCGCCAATTCGAGTTCGGCCATGGTGACCATGCGCGGGTTGCGAAAGGGATCCACCCAGGTGCGCCGCAGCGCGGTCAGGTGCGCACCGCAACCCAGGGCCGCGCCCAGATCCGTCGCCAGCGAGCGCACATAGGTTCCCGAACCGCATTCCACCAGCAACCGCAAGGTATCGCCGTCGCGGCCGAGCAGCTCCAGCCGATGCACCACCACGTCGCGCGCCGGCCGCTCCACCGACTCGCCACGCCGCGCCTTCACATACAACCTCTCCCCATCTAGCTTGAGCGCCGAATACATCGGCGGCACCTGCCTGATCGGTCCGCGCAGCGGCGCCAGGGCGGCATCGATCGCCGCATGGTCCAGTTCGGGAACCGGCTGGCGCGCGACCACCTCGCCCTCGCGGTCGCCGGTATCGGTGCTGATGCCGAGCCGGCAGTCGGCCAGGTAGCCCTTGCTCGACCCCAGCAGGGTGCCGGCCAGCTTGGTCGCCTCGCCGAAACACAGGGGCAGCAAGCCGCTGGCCAGCGGGTCCAGCGCGCCCGCGTGACCGCCCTTGGCGGCGCGCAGCAGGCGGCGGACGGCCTGCAGGGCCTGGTTCGAGCTCAAGCCGATCGGCTTGTCGAGCAGCACGATGCCGTGCAGGTCGCGGTAGTGGATGCGGGGCGGTTTGCTCATTCGTGCCGAAGCCGTACGCCCGCTTCAGACCGGGCTGGCGTCATCGTCCGGCTTGGAGGCATCCGCCTGTTCGCGCAACAGGCGATCGATGCGCTCGCCCTTGTCGACCGAATCGTCGTACCGGAATTTCAGTTCGGGTACCCGCCGCATGCGCATGCCGCTGTGTGCCAGCGCGTGGCGGATTTCGTGCGCCATCTGGTTGAGTGCCTTCACGGCCGGCAGGCCCTGTTCCGGCACCAGCGCGGTGACCCATACCGTCGCCCAGTCCAGATCCCGGGTGATCTCGACATCGGAAACACTCACCGATGGCAGGCCATGGTCGCGCACCGCGGCATGCACCAGCAGCCCGAGCTCACGGCGAAGCTCGGCTCCAATGCGGTCAGTACGTTTGAAGTCGCGGGAAGGCATGGTTGAAGAGCCGGGATTCGGGATTGGGGATTCGGGATTCGCAAGAGCAAGCGGCGGCGAGATTGGGAGGCGGCGGGATTCGCCGTTGCTCTGACGAATCCCGAATCCCGTCTCCCGAATCCCGCGCACCTTGTGACGCCGGAGGCATCACAGGGTGCGTGCCACTTCCGTGCGCTCGAAGCATTCGATCTGGTCGCCGACCTTCACGTCGTTGTACTGCTTGACCGCGATGCCGCATTCCATGCCGCTGCGCACCTCGTCGACGAGATCCTTGAAGCGGCGCAGCGATTCCAGCTCGCCCTCGAACACCACCACGTTGTCGCGCAGCACGCGGATCGGCTTGCTGCGCTTGACGTGACCCTCGGTGACCATGCAACCGGCCACCGCGCCGAACTTGGAACTGCGGAACACTTCGCGCACCTCGGCGATGCCGATGATGTCCTCCCGGACCTCCATGCCGAGCAGGCCGGTAGCCGCCTGGGTGACCTGGTCGATCACGTCGTAGATGATCGAGAAGTAGCGCACGTCCAGGCCGTTGGTCTCGATCACCTTGCGCGCCGAGGCATCGGCACGCACGTTGAAGCCGATCACCAGCGCCTTGGACGCGGCCGCGAGCGTGGCGTCGGATTCGTTGATGCCGCCCACGCCGGAGGACACCACGTTGACCCGCACCCGTTCGTTGCCGATCTGGGTCAGCGACTCGCGCAAGGCCTCTACCGAGCCCTGCACGTCGCCCTTGACCAGGATGTTGAGCGTCTGCTGCTCGTCGCCCTGGCCCATCTTGGCGATGATGTCCTCGAGCCGGTTGCTCTTGCTGACCATCCGCGTCTCGCGGCGCTTGAGCTCGCGCTCCTGCGCCACTTCGCGTGCCAGCCGCTCGTCCTCGACACAGACGAAGTCGTCGCCGGTCTCGGGCACGCCGGACAAACCCAGCACCTGCACCGGAATCGACGGACCGGCCTCGTCCACCTGCTTGCCGGACTGGTTGATCAGCGCGCGCATGCGGCCGTACTCGACGCCGCAAACCACGAAATCGCCCTTGCGCAGGGTGCCTTGCTGCACCAGCACCGTCGCCACCGGACCACGACCGCGATCCAGGCTGGACTCGATCACCACGCCGGAGGCGCGGCCATCGGCCACCGCCTTGAGCTCCATCACCTCGGCCTGGATCGAGATGGCATCGAGCAGTTCCTCGATGCCCATGCCGGTCTTGGCCGACACCGGCACGAACTGGACGTCGCCGCCCCAGTCTTCCGGTACCACTTCCTGCGCGACCAGGCCCTGCTTGACGTTGTCGGGGTTGGCGCCGTCCTTGTCCATCTTGTTGACGGCCACGATCAGCGGCACGTTGGCCGCACGGGCGTGCTTGACCGCCTCGATCGTCTGCGGCTTGACGCCGTCGTCCGCGGCCACCACCAGGATCACGATGTCGGTCGACTGCGCGCCACGGGCGCGCATCGAGGTAAACGCCGCATGGCCCGGGGTATCCAGGAACGTGATCGCGCCACGCGAGGTCTTCACGTGATAGGCGCCGATGTGCTGGGTGATGCCGCCAGCCTCGCCGGCGGCCACCTTGGTGCGCCGGATGTAATCGAGCAGCGAGGTCTTGCCGTGGTCGACGTGGCCCATGATCGTCACCACCGGCGGGCGGCTGACCTTCTCGCCTTCGAGCTCGGCGTTCTGCGTATGCGCCGCCAGGGTTTCCTCGGCGTTGTTCTGCGTATCGGCGATCGGAGTATGGCCGAGTTCCTCCACCACCAGCACGGCGGTGTCGTGGTCGACGGTCTGGTTGATGGTCGCCATCACGCCCATCTTGAACAGCGCCTTGACCACTTCGGATCCCTTCACTGCCATTTTCTGGGCAAGATCGGCGACCACGTTGGTATCGCTCACCACGACTTCGCGGACCACGGGCGCGGTTGGCCGCGAGAACCCGTGCGTCCCGCCGGCCACGCCGCTGCCGCGTGAGAGCAGGTCGCGGCCGCCGCTGCGCCCGCCCTTGCCACGCTTGCTGCTGGACGAGCGCCGCGCACGATCGGCTTCGCTGAGGTGCATCTGGCCACCGGCGAAGCGCTTGCTGCCCTCGCGCTCATGCTTGCTGCCGACATCCTCCCGCTCGCGACCATGCCGCGCCTTGCCGCGCGCGGCATCGGTCGTGGTTGATGCCGGCGCCGGCGCGGGCGCCGGGGCCGGCGCGGCGGCCGGCTTGACCAGCTTCTCGCGCTTGCGCGGCTCGTGGATGCGCGGAAGGATCATGCCCAGCTCGCGCTGGTCGATCCGCTGCACGCCCGCTTCATCCGCCGGCGCCTCGCCCACGGCAACCATCTCGTCCGCCGGCGCCTCGGGGGCGGGGGCCGCCGCATCCGCCGCGCCCTGAGCCGCGGCAGCCGCTTCCGCGCGCGCCGCCTCTTCCTGGCGCTGCTGCTCGTCGATTTCCCGCTGCCGTGCGTCCTGCGCGCGGCGCTGCTCGGAATCCAGCCGCTCGCGCTCCTCGCGTTCGCGCTGCTGCTGCGACTCCTGCAGCTTGCGCACGGCCTCCTCGCGCTCGGGTTCGGCGCTGGCTTCCTCGGCAATCACGCTGCGTTTGACGTAAGTGCGCCGGGCGCGCACTTCCACGTTCACGGTCTTGGCTGGGCCGCTGGCACCCCGGCCTCCTGAGCCGGCCACCTTCAGCTCGCCCACCGTGCGTCGACGCAGGGTGATCTGGCGCGGCGCCGCGTCGGCTGCTTCGGCTGCTGCTTCACCCTTGCCGTGGGTCCGGCGCAGGAACCCCAGCAGTTTCACCTTCTCGGTGCTGCTGATGACCTGCTCCTGGTCGGAGAATTTCATGCCCGCTTCCCCAAGCTGCGTCAGCAGCTTGTCGACCGGCATGCCCAGTACCTGGGCGAGTTGTTTGATCGTGACGTCCGACATTCTGTTCTCTGCTCCGCCGTTCCCGCGCTTGTCATTGCGTGCGGCATGAAGATCGCCGCCCTTTCCATCCCTGGCGAAGAACCCGGTGGGCCCTTCCCGGCGGCACCCTTCCGGGGCGCCGCCGCGCCTGCGCTCAGCCACCCTGCTCCAGTCGCGCGATCATCGGCGCGCGTGCAGCCATGATCAGCGCGGCAGCGCGTTCCTCATCCATGCCCTCGATGTCGATGAGGTCGTCCACCGCCAGGTCGGCCAGGTCGTCCACGGTGCTGACTTCGCGCGCGGCCAGCGCGTAGGCGGTTTCCTCGTCCATGCCCTCCAGCGCCAGCAACTCGGCGCTGGGCTGGTGCTCGTCGACACCCTCCTCCACCGCCAGTGCCTCGGTCAGCAGGGCGTCGCGCGCACGTGCGCGCAGCTCCTCGACGATGTCTTCGTCGAAACCTTCCACGGCCAGCAGTTCGGCGCTTGGCACGTAGGCGATTTCCTCGATGCTGGAAAAACCCTCCTGCACCAGGATGACCGCGATCTCCTGGTCGACCTCGAGCTTGTCCATGAACAGGACGCGTGCCGCTTCCTGCTCGGCCTCGCTCTTGGCGGTGACCTGGTCCTGGGTCATCACGTTGAGCTGCCAGCCGGTCAGCTTGCTGGCCAGGCGCACGTTCTGGCCGCCGCGGCCGATCGCCTGGGACAGCTTGTCCTCGGCCACCGCGATGTCCATCGAGTGCTTTTCCTCGTCCATGATGATCGACTGCACCTCGGCCGGGGCCATCGCGTTGATCACGAACTGGGCCGGGTTCTCGTGCCACAGGATGATGTCGACACGCTCGCCGTTGAGGTCGTTGGACACCGCCTGCACGCGCGAACCGCGCATGCCGATGCACGCACCGATCGGATCGGTGCGGCTGTCGTGGGCGAGCACGGCGATCTTGGCGCGATCGCCTGGGTCGCGGGCGCATCCCTTGATCTCGACCAGGCCCTGGCCGACTTCCGGCACCTCCAGCTTGAACAGCTCGATCATGAACTCCGGCGCGGCGCGCGACACGAACAGCTGCGGCCCGCGAACCTCGGACTTCACCTCGTACAGATAGCCGCGCACGCGATCGCCCACGCGAGCCGATTCCCGCGGAATGGTCTTGTCGCGCGGAATGAATGCCTCGGCGTTGCTGCCCAGGTCCAGGTAGATGTTGCCGCGCTCGACGCGCTTGACGATGCCGGTGACCAGTTCACCGACGCGGTCGGCAAAGGCGTCCACCACCTGCTGGCGCTCGGCTTCGCGCACGCGCTGCACGATCACCTGCTTGGCAGCCTGCGCGGCGATACGGCCGAATTCGGCGTTCTCGATCCGCTCCTCGATGTACTCGCCCACCTGCGCGTCGGCGCGCTCGTCCAGCGCGTCCATCAGGCGCAGCTGGTACGCCGGGGATTCCATCTCGCCGTCGTCGGCGATGATCTCCCAGCGGCGGAACGTCTCGTACTCGCCGGTTTCGTGATCGATCGACACGCGGATATCCGGTTCTTCGTCCGGATACCGCTTCTTCGCGGCGGATGCCAGGGCGGCCTCCATCGCGTCGAAGATCACGTCCTCCGACACGCCCTTTTCATTGGCGACCGCGTCGACGACCAGCAAAAGTTCTTTGCTCATTGCACAAGCTCCGTAGGCGCCCGTCCGGATGCCCGATAATTGATTGTCGCGCCCGTCCGGAGCGCAAAACCCGTGGAACGCGGCCGCGGGGCCGCACCAATCACTTTTTCCTGCCGCCAGGCTTGGGCTGCGGCGCGTAGCCGAGCGCGACCCAATCCGGCACCACACGTGCGCTCTCGACCTGGCTGTGGTCGAAATCGAAGGTCCGGCCCTCGGCCTCGAGCGAGATGTGTTCGCCTTCCACCACGGCCAGCTTGCCGCGCAGGCGACGCCGGCCTTCCAGTGGCGCCTTCAACAGCACCTTCACCTCCTGGCCCGCGGCCTTGCGGAATTGCGCGGCGGTGAACAGCGGCCGATCGATGCCGGGCGAGGAAACCTCCAGCACGTAGTGACCCGGGATGGGATCCTCCACGTCCAGGAGGGCCGACAATTCGCGGCTGGCTTTCTCGCAATCCTCGATGCCGACCTCGCGGCGCTCCTCGGCGGCACCTTCACCTGCCTCAGGCAGATCCAGGTAGACGCGCAGGGTACTCTGCCCCTGCGATGGAGTGAACTCCACGCCCAGGCACTCCAGCCCGAGATCGGCCAGTACCTCGCTGAATCGCCGTGCCAGAGCCTGGGTATCCATCACGTCACCTGAACTTGGGGTTTAGGGTCGCGGAAACAAAAAATGGGCTCCAACGGCCCATTTCCCTGCTCGCCGATAATCGTCCTCGTGCCACCTTCCTGCACCACGCCGTCGGCGCCGCGCCGCGCATCCTTGCGGCCAACAAAAAAGCCTCGCGAGGAGGCTTTCTTGCATCAAGAAAGATCTGGTAGCGGGGGCAGGATTCGAACCTGCGACCTTCGGGTTATGAGCCCGACGAGCTGCCAGACTGCTCCACCCCGCATCAGAGTCCACGAAGTCTACCGGGGTGGCTGGTTTCTTGCAAGCACCGAATCGCCGCGCCTGTCGAAAAACCGGCCCTGCCGGCGTCGATTCACACGCCGAAGGCGCGCTGGCACCACGCCAGCAGCGGCCCCCAGTACAGGCCCAGCGCCAGCAGCGCCAAGGCGTTGGCCGACAGCACCACGCGCAGGGATGCATCGGTCTTGACCTCCACCACCGCGCCCTCCTCGGGAGCATCGAAGTACATCACCTTGATGACGTACAGGTAGTAGTAAAGCCCGATGAATGCGGTGACGACGCCGACGATGGCCAGCCACAACATGTCGGCATGGATCGCCGACTCGAGCACCAGCACCTTGGCCCAGAATCCGAACAGTGGCGGCACGCCGGCCAGCGAGAACATCGCCAGCAGCATCAGGAACGCCATCCACGGCGCCTTCCGGTTCAGCCCCTTGAAATCGCTGATCTCCTCGCACTCGAAGCCGGCGCGGCTCAGCACCAGCATCACGCCAAACCCGGCGGCCCCCATCAGCGCGTAGCAGATCACGTAGAACAGCGCGGCCGAATAGCCCTCGGGGGTGGCCGCCGAAAGACCCAGCAGCACATAGCCCATGTGCGAAATGGTCGAGTACGCCATCATGCGCTTGAAGTTGGTCTGCACGATGGCGACCAGGTTGCCGATCACCAGCGATGCGGTCGCCAGCGCAGCCAGCATCGGCTGCCAGTAGCGGCTGAGGTCGCCCATGCCGACCTCGAGCAGGCGCCAGGCCAGGCCGAAGGCGGCCAGCTTCGACACCGCACCGATGAAGGTGGTCACCGGCGTCGGCGCGCCGTGGTAGACGTCCGGCAGCCACATGTGGAAAGGCGCCACGCCCAGCTCGAAGCCGATGCCCACCAGCATGAATACGAGACCCAGCAACAGCAGCTTGGGCGCGGTGGTGTAGGCCATGACGTCGTGCAGCTGCGCCAGATCCAGCGTCGGGGTACCGCCCATGCCGGACGCGCCGTAGACCATCGACATGCCGTAGAGCAGCATGCCGGAGGCAAGCGCGCTCAGCACGAAATACTTGATGGCGGCTTCGGGCGGCAACCGCGCATCGCGGTTCAGCGCCACCAGCGCGTAGGACGACAGCGACAGCAGCGCCAGGCCGAGATAGATCGTCACCAGGTTGCCGGCCGACACCATCACCATCACGCCCAGCACGGCGAAGATCATCAGCGCGTAGAACTCGCCGCCGAACAGCTTGCGGTCGATCATGTAGGGCCGCGCATACACGAACACCACGGCGGTGATACCCAACGCGAAAACTTTGAGGATTTCCGCCACGCGGTCGCGCACGAACATGCCGTTGAACGCGGTCGCGGTCTGCTCGGGTTGGCCGGCTACCACCAGGTAGATCGCCACCAGCAGCACGACGATGGAGATCCAGTGCAGCTGCGGCCGCTGCGCCGGCTTCATGAAGGCGTCCAGCAGCAGGATCAGGCACACCGCCGCCACCAGGTAGAGCTCCGGCAGCAGGGTCAGGATGTCATAGAGAGTGGGCATGTTCGCTTCTGCTCAGATCTTGTGGACGGCAAGTTGCTGCACCAGGTGCGCCACCGAACTGTCCATCAGGTGGATCAGCGGCTGCGGCCACACGCCGATGGCCAGCACCGCAACGGCAAAGCCGATCAGCACCCAGGTTTCACGCGGGGTCATCGGCGTCATGTGCCTGACATGTTCGGTGGTCACCGCGCCCCACAGCACGCGCTTGACCAGCCACAGGGTGTAGCCGGCACCGATGATCAGGGTGAATGCGCAGAAGATCGCGATCCACGGGCTGGCGCTGAAACTGGCCAGGATCACCATGAACTCGCCGACGAAGCCGCTGGTGCCGGGCAACCCGCTGTTGGCCATCGCGAACAGCACGTAGAAGAAGCCGAACCACGGCATCATGTTGATGACACCACCATAGTCCTTGATCTGGCGCGTGTGGGTGCGGTCGTACATCACGCCGATGCAGGTAAACATGGCGCCGGAAACGAAGCCGTGCGAAATCATCTGCACCATCGCGCCCTGCATGCCCAGGCTGGCCATCTCGCTGTTGCCGCCCTCGCGCACCAGCATGAAGGCCATGAAGATGCCGAGGGTGACGAAGCCCATGTGCGCCACGGACGAATAGGCCACCAGCTTCTTCATGTCCTCCTGCACCAGCGCCACGTAACCGATGTAGACGATGGCGACCAGGCTGAGCACGATGACGATCCACGCGAAATGCGCGCCCGCGTCCGGCGTGATCGGCAGGATGAAGCGCACCATGCCGTAGGTGCCGATCTTCAGCATCACCGCAGCCAGCCACACCGAACCGCCGGTGGGTGCCTCGACGTGCGCATCGGGCAACCAGGTGTGCACCGGCACCATCGGCACCTTGATCGCGAAGGCGATCAGGAAACCGGCGAACAGCCACGCCTGCTCCTTGAAGGTCAGCGGCAGCGCAGCCAGCGTCGCCAGGTCGAACGTGTGCGCCTTCTGGTACAGGTACAGCAGCGCGATCAGCATGAACACCGAACCGGTGAACGTGTAGATGAACAGCTTCAGCGTCGCATACACGCGCCGCGGACCGCCCCACATGCCGATCAGGATGTACATCGGGATCAGCACCGCCTCGAAGAAGGCGTAGAACACCAGCGCGTCGGTGGCGCAGAACACGCCGATCAGCAGGCCCTCCAGCAACAGCATGCAGGCCATGTACTGGTGGGTCCGGTCCTGGATCACCTTCCACGCACCGGCGATGACCAGGATGCCGACGAAGGTCGTCATCAGGATCAGCGCCACCGCGATGCCATCCACCGCGAGGGTGAAATGCACGCCCCAGGTGGCGATCCAGACGTGGGTTTCCTGCAGCTGCATCACCACCGCCCCGTCCGGGTCGTAGCGCAACAGCCACAGGCTGACCACGAAGGTCACGACGGTGATCAGCAGGGCCAGCCAGCGCGCCAGCACCGGCCGGGCGGAACCGGCCAGCAGCACGGGTACGGCGCCCACGATGGGCAACCAGATCAGCAGACTGAGAAGATGAGTGAACATGGAGCCTGCTTCCCCTAGTTGCCGAACAGTCGGTAGCCGCCAAACAGCACGATCACGCCGATGATCATGGCGAATGCGTAGTGATAGAGATAACCGGTCTGGAGGCGCCGCATCAGCGCCGCACCGCGGTGGACCAGGCGCACCGACCCGTTCACCGCGACGCCGTCGATGGCCCCGGCGTCACTGAACTTCCAGAACAGCCGGCCCATCTTCTGGCCGCCGGCCGCAAACAGCGAATACTCCACCTCGTCCACCCAGTACTTGCGGTCCAGCACCGTCCACAACGGTTTGAGCGCGGCCTTGATCCGCCCCGCCAGCTGCGGATTGAAGACGTAGATGTAGGTGCAGATCGCGAAGGCCGCCACCACCAGCAGGAACGGCAGCTGGGTGAAGCCATGCAGCGCCATTGCCGCCGCACCGTGGAATTCCTGGCCAAGCTCGGCCAGCACGTTGTTGGCCTCGTCCACGTGGATGGCGCTGCCGAACCAGTTGCCGAACAGCATCGGCGCCACGGTGACGTAGCCGATCAGCAGCGAGGGGATCGCCAGCAGCACCAATGGCACCGTGACCACCCAGGGCGATTCCTTCGGCGGATGATGCAACACGCCCGGCTGCCCGCTGCCATGATGCTCGTCCTCGTGCGAGTCGGCCGAGACGTGCACGTCGTAGACGACATCGCTGGACGCCGGCTCGTGATCGCCGCCATGCGCTGCAGCGACGGTGAAGCGTTCCTTGCCATGGAAGGTCAGGTACATCTGGCGGAACGTGTACAGGCCCGTGACCAGCGCGCCGGCCATCACGCAGAAATACGCGTAGTTCGCGCCCCAGCGGTGCGACAGGCCAACCGCCTCGATGATCGCGTCCTTGGAGTAGAAGCCCGAGGTGAACGGCACCGCCACCAGCGCCAGCGAGCCGATCCACATCGTGATCCAGGTGATCGGCATGTACTTGCGCAGGCCGCCCATGTAGCGCATGTCCTGCTCGTGATGCATGGCGATGATCACCGAGCCGGCACCCAGGAACAGCAGCGCCTTGAAGAACGCGTGGGTCATCAGGTGGAACACCGCGCCGGAATACATCGACACACCCAGCGCCACCGTCATGTAACCCAGCTGCGACAGCGTCGAATACGCCACCACGCGCTTGATGTCGTTCTGCACTATGCCGATCAACCCGGTGAACAGCGCGGTGGTGGCGCCGATCACCAGCACGAAGCTCAGCGCGGTGGAGGACATCTCGAACAGCGGCGACATGCGCGCCACCATAAAGATGCCGGCGGTGACCATGGTCGCGGCATGGATCAGCGCCGAGATCGGGGTCGGGCCTTCCATCGAGTCGGGCAGCCACACGTGCAACGGCACCTGGGCCGACTTGCCCATCGCACCGACGAACAACAGGATGCAGATCACCGTCGCGGCATCCCACTGCGTGCCCGCGGTGATCTGCAGGGTCTGGCCGGCCAGCGCCGGGGCCGCGCTGAACGCGCTGGCGTAATCGAGCGTGTGCAGGAAGGTCAGCACCGCCGCGATGCCCAGCAGGAAGCCGAAGTCGCCCACGCGGTTGACCAGGAACGCCTTCAGGTTGGCGAAGATCGCGGTCGGCCGCTTGTACCAGAAGCCGATCAGCAGGTACGACACCAGGCCCACCGCTTCCCAGCCGAAGAACAGCTGCATGAAGTTGTTGCTCATGACCAGCATGAACATGGAGAAGGTGAACAGCGAGATGTAGCTGAAGAAGCGCGTATAGCCCGGGTCGTCGCGCATGTAGCCGATGGTGTACAGGTGCACCACCAGCGAGACGAAGCCCACCACCACCAGCATCATCGCGGTCAGCCGGTCCACCATGAAGCCGACACTGGCATTGATCTGGCCGATCTGGAACCAGGTGTAGAGGTTCTGGTTGTAGTTGTCGGCGCCCCCGAGGGTAAGCTGATACAGCACCTGGAACGACAACACGACCGAAACGATCATGCAGGCGATCGTGACGGTGTGGGCGACCGCGCGACCCGCGCGACCAAGGAACGGGCTGACGAAACCGGCCACCAGCGCGCCGAGCAGCGGCGCCAGTGCGATGGTCAACAGGACGCTCGTGGAAAGACCCATGGGTTCAGCCCTTCATGCTGTCGATGTCGGCAATGTTGATCGTGCTGCGCGTGCGGAACAGCAGGACCAGGATCGCCAGGCCCACGGCGGCTTCCGCCGCGGCCACGGTGAGGATGAAAAACACGAACACCTGCCCCGACACGTCGCCAAGGAAGCGCGAGAACGCGACAAAATTCATGTTGACCGCAAGCAGCATCAGCTCGATCGACATCAGCAGCACGATCACGTTCTTGCGGTTGATGAACAACCCGGCCACGGCAATGCAGAACAGCACGGCACCGAGCACGATGTAATGGGCGAGCGAGATCATGGCTTGGGTTCTCCTGCGGTGCCTTCCTCGGCGGTGGCCGCGGACGGTCGTACGGCGTCCATCTTCACGATGCGCACGCGGTCGCGCGGATCGACCCGGACCTGCCGGCTGGCGGACTCGTAGCGCGCCCCGCGACGCTCGCGCAGGGTCAGCGCCACCGCGGCAACCAGGCCCACGGTGAGCACCAATGCGGCCACTTCGAACGGCAGCAGGAACCTGGTGTACAGCGCCTGGCCCAGCCACGCGGTGTTGGAGGCGCCGGCCACCGCGGCCGGGTCGGTGCCCAGGTCGTGCGCGTGCATCGCCTTCACGCCGATCAGCCCGAGCATCTCGACCAGCATCACCACGGCCACGATCACGCCGACCGGCAGGAACTTCACGAAGCCCTCGTGCATTTTCTCCAGGTCGATGTCGAGCATCATCACCACGAACAGGAACAGCACCATCACCGCGCCGACGTAGACCACCACCAGCGCCAGCGCGAGGAACTCGGCATCCAGCAGCATCCACAGGCAGGCGGCACTGAAGAAGGTGAGTACCAGCGCCAGCACGGCGTGCACGGTGTTCTTCAGCGTGATCACCGAGAGCGCAGCGGCCACCGTGACGAGGCTGAAGGCGTAGAAACAGATGAGTTGCAACGTTTGGGGATTCATCGAAGGGCCTCAGCGGTACGGCGCATCTTGGGCACGATCCGCGGCTATCTGCTGTTCGAAGCGATCCCCGATGGCAAGCAGCTTCTGCTTGTCCACCACGTTCTCGCCGCGATTCTCGAAGTGGTATTCGTGGATCGAGGTCTCGACGATCGAGTCGACCGGGCAGCTCTCCTCGCAGAAACCGCAGTAGATGCACTTGAACAGGTCGATCTCGTAGCGCGTGGTGCGGCGCTGGCCGTCGCTCTCGCGCGGGGCCGAATCGATGGTGATCGCCAGCGCCGGGCAGACCGCCTCGCACAGCTTGCAGGCGATGCAGCGCTCCTCGCCGTTCGCGTAGCGGCGCAACGCATGCAGGCCGCGGAAACGATTCGACTTCGGAATGTGTTCCATCGGGTAGCGCATGGTGTACTTGGGCTTGAACATGTAGCGGATGGTCACGCCCATGCCGGCAACCAGCTCGGCCAGCATCAGGCTTTTCAGATAACGGGCTATCGCGTTCATGGCTTACGCTCCCACCCCGATGCTGACCAGGTCGTAATACTTCAGCAGGCCGGCGACGAACACCCAGGCGATGGCAATGGGAATGAATACCTTCCAGCCCAGGCGCATGATCTGGTCGTAGCGGTAGCGCGGGAACGTGGCGCGGAACCACAGGAAGAAGAACGACATCACGAACGCCTTGATGAACAGCCAGATGAAGCCGCCGGTCCAGATCCAGTTGATCCACGCCGGAGCGTCGGCGTTGATCCAGCCCTGCAGCGGGCTGAGCCAGCCGCCGAGGAAGAAGATCGCCGACAGGAAGCTGACCAGGATCATGTTGGCGTATTCGGCCAGGAAGAAGATCGCGAAGGCCGAGCCGGAATACTCCACGTGGAAACCCGCGACGATCTCCGATTCGCCTTCGGCCATGTCGAACGGCAGGCGGTTGGTCTCGGCCACGCCGGAAACGAAATAGATCACGAAGATCGGCAGCAACGGCAGCCAGAACCAGTCGAACAGGCCCTTGCCGCCGGCCTGCGCGTTGACGATCTCGCTCAGGTTGAGGCTGCCGGCCAGCACCATCACGCAAACCAGGCACAGGCCCATCGCCAGCTCGTAGGAGATCACCTGGGCCGCCGAGCGCATGGCCCCGAGCAGGGCGTAGCGCGAGTTGGACGCCCAGCCGGCGATGATGATGCCGTACACCCCCAGCGAGGTCATCGCCAGCAGGTAGAGGATGCCGGCGTTGGCGTTGGAGATCACCATCTTGCCGCTGAACGGGATCACCGCCCAGGCCGCCAGCGCGGGAACCAGCGCGATCAGCGGCGCCATGTAATACAGGAAGCGGTTGGCCTTGGTCGGCAGGATCACCTCCTTGATCAGCAGCTTCACCACGTCGGCGAACGCCTGCAGCACGCCGCCGGGACCGACCTTGTTCGGTCCCATGCGCACGTGCATCCAGCCGATGACCTTGCGCTCCCAGTACACGAACATGGCCACCGCGATCACCAGCGGCAACACGACGCACAGGATGTAGATCAGCGGCCACATGACCTGGTTGATGAGTTGATCAGCCATGATGCCTATGCCTTGCTCAGGGTGATGGCTGCGCCGTACGGCGGCAGCGTGGCGGTGAGGTCGTGGGCCGCCTCGATCCACACGGCACCGTCGGGCACGGCCGCATCGATCAGCACCGGCAACTGCACCTCGCCGAGGGTCGCCTTGGCGCCGTCCGACAACCCTTGCCGTCCGGCCTCGGCCTCGTTGAGGCGGACCGCCGGCGCCCGGTTGAGCGGGTGCGCATTGAGCGCCGTCGCGCGACGCAGCACGGCGTCCATGCGATAGATCGGCCACGTGGCAAGCCGGGTGAGGCCCGACACCGGCGCGCGCGCCGCGAGCTCGCGGCCAGGCGCGGGTGCACGTTCGCTGATGCCGTCGCGCAGGCCGGCGATGTCGTCGAACTCGAAGCCCGCCAGTTGCATGCCGCCGCCCAGGGCGCGCAGCACTTTCCAGCCCGGTCGCGCCTGGCCCGGTGCCTTGGCGCCGGCGATCACGCCTTGCGCCAGCCCGTCGACATTGACCAGGGTCGCGTCGGTTTCGGCCAGCAGCGCGATCGGCAGGATGACGTCGGCCACCTCGCGCAAAGCGGCGCCACCGAAGGCGCTGAAGGCCACCACCTTGTCGGCACCGCGCAGCGCCTGCAGCGCCGCAGCGCCATCGGCGAAGTCATGCGGCGGCTCGACACCGTACAGCAGGTACGCCTTGCGCGGCTGCGCCAGCATGGCCTGGGCGTCGAGCCCGCCATTGCCGGGCACCACGCCGAGCCGGCCCAGGCCGACGGCGTTGGCTCCCACCGGCACTTCGTTGACGCCGGCACCGGTAGCCTCGCCGATGAAACGCGCGATCGCACGCAGCCATGACGCCTGCGGATGCGTCGCGGCGGCTTCGCCGAGGAACACCACCGAGGCACCCGCCTTGAGCGCGGCGATCACCTCGCCATCGCCCTGCCCGCTGCGCGCGCCGTCCAGCGCACCGGCCAGCGCCGCTGGTGCCGTGGCACCGGCTTCCACCGCCGCCTTGGCCAGCGACAACATGGCGTCGACCAGCGCCTGCGGGGCGACCACGGTCTCTCCCGCCAGCTTGTAGTTGAAATCGAAACGTGCCGGATTGACCGCAAAGACGCGGGCTCCCCTCTTGGTCGCCTGGTGCAGCCGGTGGTTGACCAGCGGCAGCTCCTGGCGCAGGTTCGACCCGACCAGCAAGGCGCTCTGCACCCGCTCCAGCTCGGCAACCGGCGTGCCGAACGGCACCGCCACGGCATGGTCCGCGAAATCGAGCTGGCGCAGGCGATGGTCGACGTGGGCGCTGCCCAGCCCCCGCGCGAGGCGCATCAGCAGGTCGCCCTCCTCGTTCGAGGCAGCCGGGTGGACCAGGATGCCCAGCTCGCTGCCCGGCGCAGTCTTCAGCGCCTCGGCGGCGAACGCCAAGGCATCTTCCCAGGTGGTGTCCTGCCACTGGCCATCGCGTTTCACCTGCGGGACGTGCAGCCTGTCGGCGGCATACATGCCCTGGTGGCTGTAGCGGTCGCGGTCGGACAACCAGCATTCGTTGATCGACTCGTTGTCGCGCGGCACCACCCGCAGCACTTCGCCGCGCCGCGTGTGCAGCCACAGGTTGGAACCCAATGCGTCGTGTGCGCCAATCGAGGGCTTGGCGATCAGTTCCCAGGCACGCGCCTTGAACTGGAACACCTTGTCGGTGAGCGCGCCGACCGGGCACACGTCGATGATGTTGCCGGACAGTTCGGTCTCCACCGTCTTGCCGATGTAGGTACCGATGACCTGGTCCTCGCCACGGCTCATGCCGCCCAGCTCGTAGGTGCCGGCGATCTCGCTGGTGAAGCGCACGCAGCGGGTGCAGTGGATGCAGCGGGTCATCTCGGTGGCCACCAGCGGCCCGATGTTCTCGTCGGCCACGGTGCGCTTGCGCTCGGTGAAGCGCGACACGCTGCGGCCGAAGCCCAGCGCCACGTCCTGCAGCTCGCACTCGCCGCCCTGGTCGCAGATCGGGCAATCCAGCGGATGGTTGATCAGCAGGAACTCCATCACGTCACGCTGATACTGCAGCGCGAGCTTGGAACGGGTCTGCACCTTCATGCCGTCGGTGACCGGGGTGGCGCACGCGGGCAGCCCCTTGGGTACCGGGCGGCCGCCCATCTCCACTTCGACCATGCACATCCGGCAGTTCGCCGCGATCGGCAGCTTGCGGTGGTAGCAGAAGCGCGGGATCGCGATGCCGACGGCGTCGGCCGCCTCGATGATCATCGCGTTCTTGCGGATCTGCACCGGCTTGCCGTCGATCTCGATGCTGACCAGATCGGGCGCGGTGCTGGTTGGCTGCGCACTCATGCAGCAAGTCCTCTTGAAGCCTGGAATGGAGAGTCGACACGCGGGGTTGGAAACGACGGCGACAACACCGCTCGCGATCCCCGACAGCACGCGGCCGGCCCGTGGCTCGCGCGTACGAGCATCAGGTTCATGCGCCCGCTTCCTCGCGAACGTCGACGATCGAGTGGCCGTGCTCCACGTAGTACTCGAACTCGTTCCAGAACCGGTTGAGGAAGCCCTGCACCGGCCATGCCGCCGCCTCGCCGAACGCACAGATGGTGTGGCCCTCGATCTGCCCGGCGATGGCCTTCAGGCGGTGCAGGTCTTCCTGCGTGCCGTTGCCTTCGACGATGCGGGTCAGCACGCGGTACATCCAGCCGGTACCTTCTCGGCACGGCGTGCACTGGCCGCAGGACTCGGCCTTGTAGAAGCGCGAGATGCGCTGGCAGACCCTGACCATGCAGGTGGTCTCGTCCATCACGATCACCGCGCCCGAGCCCAGGCCGGAACCGGCCTTCTGCAGGCAGTCGTAGTCCATCGTGCTTTCGAGCATGACGTCGGCAGGCAGCACCTTCATCGAGGAGCCGCCCGGGATCACCGCCTTGAGCTTGTGGCCGTTGCGCACGCCACCCGCGAGGGCCAGCAGGTCCTTGAACGACGTGCCGAGGCGGACCTCGTAGTTGCCGGGTCGATTGACATGGCCCGACACCGAGAAGATCTTCGGGCCGCCGTTGTTCGGCTTGCCAAGATTGAGGAACCAGTCGGCGCCGTTGCGCAGGATCGCCGGCACCGAGGCGTAGGTCTCGGTGTTGTTGATCGTGGTCGGCTTGCCGTACAGGCCGAAGTTGGCCGGGAACGGCGGCTTGAAGCGCGGCATGCCCTTCTTGCCTTCCAGCGACTCCATCATGGCGGTCTCTTCGCCGCAGATGTAGGCGCCCGCGCCGAGCGCGGCATGGATGTCCACGTCGATGCCACTGCCCTGCACGTTCTTGCCGAGCAGGCCGGCGGCGTAGGCTTCCTTGAGCGCCGCCTCGAAATGCTCGAACGGCTCGTGGTGGAACTCGCCGCGCAGGTAGTTGTAGGCCACGGTCGACCCGGTGCAGTAGCAGGCGATGGCCAGCCCCTCGATCACCGCGTGCGGGTTGTAGCGCAGGATGTCGCGGTCCTTGCAGGTGCCCGGCTCGGATTCGTCCGAGTTGCACAGGATGTATTTCTGCATCGTGCCCTTGGGCATGAAGGACCACTTCAGCCCGGTCGGGAAGCCGGCGCCACCGCGGCCGCGCAGGCTGCTCTTCTTGATTTCCTCGACCAGCGACGCCGGATCGGGTTTCTCGGCGAGGATCTTCCGCCACGCCTTGTAGCCGTCGACCTGCTCGTAGCTTTCCATCGCCCACGGCTTGTCGAAATGCAGGGTGGTGTAGACGACCTGGTGTTCCTGGGGTGCGGGTCCGACGGCCATCAGTGACTCCCCTCCGCATCGTGGGCGGCCGGACCGTCGAGGGTCAGTCCATCCAGGATCGCGTCGAGCTTTTCGGTGGTGAGATGTTCGTGGTAATGCCCGTTGACCGTGGCCACCGGGGCGTATACGCAGGCCGCGATGCACTCCTCTTCCGCCTTCAGGTAGATGCGGCCATCGGGCGTGCTCTGCCCCAGCTTGATGCCGAGCTTCTGTTCGCAATGGCGCACCAGGTCCTCGGCGCCATTGAGCCAGCACGAGATGTTGGTGCAGATCGCCACGTTGTTGCGGCCCACCGGCCGGGTCTCGAGCATCGAGTAGAAGCTCGCCACCTCGTAGGCCCAGATGGCCGGCACGTCCAGGTATTTCGCCACCGCGGTGATCAGCTCGTCGGTGAGGAAGCCGCGGTTCTGCTCCTGCGCGCCGAACAGCGCCTGGATCAGCGCCGAACGCTTGCGATCCGGCGGGAACTTGGCCACCCACGCGTCGATATGACTGCGCGTGTGCTCGGAAAGCACGACGAGCGGGTCGACGTGCTTCACCTGGTTGTAATTGCCGGTGGCTTTCATGGCTGGAATTCCGGGATTCGGGATTCGGGATTGGGGATTCGGAAAAGCACGGAACCGTGGGCGTCGGACGCCTTGACGTGGATGCGTGGAAACAGGCTTCGGAGCAACACGCGCGGCGCGCCCGCTCTTGCGAATCCCGAATCCCGAATCCCGAATCCCGCGCCCTTCATCGATCCACCTCGCCGAACACCAGGTCGTAGGTGCCGATCATGGCCACCACGTCGGCCAGCATGTGGCCGCGCACGATGCTGTCCATGGAGGACAGATGGGCGAAGCCCGGCGCGCGCAGGTGCACGCGGAAGGGCTTGTTGGCGCCATCGGAAACCAGGTAGCAGCCGAACTCGCCCTTGGGCGCCTCCACGGCGCAATAGGTCTCGCCGGCCGGCACGCAGTAGCCCTCGGTGAACAGCTTGAAGTGATGGATGAGCGCTTCCATGCTCTCCTTCATGACTTCGCGGCGTGGCGGCACGACCTTGTAGTCGTGCACGGTCACCGGGCCGGGGTTGGCGCGCAGCCATTCCACGCACTGGCGGATGATGCGGTTGGACTGGCGCATCTCCTCCACGCGGCAGAGGTAGCGGTCATAGCAGTCGCCGTTGACGCCGACCGGGATGTCGAAATCCATCTCGGCGTACTTGGCGTACGGTTGCTTCTTGCGCAGGTCCCACTCCACGCCGGAGCCGCGCAGCATCACGCCGGTCATGCTCCACTGCTGGGCCAGTTCCGGCGGGATCACGCCGATGCCGACGGTGCGCTGCTTCCAGATGCGGTTGGTGGTGAGCAGCTCCTCGTACTCGTCCACCTTGCTCGGGAAATCGGCGGTGAACGCGTCGAGGTAGTCCAGCATGGACCCCTCACGCCAGCTGTTGATGCGCTTCAGGTCTGCGCCCTTGTGCCACGGCGACTCGCGGTACTTCGACATCTGGTCGGGCAGATCGCGGTAGACGCCGCCCGGGCGGTAATACGTGGCGTGCATGCGCGCGCCCGACACCGCCTCATAGACGTCCATCAGTTCCTCGCGTTCGCGGAACGCGTACAGGATCACCGCCATCGCACCCAGGTCGAGCGCGTTCGAACCGATCCACATCAGGTGGTTCAGGATGCGGGTGATCTCGTCGAACATGGTGCGGATGTACTGGGCCCGCTCCGGCGCCTCGATCCCCAGCAGGGTCTCGATGGCGCGCACGTAGGCGTGCTCGTTGCACATCATCGACACGTAGTCGAGCCGGTCCATGTAGCCGATCGACTGGTTGAACGGCTTGGACTCGGCCAGCTTCTCGGTACCGCGATGCAGCAGGCCCACATGCGGATCGACGCGGACGATGGTCTCGCCGTCCATCTCCATGATCAGGCGCAGCACGCCGTGCGCGGCCGGATGCTGCGGGCCGAAGTTCATCGTGTAGTTGCGGATTTCCTGGGCCATCTCAATTCTCCCGCCAGTTGTCGGCGGCTTCAGCCCGGGCCTGCATCAGGTCGGCGTCGTCACGGATGGTGCGCGGCACCAGCACGCGCGGCTCGATCGACACGGGTTCGTAGATCACGCGCTTCTGCTCGGGGTCGTAGCGCACCTCGACATTGCCGATCAGCGGGAAATCCTTGCGGAACGGATGGCCGACGAAACCGTAGTCGGTGAGGATGCGGCGCAGGTCCGGATGCCCCTCGAAGATGATGCCGAACAGGTCGAACGCCTCGCGCTCGAACCAGTTCACGCCGGGCCATACCGGGGTCAGCGAGGGCACCACCGGCAGGGTGTCGTCCTCGCAGAACACGCGCAGGCGCAGGCGGCGATTGTGTTCGATCGACAGCAGCTGGATCACCGCGGCGAAGCGGCGCGACTGGCTGTCGCCGCTGGGCCGTTCGGCCCAGCTGAAGCGGCCAAGCGCCTGTCCTTCGACTCCGCGCGAGAAACCCGAGCCGCTGACCGTGGTGGTATCCCACTCGACCTGACCGTAGCCGAGGTAGTCGATGCCGCACAGGTCGATCAGTTCGCTGAAGCGGAACGCCGGCTCGTCGCGCAGCGCGGTGGCGACGGCGATGAGGTCGGCACCGGCCAGGTCGGCGGTGATCTCGTTGCGCGCGACGCTGACTTCCAGCGTGTCGCCGAAGCGCGCGACGAGCTGGTCGGCCAGCGACTTCGCGGAGGTATCGGACATGTCGGGCCTCACGAACGCGCGATGGTGCTGGTGCGACGGATCTTCTTCTGCAACTGCAGGATGCCGTGGATCAATGCTTCGGCCGTGGGCGGGCAGCCCGGCACGTAGATGTCCACCGGCACGATGCGGTCGCAACCGCGCACCACGGAATAGGAATAGTGGTAGTAGCCGCCGCCGTTGGCGCAGCTGCCCATCGAGATGACCCACTTCGGCTCGGGCATCTGGTCGTAGACCTTGCGCAGCGCCGGCGCCATCTTGTTGACCAGGGTGCCGGCCACGATCATCACGTCGGACTGGCGCGGGCTGGGGCGGAAGATCACGCCGTAGCGATCGAGGTCGAGGCGCGCCATGCCGGCGTGCATCATCTCCACCGCGCAGCAGGCCAGGCCGAAGGTCACCGGCCACATCGATCCGGTACGCGCCCAGTTCATCAGCGCGTCGATGCTGGTGGTGGCGAAGCCGCGCTGCACGACCGGGTTGTCGCCGGCCGGACGCAGGATGTCGTCGACCAGGTTCAGCGGCTCGGGGTTGTGCATCACCCGGCTGATGGAATTGATCACTCCCATTCGAGCGCTCCCTTCTTCCACACGTAGGCAAAGCCGATCACCAGCAGCAGCAGGAACAGCCCCATCTCGACCAGCGCGATCAGGCCGATCTGCTTGAACACCACCGCCCACGGAAACAGGAAGGCGATTTCCAGGTCGAAGATGATGAACAGGATGGCGAGCAGGTAGTAGCGCACGTCGAAGCGCATGCGCGCGTCCTCGAATGCCTCGAAGCCGCATTCGTAGGGAGCGAGCTTCTCCGCCTCGGGGCGACGGGGGCCGGCAAGCAGCCCGACTACCAGCAGCACGACGCCAAGACCGACGGCCACGGCGATGAACAACAGGACAGGCCAGTATTCGGCGAGCACGATGCAACCTACCTCCGCGCCGCTCAGGCGCATCAGTGACCGGTGGGAACTTGGATCAAGCGCTCACGGTCCGACGACTCCAGTTCGGCGAATCGGCGCGGCCTGAGCCTCCGACTACGCCGGCGGATGGAACCTGCCGGCGCCCGACATTCCGCAAAACGCGTTTGCGAATCCATGCATTGTATCAGTGCGATTGGGTACAACAAGCCTTGACGGCTGCTGCTTTGCGAACTAACGCCCGGCCTGCGCGACGCAGGGCCGTCGAGTCACATGGTCTGCGTCGGGCGCTCGGAGTTGAGCGTGCCGGCGAGGATGTTCTCGATGCGGCTGCGTGCCGCCTCGGCGTCGCTGGATTCGTTGAAGTGGATGCCGATGCCGGCGGTGCGGTTGCCCTGCGCGCCCACCGGGCTGATCCAGACCACCTTGCCCACCACCGACAGGCGTTCGGTCTCGTCGGCCAGGGTCACCAGCAGCACCACCTCGTCGCCCAGCGCGTAGGACTGCGCCGTCGGCGCGAACAGTCCGCCGTGCTTGAGGAACGGCATGTACGCGTTGTACAGCGACGCCGCGTCCTTGATCTTCAGCGAGATGATGCCTTGCCGGCCAGCCATCGGTTTCATGCCACGCTCCCCGCCGGGCCTGCTCCCCGGTCAACGGCGCCGATCTTAGCAGGTTGCCGCGATGCGTCCGCTGCCCGGAGGCCTTACTGCCCGGCCGTGTCGCCGGCGAGCAGCGACTGCCGCTCGTTGACGAGGTTGCCCCAGGTCGCCGGCGGCACCCAGCCAGCAACCCATGCCGGCACGGCAGCGGCGGCCATCGGCCGCGAGATCGAGAAGCCCTGCAGCTGGTGGCAGCCGAGGGAGGCCAGCAGGTCGCCCTGCACCGGCGTCTCCACGCCTTCGGCGATCACCGCCTTGGCCAGCATGCGCGCGGTGGTGATCACGCCCGCGGCGATGGCCATGTTGCGGTCGTCATGCAGGATGTCGCGCACGAAGCTCTGGTCGAGCTTGATGTGCTCGATGTCGAGCTGCTGGATGTGGCTGAGCGACGCCGAGCCCGTGCCGAAATCGTCCAGGCCGACGCGGATGCCGCGCCGCCGGCATTCCTCGATGACCACCTTGGCCCGCGCATGGTCCATGCTGGGCCCGGTCTCGGTGATCTCGATGCCGAAGCCGACGTCCATCACGTCCGGGTAGGCGTCGAGCACCGCGTCGATGTCCGCGAAGAACGCGGGATGCAGCAGGTGGCGTGTGCTGATGTTGACCGACACCGGAATCGGCACGCCGGCGCGCAGCCAGCTCTGGCAGCAGCGCAGCGCCTCCTCCAGCACGTAGCGGCCGATCGGCCGGGCCAGCTGCGGATCGTCCAGCACGTGCATGAAGTTCGCCGGACCGACCAGCTCCTGTTCGCGGTCGTTGAGGCGCAGCAGTGCTTCCATGCCGGCCACCCCGTGGATGCCGGGCAAGCCGTCGATGTAGACGATCGGCTGGAACAGCAGTTGCAGGCGCGACTGCTGCAGGGCCTGCGCGATCCGCTCGCGCATCGCCTGCAGGCGCACCTGCTCCAGTTCCATCGCCGGTTCGTACAGCGAGCCGCGATCCTTGCCAGCCTCCTTCGCCTCGTACATCGCCATGTCGGCGTGGCGGACCAGTCCCTCGGCATTGGAGCCGTCGAGCGGGAACAGGGTCCAGCCGATGCTTGCCGACAGGAACAGCTGTTCTTCGGCCAGGTTGAACGGCAACCGCAGCGCCTGCAGGATGCAGCGGCTGATCACGTCCAGCTGCTCGCGGCTGTCCAGGCCGGGGATCAGCAGCGCGAATTCGTCACCGCCCAGGCGGGCCAGCACGTCGGTGTCGCGCAGCATGCCGCGGATGCGCGAAGACGCCTCCGCCAGCACGCGGTCGCCTCCGCTGTGGCCGGCGGTGTCGTTGACGCTCTTGAAGCGGTCCAGGTCGAGGATGCCCACCGCGAGCAGCGAATCATCGGCGGCGGCCTGCAAACGGGCCTGTTCCAGCAAATCGAACAGCAGCCGCCGGTTGGGCAGACCGGTGACCACGTCGTAGAACGCCAGGCGTTCGACGCGTGCCTCGTGCAGCTTCCGTTCGGTGATGTCGTGCTGTTGCCAGATGCGGCCCTGCGCCACGCCGTCGATGCGGATGGGCATGAAGTCGCGCACCAGCACGCGCCCGTCGGCCAGTTGCACCTCTTCTCCGCGCAGTTCCTCGTTGCGCGCCACGATGGCCGCGATGCGGGCGAGCTCGCGTTCCGGCTCCCGGTAGACCGGCCCGAGGCGCGCGTACAGCGCCGCGGACGGCAGGCCCTCCAGTTCGGCCGGCGACTCGGCCAGGCCGAACAGGGCGCAGAAGGCTTCGTTGGCGAACTTCACCCGGCCGTCCTCGCCGATCACCAGCACGCCGGAATGCTGGTTGGAAAGGATGGTGCGCACATGCTGCAGGTTGAAGCGCAGGTCGCGTTCGGCGAGCAGGCGTGCAGCCTGCGCCCGCTGCATCTGCATGCCCAGGCCAAGCTCCACCGCCATCTCCATGAACACCTGCGCCTCCACCGGCGTGAACGCGTCGGCCTGGCCGGCGCCGATCACGAACACGCCCACCACCGTATCCGCCACGCGCAGCGGCAGGGCCAGCACCGCACCGACCTCCGGCATGCCCTGCAGCGGCCACTCCGGCGCCATGCCCGCGGCGTACTGGCGCACGCGGGGTTCACCGTCGCGCAGGGCACCGATCGCGGCGTCGTCGGCATGGCGCGGATCGTGGAGGGCCAGGCCGTGCCCGGGTTCCGGCACGCCGTCGAGGCCGGCCCACGCGTGCAGGCGCAAGGTCGTGCCCGTCTCGTCGGCAAGCAGGCCGATCCACGCAAACCGGTAACCACCCACGCGGCAGGCCACGTCGCTGCTGTCGGCCAGCAACACGGCTTCGTCCGCGCTGCGGGTGACCACCTTGATCATCTCGCTGAGCAGGCGCAAAGCCCGCCGCTGGCGGGCCTCTTCCCGCACCGAGCGTTGCAGCTGGTGGCGCTGGGTCTGCGCCTCCAGCCCCAGGCCGATGCTGGCGGCGGCCTGCTGCAGCAACTCGGTCAACCGGGGCGAGAAATAGGCGGGGTCGGACGCGCGGATCACCAGGCCGGCACGCACCTCGCCGGACACCATCACCGGGATTGCCATGGCCGCGACCACCTCGTGGCGCACGTAGGCAGCATGCAACCGCGCCAGGCCCGGGACGTGGCGCAGGTCGGGCTCCACCTGCGGCACGCCCCGCCAGAACGACGGTCGCACCAGCGACAGCGGGGTCCGCTCCGGATAGATGTCCTGCATGTCCGCCGCCACCGTCACCGGGGCCAGCCGCTGGAACCAGCCTGCGGCGTGGTCGGCTTCGCCGATCATCACCAGCCTGGCGCCCAGGCGCCGTTCCAGCACTTCGATGATGGCTTCGTACAGTTCCGGCGGCTCCACCGCGCGGACCAGCAACTGGCCGATCTCGGACAGCGCCGCGTAATAGCTCTCGCTGGATGCAGCCGTGGTCTCCGTGTTGACCCGCATCGCGTCCGCTTCCCCGGAGTGTGGTCCGCCACGCCCGCGACGCGTGGCTTCCGGCCTGTCCGGAGCCTGGCCGTCCGGGCCTCCCAAGGGCAAGCTAGCCGGGTCGATCCTGCGGCGCAACAGCGGGGACGGACGCCGGCTCCGGCACCTCCATCCGACACCATCCCCAGTGATCGAAGATCCACGACGTACGCAGATCCAGCCACAAACGGACGAAGCACGGCCGGGCGCTTCCCGCCGCGGCATGCAGCAGGCGCAGCGCGCCATCCGGGCCACGCTGCAGCGGCGCCCGCCGCCAGGTCCAGCGCGTCGTCCCCGCCGGACCCACCACGTCCAGTCGCAGCCACGGGCCCAACCAGCGCGGCGGACGCCAGGGCAGCGCGGCGGGCGCCGCAGGCGAAGAGGTATCCGGCGCGAGGAAAGTCTCCTCGCGCTCGACCAGCCGGCGCAGGCGCCGGCCACTCAGCGCAAGTTGGCTGCGATGCGCCTGCAATGCCGCCCGCTTGTTGGCCAGTTGGGCCGGCGTGGGGGACAGGGGCCGATAACGATGGTCCGCTGCGTGGCCATGCACCAGATAGGCGAGCAGTTGCGGCGGGGCAGCATGGCCGGCCAGCGCCAGCCGGACCAGCACGTGCGCCGCACTGTGGTCGGGGTGGCGATCGTGCAGCGAGGGCAGCGCGAGCAGATCGGGGCCGAAGCGGTCGATCGCGTCACGAACGGCGCCGACCGCCATGCCGGTCTCCTGCAACAGCAGGTCGGTGACGCCGAGGTCGGGCCAGTCCAGCGTTTGCAGGGCATCCGGCGCGATGCCGAGGGCGGCCAGCGCCTGCTGCAGCTCCGCCGCGCGGCGCCGCGCCCATCGGCGACGCCCCTGCGCATCGATGCGCCAGCGGCGCTCCAGCACCCGCTGCGGCCACGGATTGTTGCCACCGGCGGTGAGCAGCAGGATGCGCACCTCGCCCCCAGCCGCCAGCACCTGCTGCAACAGCAGGCCGGTGGCCAGGGTTTCGTCATCCGGATGGGGGGCGACCACCAGCAAGCGGGTGCGCGCGGAGAACCCGGGCAAGCCGTCCTCCCGCGCGCGGGTCGTCAGCGCCACTGCGACAACAGCTCCAGCAGCAGCAGGTCCGGTCGCAGGGGGCCGCGCAGGCCGTCGCGCGTGCGGTTGCTGGCGTCGTGCCAGTCGCCCAGCGCGGCGGCATCCAGCGCGCTGCCCAGCGGCGGCCGATCCCCCAGCGAGCGGGCGCGCAGCTCGTCGGCGACCGCCTGCGCGGCAAACCAGAGCCGCTGCACCGGTTCGTCGTCCAGCCAGCGCCTGGCCACCTCGGTCGCCTGCCCCCGCCCGCCGGCCAGCGCTGCCAGGTCGCGACGGACTTCCGCACGCTGCTCCAGCGCGCCGTGCCGGCTCCACTGCATCGCCAATCCCGGGTTGCCGCCGGCCGCCGCCAGCGCTGCCTTGCCCTCGGCCACGCCTTCGCGCTGCAACCACGCCAGCGCCTGGGCCGGTTCGGGCAGGTGGAACTCGATCCGCTGGCAACGGCTGCGGATGGTCGCCGGCAGGCGCCATGGCGCGTCGGCCAGCAGGATCAGCATGGTCTGCGCCGCGGGCTCCTCCAGTGTCTTCAGCAAGGCGTTGGCGGCCGCCGCGTTCATCGCGTCGGCGGGGTCGATCGTGGCGACCTGCCAGCCACCGAGCTGGCTGCGCAGGGCCAGCCGCGCGGACAGCTCGCGGATCTGGTCGACCACGATTTCCGTCCGCGGCGTGCCATCCCGGCGCAGGCCGAAGGTCAGCTCCACCCGATCCGGATGCGAGCCGGCCGCGGTCAGCTGGCAACCCCGGCAATGTCCGCAGGCCTCCCCCTGCACCGGTTCGGCGCACAGCAGGCCGCGCACGAAACGCTTTGCGAACTGGCGCTTGCCCAGGCCCGGGGCGCCACACAGCAGCAGGGCGTGGGGCAGCGCACCGCGCTCGCGACGGGCCAGCAGTCGCGACCAATGCTCCTCATGCCAGGGCAGCGCATTCATCCGGTCGAACCCTCCAGCCACTCGGTCAGAACGCGGGTGGCGGCTTGCAGCACCTGCTCCGGCGCCTGGCTGGCGTCGAGGACGCGGAAGCGCTGCGGTTCCTGCGCCGCGCGGGCGCGATAGCTCGCCCGTACCCGCTCGAAGAACGCGTCCGCCTCGGCCTCGATCCGGTCGGCGTCACCACGACCGGCGGCGCGGGCACGCCCCGCGGCCACCGGCAGGTCGAGCAGCAGGGTGAGGTCCGGCCTCACCCCGGCGCAGGCCCAGCGCTCCAGCTCCGCAATGCGCTCAGCCGGTTGCCCGCGCCCGCCACCCTGGTAGGCGTAGCTGGCATCGGCGAAGCGATCACATACGACCCAATGGCCCGCGGCCAGCGCCGGTTCGATCACCTCACGCACCAGCTGCGCGCGCGAGGCGAACATCAACAGCAATTCGGTTTCCGCCGCCAGCGGGGCCAGTGACGGATCCAGCACGATCGCGCGCACGGCCTCGCCCACCGGCGTGCCGCCCGGCTCGCGCGATTGCACCACCGACAGGCCGCGCTGGCGAAGGCAGGCGAGCACCCCGGCAAGCAGGGTGCTCTTGCCTGCGCCCTCGCCCCCTTCGAGGCTGATGAACCTGCCGCGGCGAGGATTCATCGGCAGCGCTTCCGCTGGTAGCAATCGACGTTGCGATTGTGTTCGGCCAGGGTGCTGGAGAACACGTGGCTGCCATCGCCACGCGCCACGAAATACAGCGCGTCGCCGGCCGCGGGGTGCAAGGTGGCTTCGATCGCCGGCTTGCCCGGCAGGGCGATCGGCGTGGGCGGCAGGCCGGGCCGGGTGTAGGTGTTGTAGGGCGTGTCGGTGGTCAGATCGCTGCGGCGGATGTTGCCGTCGTAGCGCGCGCCCATGCCGTAGATCACGCTGGGGTCGGTCTGCAGCAGCATGTGGTTTTCCAGGCGCCGGACGAACACCCCGGCAATCTTCGCACGCTCGTCGGCACGGCCGGTTTCCTTCTCCACGATCGAGGCCAGGATCAGCGCCTCGTACGGCGTGGCCAGCGGCAGGCCGGGTGCGCGCCCGGCCCACAGCGCCGCCAGCGTGCGCTCCATCGCGGCGTGCGCGCGACGCAGGATGTCCAGTTCGCTGTCGCCCTTCACGTAGGCGTAGGTCTCGGGCAGGAAGCGTCCTTCCGGCGCCTCGCCGCCGGCGCCGATGCGCTGCATGACCGTCGCGTCGTCGAGGCCGCTGGTGTCGTGCTGCAACACGTCGGCCCGGGCCAGCGCCTGGCGCAGCTCGGCGAAGGTCCAGCCATCGACGATGGTGAAGTTGCGCTGCAGGACCTTGCCGGCCGCCATGTCCGCCAGCAGCTGGCGCGGGGTGATGCCGGGGGCGAGCGCGTACTCGCCCGCGTGCAGCTTGCCGGCCACGTGCATCTGCTCGGCCAGCAGACGCCAGTACCACGGGCTGGCCGTGGTCAGGCCCTGCCGCTGCAGTTCGGCGACGATGCCCTTGAAACTGGTACCGCGGCCGACGTCGATGCTGTGCTGTTGCGGCGACACGTTCAACGCGCTGACGCTGAAACGATGGTAGTCGTTCCAGCCCACGGCCAGGGCGGCGGCGACCGCCAGCACGACCAGCAGCAGCAACCAGCGCAGCCGCGCGCCTCCGCGCATCGCTCGTACACTCATCCACCCTGCTCCATCGAAAATCCCAGATCGCGCCAGTGCCTCTGCAACTGGCGTACCACCACACCCGGCGAGAATGTCCACCGTTCCAGCGACTGTACCGGCACGATGCCGCGCACGCTCGAACTGAGGAACAGTTCGCTGGCGCGCGCCAGCGAGTCCAGCGTGATCTCGGCCACGCGCGCCGACGTCGTCTCCAGCACCTCGGCCCGCGCTACGCCGGCGATGCCGCAGCGGTCCACGGCCGGGGTCAGCAATTCGCCATCGATCACCGCGAACAGGTTGGCCATGGTCGCCGAAATCACCTGGCCATGGCCATCGCACAGCACACCTTCGGCGATCGCCGGATCGTTCCACTCGGCGCGCGCCAGCACCTGTTCCAGCCGATTGAGATGCTTGATGCCGGCCAGCAGCGGCTGCTCGGCCAGACGGGTGGCGCAGATGCGCATGCGGATGCCGTGCTGGCAGGCTTCGGCCGCCATCGGCGGCGGCGCGAACGCGGCCACCACCCGCGTGGGCCGCGGTCGTGCCGGCGGTGCGTAGCCGCGTTCGCCGGGACCGCGGGTGATGGTGATGCGCACGACCGACTGCGCCATGCCGCGGCTGACATCCAGCGCCTCGTCCTGCAACTGCGCCGGGTCGGGTGCGGGTATGCGCAAGCGCGCGCAACCTTCCAGCAACCGCTGCATGTGGCGTTGCCACAGCGGCGCGGCGGTGCCGACCAGCCGGATGCTCTCGAACAGGCCGTCGCCGTAGCCGAAGCCGCGATCGAGCACCCCGACCCGATCCGCGACCACGCCGTCGACCAGGGTCCGCGCCGCCATCTAGGGCTCCGCCCCGAGCGCGCGCAACAGGCCGCGGGCCTTGGCTCGCGTCTCGTCCAGCTCGGCTGCCGCCTCCGAATCGGCGACGATGCCCGCGCCGGCGCGCAGGCTCACGCGGTCGCCGGCCAGGGCCAGGGTGCGAATCAGGATGTTCAAGTCGAGTTCGCCATTGCGGTCCAGGTAGCCCAGCGCGCCGGTGTAGGCGCCGCGTGGCGTGCGCTCCAGCGCGGCAATGATCTCCATGCAGCGCACCTTGGGACAGCCGGTGATGGTGCCGCCGGGAAACGTGGCGGCAATCACCTCGCCCGGCGTCACGCCGGCGCGCAGCCGTCCGCGTACATTGGAGACGATGTGGTGAACATGGGCGTAACTCTCCACCACCATCAGCTCGTCGACCTCGACCGTGCCCGGCACGCAGACGCGGCCCAGGTCGTTGCGTTCCAGGTCGAGCAGCATCACGTGTTCGGCACGCTCCTTCGGGTGCGCGCTCAGTTCGCGGATGCGCGCGTGCTCGTCCTCGCCGCTCAGCCGCGGCCGCGTACCGGCGATCGGACGGGTCTGTGCCACGCCGCCGCGCACTTCCACCAGCCGTTCCGGCGACGAACTCAGCACGGCCCAGCCCGGTTGTTGCAGCAGCCCGGCGAACGGCGCCGGGTTGGCGCGGCGCAAGGCGTCGTAAAGCGCCGCCGGTTCGGGAGGCCGTGCGTAGCGGGCGCTCCAGCCGCGCGACAGGTTCACCTGGAACGTGTCGCCCGCATGCAGATGTTGATGGATGCGCCGCACGCCATCGAGGAAGTCGCCCGGCGGATCCTCCTCGACGCATGCCGGCGCGGGCAGCGGCGACAACGCCGCGGGCAACGCAAGATCGGCTTCGAGCGAATCCAGCAGCGGCTCATGGCCTGTTTCGGCAACCAGCCAGGTGCATTCGCGCAGGTGATCGACGATGACCGCCGCCGGACAGCGCATGGCCAGCGCCAGCGGCAACGAGGCATCGCGCGGCAGCTTCAGCCGGGGTTCGATCTCGCCCGCCAGCTCATAGCTCAGCAGCAGGACCCAGCCGCCGTGGAACGGCAGCCCGTCGGCGCCAGCCGGAGCTCGCCCGGCGAGCCACGCCCGGTCCAGTGCATCGAGGAAACGACCCGGCTGCACGCGGCCTTCGCCGTCGCGCAGGATGCCGTCGGCGGCCAGTTCCAGCCGCTCGCCGGGAAACGCGAACAGGATGTCGTAGCGCGATTGTGCGCTGCCGTGCACGACGCTCTGCAACAGGCAGGGATAGCGCTGTGGAAGCGCCGCCGCCGGCGCGAGCAGATCGCGCCGGCCCTCCAGCCGGCGCCGATGGCATGCCACGCCTGCGTCGGTCAAACGCGGCGGAACGCCAGCGTGCCGTTGGTGCCGCCGAAGCCGAACGAGTTGGACAGCACCACGTCGAGCTTCGCCTCGCGCGCGACGTTGGGTACGAAATCCAGGTCGCAGCCTTCGCCCGGCTCATCCAGGTTGATCGTGGGCGGCAGCACCTGGTCGCGCAGCGCCAGCACGCTGAAGATCGCCTCCACGCCACCGGCCGCGCCCAGCAGATGGCCGGTGGTGGATTTGGTCGAGCTCATCGCCAGCTTGTAGGCGTGGTCGCCGAACACCTTCTTCGCCGCCATGACTTCGCCCAGGTCGCCCAGCGGCGTGGAGGTGCCATGCGCATTGACGTACTGCACGTCGGCGGGATTGAGCCCGGCATCGTTCAGCGCGGTCTGGATGCAGCGCGCCGCGCCTTCGCCGCCTTCGCTGGGCGCGGTCATGTGGTAGGCGTCGCCGCTCATGCCGAAGCCGACCAGCTCGGCATAGATGCGTGCGCCGCGCGCCTTGGCGTGCTCGTATTCCTCCAGCATCACCACGCCGGCGCCGTCGGACAGCACGAAGCCGTCGCGGTCCTTGTCCCACGGGCGGCTGGCCTTGGTCGGCTCGTCGTTGCGGGTGGACATGGCCTTGGCCGAGCAGAAGCCGGCCATCGCGGTGCCGGTGGTGGCGAACTCGGCGCCGCCGGCGATCATCGCGTCGGCGTCGCCGTACTGGATCATGCGCGCCGCCAGGCCGATGTTGTGCGCGCCAGTGGTGCACGCGGTGACGCAGGCGATGTTCGGGCCCTTCAGGCCGAACATGATGGACAGCTGGCCCGACACCATGTTGATGATCGAGCTGGGCACGTAGAACGGCGACACGCGGCGCGGCCCCTTCGCGGCCAGTTCCAGCGTGGTCGATTCGATCGTATACAGGCCGCCGATACCGGCGCCGACCGCCACACCGACGCGCGGCGCATTGGCCTCGGTGATCTCCAGGCCCGAATCACGCAGCGCCTGGGTACCCGCCGCCACGCCGTAGTGGATGAACGGGTCCATCTTCTTGACGTCCTTGAGCGGCATCCACTCGGCCGGGTCGAAGCCGCTGACCTGGCCGGCGATGCGCGTCGAGTAGGCCGAGGTGTCGAAATGGACGACCGGCCCGATGCCGCTCTCGCCCTTGACCACCCGATCCCACGCGCTGGCGATGTCGTTGCCGACGGGCGAGATGATGCCCATGCCGGTCACTACTACTCGACGCTTGCTCATGCTTGTTCCTTCGTTATTCCGGGAATGACGCCACCACCGATGGCCGGTGCAGCGCTCCGGGTACGTCGTCCGGGTCGCCCGGCGGTGCGCGCTGCACCATACGGGTTCGGACGTTGCGAAATCCGGAAACGAAAACTGCGCCATTCAGGCGCAGCATTCGATACCGCTGCCCATCCCTGCCGGCTCGCCCGCGGCGCGCCAGGGGATGGACATGCCTCCGGAACCGATCAGTCCTTGGAGTGGGCCTTGATGTAATCGACGGCCTGCTGCACGGTGGTGATCTTCTCGGCGTCCTCGTCCGGGATCTCGGTCTCGAACTCTTCCTCGAGCGCCATCACCAGCTCCACCGTATCCAGCGAGTCCGCGCCCAGATCATCCACGAACGACGCGTTCGCCGTGACTTCATCTTCCTTCACGCCCAACTGCTCGACGACGATTTTCTTGACGCGTTCTTCGATGGTGCTCATGTTGCCCATACCTCTCAAGGGGTGATTGTTTGTCGGTACCGGTCCGACTGCATGGCTCAAGACCGGCGGCATTGTAGTGGCTAAGCGCCAGTGCTGCCACGATTCGCCGGCGATGGCTGGCCACGGCCGCCGTTGACCGACGCGAAAGCGCAATTGTCGCCTAAAAAGAGGCCGCTGGCGACAACTGCGTGCGCCGGCCTCACGGCATGTACATCCCACCGTTGACGTGCAGGGTCTCGCCGGTGATGTAGCAGGCGGCCGGCGAAGCCAGGAATCCCACGGCCTTGGCGATGTCGCCGGCTTCGCCCAGGCGGCCCAGCGCGATCTGGCCGAGCAGCCCGTTGCGGGTTTCTTCCGGCAGTGCGCGGGTCATGTCGGTGTCGATGAAACCGGGCGCCACCACGTTGACGGTGATGCCACGCGTACCGATCTCGCGTGCCAGCGACTTGGAGAACGCGATGATGCCGGCCTTGGCCGCCGCATAATTGGCCTGCCCCGGATTGCCGGTCAGCCCGATCACCGAGGCGATCGAGATGATGCGCCCCTTCTTTGCCTTCATCATGCCGCGCATCACTGCCTTTGACGTGCGGTACACGGAAGTGAGGTTGGTGTCGATGATCGCCTGCCAGTCCTCCTCCTTCATCCGCATCAGCAGCTGGTCGCGCGTGATGCCGGCGTTGTTGACCAGGATGGAGACCGGGCCGTACTCCTTGGCGATGGCGTCGACCAGCGCCTCGATGGCGGCGCCGTCGGTGACGTCCAGCACGCGGCCGTGGCCGCCATGGGCGGCCAGCCGTTCGCCGATCGCGGCAGCGCCGCTCTCGCTGGTGGCGGTGCCGATCACGGTCGCGCCCATCGACGCCAGCTCGTCCGCGATCGCCGCGCCGATGCCGCGGCTGGCGCCGGTGACCAGGGCGATTTCACCTTGCAGTGGATTGCTCATTGTCGGGTGTTCCTTCGGGGGAATCGGAGAACTCATGCCCACTCGGCGCGAGCGGCGTCGAGCTGGGTCGGATCGCCCAGCGGGCGCGCCTCGATGCTCTTGTCGATGCGCTTGATCAGTCCGGCCAGCACCTTGCCCGGCCCGCATTCGGCAATGCGCGTGGCGCCGCCGGCAACCAAGGCCTGCACGCATCCGGTCCAGCGCACCGGCAGGTACAGCTGGCGCTGCAAGGCGCCGCGGATTTCCTCGACCGTGCCGTAGCTGCGCGCCTCGGCGTTCTGGATCACCGGCACGCGGGGAAGCTGCCAGTCGATCGCGGCCATCCGCTCGCCCAACCGATCAGCCGCCTCGCGCATCAGGGCGCAGTGCGAGGGCACCGATACGGCCAGCTTGACGGCCTTCTTCACGCCCAGCTCGGCGAGCCGGGCCAGCACGCGGTCGACCGCCTCGGTGTTGCCGGCGATTACCAGTTGCCCCGGCGAATTGAAATTGGCCGGCGCCACGACCTGGCCCTGCGCAACCTCTTCGCACACCGCCGCAATCTGTGCATCGTCGCCGCCGAGGATGGCCGCCATCGCGCCCACGCCCGCCGGCACCGCGTCCTGCATCAGGCGCCCGCGCTCGGCCACCAGGGCTGCCGCGTCATGCAACGACAGCGAACCGGCGCAGACCAGGGCGCTGTACTCGCCCAGGCTGTGCCCGGCAAGCTGCGCCGGCTGCGCGCCGCCCAGCTTCTGCCACACCCGCCACACCGCCACGCTGGCGGCCAGCAGCGCCGGCTGGGTGTGCTCGGTGCGGTTGAGCTGTTCCTCCGGGCCGTGCATGGCGAGGTTCCACAGATCGACGCCGGCGCCCTGCGACGCTTCCCCGAAGGTCGATTGCACCTCGGCATGCGCGGCGGCCAAGTCGGCCAGCATGCCGACCGACTGCGAGCCCTGACCGGGGAAAACGAAAGCCAGCGAAGCGGAAGTGGAACTCATGGAGGCGCAAATCCCGTCGACGAAAACCGCCATGGTGCCAGCATCGACGGCCATACGCAGCTGTATTCCGCATCTTCCGGGACGCAAAACACGATGCCGCCCGGGTGGGCGGCATCGCGAAGAACTCGACGGAACGGCGGAAAACTCAGTAGCGCAACAGCGCCGAGGCCCAGGTGAAACCGCCGCCGAACGCCTCCAGCAACAGGTTCTGGCCGCGCTGCACCTTGCCCGAACGCACCGCATAGTCGAGCGCGAGCGGCACCGAGCCCGAGGAGGTGTTGGCGTGCTTGTCGACCGTCACGATGACCCGGTCCATCGACATGTTCAACCGCTTGGCGGTGGCGTCGATGATGCGCAGGTTGGCCTGGTGGGGAATCAGCCAGTCGATGTCCGACTCCTGCATGCCGGCGGCCTCCAGTGTCTCGCCGACCAGGGCATCGAGCGTCTTCACCGCCACCTTGAACACTTCGCGTCCGGACATGCGGATGCGCACGCCGTGGTTGGGCTCGTCATTGAAGCCAGCCGACACGCCCACCGGGTTGTACAGCAGGTGCTTGTAGCCGCCGTCGGCGTGCAGGCAGGTGGCATAGATGCCCGGCTCGCTGGAGGCCTCCAGCACCACCGCGCCGGCGCCGTCGCCGAACAGCACGCAGGTTTCGCGCTCCGACCAGTCGACCATCCGCGTCAGCGTCTCGGCGCCCACCACCAGCACCTTCTTCGACTGCCCGCTGCGGATGAACTTGTCGGCGACGCCCAGTGCGTAGACGAAGCCCGAGCACGCCGCATTCACGTCGAACGCCGCGCAGCCGTTGGCGCCGAGGCGATGCTGCAGCAGGCAGGCGGTGGACGGGAAGATGAGGTCCGGCGTGGTGGTGCCGAGCACGATCAGGTCGAGTTCGGACGCCTTGACGCCGGCCGCCTCCAGCGCGTTCTGCGCAGCCCGGAAGGACAGGTCGCCGGTGGTCTCGCCATCGGCGGCGATGTGCCGCTGGCGGATGCCGGTGCGGGTGCGGATCCACTCGTCGCTGGTGTCGACGATCTTTTCCAGATCGGCATTGGTGACGACGCGCTCGGGCAAGGCGCTGCCGGTGGCGACGAGGCGGGAATAAATCTGGGTCATTCGACTTTCCATCGACAGGGACTGCAGGATCGACCGGCCGGCCGACGCCGTACGTTACGTGCCCGGGTGGAGGAACGCAAAAACGGCGCGTTGCCGCGCCGTCCCGGTTGATCGCCCGGCGGGACCCCGCGGGGTCCCGGCAACCCGGTCAATCCTCGACCGACACCGCGGCCTTGGCCTGGATCACCTTCTTGCCACGGTAATAGCCGTCCTTGGTGACATGGTGGCGCAGATGCACCTCGCCGCTGGTCGGATCGGTGGAAAGCTGCACGGTGCTCAGCTTGTCGTGGGCACGACGCATGCCGCGGGTGGACGGGGTACGGCGGCTCTTGGCAACAGCCATGGTAGTTCTCCAACTGAAACGTGGTGAAATGAAACGGGATGATCGTCGGTCGAACGGCCCGCTTCGGGCGAGCCGGGCCGATGTTATTTCTTCAGCTCGCGCAATACCGCGAACGGATTCTCCGCGCGCCCCGCACCGGCAGGATCCTGTGCCGGGTCGTGGCCTGTCACTTCGTCGGGCAGCCGGCTTTCCGGGTTGACCGGGACCAGCGGCAGCGCCAACAGCAATTCGTCCTCTATCACATCCGCCGGATGCAGGCGGCCGTCCTCGGCCACCAGCAACGGCTCGCAATCCGGCGGCAAACCCGCCTCGTCGCGCTCCTGGCTGATCAGGCCCAGGCGTGTCTGCACCGCGACCGGCAGCACGAACGGCTCCAGCGAGCGCTGACAGATCAGCGTCAGCGGCGCGCTGGCGCGGACATCCACGTAGCTGGTGCCGAGATCGTCGCGCCCGAAATCAAGCGCGAAACTCACCTCGCCATCGGTGCCGGCCAGCGCCTCGCCGAGGCGCCGCAGGCTCGCGATGGGCAGCGTTCCCTCGAATGAACGCCGCGCCGAGACCATGCGCCAAGCGTCCACGGACTCTGGCAGTGTCACGGACATAATCGCGGAATGGTAGGTTTGCCGGGCAGCCAAGTCAACCGGCAGCAGCTTGCGGCGCCGATCCGGGGTGCGACGACGGGTATTTTGCCTGATCGCGTCACGATGCGGCAGACTGGGCCTCCCCGCATGACGAATCGGCGCCCTTGAATCCGTACTTCACGCTTGGCGTGGCCTGCCTCGCCATCCTGATCCTGCTGGCCGGAGTTGCCATGCTGCTGCGTACGCGGCAGAACCGCCGTGCCGGCAGCATCCGCGACCTGCTGGATCTGGCCGACCGCCTGGAATCCGACCTCAAGACCTGCCGCGTCGGCCTGCAGCAGGCGCACGCCGTCATGTCGCTGAACCCCGACCTTCCCGCCGCCAGCGAGAAAGACGCCCGTCACGCGGTCGACGCCGGGCTGCGCGCGCTGCTGCGGCAACGGCTGTGGATCCGCGACCGTTCCCCTGACGCCACCCAGCACGAACTGGACGAGACCGCCGCCTCGATGCGCGAGGCCCGTGGCCGCCTGCAACCCCTGTTGAAGGCGCTGGACCAGGCGCAGACCGAGCTCAACAGCGCGATGCGCGAACAGATCCGGCGTGATTCGGACCACTGATGGACGAACCCGGCAACCCGCGCCGCATCGTGCTGGCTTCGACCTCCCGTTACCGCGCCGAGCTGTTGCGTCGCCTGCTGGCGGATTTCGAGCAGGCCGCACCCGACACCGACGAAGCCATGCAAGCCGGGGAAGCTCCCGCGGCCCGTGCCCTGCGCCTGGCGACGGCCAAGGCAACCGCCGTGGCCGCCGGCTTCGGCGACGCGCTGGTGATCGGCTCCGACCAGGTGGCTGCGCTCGACGACGCGATCCTGCGCAAGCCCGGCAGCGTGGAAGCCGCCCGCGGGCAACTGGGCACCAGCTCCGGCCGCGTCGTGCACTTCCACACCGCGCTGTGCCTGCTCGACACGCGCCACGGCACGGCGCAAACCCACGTCGATGCCACCCGGGTCCGCTTTCGCGAGCTGGAACGCGCGGAAATCGAGCGCTACGTCACACGCGAGCTGCCGCTGGATTGCGCCGGCAGCTTCAAGTGCGAAGGATTGGGCATCAGCCTGTTCGATGAGATCGACAGCCGCGACCCCAGCGCCCTGATCGGCCTGCCGCTGATCGCGCTCGCGCGCATGTTGCGCCTGGCCGGTATAGCCGTTCCCTGAGCGGCGACGTCGTGCCGCTACACTGCCGGACATGCGGCGCGAACCGCCCCGCCATGTTCCAGACCGTCGAGAATCCATGTCCGCCACCATCGAGCCCCGCGCCGAAGCCCTGCAGCAACGCCTGCAAGCCGCCATCGACCAGGTCAACCGCGTCCTGCTGGGCAAGCCGCACCAGGTCAAGCTGGCCTTCACCTGCCTGATCGCCTGCGGCCACCTGCTGCTGGAGGACGTACCGGGCGTGGGCAAGACCACCCTGGCCCACGCGCTGGCCGCCACCTTCGCGCTGGAGTTCCAGCGCGTGCAGTTCACCAGCGACCTGCTGCCGTCGGACATCATCGGGGTCAGCGTCTACGAGCGCGAGAGCGGCAGCTTCCGCTTCCACCCCGGGCCGATCTTCACCGGCCTGCTGCTGGCCGACGAGATCAACCGCGCCAGCCCCAAGACGCAAAGCGCCCTGCTCGAGGCGATGGCGGAAAACCAGGTCACCGTGGACGGCCAGACCCACGCGCTGGCCCAGCCCTTTTTCGTCGTCGCCACGCAGAACCCGCTGGACCTCAACGGAACCTTCCCGCTGCCGGACTCGCAACTGGACCGCTTCATGCTGCGGCTGTCGCTGGACTACCCCGACCCCGCCGCCGAGCGCGCCCTGCTGACCGGCAGCGACCGCCGCGACATGCTGGCCCGGCTAACCCCCCAGCTGGACGCCGAATCGCTGCTGGCCCTGCACGAGCGCGCGCAGGCCATCACCGCCAGTGCGGCCCTGCTCGACTACCTGCAGGCGCTGCTGGCCGCCAGCCGGCGCCACCCGGAGATCCGCGCAGGCCTGTCGCCCCGTGCCGGGCTGGCCCTGCTGGGCGCCGCCCGCGCCTGGGCCATGCTGAGCGGCCGCGGCCACGTGCTGCCCGAGGACATCCAGGCCCTGTTCGTGCCGCTGGCCGCGCACCGACTGGTGGCGACGCGGGGAGCCGACGGCGCGCTGCTGGCGCGGCAGTTGCTGACCGAGGTGGCGGTGGACTGATGCGAGGCCTGCTGCAACGCCTGCAGCGCCTGGCGGAAAAGCGCCTGCCGGCGCTGACCCGCTACCGCCGTCCGGAGCCGTTGCCGATCACGCTACATCGCCGACGCATCTATATCGTGCCCAGCGGCTTCGGCCTCGGCTTCACCGTGCTGCTGCTGGTGATGCTGGTGGGTGCGCTGAACTACAACAACAACGCCGCGCTGTTGTTGACCTGCCTGCTCGGCGCGGCGAGCGCGGCGAGCATGCTGGTGGCCTTCCGCAACCTCGACGGGCTGCGCCTGGAGCAGGTGCAGGCCGGCCATGCGATCGCCGGCGAAGCCCTCGAACTGGCGTGCTCGTTCCACTCCGATCGCCCGCGCGGCGCCGTCCGGCTCGATCTGGATAACCAATCGATCGCCTTCGCCACGGGCGGCAGCGGCCCCGTCCGGGTCAGCCTGCATTTGCCGACCCGTCGGCGCGGCTGGCAACCGCTGCCCCGGCTGCGCCTGTGGACCAGCTGGCCGCTCGGCATGTTTCGCGCCTGGAGCTGGCTGCATCCCGAACACTCCGTGCTGGTCTGGCCGCGCCCGGAGGCGGCCGGTCCGGCGCCACGCGCGATGGCCGACGACGCCCGCCACATGCAACTCCACCGCGGCGAGGAGCTGGCCGCGCTGCGCGACTATCGCGCTGGCGATCCGCAGCGGCACATCGCCTGGAAACCCAGCGCCCGCCACGACGATCTGCTGGTGAAGGATTTCGAACAGCCGCGCAGCCAGCCGCAGTGGCGCCTGGACTGGCGGCAACTGCACGGCCTCGACGACGAGGCACGCATCGCGCGACTGGCGCGCTGGCTCAACGAGGCGCAGGCGCAACGCTGCAGCTACAGCCTGTGGTTGCCGGGCAACGACATCGGCAGCGGCAGCGGACCGCAGCACTACGCCCGCTGCATGGACGCGCTGGCGGGCCTGCCGTGATCCGGCCCAAGCCACCCGGGCCGGCAGCAGTCGCGGTCACGCAGCGCGCTTTCGACCTGCTCTGCCTCAGCGCCGCTTTCGTGCTCGCGGTCAACGCCGGCCACCTGCCGTGGTGGTTGGGTGCGGTGCTCGCCATCATCCTGGGCAGCCGCTGGTGGCAGCGCCGCCGCCATCCGGGCCGCGTGCCGCAGGTGATCAAGCTGCCGTTGCTGACCCTGCTGACCCTGGCGATCATCGCCTACTACGGCAACCTGTTCGGCCGCGCGCCGGGCACCGCGCTGGGCATCGGCCTGCTGGTGCTCAAGCTGCTGGAAACCGAAACCCTGCGCGATGTGCGGGTCGGCGTGGGCTTCGCCTGCTTCGCTTTGATGACGGCGCTGCTGTTCGACCAGGGCATGGTCAGCACGCTGGTGGTGGCGCTGGGCCTGGTGCCGGCACTGGCCACCCTGCGCGCGCTGGAGCCGGCGCAGGCGCCGACCGGCATGGCCCGCAGCTTCGCGCCCGCGCTGGCGCTGCTGGCGTCGGCACTGCCGCTCGCCTTGCTGGCCTTCGTGCTGGTGCCGCGGCTCGGCTCGCCCTTGTGGGGCGCGCCAAGCCGCGACCAGGCGCGCACCGGCCTCAGCGACCGCATGAGCCCGGGTGCGTTCACCGAGCTGCTGACCGATGATCGCCCGGCCATGCGGGTCACCTTCGACGGCGAACCGCCCCCGCCGGACCAGCGCTACTTCCGCGCCTTCGTGATGGCTCACTACGACGGCGTCAGCTGGAGCTACGGCGACGCAGCCCACGCACCGCCGGCGCTACTCGACGTCGACCAGGCGATCAGCTACCGGATAAACCTGTTGCCCACGCATCGGCGCGTGCTGCCGACCCTCGACGTTCCCATCGGCGCGCCTGCGGGGGCCGCCATGCGCCGGGATCGTGTGGTGATTGCCGCCAAGCCGGTCGACGATGCACTGGACTACTCGCTGCGCTCGGCCACGCGTTACCGGCTTGAACCCGAGCTGGGCGCGCAACCGCAGCGCTGGTTGCGCCTGCCGGCCCGTTTCAACCCGCGCACGCTGGCCCTCGGCCAGTCCTGGCGCGGGCGCCACGGCAGCGACGACGCCGCCATCGTCCGCGAGGCGCTGGCGCTGTTCCACGATGGCGGCTTTCGCTACACGCTGGCGCCGGCGCCGCTGGGCCGCGATGCCATGGACGATTTCCTGTTCGCCACGCGCGAGGGCTACTGCGAGCATTACTCGTCCGCGTTCACCGTGCTGATGCGCGCCGCGGGCATTCCGGCGCGCGTGGTCACCGGCTACCAGGGCGGCTACTGGAACAAGCTGGGCAACTACCTGCTGGTGCGCAACTCCGATGCCCACGCCTGGAGCGAAGTGTGGCTGGCCGGCCGCGGCTGGGTGCGCGTCGACCCGACCGCCGCCGTGCGCCCCGAACGGGTCAGCCTGGGTGCCGCGGCGGCGGCCGGCGACCAGCTGGACTGGTACCGGCGCGACTGGCTGCAGCAGTTCCGCAACCGCTGGGACATTGTCAACCGCTGGTGGGACCAGGGCGTTGTGGCGTTTGATGCGCTACGCCAGCGCGGGCTGCTGACTCCGTTCGGCATCCGCGACACCGACACGGGCATGCTGGGCATCCTGCTGGCCATCGGCAGCAGCCTGTTCATCGCGATCGGACTGGCGTGGGCATTGCGGCGGCGGCAGCCGCGCGATCCGTTGCGGGAGGCCTTGCGCATGCTGGAGCACAAGCTCGCGCGGCAACGGATCGTGCGACGGACCGGTGAAGGCCCGCAACACTACCTGAGCCGTGCGGCGCGTGCCCTGCCGGCGCAGCGCAGCCAACTGAAGGAGTTGATGCAGCAGTACCTGGAGCTTTGCTACGCAAGCGACGAACCGGCGCCTGAATCGGTCCACGCTTTCCGGTGCGCCGTCCGGGATTTTCGGATGACGAACGTGGTCAAATGACATCGATGCGATGGTGGACACCATCGCTCCTGACGGAGAAAACCTCATGTCTCTTTACCGTCCCCTCACCCTCGCCGCCGCGGTCGCCGTGCTGGGTGGCTGTGCGACGATCCCGCAACCGCTGCAGGGAAACTACGCCACCGTCTCGACCGCCAGCGCCCAGCAAGGCGGCGCCGGGGGCACCCCGGTGCGCTGGGGCGGCGAGATCATCAAGACCGAACCCGGCCCGCAGCAGACCTGTTTCTTCGTGCTGTCGCGTCCGCTGGACAGCCAGGCACGACCACGCCTGGGCAACTCGGGCGAGAACGACGGCCGATTCGTGGCCTGTCGCGACGGCTTCTACGATCCGGAGGTGTTCACCCGCGGGCGCGAGCTGACCGTCACCGGCACCTTGCACGGCACCGTGACCAAGAAGGTCGGCGAATACGACTACGCCTATCCGCGGGTCGAGGCCAACGTGGTCTACCTGTGGCCCAAGCGCCAGCCGCGCGCGGCTTATCCGCCGGGCTATTACGACCCGTTCTGGGGCCCGGGCTTCGGTCCTTACTGGGGCGGCCCGTGGGGCTACCCGTACTGGGGCGGCCCACGCGTGATCGTGGTGCGTCCGCGCACGCCGCCACCGCCTCCGCCCCCGAAGAAGTAACCCGTTGCGCGCGAAAACGCCGGCTCGCAGCCGGCGTTTTCCGTTTCCGCCAGGTCCGCGCCGGTCAGCCCGGCGGCCAATGCAGGCGGCGGCCGGCCAGCAGATGCACGTGGATATGGAAGACGGTCTGGCCGCCGTCCTCGTTGCAATTGATCACGGTGCGATAACCCTGCTCGGCAAAGCCTTCCTGCTTCGCGTAGGCGGCGGCGGCCAGCAGCAGTTTCCCGAGCAGAGGCGCCTGCTCCGGCGTCGCGTCGTTGAGCGTGGCCAGCGGCTGCCTGGGGATGAACAGCACGTGCACCGGCGCTTGCGGATTGAGGTCGCGGAAGCCCAGCACCTCGTCGTCCTCGTAGACGATGTCGGCCGGGATCTCGCGGCGGACGATCTTGCTGAAAATGGTGTCGCTCATGCTTGGCTCCCTCGATCCGGCCGCCTGACGGCCGTCATCAGTCCAGTATCTGCCGGCCGCCGAACGCATGCGCCAGCGTGCTGCGGTCGACGTACTCCAGCTCCCCGCCCAGCGGCACGCCGTAGGCCAGGCGGGTCGGCCGCACGCCACCGGCACGCGCGAGCTGCGCCAGATAGTGCGCCGTCGCGTCGCCCTCCACGGTGGGATTGGTGGCGATGATCATCTCCTCGATCTCGCCCTCGCCCAGCCGCTGGGTGAGTTTCGCCAGCCCCAGCTCCTCCGGCCCCAGCCCGTCCAGCGGCGACAGCCGACCCATCAGCACGAAGTACTGGCCGCGATAGCCGGTGGCCTGCTCGATCGCCGCCAGCTCGGTGGGCGACTCGACTACGCACAGCACCTGGCGGTCGCGGCTGGCGCTGGCGCACAGGGCGCACAGCGGTTGTTCGCTGAAATTGCGGCAGCGCTCGCAGTGGCCGATCTTCTCCATCGCCTCGGCCATCACCCGGGCAAGCCTCGATCCGCGCTCGCGCTCGCGCTCGAGCAGATGGAACGCCATCCGCTGGGCGCTCTTGCCGCCCACCCCGGGCAGGCAGCGCAGCGCTTCGATCAGCTCGGCAAGGAGGGGGGAACTGTTCATGGGCTTTTGGCCGGGAATCGGGAATCGGCAATAGGGAATCGGGAAAGCCCGGTTCGCTGGCTGCCGCCCCTGATCTTGCGATTCCCCATTCCCGACTCCCTATTCCCTGCTCAAAACGGCAGCTTGAAGCCGGCCGGCAGGTTCATCCCGGCGGTGACGCCGCCGAGCTTGTCCTTGCTGGCCTGGGCAACCTTGTTGACCGCGTCGTTCACCGCCGCGGCGACGAGGTCTTCGGCCATCTCGGGGTCGTCGGCGAAGGTCTGCCGGTCGATCTGCACGCGGCGCACCTCGTGCGCGCCGGTCATCACCACGCTGACCAGGCCGCCCCCGGCGCTGCCGGTGACTTCGAGCTTGGCGATTTCCTCCTGCGCGCGCTTCATGTCTTCCTGCATGCGCTGCGCCTGCTGCATCAGCTGACCGATTTGTCCTCTCATCATCTGGCTCCGGGTTCGTTGCCCAAGGGTTTGACGGATTGCGGCACGACGCGGGCGCCGAAGTCCCGCTTCAGGCTCTGCACCAGCGGGTCGTCCTCGATGGCCTGCTCGGCCGCGCTCTGCGCGCTGTCGCGCGCCTTGGCCGCGCGTGCCGCCGGTGTCTGCATGGTGTCGGCGTGGCTGTCGCTGACGAAGCGCAGGCGGATGGTCTCGCCCAGCGCCTGGCTGATGCGATCCTCCATCTGGCTGACCATGGGTTCCACCGCCATGCCCATGTGCGCCGGCTGCAACGCCAGCACCAGAGTCTGGCCGTCGCGCTCGCGCAGCACGGCGTTCTGCGCCACCACGCTGAACGGGCCGCGCAACTGGGCCCGTTCGATGAGTGCCTCCCAGTCCGGTCGGCCGCTCGCGTCGCGGGGGATCGGCGCGGGCGCCGGAGCTTCGGCAGACGGCCGAGCTGGCGGCGGGGCCGATGGCGTGGACGGTGCGGCGGCGCGGGACGCAGGTGCTGGCG
>JBASAF010000044.1:0-38892 GCA_049650465.1 Rhodanobacter sp. | reverse complement strand
GACCCTGAGGTTTCCCCACGAATTCATGCCGGCGCGCCCAGTTGATCCAGTAGTTGTGGGCTCGGGTGTCGCAGTTGATCGACGAGTTCGCTCAAGCGCGTACTCGACCATCGTCGCACGAGTGCCTCGCGGCCCAGCCGCATGACCGAGTAGAGTCGTCGTCTCGATCCGAACGGCGCAAGCCAAGCGTCGATGCCAGCGGCTTCGCACGCCATGCCCACGAGCCAACTGGCAAACGCAGCCATCGCGCTGAACAGCAGGAGCACTTCGATGCGCGCACATTTACGTGTGAGGCTGTCTTCGAAGCCCTGCCCGTAGCGATGGGATTTCAGATCCCGGAACGACAGCTCGATCTGCATGCGTCGCCCGTACAGCGTGATTAGCTGGCGGGTATTTAGCCTCAGTGAGGGCGATGCCACCAGCAACCACGGCTCGCTCTCCCGTTGTGCGTTCTTGCGGCTGTTGGAATTGCGCGCTGGCACGCCTTGCCGGTTACGATGCTTGCGTCCTTTGGGTGGCTTGGCATGCAACACCACGCGCGCCGTCAGGGGATTGCTGCGTGCGATATCCATCGATCCGAAATCGCGTGGCTTGCGGGCTGCCAAGGCATACATGGCTTTGCACGTCACCCATTCACCGGGCTCATCGGGTACCTCGACGGGTTTGAGATACGTCGTATTGCGCAAGCGTCCCAGCCACTGCCAACCCATCGCCTCGACGGCTCGGAACCATGGCCCACGGAAGCCGGCATCGGTCACCAGAATCGGGCGCACGTCATCAGGCAATACCTGCGCCAAGCGTTGTAGGAACCGCTTTTCAGCCTTCGGCGAGCCTTGTTGCCCGTTGGGAAACACCATGTCCAGGATCGGCAGCGAGCGGCCACCCACGGGAATCGCTGCGCGCAGTAGATGCCGGCTTCGATCAGACTTCAGATCCGACCAATCGATGACGATGGTGGGCTGCTTGCTACGCACCAACCAGCGGGTCATTGCTTGGTAGATGTGTTCGCGCTCGGCATGCAGATGGCGGTTGCTCAATAGCCGATCCAGCGCCTTGAGAGGCGCGCGGATGCGTTCCGCGCCGGGCCATGAACGCGCCAGATCGATCAGCGTCAGACGCCTGCCGTGAACCATCGCCTCGACAGCACGCAGCAACACGCGGTTGCGCAGCGCATGCATCGAACCGAGTGCGTCCCCCAGACACTTTTGCAATACTTCGGTCGCGCGCATGGTGTGGTCTCCTCTGGCTTCGTAACCCGTGAGGAATGACCGCATCATGCGTGCACTGTTCCTTCAATCCGCATGCAAGGTGTTGATTGATCGAAAAGATTCGTGGGGAAACCTCAGACACTGACCCCTGTTTTGGTCCTGCCGCGCGCCGTGCGATTTCGTGATGATGCTGCACCACGTGGCCGATTCGGTCACCTTCGACCTGTCGCAGAAAGCGGAGCGCGAACAGACTCGCCGCACGCTGGAATGGCTGCGCCGGATGGAAGCCAACGTGCGCGAACCCGCCGACATCCGCTACGAAGCACTGCTGACGCTGCTGGACTGACCGGCGACTCCCGCGCGGTACGGCGGCGAGGAAAACCGGGGGCATACACCACCCGCCGGTCGGCCGTGAGCGCCAGGGCACGTAACTCTCCGCCGAAGCTCGCGGCAGCACGCCTTGCGGGAAATTCTGCGGAACGAAGCTGCGCGGGTCGCCAAAGCTGCGGATGAGGAGCACGGACATCGACTTGCCCCAGGACAGGAACCACCAGTGGAGCAGTCGGCCGAAACCGAAGCTTCCAGAGACAGACGACGCTACTCGCCAAGCGGCGGCGGCGTCACGTCGCGGGGGCATCCAGCTCTGGGTCGCCGGGACGACATGCTGCCGGAATTCCAAACCCTTTTCGCAATTTCATGCGACTCGACAAACGGTTACGAGAGTTTGACCATGGAACGCCGGTGGGTGTCATGACAGTTTTCGACTCACCGGAGGGCACTGCGCCGAGTTGAAGAAGAGGGACCCAATCGGCGCGGTCAAAACATCAAAAAGGGGAAACAGCATGCATTTCATGAAATGGGGTTTCGCGATCCTGTTGGTAGCCGGATTGACGGGCTGCCAGTCGTCCATGATGGTGAGGTCGCCGGCCAATGCGGCAGCGCCCACACCCGCTCCCGGCAAGGCATTGGTCGTGTTCATGCGGCCGTCTTCTTTCGGTGGCGCGATCCAATCGTCGGTTTATGACACCCACGACAGCGCCGACCAGTTCATCGGTATCGTTTCAAGCAAGGACAAGATCGGCTACCAGGCCGAGCCAGGCGACCACCTGTTCATGGTGATCGCCGAGAACGCGGACTTCATGATCGCGCACCTCGACGCCGGCAAGACCTATTACGCACTGATCAAGCCGCGCGTGGGTGTGTGGAAGGCACGCTTTTCGCTGATCCCCATCCACAACGATGCCGGCGCGCAATACAGCACGCGATCGGAAGATTTCTCCAAGTGGATGAGCGCGACATCCTGGGTAAGCGTGACGCCCCAAGCGGAACAGTGGTACACCGAACACGCGGCCGATATCCGCGCCAAGAAACTGGACTACATGAAGAAGTGGGACAAGGCGAGCGTGCAGCAGAAAGAGGAACTGACGCTCAAGGCCGACGACGGGCAATAACCTTCGCCCGCATAAGGCTCAACAAGCCAGCGATATGAACCAGGGCCAGTGTCGACGACCATGGAATCGGACGGACGACGCTGGCCCTGCCCTGCTTCGAAAGAGGGAGTGTCGCTAACCGCGCCCGTCAGGCGTCTCGCTTCGCCAGACGACAAACGAAATTAATTAGCCACGTCCCCTTTAATTCAATCCTTCGCACCGCGAGCAACTATCTTGACTGAGGTTCGGCGCTAATCAGGAAGGGTCTTGTAGGTCAGCCACAGCACCACGCAGATCCACACGACCAGAAAACCGAAATTGAAATCCGTCACCTGGACTTTTCGGAGGGCTGAAGCAATCAACATCACCAAGCCGAAGGCCGGCATAAGTAACGGGATGACGATGGGTAGCAGCGTTGGAGCGCTGGCGCTGTTCAAACGCCATTCCCGTGCCGTTTCGTTCGGTGTCCCGGACCGCCACCTTATCCTTCCTGCGCAGTTGGTATCGCATGCCGTCTTTTCATTCAAGTGTGGACAGCTTTCCCCATCCGAATCAATGGGGAACGAAGGTCGTCGTTAGCTTAATTAATTCCGTCCCTTTATTCGTTCGCTCTAGAAAATTGTCCATGACATCTTTTCGGCTACATCCCCTCATAAAGAAGGGCGTCCATTTTGCGCAGCTCGTTGCAATGAGTCAGGAGTATCGTACAGATTGACGAAGACAAGACCTTCATTTTATTGACAAATCCATCTACTTGTTCAACCGTGAAGCTCGGCGAAGCATCATTATGGATAATATTGTTTCTAATAGCAGTCAGAGAATTAATATCGGCCCTAACCGCCACTGAAAAATCAACCTCGCCGCTGGCTTCCTCGGCTGCATCGAACACATCATCGATACCCAGTCTTTTGAAGATTTTTCTAAACTCAGCCTCACCGTGCTTACCATAAGAAAAACCCACTTCAATCGGCAGCGCAGGCACCATCGCTCCGCTGAGGAATGGAAGCAGACATTTCAGGCCTTCCAACGACGAAAGATTTCCAGATCGAATCTTTATGTTTAGAGCGTCGTCCACAGTTGTTTTTAAAACCGCAGCAATGAGAGCCGGAGGTAATATTCGAGCATCGAGATGACAACGCTCAATATAGTATCTGCACTCTTCTACAACGGCTTCTATGAAGCTCTCCAGCTTTGATGCTAGGAGCAATATTGACGACTTCAAAAGCGCTGAGTGAACCGGGTGAGATTCCTCGCTCTTCCGGGCAAGCTCCAGCAGACAATCGACCTCCTTGAGTGAATCAAGGAAGTCCTTCCTGGCCTGAAAGTCTTCCACCTGGGGATGCCCTAAAAAAGCGCCATCGCGCCGTTGTAAAACGCCCTGACGCGGTATTCGAGCTTCTTCTTATCCGAGGTTCCATAGATAAGGGCATCAGCGAAAGCCTTATCATTGACGACTAGCTCCATGCTCAGCTTCCGCAACGCCTCAGACACTTTATTCACTTGCTCATCGGACAAATGCCAGAACGTCGCAACAACGGCGTCCATTAGCGCCCTATTCAGTCTAGTGTCGTGTTGTCCGGTCTCAGGAATATATCGGCGAAATGCAGGTAATCCAAAGACTTTCTTTACACGCTCCATTGTGCCTGCAAGGCACTGATATGCCGCATCTATTCCCTCCGGGCTCAAATTCCTATTACGACCCATGAAGTCATTTAAAAATGACTTCATTTTATTTGGATACGCAGGGACCCCCCCATCATGGGGCTGAAAACCTTCCGCAACCGCTAGGACCCTCAGAAGCAACTCAGCGTCGTAGAACCTTTTGTGTGGCGACTTTAGGCCAAACACTTCGAGAAATAGTGGATTTTCTCTCCATACACGCAAGGCCGTAGTCAAAGGCCCCCGATAAAGGCAATTCCTCAACTCTTGCTCGTTTAGCTTGATCGCCCCCCTATTAAGCCTTTGGAAAATATCATACTTAATCTCCGGGTGCGACTCTTGAAGAATGACGATGATTCTCAAAATGCCATTCTTCAATGTGCGCTGAGCTTTTGGAGGAAGCTTTGAAAACGCGACGCCGTTGAGCTCCTGAAAAACTTCGAGTCCAGAAAGCTTAAATTCATCCCTGAAATAGCGGGTCAAGGATGCAAGACGTTGAAGACCGTCAACTACCGACCATTTCCCGTCAGCCTCTTCGGATACATAGATGATCGGTATAGGCACGTTGAGCAAAAAGGACTCGACCAACAAAGACGCCTTCTTGTTATCCCAGACGTAATTGCGCTGATAGTCTGGATCAAGAAGAATATCTTCTGAAACGACCATATTAACTAGGTCGCCAACCGCCTTATCGTAGGCCTGTGTGCGAAGAACTCTATTCTCAGGAGGAATCTCACGAGAAGAAGAGTCTTCAGGCTCGTCCTCAAACATCGGATCGTCGTCTAAAACGTCAGCCACATCCCTTCCCCTGGAGTTACGCCCCTAGCTCACCCACACTTCGAATACCCGCAATTCAAACAAGTCTGGCAGTTGTCCATCAGCACCAGGGCCTTGGTGTTGCACTTGTCGCACATCATCGAGCCGGGCGGAAAGGTCAGGGTTTCGGAACCGGTCGAGCTGGCAGTCACGCCCGCATCAGCGTTTTTTTTTGAGTCCATCGCCTCGTAGGCGGCGCGCTTTTCGGCGATCAGCTTGCGGGTGGCCTCATCCATCTCCGGATCATGGATCAGCCCGATGTTCTTCATGTGCTGCTCCACCACCGAGCCGATCTCGGCGACGATGCTGGGCATGTAGACGCCGCCGGCCTTGAAGTAGCCGCCGCGGGGGTCGAACACGGCTTTCAGCTCTTCCACGATGAACGTCACGTCGCCGCCCTTGCGGAACACGGCGGAGAGGATGCGGGTGAGCGCCACGATCCACTGGAAGTGATCCATGTTCTTCGAGTTGATGAAGATCTCGAAGGGGCGGCGCTGCTCGTACTTGGTGCCGGCGTTGAGCACGATGTCGTTGATGGTGACGTACAGCGCGTGCTCGAACAGCGGCGACTTGATCTTGAAGGTGGAGCCGACCAGGGTTTCCGGCCGCTCGACACTTTCGTGCATCTGGATCACTTCGGCCTGCTTGGGCGCGGCAGGGGTGGCCTGCTTCGCGCTGCCGGCCGCATCGGCAACCTTGTCCTCGGGCTTGACCACGTTGTAGCCGGTGATCTTCTTGTCGATCTTGATTGCCATGGGATTCGCTTCTTTCTGGGGCGCGCCGCAGGGGCGGCGACGTGAGACGTGAAAAACCCTCCGGCCCGGCGCATGACGCCGGGCCGGAGGAGGTACGGCTTACTTCTTCTTGCTGGCAGTGGACCTCTTGGCCGCCCTGGGGGCGGCCTTCTTGCTGGCGGACTTCTTTGCCGCCGCCTTCTTCGGGGCCGCCCTGCGGGCGACCGACTTCTTGCCCGCCGCCTTGCGGGCGGGCTTGGCGCGCTTGACGGCGGCTTTCTTCACCGCCTTCTTCGCCACTTTCCCTGCGCTCTTGCGCGCCGTTTTTTTCGCGGCGGCCTTCTTCGCCGGTTTCCTTGCCGTCTTCTTGGCAGCAGCCTTCTTCGGCGCGGCCTTCCTGGCTGCAGCCTTTTTCTTGGGAGCCGCTTTCTTCGCGGCGGCCTTCTTCTTAGGCGCAGCCTTCTTGGTCGCGGCCTTCTTCTTCGGAGCCGCCTTCTTCGCGGCCGCCTTTTTCTTCGGCGCCGCCTTCTTCGGTGCGGCCTTCTTCACTGCGGCCTTGCGGCGTGCCGGGGCCTTCTTCGCCGGGGCCGCGGCGGGTGCGGCCGGCGCTACCTCGGGCAGCACGGGCAGCACGACGGCGGGTGCCTCGGCGGCCGCTGGGTTGTTGCTTGACTCAAGCTCGTTGTCGATGGACATAACTGGTGTTCCCCTCCGATGAATGTCAGTACGTGCCGTGGCCCTCGGGAAACTGCGCGCAGTCAGAACTTGCCGTAGTACCCCTCCTTCAAGGCATCGAAGAGGTTGGCGGCCGAATGCATCTCGCCGTCGTATTCCACCTGCTCATTGCCTTTCAGTTCGACAACACTACCGTCCTCCAGCTCGAAGCGGTAGAGGGTGTTTTCAAGGTCCGATTCCTTGACCAGCACACCCTGGAAAGCGGCGGGGTTGAAGCGGAACGTGGTGCATCCCTTGAGCCCCTGCTTGTAGGCGTAGAAGTAGATGTCCTTGAAGTCTTCGTACGGGTAATCGGTGGGCACGTTGGCGGTCTTGGAGATCGACGAATCGATCCACTTCTGCGAGGCGGCCTGGATGTCCACGTGCTGCTTCGGGCTGATGTCGTCGGCGGCGACGAAGTAGTCGGGCAGCTTGTGCGCGGCCTCGTCGGTGAACGGCCTGGCCTCGGCGTTGATCAGCGCACGGTAGGCGAGCAGCTCGAAGCTGAGCACCTCCACCTTTTCCTTGGTTTTCTTGCCTTCGCGGATCACGTTGCGCGAGTAGCTGTGCGCGAAGCTCGGCTCGATGCCGTTGCTGGCGTTGTTGGCCAGGCTGAGCGAGATGGTGCCGGTGGGCGCGATCGAGGTGTGGTGGGTGAAGCGCGCGCCGGTCTGGGCCAGCTGCTCGACCAGCTCGGGCGCCACCGTGGCGATGCGCTGCATGTAGCGGCTGTACTTTGCATGCAGCACGCGGCCGGGGATGCTGTCGCCGACCTTGTAGCCGTCGGCGGCCATTTCCGGGCGCTTGCGCAGCATGTCGCCGGTGACGGTGAAGTCGCGCAGCAGCACCGGCGCGGCGCCCTTCTCTTTCGCCAGCTCCAGCGCCACTTCCCAGCCGGCCAGCGCCATCTCGCGCGAGACGTCCTCGGTGAACGCCACCGCCTCGGCGCTGCCGTAGCTGTGCTTGAGCATGGTCACGGTGCTGCCCAGGCCGAGGAAACCCATGCCGTGGCGGCGCTTGCCCATGATCTCGCTGCGCTGCTGTTCCAGCGGCAGGCCGTTGATCTCGACCACGTTGTCGAGCATGCGGGTGAACACCTTGACCACCTCGCGGTACTCGTCCCAGTCGAAACGCGCCTTGGGCCCGAACGGATCGCGCACGAACTTGGTCAGGTTGACCGAGCCGAGCAGGCACGAGCCGTAGGGCGGCAACGGCTGCTCGCCGCAGGGGTTGGTCGCGCGGATGTGCTCGCACCACCAGTTGTTGTTCATCTCGTTGACCTTGTCGATCAGGATGAACCCCGGCTCGGCATAGTCGTAGGTGGACACCATGATCATGTCCCACAGGTGCCGCGCGCGGATGTGGCTGTAGATCTTGCAGGCGACCAGACCGTCCTCGCGGTCGATGTAGTTCTCGTGGGTGGGCCATTCGCGCCACACCACCTTGGTCGGGTCGTCGAGGTCGATCTCGTCCTTTTCCTTGACGTGCACCGGGAACACCAGCGGCCAGTCCTGGTCGTTTTCCACCGCGTCCATGAAGCCGTCGGTGATCAGCAGGCTGAGGTTGAACTGGCGCAGGCGGCCGTCCTCGCGCTTGGCGCGGATGAACTCCTTGGCGTCCGGATGGCTGATGTCGAAGGTGCCCATCTGCGCGCCGCGGCGGCCGCCGGCGCTGGAGACGGTGAAACACATCTTGTCGTAGATGTCCATGAACGACAGCGGGCCGCTGGTGTACGCGCCGGCGCCGGAGACGTAGGCGTTGCGCGGACGCAGGGTACTGAACTCGTAGCCGATGCCGCAGCCGGCCTTCAACGTGAGGCCGGCCTCGTGCACCTTCTCCAGGATGTCGTCCATCGAGTCGTGGATGGTGCCGGAGACGGTGCAGTTGATGGTGGAGGTGGCCGGCTTGTGCGCCAGCGCGCCGGCGTTGGAGGTGATGCGGCCGGCCGGGATCGCGCCGCGGCGCAGCGCCCACAGGAAGCGCTCGTACCAGTGGCCGCGCAGCTCGTCGGTGGCCTCCACCTCCGAGAGCGCCCGCGCCACGCGCTGGTAGGTCTCGTCGATGCTGCCGTCGACCGGCTCGCCGGTCTTGGTCTTCAGGCGATACTTCTTGTCCCAGATGTCCCACGAGGCGGGTTGCAGCGGGATGTCCACGGCAGCATCGCGACCGGTGGCGGGGTGGTTGGCTGGCGCACGCATTGTGCTCATCGTTTTGCTGACCTCTCGGTGTGGCCTTGCGGCCCCCGTTGATTTTTATTGGGATGTAAGGGTGTCGCTCGCGACGCGGCGGTGGCGGGATCACGGACGGGAACGACCTCCCGGCCCGCCCGCCTCCTGGCTTTCCGACAACAATGGCTCCTCCCCCAAGAATGCCGTGGTTCGCACCAGTGCTAGTTTCGGCATTGGCGCCAGAACACAAGATGTTGTGGTTGTTACCAAGTGGGGAAGTTAACCCTGACGCCCGGGGAAGTAAAGTCCTGCAGGCGGCATCGGCACGGGGGAACCCGTGCATCGGCCATCGGTCGAACCAGCGCCGTCATCCACCCTAGCCAAGGAGCCCCTCATGTCACCTCGCCATCACTCTCCATCGTGGCTGGCCGGGCTGCTGGCCGCGCTCGTGATCGCGGTCGGCACGCTGCCTTCCGGCGCCCGCGCGGCCACCTTGCCGGCGGCGGTCGACGGCCAGCCGATGCCGTCGCTGGCGCCGATGCTGACCCGGGTGACGCCGGCGGTGGTGAACATCTCCAGCACCACCCACGTGCCGGTGCGCGACGCGTATTTCGACGACCCGATGGTGCGCCAGTTCTTCGGCCTGCCGCCCACGCCGCGCGAGCGGGTGGAGCAGAGCCTGGGTTCGGGCGTGGTCGTGGACGCGGCCAGGGGCTACATCCTGACCAACAACCACGTGGTCGCCGGTGCCGACGACATCAGCGTGACGCTGCAGGACGGGCGCAGCTTCAAGGGCAAGCTGATCGGCACCGACCCGGCCACCGACGTGGCGGTGGTGCAGATCCAGGCCAGCGGCCTGCACGCGCTGCCGATGGCCGACTCCTCCACCCTGCGCGTGGGCGACTACGTGGTGGCGGTGGGCGAACCGTTCGGCCTGGGCCAGACGGTGACCGCCGGCATCGTCTCGGCGCTGGGGCGCTCGGGCCTGGGCGAGTCGAGCTACCAGAACTTCATCCAGACCGACGCCTCGATCAACCCGGGCAACTCCGGCGGTCCGCTGGTGAACCTGCGCGGCGAGCTGGTCGGCATCAACACCATGATCTTCTCGCCCTCGGGCGGCAACGTGGGCATCGGTTTCGCGATCCCCAGCAACCTCACCGCCGAGGTGATGAAACAGCTGATCGCGCACGGCAAGGTCGAGCGCGGCAGCCTCGGCCTGCAGGCGCAGGCGATCACCCCTCGCATCGCCCAGGCGCTGGGCCTGAAGGAAAGCAAGGGCGTGGTGGTGACCGGCGTCGGCGACGGTTCGGCCGCCGCGCGCGCCGGGCTGCAGCCGGGCGACGTGCTGACCTCGCTCAACGGCAAGCCGCTGCAGAGCGTGCAGCAGCTGCGCAACACCGAAGGGCTGTTGCCGCTGGGCAGCACGCTGCAGCTGGGCATCGTGCGCGACGGCCAGCCGCGCCAGGTCAGCGCCACGCTCAGCGCCGAGAAACTGGCCAGCCTCGACGGCGGCCAGCTCGACCCGCGGCTGGCCGGAGTGCGTTTCCGCGAGCTGAGCCAGGGCCAGCGCGACCAGGGCTGGTACGGCGCCGCCATCAGTGCGGTGCAGCCCGGCAGCCGCGCCGCCCAGGCGGGGCTGCGCGCCGGCGACGTCGTGATCGGCATCGGCAACCAGCGCATCACCAGCCTGCGCATGCTGCGCGGGCTGGCCGGCGTGCGCCTGCGCCAGCTGGTGCTGGTGGTCGCCGATGCGGACGGCAGCCATTACGTGCTGATCAACTGACCCGCCGGGCGGCCGCGCGCAAAACCGGACGTGGATCGCGTGAAGGGCGTGTTCGCGCGCACGCTCTGCGAGCTGTCCTCACGCAAACGCCAGAAATCGCTTGATATTGTGGGTTCAGGCCGATCCAATATCCTTTGGGCTCATCGACTTGGCGCGTTCGATCGCGCGGGTCCGTCAGCCAGCTTGCCGGGGAGCGGACCCGCCCCAGGGTCCCGCCGCCGGCTCACGTCATTGGCCCACTCACGCCGGGGTTTCGCATCATCATGTCCGTACGTTTTGCTCGCCTGTTCTGCATCGCCCTGGTTGGCGCCTGCTTCTCCACCGCGGCGCCGGCGGCCGCCAAGTCGGGTGGCAGCCTGGTCTGGCGCGGCGACGACGCCACCGCCAACGCGGTGATGAACGAGGTGGGCAAGGCATGGACCAAGGCCGGCCACGGCCGCATCGAACTGCAGCCGTTCAACACCGCCTCGGGCCTCGACGCAGTGAGCAACGGCACCGCCGACCTCGCCGGCAGCGCACGCCCCTCCGACGGCAGCGCGCAGAACGATCGCCTGACCTTCACCCCGGTGGCCTGGAGCGGCCTGGTGATCATCACCCAGGCATCCAACCCGATCAGCAACCTCACGCTGAAGCAGGTGCACGACATCTACTACGGCAAGATCCACAACTGGAGCGAGGTCGGCGGCCGCAACGCGCCGATCGACGTGTACGCGGTGGCCAGCCCCGGCGACGGCGTGGAATACAGCCTGCGCAGCCTGCTGTTCGGCCGCGGCAACCAGCCGGTCGCCGCGCCGCGGCTGTACGTCAACACGCGCAAGCTGGAAGAAGGCATCGCGCTGAACCCGAACGGGCTGGGCGTGGCGACGCTCGCCGGCATCAGCGGCAACCCCAAGCTGAAGGCGATCCCGATCAATGGCCGCGCGCCGACCACGGCCAACATCGCCAACGGCAGCTACCCGCTGTTCATCCCGCTGTACCTGGTGACCAACCCGCATGGCGCCAAGGCGGAACAGGCGCAGGATTTCGTGGCGTTCCTCAAGACCGAACCGGCCAAGGCCGCGCTGCGCCGCCACGGCGTGGTGCCCTACGACGACGGCATGCAGTTGGCGGCGATGGACGCCGAGCGCCGCCGCACGATCCTGGCGGAAGTCGGCGCGCGCGTTCCGCACGGCACGCCGATCGCCGCCCCCGGCGCCACCTACGCCGCCCGCGCCGCCATCGCCCCCACCTCGGAGCGCACGGTGCAGGCCCGCGCCGCGCTGGAGGAGCGCCGCGAGCGCGCGGCTGACGACGCCCGGCTGGAGCGCATCAGCGGCAGCGTCAGCAACGTCACCGTGACCGGCGTCGAGCACGCCAGCGGCTCGGCCACCACGGTGAGCCAGGCCAACGGCAAGGATTTCGGCCGCGTCAGCGCCGCCGCCACGCAGGCGCGCTCGACCTACAAGGTGGTGCGCGGCGACACGCTCTCCTCGATCGCCCGGGCGCATTCGGTCGACGTGGCGCAACTGCGCGCCTGGAACCGGCTCAAGAGCGACGAACTGCAGCTGGGCCAGGTGTTGCGCGTCAGCAAGCAGTAGTAGGAAGGGGTGGCGATCCTCGCGCTGACGCTGGATCTCGACGACACGCTGTGGCCGGTGCTGCCCGCGCTGGAACGGGCCGACCAGGCCGTCGACAGCTGGTTGCAGCAGCATCATCCGGACGTGGCTCGCGCGTGGCCGATCGCCGCCATGCGCCAGCTGCGCGCCCGCGTGGCGGCCGAGCGGCTCGACCTGGCGCACGATTTCACCACCCAGCGCCAGCTGACCCTGCGCCACATCTTCGAAGCCAGCGGCATCGCCGACGCCCCGGTGGACGCGTTGTGGGAAATCTACTTTGCCGCGCGCAACCGGGTGGAGCTGTTTCCCGACTGCGCCGGCGCGCTGGAACGCATCGCCGCGCGCTGGCCGCTGGCGAGCCTGACCAACGGCAACGCCGACCTGCGGCGCATCGGCATCGAGCGACATTTCCGCCACCACGTCTGCGCCCGCGACCATGGCGTGGGCAAGCCCGACCCCGGCATTTTCCTGGCTGCCGCGGCGCTGCTCGGCGTCGAGCCGGGGCAGGTGCTGCACGTGGGTGACGACCCCGCGCTGGACATGGTCGGCGCCCGCGATGCCGGCTTGCGCACCGCCTGGATCAATCGCCAGGGCGAACCCTGGCCTGCCGGCATGGGTCCGCCGCCGGATCTCGACCTGCCCGACATGACCGCGCTCGCCGACTGGCTGGAAGCCGCCTCGCCGGGCCACTGAGCGCCGCGCGGATTGTTCTTCGCAGCCGGCATGGCCATCATGGGCCATTTCCCCGGAAGGATTTGCCCCATGTCCGCCCTGATCGAACGCCGCCCCGGCCAGCGCCACGGCATTCCCGTCGAGACCACCGACGCGACGCACCTGGCCGCCAGCCGACGCCGGCTGACCGCGGCGCAGCGACGCTGGCTCGGCGAAAGCGGCTTCGACGCGGCGCCGGGCACGTTCGCCCTGGTGCCCGACGCCGCCGGCAAGCTGGCGCGCGTGCTGGTCGGCGTGGCCCCGTCCGAGCCGCTGGCCGCGCTGGCCGGCCTGCCCCGCCAGCTGCCCGAAGCCACCTACGAGCTGGCCGCCGAAGGCGTGCTGGCCGACACCGCGCTGGCCACGCTGGGCTGGGCGTTGGGCGCGTATGAGTTCACCCGCTACCGCGCCGCCAAACGCGCGCCGGCGCGGCTGATCGTGGCGGCCGACGAGCTGGCCCGGCTGGCCCCGCTGGTGGAAGCGACTGCCCGCGTGCGCGACCTGGTCAACACGCCCACCCAGGACATGGGCCCGGAACAACTCGGCGAGGCCATCAAGGCGCTGGCCAGGGCGCACAAGGCGAAACTGCGCGACTGGGTCGGCGACGAACTGCTCGAGGCCAACTTCCCCACCATCCACGCGGTGGGCCGCGCCAGCCACCGCGCGCCACGGCTGGTCGAACTGAGCTGGGGCAAGCCCGACCATCCCAGGCTGGTGATCGTCGGCAAGGGCGTGTGCTTCGACACCGGCGGCCTGAACCTCAAGGGCGGCGAAGGCATGCGCTGGATGAAGAAGGACATGGGCGGCGCCGCGCACGCGATCGCGCTGGCCGGGCTGATCATGCACTCGCAGTTGCCGGTGCGGCTGACCCTGCTGGTGCCCGCGGTGGAGAACGCCATCGCCGGCGAGGCGATGCGCCCCGGCGAGGTGATCACCACCCGCGCCGGCCACACCGTGGAGGTGGACAACACCGACGCCGAAGGCCGGCTGATCCTGTGCGACGCCCTGGCCTACGCCGCCGAACAGCAACCGGCGCTGATCATCGACTTCGCCACCCTCACCGGCGCCGCCCGCGTGGCGCTGGGCCCGGACCTGCCGGCGGTGTTCGCCAACGACGACGGCCTTGCCCATGCCCTGCTGCAGGCCGGCGAGGCAGTGGCCGACCCGCTGTGGCGCCTGCCGCTGTGGCGCCCCTACCGGCGCATGCTGGACTCCCACCTGGCCGACTTCGCCAACTCCAGCCCGTCGCGCCACGCCGGCGTCATCACCGCCGCGCTCTATCTCGAACGCTTCGTGCCCGACGGCACGCCATGGCTGCACCTGGACACCTACGCCTGGAACGACGCCGACCGCCCCGGCCGCCCGCGCGGCGGCGAGGCGATGGGCTTGCGCGCGGTGTTCGCGTTCCTGCAAGGCCGCTACGGCAGTTGATTTTGCCGCGAGCGGGGAACGGCTTCATCATGGCCACACCGTCCGCAACCCTGGCAGGTGGTCCGCCATGAGCCCAACGTCGACCGCCGAGGCAAACCGGCTGGCCGCCGCCTTGCGCGACGAGGCACAAGCGGCCTTGCGCGACAACGACCCGGCGCGGGCCGAGCACGCCTGCCGGCGCCTGCTGGAGATCCACCCGGGCGACGCCCAGGCGGCGCTGTTTCTCGCCGGGAGGGCACTGGAGCGCGATGCGCCGGAAAGCGCCGTCGCCCTGTTGCGCAGCGCACGCCGTGCCCACCCGCAAGATGCCGCCGTGCTGCACCGGTTGGGCGAGGCGCAGGTGCTGGCCGGCGACCCGGACGCCGCGGTGGACAGCCTGCGTGCGGCACTGACGCTGGCGCCCGGCCTGTTCGTGGCGCGCCTGCGCCTGGGTGTCGTGCTGGAACAACTGGGGCGTCGCCAGGAAGCGATGCTGGCCTACGCCGGCGCGATTGACGCCGCCCAGGCGCGTGGACGCTGGCTTGACGACGCCACCACCGCGGCGGGCCTTCGCGATGCCGTGAAGCACGCGGTCCGCTACGTCTCGGCCGCCCGGCGCGAGGCGTTCGAGACGATCATGGAACCGCTGCGCCAGCGCTACGGCCGCTCCGAGCTGGTTCGCGTCGACCACTGCCTGTCGATCTATCTCGACGGCCAGCCCGCGCCGGTACCGGATCCGCGCCAGCGGCCGAAGTTCCTGTACTTCCCCGGCATCCCCAGCCGCCCGTACTATCCGCGCGAGCGTTTTCCGGCGCACGCGTCACTGGAAGCCGCCGTCGAGGCTATCCGCGAGGAGTTGCTCGCCGCCCTGGCGCAACGCGACGAACTGGTGCCGTTCCTCGGCACCGACTCGGCCACTGCGGTGGCCGCGCAGTTGCTGGGCGCATCGGGCAACGACGAGCCAGCCTGGGACGCACTGTTTTTCTATCGGCACGGCGTGCGCCACGAAGCCAACAGCGCGCGCTGCCCACGCACCAGCGCGGTGCTGGAGGCGATGCCGCTGGTGCGGGTGCGCGACCACGCACCGGAAACGCTGTTCTCGATCCTGAGCCCCGGCACCCACATCCTGCCCCACCATGGCGTCACCAATACCCGCCTGGTCACCCACCTGCCGCTGGTGGTTCCGGACGACTGCGCCTTGCGCGTAGGCGGGGAAATCCACCGTTGGCAGGAAGGCCGCTGCGTCACCTTCGACGACACCTTCGAGCACGAGGCCTGGAACCACAGCACACGCAACCGCGCGGTGCTCATCGTGGACAGCTGGAACCCCGACCTCAGCGCGGCCGAGCAGGCGGCGGTGGCCGACCTGGTCGCGGCGATCGGGGACTTCAATCGCTCCAGCCAGCCGCCCCCGCCCGCCGGCAGCTGATCGCCGCGGCAGGGTCCGGTCCGCACCCGCCGGCGCAGTGGTGCGACGCACAGCTGGAGGAGTAACCTCAAGGCGTCGAGCGCACGACCAACGCTGCTGCAACGTGTCCGGGGGGAACGCGTGCAGCAGCAGCCCTCGACTTTCAGGGCCGTACCACCATCCATCGGGGAAAAAACATCTATGAAATACGACCTCAATCACCTGTCATGGGCTGTGCGCCTGGCATTGACGGCCGGCATGATTTCGATCGCCGGCGGCGTGCAGGCACAAGACGCGACGACGACCAATCCGCCCGCCACGGACCAGGCCACGCCGCCCTCCAGGGAGCAGGCCAAGACGCTGAATGCGGTGGTCGTCACCGGCTCGCTGATCCGCCGCGTCGACGTGGAAACCGCCAGCCCCGTCGTGACCATCGATCGCGCCGACATCACCAACTCCGGCAAGCCGACCCTGGGCTATGTGCTGCAGGACATGCCCGCCATTTCCGGCAACGCCACCAACCCCTCCAACAACAGCAACGGCGGCGGCGTCGCCAGCCCGCTGCTGGAAGCCGGCGGCGGCGCTTCCCGCGTCTCGCTGCGCGGCCTGGGCATCAACCGCACCCTGGTGCTGGTGAACGGCCAGCGCATGGTCAATTCGGACATCAACATGCTGCCGCCGGACATGATCGACCGGGTCGACGTGCTCGCCGAAGGCGCCTCCACGGTGTACGGCTCCGATGCCATCGGCGGCGTGGTCAATTTCATCCTGCGCAAGGATTTCCAGGGCGTGCAGGTCAGCTTGAACGACGGCATTTCCAGCCATGGCGACTCGCAGCGCCGCGGCTTCACCCTGACCGGCGGCGCCACCGGCGACAACTTCAGCATCGTCGGCGGCATCGACTACAACAAGTACGACGCCACGCTGGCCGCCGAGCGCGACTTCTCGCGGCAGCAGCTGTACCTGTCCAGCGGCGCCATCATCGCGGCCGGCTCCAGCTCGATCCCCACCGGCCGCATCCAGTTGCCCGGTGCGCTCGCCGCCGGCCAGTACGGCTGCGAGCTCGCCAGCAACGGCACGGCCAACGTGACCCTGGCGCAGGGCGACGGCACGGCGCTGGGCGACTACCGCTGCCGGCTTTCCTCCGACACCTACAACTACGCCGCGCTGAACTACATGCAGACCGCGCAGAAGCGCACAAACGGTTTCGTGCTGGGCAGCTTCAACTTCACCCCCGACCTCACCGGTTACGTGAATGCGTTCTACAACCGCACCGAATCCAGCGGCCAGGACGCGCCCTCGCCGGTCGGCACCGGCGATGGCCTGATCATCTCCTCCAGCAACCCGATCAACCCGTTCGGCGTCACCTTCAGCCAGAACGCGGTGCCGGGCGATCCCAACAGCGGCTACAGCTTCCAGACCCGCCTCACCGGCGCCGGCACGCGCGTGCACAGCTACACCACCGACAACGCGCAAGTGAACGCGGGGCTGCGCGGCAACTTTGGCCAGGACAGCAGCTGGACCTGGGATGCCTCGATCAACTACAGCCACAGCAAGCGCGACCAGCGCGACACCAACGAGGTGGACATCCCCGCCTTGCAGGCCGCGGTGGACGGCGGCGCCAACATCTTCAACCAGGCCGATCCCGCCGTGGGCAAGCTGCTCAGCGCCGGCGTGAAGACGCCGATCTACGTGATGACCAACTCCACCAAGCAGGCGCAATTCGACGCCAGCGGCAACCTCTGGGACATGCCTGCCGGCACGGCGCAGCTCTCGGTCGGCACGCTGTACCGCAAGCAGTCGATGAAGTACACGGTGAGCCCGTTCGCCGTGCTCGACCCGGTGACGACCACCTGCCAGATCCTGCAGGAAGCCTGCGGTTCGCCCGCCAGCGGCAGCTACAACGTCAAGGAGCTGTATGCGGAAACCCTGATCCCGCTGCTCGCCGACAAGCCCTGGGCACACTCGCTGAACATCGACCTGGGCGTGCGCACCTCCGACTACAGCACCAGCGGCAGCACCACCAACGGCAAGGTGGCGATCGAGTGGCGGCCGGTGGCCGACCTGCTGTTGCGCGGCACCGCCTCCCAGGTGTTCCGCGCGCCGAACCTCAACGAGCTGTATGACGGCCGCACCCTGGTGCAGCCCACCCTGAACGATCCCTGCGTCCACCTCTCGGCGGCCGAGCTGGCGCAGCACCCGGTAGCCTGCCAGTTCGTGCCACCCAACTGGGATGGCAATTCACCGGCCCAGGTCAACACGTTCTATTCCGGTGCCGCCACCGTGGGCAACTCGCTCAAGCCGGAAAAGGGCAAGTCCATCGACATCGGCCTGGTCTACTCGCCGGATTGGCTGCCCGGCTTCTCCACCAGCCTGGACTTCTGGCACATCTACCTGTCCGACACCTTGACCGCGATCACCGGCGACCTGGTCGTCAGCTCCTGCTTCAACAACAGCGCCAGCCCGTACTGCTCGCTGATCCATCGCGAGGACACCACCAGCCGCCAGCCGGGCCAGGTATTCCTGATCAACACTCCGGTGGTCAACCTCGGCACGCTGAGCACGTCGGGCGCCGACTTCACCATGCGCTACAAGCTCCCCCACTTCGACATGGGCGGCATGGATCCGGGCAATTTCCAGCTGGCCCTCAACAGCAGCTACACCTCCACCTACAAGAACAACGCGACCCCCGGGCAGCCGGGTGCGACCGTGAAGGACTACGCCGGCACCTACAGCCAGCAGTTCGGCAACATCTCGCGGCTGCGCGGCACGGTCACGCTGGGCTGGGAAAAGGGCAACTGGAACGCGCAGTGGCAGTCGCGCTACATCAACGGGCTCACCGCGCTCAACGTGGATGCGGCCATCCCGGGCGTGAACATCCCGATCGCCTCGGTGACCTACCACTCGATCCAGCTGGGTTACGCGGTGCCGTCGATCCACACCCGCTTCGACATCGGCGTGGACAACCTGGCCGACAAGGCGCCGCCTCTGATGTACCAGAACGGCTCCAACTACAACGTGGACGTTTCCACCTACGACGTGCTCGGTCGCTACTACTGGGCCCGTGCCACGGTGAAGTTCTGATGTCCTGACGGCCGTCGATGACGCAGCAGCAAGAGGGCCGCGAGCAATCGCGGCCCTCTTGCATAATGGCCGCTGGACCATCCCGACCGAAGCCGCATGCAATCGTCCCCCTCCGACCTGGCCGCTTCCATGACCGCCGCCTGGCAGGCGGGCGACACGCGCCGCGTGCTCGAACTCGCCGAGCAGGCCGGGCCAGCCATCGCCCTGGACGAACAGGCCCTGCTGTTGCTGGGCGCCGCGCAGCAGCTGAGCGGTCGCCACGACCAGGCGGTGGCGAGCTTTGGCCGGCTGACCGCGATGCGGCCGGACGTCTCGGCCTACTGGAACAACCTGGGCGTGGCCTGTCGCCAGGCAGGCGACCTGCAAGGCGCCGAACAGGCCTTGCTGCAGGCCCGGCTATTGGCGCCGCAAGACGGCGAAGTGCACTACAACCTTGGCCTGCTCCACATCCAGCAACGGCGCTGGCTGTCGGCGCGCCGGACCCTGCTGGAAGCGGCCCGCCTGGCCCCGCGGCTCATCGAGGCGCGACTGCAGGCGGCGTACGCATGCTACGTCTGCGGCGACAACACCGCCCAGGAGGAGATGCTGGCCGGCGCCCCCGACTGGCCGCCGCAACCGGCCGAGCAGGCGATGATCCTCGCCGCGATGCTGTCCACCCAGGGTCAGCTCGATGCCGCGCTGCACGCGCTGGCGCAGGCGCGGCTGCCGGCTGCCGAACCGGCGGCCGCGGTGATGCGCCTGCGTCTCGCCGCGCAACGGGCGCTGTTGCACGAACGCAACAACCAGCTCGAGCTCGCCCGGCTGGCGTTGCGCGAGCTGCCGCTGGCCACGATCGCCGCTCTGCCTGCGGATGCGCTCGAGGCGCGCGCCGACGGCTGGCGCGCGCATGCCGTGCTGTCGATGCGCGTCGGCGACGCCGCCGACGCCGCATCGCTGTACCGACGCATCCTCGCCCTCGGCATCGACCACGACAGGCGCGCCAGCGCCGGCTTCGGCCTGGCCGCTGCCTGCGATCGCATCGGCCGCCATGACGAGGCCTGGCAGGCGTTGCGCGATGCGCACGCCACGCAGCGGGAGCTCGCCCGCGAGGTGGTGCCGGAGCTGCTGGCCGAAGACAGTCGGCCCCTGCCGATGGCGGACTGCGTGGTCGAAGCGGCCGACCACGTCCGCTGGAGCGATCTGCGCGCACCCGGCCCACGCGAAAGCCCGGTCTTCGTGGTCGGGTTCCCGCGCTCGGGCACCACCTTGCTGGAGCAGATGCTCGACGCCCATCCGGATTTCCAGTCGATGGATGAGCGAGCCTACATCCATGAGCTGATCGAGCGCATGGAAGCCGCGGGCCAGTCCTATCCGGCAGACCTGGCGAGCCTGAGCCAGGCCGACGCCGACGCGCTGCGCGACACCTACCGTCGACTGGTCTCCCGCGTGCTGCCGGACTTGGGCGGGCGCCGGCTGGTGGACAAGAATCCGCTCAACATGCAGTGCTTGCCGATGATCATGCGGCTGTTTCCGCACGCCCGGATCATCCTGTGCCTGCGCCACCCCTGCGACGTGCTGCTGAGCTGCAGCATGCAGCCGTTCCGCTCACCGGCGTTCATGGTGTTGTGCTCGTCGTTGCAGCGCCTGGCGCAAGGCTATGTGCGCGCATTCGCACAATGGCAACGCGATGTGGAGCTGTTCGCGCCGCAGCTGCTGAGCTGGCGCTACGAGTCGGTGGTCGACGATCTTGAAGGCCAGGCTGCGCGCCTGGCACGGTTCCTCGACCTCGCCGACGCCGCGCCGATGATGCGGTTTGCCGAGCATGCCCGGGCCAAGCGCTATATCAGCACACCCAGCTACGCCCAGGTCACCGAAGGTGTCCATCGCAAGGCGGTCGGGCGCTGGCAGCACTATCGCGAGCACTTCGCGCCGGTGCTGCCCATGCTGCAGCCGTGGATTGATCGCTACGGCTACACCGTGTAGGCATCCGCCCGGGGGCGGAAACGAAAAGGCAGCGCCAGGCGCCGCCTTTTCGCCGCACGGAAGGCCGTTCGCTCAGCGCGTGAGGCTGCTCGCTGCCGGTGCCGGCTCCGCAACGCTGGCGATGGCGCGGGGCGAGAACTTGCCACCATAGGGCAGCACCTCGCTGGCCAGTTTCGGGTCGGCCTTGATCATGCCGATCGCGTCGAACAGGATGTGCGCGGTCTCCTCGAGCTGCGGGTCCTTGGCGTTCTTGGCGTCCTTCTCTTCCTTCAGCTCGCTCTTGATGCTGCGCTCGTTCGGGTTGAGGCCGTCGTCCAGGCGGCTGCCCGCCTCCGGCAGGGCGGCGTCGCTGCCGTCGATGGCGACATGCCGCGCGCGGAAGGCGGCCTGGGTCTGCTCCTGCTGCTTGCGCTCGGCTTCGCGGGTGGCCAGGTTCAGCGAGATCGTGGTCATGTCGCGCATCTTGCGGTACTGCGCCAGCTCGTCCAGCATCAGCTTCCACGCCGGCGACTGCGCCGCGCGCTGGTCGTGCCGCTTGAGCAGCTGCGGCAGGTAGGCGGAGAGGTTGGCCACCGGCTGGTAGTCGGCCGCGGGGATCTGCGTCCACGGCAGCGCGTTGTCGTAGGTCGATTCGCCGAAGTCCTTTTCGTCCCCGTTCCTGGGGAACTCGATGTCCGGCGTGACGCCCTTGAGCTGGGTCGAGCCGCCGTTGATGCGGAAGAACTCCTGGATCGTCATCTTCAGCTCGCCCAGCTGGGGCTTCTCGCTGTCGCCGGAGGCGAACTTGTCCAGGTCCACCAGGGTCTGCACGGTGCCCTTGCCGAAGGTCGGCTCGCCGATGACCAGGCCGCGGTGGTAATCCTGGATGGCGGCGGAGAAAATCTCCGAGGCCGACGCCGTGCCGCGATTGACCAGCACCGCCAACGGACCGCTCCAGGCCATGCCCGGATCGTCGTCGCCCTGCACCTGGACTTCGCCGTGCGAACCGCGCACCTGCACCACCGGCCCCTTGTCGATGAACAGGCCGGTCATGGAGTCGGCCTCGGCCAGCGAGCCGCCGCCGTTGTTGCGCAGGTCCACCACGATGCCCTGCACGCCTTCCTGCTTGAGCTCGGCGATCAGCTTGGCCACGTCGCGGGTGGTGCTGCGGTAATCCTTGTCGCCGGCGCTGCGCGCGCCGAAATCGGAATAGAACGAAGGCAGGTCGATCACGCCGATCTTGCGGGTGACCCCGCCGTCCTTGATCTCGATGACCTTCTTGCTGGCCGCGGCGTCCTCCAGGTTGATCTTGTCGCGCACCAGGGTGAGCATCTCATGTTTGCCGTCGGGGCCCACGTCGGCCGGCAGGACTTCCAGCCGCACCACGGTGCCCTTCTTGCCGCGGATCAGCGCGGTGACGTCGTCGATGCGCCAGCCGACCACGTCGACCATCGCCCCCTTGTCGCCCTGGCCCACCGCCACGATGCGGTCGCCCGGCTTGAGCTTGTGCGATTTCATCGCCGGGCCGCCGGGGATCAGCTTGACGATCATGGTGTAGTCGTCGCGCGACTGCAGCTGCGCGCCGATGCCCTGCAGCGACAGGCTCATCGCGATGTCGAAGTTGGCCGCCGCCTCCGGGCCGAGGTAGTCGGTGTGCGGGTCGGTGGACTCGGCGTAGGCGTTCATGAAGGTCTGGAACGCGTCGGCGCTGTTGATCTGCCGGATGCGGTCGATGTAGCCGCTGTAGCGCTTGTCCAGCGTCTTGCGGATGTCGGCGTCGTCCTTGCCGGCCAGCTTCAGGCGCAGCCAGTCGTTCTTGGTGCGCTTGCGCCACAGGTCGTCCGCCGCGGCCTGATCCTTCGGCCAGGCGGCGTCCTTGCGGTCGACGTCGTAGCTCTCGTCGCGGCTGAGGTCGAAGCCGTCCTTGAGCAGGCTGCGGGCGTAGGTCATGCGCTGCACGGCGCGCTGCACGTACAGGTTGAAGATCGCGAACGGGGCCGACAGGTCGCTGTTCCAGATCGCGTCGTCGAACTTGGTCTTCAGCGGCGCGAACTTGTCCATGTCGGCCTGGGTGAAGAACACCTTGTCGCCGTCGAGCATCTTGAAGTAGGCCTTGTAGATGCGCGCGGACATCGCGTCATCCAGCGGCTGGGCGTCGTAATGGAAGCGGGTCAGGAAACGCGCGGACAGCTGCGCGGCCTGGGCCTGTTCGGTGGTCGGCTCCAGCGGCCAGGTGGCCGCCTTGCGGGGCTTGGGGCCGGCGCCCAGGTCGGCCGCGGACTGCGCGTAGACGCAGCTGGCGGAGAGGGCGAACAGCAGGACCAGCGCGGGGCGAAATTTCATGGATGCTCTCAGGCGGATTCGATGACACCGGCTGCATGGGCCTGCAGGTCGGCGTGGTAGGACGACCGCACCAGCGGGCCGGAGGCGACGTGATGGAAGCCCATGGCCTCGCCGGCTTCGCGCAGCGCGTCGAACTCGTCCGGCGTCCAGTAGCGGAGCACCGGGTGGTGGTGCGGCGTGGGCTGCAGGTACTGGCCGATGGTGATCATCTCCACGTCGTGGTCGCGTAAATCGCGCAGCGTCTGCAGCACCTGCTCCTGCGTCTCGCCCAGGCCGAGCATGATGCCGGACTTGGTCGGCACGTTCGGATGCTGTGCCTTGAAGCGCTTGAGCAGGTCCAGCGACCACTGGTAGTCGGCGCCCGGACGCACCTCGCGATAGAGGTGCGGCACGGTTTCCAGGTTGTGGTTGAACACGTCCGGCGGATACGCCTTGAGTATCTCCAGCGCGCGCTCCATGCGGCCCTTGCCGCGGAAATCCGGGGTGAGGATCTCGATGCGGATGTTCGGGCTGGCGTGACGCACCGCGCGGATGCAGCTGGCGAAGTGCGCCGCGCCGCCGTCGCGCAGGTCGTCGCGATCCACCGAGGTGATCACCACGTACTTCAGCCGCATGTCGGCGATGGTCTGCGCCAGGCGCGCCGGCTCCAGCTCATCCGGCGGCTGCGGCCGGCCGTGGGCCACGTCGCAGAACGAGCAGCGCCGCGTGCACACCTCGCCGAGGATCATGAAGGTGGCGGTGCCGTGGCTGAAGCACTCGTGGATGTTGGGGCAGGAGGCCTCCTCGCACACGGTGACCAGCGCGTTCTCGCGCAGGCGGGCCTTCAGTTGCTGCACGGCGTTGCCCTGGGGCAGGCGCACGCGGATCCAGCTGGGCTTGCGCAGGGTCGGCACGGTGGTGTCGAAACCGGCGCGGTTCAGCGCGATCTTGTCGCTGCCGAGCTGTTTTTCCACCGCGCCGGTGCCGGCCACGACCCGGATCGGAATGGACTTGGACAAGGGGACGCCGGTTTCGCTCATGGGTTGGGATTCAGACCGCTGCACGTGCGGGGAGTTCGGGGATCAAGGGAGCAGCGGGAACGGCGGCGAAGCCGAACTGGCGACAGAACTCCTCCGCCAGCACCGTCTCGACGTCCGCCAGCTGCGACGGACCGCCCAAGTCTAGCAGTTGTGTGACCGCCAAACCCTTGTAGCCGCAAGGATTGATGCGCCCGAAGGGTTCCAGGTCCATGGCCACGTTGAAGGCCAGCCCGTGGAAACTGCAGCCGCGGCGCACGCGCAGGCCCAGTGCGGCGATCTTGGCCTCGCCCACGTACACGCCCGGAGCGCCTTCGCGACGTACCGCGGCCACCTGCCAATGCGCCAGCGTGTCGATCAGCGCCTGCTCGATCCGCCGTACCAGCTCGCGCACGCCCACGCCGGCGCGACGCAGGTCGATCAGCGGGTAGCCGACGATCTGGCCGGGTCCGTGGTAGGTCACCTGGCCGCCGCGGTCGACCGGGATCACCGGGATGTCGCCCGGCGCCAGCACGTGTTCCATCTTGCCGGCCTGGCCCAGGGTGAACACCGGCTCGTGCTCGAGCAGCCACAGCTCGTCCGGCGTATCCGCCGTGCGCTGGTCGGTGAATGCGCTCATCGCCCGCCACGTGGCCGCGTAGGGCTGGCGGCCAAGGTGGCGGATGGCGAGGGGCCGGGATTCGGGATTCGGGATTGGGGATTCGGTTGAATCCGGGATTCGGGATCGGGGATTCGGGATTCGGGGTGTAGCGTTCACGCTGGCCTGTGACCTTGTGGTGTTGCCGAAACGAAAGCGGTGCATTGCAAGCCCGCGACGGGAGTCGAGATGCGACTCTTGCGAATCCCGAATCCCCGATCCCGAATCCCGGCTTTCACATCGTGTACCGGATATCGGCATCGGCGCGCAGCGCGTGGTGCGCGGCTTCGTACTGCTCGCGGTTTTCGCAGCGGAAGGTGACCGTGACCGAGACGAAATTGCCGGCGCCGGAATGGCGGTGCCGCACCGTCTCGTGCAGCACCTGCAGGCCGGCGCGTTCGAGCAGCTGCGGCACGTGGCCGGGCAGGTCGGCGCTGGCGTTGCCCACGGCGGTGATCTCGAACTCGCCGGGGAACTGGAAGCCCTTGCCTTCGCGCTTCGCGTTGTCGAAGTCGATCGGTTGCATCACTTGCCGCCCGGCGCCTGCTCGGTGTTGCCGGTGTCCTTGTGGAACCACAGCAGGATGCTGTCCCACAGGCGCGAGAAGAACCCGCCCTGCGGCGCATCGGCCAGCGCAATCAGCGGCACCGTCTGCAGGGTCTGGCCGTCCAGGCTGACGCGCAGGCTGCCGATCTGCTGCCCCTTCCTGAACGGCGCGATCAGGGTCGAGGGGATGTCCATGACCGCCTTGAGCTTGTCGTACTGGCCGGTCTTGACCGTGACCAGCACGTCGCTGGCCACGCCGATCGGCAGCGTGTCGGCCTCGCCCTTCCACAGCCGCGGCGTCGCCAGCGGCTTGCTGGGGTCGTACAGCTTGTGCGTCTCGTAGAAGCGGAAACCGTAGTTGAGCAGGGCCATCGCCGAATCGGCGCGCGCCTTGTTGGAGCTGGCCCCCATCACCACCGCGATCATGCGCTCGTCGCCGTGTTTGGCGGACGCCGCCAGGCAGAAGCCCGCATCGGCGGTGTGCCCGGTCTTGATGCCGTCCACCGCCGGATCGCGCCACAGCAGTTCGTTGCGGTTCTGCTGCTTGATGCCGTTCCACTCGTACGACTTGATCGCCGAGATGGCGTAATCCTCGGGGAAGTTGTGGATCAGCGCGCGCGACAGGATGGCGATGTCGCGAGCGGAGCTGTAGTGGTTCTCCACCGGGTAGCCCGAAGCGTTGGAGAAATGCGTGTTGGCCATCCCCAGCTGCTTGGCATAGGCATTCATCAGGTTGGCGAAGGCATCTTCCGAGCCGGCGGTGTGCTCGGCCAGCGCGATCGCCGCGTCATTGCCGGACTGCACGATCATGCCCTTGAGCAGGTCCATCAGCGACACCTGGCTGCCCAGCTTGAGGAAGCTGGTGGAACCGTCGGTGCCGGCGCCGCCGCCGCGCCAGGCATGTTCGCTGATGGTGACCATGTCGTCGGAATGGATACGCCCGTTGGCCAGTTCGGCCGAGACCACGTAATCGGTCATCACCTTGGTCAGCGAGGCCGGCGCGCGGCGTGCATCGGGATCCTTCGAGGCGAGTACCTGGCCGGTGGCATAGTCCATCAGCACCCAGCTGGCGCCGTCGACTTCCGGCGGCGGCGGCACCGGTGCGGCCGGCATCGTCGGGCGCGGCACGGGCGACGGATGGGGCGGGGTCTGCGCCATCGCGACGCCGACGAGCAGGACGGCAGTGGCGGCAAACGGCATCAGGGTACGTCGAAGAAGGTTCATCGTGTTTTCAAGTCCGGTTTCTCGAGGATCGGCGTGGCGTGCGCCGAAGTGGCAGGAAAGTGTGCGCAAATCCCGTTCAGTCTACCGCGACCTGCGGCTGCGGCAGACCCATGCGTTCGATCCGGCGGCTGACTTCGTCGGCGCGTTCCACGCTGCCCAGCGGGCCGACCCGCACGCGGCGCAGGCGCTGGCCCCGCACCACGCTGTCGATCACCTGTACCGCGCCCAGGTCGGCCGCGCGCAGGCGCCGGGCCAGGCGATCGGCATTGGACAGGTCGGCGAAGGCGCCCACTTGCAGGTAGATCCCCGGATGTCCGCCTGAGACCGCAGCCGGCGCCGGCAGTTCCTGCGCCGGATGCGCCGGGTCGATGCCGCGCACCTCGACCAGGCCGGTGCCCTTGGGCCAGATGCCGATCTTCACCGCGGCGGCAAAGGACAGGTCGATCAGGCGGTTGTCGTGGAACGGGCCGCGGTCGTTGACCCGCACGATCACGCTCTTGCCGTTGTCCAGGTTGGTCACGCGCGCATAGCTGGGCAGCGGCAAGGTGGTGCTGGCCGCGGTGAACGCGTACATGTCGTAGGTTTCGAGGTTCGACGTCTTGTAGCCGTGGAACTTGTTGCCGTAGAACGAGGCGATGCCGCGTTCATCGTAGCCGCGTGCCGTGGGCAGCACCCGATAGGTCTTGCCGCGCACGGTGTACGGCGACTTGTTGCCGTAGCGCGAGCGCGGCTCGGCCTTCGGCACCGGCTCGGGCAATTTGCTGACGTCGAACGGCGGCGGCACGCTGTCGTTGTCGTCGCGGTAGCGGCTGGACTGCGGACGGCTGAGATCATCGCGGATGCCGCTGCCGCCAGGCGGGGATGTCGTGCCGGGCGCACCGCGATGAACCGTGCCGGGCGACCCCGGCCGGCTGCGCGAACCGCTGCACGCAGCGAGCAGCACGCTCGCCACGAGCACCACGGTGACAGCAGCGAGCCTCACCGGGCGGCGTCCGCCTGCGCCACGCCGGCGGCGATCGCCTGCGCCAGCTGCTCCACCGCCATCGCGTACAGCGGGCTGCGGTTGTAGCGGGTGATCACGTAGAAATTCTGGAAGGTGAACCAGTACTCCGGCCCGCCGGGGCCCTCGAGCTTCTGCAGGCTGGCCAGCCGGCCCGGGTCCAGCCGCTGCAGCGGCGCGTAGCCCCAGGCCTCGAACTGCTCCAGCGGAAATTTCGGCGTGAGCTCGTTGAGGTCGACCGCGTGCGCCCGGGCGTCCGGTTGCGCCCGCGCCACCACCGGCGCGTCGCGCTCCCAGCCGTAACCATGCAGATAGTTGGCGACGCTGGCCAGGATGTCGGCGGCCGAGTCGTGCAGGTCGATGCGGCCGTCATGGTCTTCGTCGACCGCATAGTCGCGGATGCTCGACGGCATGAACTGGCCCCAGCCCTGGGCCCCGGCATAGGAGCCGACCAGCGTGTCCAGCGGGCCGGCCAGCCGGTTGGCGGGCAGCTCCAGCAGGGTCTTCAGCTCGCCGCGGAAAAAGGGCGCGCGCGGCGGGTAGTAGAACGCCAGCGTCACCAGCGCATCGAGCACCTTGTAGCGGCCCACGATGCGCCCGTAGTTGGTCTCCACGCCGATGATCGCCACGATGTACTGCGGCGCCACGCCGTACTCGCCGGCAATCCGCTCGAGCAAGGCCCGGTGCTCCCGGTAGAACGCCACGCCGCCATCGATGCGGGCCTGGGTGAGGAAGATCGGGCGATAGTCCTTCCACGGCTTGGCCTCGGCCGGGCGGCTGATCGCGTCGAGGATGGACTGCTGCATGGTGGCGCCGTCGAGCAGCGCGTCGAGCGCCGCCGGACTCTGGCCGGTGTCGCGCGCCACCTCCCGCACCAGCTCCGCCTGGCCCGGGTGCGCCGCCAGCGCCGTGTTCGTTCCAGCCATCCAGAACAGCAAGGCCAACAGACCACAGGACAGACGGGACACGGGATGCACGGTCATGCAAGGCCTTCGCGGGGGAAAAACGGATTCACCGGAAGCCTACCATGCAAGGCGCGGCGACTTCGGTCCGCGGCATGGCGCGCGCGGGGCGCGATTCAGATGTGGCTCTTGCGGTTCGCATGGATCGACATCAGCACGCCGAAGCCGGTGAGCAGGGACACCGCCGAGGTGCCGCCGTAGCTGATCATGGGCATCGGCACGCCCACCACCGGCAGCATGCCGGCGACCATGCCGCCGTTGACGAACACGTAGACGAAGAAGCTCATGCCGATCGCGCCGGCCAGCAGGCGCGAATACGTATCGCGCGCCTCCATCGCGATCCACAGGCAGCGGCCGATGATGAACGCGTACAGCGCGATCAGCGCGCACACGCCGACCAGGCCGAACTCTTCGGAGAACACCGCGAAGATGAAGTCGGTGGTGTGCTCGGGCAGGAAATCCAGCCGCGACTGCGTGCTGTGCAGCCAGCCCTTGCCGAACACGCCGCCGGAGCCCACCGCGATCTGCGACTGGATGATGTGCCAGCCGTTGCCCAGCGGATCGGATTCCGGGTTGAGCAGGGTCAGCACGCGGTCGCGCTGGTACTGGTGCAGGAAATGCCAGCCGATCGGGATCATGCCCACCACCGCGCCCACCAGCAGGCCGATGCGCCACCACGCCATGCCGGACAGGAACAAGGCGAACGCCCCGGCCGTGGCCACCAGCACCGCCGTACCCAGGTCCGGCTGTTCGGCGATCAGGCCGGCGGGAATGGCGATCAGCACGCCGACCATCGCGATGTCCTTCCAGCCCGGGGGCAACTGCCGCGGGTGCAGGTACCAGGCCACCATCATCGGCGTGGTGAGCTTGAGCAGTTCGGACGGCTGGAAGCGCATCACGCCAAGATCCAGCCAGCGCATCGAACCGCGCCCTTCGCCGAGGATCGCCACCACCACCAGCAAGGCGACGCTGACCGCGTAGAGGCCCGGCGTCCAGCTGCGCAGCACCGGTGGCGGAATGCGCGAGACCAGCAGCAGCAAGGCACCGCCGAGCACGAAACGGGCGGCCTGGCCGCCGACCAGGGCAAAGTTGCGATCGCCCGCGCTGTACAGCGTGGACAGGCCGATCAGGGCCAGCACGAACAGGCCGACGGCGAGCGGCAGGTCGATCCGGCGGCGGGTCATGACCCGCCGCGCGAAGCGGCGCACGCGTGCGCGCAGCACGCCGATCATGGCTGCACCTCGCTGCTGGCGGACACCGGCAGGTCCTCGACCACCGAGCCGGCCGGCGCCGGCCTGGCCGACGACGGGAGCGGCGCGGCATCCGGCAGCCGCTCGCTCCCGGGCAGCACGCCGTGCTGGGTGGCCAGCCATGCATCGAGGATCTTGCGCGCGATCGGCCCCGCCGCCGAAGCACCCCAGGCACCCTGCTCCAGCACCACGGCCACGGCGATCTGCGGATGGTCGGTCGGGGCGTAGGCGATGAACCAGGCGCGATGGCGGGTGGCCAGATAGGCCGTGCTGCGATTGGTGTCGTAGGCGTCGCTGGTGCGCGAATAGCGCTCGGCGGTGCCGCTCTTGCCGGCGATGGCGTAGGGGAAGCCGTCGTTCAGCCCCTTGCCGGTGCCGTCGGTGATCACTGCGCGCATGCCGGCATTGATCACCGCCCAGTCGCCGGGCCGGCGGATCAGGGTGGCACCGGGGGGATTGGGCAGTGGTTGGCGCCGGGCCTCGCCCACCGTGCTGGTGGCCATGCCCAGCCGCGGCAGATAAGGCACCCCGCCGCCGGCCAGGGTCGCGACCGCGTGCGCCAGCTGCAGCGGTGTGACCGCCCAGTAACCCTGGCCGATGCCGGCAATCACGGTTTCGCCGGGATACCACGGCTGCTTGCTGTTGGCGGCCTTCCACTCGCGCGACGGCAAAATGCCGTCGGACTCGCCGATCAGGTCGATGCCGGTCTTGCGGCCGAAGCCGAAGCGGCCCATCCACTGGCTGAGCCGGTCGATGCCCATGTCCAGCGCCAGCTTGTAGAAATAGGTGTTGGTCGACTTTTCGATCGCGGTCACCATGTCCACCGTGCCGTCGCCGCCGCGCTTGTCGTCGCGATAGCAGCGCGTCTGCCCCGGCAGGCAGAACTGGCCGTTGGAGAACACCGTGTCCGACGGCTTGCGCAAGCCCAGCTCCAGCCCGCCCAGCGCCAGGAACGGCTTCACCGTCGAGCCCGGCGGATAGACGCCACGCAGCGCGCGGTTGTACAGCGGCTTGTCGGGATTGGTGGTCAGCGCGCGGTAGTCGGCCTGGCTGATGCCGTTGACGAACAGGTTGGGATCGAAGGTGGGTACGCTGACCATCGCCAGCACCTGGCCGTTGCGCGGATCGATCGCCACCGCCGCCCCGGGGCGCCCCTCGAACGCCGCCTCGGCGGCCTTCTGGATGCGCACGTCGATGCTCAGGTACAGGCTGCGGCCGGGCGTGGGCGCATGGGTTTCCAGCACGTGCTGGGTGCGGCCGTCGGCGTTGACCTCCAGCAGCTCGTAGCCGGGCTTGCCGTGCAGCAGATCCTCGTAGGAACGCTCCACGCCGCTGCGTCCGACGTGGCTGGTGCCCTGATAGCGGTCCGGATCCAGCCGCTGCATGTCGTCGGCATCGATGCGCCCCACGTAGCCGACCACGTGGGCGAACAAGGGGCCGAACGGATAATGCCGGGTCAGGTAGGGCACCACGTCCACATTGGGAAAACGCCAGCGATTGACCGCGAAATGGTCGATCTCGTCCTCCGTAAGATGCATCTTCAGCGGTACGCTGTCGAAGCGCCGGCTCTGCCGCAGCTGCTTGTTGAACGCGTCGATGTCGTCCTGGTCCAGCGGCACCACCTTGCCCAGCCGCGCCAACAGGGCGGGCATGTCCTTGACCTGCTCGGGCACCACTTCCAGCCGGAACGCCGGCACGTTGTCGGCCAGCACCACGCCGTTGCGGTCGTAGATCAGTCCGCGCGCCGGCGGGATCGCGCGCGGCTTGACCCGGTTGTTGGTCGAGCGGGTGGCAAACTCGGCGTGACGCGCGACCTGCAGCACCACGTAACGCCCGACCAGGCCGCCCAGCCCCAGCAGGATCAGCACGAAACCCACCAGCGCGCGGCGGCGGAACAGCGCGGTCTCGTCACGGGCGTTCTTGATCGCGCGGCGGCTCTTCATCTCACCGGTTCATGATCATCGGAGCGCACCTCACTGGACCCGCAGCCGCGCGCGCAGGTCGTCGAGCAGCAGGAACAGGAACGGCCACAGCGCCGCGCCGACGAACGGGGAGATCCACCAGCTCGCCGGCGGCAGCGAGGCGCCGGCCAGCATGCGCACCAGCAGCAGCAGGATGCGGTCGTTGAGCAGCAGGGCCAGCACCGCCAGCGCCTGCTGCCACATCGGGAAGAAGCGCAGCCGCGAACGGAAACGCACGGTGATGAAGACCAACGCGCACAGGCGCAGCGCCTGCTCGCCCAGCAACACGCCATCGAGCAGGTCCGCAAACAGACCCACGCAGAAGGCGAGGCCCAGGCTCACCCGATCCTCCGATTCCAGCGCCCAGTACAGCAGTACCAGCGCCGGCCAGTACGGCTTGAACGGCTCCAGCACGCCGGGCAGCGGCACCAGCATCAGCAGCAGCGCCGCAGCCAGCGTGCCGACGAACCACCACTGGCTCAGCCGGGCGCGGCTCATCGCGGCGCTCCGCCGGCTGGGTTCGCGCGCACCGCCGGTGGCGCGGCGGTTGCCGAAGCGGCCGGCGCCAGTTCCTGCGGCGGCCCCGCCGGAGCGGGAAGGTCAGGCGGCCCCTTGGGTTCGGCCTGGTCGTGCAGCAGCAGCACGTCGGTGCTGCGGTCGAGATCCGCCGCCGGCGAGGCCAGCGCCACCTGGAACATGCCGGTGGCCGCCGGCGCCACGCTGTCGATCCGGCCCACCGGGAAGCCGGGCGGAAACCGGCCGCCGATGCCCGAGGTGAGCAGCTTGTCGCCGGCGCGCACGTCGGCCGCCAGCGGCAGGTTGGGCAGGCTCAGCTGGTCGCCGTCGCGCGAACCGTAGGCCACCGTGCGCAAGCCGGTGCGCGCGATCGTCACCGGGATCGCGTGCGAAGGGTCGGTGATCAGCATCACCACGGCGGTATGCGGCAGCACGGCCTTCACCTGCCCCATCACGCCGTGGGCGTCGATCACCGGCTGCCCGGGTTCGACCCCGTCGCGCGAACCCATGTTCAAGGTGAGCTCATAGCGGTACGCGCCCAGATCCACGCCGATGACCCGTGCCAGTTGCACGTTGAGTTTCAGGCTGTGCTGGGTATCGAGCAGGCGGCGCAGCCGCTCGTTCTGCTCGGCGACCGCGGCCATGCGGTTCAACTTGGCGTTGGCCAGCAACAGGTCTTCGCGCAGGCGCTGGTTCTGCGAGGTCAGCAGCTGGCGATCGGCAAAGGCGACGCCGAGGGTGTGCACCCCGGCCGCGGGCAGGCCGGCCAGTCGATAGATCGGCTCGACCACCGCCGAGGCAGCCGAGCGCAGCTGCCACAGCCAGCCATTGCGCTGGTCGAGCACCATCAGCACCACCGCCAGCGCCAGATAGACGATCAGCCGCAGCGTGCCGGCCGCGTTGCCGGCAAACAGGGGGGAGGAACCTTCGCGTGCGCGCGCCATCGCGGCCCCCGTCGCCGCGCGCTATTCGGGCGAGAAGAAGTCGCTGCCATGCTGATCGATCAGCTCCAGCGCCTTGCCGCCGCCGCGGGCCACGCAAGTCAGCGGATCGTCCGCCACCTGCACGTGCAGGCCGGTTTCCTCGGAGATCAGCCGGTCCAGGTCGCGCAGCAATGCGCCGCCGCCGGTGAGCACGATGCCGCGCTCGGCGACGTCGGAGCACAGCTCGGGCGGGGTCTGCTCCAGTGCCGACTTCACCGCCGCCACGATGCCGGCCAGCGGCTCGTGCAGCGCCTCGAGGATCTCGTTGGAGTTGATCGTGAACATGCGCGGCACGCCCTCGGCCAGGTTGCGCCCGGAGATCTCGATCTCCTTGACGTCGTCCTGCGGGAAGGCGCAACCGATCTGCAGCTTGATGCGCTCGGCGGTGGATTCGCCGATCAGGGTGCCGTGGTTGCGGCGCACGTAGTTGATGATCGCCTCGTCGAAACGATCGCCGCCGACGCGGGCGGACTGCGAGTAGACGATGCCGTTGAGCGAGATCACCGCCACCTCGGAGGTACCACCACCAATGTCCAGCACCATCGCGCCGCGCGCCTCATGCACCGGGATGCCGGCGCCGATCGCGGCAGCCATCGGCTCCTCGATCAGGAACACGTCACGGGCGCCGGCGCCTTCGGCCGATTCCTTGATGGCGCGACGCTCGACCTGGGTCGAACCGCACGGCACGCACACCAGCACACGCGGGCTCGGACGCAGGAAGCGCGACTTGTGCACCTGCTTGATGAAATGCTGCAGCATCGCCTCGGTCATGGTGAAGTCGGCGATCACGCCGTCCTTCATCGGGCGCACCGTGGCGATGTTGCCCGGTGTGCGACCCAGCATGCGCTTGGCGTCGCCGCCCACCGCCGCGATCGTGCGCGGACCGCCGGGGCCGCGATCCTGGCGGATGGCCACCACCGAGGGTTCGTTCAGCACGATGCCCTGCCCACGCACGTAGATCAGCGTGTTGGCCGTGCCGAGGTCGATGGAAACGTCGTTGGAAAAGATGCCGCGGAACTTCTTGAACATGGGTCCGCCGTGGGTCGGCCAGGCTAAACAGACAAGCTCGCCAGTCTAGTCAGGGCCACCGCTTCGCGCAAGGAAAAACACGTTAAGAAACCCTTGTACAACACGGCCATAAGCGATTTTCCTGCGCCGTGGACTGAACTGCGACGCAGGTCGCGAAGTCGCCAGCACGGACGGATGGCGGTACGATGGCGGCCTTTGGCTGCAGGGACGGGTTCTGCCCGCCCGGGCACGCGCCCGCAGCCTCCCATTTCAATCGGGGTCCTCTCGCACCATGCCTGCCGTCATCTGCGGATCGCTCGCCTACGACACCATCATGGTGTTCCAGGATCAGTTCAAGAACCACATCCTGCCCGACCAGATGCACATCCTGAACGTGTCGTTCCTGGTGCCGGCCATGCGACGCGAGTTCGGCGGCTGCGCCGGCAACATCGCCTACAACCTCAAGCTGCTGGGCGGCGATCCGCTGCCGGTGGCGGCGGTGGGCCAGGATTTCGCGCCCTACCGGCAGCACATGGAAGATTGCGGCATCCGGCTCGACGGCGTGCGCGTGTTCGAGGAGCAGTTCACGCCGCAGTGCTTCATCACCACCGACCTGGACAACAACCAGATCACCGCCTTCCACCCCGGCGCGATGTCCAGCGCGCAGGAAAACCACGTGCGCGACATCCCGGAGATCGACTTCGCGATCGTGGCGCCGGATGGCCGCGAGGCCATGCTGCAGCACGTCGACGAATTCGCCGCGCGCGGCGTGCCGTTCATCTTCGATCCCGGCCAGGCGATGCCGCTGTTCAACGGCAACGAGTTCCGCTCGATGATCGCCAAATCCACCTACGTGATCGTCAACGACTACGAATCCCAGCTGCTGCAGACGCGCACCGGCTGGAGCGCGGCGGAGATCGCCAGCCACGTCACCGCCTACATCGTGACCCAGGGCCCGCGCGGCTCGATCATCCACGTGGGCGACGAAAGCCACCACATCCCGCCGGCGCGCGAGCGGGTCATCGTCGACCCCACCGGTTGCGGCGACGCGTACCGGGCCGGCCTGATGTTCGGCATCATGCGCGGCAAGGACTGGCCGACCATTGGCCGGATCGCCTCGTTGATGGGCGCGCTGAAGGTGGAACACCCCGGCACGCAGAACCAGCGCTTCACCTACACCGAATTCGCCGCGGAATTCGCCGACCAGTTCGGCTACGCGCTGGACTAGAGAAGCGCCTCGAACTCAGCTGGCGGGAAAGCCCATCGTGGCCTGCACGGCCGCCTGCCAGCCGCGGTAGAGGCGCTCGCGACGCGACGCCTCCATCGCGGGGTCGAAACGTCGATCCTGCTGCCACAGTTGCGCGATCTGTCGACGACTCTCCCAGACACCGACGGCAAGGCCGGCCAGGTAGGCCGCGCCCAGCGCGGTGGTTTCGGTGGTCCGCGGCCGCAGCAGAGGCACACCCAGCATGTCGCTCTGGAACTGGGCCAGGAAATCGTTGCCGATGGCGCCGCCGTCGGCACGCAATTCCTTCAGTGCGATGCCGGCGTCGGCCTCCATCGCTGCCAGCACGTCACGCGTCTGGTAGGCCATCGACTCCAGCGCCGCGCGTATCAGGTGCTCCCGGCTGGTCCCGCGCGACAGGCCGAAGATCGCGCCACGCACGTCGCTGCGCCAATACGGCGCGCCCAGCCCGGCGAAGGCAGGCACCAGGTACACGTCGTCGGTGGAATCCACGCTCTGGGCGCACGCCTGCGACTGCTCGGCCCGATCCAGCAGGCGCAAGCCGTCGCGCAACCACTGCACCACCGAGCCGGCCACGAAGATGCTCCCCTCCAGCGCGTATTCCACCTCCTCGCCCAGCTGCCAGGCCAGCGTGGTCAGCAGGCCGTGCCGCGACGGAACCGCGCTGGCACCGGTGTTCATCAGCATGAAGCAGCCGGTGCCATAGGTGTTCTTGGCCATGCCCGGTTCGAAGCAGGCCTGGCCAAACAGGGCGGCCTGCTGGTCGCCAGCGATGCCGCAGATCGGCACGTCGCGACCGAAGAAATATTTCGGCTCGATGCGTCCGTAGATTTCGCTGCAACCGCGCACCTGCGGCAGCATCGAGGCGGGCACGCCGAACAGGGCCAGCAGGTCGTCGTCCCAGCAACGCCGATGGATGTCGTACAGCAGCGTGCGCGAGGCATTGGTCACGTCGGTGACGTGGACCCGGCCCCCGGTGAGGTTCCACACCAGCCAGCTGTCGACCGTGCCGAACAGCAATTCACCCCGCTGCGCCCGCTCGCGTACGCCGTCGACGTGATCGAACAACCATTTCAGCTTGGTCGCGGAAAAATAGGCATCCAGCAGCAGGCCCGTCCGCTCGCGCACCAGCTTGTCGACAGCTTCGCTGCGCATGGCCTCGCACAGTTCCGCCGAGTGCCTGGACTGCCACACCAGTGCGTTGTACACCGGCTCGCCGCTGGCGCGATCCCACACCACGGTGGTCTCGCGCTGATTGGTGATGCCGATGCCGGCCACCGCCGACGCCTCGATGCCGGCCTTGTGCATCGCCTCGGTCAGGGTGACCTGGACGCTGGTGAGGATGTCGCGCGGGCGATGCTCGACCCAGCCGGACCGCGGAAAGATCTGCTCGAACTCGCGCTGTGCCGAGGACACCACGCAGCCCTGCGCGTCGAAGATCATCACGCGGGAACTGGTGGTGCCCTGATCGATGGCGACGACGCACGGTCCCTGGGTTCTCATGCCTGTCGCGCCTCCGCCGGACGGGCCGTAGTGTTCTTCCGCGGCGGAACCATCGTGGCCATGTAAGCCTGGACCCGATCGCGCTCCCCGGAACTCAGGCGCAGCCCCAGCTTGGTGCGCCGCCACAGCACGTCCTCGGCGCTGCGCGCCCACTCCGCACGGATGAGGTAATCCAGCTCGATCTGGTAGAGGTCGGCGCCGAAGTGCTCGCCCAGATCGGCCACGGTGCGGGCCTCACCGAGCAGGGTTTCGGTGCAGGTGCCGTAGTGCCGCAGCCACCGACGCGCCAGCGCGGAAGGCAGCCAGGGCCAGCGCTGCGACCAGGCCGCGAGCAATCGTTCGGCATCGGCAAAGTCGCCGCCCGGCAGAGGGGCGCCGTCGGCGGTCCACGCCGGTCGCATGGGCTGCAGTACCTCGGCCAGTTGATCCGCCGCTTCCTCGGCAAGCCGCCGGTAGGTGGTGATCTTGCCGCCGAAAATGCTCAGCAACGGGGCGCCCTGCGCTTGGTCCAGGGTGACGCGGTAGTCCCGGCTGACCGCACTGGCGCTGCCGTCCTCGTCCAGCAGCGGCCGCACGCCGCTGTAGCTCCAGACGACATCCGCCGGCCGAACCGGCATGCGGAAGTAGCGATTGACGGCATCGCAGAGGTAGCGAATCTCGCCAGCGTCGATCATCACGTCCGCGGGATCGCCGGCATAGTCGAGATCCGTGGTGCCCACCAGGGTGTAGACGTCTTCGAACGGAATCGCGAACACGATGCGTCGATCGGGCTGCTGGAAGATGTAGGCGTGGTCGTGTTCGAACAGCCGCGGCAATACGATGTGGCTGCCCTTCACCAGCCGCACGCGCGGATGCCGGTCGCGGTCCAGCACGTCACCGAGGAAGCGCCCGGCCCAGGGGCCGCAGGCATTGACCAGCGCCTTGGCTCGGCAGTCGCGCACCTGACCGTCAGGGCCGAGCAGTTGGGCCAGCCAGACTCCGTCCTCGACACGGGCGGAGACGCAGCGCGTGCGCACCCGGACATCGGCGCCGAGCCGGCGCGCATCCATGGCGTTGAGTACGACCAGGCGCGCGTCCTGCACCCAGCCATCGGAATACACGAAACCGCGCGCATACGTGCTTTTCAATGGCGCACCGCTGGGATGGCTGCGCAAATCCACGGCGCGCGAATCGGCCAGCGTCCGGTGTCCCGCGCCCAGACTGTCGTACAGCAACAGGCCCAGCCGAATCATCCAGGCCGGGCGCAGATGTGATTCGTGGGGCAGGACGAAGAGCAGCGGCCAGGAAATATGCGGTGCGAGGCGCATGATCACCTCGCGCTCGGCCAGTGCCTTCGCGACCAGCCGGAACTCGTACTGCTCGAGATAGCGCAAGCCGCCATGGATCAGCTTGGTGCTTGCACTGGAAGTGTGCCCGGCCAGATCGTCCTGCTCGCAAAGCACCACCGAAAGCCCGCGACCAGCCGCGTCACGCGCTATCCCCGCGCCGTTGATGCCGCCACCGACGATCAGGATGTCCGCGTCATGCCCCGCCATCATCGCCCTCGCCCGCATCAGCCCGGCAGCCAGGTATCACGCTAACACGCCACTCACGCGCGAGTGGTGTTTGCCACGGAAGGACGCGGCCGGTTGCGTGTCTCCAGCCTCATGTCGACCGCAGGAGAAATCGCGACCTCGCCCGGATCGGAGAAGCCCTGGGAACATCCTTCCCTGTCGCCGATGGGCACGTCGGGATTGTCTCCAGCGACGACCACTTGCGGGCTGCACCCGGGTTGACCGCGGTCCAAAAGAAAAACCCCCACCGTGGCAGGTGGAGGTTTTTGGGATAAAGCCCCTGGCGGTGACCTGTTGCGGGTCGCGACCTGCGGTCGCAGCGGCAACCTCGCCAAAAGGAAAAACCCCCACCGTGGCGGGTGGAGGTTTTTGGGATAAAGCCCCTGGCGGTGACCTACTCTTGCATGGCAAAGCCACACTACCATCGGCGCATGCGCGTTTCACTTCTGAGTTCGGGATGGGATCAGGTGGGACCACGCCGCT
>JBASAF010000043.1:0-125060 GCA_049650465.1 Rhodanobacter sp. | reverse complement strand
GCGAGGCGCTGGTGCGACGATGGTCGAGCGCGCGCCTAAGTGAACTCATCGATCAGCTGCGACACCCCAGCCCACAACTACTGGATCAACTGCGCCTGCCAGCATGAAAACGTGGGGAAACCTCAGGGTCTGTCCCCCCGTACGAGGTCCAAGATCGCCAAAAGCGCGGTCTGCGAGGCACTTGGCTATCCCGTGCCGAAGTCCTTCAAGAAGACCCAGCCGCGATTTCCGGGGCAGCAGCTCGATGTTTATGTACAGAAATCGCTGAACCTGCAGATATGGAACGAGCAGATTTCACCCGCACGACGTTACGCGATCATCCAGGTAAGCTCGGACGACGTGATTACGCGGGTGAAGGTCATTGGTGGGTCGCAGTTGGCGGTACTCGACACGACGGGAACCATCACGACCAAGTACCAGGCACGTCTTGAGCTGGGTTCCCAGACGCATGAACTGGTTTCTCCTCAAGACACCTCGCCGATGATGCAGCACGTCAGACAAGGGGTAGCGTTTGGCCCGGCGACAAGCCCTGTGCAGCAGGCGGAGAGCGGGGAGTTGCTTCCGGTTCGGGAAATTTTCGAGAGGCTTTCACCCCTCGTTGGACAGAAATTTCCAGATCCGGGCATGGATCAGGATCGTAATCGCGGTGCTGCACTGCATCGCCTTGTCTGTGAGCGGTTGGGGTATCACCGCTACGAGGACAACGGGCAATTTCCCGATGTTCCGCATCAGTTGCTTGAGGTGAAGCTGCAGACTTCTCCCACGATTGATTTGGGCTTGGTCCAGCCAGCGAGTGAAGAGCGTCTGGATGTACGCCGGGTCGGTTCGCTGCAACCACGGCATTGCGACACGCGTTACGCCTTGTTTTGCGCCGTGACGAACGGGACGCAAGTGACCTTGACCCATCTGTTCGTCGCTACCGGAGCCGACTTCTTTCGACGTTTCAGGCGTTTCGAGGGAAATGTCATCAACGGCAAGATCCAGATCCCGTTACCCAAGGACTTCTTCGGCCGTTAGTCCAAACGCCCGCCAGACGTACGCATCGAGCTCGCAAGCCAGTCGATCGGCTTCCGCGGAGGGTAGCGCGGCATGGATGGCCTGGGCCAGCTCCACGATGGCCTTGGCTTCCTTGCTTGCTGGATCGGGTAAAGGAAACTGCTCGACATACTGTGTGATAAAGCGGCGGCGGCCAGCGTAAAGCTTGTTGTTGAAGCGATGATCGTAGAACGCCTCGATGAAAGTGGAATTGGCGACTGCAAGAGCAAGCCAAAGCAAATCCTCTTCGCCCTCTTTCTCGCACTTCAGCCAGTAGCACTCACCGTTCACCACACCGCCATCGGTATCCATCCAGAACACGGGCTTTTCGGAGATATCGGGAAATACCAGTTTGGCCGATGACCATGCAGCGGGGTCCTGTGGCACCCATAACTCGTACCAACGACGTCCGGCGGCGATAACATAGTTTCTCGCTTCCAGCACTTCCCGATACTGTTCAAGGTAGCGGGCGGCTTTTGGGTAGAGATCGAGATCCACAGCCGAGCGCACGCCGCCGATCACTTCGTGCGGGTACAGAATTTCCTTGATCTTGCTCGCTTTTGAAGGAGTGTCGGCCTTGTATCGTCGGGCACAGTGACGGGTGATCAAGGCTCGCAGCAGCTCCGGTCTCCCATCCGGAAGACTGTCCCAATCGCTGCGAATGAAAACTTTGTCGGCCGTGGATTTCACACCTACCCGGATCTTGCCTATCCTGCGGAATGTGCCCCAGGTATGGGCTTCGACAATGGCCAGCCATTGATCACTGGTCTGGGTGGCGATGCGCCAGATACCGTCCACATTCCTGCCATTGTCCAAATGGCCGTGCCGGACGCGGAAATGTCGACCATCTGGAGTGGCCACGACGGTATCGTCATCCGCGCTCATTGCTGCGAGCGCGTCCGAGGCACTGGTCTGGGCCGGGTCACGGGTTTCATAGATCGAGGAAAACGTGATTCGATCAGATTGTGGTTCTCGCGGCTCCGCGATTCCGCGGGCCAGCAGCACTGATGGCAGGACTGCCGCATCGAACAGCTTGGTGTCGCCCAAGTCCCACACGCGTACAAGCTGGAAGCGCGACAGCAATTCACGACGTACGGCCTGACCCGATTTGGTGGTCATGAAACGGTTGGAAGTGATCACGCCGGCAATCCCATCCTCGGCGAGTACTTTCGATATGCCGAGGAGAAACGGGTAGTACAGGTCAACTCGGCCGGTGAGGCCGAAACTCTGCGCCAGTTGCTGGGCCTGTCGAGCACCCATGACTTGGGTGCGAACGTACGGGGGGTTGGCGATCACCAAGTCGAAGGGAACCTGGGCTTTTCCGGCTGAAAAGAGATCGGAGCTTCCCTGGAGGTTGAGAACGTGGTCCAGAAAGTTCCTTTCTTCGATGCAAATTTTCAGTCCTGGGAAATTGCGACGCAGCCGTTGCGATGCGAGCTCGATTGCGGCCGGGTCTGTGTCGTAACCAAAAATTTCGACCCTCTTTCGGGCTGCGATAGGCAGACGTTTGATCAGCGCGTCAAGCAACGCTCCATCACCTGCTGCCGGATCGAGAATACGTATCGCTCCCCGCGACGGAAGCGAAGCGATCCGGACCATTTGGTGGGCGACAAATTCCGCGAGCGGCGGTGGTGTATAGGTTGCGCCTGCGGACTTTTGCTGGTCGACCTGGCTATATCGTTGGTGCTGAATCAAGGGCGTGCCAGTTTCATGTTTGCTACTCATGGTCATCATGATGGCATGGCTGCGCTAATGACGCTATTCGGCGTTGAGCGGCAGAGTGTTTGCATAGCGTAGCCGGAAGATCCGATTTTGGCCCGGTGCACAACGAGGTCAGCGAGCGGATGCTGAAGCACACGAACAAGAAGGAAGGGGCCTTGAAGTGAAATACGACATCGTTCCAGGCAAGGGAGTCAAAGGCATTCCGTTCGGGACAGGCGTGTCAGGGGTACGGGCGGTACTGGGCGCGGGCTTCAAGTCGTTCATGCGCACCCCGGACGCTGCGCATCCGTGTGACTATTTCGCCGGTGCGGGACTGTTCGCCAACTACGACAAGACCGGGCGTCTGGAGGCGATCGAGCTGGCCTCGCCTGCAGCTCCGGAGCTCTACGGGATCAACTTGCTGGGCATGGGTTTCGAGCAAGCTGTGAAATACCTCAAATCCAAGGATCCGCAGCTTGAGCGCGAGGTCGATGGGGCGATTTCCCTGGCGCTTGGGATAAGTCTTTATGCCCCGCATGCGGCGAAGGATCCGAAACGGCCATCGGAAAGCGTGCTCGTGTTCGCGCCCGGTTATTACGACTGAATGGTTGCTGTGGTCATCACGGCCTCACCGATACCCCTGCGCCTGCAACGAGAACAGGTGCGCGTAATGCCCGTCCCCGGCCATCAGCTGCTCGTGGTTGCCGCGTTCGATGATGCGGCCGTCCTGGATCACGATGATCTGGTCGGCCATGCGCACGGTGGAGAAGCGGTGCGAGATCAGGATCGCGATGCGGCCGCCGGAAAGTTCGCGGAAGTGTTCGAAGATGGTCGCTTCGGCCTGGGCGTCCATCGCGGCGGTGGGTTCGTCCAGCACCAGGATGTCGGCGCGTGAGCGCATGAAGGCACGGGCCAGGGCGATCTTCTGCCATTGTCCGCCGGACAGTTCGCGGCCGTCGTTGAACCACTTGCCCAACTGCGTATCAAAACCGGCCGGCAGGCTGTCGATGAAGTCGCTGGCCATGCCCTTGTCGCTGGCCTCGCGCCAGCGCGCCTCGTCGTCGAAGTGGGTGACGCCGCCGGCGCCGACGTTCTCGCCCACGCGCATCTGGTAGCGGGCGAAGTCCTGGAAGATCACGCCGATGCGCTGCAGCAGCACGGCTTCGTCCCACTCGCGCAGATCGGTGCCGTCGAGCAGGATACGGCCGCTGTCGGGCGTGTACAGGCGCGTGAGCAGCTTGATCAGGGTGGTCTTGCCCGAGCCGTTCTGGCCGACCAGGGCCAGCGATTCGCCGGGGCGGATGTGCAGGTCGATGTCGCGCAGCGCCGGTTCGCCGGCGCCGGGGTAGGTGAAGCTGACCTGCTCGAAGCGGATGCCGTCCTCGGGTCTGGCGCCGTGCTGCGCCATGCCGGTGGCGGGCGGCACCGGGGTTTCCAGGTATTCGTACAGGGTGGAGAGATAGAGGTTGTCCTCATACATGCCACCGATCGCCGACAGCATCGCCGACACCGCCGACTGGCCCTGGCGGAACAGCGCCAGGTACATCGTCATCTGGCCCAGGGTGATGCGTGCCATCACGGTGCTGGCGGCGATCCATGCGTAGGCGCCATACAGCGCCAGCGTGCCGAGCAGGCCCAGCACGAAACCCCAGCTGTCGCGACGCACGGCGAGGTCGCGGTCGGCGCGGTACAGGGTGTGGAAGATGTCGCGATAGCGTTGCAGCAGCAGCGGGCCGAGGCCGAACAGCTTCACTTCCTTGGCGTGGTCCTCGCGCGCCAGCACGGTTTCCAGGTACAGCTGCATGCGCGTTTCCGGCGAACGCCAGCGGAACAGCCGGAACGCGTCGCCGGAGAACTTCGTCTCGGCGAAAAACGAGGGCAGGCCGGCCAGCAGCAGCACCGCCACCGCCCACGGCGAGAACTGGAACAGCAGGCTGCCGTAGCTGAGCAGCGAGATCGCGTTCTGGCCCAGCCCGAACGTGCGCGTCACCAGCGACAGCGGCCGGCTCGATGCCTCACGCCGGGCGCGGGTCAGCTTGTCGTAGAACTCCGAATCCTCGAAGTGCGCCAGCTCCAGGGTCAGCGCCTTCTCCAGGATCATCACGTTGACACGCTGGCCCAGTTGCGCCCGCAGCAGCGACTGGCACAGCGACAAGCCGCGTTGCGCACCGGCCAGCGCCGCCACCAGCAGGCCTTCCAGCGCTACCCATTCGAAGACTTGCCGCAGTGGTGCGTGCCCGTCGGTGGTCCAGAGACGACTGGCGGCCACCACCGCATCGACGATGTGCGCGCCGACCCAGGCGATGCCGGCCGGCAGCAGGCCGGCGACCAGGGTGAGCGCGGCGAGCGCGACGGTCAGCGCGTGGCTGGTGCTCCAGACCAGTTCCAGCGCGCGACCGCTGTAGCGGAACACGCCCAGGAAGCTGCGGGCGAGTTCCTTCGGCGGAGCGGGAGGGGCGGCGTGAGGCGGCACGTGCGGAGGGTGTCAGAAGGCGCGGACAGAACGCGAAGCTCCCGACATGGGGGCCGCGCCGCCTCACGCAAGGCGGCACCCGCAGGAGCGCAAACTGTGCGCGGTGCTCTTGCGAATCCCGAATCCCGGCAAAAGGCATCGCGCGCGAGGTGCACTCCTACAGCGCGGCCTGGTAGAGCTCGGGGAACAGCCGCTGCAGGTTGGCCACCTTGGGCGCGTCGTTGAACGCGATGTACGGGTTGTCCGGATGCCGGTCGTAGTAGTGCTGGTGATACGCCTCGGCCGGGTAGAACGCCTCGAGCGGCACCACCTGGGTGACGATCGGTGCGTCGAACGCCTTGGCCGCGCCCAGCTGGGCGATGTAATCGGTGGCGATTTTCTTCTGCTCGTCGTTGCCGTAGAAGATCACCGAGCGGTACTGGGTGCCGCGGTCCGGGCCTTGCCGGTTGAGCTCGGTCGGGTTCAGCGCCACCGAGAAGAACACCTGCAGCAGCGTGCCGTAGCTGACTTTGGCGGGATCGAACTCGACCTGCACCGACTCGGCGTGGCCGGTGTCGCCGCCGCTGACCTCATCGTAATGGGCCGTGTTGGCCGCGCCGCCGGAATAGCCGGCAGTGACCTGACGCACGCCTTTCACGCGCTCGAACACCGCCTCGATGCCCCAGAAGCAGCCGCCGGCGAACACCGCCACTTCGTCGTGCGCGGTGGTCGGCGCCGCATCGACGGCGGGGGCGGGAAGGCGTGCGACTTCACGGGCGGACGCGACCGGCTGGCAGGCGGCGAGGCCGGCGAGCAGGAGGGCGGCGGCAAACGGAAACAGGCGAAACAGGCGGGGGCGGATCATGGGCAACCTCGCTGGCGATGGCAGGCGGACGCACTCACCAGTCATTCGTCGACAGGGCGGCGGCGGTTACCTGCCGGGGCGCTACCATGGACGGCGAACCTGCTGGAGGCTTGCATGCCTGACGCCGTCAATCTGGACGCCTACCTGCGCCGCGTGGACTGGGCCGGGCCGGTCGCGGCGGACCTGGCGACCCTGCGCGGGCTGGCCATCGCGCAAGTGGCCAGGATTCCGTTCGCCAACCTCGATCCGCTGGTGGGCCGGCCGGTGGAGCTGGGGTTGTCAGCGCTGCAGCGCAAGCTGGTCGACGAGGGGCGCGGCGGCTACTGCTTCGAGCAGAACCTGCTGTTCGAGGCCGTGCTGCGCGAGATCGGCTTCGAGGTCAGCGGCCTGATCGCGCGCGTGCTGTGGGGACGCCCGGACGATGCGCAAACCCCGCAAAGCCACATGCTGCTGCGTGTCGAGCTGGAGGGCGGAAGCTGGCTGGCCGACGTGGGCTTCGGCGGCCACGTGCTCACCGGGGCGCTGCGGCTGCAGCCCGGGGTGGAGCAGGCCACCGCGCACGAGCCGTTCCGGCTGCTCGAGCACGACGGCGAGTGGCGCATGCAGTCGCTGGCGCATGGCGAATGGCGGACCCTGTATCGCTTCGATCTGCATCCGGTGCCGATGATCGACTACGTGGTGGCCAACCATTACGTGTCGACGCACCCTGACTCGCGCTTCGTCAACCACCTGTTGCTTGGCCGTACCACGGCGGACCGGCGGCTGGGCCTGCTCGACTACGAGTTCACCATTCGTCGCGACGGCCGGGAGGCGGAACGCCGGCGGCTGCCTGGCGTGGCCGAACTGCGCGAGGTGATGCAGCGCGAGTTCCTGCTGCCGGCACCGGTGATCGCGGCACTGGACGGTCGTCTGCAGGCTCTGCCGCGCGACTGAATCAGCCGCGTTTGCCCGCCGACGAGCGACCATCCTGCTCGCCCAGCGGGTCGGCCAGCACGTGGATCTCCACGTCGCCCAGGGTGACGAACTGGCCCGCGCGGATCTTGCAGGTCTTGCGCAGTTCCACCGCGCCGTCGACGCGCACCGCGCCGCTGGCCACGATCGCCTTGCCGGCGCCGCCGCTGTCGCATAGGCCGACCAGCTTGAGCAGCATGTTGAGCTCGACGTAGTCGCCTTCCAGTTCGAATTCGATGGTCTGCATGGTTTCCGGGTCTTGGGTCTGCTGGGAGCGCAGCCTGTGCGCGATGTTTTTGCGGCGGGGTTCGGGATTCGCAAGAGCAATCGCGCACAGAGTGCGCTCCTACGGGGAAGGATGCTCGAACGCGCTGTCGGGCAGCGCCAGGAACGCGAACCAGGGACGGTCGTGTTCTTCGCCGAAGGTGGCGGCATCGTCGAGCATGCCCAGCAGGATGTCGTAGTCGGCGACCGCCGCGTTGCGCAGTTCGTCGACGTGCTCGAACAGCAGCACGTAGCCCCAGGACGGCATCCAGCCGAGGTCGCGCAGGCAGTCGGCCAGTGCGTCCCAGTTGTAGCCGAAGCTGGCGGGCAGCTGCAGCGACACGGCCAGGCGGCGCAGCAGTTCGTCCTTGTCGCGACAGCCGGCCAGGTCGGTGCGGCACACGCACAGGTCGTCGCGGGTGGCGGCGCGATCGAGCCGGTCGATGTCGTCGGCGCCGACGAAGTACACCCCGCTCTGGCTGGGCCGGGTCAGGTCCAGCTCGAAACGGTCCGCGCTCACCGCGCGACCTCGAAGCGGCGGAAGCTGCGGTAGTGATCGTCGGTGTAGTACCACTCCACCGGCGGCGTGCCGCCGGTGACGATGCGGCGCGCACCGCGGTTGCGCGCGCCGGGCGTCTCCACCGTGTACTCGTGGTAGTAGCCGCGCGGCTGTTGCGGCAACAGGCCTTCGTAGTTGCCGAACACGGCGCCGTCCTGCGGGTGCTCGAACGGACCGCTGCTGGCGATCCGCTGCACCATCGCGCGCGCCTGCGGCGGCAGCGAGGCCATCGAGTTGCCCATCGGTTCCGCCCGCGTCGTGACGGAGTGCTCGGTGGTGCCAGCCGGCACGCGCGGTGGCTCGCCGTGGCGTTGCCACAGCAGCACGGCGCCGATGGCGATCAGCAGCAACAGCAGCGGTCGGAGACGGCGCATGGTTCTCGCGGCAGGCGGTGGGCGAAGCGAGCTTAGCAGGGCCGAGCGGGGTCGCAGGCTTCCTTCATCGAAGGAAATTGCGCACACTCGGCCTTCCACAGGGAGCCTGTCGGACCTTGCTGGCCGGTCCGCGAATCCGCCTGTTGTGGTCCAAAATTTCCGCCGATCCCCGGTCCATGGAACCACCATGGGCCGGGGAATCGTCGGAAAGCGGTCCTCGCACAGCCGCATTCCCGCCTCGACCACCAAGGTCCGGCAGGCTCCCGGATACAGCGCGTGCGCTGCCCACCCGACTTCCGGAGCCCGGATGAGCACCACCCACGACCGCGGCCGCTTGCCGCGCCAGATCGGCTACATCATCGGCAACGAAGGTTGCGAGCGTTTCTCGTTCTACGGGATGCGCAACATCCTCACCCCGTTCCTGATCACCAGCCTGTTGCTGTACCTGCCCGAAGGTCAGCGCATGCTGGCGGCGAAGGACGTGTTCCACACCTTCGTGATCGGCGTGTACTTCTTCCCGCTGCTCGGCGGCTGGATCAGCGACCGCTTCTTCGGCAAGTACAACACCGTGCTGTGGATGAGCCTGGTTTATTGCGCCGGCCATGCCTGCCTGGCGATCTTCGAGAACAACCGGCTGGGATTCTTCACCGGGCTGGGCCTGATCGCGCTGGGTGCGGGCGGCATCAAGCCGCTGGTGGCATCGTTCGTGGGCGACCAGTTCGACCAGTCGAACAAGCACCTGGCGAAGATGGTGTTCGACGCGTTCTACTGGATCATCAACTTCGGCTCGTTCTTCGCCTCGCTGCTGATGCCGCTGTTCCTGCATCACTTCGGCGCGGCGGTGGCGTTCGGCATTCCCGGCGGCCTGATGTTCGTCGCCACCGTGGTGTTCTGGCTGGGCCGCAAGCAGTACGTGATGGTGCCGCCCGCGCCGCCGGAGCCGCATGCATTTTCGCGGGTGATCTGCACCGCGTTGCTGACCCGGCGGCCGGGGCAGGCGCGGCCGGGCCTGTGGCTGGCGGTCGCCGCCGTGGTGGTGGCGCTGGCCTCGTTTGCGCTGGCGCCTGCGCTGGGCTTCGTGATCGCCGCGTGCATCGCCCTGGTGGTGCTGATCGGCGGCGTCGGCGGCGGCGCCTGGCTGCAGATGGACCGCGCGCGCGGCGTGCATCCGGACCACGCCGTCGATGGCGCGCGCAACGTGCTGCGCGTGCTGGTGATCTTCGCGCTGACCACGCCGTTCTTCTCGCTGTTCGACCAGAAGGCCTCGACCTGGGTGCTGCAGGGCAACGAGATGACCATGCCCTCGTGGTTCCACTCCGCGCAGATGCAGGCGCTGAACCCGCTGCTGGTGATGCTGCTGATCCCGTTCAACAACCTGGTGCTGTATCCGCTGCTGCGCCGGATCGGCTACGAACCCACCGCGCTGCGCCGGATGACCGCCGGCATCGCGTTCAGCGGCCTGGCCTGGATCGTGGTTGGCGGCCTGCAGGTGGTGATCGACGGCGGCGATCCGCTGTCGATCGTGTGGCAGGTATTGCCGTACGCGCTGCTCACCTTCGGCGAGGTGCTGGTCTCCGCGACTGGTCTGGAGTTCGCCTACAGCCAGGCGCCGGCCTCGATGAAGGGCGTGGTGATGAGTTTCTGGAACCTCACCACCACGGTCGGCAACCTGTGGGTGCTGCTGGCCAACGCGGCGGTGCGCAACGAAAGCGTGACCGGCGCGATCGCCCACAGCGGGCTCAGCGTGACCGCGTTCCAGATGTTCTTCTTCGCTGCCTTCGCCTTGCTCGCCGCGCTGGCGTTCGGGCTGTACGCGAGGCGTTATCGCGAAGTGGATCACTACCGGCCGGCGTAGGGCGGGCACTGCCCGCCGGTCCTTGGCCCGTGACGGAAAGCGGCGGGCAGTGCCCGCCCCTACGAGGTCGAATCCACGCGCGATTGCAACGCCATCGCGGCGGCCGGGTTGCGGTGCTTGGCGGCGCTGATGAAGAACACGAACACCTCGCGTGGCGGCGCGGGCGGTTGCAGCGTCAGTCTCGCCAAAGCCGGTTACCGTGCATGGCCCAGACTCAGCCCGAGCCGTTGCAGAACAAGGACATGATCTTTTCGTGTGCCGGATCGTAAACGAGGTTGACCACCGAACAACCTCCGTCCAGGACTTTGGGTGCGTTGGCCGGGGCGATGATATGGACGCCGGGGGAGGGATCCTCCAGCACGAACTCGCCCACCAGTACTCGGCGCCCATGCTCAAGTCGGCCGTAGTAGTAGCGGCCATACGAGCCGATAGGCTGGCTGCCCGCAGGCAAAGTGAGGTTCGCCTCCACCTTGGCGACTAGTGCGGGCGAAGGTGTCCACGTCGCTTCGCCCGCGGTGGCGCATCCCGATACGAGCAGCAGAAAAAGTGCAGTGCCCAATCGTGGTATCGACCTGGTTTTCATGGGTTTGTCGGGTTCGGTCGCAGCGGAGGTGGCGCTGGCGGCTTCTTTGGCACCGGGTCGTAGAAGCTGGGGCGGATCGGGAGGTTGTGCTCTTTTCGCACCATGTTCTCGTTCGCCATCGAGTGGATCTCGCTCGGCGGTGTGGTGCCCGGCGTTCCATTGCCCTTGTCGTAGCTTTGCACGCCTTGATCGATGGCGCGTGCATGGCCTAGCTCATGAGCCAAACCTACGTACTCCGGCCGCGTACGGTTGCCGTTCGCATCAACACCGCCGGTGGTCTGGGTCAGGTCGATGCGGACATCGGAACCCGTACCCTTGCCGTTGACGGAAATTCCGGAACGATCGCCTTGCGTTTCGTTGCCCAATCCGGGTGCCTGTTGCACCACATAGATGATGTTCGGCGTCGCCTGAAGCTTGTCTACCAGAACCCTCCCACCAGCGCCTCGACTGATGATCTGCAGGTCGGCGTTCATCCGCTGCGTGAAGTTCGCATCACCAACGATGTGGATGACCCGGCCAGTCGGATCGATTCCCATGATGGGGTTGTTGTTGACGTACTCGTAACGGTTGAAGTTGAACACGTTACCTGGCTTGGATACGTCCGGGTCTACGCTCAAGAACCGCCCAACCTCCGGATCGTAGTAGCGGGCCTGCATATAAATGAGCCCGGTCTCCGGATCGTTGATGTGGCCAGAATAGCCTGGGCCGTTCGGAGGGACTCCCATGCCTGGCACGGAAGCGCCGTAGGGCTTGTAGTCGTAGCGAGCGACGATGTTGCCCTGCGCGTCCGCTTTGGCGAGAACGTTCCCGTTCTGGTCCGTGTAGTAGTAGTGCACCGTGCCAGCATAAAGTCCGCCAGACACCAAACACACCGCTGCGACAACCAGGCGCAACCTTGCTGCCTTCTGTGTATTCATGCCTTCCCCCCGAAAGCCTGCCATGGCCTTATAGCAGGTTTCAATCGGGGCGGAAACGATGCCATGCGGAGCGCACCTGTGCGTGATGCTCTTGCACCACATCACGAAAAGCTATCGCGCACAGGGTGCGACATCATCCTGTGCATGCTCAATGCCATGATCCTCGAAACCAGCCCTGGAACCCGTTGCCTGCCGCCATCTGAAAGCACTGGTCATCAACACAGTTGCTCCTACAATCCGGTCGGAGCATCCACGCGCGACTGTAGCGCCATCGCCGCAGCCGGGTTGCGGTGCTTGGCGGCGCTGATGAAGAACACGAACACCTCGCGCGCGGCGGACTGCGGCTGCGGCGCGGCGACGTGGGGCAGCGCGGCGACGTCCTCGCCGGCAGCCCAGTCGTGCGCATGGGCGGCCCAGCGATCCAGCTCGGCCGGCTGGTAGCCGGTGGCGACCTCGTCGGCACTGCGCATCAGCCGGGCGTAGCTGAAATCGCCGGTGAGGTCGGCCAGCGATGGATACTTCGGCGAATCGGTGAACACGGTGGGGATGCGGTGGCGGCGCGCCAGCTCCACATACGCTTCGTCGAGAAAACTGGCGTGGCGCACTTCCAGCACGTGGCGCAGCGGCTGGCCGTCGAGTTCGCGGGGCAGGTGGTCGAGGAAGGCGGCGAGGTCGTCCGCATCGAGCGCCCGCCACGGCGGCATCTGCCACAGGATCGGTCCCAGGCGATCGCCCATCTCGGCCAGGCCGCCCTGGATGAAGCCGCTGGCGCCCTTGCCGGCGTCGGCCAGTCGCCTGCTCTCGACGACGTAGCGCGGTGCCTTCAGCGAAAAGACGAAACCCTCCGGGGTTTCCGCCGCCCATTTCGCGTAGGTGGCCGGCTTCTGCGCGCCATAGTAGGTGCCGTTGATCTCGATCGCGCGCAGCTGGCGGCTGGCGTATTCCAGTTCGCGCCGCTGCACCAGCCTGGGTGGATAGAAATTGTTGCGCCACGGCGCGTAGGTCCAGCCGCCGATGCCGACGCGGATCGTCCCGCCAGCCTTGCGCTTGTTCATGGCCGTTCTCCCGTGGTCTGGTGGCGCAGCAGTTCGGTCGCGGCGATGCAGGTCACCAGCCACGCCCCTCCCGTCGCATAGCCCGCCAGCACGTCGCTGAAGTAATGCACCTGCAGCAGGATGCGGCTGGTGCCGATCACCCCGATCATCAGCACGGCGCCGGCGATGATTGCGCGATGGAAGCGCGGCGTGAGCCGCAGCAGCACATAGGCCAGCATGCCGTAGAACACCATGGCGCCGAACGCGTGCCCGCTGGGGAAGCTCCAGCCCGGTTCGACGATGAAGCCGTGGTCGTGCAGCGGTCGCACGCGCCGGAACAACGCCTTCAGCCCGCCGTTGATCGGCAGGATGCCGAGCAGGGCCACGCTCCAGCCCGCCGCCAGCAACCACTGGCGCCGCAGCAGCAGGATCAGCAGCACCGCGGCCGCCGCGCTGGCGACCCACAAGGTGTCGCCCAGATGGGTGATGGCGGCGATCATGCGCAGCGCCGGCACGGGCAGGTGGGCGCGCAGACTCACGGCGAGGTTGGCGTCGAAACCGCCCAGGCCGGTCGTGGGCTGGCCGGAGATCGCCAGCGCGACGCCGCCGAAGAACAACACCAGCACCAGCCAGAACAGCAGGCCGACGCGCCAGCGCAGCATCGTCGGAACCTGGCCCGTCTGCGCGGCGCGGCGTTGCCAGCGCGCATTGCGCTGCCAGGCCAGGTCGCCGGCCAGCAGGCCCAGCAACAACAGCAGCACCCATACCGTCAGGGCGTGCAGCGCAATCCATTCCGCCGGCGTGTTCATCGCGATCCTCGTTTTTTTCGCATGCTGGTCCGCCCATGATCGCGGCTGGCGTCGCCGGCGTCGAGTTGGGCCGCCGCATCCGCCGCGCTGGCCTTGCGGACGATTTCTCGCGATAGTGCGCGGATCGTCGCCTTGGGGAGAACTTCGATGGTCCAGCGAATCGGGTCCGTGCGTGCGTTGTCGTTGCGGCTGCTGGCCGGCCATGCCTTGCTGGTGCTGGCCACCTCCGCGCTGGCGCAGACCCCGGCCACGCCACAGCTGCCGCCGCCGGTATCGACCGGCGACATCGTGCAGCCTCTGCTGCCGGCGCAGCTGCAGGACTTCGACGCGTACATGGCGCACACGCTGAAGACCTTCGAGGTGCCGGGCATCGCGGTGGCCATCGTCAGGAACGGCAAGGTGGTGATGGAGCGCGGCTTCGGCGTGAAGGAGCTGGGCAAGCCGGACCCGGTCGACGCGCACACCCTGTTCGCGATTGCCTCCAATACCAAGGCGTTTACTGCCGCGGCGCTGCAGCAGCTGGCCGACGCGGGCAAGCTGCACATGGACGACCGCGTGATCGACCACCTGCCGTGGTTCCGCATGTCCGACCCCTACGTGACGCACGAGATGCGCATCCGCGACCTGCTGGCGCATCGCAGTGGGCTGAGCCTGGGCGCGGGCGACCTGCTGTACTGGCCGCCGACCTCGTACACCACGAAGGAGGTGGTCGAGCGGCTGGCCAGGGTGCCGCTGAAGAACGGCTTCCGCAGCCACTACGCCTACGACAACATCCTGTTCGCGGTGGCCACCCTGGTGATCGAGCAGGCCTCCGGCCAGAGCTACGCCGATTACGTGCGCGAGCACCTGTTCAAGCCGGTCGGCATGGACGAGTCGCTGATCGACATGACGTATCTCAAGCCCGGCATGGACGTGGCCACCGGCCATGCGCCGTACGAGTTCAAGGACATCAAGCCGGTGCCGCCGATGGCCTGGCTCAACGACCCCGGCGCCGGCGGCATCTATGCCAGCGTGCATGACCTGGCCAAGTGGATGAACGTGCAACTCGCCGGCGGTGCGCTGCCGACGATGGGCGCCGACGGCAAGCCGCAGCGCGTGTTCTCGGAGAAGAGCCACCACGAGATGTGGTCGATGCTGACCCCGATTCCGATCAGGAAGGCGTCGATCCCCGAGCTGGAGCCGCTGACGCCGGACTATTACGGCTATGGCGAAGGCTGGTTCCTCGGCCAGTACCAGGGCCGCAAGCTGGTCTGGCATACCGGCGGCTGGCCGGGTTTCGTGTCGCGGGTGACGATGGTGCCGTCGCTGAAGCTTGGCGTGGTGGTGCTGACCAACCAGCAGTCCGGCGCCGCGTTCAACGCGGTGACGTACCGCGTGCTGGACGCGTACCTCGACCCGTCGCACAAGACCGACTGGGTCGCGGTGTACCAGAAGGCCGTGCAGCACGCGCAGGCCAAGGCCGACGACAGCGTGGCGAAGCACGAGCAGGCCCGCGACAAGCGCAGCAAACCCTCGCTGCCGCTGGCCGACTATGCCGGCACCTATCGCGACCCGTGGTACGGCGACGTCATCATCAGCCAGGAGCACGGCAAGCTGCGCATGCGCTTCGGCAAGACCGCGCAACTGGTCGGCACGCTGACGCCGTGGCAGCACGACAGCTTCACCGTGCGCTGGGACGACCGCTCGCTGGACGCCGACGCCTTCGTCGATTTTTCGCTGGACATGGACGGCAAGATCCGCGAGGTGCGCATGCAGCCGATCTCGCCGCTGACCGATTTCAGCTTCGATTTCCAGGACCTGCGACTGGTACCGGTGAAGGCCGCCGCCGGGGCGGAGGCGGGCGAGTGATCCATCACGGCGCCGTTCGTGGCGTCCATGCCGAAGGGAGAAGGACATGAACCATGCTCGTCATGCGGGGGCGATCCTGCTCTCGTTCGGGTTGCTGGTCGGCGTCGCGCAGGCGCGCAGCGACAACGCGCTGGATCATCGCCACGTCCGCGTCGAGCTGGGGGCGGCCAGCACGCAGGCGACCTCGGGCCGGCTGCTGCTGTTCGCGGTCGACGCCAAGGCGGCGCAGGCCAAGGCCCTGGTGGAGTCCAAAGGCAAGAGCAACGCGGTAGAAGCGGTCGATGCCGATCCGTTCAGCGGCACGGTGACCAGCGTGGCGGCACGCGAGGTGAGCCACTGGGCGCCGGGGCAGGCCATCGACGTCGACACCGGCGACGTGACCTACCCCGGGCCGTGGTCGCGGCTGCCGCCGGGCGATTATCTGGTGCAGGCCGTGCTCGACGTGAACCACGACTACAACTACACCGGGCGCGGCGCCGGCGACCTGGTCAGCGACGTGGTGAAGCTGCATCTGCCCGCGACCGGCGTGCCGGAACTGGTGCTGGCGAAGGCCTTGCCGGCGGACGGCGACCCGTGGGCCGTGCCGGATTCGGCGCCGCCGGCGCTACGCGAAAACGTGGCCGCGGCGCGCCCGCATGCGCACCTGGTCGATTTCACCAGCCCGTCGCTGACTGCGTTCTGGGGCCGGCCGATCCACATGCGCGGCTGGGTGCTGACCCCGCCCGGTTACGACGCCACGGCGGCGGCGCGCTACCCGACCGTCTATTACACGCAGGGTTTCGGCGGCAACAACGACCGCGTGATCGGTCCCATCGTCACCGTCTACACCGCGATGGCGAAGCAGCAGATGCCGCCGATGATCTGGGTATTCCTGGACGAGTCCAGCCCCACCGGCACCCACGAGTTTGCCGACTCGGTCAACAACGGCCCGTGGGGAACGGCGCTGACCACCGAGCTGATCCCGCATCTCGAGGCGCACTACCGCATGGATGCCGATGCCAACGGTCGCTTCCTCAATGGCCACTCCTCCGGCGGCTGGGCCACGCTGTGGCTGCAGACGCGCTACCCGAAGATCTTCGGCGGCACCTGGTCGACCTCGCCGGACCCCAGCGACTTCCACGATTTCACCGGCGCGGATCTCTACGCGCCGCACGCCAACGTCTATCGCCGGCCCGATGGTTCGGCCTATCCACTGGTGCGCGACCACGACAAGGTACTGGGCACCTTCGAGCAGTTCGCGAAACTCGAACGCGTGCTGGGCAGCTACGGCGGCCAGCTGGCCTCGTTCGATTGGGTGTTCTCGCCGCGCGGCAAGGACGGCCGGCCGATGCCGATGTTCGACCGCGACACCGGCGACGTCGACCCGGCCGTGGTGGCCTACTGGCGCGACCACTACGACATCGCGCACCGGCTGCAGCAGCACTGGCCGGAGCTGAAGGGCGACCTCGACGGCAAGATCCATCTCTACGTGGGCACCGCCGACACGTTCTATCTCGACGGTTCCGCGCACAAGCTGAAGGCCGTGCTCGACGGCTTGGGCGCGAAGACGGACTTCCGCTTCCTGCCCGACCGCACCCACGGCAACCTGTACTGGATCGGCGAGGACCACCACGGCCTGCTCAAGCAGATCAGCTGGGCGATGTATGCCATCGCGCGGCCGGATTCGAAGCTGAAGCCCGCCGCCGCACCCTGATCTTCCGTCGCGTTGCAGGGCGGGCACTGCCCGCCAGCTCTTCGCACCGAAGCAGAGCGGCGGGCGGTGCCCGCCCTACGGCTGCCACGGGTCGTAGCTGCCGATGTACCAGAGGTGGCCTTCCGGGTCGTGGCAGCTGTAGCCCGCGCCGCCGTAGTCCTTTTCGGCGTAGTCGTCGACGATCACCGCGCCGGCGGCCCTGGCCTGCTCGTAATGGGCCTTGCAGTCGGTCACCGTGACGCAGGCGCACTGGGTTTCGCGCCCGCCGATCTCGTCCGGTTGCGCGATGTGCCGGCCGAACTCGTTGTCGCGCACCGCGCCGAGCATGATCATGCCGTGGCCGTAGGCGAGCTGCGCGTGCTCGACCTCGCCGGCGTCGTTCTCGTAGACCGCATGCCGTTCGAAACCGAAGGCCTGGCACAGCCAGTCGATGGCCGCGTGGGGATCGCGATAGCGCAGGCAAGGGATGATGGTGCTGCCGCCGGACTGTTTCATGGGGGGCTCCGTGGTGGGCATCTCGCAGGGTTGGTGGTCGCCGGACCCGCCTTGCGGACGGCGGCGCGGTCCCGTGCCGGGACACGAGGCAGATTAGTCCCGCAGGTAGTAACGGTCTTGTAGATTTCCGTCGCTCAATCGAGCGGCAGGTGGTTCGAGTACGGGCCGCGCGCGGCCATGAAGGCGCTGGGCGTGACGCCGGCGAACTGGCGAAACTCGTGCGTCAGGTGGGCCTGGTCGGCATAGCCGCCGTCGGCCGCCACCTGGCACCAGCTCACCGTGGGCTGGGCGGCGGCGTGGTCCACCACCGCGCGAAAACGCAGCAGTCGCGTGTAGTGCTTGGGGCGCATGCCCACCTGGCGCTGGAACAGCGTGCCGAAGCGGCGCTCGGACAAGCCGGTCTCGCGCACCAGCGGCGCGATGCGCCGCACCTGCGGCGGATCGGCCAGGCGGCCCAGCGCGTAGGCGATGGCCGGGTGCAGGGCCGTGCTGCGCATCCGATGCACCAGCCAGCCGGTCAGCAGGCGCAGGCGCTCGCGCGGTTCGGGGGTTTCCAGCAGCTGCTCGCGCAGCAGCGGCGCGGCGCGGCCGAACAGGTCGCCCAGGTCGATGTCCCGCCCGATCAGCATGGTGGCGTCCTCGCCGGTCAGCGCATGGGCGCCGCCGGGTCGGAAGACCACGCCCATCACGCGGATCTGTTCGGCGGTGTCGATGATCTCGCTGCGCAGGGTCGGGCCGCCGAGCACGCAGGCGGACGAGCGGATGCAGCGCCGCTCTGCGTCGTCGGTGTAGACGCGGGTTTCGTCCTCGTGCAGATTGATGATGAGCTGCGCGCCGGGTTGGGGCAGCACGCGCTCGAGGCGGTGGGCGGCGGGCGGCATGTCCCAGTCCCATACCTTGGCGATCAGCTTGTCCAGCGGTGGTCCGGGCAGGTGCTGCAGGAATCCCATCGGCGTGTCTCCGTGGAGACTTCGCAGTCTAGGGGCCCGGGCGGCGGAAATCTTCCGGGCAGCCAGGGCGTGCCGGTTCAGCCGGTGCGGTCGTCGTCCTCGGCCAGCGGCGGCAGCGTGCGCACCAGCTGGGCGCGCACCAGCGGCAGGCGCGCATCGCGCAGGCGCTGCAGCAGCTCGAACAGCAGCTCGCTCTTCACCCCGCCGGTGTCGCGCGGGCTGCTGACGTAGGCCACGCAGTTGAAGGTCATCGAGCCGGCATCGAGGCCGTCCAGCTGCACGTACGGCGCGGGAGTATCCAGCGTGCGCGGGTGCGCGCCCAGCACCTCCAGCGCCAGCGCGCGCACCTTGCCGGCGTCGGTGTCCAGCGGCATCGGCAGCTTGATCTGCACGCGGCCCAGCGCGTTGGCCTGGGTCACGTTGCGCACGTTCTCGGTGATCAGCTGCGAGTTCGGCACGATCACGGTGGAGCGGTCCCACAGCTGGATCTCGGTGGCGCGCACGTTGATGCGGCGGATATCGCCCTCGACCTCGTTGAGGCTGACCCAGTCGCCCACCTTCACCGGCCGTTCGACCAGCAGGATCAGCCCCGAAATGAAGTTCTGCACGATCGCCTGCAGCCCGAAGCCGATGCCCACCGACAGCGCACTGACGATCCAGGTGATGCTGGTCAGGTTGACGTGCAGCGCCGCCAGGGTCAGCACCAGCACCAGCAGCCCGCCGAGGTAGCCGAGCAGGGTGACGATGGAATCCTGCATGCCCGGTTCCATCGTCGACTTCGGCAGCAGCTGCTCGCGCAGCCAGCGCTTGAGCAGGTGCAGCAGCACGCCGCCGACCACCAGCACCAGCACCGCCCGGAAGATGTTGCCCGGATTGATCGGCAGGTCGCCCAGTTTCAGGTTGCCCAAGGTGCGCACGGCGCTGGCCAGCAGGTCGCCCGGGCCGGCGCCGAACGGGGTCAGCACGATGGCGATCGCCAGCAGGGTCAGCAGCACCCTGGCGATGCCGGCGAGCAGGGTGGCGGCCTGGTCCAGCGCATGCGGCGCCAGCTGGAAGGATGCCTGCAGCCGCTGGCCGCCGCGTTCGTGCGGCGAGAGCGCCACATGGATCAGGTCGTTCAGCAGGTGGCCGAGCAACCAGGCGCTGGCCAACACCACGCCGACCCACAGCATCTGCACCGCGGCGAAGAACGCCAGCGCGATGTAACCGGTGGCCACGCCGAGCCAGCTCACCAGCACGCCGAGCACCGCGCCGGCGCCGAGCGCGCCGACCCACAACGGCCGATGTTCGACCACGCCTTCGGCCGCCGCCTGCCGCCGCGCGTCGCGCAAACGCCACCAGCCGGTGGCGATCAGGCCGCTGACCACCAGCGCCACCGCGCCGCGCGTGGCCACCGTGGTCGGCAGGCTGGAGCCGATCGTGCGGCTGATGCGCTCGACCAGGCCGAACAGCAGCGCGGCGGCGCCGAGCAGCCACGGAATCGTGCGCAGGCGTTGCGCGGCGAGGTCGGACAGCGGCGGCAGACGCCAGCTCGGCCGGCGCACGGAAAGCAGCGCGCGGCCCAGCCCGGTGACGAACGCGGCAAACAGCACCAGCCGCACCGCCGAGCGCGCCAGCGCGTCGAGATCCGGCGCGAGGATGTCGTTCCAGTTCAGGCCAAGGTAGGCCAGCTGGGCGGCGATGCCGGTGGTGAGCAGCGCCGTGAGCGCCACCGCTACCGCCATCGCACTGCGGCGCAGGTGGCCATCCGGCACGTGGTGCGTGGCCAGGTGCAGCAGCAGGCGATCGAGCAGCCAGCGGCCCAGGCCCAGCCACAGCAACGCGCCGATCAGGCACAGCAGCAGCGGCGTGCGGTTCGGCGCTTGCCAGGCCTCGCGCCATGCATCGGCCACGCGACCGCCCAGGCGATCCAGCCGCGCCAGGTCGTCGGGGAAGCTGCGCGCCGGTTCCTTCCAGAAGGCGCCGCCGAGTGGCGACGCCGTGCGCGATGCCAGCCGGGCCTGGAACTCGTCATTGCGCAGGCCGGTGATCTGCGCGGCCAGTTGCAGCGCGTTCTGGCCCAGCAGCTGCGCCTGCTTGACCTGCGCATCCAGGCCGGCCAGCGCCTTGTCCAGTTGCCGGCGCTGGGCGACGACCGCGGCGGCCTCCGCCGGCGCGTCCTTGGCCGGCGCCGGCCCCAGCACGTCGAGCTGGGCCTGCACGGCCGCCATCTGCGGAGCCAGGTCCAGCGCCACCTGGCGTGCCTGGTCCTGCACGGACAACGCGGTGCCGCGCAGCTCGGCCAGGGGGATGTCGGGGCGCCTGGACTTGAGCGTCGACCTGATCGTGTCCAGGCGGCCGTCCAGCAGTTGCAGCGCCTGCGCCGGCGTGGCGGCGGATACCGCGCTGGCCGGCGTGGCATCGCCCTGCGCCTGCGCGGTGAGGCTGCCTAGGCACAACAGCGCGAGGAGGAGGAACCGGCACGGCATGGGCATCCGCGCATGATCGGAGCGAGCTGGCAGGGGGTCAATCGCCCCGGCGGGCTTGCCGGCAGGGCCGCAAGGCTCGCGTTCAGATTGGGCAACCCGCAGGGGCACTTGACGTCAACTAGTTTGTAGTGCAAACCTATTTGCACGTTTCCGGAGGAACTCCCGATGAGTGACGACGTCCACGACCGCCTGCACGACCTCGAAGGGCTGACGCGAAGCTACGCGCGCTATTCGCGCAACGCCGGCGGGTTGTCTTCCGTGCTCGGCGGCGTGCTGTGCCTGCTCGCCTACTTCGGCGGGCAGTTGCTGCACGGCGTGGCGGCGGCCAGTGCGGTGCTGATCGCGATCCCGGCGGCGTGGCTGCTGGCCAAGGGCTGGATGACGCGCCGCTACTACCAGCGCTGGGGCCACGTGGAGGAGCAGGAAACGCCGGCGGAGCGGCGCACGCACTGGTTCTGCGTCGGCGTGGTGCTGCTGGTGGCGCTGGTGATCACCGCCGTCCTGGCGGCCGCCGCGCGCCCGCATCCGTGGTCGCTGCCGCCGGGCATGATCGGCTACCTGGCGCTGCTGTGGCTGCTGGTGCTGGCCGCGTGGCGCTGGCTGCGCAGCCCGCTCGATTTCATCGTGGGGGTGTTCCTGTTCTGCCAGGCGGCGATGGTCAGTGGCGGCGGCTATTACCCGCTGATCGGCACCACCCACACGCTGCAGGCGACGCAGATGTCGCTGGTGGCGCTGATGTTCCCGCTGGCTGCGCTGGTGATGATCGCCAACGGCGTGCGCGAGCATCGCCAGTTCCAGCAATTGCGCCAGCGCCTGCAGCAACTGCGTGCCGCACCGGAGGGCGGGGCATGAGCACGCCGGGCGACATCACCGAAGTCATGGCGCTGGACCGGCTGGTGCACGAACCGGCGCGGCTGCTGATCCTGGCGGTGCTGTCCGGGGCCAAGCTGGTCGAGTTCGGCTTTCTCGAGCAGGTCAGCGGGCTCAGCAAGGGCAACCTGTCCAGCCACATGAGCAAGCTGGAGGCTGGCGGCCTGATCGAGGTGAAGAAGAGCTTTCGCGGCAAGCGCCCGCTGACCGAGCTGTGCATCACCCCGGCCGGCCGGCGTGCGCTGGCCAACTATCGACGCCAACTGGCGACCGTGATGCAGGGCATCCCTGCGCCGGCCGCCCCGGCAAAACGGAGACGCGACGAATGAAACCGGTCATGAAACTCGTCCTGGGCGCCGCGCTGGCTGCCGTACTGGGTACGGCCGCCGCCGCCGCGCCGGTGCTGCCCGCGCGCATCGCGCAGGTGGCGCAGCAATACGTCGACGCGGGCACCTACCCGGCCATGGTGGTGGTGATGGTCGACCACGGCCGCAGCCAGATTGCCGGGTTCGGCCAGCTGGCCGACGGCCATGCGCCGGACGGCAAGACGGTGTTCGAGATCGGCTCGGTGACCAAGACCTTCACCGCCTTGCTGCTGGCCGAAGCGGTGCAGGCGAAGACGCTGACCCTGGATACGCCGGTGGCCGACCTGTTGCCGGGCTTCAGCATCCCGGCGCGCCACGGCAAGCCGATCACACTGGGTCTGCTGGCCGAGCAGTTCTCCGGCCTGCCGCGGCTGCCGGGCAACCTGCAGCCGGCGGATCTCGGCAACCCGTATGTCGATTACAGTCGCGACCGGCTCAAGGCCTTCCTGGCCGACTACCGGCTGCCGCGCGATCCCGGCGCGGCCTACGAGTACTCCAACCTCGGCTTCGGCCTGCTCGGCGATGCGCTGGCGCAGCGTGCCGGGCTTTCCTACGGCGAACTGGTGCAGCGCACGGTGCTGGCCCCGCTCGGCATGTCGTCCACCGGCACCGCCCTGACGCCCGCGATGCGCACACGTCTCGCGCCGGGCCACGACGAGCTGGGACAGGCCGCGAAGCATTGGGATTTCGGTTCGCTGGCCGGCGCCGGCGGGCTGCTGAGCGACGGCGAGGACATGCTGCGTTACCTGCGGGCCAACATGGGCGAGCTGAAGACGCCGCTGGCTTCCGCCATGCGGCTGGCGCAGGCGCCCCGGCGCGACATCGGCGGCGGCGACCGCATCGGCCTGGCCTGGATGATCCACCACACGCCGCACGGCGACGTGGTGTGGCACAACGGCGAGACCGGCGGCTACAGCAGCTTCATCGGCTTCACCCCCGATGGCCGCCGCGGGGTGGTGATCCTGACCAATGCCACCAGCGCCCCGCAGGACCTGGGCTTCGCTGCCTTGCTGCCGTCGGCGCCCTTGCCGGTGGTGCACAAGGCGATCGCGCTGTCTGGCCCGCAACTCGATGCCTACGTCGGCCAGTACACGCTGGCGCCAGACTTCGCGTTGACCGTGTTCCGCCGCGCCGGCCAGCTGTTCGTGCAGGAGACCGGGCAGGAGGCGATACCGTTGTTTGCCAGTGCGCCGGGTGAATTCTTCGCCAGGGGCGCACCGATCCGCATCGACTTCGGGCGCGGCGCCGACGGCAAGGTGGACGCGCTGACCCTGCACCAGGATGGCCACGACCGGCGCGCCCCGCGCGCGACTACGGTGCGCGGGGCGGACGGCACGCCCAGCGTGCGGCTGGCCCCGGCGCTGCTGCACGACTACGTCGGGCGCTATGTGCTCGGCGCCGGCGTGGAGTTCGCCGTTACCGCCGTGGATGACCAGCTCTACGTCCAGCTCACCGGCCAGGCCGCGTACCCGGTGTATGCGAAGGCGAAGGACCATTTCTTCTACACCATGGTCGACGCGCAGCTGGGCTTTGAGCGTGATGCGGCCGGCAAGGTAGTGGCGCTGGTGCTGCACCAGAACGGCACCGACCAGCGCGCGCCACGGCAGCCGTGATCGTCGTTTCCCCAAATTGCAAGGAGAGTTCCCATGTGGGCAGCCATCATGGCCATTTTCATCGTCCTGTTCCTTTCGCAGTCCGGGCGTGACGACGGGTGCGGCACCGATGGGCGCAAGAAGCGGTAGCGGACTGCCCGGCGGGTGGCTGAACGGCCGACTGCGGTGCTTGCGTCGGAGCCGGGCGGCATCCACGCTACCGGTTCCACCGCTGCCCGCGCGCGCCAATGATCTTCCGCTGGTTCGAATCGCTCATCGACGCGTTCAGGGAACCCGTCGACGGCATGCCACCGCCGTCGGTATGGCGCTTCTACGCGTTCTACCTGCGCCAGGTGTGGCCGGTGTTCGCCGCGGCGGTCGTGGTGGGCTTCATGGTGGCGATCATCGAGGTGTCGCTGTTCGGCTTCATCGGCAGCATCGTGGACATGGCCAGGGGCACGCCGCCGGCGGATTTCTTCCGCCGGCACGGCCATGAGCTGCTGTGGATGGGTTTCGTGGCGCTGATCGCGCGGCCGCTGGCGATCGGCGCGCATGACCTGCTGGTGAACCAGGCCATCGTGCCCAGCCTGACCAACCGCATCCGCTGGCAGAACCATCGCTACGTGATCCGCCAGAGCCTGGGGTTTTTCCAGAACGACTACGCCGGCCGCATCGCCAACCGCATCATGCAGACCGGCGGCTCGTTGCGCGAATCGGCGGTGCAGATCGTCGACGCGATCTGGTACGTCACCATCTACACCGGCAGTGCGATCGTGCTGTTCGCGCAGGCCGACCTGTGGCTCGCCGCGCCGCTGTTTGCGTGGGTGTTCGCGTACGTGGGCCTGTTGTGGATCTTCATTCCGCGCATCAAGCAGCGCTCGTGGAAGGCCTCGGAAGCGCGCTCGAAGCTGATGGGCCGCATCGTCGACGGATACAGCAACGTGCTCACGCTGAAGCTGTTCGCGCATACCCGCCGCGAGGAAGCCTACGTCGCCGACGCGATGGCCGAGCAGACCGACAAGCTGCGCCGGATGACCCGCGTCACCACCGCGCTGGACGCCAGCATCACCACGCTCAACGGTTTCCTGATCGTGGGCACCTCGGCGCTGGCGCTGTGGCTGTGGAGCGAAGGCCGGGTGACGGTGGGCGCGATCGCGCTTTCGACCGGGCTGGTGATCCGCATCAACAACATGTCCGGCTGGATCATGTGGGTGGTCAACGGCATCTTCGAGAACGTGGGCACGGTGCAGGACGGCATCACCACCATCGCCCAGCCGCGCGCGGTGCAGGATCGCGCGGGAGCCATGCCGCTGGAGGTGGTCCGCGGCGCGGTGCAATTCGAGAACATCCACTTCCATTACGGCAAGCGCGGCGGCGTCATCGCGGGACTCGACCTCAGCGTGCGCGCGGGCGAGAAGATCGGCGTGGTCGGGCCGTCCGGCGCGGGCAAGTCCACCCTGGTCAACGTGCTGCTGCGGCTGTACGACCTCGAGTCCGGGCGCATCCTGATCGACGGCCAGGACATCGCCCACGTCACCCAGGAAAGCCTGCGCTCGCAGATCGGCGTGGTCACCCAGGACACCTCGCTGCTGCACCGCTCGATCCGCGACAACATCCTGTATGGACGTCCGGATGCCGGCGAGGCGCAGATCATGGATGCGGTGCGCAAGGCACGCGCCGACGAATTCATCCCCACCCTGAGCGACGGCGAGGGCCGCACCGGCTACGACGCCCTGGTCGGCGAGCGCGGCGTGAAACTTTCCGGTGGCCAGCGTCAACGCATCGCGATTGCCCGCGTGCTGCTGAAGGATGCGCCGATCCTGATACTGGACGAAGCCACCAGCGCACTCGACTCCGAAGCCGAGGCGGCGATCCAGGACAGCCTCGACCTGCTGATGCAGGGCAAGACGGTGATCGCCATCGCGCATCGCCTGTCCACCATCGCGCGGATGGACCGGCTGGTGGTGCTGGACAAGGGGCAGGTCGTCGAGACCGGCACCCACGCCGAACTGATCGCGCACGAAGGCCTCTATGCCCGGCTGTGGCGGCGACAGACCGGCGGCTTCGTCGCCGCCGAGGACGCCCCCCTGTAGGAGCCCGCTGGCGGGCGACGCTCTTGCGGCGGGATTCGGGATTCGGGATTCGGGATTCGGGATTCGTCACGAGCAAAAGCATTCCCCGCCAGCGGGCTCCTACAGGAGTTCGGCGGGGGTGGCGTTTTCCAGCACCTCGGCGGCGGCTGCCAGCGCCTTGGCCGCGGCGGCGCCCTTGCGTTCGCTGTAGCGGCTGACCAGGTAGTCGCTGCGTCCGCGCACCAGCAGGGTGAACTTGAACAGTTCCTCCATCACGTCCACCACGCGGTCGTAGAACGGCGACGGCTTCATCCGGCCGTGCTCGTCGAACTCCTGCCAGGCCTTGGCCACCGACGACTGGTTGGGGATGGTCACCATGCGCATCCAGCGGCCGAGCACGCGCAAGGTGTTGACCACGTTGAACGACTGCGAGCCGCCGCTGACCTGCATCACCGCCAGCGTGCGGCCCTGAGTGGGCCGCACGCTGCCGTCGTCCAGCGGCAACCAGTCGATCTGGTTCTTGAACACGCCGGTGATCGTGCCGTGCCGCTCGGGGCTGACCCACACCTGGCCTTCGGACCACAGCGACAGCGCGCGCAGTTCCTGCACCTTGGGGTGGCTGGCCGGCACGCTGTCCAGCAGCGGCAGTTCATGCGGATCGAACACGCGCGTCTCGGCGCCGAACTGGCGCAGGATGCGCTCGGCTTCCAGCGCCAGCTTGCGGCTGTACGACTGCGGCCGCAGCGAGCCGTACAGGATCAGGATGCGCGGCGGATGGCCGGTATCCTCCGGCAGGGCCAGCTTGGCCAGGCTGGGCGTATCCAGCACGTCGGCGGCGATGTGGGGCAGGTCCGGGATCACGGCGATTCCTGTTGCGTTGATTTGACAATTCTATAATCATGGAAATATAGAAACCAAGCCGGAACCGCCACTCATGCGCCCGTGTCGCGTCCTGTTCATCTGCACCGGCAACTCGGCCCGCAGCATCCTGTCCGAGGCCACCCTCAACCACCTCGGGGCGGGGCGCTTTGCGGCGTTCAGCGCCGGCAGCCAGCCGAGCGGGCGCGTCCACCCGCAGGCGATCGCGGAACTCCAGGCGCATCACATCGCCACCGAGGGACTCGCCAGCAAGTCGTGGGACCGCTTCACCGAGGCGGGCGCGCCAACGCTGGATATCGTCATCACCGTGTGCGACAACGCCGCCAGCGAGACCTGCCCGGCGCTGTTCGGCGATTTCGTCAAGAGCCACTGGGGCCTGCCTGATCCGGCGGCCGAGCAGGGCGAAGACGCCGCGGCGGCATTCCGGCGCGCCTACGCGCAGATCGTGCAGCGGATCAGCGCGCTGCTGCAGCTGCCGGTGGAAACGATGGATCGCGACGAGCTGCAGCAGGCGCTCGACCGCATCGGCAGCCGCATCGACGAGGAAGCCGGCGCATGAACCAGCCATCCGCCGCACTCGCCGCCGGCACGGTTCCCCCGGACGGCGCGCGCATCGGCTTCTTCGAGCGCTGGCTCACGCTATGGGTTTTGCTGTGCATCGTCGCCGGCACCTTGCTGGGACACCTGCTGCCGGGCAGCTTCGCGGCGCTGGGCGGCATGCAGCTGGCGCAGGTGAACCTGCCGGTCGCCGTGCTGATCTGGCTGATGATCATCCCGATGCTGCTGAAGATCGACTTCGGCGCGCTGGGCGATGTGCGCCGGCAGTGGAAGGGCATCGGCGTCACGCTGTTCGTCAACTGGGCGGTAAAGCCCTTTTCGATGGCGCTGCTGGGCTGGATCTTCATCCGCCACCTGTTCGCCGGCCAGTTGCCGGCGGCGCAGCTCGACTCCTACATCGCCGGCCTGATCCTGCTGGCCGCCGCGCCGTGCACGGCGATGGTGTTCGTGTGGAGCAACCTGTGCCGTGGCGAGCCGGCATTCACGCTGAGCCAGGTCGCGCTGAACGACGCCATCATGGTGGTGGCGTTCGCGCCGATCGTGGCGCTGCTGCTGGGCATCTCCTCGATCACGGTGCCGTGGAACACGCTGCTGCTGTCGGTGCTGCTGTACATCGTGGTGCCGGTGGCGCTCAGCATGCTGCTGCGGCGCCGGCTGCTGGCGCATGGCGGCGAGGCGCGCCTGCAGAAACTGCTGCAGCGGCTGGGGCCGGTGTCGCTGGGCGCGCTGCTGGCGACCCTGGTGCTGCTGTTCGGTTTCCAGGGCCGGCAGATCGTCGCGCAGCCGGCGATCATCGCGCTGCTGGCGGTGCCGATCCTGATCCAGGTGTATTTCAACGCCGGCCTGGCGTACTGGCTCAACCGCCTTTTCGGCGTGCCGCACTGCGTGGCCGGCCCGTCGGCGCTGATCGGCGCCAGCAACTTCTTCGAGCTGGCGGTGGCCACGGCGGTGGGCCTGTTCGGCGTGCATTCCGGCGCGGCGCTGGCGACCGTGGTGGGCGTGCTGATCGAGGTGCCGGTGATGCTGTCGGTGGTGCGCATCGTCAACCGCAGCAAGCGCTGGTATGAAGCGGTCCGGGAGTAGCGCCATGCAGAACCGGCAAGCCATCACCATCCTCGCCGCGCTCGCGCAAGAGTCGCGCCTGGCGGTCTACCGGCTGCTGATCGAGCACGCGCCGGAGGGACTGGCCGCCAGCGCGATCGCGGAAAAGCTGGGCCTGCCCAACGCCACGTTGTCCTTCCATCTGAAGGAGCTGCTGCACGCCGGCCTGGTGAGCAGCCGGCAGAGCGGGCGCTTCATCTACTACGCGCCGGTGATCGAGACGATGGACGAGCTGGTCGGCTACCTGACCGATCACTGCTGCAGCCAGTCCGGCGGCAGCTGCGCACCGGCCGCTGCCAGCTGCGCTCCGGGCAAGCGGAAGTCCACCGCACGGCGCCGGTCGACCTCCGCCTGAGCGCAGATCAGTCCAGCAGATCCAGCGCAACCAGGCCATGCTCGCGGCAATGGCGCTGGTATTCCGCCAGCTGGCTGCCCGCCGAGGCGCGGGCAGTGACCACGCCGCCGGGGCCGAGGAACTCGACCGTGCCCATCACGATGACCAGCGCCAGCATCGGCTCGTCGCCGACGATCTTCCACCAGTCGGTGTTGCCCGGCGGCTCGTAGACGTAATCGCCGGGGCCGATCAGCTCGCCGGTGCACAGCTTGCGCGTGCCGCTGAGGTTGTATGCGTGGATCTCGCCGGTGTGGCGGTGCAGTGGCATCACCGTGCCCGGCTCCATGCGCAGCAGTTCGACGAAGCCGCGGTCGTCGGCGAAGAAGCGCAGCGGACTGGACGATTTGCCCGGGGTGGAGGAGGGCACCCAGTGCCGCGCGGCGGCGGTGCTGAAGCGGGCCGGGAGGTAGTCGTGCAAACGGGTGGATGGCGGGGTCATGGGAGCGGCTCAGGCGATGGCGGAAAGATAGATGTCGAACGAGGCATCCACCGCGGCCCGGCCGCCGCCGATGATGTTGCGGCCCCAGGTGAAGCCGTAGACATCCTCGAAGTCGTAGCCGGCCAGGCGCGAGCGCATGCCGCGGACGGCGTCGGGCGGCATCGGCGTGAAGTTGGGGTAGCTGCGCATGAACGAGACGTGGCGGCGGTTGCTGACCACGTGCGGCGCGTCGCCGGAGAACAGCGCGCCGCCGGGGCGCGGGCCATCCTTCCAGTGCAGCACCGTGCTGCCGGGGAAATGGCCGCCGCTGTTGACCAGGGTCACCGCGTCGGACAGCCGGTACGCGTCGCCGCGCCAGAAGTGCACGTTGGGCGAGGGCCGGCGCACCCAGTCGCGGTCCGCCTCGTGCAGCAGGATCGGCACGTTGCCGAGGGCCTCGCTCCACTCCAGCATCGACGCGTAGAAGTGCGGGTGCGAGATGGCGATCAGGTCCACGCCGCCGCGCGCCCGCAGCGCGGCGGCCGCTTCATCGGTGACCAGGCTCAACGCTTCCCACAGGATGTTGCCCGCGTCGGTGGGCAGGTACAGCGCGCGCTGGTTGATCGCGAAAGCCGGCGCCAGGCCGATGCCGAGCACGCCGGCTTCGTCCTGCAGGCGCAGCGTGTGGGTGGCTTTCAGCGCCTCGTGCGTCGTCCACGTCTGGCCACGCGCGCCGACGTACTGGCGCTCGTCCTCGCACACGGCGCAATGCGCGGGACGGTTCGGGTACTGGGTGCCGCAGGTTTCGCAGATGGCTTTCGTCATGGTCTGGTCTCGCGCAGGGCGGCATTGCCCGCCGGCTTTTCGGGATGCGTGGTGGTCGGGAACGGTGCAGACTCTAGGCATAATCTGGTCCCCTGATTGATCCATTCGTGGAAGATTCGATGGAACCAGTTTTCCCGTTCCCCGTGTCGCTGCCGCGCGGTGCCGGCGGACTCACGCAGGCGCTGCACCGGCAGTTGCGCGCGGCGATCCTGGACGGCCGCCTGCCGCCGCAGGCCGCGCTGCCCGCCACGCGCAAGGTGGCCGAGGCGCTCGGCGTGGCGCGCAATACGGTGGTGGCCGCCTACGACCTGCTGATTGCCGAGGGCTACCTGGTGCCGCGCCAGGGCGCCCGGCCGCAGGTCGCCGAGTTCGCGCGGCGTCGGTCGAGGCCGGCGCGCGCGGGCACGGACGAATCGCGGTTTGCGCCGGCGTGGCGCACGCCGTTCCTGCAGCCGTCGCCGGCGCGCAGCCTGCCCGAGCGCAATTTCCGTCTGGGCATTCCCGATCACCACCATTTCCCGCACGAGGTCTGGCGGCGGCTGATGGCGCAGACGCTGCGCCGGAGCGCGCGCGAACCGTTCGCCTATGCGCCGTCGCAAGGCATTCCCGCCTTGCGCGAGGCGATCGCGCAGCACGTGGCGTTTGCCCGCGCGGTGGCCTGCAGCGGCGAGGACGTGATCGTCACCTCCGGCGCGCAGCAGGCGTTCGACCTGATCGCCCGCCTGCTGGTCACGCCGGGACAGACCAGGGTGGCGGTGGAGGAACCGGGCTACCCGCCGGTGCGCGCCGCGTTCGCCGCCGCCGGTGCGCAACTGGTGCCGCTGCCGGTGGACGATGAAGGCCTGTGCGTCGAGCGCCTGCCCGGGGACGTGCGCATCATCAGCGTCACGCCGTCGCACCAGTCGCCGACCGGCGCAGCGATGTCGCTGCGGCGGCGTGCCGAATTGCTCGAGTTCGCGCGCCGGCACCGCGCAGTGATCGTGGAGGACGACTACGACGGCGAGTTCCGCTTCGGCGGCCGGCCGCTGGATGCCTTGCAGACGCTGGACCGCGACGCCCTGGTGTTCTACGTCGGCACCTTCTCCAAGAGCATGTTCCCCTCGCTGCGCAAGGGCTTCGTGGTGGCGCCGGCGTGGGCGCGCGACGGGCTGGTCACGGTCAAGCGCTGCGTCGATTCGCACTGCGACGGCGTCACCCAGTCCGCGCTGGCGGCCTTCATCCGCGACGGCCACCTCGCGCGGCACGTGCGCCACATGCGGCCGATCTACGCCGAGCGCCGCGCGGCACTGCTCGACGCGCTGCACGGCCAGCTTGGTCGCTGGCTGCAGCCGATTCCCTCCGAGGCCGGCCTGCACCTGGCCGCGCGACTGCGTGATCCGGCGCGGGCGCCCCGGCTCATGCCCACGATCCTGCGCCACGCCCCCGGCGCGGAATCCACCGCCGACTATGCGGTGACGCGCGAGGTCGCGCCGGCGGTGACCTTCGGCTACGGCGTCATCGACCCGCACGCCATCACCGAGGCCTTCGCGCAGCTGCGTCGCGCGTTGGCCTGAAGCGCTTGCGGCCGCCCCGGCGCGCATGCATCATCGCGCGGCACGAGTCGGCGGCCAGCGATGACCGCCCCCTCGCGACAGGTCGGCGGGGGCAGGGGATGGGAATGAATAGACGGATGTGGGCGGTGGTGGCTGCCACGCTGCTCGGCGGCTGCGCCACGGGATATCACTCCGACAAGGGGGTGATCCGCGGTTACACCGGCGGCTACTGGGAGCAGCCCGGCCCGGGTGAACTGCTCAAGGTGGGTTTCTCCGGCAACGGCTACATCGACCGCGACACCACCCACGCTTATCTGATGTACCGCTGCGCCGAGCTGGCGTTGCAGCGGCACGAGCCGTACTTCCGCCTGTACGAATCGCTGCCGGACGCGATCCGCGACCGGCCCAGCATGGACCTTACGGTGGGCCGCGTGGCGGGCGCCATGGACGACTGGGTGTTCGTGCTGTTCGACCAGGATTACTCGGCGGGCGACCTCGACGCGGACGGGGTCGAGAAGCGCTACGCCTCCTACATCCATGCGCAGGGAGGCCAGCGGTGAGCGCCGGTCGCACCACCCGCCGGCTGCTGCCCGCGGTGGCCGCCGCCGTTCTCGGCGGCTGCGCGGGGTTGCCGATGTACCAGCCAGCCGCCAGCCAGTCGCTTGCCACGATCAAGCTGTCGCCGAACCTGGCGAGCCAGGCGATGCCGCTGAGTTTCTGCGATCGTCGCCGGTGCTACGACCTCAAAAGCAGCCACGGCGAGCTGCAGGTGCCGACGGGCGAGCGCCTGATGCTGTTCAAGGTGCTGGTGGCCAGCGGTTACCAGCGGATGTATTCGTGTTCGCCCGACCTGACCTTCGTGCCCTATCCGGGCGTGGTCTATTACGCGGATTTCGCCTTGCGCGCGGAGCACTGCGTGCTGGGCCTGTATCGCGAGGCGCCGGCGAGCCGCGTGGGCATCCTGTTCGAGCCGACCGTACGCGCGGTGCCGCACAAGCACGCAGGCTGAGCCATCGGCGGCAGCGGCCGTGTACGCGCCGCGCGGGCAGGCGATACTGGCTGCCCCTGTCGACTGGAACCGCACCATGACCTCACGCGTGATCCTCGCCGCGTTGCTTGCCGCGCTCACCCTGCCGGCGCTGGCCCGGGCCGATGCCGTGTCGGATCTGCGCGCCACGCTGGGCAAGCTGCGGCCCGCGCAACCGCTGGTGGCGACGGCGCGCGTCAACAGCACGGTGAAGCAGGAAGACGGCAAGACCGAACGTGCGCAGTTGCAACTGGGCGTGCGCAGTGGCACTGACGGGCTGGAGCTGCGCTTTTCCCCCGAGCTGCTCCAGCGCGCGGCCGCCGAGGCCGCGGTGAACGCGAAGGACAAGGACGCCCCCACGCCGATCCGGGACCTGCTCGCCCAGCTCAGCCCCGTCAGCGTGCAGCCGATGGTCGACTACGCGCCGGTGCTGCTGCGCCAGCTCGACGGCGCCACCCTGGCCAGCCAGCGCGACGACACCCGCAACGGCAAGCCGGCGCGCCTGCTGGTGTTCGACGTGCCGATGCCGCCGTCAGCGAACAAGGAGATGTCGGTCAAGAAGTACGTCGGCCAGCTCAGTGTGTGGCTGGGCGCCGATGGCGTACCGGTGGCGGTGCGCAACGTGCTGGCGATCAAGGGGCGCAAACTGCTCATCAGCATCGAGTTCGGCACCACCACTGATTACACCCTGCGACAGGTCGGCACGCGCCTGCTGGCGGTGTCGCGGCGCACCGAGGAGAACCATTCGATGCTCGGCCACGACGGCAGCAGCGTGACCGAGGCGACGCTGACTCCGCTGCCTGCCGCCGGCGGCTGAGCCCGCGCCGCCGACTGCCCTAGTTCCGGTGCTTCGACAGGGCGTGCAGCAACAGCCCGACGCCGTCGGCGACCTGGCCGCTGCGATCGTGTCCGTCGGCCGTGCCGAGCAAGCCCGGCTTGCTGCGCAGCTGCTGGAAGTCCAGCGAGTACTGGTTGCCCACGCGCACCTTCTGCTGGCCGGGGATGGGCTGCAGATCCTCCACCGGCAGGTCGGCGGCGAAGACGTTGCCGACCGGTGTCGACGCGACACTGCGGCTGAAGATCCAGCTGGCCGTGCGGCTTGATCCCGGCGCGATGGTGAAGTTGCCCTTGACCCCGCTGCGGCTGATTACCGCGATGCCGACGATGCGCTCGGGATAACGCCAGTCGATGGAATAGGTGTTGCCGTAGTTGTCGGTCATGGTCGCGGCGCCGCGCCATGGAAAGGCCAGCGAGACGGGCTCGCTGCCGGTGTTGCGGAAGCGCACGTTGAGGCGCACGAAGTGGGTGCGATGCGCACGGTCCCAGGACGGGTTGAGCGAGATCACCTCAGCCACGAACGGCCCGGCATCGAAGCAGGAGACGCCGGCACAGTCGGCCGCGTGGGCGGGGACGTCCGGAATGGCCACGGCGAACAGCGTGGCCAGCGCAAGTGCGGGCAGGCGGGTGGCGATGGCGCGGATTCGGATCATGATGATGGCTCCTGGGCTGGTGGAGAGGTGAGAGGTCTGCGGTCAGTCCTTGATGGCCGTGACGCGCGCCACGGTGCTGCCGCTGCGGCTGTCGCGAAGGTTCCACGAGTCGACGTGCGCCACCACGGTTCCACCGCCGGGGCCCGGCAACACCTTGCGGATGTGCAGGGTGGCATCGAGCAGCAGCGAGTCGTTGCCGATCCGGTCGACGATTGCCTGCGCCTGGTCTTTCGGCACGCTCCAGCTCTGTGCGGTCAGCGCGTTGTCGAACTTGAGGTTTATGGTCTGCCCCTGTGCCTTGAACGTGTAGACCGCGCCGGGCGACAGCGCGCCCACGGTGAACTCGCCGTAGGTGGGGTCGTAGCTGCTGAGGCCTGCCTGGAGGGTGAGTTGCAGGACACCCACGCCGCGCACCGCCGCCAGGCCGGCCTCGAACTCGGCCCGCACGGCGGCGCGGTGCGCTGCCTTGTCGACACCAGGTGCGTAGCGCACGCGGTGATCGTCCTCCACCCACTGGTCGACCGGCGGGGTGATGCCGGCCAGGTCGTAATAGAGGAACACCATGGTGGCGTTGTCCGGGTTGTTCAGCGTGCCGCTGCGGCCGGTCAGGCCGCCGGCATCGGCGCCGGACGCCCCGACGCCGACCGGTTGCGCCGGTGTTGCCGCGGCCGCCGCCGGTTCGCGCGCTGCCGCAGCGGCACCCGGTGCCGCGGGCGATTTGCCGCAACCGGCCAGCAGCAGCGCCGCCAGCACAAGGCAGAGCGCGGTGCGCGGGGTCTGAATCATGCGCATGGCCGCGTACCTCACAGTTCCGGCGCCTGGGCGTTCTTGCCCGCGTCGCGCACCTGTTGCGCGCGGCGTTCGGCGTCCATCGCCCGCAGTCCCTGCTGGGTGTCGGTCAATGCCTGGTAGCCGCCGGCCTGGTCGACCACGCCGACCTGCAGGTACTGCGCCAGCGCCGGATTGCTACGCAGCGGAATCACGTTGGCAGCGACCACCACGCCGCAATCCGCCGACAGACTCACGCCGCTGTCCGGGTCGGCGGCGCCGTGGCACCGGTTGAACAGCGGCGAGGTCTCGGTGATCAGGCGCCCGCGCGGGTCGTAGGCCCAGCGCAGCTGGTGGGTGTCGCCCTGGTCGCTGCGCTCGGTGGAGGCGCCGTACTTTGCCAGCAAGGCCTGTTCGACGCTATCCACGGTCGGGTTGCGATCCTGCTCGAACCACTGCTCGCGGGCCACGCTGATGGCCTTCTCATGGCCCGGCATGCCCATCGTGGCGACGAACCACTTCGACTGGCCCGGCTGCATGTCCTGGCGCCGCGCGTTCATGCCCCGCGCCATCGCATCGCGCTGCATCTCCTGCATGATCTGACGGCCGCTCTTGTGCACTCGCGGCTCGGCGAAGCGCGCGCTGAAGCCCTGGCGGACGGTCTGCCCGAAAGTGCTGATCTCGAAGCCGCGACTGTTCTCGGGCTTGATCACCAGCAGGGGGCCGCTGCACATCACGGCGTTGGCGGCCTGCTCATAGCTCATGCCGGGGCGCACGCCGACGATGTCGTCCACCGGCGTCCCCGCAGCGTTCGGTGCGGCATCGACCGGGCAGTCGACATCGCCTCGTGCGGCGGCGGCGACGTCCTCGGCCGATGCGTCACCGGACGGCGTCGCCGCCGTGGCAGCGGCGCGGTTGTCGCTTCCGGCGGTGGCTGCGCCGGGCTTGTCCGCGCTGCAGGCGCAGAGCAGGCCGGCGATCAGCAGGAGACCTGCAAGCTGTGTGGTGTGCATGGTGCTGGTCCTCATGGAAGGGAAAGGAAGTGCCGGGGTTGCGCAGGCCGGCGCGTTCATGCATCCGGCGGCGGCGTGTCGTTGCCGGTACCGCTGCCGTGCTCGCGGGCGAGCCGGGCGGCGCGGGCCTGTGCCGCGCGCGCCCTCTGCTGCACACGCTCCGCCTGCGTGCGTATCTGCGCTTCGAGGGCTGCCGGGTCGAGGTCGCGCGCGGTGTCGTCGAAGATCACCACCCAGCCGCTGGCGTAGACCACCAGGCCCATGCTGAAGGCGAGGAAGTACAGCACCAGCGAGGAGGCACCCGCCGCGCGCAAGCCGGGCAGCGCGCCGAGCAGGCCGCTGCCCATCCCGCCCATGGCACCCAACATGGCGTTGCCGTAGCCGCCCGGCGGGCCGTAGCCGGCGTGGCCGATGTGGACCATCTGCTGCAGCGCCCCGGACGTGGCCACGCCGAGCGAGACGATCAGCACGGCAAGCACGATCACGAACGCGGCCATCAGGTTGAGCAGAACGCCGCGCAGCGCGGTGTCGAACAGCCGCGAGCGAATCACCAGCACCGTGGTGGCGACGATGCCGAACACCGAGCGCCCGTTGCAGGCAGCCACCGCCGCCAGCGGCACGGCGATGAACAGCAATGCGTACAGCGCCACGCCCACCACCAGGGCCACCACCGGAAACACCACATAGTTGAGCGGTGGCCCGATGCCGGGGATCTGGGTGACCAGGAACAGCGCACCGGCCGCCAGCAGCAACAGCAGCATCGCAAGGCACAACAGCAGCATCGCCAGCAGCACCTTGATCGCGGCAAAGAAGCCGCTGATGGCCGCGACCGCGATGCCGGCGGGTCGCTGCCCGCGAGCGACCTGCAACTGACGCAGCGTCACGGCGCAGTAGCCGGCTTCACCGACCAGCCAGGCGAACACCATCAGCAACAGGCCGAAGGTCGAGCCGATGCTGCCGGCGGCGAAGCCGGCCGTGGCCAGCGCCGCGAGCGCCAGCGCCAGGATCGCCGCCAGCGCGACCAGGGCGAGGTTGGCCGGGCTGCGCAAGGCTTCCAGGGCAGAGAGAAAGCTGCCGGGTCCGGCAGCGCTTGCAGTGGTTGGCGTGGACATCGGGATCACCTCGTGGCGGATGGACGTTCAACGGGTACGACGGTGGTCATTCGCGGCAGGCCACTTGCAGGGTGTTGCCGTGGCAGCGCAGCCGGTCGGCGGTGGCCGCCTTGCCGTTGACCGCGCACACGGCACCCATCTGGTGCACCAGCTCGCGATCGCGGTTCATGGCGCTGATGCGCGCCTCGTTGCAGCCGCTGGCATCGACATCGACCCAACTGGTCCGCTGGTCGCAGCCCGCGGCACAGGCCAGGATCAGCAACAGCGATGCGGCGGACGGATGCGGCAGGGAAGACATGGCGGGTTTTGCGGCAGTGGCGGCGGGCAGGGCCGATTGGCGCACGTCGGCGGCCGTCAGGTCGTCACGGTGGTCTAACCGATCCCTAACGGCGGCGGCAATCGCCCGCGGGGCGCGGCTCGCGCCGCATCGCCATCTGCGGCATAGTGCCCATGGGGGTGCCTATGCAGCCGGTCGAACAGGGCGACGAACAACCGCTTTATCGGTACGCCTTCGGCAACGTCGAATTCGACGAGGCGCGCGGCGAGTTGCGCGTCGACGGCCAGCCGGTGGAACTGGAGCAGCGCCCGCAGCAGGTGCTCGCCTGCCTGCTGCGCCGCGCCGACGAGGTGGTGCCGCGCGAAGAGTTGTTCGCCACGGTATGGGGCGCGCGGCCCACCGTGGACAACGTGCTGGCCAACGCGGTCGCCAAGCTGCGCAAGGCATTCGGTACCGACGGACACCGGCGCATCGTCAATCTGCCGAGGATCGGTTATCGCCTGCAGGGGCCGGTCGAACGCACGGTTTCCGGTCGGCGCCTGCGCAGCCTGCTGGCGCTGGCAGCCGGGCAGAGCGTACCGGGGCGCGAACACTTCCGCCTGCGCGAGCAGCTCGGGCCGGCGCGTGGCAGCGAGGTCTGGCTGGCCCGCCACGACAAGACCGGCGAATTGCGCGTGTACAAGTTCAGCGCCGATGGTGAGCGCCTGGCGGCGCTCAAGCGCGAGGCCACGATCTACCGGCTGCTGCGCGAGAGCCTGGGCGAGCGCGTCGATTTCGTTCGCGTGATCGACTGGAACTTCGCCACCGCGCCGTTCTATCTGGAGTGCGAGTACGGCGGCGAAGACCTGGCGCAATGGGTCACCGGCTCACCCGGCCTGGCCGCGCTGGACTTGCCGCAGCGGTTGCAGCTGTTCCTGCAGATCGCCGATGCCATCGTCGCCGCGCACGGAATCGGCGTGCTGCACAAGGACATCAAGCCGGCCAACGTGCTGATGCGTCCGGCGGGCGGGGGCTGGCAGCCCCGATTGGCGGATTTCGGTGCCAGCCGACTGCTCGAGCCCGAACGCTTGCAGGAACTGGGCATTACCGCGCTGGGCCTGACCCTGACTCAGGCGGCCGGCGACTCGAGCGCCACCCCTCTGTACCTGGCGCCGGAGCTGCTGGCGGGGCAACCGCCGACGGTGCAGAGCGACGTCTATGCCCTGGGCCTGATGCTGTACCAGCTGGCAGTGGGCGACCTGCGCCGGCCGCTGGCACCCGGATGGGAGGCCGACATCGACGACGAGCTGCTGCGCGAGGACATCGCCGCGGCGACCGACGGTGCGCCTGCAAGACGGCTCCGCAGCGTGGCCGAGCTGTGCGCGCGACTGCGCCGGCGCGAGGCGCGGCAGGTCGAACGCAGCCGGCTGCGCGAAGCCGAGGCGCGCGCGCATCGTGCCGAGCGGCGCCTGCAGCGCAGCCGCGCGCGACGGCCGTGGATCGTCGCCGCCGTGCTGCTGCTGCTGGTCGGTCTGGTCACCAGCCTGTGGCAATTCCAGCGCACCCGCGTGGCCCGCGACGAAGCGCAGCGGCAGGCTGCGTTGGCTACCGCGACCAACCAATTCCTCAACGAGGACCTGCTGGGTGCCGGCATCGGCGGTGACTCGCCGGCGTGGTACGAGAAGAACCCCCGCCTGAGCGACATCCTCGATGCCGCGGCCACGCGCGTGGACCAGCGCTTCGGCAAGGCACCGCTGCTGGCGGCCGGCCTGCACCAGACCCTGGGCCGCGCGTATCGCAGCACGGGCGATTACCGCAAGGCGCTGGCCCACCTGCTGGCCGCGGCCGGTTTGCTGCGCCAGAAGCTCGGTCGTGCCGATGAACGCAGCCTGCTGGCCGAGTACGAGCTGGTGGTGATGCAGGCGCACATGTCGCAGTTCAGGCAGGCCATGGCGCGCCTCGACGAGGCCGATGCGGCCGCCGGCGTGCGCCGCCAGACGGTGTCAGAGGTGAGCCTGCGCTCGCACATGGCGCGCGGGGACCTGGCCTACCAGCAGTTGCAAGTGCAGGTGGCGCTGGACAACTACCGTGCCGCGCTGACCATGCAGAAGATCCTGCATCCGGACGACGCCCTGATGTCCGCCCACCTGCTGCTGGGCATCGCCGGCTGCCAGCTGCGCCTGGACCGGGCCGCCGAGGCCGAACGGATCGCCCGCGAAGTGCTGGGCGGGCCGGCCTACACCGCGCAGCGCGTGGGCCGGGTGGTGCTGGCGCTGGCGCATTCGCGGCTGGGCGACGCGCTGCGCGCCCAGGGGCACTACGCTGCGGCCATCGTGGCCACGCAGCAGGCGCTGGCGGACTACGAGGCGACGCAAGGTCCCGGCGGGCAGGGCACGATCACGGCGCTGAGTTCGCTGGGCTACCTGTATTCGCTGAACGGCGACGAGGCCAGGGCGCTGGTGGTGCAGCGCGACGTCTACCGGCGCGCGCTGGCGCGCTGGGGACCTCGCCACCAGTACACCCTGGTCGAGCAGCTCAACCTTGGATCGCAGGAGCAGGAGGCCGGTGACTTGCCCGCTGCGCTGGCTGATCTGCGCGCGGCCGAGGATGGACTGGTGGAGGTCTCCGGCGAGCACAGTCCCGCAGTGCAGGCGGCCCGCGTCGCGCGCGCCGACGTGCTCAGCCAGCTGGGTCGTCACGCCGAAGCGCTGGCCCTGATCGAGCACGTCGATCCGGCGGCCTACCAGGCCAGCACTGCCGATCCAGGCCGCGCCTCCGTGCTTGGCGCGTTGCGTGCGCAGATCCTGCTGCGCATGGGAAGGCGTGCCGACGGGACGGCGCGGATGCGGCAGGCATTGCGCGACATGAGCGCCGCCGGCGTTCCGGAAGATGAAATCGCCCGCTACCGCAAGGACCTGCCCGAGAACGCGGTGGCCGCGGAGTGATTGCCCACGGCCCCTCGAGAACCCGCGAAACCCAATCAGACAACCGGATGCCCGGACCGCCGGCTGGCATGAAGGGGCGGAGTGCGACATGGTATCCAGACAGCAACACCTGCACAGCGGCACGCTGTTCGCGCGTCGCAAGCGCAGTCGATTCTGCATTTCCGTGGCGTCGCCGAAGGCGGCGCCCGATCACGACCGGCAGCAATCCAGCGCGCGGTCAGGCAAGGCGAACCACCGCAACACCCACCTGCAAGGAGATGGACGATGAACACCCGTTTTGAACGTACCGGCCCGCTCACTGAACTGACCAGCTACCCGCAATGGGCGCAGGACATGGTGGCCGATTGCGAAAGCACCAAGCAGCAGGTGCTGGACCACCAGATCTGGAAGATGATGACCGCGCTGCAGCTCGACCGGGAATCCACCTGGAACTTCATGGCGGGCTTGTGGCCTTTCATCGAGCGCTTCCCCGCGTTCATGGCGCTGAACCTGCTCAAGACCCGCTACGGCCGCAGCCCGGGGGACGACAAGGCGCGGCGCTGGCTGGTGCGCAACATCCGCGTCGAGCAGAACCACGCCGAGTACTGGCTCAACTGGGCCGAGGGTGCCGGGGTGCCGCGCGAGCAGCTGTTGAACGAGAAGCCGCCCCACGGTACCGACGGGCTTGCCCGCTGGTGCGAGGAGGTCAGCGCGCATGGCACCCTGGCCGCCGGCATGGTGGCGACCAACTACGCGATCGAGGGGGTCACCGGCGAGTGGTCGCGGATGATCTACGAGAGCGAGGAGTACCGCGAAAGCTTCGAGCCTTCCTCGCGGGCGGCCAGCCTGCGCTGGCTGCACCTGCACGCCGCGTACGACGACGTCCATCCCTGGGAGGCATTGGATATAGTCTGTACCCTGATGGGCGAGAAGCCTTCGGTCAGCGACGTGGCACATCTGGGGGAATGCATCAAGCGCAGCTACATGAGCATGGTTCTGCTGGGTGATCGCTGCATCAAGACCTGCCGTCACCTGTGGGTTGCCAGCGAAGCGGCTGCGTGAGACGGGGCACCATCCGAACTGGAGCCAGGGAAGGCACCGCCCCATGCACTTGACGGGAACACGATGCAGATACCGGCACACAGCCTGCAGATACCCCTCGCTCGGCGGCTGATGCCGCTGGCCTGGGCGCTGGCCGTCGCGATCGCGCTGATCATGGTGCTGACCTGGGGCGTGCTGCAGGTGCAGGTCACGCTGGCCGGCTTCCTCAACAGCGAAAGTGTCTGGTCCAAGGCGCAGAAGCAGGCCGTGATCGACCTGGACAACTACGCCATCAGCGGTGCACCGGCGGATCTCGCCGGTTTTTTTGACAATTACGGCCTGCTCGAGGCCGACCGCCGCGGCCGCGACGAGGTGATATCCGGCGATTACGACCAGCAGGAGATCATCAAGGTCTTCCAGCGCGGCAACGTGATGCCCGCGGCCCGCCCGGGCATGACCTTCATGATGGAGCATTTCTCTTGGGCGCCGCACATGCGCGAAGCCATCGCCGCCTGGCGCTCCACCGACGCCTCGATCGCCGAGCTGCATGCGATCGCCAACGAGCTGAGCAGGCTCTACCAGGCCGGCGGCCCGACCACGGCGGAGATCGACGCCAGGCGCACGCGCATCCGGGAGCTCAACGCCTACATGGCGCCGCGCACCAACCTGTTCTCGGTGGAGATGGTCAAAGGCGCCCTGCTGCTGGGGCAGATCCTGTTCTGGGGCGTGCTGGGCGCCTTCATCATCGCCGCCATGGTGTGGCTGGGCATGGCCCGGCGCATCCTGGAGAGCATCCGCGGCAGCGAGGAGCGCTACCGCCTGCTGTTCGACAGCGCGGCCGACGCGATCGTGATGATCGACGAAGGCAGCGGGCGCATCCTGGACGTGAACCGCACTGCGGCGGCGTGGACCGGGCGCAGCGTGAGGGAGCTGATCGGCGACCGCTACGTCCACCTGTTCCTGCAGCCGCTGGCCGGCCAGCAGGCCGGCCGCGCCGCCACCAACGCGCTGCTGGCCGCCGACGGCAGCACCCGCCCGGTGGAAACGCAGACCAGCGTCGCCCGCTGGGGCCAGGTGGCGGTGTGTCAGGCGATCATCCGTGACATCTCCGAACGGGTGGCGTTGGAACAGGAGCGCCGCGTCGCCGCCGAGGCGCTGGCCAGCATCGCCGAGGGCGTGGTCATCGCCGATGCGCAGCAGCGGATCACCTCGACCAATGCGGCGCACACCGAACTGACCGGCTTCAGCAGCCTGGCTCTGCAGGGCCGGCGGCTGGGCGATACGCGCCGCCTGCCGGATGGCCGGGCGTTGCCGAAGGCGATCTGGGACGAGGTGGCCGCGGGCCGCAACTGGGTCGGCGAGGTGCTGAGCACCCGCGCCGATGGCAGTACCTATCCCGAACACCTGAGCCTCAGCGCGATCCGCAACGGCGACGGCCACGTGACGTATTACGTGGCGGTATGCACCGACATCCACGAGGCCAAGGCCAATCAGCGCCGGCTGGAGCACCTGGCCCGGCACGACCCGCTCACTGGCCTGGTCAATCGCGCCGAGTTCGAGCGCTACTGCACCGAGGCGATAGCCCAGGCCGAACGCGAACGGCTGGCGGCGGTGGTGCTGTTCATCGACCTGGATGCGTTCAAGATCGTCAACGACAGCTACAGCCACGCGATCGGCGACCGCTTGCTGGTGAAGGTGGGCGAGCGCATCAGTCGGCAACTCTCCGACGGCGACGTGGCTGGACGCATCGGCGGCGACGAGTTCACCGTGCTGCTGCCCCGGCTGAGCCTGCGCGAAGATGCGCGGGCCATCGTCAACCGCCTGTTGTCGACGCTGTCCGAACCGCTGGTGCTGGACGATTACGAGGTCGTGCTCACCGCCAGTATCGGCGTGGCCGGCTACCCGCTGGATGGCAGCGACGCGGCCACCCTGATCGCCAACGCCGACGCGGCCATGTACGCGGCCAAGACCGAGGAGCGCAACGCGTTCCGCTTCTACACGCCAATGATGCACGCCGACAACCGGCGCCGGCTGCAACTGGCCACCGAGTTGCGCCAGGCGCTGGCGCGCGGCGAGTTCCATCTGGTGTTCCAGCCCAGCATCGAGTTGCGTACCGGGCGCATCCTGGCGGTGGAGGCATTGCTGCGCTGGCAACATCCGGAGCGGGGCGAGGTGCTGCCGGGCGAGTTCATTCCGATGGCCGAGAGCCTGGGCCTGATCCGGCGCATCGACGAATGGGTGCTGCAGGCCACCTGCGCGCAGATCCAGGCCTGGGACTTGGCCGGGGTGCCGCCGATCCGCGTGGCGGTGAACATTTCCGCGCGCTGGTTCGGCCATCCGTCCTTCGTCGACGGGGTCAGCCGCACCCTGCAGTCGCGCCGCATCTCGCCGCACCGCCTGCTGCTGGAGATCACCGAAAGCGCGATGCTGCGCCTGGGCGACGACACCCAGCGCACCATGCAGACGCTGGACATGCTGAACATCGACGTGGCCATCGACGATTTCGGCACCGGCTACTCCTCGATGGCCTACCTCAAGCTGCCGGCGGTCACCTACCTGAAGATCGACCGCTCCTTCGTCATCGGCCTGCCCGGCGACGCCAACGACGCGGCGATCACCGAGGCGATGCTGGCGATGTCGCGCAGCCTGGGCCTGGTCACCATCGCCGAAGGGATCGAGACCGAAGCGCAGCACGAGTTCCTGCTGCGGGCAGGCTGCGTCGAGGGCCAGGGCTACCTGTATTCGTACCCGTTGCCGGCCGAAGAGATCCAGGCGCTGCTCATGCCCAACCAGCAGGGCGGGCCGACCCGGCTGAGACTGGTGCCGCCGCGGCGGGTCTAGGGGCGCGGGCGGCAGAAAGCTTCCGCTTTTGCCGCCCGGAAGATCTCTCCCGCTCCCGTCCCGCGCGGTTCGCGCGTCACAGCGGCGCGCAATGGCGGTTCAGCCACTCCAGGTCGGCGTCCGCCAGCAGCGGGCTGAGCGCGGCGCGCACGTTGGCGTGGTAGTCGTCCAGCCAGGCGCGCTCTTCCGGGTTGAGCAGGTTCGGTTCGAGCGCGCGGCGATCGAACGGGCACATCGTGAGCGTCTCGAAGGCGAGGAATTCGCCGAACTCGGTGCGGTCGGCCTCGACCACGACCGCCAGGTTCTCGTGGCGGATGCCATGCCGGCCCGGCTTGTACAGGCCCGGCTCGATCGAGCTGATCATGCCCGGCTCCAGTGCCACCAGCGCACCGCCGGCGGCCGGCGGACGGATGCCGTGCGGGCCCTCGTGCACGTTGAGGAAATAACCCACGCCATGGCCGGTGCCATGGCCGTAGTCCATGCCCGCCGCCCACAGTGGCGCGCGGGCCAGCGCGTCCAGTTGCGGGCCGCTGGCGCCCTTGGGAAAGCGCGCGCGGGACAGGGCGATCATGCCCTTCAGCACCAGGGTGGCGTCGCGGCGCTGCTCGGCGGTGGTCTCGCCCAGCGCCAGCACGCGGGTGATGTCGGTGGTGCCGCCCAGGTACTGGCCGCCCGAGTCGATCAGCAGCAGCCCCTTCGCCTGCAGCGTGCTGTGCGACTGCGGCGTGGCGCGGTAGTGCGGCAGCGCGCCGTTGGCCTGGTAGCCGGCGATGGTGGCGAAGCTTTCGCCGACCCAGCCGGGCTGGGCCGAGCGTTCCTCGTGCAGCAAGCTGTCCACGTCCAGTTCGGTCACCGTCATGCCGGCGGCGAGCCGCTGCTCCAGCCGGCGGAATCCGCGCACCAGCGCCGCCCCGTCCCGGCGCATCACGTCGCGGACGTGATCGAGTTCGGCGGCGCTCTTGACCGCCTTGAACGCCGTGCTGGGGTTGGGCGCCTCGATGCGTGTGACCTCCGGCGCGATTGCCGCGGCGATCGAGCTGACCACGCGGCCGCTGTCCAGCAGCAGGCGGTCGTCCGCGCCCAGCTCCGGCAACGCCGAGGTGATCGAAGCGTAATCGGCGATGCCGATGCCGTCGGCGGCCAGTGCCGCGACCAGCGCATCATCGAGTTTGGCGCGGCCGACGAACAAGGTGGCGCCGGCGTCGGCCCGCACCAGCAGGTGGGCGAGGAACACCGGATTGCACTCGACGTCGCTGCCGCGCAGGTTGGTCAGCCAGGCGATGTCGTCGAGGCTTGACACCAGGTGATGGCTGGCGCCGAGCTTGCGCATCGCCTTGCGCAGCCGCGCGAACTTTTCCGCGCGGGGGATGCAGGCCCAGGCCAGGGCGTGCTCGGTCACCGGCGACGACGGCAGCGGCGGGCGGTCGGTCCAGATCGTGCCGGGCAGGTCGAGGTCGGTGCGCACGCGGATCCCGGCCAGCATGCGCTCGATCTGGCGCTGCGCGGCAAGCGCCACGCTGTCGCCGGCCACCGCCAGCACGTCGCCCTCGTGCAGTTGCTGCTGCAGCCATTCGAGGTGTTCGGGCGTGTGCGGCACGCGCAGCTTCATCAGCTCGATGCCGCTGCCGGCCAGTTGCTGCCCGGCCTGGGCGAAATAGCGCGAGTCGGTCCACAGCCCGGCCCAGTCGCGGCCGACGACCAGGGTCCCGGCCGAACCGTCGAAGCCCGACAGCCACTCGCGCGCCGACCAGTGCGCCGGAAGATATTCGGACAGGTGCGGATCGGCGCTGGGGACGAGCACGGCGACGACGCCATGCTGCTTCATCGCCGTGCGCAAGGCGGCCAGGCGGGCGGGGACGGGGTTGTTCATCCGGCCATGCTAGCAGGCGCCAGCCGGTGTTTTGCTGCCCGTCACGCCGCGGAAATGAACCGACCGGCGCGATTTTTCGCGTGCCATCTCGCAGCCGGAGCCTTCTGCAGCTAAAATGCCAATTTCCCGCACGGCTGCTTTCCATGACCCCCCTGATTTTCGTCACCGGCGGTGTGGTGTCCTCGCTTGGCAAGGGCATCGCTGCGGCGTCGCTGGCTTCCATCCTCGAAGCCCGCGGCCTCTCGGTCACCATGATGAAGCTCGATCCCTACATCAACGTGGATCCGGGCACGATGAGTCCGTTCCAGCACGGCGAGGTCTACGTGACCGACGACGGTGCCGAGACCGACCTGGATCTCGGGCACTACGAGCGCTTCGTGCGTACCCGGCTGGCCGGCAAGAACTCGATCACCACCGGCAAGATCTACGAGAGCGTGATCCGCAAGGAACGCCGGGGCGACTACCTCGGCGCCACCGTGCAGGTGATCCCGCACATCACCGACGAGATCAAGCACTGCATCCACGAGGCCACGCGCGGGTTCGACGTGGGGCTGGTGGAGATCGGCGGCACCGTGGGCGACATCGAGTCGCTGCCGTTCCTGGAGGCGATCCGCCAGCTGCGCATCGAGCACGGCCCGGAGAAGGTGGTGTTCATGCATCTCACCCTGGTGCCGTACATCAAGGCCGCCGGCGAGATCAAGACCAAGCCCACCCAGCACTCGGTGAAGGAGTTGCGCTCGATCGGCATCCAGCCGGACATCCTGCTGTGCCGCTGCGAGCAGCCGCTGCCCGAGGGCGAGCGGCGCAAGATCGCGCTGTTCACCAATGTGCCGGAGAACGCGGTGATCAGCGCCGCCGACGTCGACATCATCTACAAGCAGCCGCTGTGGCTGCACCAGCAGGGGCTGGACGACATCGTGGTGAAGAAGCTCGGCCTGGCCGCCAAGCCGGCTGACCTGTCCGAGTGGCAGCGCACGGTGGACGCGGTGGAGCATCCGAAAGACGAGATCACCGTCGCCATCGTGGGCAAGTACGTCGAGCACAAGGATGCCTACAAGTCGCTGGCCGAGGCGCTGCGCCATGGCGGCATCAAGCAGCAGACGCGGGTGAACCTGGACTGGATCGACTCCGAGCAGGTCGAGGCCGAAGGCGCTGCCAGGGTGCTGGGCACGGCCGACGCGATCCTGGTGCCCGGCGGTTTCGGCAAGCGCGGTTTCGAAGGCAAGGTGCTGGCCGCGAAGTACGCCCGCGAGCATGGCGTGCCGTATTTCGGCATCTGCTACGGCATGCACGCGGCGGTGGTGGATTTCGCCCGCCACGTGGCCGGCCTGGCCGATGCCGATTCCAGCGAGAACGACCGCAACACGCCGAACCCGGTGATCGCGCTGATCACCGAGTGGACCACCGCGACCGGCGAAGTCGAGCAGCGCAGCGACCGTTCCGACCTCGGCGGCACCATGCGCCTGGGTTCGCAGGAGTGCCGGCTCAAGGCCGGCACCCTGGCGCGCGCGATGTACGGGCAGGACGTGGTGCGCGAGCGCCATCGCCATCGCTACGAGTTCAACAACCGCTATCGGCAGGCGTTCGAGGACCTGGGCCTGGTGATCTCCGGCAAGTCGATGGACGACCTGCTGGTGGAGATCGTCGAACTGCCGCAACAGCAGCATCCCTGGTTCCTCGGCTGCCAGGCGCATCCCGAGTTCACCTCCACGCCGCGCGACGGGCATCCGTTGTTCAGCGGCTTCGTGCATGCGGCGCGCGAATACAAGGCCGTGCGCGATGGCGAGAAGCTGGCGCCGGCGCAGGCGACGGCATGACGGCTCGCCGGAACGACATGGTTTGCGCCTTGAACGGGAAACACCCATGAAACTCTGCGGATTCGAGATCGGGCTGGACCAGCCGCTGTTCCTGATCGCCGGCCCCTGCGTGGTGGAGTCCGAGCAGCTGCAGCTCGATACCGCCGGCACGCTGAAGGAGATCACCGGCCGGCTCGGCATCCACTTCATCTTCAAGTCCAGCTTCGACAAGGCCAACCGTTCCTCCGGGCAGAGCTTTCGCGGGCCGGGGCTGGAAGAGGGCCTGCGCATCCTGGGCGAGGTGAAGCGCCAGGTCGGCGTGCCGGTGCTCACCGACGTGCACGAATACACCCCGATGGACGAGGTGGCCTCGGTGGTCGACGTGCTGCAGACGCCGGCCTTCCTGTGCCGGCAGACCGATTTCATCCAGAAGGCGGCGCGCGCTGGCAAGCCGGTGAACATCAAGAAGGGCCAGTTCCTCGCGCCGTGGGACATGAAGCACGTGGTGGCCAAGGCGAAGGCCGTCGGCAACGACGACATCATGGTGTGCGAGCGCGGCGCCAGCTTCGGCTACAACAACCTGGTGTCGGACATGCGCTCGCTCAGCGTGATGCGCGATACCGGCTGCCCGGTGGTGTTCGACGCGACGCACTCGGTGCAGCTGCCGGGCGGCCAGGGCGCCAGCTCCGGCGGCCAGCGCGAATTCGTGCCGGTGCTGGCGCGCGCGGCGGTCGCCGTGGGCGTGGCCGGCCTGTTCGCCGAAACGCACCCGGACCCGAGCAAGGCGCTTTCCGATGGCCCCAACGCCTGGCCGCTGGGCAAGATGGAGGCGCTGCTGGAAACCCTGCTTGAACTGGACGCCGTGACCAAGCGCCACCGCTTCCTCGAACAGGACCTGCCGTTGTAGGAACCCGCCCGCGGGCGATGCTTTCCCCGCCACCCTATCAGGAGCACCACTCGCGAGCGGGCTCCTGCAAGAACGCCAACACTCGACTGACGGACACCGCATGAGCACCCAGATCACCCGCATCCACGCCCGTGAAATCCTCGACTCGCGCGGCAATCCCACGCTGGAAGCCGATGTCACCCTGGCCGATGGCAGCTTCGGCCGTGCCGCGGTGCCCAGCGGCGCCTCCACCGGTTCGCGCGAGGCGGTGGAACTGCGCGACGGCGACAAGTCGCGCTACGGCGGCAAGGGCGTGAGGAACGCGGTGGCCAACGTCAACGGCACAATCGCCGACACGCTGAGAGGCTTCGACGCGGCCGACCAGAAAGGCGTGGACGCGAAACTGATCGCGCTGGACGGCACGCCGAACAAGGGCAAGCTGGGCGCGAACGCGCTGCTCGGCGTGTCGATGGCTGCGGCCCATGCCGTGGCCGCCTCGCGCGGCGAGCCGCTGTGGCAGTACCTCTCGGATGGCAAGCCCGGCGTGCTGCCGGTGCCGATGATGAACATCATCAACGGCGGCGAGCACGCGGACAACAACATCGACGTGCAGGAGTTCATGGTGCTGCCGGTGGGCATGCCGAGCTTCGCCGAGGCGCTGCGGGCCGGCGCGGAGATCTTCCACGCCCTGAAGGGCGTGCTGAAGGGCAAGGGCCTCAACACGGCGGTGGGCGACGAGGGCGGCTTCGCGCCGAACCTGCGCTCGAACATCGAGGCGCTCGACACCATCCTCGAAGCGATCCACAAGACCGGCTACAAGGTCGGCAGCGACATCCTGCTTGGCCTGGATGCGGCCAGCTCGGAGTTCTACCGGGACGGCAAGTACGATCTGGCCGGCGAAGGCAAGCAGTACAGCTCGGCCCGGTTCGTCGACCTGCTGGCCGGCTGGGTGAAGCAGTACCCGATCGTCACCATCGAGGACGGCATGGCCGAGGGCGACTGGGACGGCTGGAAGCTGCTCACCGACACCATCGGCGATCGCGTGCAGGTGGTCGGCGACGACCTGTTCGTGACCAACCCGGCGATTTTCCGCGAGGGCATCGAGAAGAAGATCGCCAACGCGATTCTGATCAAGGTGAACCAGATCGGCACGTTGTCCGAGACGCTGGAAGCCATCGCGATGGCCGACGCGGCGAAGTACGCGGCGGTGATCTCGCACCGCTCCGGCGAGACCGAGGACACCACCATCGCCGACATCGCGGTGGCCACCTCCGCGACCCAGATCAAGACCGGCTCGCTGTGCCGCAGCGACCGCGTGGCGAAGTACAACCAGCTGCTGCGCATCGAGGAGGCGCTGGGTTCGTCCGCACGCTATGCCGGGCGCCACGCGTTCCCCAACCTCGGCCGCTTGCCGGGCTGAGCCGGACCCGTTGCCGTGCTGCGCTGGGTTGCCCTGCTGTTGCTGCTGCTGCTGGTCGGATTGCAGCTGAAGCTGTGGTTTGGCAGCGGCAGCATGCAGGAGGTGGACAGTTTGCGCGTGGCGGTGAACAAGCAGACCAGCGACAACGCACGCCTGCAGAAGCGCAACCAGGCGTTGGCCGCCGACGTGCATGATCTCAAGCATGGCGACCAGGCGGTCGAGGCGCGCGCGCGCACCGAGCTGGGCCTGATCAAGCCCGGCGAGGTGTTCTACCAGGTGGTCGAGCCCGCGCGCACGGCCAGTTCGCCGGCCCCGGCCGCATCCGCATCGCGCGGATCGCCGTGACCGGCCCGACGTTGTGGTGCGTGGTACCGGCGGCCGGGCGTGGCGTGCGGGCCGGTGGCGACCTGCCCAAGCAATACCGGTTGCTGGCCGGGCGGCCGCTGATCGAGCACACGCTGGAGCGGCTCGCCGCGCATCCGCGGATCGGCGGCCTGCTGGTGACGCTGGCGCCAGACGACCGCCACTGGCCGGGGCTGCGCGATGTGCGCGGCAAGCCGGTGCTGACCGCCACCGGCGGCGGTCAGCGCAGCGAATCGGTGCTGGCCGGGCTCGACGCCCTGCCGGCGCAGGTGGGCAGCGGGGAGTTCGTGCTGGTGCACGATGCGGCACGACCCTGCGTAAGGCTGGATGACATCGGGCGCCTGGTCGAGCTGGGCACGCAGGGCGACGGCGGCCTGCTCGGCGCGCCATTGCGCGATACGCTCAAGCACGCCGACGGCGAGGGGCGGGTGGAGCGGACCGAATCGCGCGAGTCGCGCTGGCGCGCGTTCACGCCGCAGATGTTCCGGCGCGGCGCGTTGACGGCGGCACTGCGCGAGGCGAACCGGCAGGGAGTGCTCGTCAGTGACGAGGCAATGGCGATGGAGTTGGCCGGTTTCTCGCCGTTGCTGGTCGAGGGTGCCGAAGACAACATCAAGGTGACCACGGCGGCGGACTTCGCGCTGGCGGAGTTCCTGCTCGCAAGGACAAGCTCATGAGGATAGGCAGCGGTTTCGACGTGCACGCGTTCGGCGAGGGCGACCACGTCATGCTCGGTGGCGTGCGCGTGCCGCACGACCACGGCGTGGTGGCGCATTCCGATGGCGACGTGGTGATCCATGCGCTGTGCGACGCCATTTTCGGCGCGCTGGCGCTGGGCGACATCGGCCGCCATTTTCCGCCCACCGACGCGCGCTGGCGCGACGCGAACAGTCGCCAGTTCCTGCGTCACGCGGCCATGCTGATGGCCCGGCACGGTTACACGCTGGGCAACGCCGACGTCACCGTGATCGGCGAGGCGCCGAAGGTCGGCCCGCACGCGCAGGCGATGCGGGAAAACCTGGCCGCCGACCTGGACAGCGAGACCGGCCGCATCAGCGTCAAGGCCACCACCACCGAAAAGCTCGGCTTCTGCGGCCGGGGCGAAGGGATCGCCGCGCAAGCGTGCGTCCTGCTGGAGCGCGCGTGACCGAAGTAGAAGCCCGCAGCGCCGCCAGCCGGCTGCACGACCAGCTCGACCTCATCGTCGAGCTGCTGCATCGGCATGAAGCCGATGGCCGCCTGCCGGCGGACGTGCTGATCGATCTGCGCCAGCAGCTGGACGACCTGCATCCGGCCGACATCGCCTTCATCCTCGAATCGCTGCCGCTGGACGACCGTCTGGCGGTCTGGCAACTGGTCAAGGCCGACCGCGACGGCGAAATCCTGCTGGAAGTCTCCGACGCGGTGCGCGAATCGCTGATCGCGGACATGGACCGCCACGAGATCCTCGCGGCGGCCGAGACGCTGGATGCCGACGAGCTGGCCGACCTGGTCGAGGACCTGCCCACGGCGATGTTGCCGGAGCTGATGGCAAGCCTGGACACGCAGCAGCGTGAACAGGTGCAGTCGGCGCTGTCCTACGAGGAGGACCAGCTCGGCGCATTGATGGATTTCGAGATGGTCACGATCCGCGAGGACGTGAGCCTTGAAGTGGTGCTGCGATACCTGCGCCGTTGGGAGGAGCTGCCGCCGCAGACCGACAAGCTGTTCGTCATCAACCAGGACAACCTGCTGACCGGCGTGCTGCCGCTGCACTGGCTGCTGGTCAATTCGCCCGAGCGCATGGTCAGCGAGGTGATGGCGCCGGACGTCAACACCTTCCATCCCACCGACGACGCCTACGACGTGGCCCAGGCGTTCGAGCGCTACGACCTGGTGACCGCGCCGGTGGTGGACGAGAGCGGCCACCTGATCGGCCGCATCACCATCGACGCCATGGTCGACGTGATCCGCGAAGAGAGCGAAAGCGAGGCGCTGGGCCGGGTCGGCCTGCGCGAGGAGGAGGACATCTTCGCCTCGGTCTGGGCCAGCGTGCGCAACCGCTGGCTGTGGCTGGCGATCAACCTGATGACCGCCTTCATCGCCTCGCGCGTGATCAGCCTGTTCGAGGGTTCGATCGAGCGCCTGGTGGCGCTGGCTGCCCTGATGCCGATCGTGGCCGGCATCGGCGGCAACTCCGGCAACCAGACCATCACCATGATCGTGCGCGCGCTGGCCCTGAACCAGATCAGCGCCGACAGCGCGCGACGCCTGTGGCGCAAGGAAATGGCCGTGGCGCTGCTGAACGGGCTGGTGTGGGGCGGCGTCATCGGCATCGTGGCGTGGCTGCTCTACGACAGCGCCTCGCTGGGCCTGGTGATGACCGCGGCGATGACGCTCAACCTGCTGCTGGCGGCCTTCGCCGGCGTCGGCATCCCGATGTGCATGACCCGCTTCGGCCGCGACCCGGCGCTGGGCTCCAGCGTGCTGATCACGGCGATGACGGACAGCGGCGGCTTCTTCATCTTCCTCGGCCTGGCCACTCTTTTCCTGCTGTAGGGTTGGGATTCGGGATTTTCGGGATTCGGGATTCGGGATTCGGGATTCGGGATTCGGGATTCGGGATTCGGGATTCGGGATTCGGGATTCGGGATTCGTAGAAGCATCGCCTGTACGCGAGCGTTCCGTTTCTGGCTCTTGCGAATCCCGAATCCCGAATCCCAAATCCCGCATCCCGCATCCCGCACCGAGGATTTCGACGTGCAAGAACTTCCCCACGCGTTCGGCGAACCGCCACTGGCCGCGCGCCTGCGCGCGAGCCCCGAGGATTTTCTCGTCGAGGAAATCCTCGGCCATGACGCGGACGGTGCCGGCGAACACCTGCTGCTGTGGGTGGAGAAACGCGGTGCCAACACCGACTGGGTGGCGCGCGAGCTGGCGAAGTTCGCCGGCGTGCCGCCGGTTGCCGTCGGCTACGCGGGGCTCAAGGATCGCCACGCCGTGACCCGGCAGACCTTCTCGGTGCAACTGGCTGGTCGGCCTGGCCCGGACTGGTCGACGTTCCCGCACGCGGAGGTGAAAGTGCTGGCGGCGACGCGGCATTCGCGCAAGCTCAAGCGCGGAGCCCTGCGCGGCAACCGTTTCGTGCTGGTATTGCGCGAGGTGAGCGGCGATCGCGCACGGGCGGAGTCGGTGCTGCAGCAGATCGCCGCGCGCGGCGTGCCGAACTATTACGGCGAGCAGCGTTTCGGCCGCGAGGGCGGCAACGTGGCGCAGGCGCGCGCGATGTTCGGCGGGCGCCGGGTGGATCGCGACAAGCGTTCGCTGCTGCTGTCGGCGGCGCGTTCGCACATCTTCAACGGCGTGCTGGCGGCGCGGGTGGAGCGTGATGCGTGGGACCGGCCGCTGGCCGGCGAGATCTGGTCGCTGGCCGGTTCGCGCTCCTGGTTCGGGCCGGAGCCGTTCAACGACGAGCTGGCCGCACGGTTGGCACGCGCCGACATCCATCCATCGGGGCCGTTGTGGGGGCAGGGCGAACCGCCGAGCCGTGACGAAGCCGGTGCGCTCGAGCGCGAAGTCGCCGCAGCAAACGGGGACCTGGTGGCCGGACTGGTCGCGGCGCGCATGGATCAGGAACGCCGTCCGCTGCGGCTGCTCCCGCAGAACCTGCACTGGCGCTGGCAAGACCACGAGGCGCTGGAGCTGTCCTTCGAGCTGCCCGCCGGCGCGTACGCCACGGTGGTGGTGCGCGAACTGGCCTCGACCCCGTGACCGCGCACTATATAGGGCGGGCACTGCCCGCCGTGCCTTGCCACGGAACGTCCATCGGAGCGCCGACGGGCAATGCCCGTCCTGCGCGCGTTTGCCTCAGTTCTTGAGCAAGACGATCACCGCCCCCGTGCCGCCCTGCGCCGGGCGCGCCGAGGCAAACGCGATGACGTCGTCGCGCCGACGCAGCATGCGGTCGGTGAGCGCTTTCAGCACCGGCCCGGCGGCCCTGGAGCGCAATCCCTTGCCATGGACGATGCGCACGCAGCGCACGCCGGCCTGCCGTGCTTCGGCCAGGAACGCGACGATGCTGGCCTGGGCCGCGGCCGCATTCATCTGGTGCAGGTCCAGGTCGTCGCCCACGCTGAACTGGCCGCGCTTGAGCTGCCGCAGCAGCTTCGGCGGATAACCGTCGCGCAGGTAGCCGAGCTCCTCGCCGACTTCGAGCGTGGCCGGATCGAAATCCATGTCCAGCAGTTCGCCCGCCACCGCCGCCTCGTCAGCCTCGAACATGCGCGGATGCGGCGCGGGCTTCTCCGTCGCCGGCGGCGGCGCCACCGGCGTCAGCCGCTGCACCTCGCCAATGGCGTCGCGGAACAGGCGGCGATCCTCGTCGGTGATCCGGGGCGGGCTGGGTCGTTTCATCCGCCCATCGTAGCCAGAAGCGGTCCCGCGATGCGTTGAATGCCGGTGAAACAGGGGGCGCGCTACGGTAGACTTGCAGGCATCATGCAATCGCCTGCGCACACGGGTCGTGGGCGTGCGCAGTCAGTTTTCGACGGAGCATCATGCGAGTTCTGGTCAGCAACGACGATGGCGTGGATGCGCCGGGCATCCGCGTGTTGGCAGAGCGCCTGCAGGCGGTGGGCGAGGTCACCGTGGTGGCGCCGGATCGGGATCGCTCCGGGGCAAGCAATTCGCTGACGCTCGACGCGCCGATCCGCGTGCTGCCGATGGACAATGGCTACTACCGCGTGGCGGGCACGCCGACCGACTGCGTGCACCTGGCGCTGGCCGGCCTGCTCGACGACGAGCCCGACATGGTGGTGTCCGGCATCAACAACTCGGCCAACCTGGGCGACGACGTGATCTATTCCGGGACGGTCTCGGCGGCGATGGAAGGGCGCTTTCTCGGCCTGCCCGCGATCGCCGTCTCGCTGGTCAGCGACGACCACCACGGTGTGCACTACGAGTCGGCGGCACAGGCGGTATTGCTGCTGATGCAGCGCCTGCTGGTCGATCCGCTGCCGGCCGACACCATCCTCAACGTCAACGTGCCGGATCGGCCCTGGGACGAGATCGCCGGTTTCGAGGTCACCCGGCTTGGCCGGCGCCACCGCGCCGCGCCGTGCATCGCGCAGACCGACCCGCGCGGGCGGCCGATGTGGTGGATCGGGCCGGCCGGCGAAGTGGACGACGCCGGCCCCGGCACGGATTTCAACGCGGTGCGGCGCGGCTTCGTGTCGGTCACGCCCATCCATGTCGACCTGACCCGCTTCCAGGCGCTGGACAAGGTCAGCAGCTGGATGAAGACGCTGAGCGACGGCATGGCCGACCACCGCAGCAAGGGCGAGGCGGCCTGACCGATGACCACCTACCCGTTGCCGGCAGCCCAGCTCAAGGGCGAGGGAGTGACCTCGCAGCGTGCCCGTAACCGGCTCGTCGCGACCTTGCAGGAGGCGGGCATTCGCGATCCGCGCGTGATCGAGGTGATCCGCACCGTGCCGCGCCATCATTTCATCGACCAGGCATTGCAGCTGCATGCCTACGAGAACGATGCGCTGCCGATCGGCCACGGCCAGACCATCTCGCAGCCATGGGTGGTGGCGCGCATGACCGAAGCCCTGCTGGAGCATTTCGAAGGCCAGAAGGACATGCCGCGCAAGGTGCTGGAGATCGGCACCGGTTCGGGTTACCAGGCGGCGGTACTGTCGGCGCTGGTGGGCGAGGTGTACACGGTCGAGCGCATCGAGGCGTTGCTGCGCCAGGCACGGCGCCGCTTCCGCCAGCTCGGCCTGACCAACCTGCGTTCGCGCTATGACGACGGCAAGCTGGGCTGGCCGGACGAGGCACCGTTCGACGCGATCATCCTCACCGCCGCCGGCGACACCATCCCGACCCGCATCCTCGAACAGCTCAGCCCGACCGGGGTGCTGGTGGCGCCGGTCGGGTCGCCGAGCCGGCAGAACCTGATCCGCATGCGCGGTGACGGGCAGGGCGACTTCGCGTTGGAGGAACTGGGCGCGGTGAGTTTCGTGCCGCTGCTGGGCGGCATCGGCTGATGCGCCTGTTCGAACCCCTCTACGCGCGCGCACTGGTCTGGGCCCGCGCACCGCGCGCGGTGTATTACCTGTGTGCGCTCAGCTTCTTCGAGGCGTTCATCTTCCCGATCATGCCGGAGGTGATGCTGGCGCCGATGATGCTCGGCAAGCGGCTCAAGGCGTTCTTCTACGCCAACATGTCGCTGCTGTTCTCCCTGCTCGGCTCGGTGGTGGGCTACGCGCTGGGTCACTGGGCCTACGAGTCGGTGAAACCGCTGCTCAGCGTGCACATGCAGGAGGTCATCACGACGTGGGTGAGCAACCTGAGAGTGGACATGAACCAGCATTGGCTCACCATGCTCGGCGCGCTGATGCTGGCGGCGCTGCAGCCGGTGATCCCGATGAAGTTCGTGACCTGGGCGGCCGGCATCGTGGGCGTGCCGATCCTGCCGTTCCTGGCCTGCATGGCGGTGGGCCGCGGCAAGCGGGTGTGGCTGCTGGCGTTGCTGATCCGCCTGTTCGGCGAACGCGCCGAGCGCATGTTGCACAAGAACATCGAGTGGATCGGGCGGGGCGCGCTGGTGCTGCTGGCCGTGCTGCTGGCGTGGTGGCTGTGGCCGCGCTGATGCGGGCCGCGGCGCCGCGCGCATGAAAATGACGTCGCGCCTCGGTATGCTGGGCCGCATGGCTCATCCCCTTCGAATTCCATGCCTGGCCGTGATGGTGGCATTGCTGGCCGGCTGCGGCACCATGCGCAGTTCGGTGGTGATCGAACCCGCGCCGGGCAGCTATTCATCGTCCGCGCGGACGCCTTCGACCCAGCTGGCGCGTACGCCGATCCCCGGCGGCAGTTACGTGGTGGAGAAGGGCGATACGCTCTATTCCATCGCCTTCCGCAAAGGCGTGGATTTCCGCGATCTCGCCCAGTGGAACGCCATCGCCGCGCCGTACACGATCTGGCCGGGGCAGCGCCTGATCCTGTCGCCTCCGGCGACGCCGGCGCGCGCGCCGGCCGTCGCCTCCGGCCCCGGCCGTGCTCCGGCCGTGGCTGCCCGTGCCCCCGTGTTCGAACCGGTGCCGGGCTCCGCGCCGGACCGGGCCGCCACCATCGCGGCCGGCCCCGTCCATCCTTCGACCCCGCCGGTGGAGCACGCGCAGCCGGCGCCGGCGGAAGCGGTGCCCGTGGCCGGCGTTTCCGCCGCTCCCCCGGCCAAGGCGCCGCCGGTCGCCAAACCGGTCGTCGCCGGTCCCGCCCGCGAGGTCAACGGAGTCAGCTGGCGCTGGCCGGTCGAGGGTGGATCCCTGGTTGGCCGCTTCAACAGCAGCGATGCGATTCCCGGGATCGAGATCGCCGGCAATTCGGGCGATCCCGTGCGTGCCGCCGCCAATGGCGTGGTCGTCTATAGCGGCAACGGCCTGGTCGGCTACGGCGAACTGGTGATCATCAAGCACAACGACAGTTTCCTGTCGGCCTACGGGCACAACCGCAAGCGCCTGGTGAAGGAAGGCCAGCAAGTGACCGCGGGGCAGCAGATCGCGGAGATGGGTTCCACCGGCACCACCCGCAACGAGCTGGAGTTCCAGATCCGCAAGAACGGCAACCCGGTGGACCCGCTGAGCTACCTGCCGCCGCGCCGCTAGCGTTACGCCGTGGCCCGGTCAGTCGGCGGCAGGATGAAAGCCGCCACCACCTGGCGATCCTCGCCGGCCAGCAGGTTGTAGGTACGGGCGGCGGCCGCGTTGTCCATCACTTCGATGCCGATGGCCTTGCGCAGGAAGCCCGCCATGAAAGCGGCAGCCGGGAAAACCTGCCGCTCACCGGTCCCCAGCACCACCACTTCCGGCTTCAGCGCCAGCAGCGCCTCCACGTGGCCCGAGTCCAGGCTTTCCGCGGTCGTGACCGGCCAGGCTTGGGTGAGGCCCGCGGGAGTGAGCAGGAAACTGTGCTCCACGACGCGGTCGAGCAGGGTGACGCTGCGCGCGTCGACCCGGCGCACCAGCAGATAGCCCTCGGGTTGTTCCAGGGACAGGTCCATCAGCGGGGCAGCGCGATCCGCGGTTCGTCGGCGTTGCGCCTGAACAGCACCACGACGTGGCCGATCTGGTGGATCGTTTCCGCCCCCGTGCCGCCGGCAAGCACGTCGATCTGCGCCTGCCGCTCCTGCTTGTCGCCACCGGAAAGCCTGACCTTCACCAGTTCGTGGATGTCCAGGGCCTGGCCCAGTTCCTTCACGACAGCCTCGGTGGCGCCCTTGTTGCCCAGCAGCACGACGGGTTTCACGTCGTGGGCAAGGCTGCGCAGGTAACGGATCTGCGAGGCGGTCAGGGGCATGGGACGGGCCAGGTTCACGGTAAATGGACTGCACAGGGTATCATGCAACTGCCCCGTCCCAAGCAGATTCTTCTTCACCCATGGCCCGCAGCAAGAGCAGCGCAGTCTGGCTGCGCGAACATTTCAACGACGAATACGTCAAGAAGGCGCAGGCCGAAGGCTTGCGTTCGCGCGCGGTTTACAAGCTGGAGGAGCTGATCGAGCGCGACAAGCTGCTGAAGCCAGGCATCAACGTGGTGGACCTCGGCGCGGCGCCGGGGAGCTGGTCGCAGCTCGTGCGCAACCGGCTGGGCGACAGCGGCAAGGTGTTTGCGCTGGACATCCTGCCGATGCAGAGCATCGCCGGGGTGGATTTCCTGCAGGGCGACTTCCGCGAAGAATCGGTGCTGCGCGAGCTGGAGGCGCGGCTGGAGGGGCATCGGCTGGATCTTGTACTGTGCGATCTGGCCCCCAATATGAGTGGCGTGGCGCTTGCCGACCAGATTCGCGCGATGGCGCTGGCGGAGCTGGCGCTGGATTTCAGCAGGCAATGGCTCAAGCCGGGCGGCTCGTTCCTGATCAAGCTGTTCCAGGGAGTCGGTTTTGACGATTACTTGCGTTGCTTGCGCGCCGACTTCAGTCGCGTGACGATGCGTAAACCCAAGGCCTCGCGCGCGCGTTCGCGCGAGGTGTACGCACTGGCGACGGGCCGCAAGCCTGTCGCGGTGCCAACGGCGAGTACTGTTCATGAATGAAACGGCGAAAAACGTATTGCTCTGGGTGATCATCGCGGTGGTCCTGTTCACCGTGTTCGAAAGCTTCAACCCCCACAGCAGCCGTTCATCCGACCTGGCCTACAGCGCGTTCGTGCAGAACGTGAAGAGCGGCAATGTCTCCAGCGCGACGATCAGCGCCGACCAGCCGCCCACGATCAGCGGCAAGCTGAAGGACGGCAGCGCGTTCCGCACCGTCGCGCCGATGCTGGGCTTCTCCACCAATGCGGTGGTCAAGGAGATGCAGGAGCAGGGCGTGGAGCTGCGCCAGGACCCCTCCGAGGGCTTCTCGCTGATCGGACTGCTGATCAGCTGGTTGCCGGTGCTGTTGATCGTCGGCGTGTTCATCTGGTTCATGCGCCAGATGCAGTCCGGTGGCGGTGGTCGCGGCGCCATGAGCTTCGGGCGCTCCCGCGCCAAGCTGCAGGGCGAGGACCAGATCAAGGTCAATTTCACCGACGTCGCCGGCTGCGACGAGGCAAAGGAGGAGGTCGGCGAACTGGTCGAGTTCCTGCGCGATCCGGGCCGCTTCCAGAAGCTGGGCGGCAAGATTCCCCGCGGCGTGCTGATGGTCGGCCCGCCAGGCACCGGCAAGACGCTGCTGGCCAAGGCGATCGCCGGCGAGGCCAAGGTGCCGTTCTTCTCGATCTCCGGCTCCGACTTCGTCGAGATGTTCGTCGGCGTGGGTGCCAGCCGCGTGCGCGACATGTTCGAGCAGGCCAAGAAGCATGCCCCTTGCATCATCTTCATCGACGAGATCGACGCGGTCGGCCGGCATCGTGGCGCCGGGCTGGGTGGCGGCCATGACGAGCGCGAGCAGACGCTGAACCAGCTGCTGGTCGAGATGGACGGTTTCGAGGGCACCGAAGGCGTCATCGTGATCGCCGCGACCAATCGCCCCGACGTGCTCGATCCGGCGCTGCTGCGGCCGGGCCGCTTCGACCGGCAGGTGGTGGTCGGCCTGCCGGACGTGCGCGGGCGCGAGCAGATCCTCAAGGTGCACATGCGCAAGGTGCCGATCGCCAGCGATGTCAATGCAATGACAATCGCTCGTGGCACGCCGGGCTTCTCCGGTGCGGACCTGGCCAACCTGGTGAACGAGGCTGCCTTGTTCGCCGCGCGCGAGAATGCGCGCGAGGTGCGCATGAGCCACCTGGACAAGGCGCGCGACAAGATCCTGATGGGCAGCGAGCGCCGCTCGATGGCGATGAGCGAGGACGAGAAGAAACTCACCGCCTATCACGAAGCGGGCCATGCCATCGTCGGTCGCCTGGTGCCGGAGCACGATCCGGTCTACAAGGTGACCATCATTCCGCGCGGGCGCGCGCTCGGCGTCACCATGTACCTGCCGGAGGGCGACAAATACAGCGTCAACCGCGTGGCGATCGAGTCGCAGCTGTGCTCGCTGTACGGCGGCCGCGTGGCCGAAGAGCTGATCTTCGGCGCCGACAAGGTCACCACCGGCGCCTCCAACGACATCGAGCGCGCCACCAAGATGGCGCGCAACATGGCGACCAAGTGGGGCCTGTCCGACGAACTGGGTCCGATCACCTACGGCGAGGACGAGGACGAGGTCTTCCTGGGCCGCTCGGTGACCCAGCACAAGAGCATCTCGAACGAGACGGCGAGCAAGATCGACGATGTCGTGCGCGGCATCCTCGATCGCGCCTACGCGCGCAGCACGGAACTGCTCACGGCCAACCTCGACAAGCTTCACACCATGGCCGAGTTGCTGCTGCAGTACGAGACCATCGACTCCCACCAGATCGACGACATCATGGCCGGGCGCCAGCCCGGTCCGCCGGCGGACTGGAGCAAGAACGCACCGGGCGGCTCGACGCCGCCGCCTCCGCCGCCGAAGAGCGACGCCGGAGCACCGGTAGGCAAGGTCGGCGATCCCGCCGCGCAGAATCGCGCGTCGCTGGAGGAGTGAGGTCAGCGACTGGCGGCTGCTGCGGACGGCGTGCTGCAACCACGAGTCGATCGGCAGGATGTCGAATCGAGGATGAAGAAATTTTGCAAAAAGGGTTGACGCCTGCGCGCGGAATCTGAATAATTCCGCCTCTTGCTTCAGCGCCTCGAGGCTTCGGCATCGACGCACGGCACGACAGGTTTTTTTCAGTGCGCCCGTAGCTCAGTTGGATAGAGTACCTGGCTACGAACTAGGTGGTCGGGAGTTCGAATCTCTCCGGGCGCACCATTTTTATTCGGTGAAGCGGGGTGCTTGCACCCCGTTTCGTTTTCATCGCGACGAGAGCTTCGCGGCGGTGGAAACGACAGTTTCAGATGGATGGTGCGGCTTGTACGGATTGACTGGGCCAGGCGTCACCCGTAACATTTCAAGGCTTCGATGGTGCTTGTGTCGAGGGCTCGAAAGCGGGGTATAGCTCAGTCTGGTAGAGCGTTGCGTTTGGGACGCAAAAGTCGGGGGTTCGAATCCCTCTACCCCGACCAGCAACATGTTCTACTGGTGATGACTGCGCTTGTAGCTCAACCGGATAGAGCATCGGCCTTCTAAGCCGAGGGTTGCAGGTTCGAGTCCTGTCGGGCGCACCAGTATCAAACGATGGTGGATGTAGCTCAGCTGGTTAGAGTCCCGGATTGTGATTCCGGTTGTCGTGGGTTCGAATCCCATCATCCACCCCAGTTCCACCCCGGTGTTTCGGGTACAACCCAGTCCCGGGCCGTTAGCTCAGTTGGTAGAGCAGTTGACTCTTAATCAATTGGTCGAAGGTTCGAATCCTTCACGGCCCACCACTCACGACAGGCGTCCGGCAAACCGGGCGCCTGTCTGCTTTTGCGCGGTGCCGGCATGTACGCTCCGGCTTGTGCTGCAAGGGCGTGCAACCGTAAAATGATCCGATTTCGTACAAGGGAATCCTCGACTTGGGCGGGGCGTGCCCCCGGGTTCCCGCAGCGGTGAGCGGCAGCGGCCGACGGTCGTCCGGCGCCGCGACCGGTGTCCACGGTCGATGGCGGCGGCATCGCGAAAGTGGCGGAATTGGTAGACGCACTGGATTTAGGTTCCAGCGGGTAACCCCGTGGGGGTTCGAGTCCCCCCTTTCGCACCACGGTTCATTCGGTTTTGCAGGCGGGGCATCCCGCCATGGCGCCTGTGGCAGGCCACAACACAAAGAGCAGTACCAGGAGACGTCATGCAGGTTTCGGTTGAGAATGTCGGTTCGCTGGAGCGCAAGCTCACGGTGAAGTTTCCCGCGGAGCGGTTCGAGACGCAGGTCAGTGCGCGGATCGCGGAAATGGGCCGCACGGTTCGTTTGAAGGGCTTCCGTCCGGGCAAGGTGCCGGTGACGGTGATCAGGCAGCGCTTCGGCGAGCAGGTGCGGGGCGAGGTGCTTTCCGACCTGATCGGCAGCACCCTGCGCGAGGCGGTGGAGCAGGAGAAGCTGCAGCCGATCGCGAACCCGGCGATCAACACCACCGGCCGTCCGGAGAACGGCGAGATCGCCTACACCGCGACCTTCGAGATCATGCCGGAGTTTCCCGAGATCGATGTCTCCGCGCTGGAAGTGCACCGTGCCGTCGCGGAAGTGACTGATGCCGACATCGACCGGATGCTGGAGACCCTGCGCCTGCAGCGGCGCAGCTTCGAAGAAGTCGAGCGCGCCTCGGCTGCCGACGATTTCGTGATGTTCGAGTACGCCGCGACTGCCGGCGACTACCGTTTCCCCGCCGAGGGGCTGGAGCGCGCAGGCAGCGTGCTGGGCTCGGGCACCCTGTTCGCCGCGTTGGACGAGGCGCTCACCGGGCACGTGGCCGGCGACGAGTTCGAGGCTGCGATCGAGTTCCCCGCTGATTTCCGCAACGACCAGCTGGCCGGCAGGAACGCGCAGGTCAGTTTCCACATCATCAAGGTGCAGGAGCCGAAACTGCCCGAAGTCGACGGCGACTTCGCCCGGCTCTTCGGCATCGAGGACGGCGACCTGGAGACCTTCCGCAAGGAGGTGCGCGCCAACCTGGAGCGCGAGCTCAAGGCCGCGCTGATGGCCCGCCTGAAATCGGAAGTGGCCGGCAAGCTGGCCGAGGCGCACGGTGACCTGGATGTACCGAAAATGCTGGTGCAGTCCGAGGCCCGCACACTGGCCGCGGGCAACGTGCCGGAGGGCCAGCAACCGCCGCAGCAACTGATCGACGCCGCCCTGCCGATCGCGCGCAAGCGGGTGATTGCGGGCCTGCTGATGGGTGAAATCGCCCGCAAGCAGGGGCTCAAGATCGACCGCAAGCGGGTGGCCGAGCAGTTGGCCGCGATTGCCTCGACCTATGAGGAGCCGGAGAAGGTCATTGAACTTTACAATGGCGATCCCCAGTTGATGTCCGGGCTGCAGAATCGCGTGATGGAAGACCAGGTGGCCGAGTGGGTGGCCGACCATGCCAACACCACCCGGCAGGAACTGAGTTTCGACGACGTGATGCGCCCAGCCAACGCCTGACGATTGCCAGGCACGTCCACCCCCAAGCGCGAGCAGGATGACCATGGATCCCGTCAAGAACCTCAACCTGGTGCCGATGGTCGTCGAGCAGACCGCTCGCGGCGAACGCTCCTACGACATCTACTCGCGCCTGCTGAAGGAGCGGGTGATCTTCCTGGTGGGCGAAGTCAACGACCAGGTGGCCAACCTGATCGTGGCGCAGATGCTGTTCCTGGAGTCCGAAAACCCGGACAAGGACATCAACTTCTACATCAACAGCCCCGGCGGCGCAGTGACGGCGGGGCTGGCGATCTACGACACCATGCAGTTCATCAAGCCGGCGGTGAGCACGATGTGCATCGGCCAGGCCTGCAGCATGGGCTCGTTCCTGCTGATGGCGGGTGCCAAGGGCAAGCGTTTTGCCTTGCCGAACTCCCGCATCATGATCCACCAGCCGTCCGGCGGTGCGCAGGGCCAGGCCACCGACATCGAGATCCAGGCGCGCGAAATCCTGTACATCCGCGAGCGGCTGAACAAGCTCTACGTGGAGCATACGGGCCAGTCGCTGCAGAAAATCGAGGCGGACATGGAGCGCGACCGTTTCATGAACGCAGAGGATGCCAAGACCTACGGCCTGATCGACGAAGTGCTCGACAAGCGTGCCGTGGAATCCGTCAAATCCGCCTGATTCGACGACTTCACCCGGGTGCCCGCCATGGGCTCTGCGTCTGCAGGCAGGCGCGGAGCCCTGTGGTATTCTCGCGGCGCACCCGGATTTACCAGCAGGATCGATAGTATGAGTGACGACCGGCAGGGGCGTTCCAGCGACAGCGGCAAGATTCTCTATTGCTCGTTCTGTGGCAAGAGCCAGCATGAAGTGCGCAAGCTGATCGCGGGTCCGTCCGTGTTCATCTGCGACGAGTGCGTGGAGCTGTGCAACGACATCATCCGCGAGGAACTGGAAGAAAAGGCCGCCGCAGGCCATACCCAGCTGCCCAAGCCCCGCGAGATCCGCGAATCGCTGGACCAGTACGTGGTGGGGCAGGCGCGCGCCAAGAAGGCCCTGGCCGTCGCCGTGTACAACCACTACAAGCGGATGGAATCGCGCCAGAAGAGCGACGACATCGAGCTGGGCAAGTCCAACATCCTGCTGATCGGCCCGACCGGCTCGGGCAAGACGCTGCTCGCCGAGACGCTGGCGCGGCTGCTCAATGTGCCGTTCACGATCGCCGACGCCACCACGCTGACCGAAGCAGGCTACGTGGGCGAGGATGTCGAGAACATCATCCAGAAGCTGCTGCAGAAGTGCGACTACGACGTCGAGAAGGCGCAGTCGGGCATCGTCTACATCGACGAGATCGACAAGATCTCGCGCAAGAGCGAGAACCCGTCGATCACCCGCGACGTCTCCGGCGAAGGCGTGCAGCAGGCGCTGCTGAAGCTGATCGAGGGCACCCTGGCCTCGGTGCCGCCGCAGGGCGGGCGCAAGCATCCGCAGCAGGAGTTCCTGCAGGTCGACACCAAGAACATCCTGTTCATCTGTGGCGGTGCGTTCGCCGGCCTGGAAAAGGTCATCCAGCAGCGCTCCGAGAGCACCGGCATCGGTTTCGGCGCCGAAGTGCGCAGCAAGGAGCGCACGCAGAACCTGGGCAAGGTGCTGGCAGATGTCGAGCCGGCGGACCTGGTGCGCTTCGGCCTGATCCCCGAGTTCGTCGGGCGCCTGCCGGTCGTCGCCACCCTGGACGAGCTGGACCAGGCCGCGCTGGTGAAGATCCTCACCGAACCGAAGAACGCCGTCACCAAGCAGTTCAAGAAGCTGTTCGAGATGGAGGACGTCGAGCTGGAGTTCCGTCCCGAGGCGCTGGAGGCGATCGCGCAGAAGGCGCTCAAGCGCAAGACCGGCGCCCGCGGCCTGCGCACGATCCTGGAGCAGGTGCTGCTGGACACGATGTACGAGTTGCCGTCGCTGGAGCACGTCAGCAAGGTCGTTGTCGACGATGCGGTGATCGAGGGGCAGGCCGAGCCCTATCTGATCTACCGCGGCAACCTGCAGCAACGCGTGGCGGGCGACGGCGGCGACGCCGCGGCCTGATCGACTCCGCTGTGCCCGTTGCGCGGCCCCGGTGGTTTCACCGGGGCCGCGTCGTTTTGCGGCCATCGCAAGCCTTGCGCTGGCACGGGATCGCCTCCACTTGACGTGCTGAAGGGCCCGGTGCAGTGTCGGGACGAAACCCCATTTGAATTCGAGGAATCGCTTTTCCATGGCCAAGCAAGCCCCCGCCCCCGTCGCGCTGGACACCCTGCCGGTACTGCCCCTGCGCGACGTGGTGGTCTATCCGCACATGGTGATCCCGCTGTTCGTCGGCCGCGACAAGTCGATGCGGGCGCTGGAGCGCGCGATGGAAGGCGAACGGCAGATCCTGCTGGTGGCGCAGACCAGCCCGGACATCGACGACCCCGAGGTGGCCGACCTGCATCAGGTCGGCACGCTGGCCGGCGTGCTGCAGCTGCTGAAACTTCCGGACGGCACGGTCAAGGTGCTGGTGGAGGGGCAGTCGCGCGTCGCGCTCGAGGACTTCCGCGAGAACGACGGCATGCTGACCGCCAGGTCGCGGATCATCGAACCTGCCTACAACGCGAAAGAGCGCGAGCTGGACGTCGTTTCGCGCACGCTCATTTCGCTGTTCGAACAACTGGTCAAGCAGAGCCGCAAGCTGCCGCCGGAAGTCCTGGCCAGCCTGTCCGGCATCGACGACCCTTCGCGCGTGGCCGATTCCATCGCCGCGCATCTTTCCGTGCGCATGGCCGACAAGCAGAAGGTGCTGGAGACGGCCGACGTGGGCAAGCGGCTGGAGCTGCTGATCGGGCTGGTCGATGGCGAGATGGACCTGCAGCAGGTCGAAAAGCGGATCCGTGGCCGGGTCAAGTCGCAGATGGAGAAGAGCCAGCGCGAGTACTACCTCAACGAACAGATGAAGGCGATCCAGAAGGAGCTCGGCGACGGCGAGGACGGTCCCAACGAGGTCGAGGAACTGCAGAAGAAGATCGAAGCTGCCGGCATGCCCAAGCCGGTGCTGGCCAAGGCACGGCAGGAATTCGGCAAGCTGCGCCAGATGTCGCCGATGTCGGCCGAGGCCACCGTCGTGCGCAACTACCTGGACTGGCTGGTCGGCGTGCCGTGGAAGAAGCGCAGCAAGGTGCGCAAGGACCTGCAGATGGCGCAGGAAGTGCTCGATGCCGATCACTTCGGCCTGGAGAAGGTGAAGGAACGCATCCTCGAGTACCTTGCCGTGCAGCAGCGCGTGTCCGTGATGAAGGGCCCGATCCTGTGCCTGGTCGGTCCGCCCGGCGTGGGCAAGACCTCGCTGGGCCAGTCGATTGCCAAGGCGACCAACCGCAAGTTCGTTCGCATGAGCCTGGGTGGCGTGCGCGACGAGGCCGAGATTCGCGGCCACCGACGCACCTACATCGGCTCCATGCCCGGGCGCATCGTGCAGAACATCAACAAGGCCGGCGCACGGAATCCGCTGTTCGTGCTGGACGAGATCGACAAGATGTCGATGGATTTCCGCGGCGATCCGTCATCGGCGCTGCTGGAGGTGCTCGATCCGGAGCAGAACCACGCGTTCAACGATCATTACCTGGAGGTCGACCTGGACCTGTCCGAGGTGATGTGGATCGCCACGGCCAATTCGCTGAACATTCCCGGGCCGCTGCTTGACCGTATGGAAGTCATTCGCATCCCCGGCTACACCGAGGACGAGAAACTCGGTATTGCACGCAAGTACCTGTTGCCCAAGCAGCTCAAGGCCAACGGCCTGAAGGCGGAAGAGCTGGACGTCACGGAAGAGGCGCTGCGGGACATCGTGCGCTACTACACCCGCGAATCCGGCGTGCGCAATCTCGAGCGCGAGATTTCCAAGATCTGCCGCAAGGTGGTCAAGGAACTGACCCTTGGCCAGGTGAAGAAAGCGAAGGCCAAGACCAAGACCAAGACCTCGCGGGCGAAAGTCGCCGCTGGCAAGTCGAAGGTCGCGTCGGGCAGCGTCACGGTGGACGCGACGAATCTTGGCGAATACCTCGGCGTGCGCCGTTTCGATTTCGGCCGCAAGGAATTGCAGAACGAAATCGGCCTGGTCACTGGCCTGGCCTGGACCCAGGTCGGCGGCGAGTTGCTGAGCATCGAGGGCTCGGTGGTCGCCGGCAAGGGACGGCTGGTGCATACCGGGCAGTTGGGCGACGTGATGAAGGAGTCGATCCAGGCCGCGCTTTCGGTGGTGCGCGCACGTGCCGACCGGCTGGGCATCGACCCGGAGTTCCACCAGAAGCTGGACGTGCACATCCACGTTCCCGAGGGCGCCACGCCCAAGGACGGCCCCAGCGCCGGTATCGCCATGTGCACGGCGCTGGTGTCGGTGCTGACCAAGGTACCGGTGCGCTCGGGAGTGGCCATGACCGGCGAGATCACCCTGCGCGGCCGCGTGCTGCCCATCGGCGGGCTCAAGGAGAAATTGCTGGCGGCGCATCGCGGCGGCATCACCACCGTGATCATTCCCGAGGACAACAAGAAGGATCTGGCCGACATGCCGGCCAACATCACCGCGTCGCTGGAAATCCACCCGGTGCGCTGGATCGACGAGGTCCTCGACATCGCGCTCGAGCGCCCGGTGCAGCCCAAGCCGGCGGGCGAAACCCCGCCGGCACCCGTTGCCGGGGAGTCGACGGAAGGACACTCGCTGACGCACTGATTCGACCACGCGGAGGCTTGCCGCAGACAGGCGGGTGTGTGCATCCGCAGCGGGAGAATGCCGACGGGAGATTTCTTCACCACGTGGTGTGGCTGCAGCGACGAGCCGTGGCCATCCGCGATCGGCCCCTGACGTGGTCTTTCGGCGGTGATCGGCGAAGTTCCGGGATGGGTCGAAAACCTGCCTGCGCATGCGCTTTCGGACATGCCGGACACGCCGAAAACGTTGCTGTGCCTTGTGTTGCGGATTGCGGCGAGGCACTGGTATAAAGGCGATACCGCAGCCTCCACACCTGCTTAACGCGAGGCGACGCGGAGGTGCGTCACGGCTCTGGCACCAGCCAACCATCCATGCCCATGTCATCCGTCCCGCGGCGGGTCGCGTGGGCGAAATCCGAACGAGGGAGTTTTCAATGAACAAAACCGATCTGATCAATGCCATTGCCGAGAAGGCCGAACTGACCAAGGCAGACGCTGGTCGTGCGCTGGAGGCCTATCTGGAAGCCATCCAGAAGTCGTTGAAGAAAGGCGAGGATGTCTCGGTGGTGGGGTTCGGCACGTTCACCGTGCGCAAGCGCGCGGCGCGCACCGGCCGCAATCCGCGGACCAACGAAACGATCAAGATCAAGGCGTCGAAAGTGCCCGCGTTCAAGGCTGGCAAGACCCTCAAGGATGCCCTAAACTAAGCGGCTTGCGCTTGGTTTCGGGTGCTTAGCTCAGCGGTAGAGCGTCGCCCTTACAAGGCGGTGGTCGTAGGTTCGATCCCTACAGCACCCACGAGATTGTGCGGAGTGGTAGTTCAGTTGGTTAGAATGCTGGCCTGTCACGCCGGAGGTCGCGGGTTCGAGTCCCGTCCACTCCGCCACATACAGCAAGGGCGCCCGCGTGGCGCCCTTGTCATGTAAGTCCTGCGTGTCCCGGCGGCGACCTTGCCGCCCGGATACGGCGGTGGGGCATCGGTGGCCTCGAATGGATTCATGCGCCTGGCGCGCTTCCAATCACGTTGCGGGAAGATTTCTATGCTGCAGGCAATGCGTAACAAGATGCATGGATGGCCGTCCATCATCGTTCTCGGCCTCGCCGTGCTGGCGATGTCGCTGTTTGGCATGGAGAGCTACTTCACCTCGCAGAGCGACACGTTCGTGGCAAAGGTGGGCAAGCGCGAGATCAGCCAGAACGCGTTCCAGAACCGCATGAACCAGCTGCGACAGCAGTTCAGCACGCAACAGGGCGACAAGTTCGACCCGGCCATGTTCGAGAAGCCGGAGACCAAGCTGCGCGTGCTGGACGCGATGATCGACGAACAGCTCCTGCTGCAGGCCAACGACGACTGGGGCATGCGCGTTTCCGACCAGTCGTTGCGCGATGCCATCGCCGGTATTCCCGCCTTCCAGGTCAGCGGCAAGTTCGATCCGACCAGCTACCGCGCCTATCTGGCCAACAGCGGCAAGACCTCGGCCATGTTCGAGGACGAGATCCGTTCGTCCCTGGCCACGCAACTTCTGCCGCAGGCGATCGACGACAGTGCGATCGTCAGCGACCAGCGCGTCGACGACTACCTCAGTCTGGCCACCCAGCGGCGCGATCTGCGCTACTTCCTGTTGGCGAAGCCCGACCCGGCGGACAAGCAGGTGACCGATGCGCAGATCGAAGCCTGGTACAAGGCCCACCAGGCCGACTACATGAATCCCGAGCAGGTCTCGGTGAAGTACGTGGAAGTGGATGGCGCCAAGCTCAAGCCGAAGGCAGCCCCCAGCGAGGAGGAGCTGAAGGCGCGCTACGAGGAGGAGAAGCAGCGCTTCGTGCAGCCCGAGCAGCGGCTGGTCTCGCACATCCTGATCAACGTGCCGCCCAATGCCACCCCGGAGCAGCAGAAGGCCGCATTGGCCACGGCGGACAAGATTGCGGCCGAGGCGACGCCGGCGAATTTTGCCGAGCTGGCAAAGAAGGACTCGCAGGACCTGGGTTCGCGGCGCCAGGGCGGTGACCTCGGCTGGCTCGAGAAGGGCGTGACCAACGCCGCGTTCGATTCGGCGATGTTCGCGCTGCAGAAGGGGCAGATCTCCAAGCCCGTGCTGTCGTCGGACGGCTATCACATCATCTGGTTGCGCGACGTGCGCAGCGGCGAGTCCAAGCCGTTCGCCGAGGTGCGCGATCAATTGCTGCAGGAGGCGACCAGCGCCGAACGCGACCGCCAGTACAACGAGCTGGCAGGCAAGATGGCGGACCAGACCTATTCGAACCCGGGCTCGCTCGAACCCGCATCCGCCGCGCTCGACCTGCCGATCCAGACCACGCCACTGTTCTCGCGCAGCGGTGGGGAAGGGCTGGCGGCCAACCCCAAGGTGGTCGCCGCCGCGTTCAGCGACGATGTGCTGGTCCAGGGCAACAACTCGAGCCTGATCGACCTGGGCAACAACCATTCGGTGGTGATCCACGTCGACAAGCACGTGCCGGCCGCGGCCAAGCCGCTGGAGGAGGTCCGCGCCAGCGTGCAGCAGAGCATCCTGCAGGAACGCGTCGCGGAGGCGGCGCGGAAGCAGGCCGACGAGGTGCTTGCCCGCTTGAACAAGGGTGATGACATGGAGGCGGTGGCCAAGTCGGTCGACGCCAAGGTCATCAGCGTCGCCGAGGCGGTGCGCGGCCAGTCGTTCCAGGTTCCGGCGCCGGTGCTGAAGGAAGCCTTCCTGCTGCCCCATCCGGACGCAGCCGGCAAGCCCCGGTTCGCCGAGGTGGATATGGGTGATGGTGGTTTCGCCATGGTCGCGGTGGACAAGGTGCAGCCCGGTGACCTGAGCAAGATCACCGCTGAGGATCGCGAGTTGCTGCATCGCCAGATGGCCCAGGCCTATGCCGGCGAGGCGACGCGGGAATTGCTACAGGTCTTGCGCGCCAAGACCAAGATCAAGATCAACAAGAACCTGCTGTAGCCGGGTCCGCCCGGCTGCCGCGCGCCCCGTCGGTAGCGGGGCGCATGATTGTCTCGTGCACCGCTGTGCGAATGGGGGAATGGGCCGCCCGGGATACCCAGCGGCGGCGAGCCGGTCGTCAGTCGATGTCGTCCAGCTTCAGTACCTGGCCGGGCTGGATCGCCTGGCCCTGGGACAGATCATTGAGCTGCTGCAGGCGCGTGACGCTGGTCGAGTATTCCCGCGCTATCTGCCACAGGCTTTCGCCCTGGCTGACCACGTGGGTGCCACGTCCGCCACCTGGTTTGCTGCCGCCCCGGTCCGCCATCGCGGTGGAGGTAGTGTCGGAGCGCATGGCGTTTTCGAATTCGCGGGCGTGATCGGCCGGCAGCACCAGGTACGGCACCGTCCGTGCATCCAGCCTGTCGCCGCGGAACGCCGGGTTGAGTTGGCGCAGAGCCGCCTCGGACATGCCCGCCAGCCTGGCGGCGTGCGCCACCGTGATGGAGCGGGTGACGGCAGCCTGCGCCAGGTGCTCCGCTTCCGGAAGGCGGGGCAGGCTGACCTGGAAGCGTGCCGGGTCACGTATCACGCATGCGATGGCCAGCAGCTGGGTCAGGTGTTCGCGGGTGACCTGACGCACCGGCAGGTCGGGAATCGCCGGCTTGTCCGCGGGCGTGCCGTGGTGCCGGATCAGCCGGCGTACCTTGAACTCGCCCGCGTTGTAGGCGTAATCCGCCACGCGCCAGTCATGGAAGTGGTCGTGGTACTGCCGCAGCAACTTCATCACCGCGTGCGTCGCGGCAGGGATGTCCAGGCGCCCGTCGTAATGACGGTCCACGCGCAGGCCCATCGCCCGCGCGGTGACCGGCATGATCTGCCACATGCCCGCGGCGTCGTGCCTGCGTCCCCGAGCTGGCCGGTAACGGCTCTCCACCCATGGCAGCAGCACGAACTCGCCGGGGACGTCGTACTGCTCCGCGACCTGCTGGACGTAGGTCAGGCGTGGCAGTGCCCGGCGCAGGGAGCTTTCGAACACGTCGGGGTTGCGCGTATAGCGTGCAGCCCACGCCAGCACCGAAGGATCGGCGTCGCAGCCGGGCATGGAAAAGCTGGCGCGCAGCTGGTCCCACGGGTCGGCCACCGGGGCGGGTGCCGCTTCGGCGACGCTCGCGGCGGTAGCCGGCTCGGGTGCCGGAACGGGGGCGGCAACGGCAACGGGCGCCGGTGCGCGCGTCGGTTGCGTGGTACAGGCCGCCAGCGCGGCCGACAGCGCCAACGGCAGCAACAGCTGTCGGAGGGCACCGTTCATGCGCGGAAGACATCCTTGGCCGCCCGCAACGCCGCGAAGCGGGCCACCCGATCCCCTTCGACCCCGCGCCGGGCGCACCATTCGATCACGGCCTCGGCGTCCACCCGCAGGAACGGGTTGGTGTCACGTTCCACTTCCAGCGTGACCGGCAGGCTGGGCCGACCAGCGGCGCGCAACCGTTCCACCTCGTCCCGACGTTGCTGCAGCCTCGGGTTGTCCGGCTCGACCTCGTTCGCGAAGAGGCCGTTGGCCCGCGTGTACTCGTGCCCGGCGCAGACCCGGGTCGAACCGGGCAACGCCGCGAGGCGCTCCAGCGAGGCGAGCATCTGGGCGGGCGTGCCTTCGAACAGGCGGCCGCAGCCCAGGCTGAACAGGGTGTCGCCACACAGCAGCAGGCCGGCGCCGACGTAGCCGATGTGGCTAAGGGTATGACCGGGGATCGCCAGCACTTCGAACGTCAGCTCCGGCGCAGGCAACGCCACCGTGTCGCCATCGCCCACGACGTGGGTCAGGCAGCCTATGCGCGGATCGAGCGGGCCATGCACCGACGCGCCGTGGCGCTGCCGCAGTTCGGCGGCGCCGCCGATGTGGTCGTTGTGGTGATGCGTCAGCAGCACGCTGCGCAAGCGCAGGTGATGCTGCACCAGCGCCTGCTCGACCACGTCCGCGTCACCGGGATCGACCACCACGGCCTGGCCTTCATCGTCATGAAGCAGCCAGATGTAGTTGTCGGTCAGGGCCGGGAGTGGCAGGAGGTGCAAGGCGGTTCCGGGTAGTCGGGGGCGACAGCGGTTGCGCGTCGCTGCCGGGCGCGTGCCGGCCGACGCGGCCACCTGGCCGCCTGGAGCGCCCGACTATAGAGGGGCAAGGGCAGCCACTCGTTAGTACGAAGTTAAGACGACGGGCGGGCATTCAGATGCGTGAGGCAGGTCCGCGGCGACTGCGATCGGTTACCCAGTGCAGCTAAACTGCAGGTTTGCGAAAGCACGCGGACCCGCTGCATGCGCCGACAGCACAACGACATCTACGCCAGCGCACCGCTGCGCCGATTGCGCGATGCCCAGGCGAGGGTGCTCGCGCCCCAGCTGCAGCGCTGTTTCGGTACGCACGCGCTGCTGCTGGGGGTCGCCGCCGACGAAATGCCGCCAGCGCTGCCCATGCTGGGCAGCTGGGTGCGCCTCCATCTCGACGGCGAGCGCTATGCAGGCGACCTGCGTGCCGCCGTGGACCAGCCGCTGCCGTTCCTGGCCGATGCGTTCGACCTGGTGCTGCTGCGCCACGCGCTGGAGGTGTCTCCGGTTTCCTCGGCGCTCTTGGAGGATGTGCTGCGGGTGCTGGCGCCGGGCGGCGTACTTGCCTTGACCGGTGTGCATCCGGTGAGCGGCTGGTCGCCTTGGTTGCGCTGGCACGCCCGCGGCCGGACGCTCAGGTTGCAGCTTCCCCTGCAGCTGGAGCGCGTCCTGCGCCACGCCGGCATGGACATCGAACTGGCGCGGCGCGTGGGACGCGGCTGGCCGGGGTTGTCGGCAACGCCGGGTGCGCCGGACAGCGCGCTCGGCGGTGGCTACGTGCTGCTGGCGCGCAAGCGCCGGCGACTGGTTACGCCGTTGCGCATCAAGCCGGTGCCGTTGCCGATGCCGGGCCGGCTGTCGCCGGGTACGCGACCCAATCCGGCCTTGCAGACCACAGGGGACACCTGAACATCCATGAGTGAAGTGGAAGCTTTTACCGATGGCGCCTGCCTCGGCAATCCCGGGCCCGGGGGATGGGCCGCGTTGCTGCGCGTGCCCGGCGGCGAGCGGATGCTGGCCGGTCGGGAGCCCGCCACGACCAACAACCGCATGGAACTGATGGCCGCCATCGCCGCGCTGGAAGCACTGAAGCGTCCGTGCGTGGTCACCCTCACCACCGACTCGCGCTACGTCATGCAGGGCATCGAGCAGTGGCTGCCGCGGTGGCGCGCCAACGGCTGGCGAACGGCCGATCGCAAGCCGGTCAAGAACCAGGACCTGTGGCAGCGCCTGTCCGACGCGGCCGGCACCCACCAGGTTCGCTGGCGGTGGGTCCGGGGCCACAATGGCCACGCGGAGAACGAGCGGGTGGACCGCGCCGCGCGAGAGCAGGCCGAATCAATCAGGAGCGGCGCATGAGGCAGGTCGTCCTCGACACCGAAACCACCGGCCTGGAAGTGCGCCAGGGCCATCGCCTGGTGGAAATCGCCTGCGTCGAAATGGTCGAGCGCAGGCTCACCGGACGGCACTACCAGACCTATCTGAATCCCGATCGCGCCATCGACGAGGGGGCGCGCCAGGTTACCGGCATCGAGGACGAGTTCCTGCTCGACAAGCCGCGGTTCGCCGAGGTGGCGGACGAGTTCCTGGCGTTCATCGGGGATGCCGAGTTGATCATCCACAACGCGGCGTTCGACATCGGCTTTCTCGATGCCGAACTGGCTCGCCTCGGTGCCGATCGCGGCTGCATTGCCGATCGTTGCAGCGTGCTCGATACGCTGGCCATGGCGCGCGAGCGCTATCCTGGCCAGCGCAACAGCCTCGATGCCCTGTGCAAGCGGCTGGGCGTGGACAACTCGCGCCGCGACCTCCACGGCGGCCTGATCGACGCGCAGCTGCTGGCCGACGTCTACCTCGCCATGACCTCGGGGCAAGTGGGACTGGACCTGGAGTTCGACACGGTCGTCCAGCAGCACGCGGTGGTGCTGCCGCTGGCTACCTTGCAGGTGCGTCCACGCGTGCTGCGCGCCTCGGCGAACGAACTGCTGGAGCACGAGCGGCGGCTCGATGCCCTGGACAAGAGCGCGGGCGGCCAGAGCGTGTGGCGTCGGTTGCAGTAGGCGCCGCGGACGACCTCAGCTGCAGCGCACGAGGACGACGGTGATGTTGTCGTCGCCGCCGCCATCGAGCGCATTCAGCAGCAATTGATCGGCACATTCCTGCGCGGCGAGATCGTTGCGCGCGACCGTGCGGGCGATCGCGGCGTCATCGACGCACTCGGTGAGGCCGTCGCTGCACAGCAGGAAGGTCATGCCCGGCTCGAGCACGCCCCTGGCCATGCCGATGCGCAATTGTTCGGTGGCGGTGATGCCCAGCGCCTGGGTGAGCAGGTTGCGCTGCGGGTGCTGCGCCGCCTGGGCCGGATCGAGCTGGCCGGCCTCGACCAGGGCCTGGACCAGCGAGTGGTCGTGGCTGACCCGGCGCAAACTGCGCTGCCACAGGTAGATGCGGCTGTCGCCCACCCAGGCTACTTCGTAGTCGTCGCCGGTGATCCGCAACGCGGCGATCGTGGTGCCCATCGGTAGCAGGTCGAAACTGGGTCGCGCGTGCGCCAGCAGCCGCTCGCCCGCTTCGTTCACCGCCTCGACGAGGTTCGCCCCGGCGCCGATCCGCTCGACCATGGCGTCGCGCACCAGCGCCGCCGCGACTTCGCCATGCTGATGCCCGCCCATGCCGTCGGCGACCAGGAACAGGCCGAGCGAGGCGTCCGCGTGGTAGGTGTCCTCGTTGCGCGTGCGGCGCAGGCCGACGTGGGTTCCGTGTCCGAGTTCGATCATGGGGTTTTGGTCAGGGCAAGCCCGCGCAGCATGCCGCAAGCCCGGGTTGTTGTCACGAATCCACTGCTCGCGTATGATTCGCGGCTCGCATGCGCCCATGCACCCCGACCGGAGAGGTGGCAGAGTGGTCGAATGTACCTGACTCGAAATCAGGCGTACGTGCAAGCGTACCGTGGGTTCGAATCCCACCCTCTCCGCCAGATACGCAAAACGCCCCGCTCGGGGCGTTTTGCGTATCTGGCTGAGGGGGCGTGCTCGACCACTGGTGACTCCGCGCGATGGAGCCGACCGATCCCGGCCGGCTTACGTTCCCCCGTAGCCTGTCGAGGATGCGTCCCGCGGGTCGGACATGGGGTGATGTGCCAGTGCTTTCCCGGTCGCGGCACGGCTCTGCGCCTCGCACCTGGCGGTGGCCCGGTCCAGTTCCAGCACGCGTTCGATCGTCTCGGTCTGCTCCGGCTTGCCGAAAGGCGCGGTGAGGATCGGGGCCAGCAGCGAGACCAGCCTCGCCAGCAGTTCGGTATCGTTGAACTTTTCGCCCTGGCTCAGGCTGGCGATGAGCTCCTGCATGTCTTCGCCGGCCAGCATGCCGGACAGGGCCTTCAGCGCGAAATGCAGGCGCAAGCCGAGTTCGCGGCGCGGCAGGGCCGGCAGCGCCCGCGAGAACGCCTCGAAGAAGCGCCCCGAGATCGGCCGGTAATGCGCCTCGAGGTAGCTGCGGATGAAGGGTGATGGGTCGCTGTAGACGCGCCCGAGCAACCGCATGAAGGCCGGCCCGGAGGCATCCCCGTGGCTGAGCCGGAAGGCCGGAATGAACAGCATGGCCAGTACCGCGGCGGCATCCATGGCGAACGGTTGCTCCCGTTCGCCGGTGCTTAGCAGTTGCAGGCGCTCGCGGTTGAGCCGGTCCAGGCGCAGCGAAAGCACCTCCTGCATCAGGGCTTCCTTGCTGCCGAAGTGGTAATTCACCGCCGCCAGGTTGGCACCGGCGCGCGCCGTGACCTGGCGCAGCGACATGGCTTCGTAACCGCATTCGATGAACAGCCATTCGGTGGCTTCCAGCAGCCGCTTGCGGGTGTCACCGTGGCTGTTGCGCTGGGTTCTGGCCAAGATCCGCTCCACGCCGCGCCGCGTACCCCGCGCCGCGGTGCTTCAAAGGCAAACCGGAAACGATCGCGTGAAGCTAGCGTTGGCGTCCGTGTCGGGCAAGCTGCGGTGCAAGAAGCCCGGCATCGAAGCGGCCCGGTGTCGGCTTGAGCGATGCGGAAATGAAAAGGGCCGGGTGATCCCGGCCCTTTCCCGACGTCAGCCGGCCTTCTTCTTCGCCAGTCGCAGCCAGGTATCGACCACGGTGTCCGGGTTCAACGAAACCGATTCGATGCCCTGTTCCATCAGCCACTCGGCGAGGTCGGCGTGGTCGCTGGGGCCCTGGCCGCAGATGCCGATGTACTTGCCCTTGGCGCGGGCGGTCTTGATCGCCATGGCCAGCAGCTTCTTCACCGCCGGGTCGCGCTCGTCGAACAGGCCGGCGACGATCGACGAATCGCGGTCCAGGCCCAGGGTGAGCTGGGTGAGGTCGTTCGAGCCGATCGAGAAGCCGTCGAAGATGTCGAGGAACTCGTCGGCGAGCAGGGCGTTCGACGGGACCTCGCACATCATGATGACCTTGAGCTCGTGCTCGCCCTGCTTGAGGCCGTTCTTCGCCAGCACCTCGATCACCTTGCGGCCTTCGCCGAGCGTGCGCACGAACGGGATCATCACCCACACGTTGGAGAGACCCATCACCTCGCGCACGCGCTTCACTGCCTTGCATTCCAGCGCGAACGCCTCGGCGAAGCTGGGGTCGACGTAGCGGCTGGCGCCGCGGAAACCGATCATCGGGTTCTCTTCGTGCGGCTCGTAGCGCGAGCCGCCGAGCAGGCCGGCGTACTCGTTCGACTTGAAGTCGGACAGGCGCACGATCACCGGCTTCGGGTAGACCGAGGCGGCGATGGTGGCGATGCCTTCGGCGAGGCGATCGACGTAGAACTCGACCGGGCCGGCATAGCCGGCGATGCGCTCGTCTATCTTTGCCTTGGTTTCGGCGTCCTGCTTGGCGTATTCCAGCAGCGCCTTGGGATGCACGCCGATGTGGCTGGCGATGATCATCTCCAGCCGGGCCAGGCCGATGCCGGCGTTCGGCAGCTGGCCGAAGTCGAAGGCGCGTTCCGGGTTGGCCACGTTCATCATGATCTTCAGCGGCGCGGCGGGCATGTCGCCCAGGTCCGCGGTGATCCGCTCGAACTTCAGGATGCCCTCGTAGATCGTGCCGGTATCGCCTTCGGCGCAGGACACGGTGACGTCGACGCCGTCGGGAATCAGTTCCAGCGCGTTGCCGGTGCCGACCACGGCCGGCACGCCGAGCTCGCGCGCGATGATCGCCGCGTGGCAGGTACGCCCACCGCGGTTGGTGACGATGGCCGAGGCGCGCTTCATCACCGGCTCCCAGTCGGGGTCGGTCATGTCGGCGACCAGCACGTCACCGGCCTGCACCTTGTTCATGTCGGCCAGCGAGCGCACCACGCGCGCCTTGCCGGCGCCGATCTTCTGGCCGATCGAACGCCCTTCGGCAAGCACCTTGCCTTTCTCGCCGAGATGGAAGCGTTCCAGCTGGGTGGCGTGCGAGCGCGACTTCACCGTCTCCGGGCGGGCCTGCACGATGTACAGCTTGCCGGTGTGGCCATCCTTCGCCCACTCGATGTCCATCGGGCGGTCGTAGTGCTTCTCGATGATCAGCGCCTGGCGGGCGAGTTCCTGCACGTCTTCATCGCTGATGCAGAATTTGCCGCGCAGTTCGGCCGGAGTGTCCTCGGTCTTCACCCGCTCGCCCGGCGCGCTGGAATAGACCATGCGCAACTGCTTGGCGCCCAGGTTGCGGCGAAGCACCGCCGGCTTGCCGGCGCGCAGGGTCGGCTTGAACACGTAGAACTCGTCGGGATTCACCGCGCCCTGCACGACCATCTCGCCGAGGCCGTACGAACCGGTGACGAACACCACGTCGCGGAACCCGGACTCGGTGTCCAGCGTGAACAGCACGCCGGAGGCGCCCACGTCCGAGCGCACCATCAACTGCACGCCGGCGGACAGGAACACATCCTCGTGCCTGAAGCCCTGGTGCACGCGGTAGGCGATGGCGCGGTCGTTGTACAGCGAGGCGAAGACCTCCTTCACCTTGTGCAGCACGTCGTCGATGCCGACCACGTTGAGGAAGGTCTCCTGCTGGCCGGCGAAGCTGGCATCGGGCAGATCCTCGGCTGTCGCCGACGAGCGCACCGCCACCGCGATGTCCTGGGAGCCGGCGTCCTTGCAGAGCTTGGCGTAGGCATCGCCGATCGCCTGCTCCAGCTCGGCGGGCAGGGCGGTGTCGACGATCCAGCCGCGGATTTCCTTGCCGGCGGCGACCAGGGCATCGACGTCATCGACGTCCAGCGGAGCCAGGCGATCCTGGATGCGCCGGGCCAGGCCACTCTTTTCCAGGTACTGCTGGAAGGCGGCGGCCGTGGTGGCAAAGCCGCCCGGCACGGAGACACCGAGCTTGGCCAGGTTGCCGATCATTTCGCCCAGCGAGGCATTCTTGCCGCCAACCCTGCCCAGGTCGGTCATGCGCAGTTGGTCGAGCCAAAGCACCAAGTCGTTCAAGAGTGTCTCCTCGGAAGGCGGAACGTGGGCAGCCGGTGCCACGGAGCCGGGCAGGCGCGCTGCAAAGAACTGGTATTGTCCGCTGCCGATGGTGCGCAGCACAAGAAGACCAGTGCGGTGCGATGACATTCCAACCGGATACCAGTCAACGCGCGTTCAACACGGGACAGCGTTTTTCCCTTGCGCTAAGGTGCGGGCCATTGCCCCCGGGATGGCGGAAGCCTCACATGCGACGAACCGTGTTTTTCATTTCCGATTCCACTGGTATTACCGCCGAGACGATCGGCAACAGCATCCTGGCGCAGTTCGAGGGCGTGCAGTTCGACAAGCACCGTCTGCCGTTCACCGACAACCCGCACAAGGCCGAAGTGGCCGCGTTGCGCATCAAGACCAACTATGCGCAGACCGGGCAGCGTCCGGTGGTGGTCAACACCATGGCCGACCGCGCCCTGTGCGACATCGTGGCCACCAGCGGCGCGCTGATGCTGGACGTGTTTGCACCGTTCATCGGCCCGCTGGAGGAAGAATTGCAGACGCGCCGTTCCGGCGCGGTGAATCGTTCCCACGGCATGGTCGACTTCGACAAGTACGAGGCGCGCATCAACGCCACCAACTACGCGTTGTCGCATGACGACGGCATCGACGTGAATTACGACGACGCCGACCTCATCCTGGTCGGGGTGTCGCGTTCGGGAAAGACGCCGACCTGCCTCTACATGGCCTTGCATTACGGTGTGCGCGCCGCCAACTATCCGCTGACCGACGAGGACCTGGAAAAGCTGGAATTGCCCGCGCGCCTGCGCCCGTACAAGCACCGGCTCTACGGGCTGACCATCGACGCGGTCCGCCTGGCGCAGATCCGCGAACAGCGCCGATCCGGCAGCCGCTATGCCACCCTGGCGCAGTGCCGCTGGGAACTGGAGCAGGCCGAGCGGCTGATGCGCCAGACCGGGATACCAAGCCTCAATACCACGCACGTGTCGATCGAGGAGATCGCCAGCAAGATCTTCGACCGCTTCGGCATCGAGCGCACCATGTTCTGACCAGACCGGAGTTCGTGCACAACCCATGAGTGCCGTATTGGACAATCGAAACAGCCTGCTGCCCGGGCGGTTCGAGACCCTGATGGGTCTGTACGCGGAGAACTACCACCGCCTCGCGCGGCTGTTCGCGCCGCAGGAGCTTGCTGCCGGCCGCTATGTGTCCAGCGTCGACGACGGCCTGGACGTGCACCTGCAAGTGCAGGAGCACCACCCGTACACCATCGAACTGGAACTCACCTACGGTTTCGTGGATGCGCACACCGGCCATCGGGCGCCTTCGGCGCAGTTGCGCATGTACACCGACGCCCACGTCGCCGAGGCCTTGCACTGCCATCCGGGCAGACACCTGTGGCAGGTGCTGGGGCCGTTTTCACCGGTGCACTCGGTGTTCCAGCACCGCCTGCGCATGAACCGCTTCCTGACCCGCTGGCTCGAATATCTCGCCGAGCAGGGGCATTCCACCGGCACGCTGGAGCCGCAAGCGGAGCCGCGCGAAAGGGGTGGGGAGTAGGGCCGTCATCGAGGGAGCAGCCATGGCTGGCTGCCCGTCTGTTTTCACGTTCGGGGAATGGATGCACGAATGCACCCGCAACAAAAAGCCCGCGCGAGGCGGGCTTTTTGTCTGGTGATGATGGCGGAGTGGACGGGACTCGAACCCGCGACCTCCGGCGTGACAGGCCAGCATTCTAACCAACTGAACTACCACTCCGCAGTTGCAACAGCTTCCAGCTTGCGTGGTCCAACCTGGCGTCCCCACGGGGATTCGAACCCCGGTCGTCACCGTGAAAGGGTGATGTCCTAGGCCTCTAGACGATGGGGACGTTGCTTTTTCGAAGAGCCCGCAGTGGAAGTGCGGGCTCTTGCAAAGGACTTGCCCTGGGTCAAACGTTGGTGGAGCCAGGCGGGATCGAACCGCCGACCTCCTGCATGCCATGCAGGCGCTCTCCCAGCTGAGCTATGGCCCCGCCGCTGGAAGCCGAGAAGAATAGGGTGGGGCCGCGGGTCCGTCAAGCTTTTTTTCGACGGCGCGACGCGTGCGCGTCGTCACGCCGCGTCGGGTCCGTGATGATCGCGGACGCGATCTTTGCCGGCGCTCCTTTATGCTGCAGGGACGAAGACGGCAACCAGGGCAGTCGATGCACGAAATCGGTTTCATCCGGGACCTGGCCGTGGTGATGCTGGTGGCCGGCGCCACCACGATCCTGTTCCAGCGCATGCGCCAGCCGGTGCTGCTCGGCTACATCCTGGCGGGCGTGCTGATCGGCCCGCACACGCCCGGTGTGCTGGTCGGCGACGCGCGCACGATCGACGACATCTCCAACCTCGGCGTGGTGCTGCTGATGTTCACGCTGGGCCTGGAGTTCAGCGTGCGCAAATTGCGCGAGGTGGGCATCGGCATGTTGCTGGTGGCGGTGGCCGAGGTCGGCCTGATGCTCTGGATCGGCTACGGCATCGGCAGCCTGTTCGGCTGGAAAGGCATGGATGCGCTGTTCCTCGGCGCGATCATTTCGCTGTCATCGACCATGGTGGCCACGCGCACCCTGTCCGAGCTGGGCCAGCGCCGGCAGCCGTTCGCGCAGCTGGTGGTGGGCTTGCTGGTGGCCGAAGACATGCTCGCCATCGTCATGCTGACCCTGCTCACCGCCGTGGCCATCGGCGGCTCGGTGCAGGCGGAGGCGGCATTCACCCTGATCGGGCACCTGGGCCTGTTCGTGGTGGTGGGCATGATCCTGGGCCTGCTGCTGTTGCCGCGGCTGGTGGATTACGTGGCCGGCTTCGGGCGCGACGAAACCCTGCTGGTCAGCGTGCTGGGAATCTGCTTCGGCGCCAGCCTGGTGGCGGTGTGGATGGGCTTCAGCGTGGCGCTCGGAGCATTCCTGGCCGGTGCCGTGGTGGCCGAATCGCGCAGCGCCGGCCGGGTGGTGCATCTGGTCGAGCCGTTGCGCGACATGTTCGCCGCGCTGTTCTTCGTGGCGATCGGTCTGAAGATCGACCCGTCCATGCTGTGGCAGTACGCGGTGCCCGCCTTGCTGATCGCCGGCGTGGTGATCGTCGGCAAGACCCTGGCCTGCAGCCTCGGCGTGCTGGTGGCCGGACACGAGCCGCGCACGGCGTTGCGGGCCGGGCTGGGCATGGCGCAGATCGGCGAGTTTTCGTTCGTGATCGCCACGCTCGGGCTTTCGCTGGGCGTGATCAGCGACTTCATCTATCCGGTGGCCGTCGCGGTATCGGTACTGTGCATGGCGTTGTCGCCCTATCTCTCGCGCTCGGGCGACCGCGTGGCCAGCGGCTTGCGCCGGGTCACGCCGCGTTCGGTGCAGGTGCTGGCGGCCAGCTACAGCGGCTGGCTGGAACACCTCAAGCCGGTGAACGAAAACGCCACGCTGGCGGCGATCCTGCGGCGCCTGTTGTGGCACATCGCGGTCAACATCCTGCTGGTGGTGACCCTGTTCATGGTCGGTGCCTACGTCAATGCGCATGGCTGGACCTGGTTCTCCACCGTGGGCATCGGGCGCGAGATGCGGCACACGGTCATCTGGGCATGCGCGCTGTTCCTGTCCCTGCCGATGCTGATCGCGGTCTATCGCAAGGCCGGGGCGCTGGGCATGCTGCTAGCCGAGATCGGCATACGCGAGAGCTTCGCCAGGTCCTATACGCACGCCATCCGCAACATCCTGGCGCGGGTGATACCGCTGGCCACGCTGTTGCTGCTGGGCATCCTGCTGAGCGCGCTGGGCTCGGCGATCCTGCCCCCGCGCGGCATCGCCATTTTCCTGCTGGTGGTGGGTGCCGTGCTGTCCGTGGTGCTGTGGCGGGGGCTGGTGCACATGCATGCGCGCCTGCAGGCGGCCTTGAAGGAAACCCTGGACCGGCCCGAACCGCCAGGGGACGGCGCCGGCTGAAGGAGGGCGGCGGACACCGATGGCCCGGTGCCCGCTGAACCTTTATGCCGTCTGACGGTCACAAGCGCCGATCGTTGCCAAGAACCCCACGGCACCGCACAATGCGTCGCCTGCCTCCAATGCGGGGTCCAGCCGGACTTGCCGGCATTCCATTTCATGAGGGAGTTACAAATGAAGCACTTTCTGCGTCCCACGTTGACGGCGGTTGCGATGGCCGTCGCGCTGGGCATGACGGCGGGAGCATTCGCCCAGGCCGCCAAGACTGGCGCCGCCGCCCCCGTCGACAAGGCCAAGGCCAGTTACGTGTTCGGCTACTACAAGATGGGCGAGAGCGTGCCTCCCATCCTGCGCGAGGAAATGGATCCCGCCGCCGTGGCACGTGGCGTGCAGGCAGCCCTGTCCGGCCAGAAGTCGACCGTCAGCGAGGCGGATGCCAAGCAGGTGTACGAAGCCTTCATGACCAAGGTGCAGGCCAAGTTCGAGGCCGAGCGCGCGCAGGAAGCGGCCAAGAACAAGGCCGAGGGCGACGCGTTCTTTGCCAAGAACAAGAACGCCCCGGGCGTGAAGACCACGGCTTCCGGCCTGCAGTACCAGGTGATCACCCCGGGTACCGGCGCTCGTCCGGGTCCGAACGACACGGTCGAGATCAACTACACCGGTTCGTTCCTCGATGGCCAGGTGTTCGACGCCTCCGCCAAGCACGGTCCCAAGCCGGCCTCCATCCCGGTGGCGAACGTGATCCCCGGCTTCCGCGAAGGCCTGCAGCTGATGCAGGTGGGTGGGCACTACAAGCTGTTCATCCCGGCCTCGCTCGCCTACGGTGCCGAGCCGCAGCCGCCGATGCCGCCCAATGCCACGCTGATTTTCGACGTGACCCTGGTCAAGACCGCGCCGACCCCGGCCGGTTCCAGCGCCTCCGACGGCCAGTAATCGGCTGTCGCAGCGGTTCATCGAAGGGCGCGAAGCAATTCGCGCCCTTTCTTTTTGCGCCGCATTCCGCCTTCGGTGATGCGGCGGCTAGAATATGCGGTTCACTTCCCCGGGAACTCATCGCCATGATGAAGGTAACGATCTTCGGTACCGGCTACGTCGGACTCGTCACGGGCGCCTGCCTGGCGGAGATGGGCAACCACGTGCTCTGCGTGGACATCGACGAGGCGAAGGTGGAAGGCCTCAGACAGGGCGTGATCCCGATCTTCGAGCCCGGCCTGGATGCCATCGTGCGGCGCAACCATGCCGAAGAGCGGCTCGAATTCACCACCGACGCGGCCGCGGCGATCGCTCATGGCGAGCTGATCTTCATCGCGGTGGGTACGCCACCCGACGAGGACGGCAGCGCCGACCTCAGCTACGTGCTGGCGGTGGCGCGCAGCGTGGGCCAGCACCTGGATCGCTACGCGGTGGTGGTCAACAAATCCACGGTGCCGGTGGGCACGGCCGACCGCGTGCGGGAAACGGTGGCGGCGGAACTGGCCGCGCGCCAGGTGTCGGTGGAGTTCGACGTGGTGTCCAACCCGGAGTTCCTGAAGGAAGGGGCGGCAGTGGAGGATTGCCTGCGTCCGGACCGCATCATCGTGGGCTCGTCGAGTCCGCGTGCGGTGGCGGTACTGCGCCGGCTGTACGCGCCGTTCAATCGCAATCACGAGCGCCTGGTGGTGATGGACGAGCGTTCGGCCGAGCTGACCAAGTACGCGGCCAACGCGATGCTGGCGACCAAGATCAGCTTCATGAACGAGATCGCCAACATTGCCGAGCGGGTCGGTGCCGACGTGGAGCTGGTGCGCCGGGGCATCGGCGCCGACCCGCGCATCGGCTACCACTTCATCTACCCCGGTGCGGGTTATGGCGGCTCGTGCTTCCCCAAGGACGTGCAGGCGCTGGAGCGCACCGCCCGCAGCCACGGCTACGAGGCCCAGCTGCTGGACGCGGTCGAGGCGGTCAACCGCCGCCAGAAGGGCAAGCTGTTCGAGCTGGTCTCGCGCCATTTCGGCGGCGACCTGCGCGGCAAGACCATCGCCTTGTGGGGGCTGGCCTTCAAGCCCAACACCGACGACATGCGCGAGGCGCCCAGCCGGCCGCTGCTGGAGGCCTTGTGGGATGCCGGCGCCACGGTGCGGGCATTCGACCCGGAGGCGCAGGCGGAAACGCGGCGCCTGTATGGCGAGCGCGACGACCTGCTGCTGTGCGAGGACGCGGCCTCGGCGGCGCAAGGTGCCGATGCGCTGGTGGTGGTGACGGAATGGAAAGCCTTCCGCAGCCCCGACTTCGCGCGTCTTCGCGACAACCTGGCGGGCGCGGTGATCTTCGACGGCCGCAACCTGTACGATCCGGCCGTGGTGGAGGAGGCGGGGCTGGCCTACTACGGCATCGGTCGCGGCCGCAGCCTGCAGGTGACGCGATGAGCGTGCCGGACGACGCGGTCGTGCGGCGGCTGGAGGAGATGGAGGTCAAGCTGACCTTCGTCGACGATGCGGTGCAGGCGTTGACCACGGCGGATGCGGACCAGTCGCAGCGCATCGCCGCGCTGGAACGCGCCCTGCGCGACCTGCGTGGCGAGATCGCCTCCATGCGCGTGGCGCAGGGCAGCGATCCCCACGACGAACCGCCGCCTCCGCACTACTGAGCCCGGCCCGGTCGGGCCTACCGCTATGGAACACTCGCATGGCCGAATCCCTGCGCGACCAGCTGCTGAAGAGCGGCATCGTCAAGAAAGTGCAACCCGAGCGCAGTCGCGAACCGAAGCGCCCCGCCGGCAAGCCGCCGGCGGCAGCGGCGCGGGCGCGCGGCGGGCAGGAAATCGACCTGGCCAAGGCCTACGCCTTGCGTGGCCAGGCTGAAGCGCGCGAGCGCAAGCAGGCCGAGCGCGAGGCCGCCGAGCAGGCCCGGTTGCGGCGTGAGCGCAAGCTGCGCATTCAGCAACTTCTGGAAGGCAAGGCATTGAACAAGGCCGACGCCGACCTGGTGCGCAATTTCGAGTACGCCGGCAAGATCCGCCGCATCCATGTCGACGCGGCCCAGTTGGCGGCGCTCAACGCGGGCGAACTGGGCGTGGTGCAGCATGCCGGCCGCTACCTGCTGGTGAGTCGCGAAACCGCCGAGCAGCTGCGCGAGCTGGACGCCAACCACCTCGCCTTGCTGGCAGAGCCGGGTGCTGCCGGCGTGGACGACGACGGCGTGCCCGACGACCTCATGTGGTGATGCCGAGGTAGGGCGGGCACCGCCCGCCGTGCCGCTCAGCGATCCGGCGCCTGCGCCAGCGCCGGCAGATCCCAGCCCTGCCGTGGCTTGAAACGCTCGCCGTAGCGGCGGGCCAGCTGCTCCAGCTTCGCCTTCAGCGCTTCGGCGCCTTCGCTGCGCACGTACTGGATCGGACCGCCGCGGAAGGGGGCAAAACCGGTGCCGAAGATCACGCCGGCGTCCAGCAGATCGGCATCGTCGACCACGCCATCGGCCAGGCACGCCACCGCCTCGTTGACCATCGACAGGATCATCCGCTCCTGCAGGTCCGGCGGCGTCACATAGTCGTTGTCGACCTCGGGCTTCTGCGGCTTGCCGTCCTGCCACACGTACAAGCCCTGGCCATCCTTCTTGCCGCGTTTGCCCGCGGCCACGTGTTCGTCCACCCCGGGCGGAAGTTCCAGGCCGAGGAAGGGCGCCAGCTCCTTGCCCACCGAGGCGCAGACGTCCAGGCCCACCGTGTCGGCCAGTTCGATCGGCCCCATCGGCATGCCGAATTTCTTCGCCTCGCGATCGAGGACCGCGCCGGGCACGCCCTCGCTGTACAGGCGCAATGCTTCGAGCAGGTACGGCATCAGGATGCGGTTGACCAGGAAGCCCGGTGTTCCCCTGACCGCGACCGGCAGCTTGCCGATGGCCTTGCAGAAGGCCAGCGCGCGTTTTTCGATGGCCGGGTCGAGCCGGTCGTGGCGCACGACCTCCACCAGCGGCATCTGCGCCACCGGGTTGAAGAAGTGCAGGCCGACGAAGCGTTCAGGCCGGGCGAGTTTCCCGCGCAGTTCGTCCAGCGGAATGCTGGAGGTGTTGCTGGCCAGGATCGCGCCCTCCTTGAGCTGCGGTTCGATCGTGGCGTACAGCGCCTCCTTGGCCTCGGCGTTTTCGTAAATGGCCTCGATCGCCAGGTCCGCCTGGGCGACGCCCTTGCCCTCGACGTCGGCGCGCAGCCGCTGCATCATCGCGTCGATCTTTTCCGGGGTCTTGAGCTTCTTCCCGTACAGCGCGCGGGCGCGATCCAGCGCGGGCTGGATGTACTTCATCTCGCGGTCCTGCAGGGTCACGTCCATGCCTTTCAGCGCCACCCATGCGGCGATGTCGCCCCCCATCACGCCGGCGCCCACCACGTGCACGCGATCGACCGCGGCGTCGACACCGCCGCCCTGGCCCTTCAGCCTTTCCTGCAGGAAAAAGATGCGGATCAGGTTTTGCGCCGTCGGCGTCTGCGCCAGCCGCGCCACCGAGTCGGCCTCGATCTTCAGCCGCTGGCGGATGTCGCTGCCGCCGCGCTTCCACACGTCGATCAGGGCAAACGGTGCCGGATAGTGCTCACGGCGGACCTTGGCCGCCGTCTGCTTGACCATGATCGGGGCCAGGATCTGGCGTCCCAGCCAGCTGTTGCTTGCCCACGCCCTGGCGCGGCGCGCGAACGGCCGCGACGGTGCGCGCCGCAGCAGCAGCCGCGCCTCGGCCAGCAGTTCCTGCGGCCGGGCCACGTGGTCGACCACGCCCAGCGCAAGCGCACGCCGCGCCGAAAGAGGCTTGCCCGTGAGCATCACCGGCATCGCCTCGGCCGCGCCGATCAGCCGCGGCAGGCGGGCCGTGCCGCCCCAGCCCGGATGGATGCCGAGCATCACCTCAGGCAGGCCGATGCGGGTGCTCTCGTCGTCCGCCGCCACGCGCAGGCGGCAGGCCAGGATCAATTCGGTGCCGCCGCCCAGGCACGCGCCGTGCACCGCCGCCACGGTGGGGCAGCCCAGCCGGGCCAGTGCTTCATAGATGCGCTGGCCGTGCTCGATGTTCTCGCGCACCGTGTCCTGTTGCGCGTATTCCACGAACTCGCGGATGTCGGCGCCCACCGCGAAACCCGCGGGTTTGCCCGAATGGATGATGACCCCGGCGGGCATGTCGATCGCCAGCCGCTCGACGATCTGCTCCAGTTCGTCCAGCACGGCACGATTGATCGCATTGACGCTGCTGCCGGCGCGGTCGAGCGTGAGCGTGACCAGGCCATCGTCCTCGTGGGTCTGCCAGTGGTTGAATCGCAATCCTTCGAACATGGGGATCGGCACATGGTGGAAGAGGCCTGAACCATACCGTTCCGTGGTCGCGATTGCGAGATGTGACGCATGCGCTTGACCCGCCCATGACGCCGGTGTGAAATCGGGCCGTTGCGGACGGTATCCGCCTGATCAGTCGCACGCGCGGGCGCCCGGAGTGGCCACGGCGGGCGCGACTGGCTGCCTGGACCGGGTCGACGAGGGTCGACGGGTTCCCGGCTATTCGAACGATGTCCGCACTCGTCGCGGGCCCGGATCCAGCACCTGCCGCAGGACACAATTGATGAACATCGCCATGGCCTCCGCCGTACCCCAGGCTGGCGCCGAGATCTTCGAGCGCATCCTGACCGCGCCCAGCGGTCTGGTGGTGCTGCAGAGCAAGGATGCCGAAGCCCTGATCGAGCAGGTGCGCGTGCTGGCCCGTCACAGTGGCCAGGCGGTATACCTGTGGCAACCCGACACCGGGCTGGGCAGCCTGCGCGAGGCCCATGCGCGCGTGCCGGACTGCGAGCGGCTCGGCAACGCGCTGCGCTACATGCAGCAGAGCATGCACTTCGGCGTCTATTTCGTGCGTGGCGTGGAGCTGCCGTTGTCGGCGGTGGACGCGGCGTTGCTGCGGCAGCTGGCGCGGGCGCCGAAAGGGCATCTGCGCCGGGTCGTCCTGGTCGACGCGCCGGCGGCACTGACCGCCCACCTGGGCGACCTCGCCGCGCAGGTCAACACCGAAGACGGCAAGCCGCGCCAGCTGCGCCTGCGCGATGGCCGCTGGCTCACGTGAGGTCACCCGCATGAATGCCGGCATCCTGCTGGTGGCTGCCCAGCGCGATCTGCGCCGGGCGTTGTTCGACGCGCTCGACCGTGCCGGCTACGCGCGGCTCCATTCCGCGCGCGACATCTCCCACGCGGCGATCCTGCTGGAGGGCAAGGGCGCGCAGGAATCCCTCCAGCTGGTGGTGCTCGTCCTGGAGGGCGACGAGGCCGAGGCCAGCGCCGCCTGCGAGCAAGTGCGGCGGCTGCCCGGTGCCGCCGAGGCCCCGCTGATCGCGGTACTGGCCGACGGCGCGGCGTGCAGCCCGGCCGAACTTCCGCCGGGGATCGACGACTGGCTCTGCGCCGGCCAGATCGCCACCGAGCTGGTGGCGCGTTGGCAGCGGCTGCCGGTCACCGCGGGCGCCGCCGTCGTGCCCGCGGCCTGGGGGGCGGCAGGCGACTGGCGCTGCGCCTTTGAGGAAGGCGGCGGCGAATGGCTGATGGCCGACATGCAGAGCCGGTGCCTGCTCGAGGTCAGCCCCGGGGTAATCAGGCACAGCCGCCTGCCGGCCAGCGAATGGGTCGGGCTGACCCTGGCCGAGGCGGTGCAGTTCGGCGGCGACGGTGCGACCGACATCTTTGCCGAGGCGGACCGGCGCTGGCATCCGGCCCGCCGCAAGTCCGCGCTGGGTTACGACACCGGCCAGGTCAACGTGCGGCGCGTCGAGCAGGGCGGCAGGGAGGCCCTGGCCCTGCAATTCCGCAGCGACCGCGCCGACCTGCGGCCGGAAGCGGCGCTGTCGTTGCTGTCGCGGCTGTTCGCCTCCAGCAGTGGGGTGGATGCGCAGTCCGCTGGCGCGCAATTGCTGTTCGACGAGCTGGCGCTGGATTACCTCGCGGTCTGGTCGGTGCGGCCGGAGACGGCCGATGCCCCCGCGCAGATCCTGCAGCTGTGCCGGGAGGAGCACGCGCAGTGGCCGGCGGGTTACCTGCAGAGTTCGCTGCAACTGGTGCTGGGCGGGCAGGCGATGCGTTACCAGTCCGACGCCGGCAAGCTGGCCGCCGTCGATCCGCTGCTGCAGCAACTGGACCTTGCCGGCTTCGTGGGCCTGCCGCTGTACGACGAGCGACACAGCGTGCTGGGCGCCTTGTTGGCCGGCAACCGGCGCGGCTTTGCCGAGATGGCGGTGGTCGAACCGGTGCTGCGCTGCGCGGCGGCGCGTTTCGCCCGCACGCTGGAACTGCAGCGCACCCGCGAACAGGGCCGCGCCGAAGGTCTGGTCGACGCCCTGACCGGCCTGCCGAACCGGTTGCTGTTCAACGACCGGCTGGAGGCGATTCTGCGCGAGGCGGTGCGCAACGGCGAATGCTTCGCCCTGCTGTTCGTCGACCTGGACCGGTTCAAGGCCATCAACGACACCTACGGCCACGCCACCGGCGACCAGGTGCTGCGCACCGTCACCCAGCGCCTGCGCGGCAGCATTCGCGCCTCCGACACGGTGGCGCGTTACGCCGGCGACGAATTCACCATCGTGCTGCGCCACATCGTCAAGAACGACGACGTGCTGCGCGTGGCCGAGAAGATCGTGCAGGTGATGGAGTCGCCGATCTTCCTGGATGGCGACATCGAGCTGCAGGTCACCGTGTCGATGGGCGTGAGCTTTTTCCCCGACGACGCCAACGATGCCGACACCCTGCTCAAGCATGCCGACGAGGCGATGTATTCGGCCAAGCACCTGGGCCGCAACAATTTCCAGATCTACGAGGTCAGTCCGGAATACGCGCGCCAGCACGGCATGGCGCTGAAGACACGCCTGCGCCATGCCGAGGGCAACGGTGAGTTGCGGGTGGTCTACCAGCCCCAGGTCAGCGCCGAGACCGAGGACATCGTGGGCATGGAAGCGCTGGTGCGCTGGGAGCACCCGGAGCTGGGCATGATCAGCCCGGCCGTGTTCATTCCGCTGGCCGAGGAAACCGGGCTGATCGTGTCGATCGGCGAATGGGTGATGCGCACCGCTTGCCGCCAGGCGCGCGAGTGGGAGCAGCGCTACGGCCTGCGCCTGCGCCTGGGCGTGAACCTGTCGGCCGTGCAGCTGATGGAGCCGCAGTTGCTGGAGACGGTCGCTCGCGTGCTGCGCGAGACCGGGCTGGACCCCACCCTGCTGGAGATGGAGATCACCGAGAGCATCAGCATCAAGGCGGCGCCCAATCTGGTGGAAAACCTCAACGCGCTGCACCGGCTCGGCTGTCACATCGCGATCGACGACTTCGGCACCGGCGCCGCCTCGCTGGATTACCTGCGCCGGCTGCCGGCGGACCGCATCAAGGTCGACCAGAGCTTCGTGCGCAACATCGGCGTGGACCCGGACGACGAGGCCATCGTGCGGGCCACCATCGAGATGGCCCACCGGCTGAACCGCGCGGTGGTCGCGGAGGGCGTGGAGACCGAGCAGCACCTGCAGTTCCTGCGCAACCACCATTGCGACGAACTGCAGGGCTACCTGTTCTGCCGCCCGTTGCAGCCGGTCAGCTTCGAGAAGATGCTGGCCGAACGCCAGCGCCTGCTCGAGGTGCGCCAGGCCGAGCCGGCTTGAGCAGGTGACGGACGGCCCCATAACGAATCACGAAGCCGCCCTTCACTAAACTGAACTTGAACCGGCGCTCGCGGTCTCAGAGGCTGCAAAAACGCAGCCCCACGTGGCTGGCCATTGGACGGCGTCGCCGACGCAGGTGCCGGGCGTGCCGCGGGCGGACACCGTTCCTGCCGGCCCGCGACGGGGAGAAACCGCAGGGAGCGTCTTTTCTTTCCAGGACACATGCAGCGCCGGCTCAGCTCACCCCAGGCACCCTCAGCGGATGACAGCATTGACGATGGATACGGCCCGCATGGGCGAAAACGAACTGGACCGCGCGCTGGTCGAGCGGGTCCAGCAGGGGGACAAGCGCGCCTTCGACCTGCTCGTGCGCAAGTACCAGCACAAGCTGATCGGGCTGATTTCCCGCTACGTGCGCAGCCACGCCGAGTGCGAGGACATTGCGCAGGAGGCGTTCATCCGCGCGTGGCGCGCCATCGGCTCGTTCCGCGGCGACAGCGCGTTCTACACCTGGCTGTACAAGATTGCGGTCAACACCGCCAAGAACCACCTGGTGGCGATGGGCCGGCGCCCGCCGTCCGGTGACGTGGACGCGGACGAGGCCGAGTTCATGGCGGGGGGCGAGCGCATGCAGGATGGTGCCACCCCCGAGCACGAGCTGATGCGGCAGGAAATTGAACAATCGGTGTTTTCCACTGTCCAAGCCCTGCCCGAGGAACTGCGGACCGCCATCACCCTGCGTGAAGTGGACGGCCTCAGTTACGATGAAATCGCCGAAGCGATGGGCTGTCCGATCGGTACGGTGCGTTCGCGCATCTTCCGGGCGCGCGAGGCAATCGATGAAAAGCTGCGGCCGCTGCTGTCCGGCCGCGAGGATCCGACATGAACCAGGCACAGACCCACCAGGACGCCCGCGAAAATCTCTCGGCCAGCATGGACGGCGAGCTGCCGGTCGAGCAGCTGCGTTTCCTGCTGCGCCGGCTCGATCATGACGAAGCCTTGCGCCAGGCGTGGTCCGGCTACCACTTCGCCCGCGACGGTCTGCGCCGCGAGATTTCCGTGCGCGCCTCCAGCGGGTTTGCCGCGCGGGTGATGCAGGCGATCGACCAGGAGACGGCAGCCGTCACGGCGCCGTCGCGGCGCCACGCCTGGCTGCGCTGGTCGGGCGGCGGCGTGATCGCCGCCGGCGTGGCGGCGGCGGCGCTGATGATCAGCCAGCCCGCGGGCGACGTCGGGCGCCTCAATTCCGCTTCCGTCACGGGCAGCAGCGAGGTGGCCCTTTCCACCCCGGCGAGCACGCCGGTGGCGCCGCCTTCGGTGCCGCCGTGGCTCAGCGGCAATGCGGCGGGCCTGCTCAGCCAGCAGGCTTCGGCCACGCTGGGTGCGCTGGACGACGGCCAGTCGCGCGACGCGCGGCGGTTGTCGGCGTACCCGGCGATGCACCGCTATCGCACGCTGGACAACAACGACGGCAGCTACCTGCTGCTGCTCGATCCCGCACCGCCGGGCACGCCGGACGCCACGCGTCAGGCCGGTGCCGGTCGGCGCTGAATTTGCGGGCAGTGGAGTTTGGCGGCAACCCCTGTTGACCGGGTGTCCCCGGCGCCATGCGCCGTGGATGTCGCGCGGCCGCCGGCCGCACGTGACAACGCTGCCGCGCCTTGAATGTTTTGCCGGTTTTCGCCGGTTGCAGTTCAACCCAAGGAGGAGCCATGAATCCATCCATCTTGCGCACCTTGGCCTGTTGCGCCCTGTTGGGGCTGGCCGGGGTCGGCACTGTGCAGGCCCAGCCGGCCACCGCCGCCGCCTTGCCGGATTTCACCGGCATCGTGCAGCAGAATGCCCCCGCCGTGGTGCACGTGGAGGCGAAATACACCGGCGAGCCGAATCGTTCGATGCGCATGCAGGGCCGCATGCCGCCGGGCATGCCCGGCGATCCGGGCGCCGAGATGCTGCGGCGGTTTTTCGGCATGCCGATGATGCCCTCGCCGGAGGAGCAGCGGCACACCTCGCTCGGTTCGGGTTTCATCATCTCCAGCGATGGCTACATCCTCACCAACAACCACGTGGTCGACCATGCGGACAAGGTCACCGTGCGCCTGCAGGATCGCCGCACGCTGACCGCCAAGGTGGTCGGCACCGACCCGACGTATGACATCGCCCTGCTCAAGGTCGATGCCGGCGGTGCGCTGCCGACGGTGACCATCGGCAATTCGCGCAGCCTGAAGCCGGGCCAGTGGGTGCTGGCGATCGGCTCGCCGTTCGGCTTCGACTACACCGTGACCCAGGGCATCGTCAGCGCGGTGGGGCGCAACCTGGGCCAGCGCGACCAGCCGTACACCTCCTTCATCCAGACCGACGTGCCGATCAACCGCGGCAACTCCGGCGGCCCGCTGTTCAACCTGCAGGGCCAGGTGGTCGGCATCAATTCGCAGATCTATTCCAACACCGGCGACTATCTCGGCGTGTCGTTCTCGATCCCGATCGACGTGGCAATGAACGCCGTGCAGCAGCTCAAGACCAAGGGCTACGTCTCGCGCGGCCTGCTCGGCGTGACGGTGCAGCCGGTCAGCGACGACATCGTCAAGGCGTTCAAGCTCGACAACGGCGTCGGCGCGGCCGTGGTCGACGTGGACCCGGACAGCGGGGCCGGCAAGGCCGGCATCCAGGCCGGCGACATCATCCTGGCCTACAACAACCATGACCTGCAGCAGGCCGCCGACCTGCCGCCGCTGGTGGGCATGACCAAGCCCGGCAGCAAGGTGCCGGTGGAAATCCTGCGCAACGGCAAGAAGCAGACCGTGCAGGTGACCATCGGCGAGGCCAAGCGCGATTCCGGCGCGGTGGACAACCGCGGCGCCGGCTCGCCGGCGGCGCGCAGCGGTTCGGCTGCGCTGGGATTGAGCGTGCAGTCGCTCGACAACGACACCCGCAAGCAGCTCGGGCTGAAGGACGGGCAGGGCGTGGTGATCGACGACATCACCGGGCCGGTGGCGGCACAGTCGGGCCTGCGCGCCGGCGACGTGATCCTGATGGTCAACCAGCGCAAGGTGGGCAGCGTGGCCGAGTTCGAGGCGGCCACCAAGGACGTCAAGGCGGGCAGCACGGTGCTGCTGCTGGTGCGCCGCGGCGACCAGAGCCAGTTCATCGGGCTGACTGTGCCGGACGGCAAGTAGCCGGATCTTCCCCGGCAAGGGCGCCGTCCCGCGAGGGGCGGCGCCGTCAGTCGCGGGTGCCTGCCAGGCGGGTCTTCCATGCGATAATGCGGGGTTGGCGTCGCTCTCGGGCGACGCGTCGTCATGCATGGTGCGTGGCGGCTGACTTACGACCGAAAGGCCGCTCGCGCTCCATGGAATTGATCCGCAACTTCTCCATCATTGCCCATATCGATCACGGCAAGTCCACGCTGGCCGACCGCATCATCCAGATCTGCGGCGGTCTGGCTGACCGCGAGATGGAAGCACAGGTGCTGGACAACAACCCGATCGAGCGCGAGCGCGGCATCACGATCAAGGCGCAATCGGTGTCGCTGCCGTACACCGCACGCGACGGCAAGACCTACCAGCTCAACTTCATCGACACCCCCGGCCACGTGGACTTCTCCTACGAGGTGAGCCGCTCGCTGGCCGCCTGCGAGGGCGCGCTGCTGGTGGTCGACGCGGCGCAGGGCGTCGAGGCCCAGTCCGTGGCCAACTGCTACACCGCGGTGGAGATGGGCCTGGAAGTGGTGCCGGTGCTCAACAAGATCGACCTGCCCACCGCCGACGTGGAGAAGGTGAAGGGCGAGATCGAGGCGGTGATCGGCATCGACGCCACCGACGCGGTGGCGATCAGCGCCAAGACCGGCCTCAACGTGGTCGAGGTGCTGGAAGCCATCGTGGCGCGCATCCCGCCGCCCAAGCCGCGCGACACCGATCGCCTGCAGGCGCTGATCATCGATTCGTGGTTCGACAACTACCTCGGCGTGATCTCGCTGGTGCGCGTCATGCAGGGCGAGATCCGGCCCGGCGACAAGCTGCTGGTGATGTCCACCGGGCGCAGCCACGAGGTCGACGACGTCGGCGTGTTCACGCCCAAGCGCAAGAAGCTGGACAAGCTCTCGGCCGGCGAGGTGGGCTGGATCAACGCCTCGATCAAGGACGTGCACGGCGCGCCCGTCGGCGACACGCTGACCCACGCCGGCAAGCCCGCGCCGTCGCCGCTGCCGGGCTTCCAGACCATGCAGCCGCGCGTGTTCGCCGGCCTGTTCCCGGTGTCGTCCGACGACTTCCCGGCCATGCGCGAGGCGCTGGACAAGCTGCGCCTCAACGATGCCGCGCTGTTCTTCGAGCCGGAATCCTCCGAGGCGATGGGCTTCGGCTTCCGCTGCGGCTTCCTCGGCATGCTGCACATGGAAATCGTGCAGGAGCGGCTGGAGCGCGAGTACAACCTCAACCTGATCACCACCGCGCCCACGGTGGTCTACGAGGTGCTGCTCAGCGACGGCTCCATCCTGCAACTGGACAACCCGGCCAAGCTGCCGACCAACTCCAGCCTGATCCAGGAAATCCGCGAGCCGATCATCGTGGCCAACATCCTCACCCCGCCGGACTACATCGGCAGCGTGATCAAGCTGTGCGAGGAGAAGCGCGGCGTGCAGCGCTCGATCCAGTACCTGGCCACCCAGGTGCAGATCAGCTACGAGATGCCGCTGGCCGAGGTGGTGATGGATTTCTTCGACCGGCTGAAGTCCGTCTCGCGCGGTTACGCCTCGATGGACTACCACTTCGACCGCTTCGAGGCCGGCCCGTTCGTGCGCACCGACGTGCTGATCAATGGCGAACGCGTCGACGCGCTGAGCCTGATCGTGCACCGCAGCCATGCCGATCGTCGCGGCCGCGAGCTGGTCGAGCGCATGAAGGACCTGATCCCGCGCCAGCAGTTCGACGTGGCGATCCAGGCCGCCATCGGCGCGCAGATCATCGCCCGCTCGACGGTGAAGGCCCTGCGCAAGAACGTGCTGGCCAAGTGCTACGGTGGCGACGTCAGCCGCAAGAAGAAATTGCTGGAGAAACAGAAGGAAGGCAAGAAACGCATGAAGCAGGTGGGGCGGGTCGAGATCCCCCAGGAGGCCTTCCTCGCCGTGTTGAAAGTGGACAAGTAACCCGGCATTCGGGATACGGGATGCGGATACGGAGAAGCGGCACGCTCGCCCTCCGAATCCCGAATCCCGTATCTCGAATCCCGGCTCCGTAGGAGCTCCCATGGAATTTGATTTTGCCGCGATCCTGCTTGGCCTCACCGTGCTGTTCGGCGTGGTGTGGGGACTGGACCGCCTGTTCCTGTACAAGAAGCGCAAGGCGCGGCTGGAGGCGGCCGGCGAGGAATATCGCGACCCGGTGCCGGTGGACTGGGCGCGGTCGCTGTTTCCCGTGGTGCTGGTGGTGCTGCTGCTGCGTTCGTTCGTGGCCGAACCGTTCCGCATCCCGTCCGGCTCGATGATGCCCACGCTGGACGTGGGCGACTTCATCCTGGTCAACAAGTTCGCCTACGGCCTGCGCCTGCCGGCGTTCAACACCAAGATCCTCGACCTGGGCGAACCGCAGCGCGGCGACGTGGTGGTGTTCCGCTGGCCCGGTTTCACCTGCCACCGCGACGACGGCACGGTGGTGCACGGCGGCAATGCCGACTGCAGCGTGCCGGTGCCCAACCAGAACTGGATCAAGCGCGTGATCGGCCTGCCGGGCGACACCATCCAGATCCGCAACAGCGAGATCGTGATCAACGGCAAGCCGGTCGTCGCCGAGAAGATCGGCCCGTTCACCGGCAACCACGCCCGCCCGGCCGACGAGGAACTGCTCGCCTACGGTGCCACCATCTGGAAGGAACACCTGGGCAAGGTGACCCACCTGATCGCGCGCATGCCCGACCGCATGCCTACGCCGCCGGTGCCCAACGCGAACATGCCCGCGGTGGTGCCGGACAACTGCTACCTGGTGATGGGCGACGACCGCGAGAACAGCGAGGACAGCCGCTGGTGGGGTTGCATGCCGGAACAGAACCTGGCCGGCAAGGCGTTCCTGATCTGGATGAGCTGGAAGGGCTGGGGTACCGGCGGCGTGGATTTCTCGCGCATCGGCACGGTCATCCACTGAGCGCATGCCGTGGTCGCCAAAACGTGACGCGGTCGCGTGCGGCCGCTCCCGCCTGTGGCCAACTAGTGCGAGAATCCGCAGGCATGAACAGCGCGCCGGTTCCGGCCGCGGCGCTGGCTGGCTTCTCATCCACAGATCGACCGCCCACGGCGGCATAGCGAGGGGACTATGAAATCGAAACAGTCGGGCGTCACCCTGATCGGCTTCCTGCTCATCATCGTGGTGGTGGGTTTCTTCGCCTACATGGCGATGAAGCTGCTGCCCTCGTACTCCGAGTACATGGGCGTGACCAAGGCGATGAACCAGATTGCCACCGAGGGTACCAATGGCAAGTCGCTGGACGAGATCCGCCGCAACCTGATGTTCAAGCTCGGCTTCCAGTATGTGGACGACTCCACCATCAAGCCGTCCAACATCACCATCAAGCGCGACGCCGGCGGCGCCAGCCAGCTGCAGGTGGTGTACGACAAGCAGATCCCGTTCATGTACAACATCGACTTCCTGCTGCATTTCTCCAAGAGCGTGCAGTTGCAGGGCAATGTCGGCGAGTAAGCCTTGAAATTTCCCCACCGCTTCCGTGACCCGGCCTGGGCTCAGCTGGCGCTGACCCACCGCAGCGCCGGCAAACCGAACAACGAGCGGCTGGAATTCCTCGGCGATGCGTTGCTGGGCGCGATCATCGCCGAACTGCTTTACGAGGTGCATCCCAAGGCCAGCGAAGGCGAGCTGTCGCGGCTGCGCGCCCAGCTGGTCAATGGCAACGCACTGGCCGTGGTGGCGCGCGAGCTGGACCTGGGCGACGAGCTGAAGCTTGGTCCCGGCGAACTGAAAAGCGGCGGTTACCGCCGCGATTCGATCCTCGCCGACGCGTTCGAGGCCATGGTGGCGGCGGTGTACGAGGATGCCGGTTTCGATACCTGCCGCAGCCTCGTGCGTGGCCTGTTCGGCGAGCGCGTCACCGCGTTGCGGCGCTCGTCCAAGGACGCCAAGACCCGCTTGCAGGAACACCTGCAGTCCGGCGGCTGGCCGTTGCCGCAGTACGAACTGGTCGCCAGCCACGGCGAGGATCACGCCAAGACCTTCGACGTGACCTGCCGCATCACCGACCCGATCGAACTGATCGCGGAGGCCACCGGCGGCAGCCGCCGCGCCGCCGAGCAGGACGCGGCCGAGGCCGTGCTGAACCAGTTGCTGGAGCTGGCGCGCGAATCCTGAAGCGGCCGCGATTTTCCTGCCTCCCGTTCCGGGCGTGTTCCAGCCCTGCGATGCAAGACCACCGCAGCGCGCGCCGCCGGTTCACCGTCCACGCGCCTTCCACGCACTACACTTGCCCCCCGACTTGCCGAACCCGGACACCATGAACGATTCCCCCGATCTTGCCGATGGCAGCCTGCCGCACGAGGATTTCCGCTGCGGCACGGTGGCGCTGGCCGGCCGGCCGAACGTGGGCAAGTCCACCTTGCTCAACGCGCTGATCGGGTTTCGGCTTTCGATCATCAGCCCGCGGCCGCAGACCACGCGTCATCGCATCCTCGGCATCCACACCAGCGAGGCCGGGCAGATCCTGTACGTGGACACGCCCGGCCTGCACCGTGGCGCCAGGCGCGCGATGAACCGCAGCCTCAACCGCGCGGCCCGCTCGGCCATCAGCGACGTGGACCTGGTGGTGCAGGTGATCGAAGCCGGGCGCTTCACCGACGAGGACGAGGCGCTGTATACCGCCCTGGTCGAGCAGTCCGCGCCGCGCCTGCTGGTGATCAACAAGGTCGACCTGAACAAGGACAAGGCCGTGATGCTGCCGTTCGTCGCCGAGCTGACGCAGCACCACCATTACGACGAGATCCACTACGTCAGCGCGCTGAAGGAGCAGGGCCTGCAGGCGCTGGAGCAGGCCATCATCAAGCGCCTGCCGGTACGCGCGCCGCTCTATGGCGAGGACGAGGTCACCGACCGCAGCGAACGCTTCCTGGCTGCCGAGATGGTGCGCGAACAACTCATGCTGCGGCTCGACCAGGAGCTGCCTTACGCCACCACGGTGGAAATCGAGCAGTTCGGCGACCGGCCGGACGGCGTGGCCGAGATCCATGCGGTGATCTGGGTGGAACGCGCCGGCCAGAAGGCCATCGTGATCGGCCAGGGGGGCTCCCAGCTCAAGGCCATCGGGTCCGGCGCCCGTCGCCACATGGAGCGCATGTTCGAGCGCAAGGTGTTCCTGCGCCTGTGGGTCAAGGTGCGCGAGGGCTGGGCCGACGACGAGAACATGCTCAAGAAGTTCGGCTATACCGATTAGAGCCGGGATGGGGAATTCGGGGTTCCGGATTCGTAAAAGCCCGATGCCGACGCTCTTGCGAATCCCGAATCCCCAATCCGAATCCCGGCCTTCAAGCCATGCGCCTCGACCAACAACCTGCCTACGTCCTGCACGCGCGGCCGTATCGCGAGACTTCGCTGTTGCTGGAATGCCTGACCCGCGATCACGGCCGGCTGGGCGTGGTGGCGCGCGGCGTGCGCGGGGAACGCGCGCGCTTGCGGCGCGCCCAGCTCGAACCGTTCCAGCCGCTGGCGCTGGGCCTGCTGCTGCGTGGCGACATGGCCACCCTCACCGCCGTCGAAACGGTGGGCGCGCCGCAGCGGCTGGAAGGTGACGCAGCCCTGGCCGGCCTGTATCTCAACGAACTGGTCGTGCGCCTGACCGGGCGGCAGGATCCGCTGGGCGCGCTGTTCGATGCCTATGCCGAGGTGTTGGCGCGGCTGGCCACGGGCGAGTCGATCAGCTGGAGCCTGCGCCGTTTCGAGCGTGACCTGTTGCAGGCCACCGGTTATGGCCTGCAATTGCTGCACGAAGCCGACACCGGCGAGGCGATCGACGCGGACGCCTGGTACCGCTACGGGGCCGAGGAGGGCGCGCGGCGTTGCGGTGCGGATGCGGTGCACGCCGTGCGTGGCGCCGACCTGCTGGCCCTGGCACACGACCGCACGCCAGACGCGCCCGGGCTGAAGGCCTTGCGCGACCTGATGCGCGAGGTCATCCGCTTCCACCTGGGCGGCGGCGAGTTGCGTGCGTGGCGGGTGCTGTCCATGGCGGGGTCGCGGCGCGCGGGACCGCAAACGCCGTCGGCGTGAGCTGGGTCCGCCCGCGCGCCTAGCCGTCCAGCGCCTGCAGCGTGGCGCGCAGCACGGCGTTGAAACCCGCCAGCGCCGCGGGTGCAGGGCCGCCGGGCGAAAGTTGCCGTTGCAGGCGCATGGTCTGTTCGGCCAGGGCGGTGGCGCCGCAGAATCCGCACGACGAGCGCAGCCGGTGCAGCCGTTCGGCGAACGCGACCTGGTCGCCACCGAGCTGATCCAGTTCGCGCTGCAACAGTGCCAGCTCCTCGCGCAGCAGCAGACGCAGCGCACGCATCGTGGTGGCGTCGCCGCTGCTGGAGAGCGCCGCACCATCGTCCAGGACGCACCCCGACGGTTCGACCTGGACCAGCGCCAGCACCCGGCGCAGGTCGGTCAGCGTGCAGGGCTTGAGCAGGATGTCGCTGAAGCCCGCCGCCAGCAGGTGGCCGCGATCGCTCGCGCCCAGCTCCGCGCTGGTGGCCACGGCCGTGCTGCCGGCGGAGGCCGCGTCGCCTTCGCTGCGCAATTGTTCCAGGACGTGCAGGGCGCCGCCGCCGGGCATGCGGCAATCGAGCAGCAGCAGTTCGAACTTCCCGCCGCGCGCGCGCGCCAGGGCGTCCTCGCCGGAACGGGCGGTTTCCACCGTGGCGCCCAGCGCGCGCAGCCCGTCGCCCAGGAATCGGCAACTGCCCGGATCGTCGTCGGCCACCAGGACGCGCGGGCGGGCAGGTCCGCCGATGGACGATCCGCAAGATTCCGGGTGCTCGCTCAAGACGAAATCCTTGTCGTTCATCTGGATTTGGCAGAATGGCCCGAGATGCACCCGACTTCAAGCCACATGTCGAGCCGCTTCGCGCTGTGTTGCGGCCTCCTGCTGGGCCTGTTCTGGTTCACGCCGGCGCGGGCGGACGTGCTGTTGTCGGCCAAGTCCATCAGCTTGCCCGGTTTGCGGCTGGAGGCGGTGACGTTGCGCGTGGGCGAGGATGGCGCCGGCGCGCTCACCGTGTTGCTGCACGCGGACAAGGCGGACCTGCCCGCGCTGGGCTGGCGCCGGCTGCCGCTGGACCTGGTCGGCAACCTGCGCCGCAACGAGCGCCAGGGCTGGATGCTGGACGGCAACCTCAAGCTGGCCCGCGCGCCGGGCGGGGCGCTCACCGATGCGCAGGTGCAGGTGCAGGTGAGCCAGGCCGCCAACACCTTGCAGATCGACGTGCTGCAAGGCCAGGCCACGCTCAGCGGCGCCTTGCCGCTGGACCAGCCCAGCCACGCCCAGATCCGCGTAACCAACCTGCCGGCCGGCTGGCTGCAAGGCCTGCTGGGCACGGTCTGGTCCGGCCGCACCACCAGCGGCCGGCTGGACGCGGAGCTGGCGCTGGACCTGCGCGAGCCCGGCCTGCGCTCCTCCGGCCAGTTCAACTTGCGCGATGTGGGTTTCGACACGCCCAGCGGCACGCTGGCCGGGCAGGGCGTCAGCGGCAGCGGCCGGTACAACCTCGACGCTGGCGACGGCCGGGCGCAGATCGACCTGGATGCCAGCCTGCGTGGCGGTGAGCTGCTGCTCGGTCCGCTCTACGCCAGGCTGCCCGAGCATCCCGTGCAACTGAACCTGCACGCCAATGCCGGCGGCGGCGCCGTCGATCTGAGCCGCCTGCGCTTCACCGATGCCGATGCGCTGCAGCTGGCCGGCGCCGTCGCCTTCGGTGCCGATGGTGCGCTGAAGGCGCTGCGCCTGGATCGGCTGCGTGCGAGTTTCCCCGGGGCCTACGATCGCTACGGCCGATCCTGGTTCGACACGATGGGCCTGCACGATCTCACCACCGCGGGCGACCTCGACGCCAGCCTCGATTGGCGCGACGGCAATCTGCGCAGCTTCGCCTTCAAGACCGGAGGCTTCGACCTGGCCGATGCCGCCGGTCGCGTGAACATCGCCGGCCTGGACGGCGCCCTGGACTGGTCGGCCAAGGGTGACCGGCCTGCCACCACGCTGGGCTGGCGCGGGCTGGGCTTCTACCGCATCGAGAACGGCGCGGCGCGATCCAGCTGGCGCAGCCACGACGGCGTGCTGAGCCTGCAGCAGCCGCTGGCGATGCCGGTGCTGGGCGGCCAGCTGCAGGTCAGCCAGTTGGACTGGTCGCCCGCCGCGGCCGCCGGCCAGCGGCTGGCCACCTCGCTGGTGATCACCGGCGTGGACATGAAGGCCTTCAGCCAGGCGATGGGCTGGCCGGCGTTCCCGGGCACGCTGGCCGGCGCGGTGCCGTCGCTGCGCTGGGTCGACAACCGGCTGGAGCTCGCCGGCGGCCTCAGCGCGCATGTGTTCGACGGCTTCGTCGACGTCACCCGGCTGTCCCTGCAGCAACCGTTCGGGACCAGCCCGGTGCTCAACGCCGACATCGCCCTGAAGCAACTGGATCTGGGCGCCATCACCAGCGTGTTCGATTTCGGCAGCATCACCGGGCGCCTGGACGGCAGCATCCAGGGCCTGCGTCTGGTCGACTGGAGCCCGATGGCGTTCAAGGCCAGCCTGCTGGCCGGCAGCGGCGGGCGGATCAGCCAGCGCGCGGTGAACAACCTCACCTCGGTCGGTGGCGGCGGCATCGCCGCGGGCCTGCAGGGCGCCGTGCTGAAACTCTTCAAGACCTTCGGCTACCAGCGCATTGGCCTCAACTGCACGCTGCAAGGTACCGTATGCAAGATGAGCGGCCTGGAGCCGACCGACGGTGGCTACACTATCGTCGAGGGCAGCGGCCTGCCGCGGCTGCAGGTGATCGGCCACCAGACCGAGGTCGACTGGCCCACCCTGGTCAAGCGCCTGCAGGACGCCATCGGCGGCAGCGGGCCCGAGATTCATTGAGTCACCCCTTCAACCGGAGTCACGTCATGCGCAAGCTCGTCTACGTCATCCTGACCACCATGGCCGTGGCGTTGGTCGGCTGCGTCACCATCAACGTGTACTTTCCCGAGGCCGCGGCGCAGAAGGCCGCCGACCAGTTCATCGGCAACGTGCTCGACCAGGCGGGCTCCGAGGCCAAGCCGGAGGCCAAGCAGCCGCCGCCGGCGCCGAAGGACAGCGGCAACCATCCCTCGGCGATGCTGCTGGATCTGCTGATCCCCGCCGCGCAGGCCGCCGAGACGCCGGACATCCGCATCCAGACCAGCGCCACCGAGGCGATCCGCGCGCGCATGCACCAGCGCTTCAGCGGCACGCTCGGCCAGTTGCTGGACAGCGGCGCGGTCGGTTTCACCCACGATGGCATGGTGGCCATGCGCGACGCCGCCAAGGTGCCGCTGAGCCAGCGCGCGCAGGCCAATGCCGCGGTGGCCGACGAGAACCGCGACCGCGCCGCGCTGTATCGCGAGATCGCCAGCGCCAACGGCCACCCGGAGTGGGAGTCGCAGATCCGCACCACCTTCGCCAAGACCTGGATCGAAAAGGCGCGCGCCGGTTGGTATTACCAGAACGCCGCCGGCGCCTGGCAGAAGAAATAGCCTCCGCTGCGAAATGATCGGCACCACGTAGGGCGGGCACTGCCCGCCGCTTTCGCCTCGCAAGAGCAGGCGGGCACTGCCCGCCCTGCGCGAAGGCGCCCGCGGGCCCGATCTGTGATAATCGGCGGCCAGTCCTTCCGTCCGCGCCCCATGTCACGTTCCAACTCCGTCTCGCCGATTCCCTTCGAAGCGCACATCACCGACCTGGGCCATGATGGCCGTGGCGTGGCCCGGGTCGGCGGCAAGACGGTGTTCATCAGCGGCGCCTTGCTCGGCGAGCAGGTGATGGCGAAGCTGCTCAAGCGACATCGGCATTTCGACGAGGCGGAAGCGGTGGAGATATTGGCCGCCTCGCCGCACCGGGTCGAGCCGCGGTGCCGCCACTTCGCGCAGTGCAGCGGCTGCTCGCTGCAGCATCTCGACGCGCCCTCGCAGGTCGCTGCCAAGCAGCGCGTGCTGGCCGAGAACTTCGAGCGCATTGGCAAGGTCACGCCCCGCGCGTGGCTGCCGCCGCTCACCGCCGAACCCTGGGCCTATCGGCGCAAGGGGCGGCTGTCGGTGCGGCATGTGGCCAAGAAGGGGCGCGTGCTGGTCGGCTTCCGCGAACGACAGAACCCGCGTTTCGTCACCGGGATAGAGCGCTGCGAGGTGATGCATCCGGCGCTCGGCCCCAAGGTCGGCCTGCTGGCCGATCTGCTCGGCACGATGGACGCGGTCGACGACATCCCGCAGATCGAGTTTGCCGCCGGCGACGAGCTGATGGCACTGGTGTTCCGCCACATGCAGCCGCTCGGCGAGCTCGACCGGGCCGCGCTCGTCGCCTTTGGCCAGCAGCACGGTTTCGCGATCTACTTGCAGCCGGGCGGCACCAGCAGCGTGCATCCGTTGTGGCCGGAACAGCCGCGACTGGCATTCCGCATCGCCAGCAACGACGCGCGCTACGCCGACGTGGAACTGGAGTTCGAGCCGCTGGATTTCGTGCAGGTCAACGCCGGCATGAACCAGCTGATGATGGCGCGGACCATGGAGCTGCTCGACCCGCAGCCGACCGATCGCGTGCTCGACCTGTTCTGCGGCCTGGGCAACTTCACCCTGCCGATCGCGCGCCGGGTGGCCGAGGTCGTCGGCGTGGAAGGCGAACACGGCCTGGTCGAGCGCGCCGCGCAGAACGCCGCGCGCAACGGCATGCAAAATGCGCGCTTCCACGTGGCCAACCTGTTCGAGGACCAGCGCGCCACCGAGTGGGCGCGGCAGCCCTGGGACAAGCTGCTGCTCGATCCCCCGCGCGCCGGCGCCGACCAGGTGCTGGAGTACCTGCCGCACAAGGCGACCCGACGCATCGTCTATGTTTCCTGCCATCCCGCCTCGCTGGCACGCGACGCCGGCATCCTGGTCAACCGGCACGGTTTCAGGCTGGTCTCCGCCGGCGTGATGGACATGTTTCCGCATACCTCCCATGTCGAATCCATCGCGGTATTTGAGCGGTCTTCCTGACCGCGAAAGTCAAACGGGCGGCCATCCATGGCCGCACTCCTCAAAAAAGCCGTTTCATTGCAGGCGTTGTCGCTGGTTGAAATCCGGATTCCATGGCTATCGAGATCGAACGCAAATTCCTGGTGGTCAGCGGCGACTGGCGCAGCGCCATCGAGCGCAGCGAGCCGATGGCGCAGGGCTACCTGGTCGGCGCGCAGGCCTTGCGCGAGGGCCATGCGCGGGCCTCCGTACGCGCGCGACTGGCCGGGGAGCAGGCGTGGCTCAACATCAAGGCCGCCACCGCCGGCATCGCGCGGGCGGAGTTCGATTACCCCATCCCGCTGGCCGACGCGCGCGCCATGCTGGCGAGCCTGTGCGACGGCGTGCTGGAGAAGGTCCGCCACCATGTGCGCGCCGATGGCGTGCTGTTCGAGATCGACGAATTCGGCGGCGACAACGCCGGCCTGGTGGTCGCCGAGGTCGAGTTGCCCGCGGTCGATGCACCATTCCCGCGGCCGGCATGGCTGGGCCGCGAGGTAAGCGCGCTGACGCGCTACTACAACGTCAACCTGATCGCGCACCCGTACCGGCAGTGGTCGCCGGCCGAACGCGCCGCCGAGGATGCCGCATGTTGATGATCGGCCTGGCAGGGCCTGAGCTGGCCGAATCCGAGAAAAGCTGGCTGCGCGCGCCCGGCGTCGCCGGTGTGCTGCTGTTTGCGCGCAACTACCGTTCGCGCGAGCAGTTGATGGACTTGTGCGAGGCGATCCGCGAGACCGGCGGCGAGCGCATGCTGATCGCGGTGGACCAGGAGGGCGGCCCGGTGCAGCGCTTCCGCGACGGCTTCACCCGGCTGCCGCCGCTGGCGGCGATTGGTGCCGTGCATGACCGTGATCCCGACGAGGCGATCCGCCTGGCCGAGGAGCACGCCTGGGTGATGGCCAGCGAGCTGCGCGCCAGCGGCGTCGATTTCAGTTTCGCGCCGGTGGTGGATCTCGCCCGCGGCAATGCGGCGATCGGCCTGCGTGCGTTTCACGCCGACCCCGCCGTGGCCGGCGAGCTCGGCCAGGCCTATGTGCGCGGCATGCACCTGGGCGGCATGGCGGCGGTGCTCAAGCACTTTCCGGGGCATGGCTCGGTCACCGGCGACACCCACAAGATGGCGGCGATCGACCCGCGCAGCCTGGACGAGATCCGCCGCGACGACCTGCGTCCATTCGCCGAGTGCATCGAGGCGCGCGTCGAGGCGGTGATGATGGCGCACGTCACCTATCCGGCCGTGGACAGCCGTCCAGCCGGCTATTCGAAAGTCTGGATCGAACAGGTACTGCGCGGCGAACTGGGCTTCACCGGGGCGGTGATCAGCGACGACATCAGCATGGCCGCCGCCGATGCGGCCGGCAGCGTGGGCGGGCGGGTGAGGGCGCACCTCGACGCCGGCTGCGACCTGGTGCTGGCCTGCTTCCCCGAGGTGGTCGACGAAGCGCTGGCCGCGCTGCCCGCCGATGCCGGCGCCATGCCCGCGTCAATCGCCGCGCTGCGCGGCGCCATCGGACCGACCTGGGCCGGCCTCACCGACAATCCACAGCGCGACCGCTTCGTCGCGCGCATCACGGCGCTGCACGCCGAAGGAAACGCATGAACACTCCACACCCCTCCCTGGCTGACGCGCTGGCCCAAGCCGACCTGCTGTACGCACGCGACGAGCTGGAACCGGTGATCGCCGCCATGGGCGCGCGCATCGACGCCGCGCTCGGCGGCGAGCGCGCGGTGTTTCTTACCGTGATGAACGGCGCGCTGATCTTCGCCGGCCAACTGGCTTTGGCGATCCGCACCGACCTGGAGTTCGACTACGTGCACGCTACCCGTTACCGCGGCGAGACCACCGGCAGCGAGCTGCACTGGCTGCGCGAACCGGCCGTGCCGCTGGCCGGCCGCGTGGTGCTGCTGGTCGACGACATCCTCGACGAAGGCCACACGCTGAAGGAAGTGCGCGAGGACTGCTACAGGCGCGGCGCGAAGAAGGTGCTGATCGCCAGCCTGTGCACCAAGCGGCATGATCGCCTGGTCCAAGGCATCGCCTCGGACTTCAACGGCGTGGAACTGCCCGACCGCTTCGTGTTCGGCTACGGCATGGATTACTACGAGCAGGGGCGCAACCTGCCGGCGATCTATGCATTGAAGGCCGGGGACGCGGAATCGTAGGGCGGGCAATGCCCGCCGCGCCTTTCGGCGATAAGCGCAACCAGGAGAGGCGGGCCCTGTCCGCCCTTTGACCCCTCCGACTGGACCAGAAGATGCCCCATCCCGAAGCCATGTCCCTCGACCTCGCCGTCATCGGCGGCAGCGGCCTGTACAACTTCCCGGGCCTGGAAAACGCCGAGCGCCGCACGGTGGACACGCCTTACGGCCCGGCCTCCGGCGACATCGTGGTCGGCGATTTCGCCGGCAAGCGCCTCGCCTTCCTGGCGCGCCACGGCGAGAGCCACACGTTGCCGCCGCACCGGGTCAACTACCGCGCCAACCTGTGGGCGCTGCACAGCCTGGGCGCGCGGCGGGTGGTCGGCGTCAACGCGGTCGGCGGCATCCGTGGCGACATGGGTCCGCGCGTGATCGTGGTGCCGGACCAGCTGATCGACTACACCCACGGCCGCCTCACCAGCTACTGCGATGTCGAAGGCGCCGAAGTGAAACACATCGACTTCAGCGAGCCGTACACCGAATCGCTGCGCCGGCAGTTGCTGGCTGCGGCGTGCTCGGCGGGCATCACCGTGATCGACGGCGGCTGCTACGGCGCCACCCAGGGGCCGCGGCTGGAAACCCGCGCCGAAATCGCCCGCATGAAGCGCGACGGCTGCGACCTGGTCGGCATGACCGGCATGCCGGAGGCCGTGCTGGCGCGCGAGCTGGAGATCGAATACGCCTGCCTGGCGCTGGTGGCCAACTTCGCCGCCGGCTGCGGCGACGAGGAGGAGATCAGCATCGAGGAGATCTTTGCCCACCTCGCCGCCGCCACCGCCGATGTGCCGCGCATCCTGGCCGCCTTGCTGCGGGGCTGATGCCATCCGGGAATTGGTGCACGGACTTGACTTCTTCGTATTGCAATGCGGCTTCACCTCTTGCTACTTTTCCCGGGCCAGCGCGGCGAGCCGGGGGGGATCAGCCGCAATCCTGGCGCACATTCCATGGATCAGAGGTTCACGCAATGACTTTCGGTACGGTCAAATGGTTCAACGACGCCAAGGGCTTCGGTTTCATCGCGCCTGAGGACGGGGGAGCGGACGTGTTCGTCCATTTTTCGGCGATCGCCAGCAAGGGCTTTCGCAGCCTGCAGGAAGGTCAGCGGGTGAAGTTCGAAGTGACCCAAGGCCCGAAGGGCGCCCAGGCTTCGGCGGTCGAAACCGCCTGATCGGTCATCCCCGCGTCGCATGATGCAAAAGGAAACCCCGCACTTGTTGCGGGGTTTCTTTTGCGCGAACCCCAAAACAGCGGAAACCTCCACCCGTTCCCCCTGAGCGTAGCCGCGCAGCGGCAAAGTCGAAGGGTCTGCACGAGTCGAGAGCCCTACGGCAGCGCATGGCCGCGCCGCTTGGTTAATATGGGGAATTGCCGAACACTCCAGGAGTTCCCCGTGATCATCAAGCCCAAAGTCCGCGGTTTCATCTGCGTCACCGCCCACCCCGTGGGTTGCGAGCGCAACGTGCTCGAGCAGATCGCGATCACCAAGGCCGCGGGCCACGACAAGGGCAAGGGGCCGAAGCGCGTGCTGGTGATCGGCGCCTCCACCGGCTACGGCCTGGCCTCGCGCATCACCGCCGCGTTCGGCTACGGTGCCGCCACGCTGGGCGTGTTCTTCGAAAAGCCCAGCAGCGAGGACAAGACCGGCACGGCCGGCTGGTACAACGCCGCCGCGTTCGACAAGGCCGCCAAGGCCGAGGGTCTGTACAGCAAATCGATCAACGGCGACGCCTTCGCCCACGAAACCCGCGCCAAGGCGATCGAGATCATCCGGAACGAAATGGGCGGCCCGATCGACCTGGTGGTCTACTCGCTGGCCTCGCCCGTGCGCAAGCTGCCGGACACCGGCGAAGTGGTGCGCTCGGCGCTCAAGACCATCGGCGAGCCGTTCCACAACACCTCGGTCGACACCAACAAGGACACCGTGATCGAGGCCACCGTGGAGCCGGCCACCGAGCAGGAGATCAAGGACACCGTCACCGTGATGGGCGGCGAGGACTGGGCATTGTGGATCGACGCGCTGTCCAAGGCCGGCGTGCTCGCCGATCACGCCAGGACCATCGCCTACAGCTACATCGGCACCGAAATCACCTGGCCCATGTACTGGCACGGCACGCTGGGCCAGGCCAAGCAGCACCTGGACAACACGGCGAAGCAACTGCGTAGCCGCCACCCGGGGCTGGAGGCCTACGTTGGCGTGATGAAGTCCGTGGTCACCCAGGCCAGCGCCGCCATCCCGGTGATCCCGCTGTACGTCTCCATCGCCTTCAAGGTGATGAAGGAAAAAGGCATCCACGAGAACCCGATCGAACAAGCCAACCGCCTGTTCCGCGATCGCCTCTACCGCGCCGACGACGCCCCCGCTCCCACCGACGACGAAGGCCGCATCCGCCTGGACGACTGGGAACTGCGCGACGACGTCCAGGAACCCTGCAAGACCCTCTGGCCCACCGTCACCACCGAAAACCTGCGCGAAGTCACCGACTACGCGGGGTACAAGCACGAGTTCCTGAAGCTGTTCGGGTTTGATCGGGATGACGTGGATTACGACGTGGACGTCGAGGCGGATCGGCGGTTTGATTGCGTGGAGATGTGAGGGCTGGTGGCCGCTGATGTCGTAAAACTTCGGGGGCCATGGCGTTTCGTGTGAATACACCTATCGCCGGTTTCAGGTGGGCGTCTGTTGGAACGGTGAGGTCGGCAGGTCGAGTCGCGCCTTGAGCAGATGGACGATGGTGCGCAGGTTGGGAGTGTGCGAAAGCCGCGGGCGCGGGCGGCGTTGATCGGCTCGGCGGCCGCGTTGGAGTTGGCATGGGCAAGCACGTGGCGGATGCCACCCAGCTGCGCCTGAAAGGGTCTCGCCCAGGCGCTTGAAGGCGGGCAGCCGGCAGCGCCGCAACCAGAAGCCGTTCCTGCTTGTTTGCTCGGTCTGGAAAAGTTCCTTACTATTAATCAAATAGTAAGGAGCGATGCCATGTCCGAAGCCGCCATGACCAGCAAGGGCCAGGTCACCATCCCCGCCGACATCCGCAAGGCGCTCGGCCTGGTCGCGGGTGAACGCGTAGTGTTTACCCAGCTCGACGACGGCTCCACCGTCATGCGCGCCAAGACCCGTTCGATGGGCGAGATCAAGGGCTTGCTGAAATCCGCCGGAAACAAACGCAAGGTGTCGCTGGACGACATGCGTATCGGACAGCGCTGATGGCCGGGCTGAATACCAATATCCTGGTGCGCTGGCTGGTGGACGACGATGCCGGGCAGTCGCGCCGTATTGCAGAAAGGCTCAAGTCCGCGGCGCGCCGGTACGAAACGCTTTTCGTACCCCTGACGGTCATGCTGGAACTGGAGTGGGTGTTGCGCTCTCGCTACGCCTTTGCCAAACCCGACATTCTGCTGGTGTTGAACGCCCTGCTCGAAATCCGGGAGCTGGAATTTCAGGTCGAACCCGCCATCGAACGCGCGCTGCACGCCTATCGGCAGGGCACGGCGGACTTTGCGGACTGCCTGCACGCCGCAGCATGCTGGGCGGAGGGAAAGGCACCCATGCTCACCTTGGATGCCAAGGCCGCCAAGCTGGTTGATGCAGAGCTGTTGGCTGCGTAATCGCTGGCGACATGTCCGAGGCGTTCGGCCGCAAGGCGGATACCGTGTTCGGCGAGAATCTCGCCATCCTGCCGGCCAATTTCGATCTGGAGGCCTACCGCCGCGAGCTGGCCACGATGGATGCGTTGCGTCCGCGCCTGGCGCGGCTGTCCAAGCTGAGCCAGCGCGGTGACGACACGCAGATGGCGATGGGCAGCGAGCTGATGACCAATGCGCTGGAGGGTTACGCCGTGCTCAAGGTCGCCGGCAAGGGGCATGGCTTGGACGAGCTGCGCCGGATGCTCGCCACCCGCTTCGCCCGCGGCCCGCGCTCGTCGTCGGCACCGGCCATCCCGGCCGAACCCGCGGCGGCCTGATCGCCGCGAGGTACTGCCTGGCATGTCGTGAAGAGCCCCGCATTGCGGGGCTTTTTTGGCGAGGCGAGTCGCAAAAGGATATGGCAATGCATCCAGTCGGACATGCCGCTGAAATATCATCGCGCCAGCATCCGAAATCCTGGTTGTCGCTGCGTCACTCACTCAAGGAAGGTCCGCATGTTCAGGGCAATCGAGCCGTATCTGCTGGTCAACGATTCGGGCGTCGAAGTGTCACGCAGCGATCGCAACGCCATGCAGTACCGCAAGGGCGACCATGTGCTGTCGTTGTATTGCGACACCATCGCGTCCGGTGACGGCCGGTTCGGCGCCGCCCTCCTGTTGCCGCTTGATCTGCACTGGGATCCGCCCTTCGAACGGGAACGGATCGACTTCTTTGAACGCGCGACGATCGAGAAAGATCTGCTGGACGCCTGGCGCGTGGTCGATTACCGGGTGACCATCGAGCGCTGATTCCATGACATCCCACACGGAAGTGGCGCGGCTCAAGGGCCTCATAGCGTCGGGAGCGATGTCGGTTGCCTCGCCGCACGACGGCGCGGCTTTCTACTCGGATGACGCGGGCAAGAATCGCGTTGCGGCCGAAGCGTATGCGAAGCGCTGCGGTCAGGCGGGGAAGCAAACCACGACACTGGAGGCGACCCGCTGCGGACAGTGGCTCGAAAGCGAGCATCTTTATGCTTCGCCGCTTTCGTTGTCTGCGGACGACATCTGGGCGGAAGCGTCGGTGAAGTACGCCCGGGAGGCATCGGGAAGCTGCCGTTGCTTCGTCGCCCACGCGCCATCCGATCGGGTCTTCCGCAAGCACGAGCTGGCGACGCTCCTCGACAACGACAAGGTCACCGATCTCAACAACATCCCGCGGCAGACGCTGAAGTCCATCCATGACCGTGACCCCGGCGCGGCTTTCTCGGCGTTGGAACAGGCGGATCTGGCATTGAGGGGTGCCAAGGTTTCCGATTTTCACGTATGTCCGGTGGTGACGGGAGTCGTTCCCCATGTGGATGGGCCGATATCCATGGGATGCCCGACGGTGGCAGCACGAGTGGGGGACATGGCCGTTTGCGTGGGCCCACCAGACATCATCGCCAAGGGCTCGACCAAGGTCTTCATCGGCGGAATGCCGGCAGCGCGGATATCCGACAGCACGGCCCACGGCGGACAGATAGTTCTGGGAGCTTTCACGGTGCTGATCGGGTAGACATTGACCGGTTCGGCCCCATCCAGGCGACAGAAGCTCTCGCATCAGGCTCCCGATACGGCCGCACGTGCACGAAACACAAGCCTGTTGGCCGAAGCCGCCGGCCTGACTCGGGCAGGGCTGTACGAGGCACTGTCGCAAGAACGGAGTCCGCAAGAACGGGGTCAGAGCCACTTGCGATCGTTTGAATCGCGGTGAATCGCCGAGGCAGCCTTTGCGCGCCGAGTCCGATGAACAGGTTTCGCGGTTGCCTGGAGCCACCAAGGCAGGGCGTGCCGGCGTGGTGTTTCAGGCGGGCGCCGCGTCCACCGGTATGGCCAGCCCGCGCTTGAGCGTGTCCAGCGCCACGCGGGTGCGGAAGCGTTTCACGTTGGCGTTGGCGGCGACCAGCCGCTGCATCAGCGCGTCGTAATCGTCGACGTCGCGCGCGCACACCACCAGCACGTAGTCGCCGTCGCCGGTGACGTACCAGGCTTGCTGGATCGCCGGCTCCGCCGCGATCCACTGACGCAGGCTGGTCAGCAGCTCGGGCCGTTCGCGCTCCACTTCCAGGTCGGTGATCACGGTGAGGCGCCGGTCGACGCGGCGCGGGTCGATCAGCGCGACCTCGGCCACGATCACGCCATCCTCGCGCAGTCGCGCCATGCGTCGTTGCACGGCCGAGGCGGACAGGCCGATGTCGGCGCCGATCAGCTCCGCGGAGCGCCGCGCATCGCGCTGCACGATCGCGAGGATGCGGCGATCGAATTTGTCGAGTTCGGCAGGCATCGGGCGCAAACACCTCGTGGAGCGGGGAGAAAACCTGTTTCGCGGGCCAACAACGCCATTTCGCCGCGCCGCGGAAACCTAGCATAGGTCGTCGCCCTTCACGCGCTGCGAGCCTTCCGCCATGGCCATGCAAACCCGCCTCGATCGCATCCTCGACGCCTCGCGCCACATCGATCCGGTGTTCCTGGATTCACCCGTGCACACCAGCGCCGCCCTCGACGCGGCGCTGCGCTGCCGGCTGCTGGCCAAGGACGAAACCGCCAACCCGATCGGCTCGTTCAAGGGCCGCGGCACCGAGCTGTTCGCTGCGCTGGCGCTGCAGCCGGCCGAACCTGTGGTGTGCGCTTCGGCTGGCAATTTCGGCCAGGGCCTGGCGCGGGCGGCGATCCGGCGTGGCCACGCCTGCACCGTGTTCGCCGCGGAAAGCGCCAACCCGGTGAAGCTGGAAGCGATGCGCCGGCTGGGTGCGGACGTGCGGCTGGCTGGCGTCGACTTCGATGCGGCCAAGGACGCCGCGCGCGACCATGCCGTCGCCGGTGGCCAGCGCTTCGTCGAGGATGGCAGCGAAGCCGAGCTGGCCGAAGGCGCCGGCACGCTCGCGCTCGAACTGGCCGCGGCGACGCCGTTCGACGCCATCGTGGTGCAGGTCGGCAACGGTGCGCTGCTGGCCGGCGTCGGCACTGCGATCCGTCACCTGGCGCCGCACGCGGAGATTGTCGCGGTGGTGGCCGCCAATGCGCCGGCGATGAAGCTGTCGATCGACGCTGGCCGGGCCATCGGGACCGAACGCGCCGAGACCATCGCCGACGGCATCGCGGTACGCGCGCCGATCGCCGCCACGCTGGCGCAGCTGCGCGCGTGCTGTGACGACGTGGTCGCCGTGTCCGAGGCGCGGATCTTCGAGGCCATGTGCCTCATCCATCGCCACCTTGGTGTCGCCGTGGAGCCGTCCGGCGCGGTGGGCGTGGCAGCCATCCTCGACATGCCGGAACGCTTCGCCGGACGCCGCGTGGCGACGATCCTCTGCGGCCGCAACCTGTCGCCGGCGATGCGCGAACGCCTGCTGGCGGCGTGAACCAGGTTTTCCCCCAAGGACATGCAGACCCATGAAGCTCCTCTACCAGACGCATTCGCCGTACGCGCGCAAGGTGCTCGTCGCCGCCCATGAACTCGGGCTGCAGCATCGCATCGAGGTGGTCCACCACGACACCAGCCCGACCCGGCGCAACGACGAAGTGTTCGCGCTCAATCCGCTCGGCAAGGTGCCGGTGCTGATCGTCGACGACGGCCCGGCGCTGTTCGACTCCAGCGTGATCTGCGAATACCTCGACGGCCTGCACGGCGGCATCCGGATCATCCCGCTCGAACCCGGCGCACGCTTCCGCGCCCTGCGCCGGCAGGCGCTGGCGCTGGGCATGGCCGATGCCGGCATCGCCGCGCGTTGGGAAGCCGAGCGCCGACCCGAAGCCTCGCGCTGGCCGCCCATGCTGCAGGGTCAACTGGAAAAACTTGCCGCCGCCTGCGACCTGCTCGAACGCGAAACCGGCGACGCGCTGCCGGTGGAGGCCGTACCCGACATCGGCGACATCGCCCTGGCCACCACGCTCAGCTGGCTCGCCTTCCGCCGCGTCTATCCGTTCGCCGACGGCCGCCCGCGGCTTTCCGCCTGGTACGCGAGTTTCAGCCGGCGTCCGTCGATGCTGGCCACCACGCTCAGCGGCGACACCCGCGACTGAACATCTCCCTGCCCACCGATTGGACGCGCCACCCCATGAGCTCCCTCTGGACCGACCTGCTGTTCCTGCACGGCCACATCAGCGATGCGCGCCTGGCGCGCCGACTGGCTGCAGCGAAGCGATCCGCACCCGCGCCCGTCGCCACCCGGCCGGCGAAGTCGTCACCAGGCGGCTGGCTGCGGCGGCTCTGCCAGGGCATTGGTGACGGCCAGCTGCGCCGGCAGTAAGGTGCCGCTCAATGCCATTGGAGCTTCCCATGACCGACCGCCAGGCAAGCTGCCGCTGTGGAAACCTCGTCGTTCGCACGCGCGGCGAGCCGGTGCGGGTCTCGATCTGCCATTGCCTCGCGTGCCAGCAGCGCACGGGCAGCGTGTTCGGCATGCAGGCACGCTTCCCGGCGGATGCCGTGACGATCGAGGGGCCGGGCAGGGAGTACGCCCAGGCCGGGGACAGCGGCAGCGTCGCCCGCTTCCGGTTCTGCGGCGACTGCGGCGCCACCGTGTGCTGGGAGGCCGATGCGTTGCCGGGGTTCGTCACCGTGGCAGTCGGCGCGTTTGCCGATCCGGGCTTTCCGCCGCCCCGGGTATCGGTCTACGAAGAGCGCAAGCATGCCTGGCTGGGCCTGCCGGCCGACATGGAGCATGTCGACTGAGTTGCCCTTCAAACGGAAAACCCGATGCCGTCAAGGCATCGGGTTTTGCCGTCGGGCCAACCAGGCCTCAATCGCGCGACTTGGCGACCACGCTGCCGTCATCGGGGTCGACCAGCAGGTCGACGTCGGTGCCGTGCGCGGTGTCGGCGTCGGCGCTCCACAGGCCGTGTTCGTACTCCACGTCATGGATTTTCTCGTAGCCGGCGGCGGTCAGCTTGGCCTTGATCTCGTCCTTGTTGAGCTTGGACGGCGCGTCGGTCACGTAAACCTTGCCGGTGGTCGGCCCCACCGCGATCTTCGCCCACTGGTCGTTGCCGCCGCGTGCCTCGCTGCGCCACACGCCGTCCTTGAACTTCAGGCCCTTCACCTCCTTGTAGCCGGCGTTGGCGATGGCGGTCTTGATGGCGTCCTCGGTCAGCGCGCCTTCCGGCGGCTGCGTGCCCCAGTGGGTGGTCGTGGTGACGATCTGCGTGGTGGTGCCGGCCGGCGCGGGGGCGGGCGCCTGCTGCGCCATGGCTGCCGTGCACATCGACAGGCCGATCAGCAACGGAAGGGTGCGTTTGATCATCGGAGACTCCTTCTGCGGTGGCGTCGCCATCCGGCCGCGACGGCCGGACGCGACTCATGGGGAGTCTTGATGGAAGCAGTGCCGGCGAAATGGCTTTGTGAACGCGGTGAATGCCGATTCAGCAGACCGTTCCACCGGGCACCGCCGCCCGCAGGAGCCCGCGCGCGGGCTCCTGCGAACGTGGTGGGTGGGGGCGATCAGCCTTCGCCCATGCCCTCGGCCGGGTCCGGGGCGCTGCCGGCGCGCACCTTGTCCTCGATCTGCTGGCCGATGTCCGCGTCCACGTTCTTCCAGTAGGCGAAGGCGCGTTCCAGCACCGGGCTGCGCACGCCGCCGAGCAGGCTGCCGGCGACCTGGTCGACGAACTGCGCGCGCTGGGCGTCGTTCCACACCTCGCGCACCAGGGTACCGGCCTGGCCGAAGTCGTCGTCCTCGGCGTGCAGGGTGTAGGCGCTGCGCACCATCTCGCCGTCGGCTTCCCAGCCGTTCTCCACCGCTCCGGTGTCGTCCGACCACGGGCGGCCGCCGCTGTTGGGCGCGTGCACCGGCGCGTTGCCGCTGTGGTGGTAGGCCATCTGGCCGTCGAACAGGTAGGTGTTCACCGGCACCTTGGGCTGGTTCACCGGCAGCTGGTGGAAGTTGGTGCCGATGCGGTTGCGCTGCGCGTCGGCGTAGGCGAAGGCGCGGCCCAGCAGCATCTTGTCCGGCGACAGGCCGATGCCCGGCACGGTGTTGCCCGGCGAGAAGGCGGCCTGTTCGATCTGCGCGAAGAAGTTCTCCGGGTTGCGGTTGAGCGTCATCGTGCCGACCTTGATCAGCGGGTAGTCCTTGTGTGGCCACACCTTGGTCAGGTCGAACGCATTGAAGCGGTAGCCCTTGGCCTCCGCATACGGCATCACCTGCACCGACAGGTCCCACGCGGGGAACTCGCCGCGCCTGATCGCGTTGAACAGGTCGGCGCGGTGGAAGTCGGCGTTCTCGCCGGCCATCGCGGCGGCTTCGGCGTTGTTGAAGAAGGCCATGCCCTGGCGGGTGTGGAAGTGGTACTTCACCCAGAACTTCTCGCCGGCGGCGTTGATCCACATGTAGGTGTGCGAGCCGTAGCCGTTCATGTGGCGCCAGGTGCGCGGCAGGCCGCGCTCGCCCATCACGTAGGTTACCTGGTGGGCGGTTTCCGGATTGGACGTCCAGAAGTCCCATTGCATGTGGTTGTCGCGCAGGCCCGAATCCGGCAGGCGCTTCTGGCTGCGGATGAAGTGAGGGAACTTCATCGGGTCGCGCAGGAAGAAGATCGGCGTGTTGTTGCCGACCAGGTCGTAGTTGCCCTCGTCGGTGTAGAACTTCAGCGAGAAGCCGCGCACGTCGCGCCAGGTATCCGGGCTGCCCGATTCGCCGGCGACGGTGGAGAAGCGCGCCAGCATGTCGGTCTTCGCACCCTTCCGGAACAGCGCGGCGCGCGTGTAGTGCGACACGTCCTCGGTGGTTTCGAACACACCGAACGCGCCGGCGCCCTTGGCGTGCGGCTGGCGCTCGGGCACCTTCTCGCGGTTGAAGTGCGCCATCTGCTCCAGGAAATGCACGTCATGCAGCAGGATCGGGCCGTTGGGGCCGATGGTCAGCGAGTGGCGGTCGCTGACGGCGGGGGCGCCGGCGCCGGTGGTGGAGCCGCCGTGGGGTTTGTTCCGGTCGTCGGACATGGGTTTCCCTCCTTTGATGAGAGCCGGCCTGGGTGACTGCATCCAGTCTGCCTCCGGACACGTAAACAAGCCATTCGGTTTTGCCGATCGCCGCGATAGGCAAGGCCGCGGCGATACGTGAACGAGCACGGTTCTCCCGGGTGGATGGAGAAGCGCGGCGATGAGGAATATCGTGTAGGGCTGTGCTCCGGTTTCTCTCCCATCCCCCAACCCCAAGGAAATGCCATGACCACCAAAGCCTACGGCGCGCACGCCGCCGACAAGCCGCTGCAACCCCTGGACATCGAGCGTCGCGCGCCCGGCCCGCATGACGTGCAGATCGAGATCGCCTACTGCGGCGTATGCCATTCCGACCTGCACACCGTGCGCTCCGAATGGGGCGGCACGCTGTATCCGTGCGTGCCCGGCCACGAGATCGTCGGCCACGTCAGCGCGGTGGGCAGCGAGGTCGGCGGCTTCAAGGTGGGCGACACCGTGGGCGTGGGCTGCATGGTCGGCAGCTGCCAGCATTGCGCGGCCTGCGACGAGGGGCTGGAGCAGTACTGCGAGAACGGCTTCGTCGGCACCTACAACGGCCGCACGACCGATGCGCCCGGCCATACCCTGGGCGGCTACTCGCAGCGCATCGTGGTCGACGAGAAGTTCGTGCTGAAGATTCGCCATCCCGAGGACGAGCTGGCGGCGGTCGCGCCGCTGCTGTGCGCCGGCATCACCACGTATTCCCCGTTGCGGCACTGGAAGGTCGGTCCCGGCAGCAAGGTCGGCGTGGTCGGCATCGGCGGGCTCGGCCATATGGGCGTGAAGCTCGCCCATGCGATGGGCGCGCACGTGGTGGCGTTCACCAGTTCCGACAGCAAGCGCCAGGCGGCGCTGGCGCTGGGCGCGGACGAGGTGGTGGTGTCGCGCAACGCCGACGAGATGAAGGCACACGCGGGCAGCTTCGACTTCATCCTCAACACCGTCGCCGCCAGCCACTCGCTGGATGCGTACACCAGCCTGCTCAAGCGCGACGGCACCATGGTGCTGGTCGGCGTGCCGTCGCAGCCGCATCCGTCGCCGAACATCGCCAACCTGATCTTCAAGCGCCGCGCAATCGCCGGCTCGCTGATCGGCGGCATCGCCGAGACCCAGGAGATGCTGGATTTCTGCGCCGACAAGGGCATCGTCTCCGACATCGAGATGATCCGCATGGAGCAGATCGACGAGGCCTACGAGCGCATGCTCAAAGGCGACGTGAAGTACCGCTTCGTGATCGACAACCGCTCACTGGACAGTTGATCCGCATGGCCCCTCCCCTGCGATGGCAGGGGAGGGCCGGAGCGGGCCGCTCTTCGCGGCTTGCCCTGCTCAGCGCCAGTTCGCGTGTGCCTCCCAGAAGGTCACCGCACGCCGATACGCGGCGCGATCCAGCGGCACGCCCGAGCCGCCTTCTTCCACGCCCAGCGCATTGCGCAGCATGGTGATCGGCACCATCGGGATTTCTTCCGGTTCGGCGGTGTAGAGACAGCCGACCACGCCCCAGTCGGCGTCGATCGGCGAGCCTTCCTTCGCCAGTTGTTCGCGGCTGTAGAGGATCGGCAGCAGGTAGTTCGCCACCGGTGGGTCGATGCCCTCGAACCAGCGCACCAGTACCGGCAATTCCTCGGTGCTGCGCGCCTCGTAGGCCGAGCGCAGCAGATGGCGGTTGGCTTCGGTGATCGGCGTGGCGGTGCAGCGCGTGGAGGTCCAGTTGCGGTGCACGTGCAGCTTGCAGAACGGCGCGTAGCCGTCGAGCACCTTCAGCGGCGTCTCGTTGTTGAGGCGCTGCTCGAAATCGTCGGCGCTGCAATCCTGGATGGCGCTGAGTCGCTTGTCGCGGGGGAACAGGCGGGTGCGGGCGAAGGGAGTGAGGACGATGGACATGGAAGGCCGGGATTCTGGATGGAGGATTCGGGTCAGGCCACGAACTGCAACCGCGCCAGCTCGGCGTACAGACCGCCTTCGGCGAGCAGGCTTTCATGCGTGCCTTGCGCCACGATGCGGCCGCCGTCGAGGACGACGATGCGGTCGGCGCGTTGCACGGTGGCGAGGCGGTGGGCGATGACGAGGGTGGTGCGGCCTTTTTCGAGGCGTTCGAGGGCTTGCTGGATGGCCGCTTCGGATTGGGCGTCGAGTGCGGAGGTGGCTTCGTCGAGCAGCAGCAGCGGGGCGTCGCGCAGGATTGCGCGGGCGATGGCGATGCGCTGGCGCTGGCCGCCGGAGAGGCGGACGCCGCGTTCGCCCATTTCGGCCTGGTAGCCGTCGGCGAGGGCTCTGATGAAGTCGTGCGCCTCGGCGGCGCGGGCGGCCTCGTGCACTTCCTCGTCGCTGGCGCCGTCGCGGCCGAAGCGGATGTTGTCGGCGGCGCTGCCGCTGAAGATCACGGTCTCCTGCGGCACCAGCGCGATCGCGCCGCGCAGGTCGTCCAGCGTCACCGCGCGCAGGTCGACGCCGTCGATGGAAATGCGGCCGCTCTGCGGATCGTAGAAACGCAGCAGCAGCGAGAACACCGTGCTCTTGCCGGCGCCGGAGGGGCCGACCAGGGCGACGGTTTCGCCGGGGCGCACGTCCAGCGTGAAGTCGTGCAGGGCGGGTGCGTCGGGGCGGCTCGGGTAGTGGAAGCTGACGCCCTCGAAGCGCAGCGCGCCGCTGATCGGCCGCGGCAGGGCGAGCGGTTGCTTTGGTGCGACGATGTCGGGGCGCTCGGCGAGCAGTTCGCCCAGGCGTTCCATCGCGCCGGCCGCGCGCAGCACGTCGCCCCACACTTCGGACAGGCCGGCCACCGAGCCGGCGGCGAACACCGCGTACAGCACGAACTGGCCGAGCACGCCGGGGTCGAGCGTGCCGGTGAGCACGTGGCGCGCGCCGGCCCACAGCACCAGGGTGATCGCGCCGAACACCAGCACGATCACCGCCATGGTCAGCAGCGCGCGCATGCCGATGCGCCGGCGCGCGGTGGCCAGCGCGCGCAGGATCGCGTGGCTGTAGCGGGTGCTTTCGATGTCCTCGCGCGCGTACGCCTTGACCGCGGTGGAGGCGTTGAGCGTTTCGTTGGCGATCGCCGCGGCGTCGGCGAGGCGATCCTGGCTGGCGCGCGAGAGCTTCTGCACGCGGCGGCCGAAGACCAGGATCGGCAGCATCACCGCGGGGATCACCAGTGCGGTGAGCCCGGCCAGCGAGGGCGCGGTCCACACCATCATCGCGCTGGCGCCGACCAGCATCACCACGCTGCGCAGCGCCACCGACACGCCTGAGCCGATCAGTGCCTGCACCACCTCGGTGTCGGCGCTGAGCCGCGACAGCAGTTCGCCGACGCGGCTGCGTTCGAAGAACGCCACGTCCAGGCGGATCACCTGCGCGTACAGCGTCTGCCGCAACGAGGCCAGCGCGCGTTCGCCCAGCAGGGTGATGCAGAAATAGCGCGCCGCGGTGGCTACCGCGAGCACCAGCGCCACGCCGAACAGGGCGATGAAGGTCTCGTTGATCGCCGCCTGGCTGGCGTGGCCGAAGCCCTTGTCGATGATGTGGCGAAACGCCAGCGGCAAGGTCAGCGAGGCGCCCGAGGACAGCCCGAGGAACACCAGCCAGCCGACGGCCAGCGCGCGGTGCGGTTTCAGGAACGGCCACAGCCCGCGCAGGGCGCCAAGGCGGCGGGACGGGCGGGGCGTGTCGTGGGCGGTGTCGCTCATGGAGGCTCGCAGGATGTCCGTAAGGGATGCGCACGGCGGCACGCAGCCACTGAAGTGGGGCAGAAGGCCGCCGATTCAATCGGCGACCCACACGCCATGTTCTTGCTCTTGCGATTCCTATTCCCTTCCCGGCCTGAAAGCATCGCCCGCGAGCGGGCTCCTACCCGGGCGGGCGCGAGTAGGGCGGGCACTGCCCGCCATCGCTTCTGGCTGGTGCACACGAAGAGCCGGCGGACGGAGTCCGCCCTACCCGGGGCGGTCGATCCAGCGAGTAGGGCGGGCACTGCCCGCCATCGCGTCTGGCTGCGGTGCGCACGAAGAGCCGGCGGACGGAGTCCGCCCTACCCGGGGCGCGGTCAATCCAGGCGTTTCGCCCTGCTGCGGCCGCGGGTGAGGTCGCGCACCAGCAACGTCAGTTCCTCCGCGCGGCTCTGCGGCAGTTGCAGTTGCAGGTCGACGCCGTCGGCGCCGAAGGCCTCGTGTTCGGTCTCGGCCTGCAGTTCCTTCAGCCGCGCCTTGAGCACCCCAAGCACGGCGAATTCCACGTGCAGGCCCAGCCGCGCCATCGCCACGATCGGCACCCGGTCGGCCAGGCGCAGGCATTCGGCGGCGGTGCCGCCGTAGGCTCGGGCGAGGCCGCCGGCGCCGAGCTTGACGCCGCCGTACCAGCGCGTGACCACCACCATCACGCCGTCCATCTGCTGGCCCTCGATCGCCTGCAGGATCGGTCGGCCCGCGGTGCCGCCGGGTTCGCCGTCGTCGTTGAAGCGGTAGTCCTGGCCCATGCGCCAGGCCCAGCAGTTGTGCGTGGCGGCGGGGTCGGCGACCTCGCGCAGGAAGGCCAGCGCCTGGGTGGTCGAAGTGACCGGCTCGGCGATGGCGAGGAAGCGGCTCTTGCGGATGTCCTGCTGGTGGCGGCAACGCGCGGCGAGGGTGGACAGCGGTTCGCTCACGGCTTGGGCAGTTTCGCTTGCAGTTCCGGCGGCAGCGGCCATTGCGGATGGGCGCGGTGGAAATCGAGCAGGCGCTGCTGCGCCTCGTGTTCGTCGCCTTGCGCGAACAGCTGCCCGATGCGCGCCAGTTCGGCGGCCGGCGTCGCGGTGCTCGCCGCATCGGCAGCTGTGTTTTGCGCGGCGATGTCCGCCTGCGGCGGCGCTGGCGGTGCCGCGGCTGCCGGCGCGGACGCTTCGAGCCGCATCGGTTCCATCGACGGTGACGGCGCCGGCGACGCCGCCGTCATCTGCGGCTGCAGCCGTGCCTTGGCCATCGGCGCCACCGCGGGCGCCGGCTTCGGGGCAGGCGGCGGTGCCGCGAACTCCGCGACAGCAGGGGCGGCGGCCTGTTTGTTGGCAGCCACCGACTGGCGTTTGGCCGCCGCCTCGCGCGTCGGTGTGCGCGCCGACGGGGCGGCGGCAGCGGCGCGATCGGCGGCCTGTCCCGCGGCGCGGGCCGCGACTGCCTGCTGCGGCGAGGAGGTTTCCGCCGGCAGCGTGGCGGTCGGGGTCGAGCGCATGTGCCAGGCCAGGCCGGCGACCAGCACCAGGCTGGCCGCGCTGCCCAGCGCCACCAGCCAGTGCGGCAACGGGCGGCGGCGCGCACGTGCCGCCGATTCGATCGACGGAATCGCGCGGGCGGCGATCGCCGACAGCGGTTCCGGGTGCACCCAGTCGCCGGACTCGCGCGCGCTCTTGCGGCGCTCGACGCGCAACGGACCCGGATGGGCGCCGAGCGCCTGCGC
>JBASAF010000042.1:0-104756 GCA_049650465.1 Rhodanobacter sp. | reverse complement strand
CCCCGGCGCACACGGCTGCCGCCCCGGCCGCCAGCAGCGCCCTGGCCCCCGCCACCTCGGTGGCCAGCGCCGCCTCCACCGCGCCGGCACCGCTGGCCTTCTCCAAGCTGACCCTGGGCGATGCGGTCGACAAGGGCCACCAGGTCACCCGCGCCGCCGACCGCTTCGACCCCGACGACCACACGCTCTACGCCAGCGTGGCCACGGTAGGCAGCAGCACCGACGCCACCATCGACGCCACCTGGCGCTACCTCGAGGGCCGCGGCCAGCTGGTCAGCAAGATCAGCCAGTCGATCGCCACCGACGGCCCGGCGATCACCACCTTCCAGGTGCACAACCCGGACCTGTGGCCGGAAGGCAAGTACACCGTGGACATCAGCGTCGACGGCAAGCCCGCCGCCAGCCAGGATTTCCGCATCGGCAAGGGCTGATCGGAAGCACTCCCCGGGTCAAGTTGGCCCCATGACCAATGGTGCAGGCGCGGCCCGATGGCCGCGTCTACACTGGGCGCCGGCCTTCCGCCCGGGGAATCCACATGCGCCTGCGCTACCTGTTGTGGCTGCTTTGCGGCCTGCTGCTGGCACCCTTGTCCACGCTGGCCGCCGGCGCGGTGGCCTTGTCGCAACCCTCGGTCTCGCCCGACGGCAGCCGCATCGCCTTTGTCGCCAACGGCGGCATCTGGAACGTGTCCAGCCAGGGCGGCACCGCGCACCTGCTGGTGGCCGACGACGACGGCAACGATTCGCGGCCGCTGTATTCGCCGGACGGCCGGCAGCTGGCGTTCCAGTCCGACGGCGGCGGCGACGCCAGCGGCATCTATCTGCTGGACCTCGCCAGCGGCGCGGTGCGCCGGCTGACCTGGGCCGACGGCGGCAATCAGCTCGATGCGTGGTCGCGCGACGGCCAGTGGATCTATTTCAGTTCCGCGCGCGACAACGTCGGCGGCATGGCCGGCGTCTACCGCGTGCGCGCCAGCGGCGGCACGCCGATGCCGGTGTGGCTGGAGCGCTACCGCCACGAGTCGATGGCCGCGCCCTCGCCCGACGGCGCCTCGCTGGCCGTGGTCGGCGGCGGCATGGGCGAGTGGCAGTGGTGGCGCCACGGCCGCAGCCACATCGACGAAGGCGCGGTGTGGCTGCTGCGCGACGACGGCAGCCACACCTACCGCCGGCTGACCGCGGACGACGCGCGCGCCGAATGGCCGATGTGGTCACCCGGCGGCGACACGCTTTACTACATGAGCGACCGCAGCGGCGCGGAGAACATCTGGCGCGTGCCGCTGGCCGGCGGCGCCGAGTCGGCGCTGACCGCGTTCACCGACGGCCGCGTGCTGTGGCCGAGCATCGCGGCCAACGGCAAGCTGCTGGCGTTCGAGCGCGACTTCGGCATCTGGACGCTGGACCTGGCCAGCGGCCACGCCGCGCCGCTGGCGATCACCCTGGCCGGCGCGATCCGCGGCCCGCAGCCGGAGCACCAGGAACTCACCCGCGGCTACAGCCAGATCGCGCTGTCGCCGGACGGCAAGAAGCTGGCGTTGATCGCGCATGGCGAGGTGTTCGCCACCGACGCGGCCAAGGGCGGCCACGCGCGCCGCCTCACCCGCACCGCGGCGGAGGAGTACGACCTGGCCTGGGCGCCGGACAGCCGCCGCCTGGTCTACGGCTCCAGCCGCGACGGCCACGGCCAGCTCTACCTGTACGACTTCGCCAGCGGCAAGGAAACCGCGCTGACCTCCACCACCGGCAGCGACACCGCGCCGCGCTTCTCGCCCGACGGCAAGCAGCTGGCCTTCCTGCGCAACGACCGCGAGCTGTGCGTGCTCGACATCGCCAGCGGCAAGCTGCGCCGCGTGGTGAAGGCGCGCATCGACCTGCCGCGCCCGCTCGATTCCGCCGCGCCGTTCGCCTGGTCGCCGGACGGCCGCTGGCTGGCCTACCTCGACTTCGGCCCGCGCATGTTCCGCAACGTGCATGCGGTATCGCTGGCCGACGGCAGGCAGCTGGTGCTGAGTTCGCTGGCCAACACCGACGCGGACAATGTGTCGTGGAGCGCGGACGGCCGCAGCGTGCTGTTCACCACCGGCCAGCGCACCGAGGAGGGTCAGGTCGCGCAGGTCGACCTGCTGCCGCGCACGCCGGTGTTCCGCGAGGACCGCTTCCAGGATCTGTTCAAGGCCAAGGCGGACGACGACAAGCACCAGGGCAAATCCGGCGACGCCGACGACAAGCCCGCGGTGAAGCCCGTGCGCATCGACACCGACGGCATCCGCGAGCGGCTGAGCCTGCTGCCGGTGGGCCTGGACGTCGGCGCCGCGCAGATCAGCCCGGACGGCAAATCCCTGCTGCTCACCGCCCAGGTCGCCGGTACGACGAACCTCTACAGCTGGTCGCTCGACCCGCTGGCGAAGGAGCCGCCGGTGGCGCGCCAGCTCACGCATACGCCGGGCGACAAGCAGGACGCGCAGTTCAGCGCGGACGGCAAGCAGGTGTTCTACCTCGACGCCGGCAAGATCCAGTCGCTCAAGCTGGACGACAAGGGTGACGCCAAGCCCGAGGCGCTGGCCGTCGACGCCGCGATGGAAGTGGACTTCGACGTCGAGAAGCGGGTGGTGTTCGAGCAGGCCTGGAGCTGGCTGCGCGATACCTTCCACGACAGCGCCATGCATGGCGTGGACTGGAACGCGGTGCACGCCACCTACGCGCCGCTGGTCGCCAACGCGGCCACCCCCGCGGCGCTGTACCGGCTGCTCAATCTGATGGTGGGCGAACTCGACGCCTCGCACTCCGGCGCGCGCGCGCCGCAGAAGCGCGAACCGGTCACTGGCCGGCTGGGCCTGATGTTCGACCGCGCCGAATACGAACAGCACGGCCGCCTGCGCATCGCCAGCGTGCTGCCGCTGTCGCCTGCCGCCGTCGCCGGCGGCATCGAGCCCGGCGACTACCTGCTGGCGGTCGACGGCGAGCCGCTGGACGCGCACGCCAACCTGGCCCAGCGCCTCGCCCACCGCATCGGCGACAAGGTCGACCTGCGCCTCGCCGACAACGCCGCCGGCAAGGGCGCGCGCGACGTGGCGGTCAAGCCGATCGACTCCAAGGATCTCTCCGAACTGGTCTACCGCGCCTGGACCGCGGACAACCGCGCCTACGTGGCCAAGGCCAGCGGCGGGCGCCTGGGCTACGTGCACCTGCGCGACATGTCCTACGCCTCGCTGCAGGATTTCTACAAGGACCTGGACGCGCAGAACGCCACCCGCGACGGCGTGGTGATCGACATCCGCAACAACTTCGGCGGCTTCGTCAACGCCTACGCGCTGGACGTGCTCGCGCGCCGGCCCTACCTCAACATGACCTTCCGCGGCTTCGACCAGGCCGAACCGGCGCGCAGCATCCTCGGCCAGCGCGCACTGGAACGCCCCACCGTGCTGATCACCAACCGCATCACCCTCTCCGACGGCGAGGACTTCTCCGAAGGCTACCGCGCGCTGGGCCTGGGCAAGATCGTGGGCGAACCCACCGCCGGCTGGATCATCTACACCTCCGCCGGCAGGCTCATCGACGGCGGCACCGTGCGATTGCCCTTCATCACCATCACCGACAGCCACGGCCAGCCGATGGAAGGCCACCCCCGCCCGGTCGACATCCCGGTCAGCCGACCGCTGGGCGAATCGTTCCAGGGCAAGGACAGCGAGCTGGATGCGGCGGTGGGGAGTTTGCTGGGGACGGTGGGCGGGGCGGACAGAAGCTGAAGTCCGCGCCGGGTATCGTGCCACTGCACGGCGGAGGAGAGACGCGCGAACGCGCCTCCCCTCCGAGCCGGTTCTCAGCCCTCGAAGCCCAGCACCACCGCACGTACCTGCGTGGGCGAGATGCCGGCCTGCCGTTTCAGGGCGGTCAAGCCGTAGGCGACCACGGCATCCGGACCGAGGCCGGCGGCGTTGGCCGACGCGGTGATGTGCAGGGTGCCGTCTTCCAGCAGCTCCATGCTCAGGGAGGCGGTGTCGTCCGCCTCGAGTTTCACCCGGGTGCCCGTGCGCACGCGTACCTTCTGCTGCAGCGTCGGTGCGGCGGTATCGCCGCCGGATACCGCCTGCAACGTCAGGCTGTCGCCTAGATCGTCGATGCGGTAATTGCCCAGCGGCCGTCCCTCGAGGGTGAACACCGGCAGCACGCTGTTGCGCGGCTGCGCCAGCGCCTCGCCGCCGGACGCAATGCTCACGCTCTCGCCGTTGCGCAGCATCTGTTCGGTCGCGAAGTCCGCCGAATCGGCGCTCGCATCCTCCCGCCTTCCGGCGCCTGCGGCGGCATCGGCGCCGTGGTTCGCACCCTGCCCCCCGGTCGCGGCTCCGGTCGAGCTGGCCGCGTCGCCCGCACCGCCCGACCCGGCGGCGCCGGCGGAAGGATCGGACCAGCTGCCGCCCAACTCGGGCCGGGCCGCGCCGGTCAGCGTGCCCATCGCGCCGTTCGCGGCCGCGATGGCGCCCGGGGCCGTCCCCGCGCCGATGTCGCTCGCCCCCGGCTGGGTACCGTTGCCGCCCATCGGTGGCTGCACCATCGCATCCACCGCGTTGCGGCCGGGCAGGTCGCTGATGCCGGCAGTCGCCTGCTGTCGCGCGTCGACCAGCACGTAGTTGCCGGCATCCGCGCCATCCAGGGACAGTGCGATCTGCACCGTCTTGTTCGCGGCGGTACCGGCGGTGTCGAACAGACCCTGACCATGCAGCACCACGTCGTCGCCCACGATCACGCCGCGCAGTGCCGGCAGCACCAGCTCCGCGTCGCGATTGCCGTCGAAACGCTTGTCCACCACGCCGACCGGGCCAACGACCAGTTCCTTTGCAGTCACGTCGCCACGCGCCTGTGCGCTTGTCTCGATCAGCCGGTAGTTGCCGGCGTCGCCGCCGTCCAGGCCGAGCGACACGTCGACGCGCTTGCCGATGCCGGCGTTCTTGTTGTCGTACTGGCCGCCGAGCACCAGCGACAGGTCATCCCCGCTCACCACGCCAACCAGGCCGCTGCTGCTGACCGTGGCGTCGCGATTGCCGTCGTAGACCTTACCAACCACGCTCAGCGTGCCGGCATCGATCGTCTTCGGCGTGATGTTGCCGGTGGAGGTCGCGGTGGCGTGTGCCAGCTGGTAGTTGCCGGCGTCGCCGCCGCCGAGGCTCAGTGACACGTCGACCTGCTTGCCGGTGCCGACGTTCTTGTTGTCGTACTGGCCGCCGAGCACCAGCGACAGATCGTCGCCGGCTACCACGCCGACCAGGCCGGTGCTGCTGACCGTGGCGTCGCGGTTGCCGTCGTAGACCTTGTCCGCCACGCTGAGCGTGCCGGCGTCGATCGTCTTCGGCGTGATCGAGGCGGTGCTGGCGCGCGGATCGCTGGTGCTCGCATCCAGCACGTAGTTGTCCGCGTCCGCGCCATCCAGGCTGGCAGTAACCACCACGTTCTTGCCGGTGCCCACGTTCTTGTCGGTGAACGCAGCGCCGGCATGCAGCGCCACGTCGTCGCCGCCCACCGCGTTGTACAGCGACTGGCCCGACAGGGAGGCTCCGGTGGTGCCGTCGTAGACCTTGTCGGCCACCGTGACGCCCACGCTGAGGACGCGCCGCTCGATGTCCGCATAGGCCTTGCCGTCGACCGTGTAGTTGCCCGCGTCGACACCGCCCAGTACGACGCCGCCGAGGTTGACCTGCTTGCCGCTGCCGGCGTTGCGGTCGTCGAACGCGACGCTGCCGACGCTGGTGAACGAGACGGTGTCGCCGCTTACCACGCCGTCCAGGGTCACGCTGCCCAGCGACGCACTCGTGCTGCCGTCGTAGACCTTGTCCTGGATCGAGCCGGCACCCAGGCTGATCGTCTTCGGCGTGATCTTGCCGATGGCGCCGCTGGCGGTGGTGCTGGCCAGGGTGTAGCCGTACACGCGCACCCCGCCGTTGGCGGCACTGTCGATGGCCAGCCCGGCCATGCTGACGGTCTTGCCGTTGCCGACGTTCTTGTCGTCGTAGCGCGCCGAGGCGCCCTTGTCGACCACGACGGTGTCGCCGTCGATGGCGCCGCTGAGCGCCAGCCCGATCCCGCCCACGCCGGCCGTGTCGTTGCCGTCGTAGACCTTGTCGGCCGTGCCGGTCAATGCCACGCCGATCGTCGGCGCGATGGTGTAGAGAAAGCCGCTGCCGGCATCCAGCACGGTGCTGGCCAGGCCGGCCGCGTACTGCTTGAACTCCGCGGCCAGGCCGCCGCGGGTGTCGCTCAGCGGGCTGGTCGAATAGACCAGCCAGCGGCCCTGGTCGGTGGCGACCGCGGCAGCGCCGGCGTTGTTGTGGAAATTGCGGCCGGCTGCGAGCAGCACGCCGGTCTGCGCGGCGCCCGCGTTAACTGCTTTCACGGCCTTGTCCAGCGACAGGTCGGAGTTCGCGCCGGTGGCACGCACGTCGACGGTGCCGGTGGCATTGACGCCGTCCAGGCCATCGACGCTGCCCACGCGCAGGCTGCGGCCGTTGGCGAAGGCCAGGCTGCCCACCTCGGCCGCGATGCGGTCGACCTGGTGGGTGCTGGCGTCGAGGTCCACCGTGCCGGCGGAGCGCAGCGCCAGCGCGGCGGCGCTGATCGTGCCGCTGCCGGTGATGCCCGCGCCCGCGCCGTCATCCAGCGACACCGTGTTCGTCGCGGTAACGGCGTGGTCCAGTTGCAGCCCGCCATGCGCAACGCCGAGATAGAGGCTGCCGCTGCCGACCTTCATCGCACCGAGCTGCTGCAGGGTGTCCGCGTCGATCTGCATGCGGTTGCCGACGCTGACGTCGAAGGCGCCGACCGTCACGCCGATGTCCTGCGCCGCGATGCGCAGGGTGTCGATGCCGCCGAAACGTGCCAGCGCGGTGCCGCTCAACGCGGTGCCCGTACCGCCCAGCGCGAAGACGGCGCTGTCGTCGAGGGCGAACACCGCCGTCGCCTGCGACTGCCCGCTGACGGCGGCACTGTCGGCTGCGAAGCGCTTGCCGGCGGTGGCTTCCAGCGTGCTGGCCGTGCCATTGAAGTTGATCGCCGCATTGAGCCCCAGGGTGTCCTGTGCCTTCAGCGCCACGGTGGCGGTGCGACCGGACTGGATACCCAGGCCGGCCAGCCCGTCCACCGTGCCCAGGGCCCAGTTGCTGCGGGAGCTGGTGATGTCGCTGTCGCCGCCGACGCTCAGCGCCAGCGTGGTGAAGTCGAAAGTGTCGTCGGTGATGGTGGCGCCGCCGCCGGCGGTAATCGCCAGGCTGCCGGCGGAAACGCCGCCGTCCACGCCGATCACCTTGCCGCCGCTCTTCAGGTGCACCGTGGTCGCGCTGGTGGTGATGTCGCTGTCGAACACCAGGTTGCCGCCGTCGCTGCGGCCCACCTCCAGGGTGGCCGCATCGACCTCGCCGATCGAGGCATCGGTGAGGCCGCCGCCCAGGTGCAGCTCGTTGGTCGCGGTGGACTGGCGGATGGTGACCTTGCCGGCGCCGCCCCTCGCGATGACGGCCTGGCTGATGTTGATGTTGTCGCCGGTGAGGGTGATGTTGCCGGTGGTGTTGGTCAGGCTGCCGGCGATGTTCACGTTCCGGTTGACCAGCTCGAAGCTGCCATTGGCGTCGAAGTTGTAGTTGCCCGACACGCTGATCGTGCCGGTGCCGTCCTCGCGGCCGATGGTGAGGTTCCTGATGCCGGGGAGCTTGCCCAGCGTGGCGGCCGAGGCGAAGCCGCTGGCGTCGCCCAGCACCATGTCGGTCGCCTTGTCGTAGGGCTCCAGGCGCATCGAGGCGGTGCTCAGGTTCTGCAGGTTCGCGCTGCCCCAGTCGATGCCCTTGGCTCGCAGCACCAGCACGCCGTTGCCGGTGTTGAGATTGATGGGCACCGCGCCGATGAAGTTGATGTTGCCGTCGGTATGGATGCTGGCGTTGCCGCCCATGGTGAAGGCAGTGTCGATATTGACGTCGCCGCTGGCGCTGAGCAGGCCATTGAGCACTTTTTCGCCAGAGGTGTAGGACCCGTCCGCCTTGAAGTAGATGCGTCCGGAACCAAGCAGCATGTTTGAATTCAGCGTCACCGCGCTCGTACCGGTGGACAGATAGAGGTTGCCGCCGTAAGTGTTGATTGGCGAGTTCAGCGTGAGACCGCCGCCACTCGCGTTGTCCGAGTCGCCCCAGATGCGCACGTAGCCACCGTGGGTAGTCAGCGCGCCTCCGACGGTGATGCCATCGGCGCCGTACAAGGTGATGGACGCGTTCCCCGGAGTGCCGTCGCCCGGGGTACTGACGTTGTGCGTGGGCAGCGTGGCCGGGTTGGTGCCGCTGCCATGGACGACGAGGTTCGCCACGTTGCGCAACTCGCCCGTGCCGTTCTGCCCCGACTGCATGTATATGCTGCCAGTGCCGGATACCTCGATCGTGTTGCCAGCGTTGGCAAAGGTGATGTTGTTGGCCTTGTTCTCCAGGCGCAGGCTGACGTTGTTGGCCATCGTAAGATGACCGTCGCCGCCATTCAGGCTCAGGTCGCTGACCGTAATGCCGCTGTCGGCCTGCAGCATGACGTTGGCGTTCTGCGCCTCCAGGTCGGCGACGTAGACGTTGGAGCCGGTGATGCCACCCGTGCCCGTGCCGCCGGCCAGGATGGTGATGGTGGTCGGGTCCAGCAGCAGGTCGCCGGTGGCGCCATGGGTCGCGCGCGCATCGGTGCGGCCGCTGTAGGCCAGCGTCTGCTTGCCCGATACCTCGGCGCGGCCACCGTCGCCGCCCTGCGCGCCGCCGCGAATATCGATGTTGCCGGCGAAGCGGGTGGCGTCGTCGGACCAGAACACCACTTCGCCGCCGTCGCCGTTGCCGGTGGCGTTGGCCTTGACGGCCACGCTTGCATCCGCGTCCACTCGGGTCGCGTTGTGCAGCGTGACGTCCTTGCCCTGCCAGCCGCCGCCCACATGGATGGCGCCACCACCCAAGGTGCCGCTGGCATCCAGCTGTGCACCGCCGTCGAGCGCGATGCGATCGCCGAGGACGTCGATGCGCCCACCCTTGCCCGCCGCCGAGCTGGCATCCAGCCGGCCGCTGACGTGGACCTGGCCGCCGTCGCCGCCGTCGAGCAGGATGCGCCCGCCGCGCTGGCTCAGCTCGGTAGCCTCGATCACGCCATCGACGTTGATCACGCTGGAATGCAGCGCGCTGGCCGCCGCGGCGCTGAGCACCACGTTATTGCCGCGGATTACGCCGCTCTGCGCGATTTCGGCCTTGAGCTTGCCCGGCTCCACCGCCAGCGACAGCATGCCGTCGCCGCTGAAGTCCAGCGCCACCTGGTTGCCGGCGGCGAGGCCGACCTGGCCGGCGCGGATCGTGCCGGCATTGCCCACCACCGGCGCCAGCATCGCCACCACGCCACCGTGCGCGCGGATCGTGCCTTCGTTGCGTACCGCGCCCGCGCTGCCTGCGGCGGCGAAGCGCGCGCGACCGGCCAGGAAATCGCTGTCACTGATGGACAGCGAGCTGACCACCAGCCCGCCCACGTCGACCTGGGCGCCCTTGCCGAAGAACACGCCGTTGGGATTGACCAGCCAGACCTGGCCGTTGGCGCTCAGCCCGCCCAGGATCTGGCTCGGCGAGCCACCGAGCACGCGATTGAGCGCGATGGCGCTGGCGTCGGGCTGTTCGAAGCGCACGTTGGCCTGGCTGCCGATGTCGAAACTGGTCCAGTTGACGATCGCGCGATGGCTGTCCTGATGCACGGTGAGGTTGGCGCCCTGCTGGCTGAGCTGCACGTCGCCGGAAACGACTTGCGCGCCGCTCGGCAAGGTGCCGGCGTCCATGGCGCAAACCGACAGCGGCAAGCCGCCGATGGCAATGACGGCCGCGGCGGCGCGCACGACGGCGCCGGCACGCTTGCCACGACGCCTGGCGATCTCCGCGACGGCTACGAAGGCGCCGCGCAGTTCGTCCCAGATCAGGCGATAGATGTGGTTCATAAAAGAGGTCCTTGGAAGTCTCGGGGTGGCGGCGTCAGAAGCGCAGGCTGGCCTGCAGCCACAGGTAGTGGTTGTCGCGTCGCCCGTCGGCATTGAAGCCGGCAGCGCTGCGGCCGGGGTTGTCGCCAAGGCGGTGCGCCCAGGCGCTGCGGAAGGTCCAGCGTTCGCCCTGCACGTTCAGCCCGATGCCCGCACTGGACAGGCCATAGCTATTGCCCGTCCACGGCATGACCGAACCGGGCCAGGGGTCGACGTGCTGGCGCACGTGGCCGCGGTCGGCGAACAGCAGCGCCTGTGCGTGGAGGTCCTTGCCGACGGCGAAGTCGCGGCGCAGCTCCGCGCTGGCCAGCCAGCCGCTGTCGCCGCTGGCCTCGCCCACCGCGTGGCCGCGCACGCCGGACGGTCCGCCGAGCAGGAATTTCTCGGACGAATCCAGGTTCTTGCTTCCCACCTGGCCGTTGGCACCCAGGTACAGGCCCCAGTTGCGCAGGCCGCCCAGGCTCTGGTTGCGCTCAATCCGCCACACCCACTTGCTGAAGCCGCCGCGGGTGCGCGCACTGAGCGAATCGGCCAGATGGTCGGCGTCGTTGTCGAGGTCGAGGTGACCCACCACCCAGCCCGTGCTGAGGCCGGTGTAGCCACCGCCCCACCAGCCATCCCACACGCTGCCGCTGAACATCGTGGTCAGCTTGTCCAGGTTGCGTTCGCGCAGGGTCTGGCCGAGCGCCTTGTCCACGAGCTTCTTGTGTTCGGCGTCCACGCTGAACCACAGGTTGCGCTGGCGGGTGCGCAGCAGCGGGTAACTGAGGCCGGCACTGATGGTGTCGGCACTGCCGGTGAGCTCCAGTGGCCTGAATTCGCCGCCGATGTCGTAGCGCATCCAGGAGGCGCCGAAGTTGGCACGCAACCCCGACGGGTTCAGCCCCAGCGCGTAATTGAGGCCGAGCACGTCGCTGCCGCTGCTGTGGCTGACGTTGGCGCCCAGCAGATCCTCGCGGTCGAACGGCCGGTTCACCGCGGTCCACGCGCTGGTGCGCCACGGCCCGGTGTAGCGGTTGTTGAAGTTGTCCACGCTCACGCCGCCGGTCCAGGCCGGGTCGCTGTCCACGCCGATCAGCAGCCGGCTGGTGCCCGGCTCGTCACCCTTTTCCAGCGTGGCGCGCGCGGATACGCCCGGCACGTCGTTGATCAGCAGCAGCGCACGCTCCAGCTGGTCGTTGCGCACCGGCCCGACGGGCAGCGCCGCGTCGGCGATGGCGGCCATGCGCGTGCGCAACGCCGCGTCGCCCGACAGCACCTGCACGCGACCGGGGGAACTCTGCAGGCGGCCGATCATGATGGCGATCTCCAGCACGCGATCGCTGAGGTCCTGGCGCGGCAGATAGGCACGCGCCAACAGATAGCCGCGTGCCTGCAGGGCCGCGCTCACGCGTTGGGCCAGTGCCTGCAACTGCGCATGGGTCAGCGATTTGCCGATGGCATCGGCAACCACCGCCTGCAATACGGCGTCATCGACCAAGCCCTCGGCGCCGGTGAAGCGCACTCGATCGATGCGCGCGCGAAAGCCCGCTTCGCCGTGCGTTTGCGTCAGCGGCGCCTGCACCAGCGGGGCCTCCTTCTCCGCACGTTTCGGCTGCCGGTCCTGTTGCTGCTGCTGGTTGAGCAGCGAGCCGGCGTCCGGTGGTACCGCCTGGGCCACGGCCAGGTTGATGGCCAGCGGCAGCGAGCCAAGGCCTAGCATCGCGGCCAGCCGCGTCGTCTTCATTCCTATATTCCCCTGTTGCTGTGCCGGCAGCCGCGGCCTTGAGTGATGAGTGTTCCGGACGGCACGACGGACGTCCGTTTGCGGGTTCCACGGCCACCAAGCAATGCGCGTGCCAGCGTGCAACAGCGCCTAGGCGATGCTTCGTCCGTACTCTTCCAGCGCAAATGCGCACGAATGGACCGATCGCGTCATGCCGTCAAAATCCTGACGGGATGCGGCATGCGACGTTCGCGCGGTACGCATGCGTGCCTGCGTCGCGCGCGGGCCAAGTTGTCCGGCGGGCGCGACGAAAGGATTGCCACTTTCCGTTGGCGCTCACGCGCGGGCGCGGGCGGCCGGGACGATGGCGGCAGGCAACACGCCGCAACCGCCGGAGGGCACACGGAACGATTGCGGAGGTGGAATGCGGAGATGGTGCGCCCGGCGGGATTCGAACCCACGACCACCGCCTTCGGAGGGCGGTACTCTATCCAGCTGAGCTACAGGCGCATTGTGTGGCCGCGCGCGGGTGGCCGGTGGCCGGACCGCGGGGAGCGGCAGTATAGCCGAGTTGGTTGCGGGTCGGCATCCGGGCCGGCAGGCGCTGTAGGAGCGCGCTTGCGCTCGATGCCTTCCGTCACGTGGCGAGAGCGGGGGTCCGGGGCGAGCACCGCCCCCTCACCTCAATCCTCTCCCCGGAGGGGAGAGGAGGCGAAGGCAAGAAGCGCGCTGCCTGATTAAAGCGGTTTCAGCAGCTCGGCCAGGGTGTCGGGCTTGCCGGTGTCGCGGACCAGGTGCGGGTATTTCAGGCCGTCGTGGTAGGCGATGCGCACGGTCTGGTACTCGTCGAAGTTCTTCACCAGCAGTTCGATGCTGGCGTTCTTGTCCCTGGCGGCGGCGGTGATGGCGTCCTTGAGGTCGTCGGCGTCGTAGTCGTGGCCGTTGACGGCGATCACGTGCATGCCGGGGGAAACGCCGGCCTTGAACGCCGGGCCGTCCCACAGCACGTCGGCGATGCTGCCGTCGGTGCCGATCGACAGGCCCAGCGAATAGGTGAAGTCGGCCATGTGGCGGCGCTTTTCGGCGGCCTTGACCGCGTCGGTGGGCTGGTCGGTGTAGACCAGTTTCCAGCCGTGCGATTCGATGCCGCCGGTCAGCGGGCCGTGGCCGTCCAGGCGCGTGCGCAGGTAGCCGGCCCAGTCGAACGGCGCCACGCCATTCAAGGTCCTGACCACGTCCTCGAAGGTGTAGGTGTTGACGTTCCACTGGCCGCTGTCCATGCCGAAGAAGGCACGGGCGAAATCGTCGATGGAGCGCTTGCCGTGGCTGAGTTCGCGCAGCTTGCCGTCGACGTCGAGCCAGATCATCTCGCCGGCGGAGTAGTAATCCTCGCTGGCCTGGTAGTTCCGGTACGGCAGCGGCGCGCGCTTGGCGATCACCGGGTCGTTGGTGGTGTCCTGCACGTTGCGCCAGCTGGCCAGGCCGGGGCGGCCGCGATCGTAGGTGGCGGCCACGTAGGCCAGCGTGTCGCGGGTGTGCTCCTCGCTCCACAGGCCCGAGCGCGCCGCCATCACCTGGCCCCAGAACTGGGTCTGGCCCTCGTACACCCACAGCAGGCTGTCGCCCATCGGCACGTTGAAGGTGGGCGTGTAGAGGTCGGCGCCGCGGCGGTACTTGCCGTTCCAGGAGTGGTTGAACTCGTGCGAGAACAGGTCGCGCGCGGCGACGTTCTTCTTCCACTCGGTGAAGAAATCGGCCGAGGTGCCGTCCTCGCTGGAGCGGTGGTGCTCCAGCCCGTTGCCGCTCATCTTGTCGCTGAGCGAGACCAGGAAATCGTAGTGGTCGTAGTGGTGCGCGCCGTACAGCTTGTACATCTGCTGCACCAGATTGCGGAACGCCTTGAGCTGGTCGGGGGTGACCTCCAGGTACTTCGGCGCGTCGGCGACGATGTCCATGTGCACCGGGGCCTTGGCGCCCGGGTCGAGGTCGAGCCGCTTGAAATGCTTGCCGGCGTAGATCGGCGAATCGACCAGGTTCTCGAAGTCGATCGGCTTGAAGCGGATGGTGTCGCCCTCGCGCGAGGCCACCTCCAGCGCGGTGCCGGCCTGCCAGCCGGCGGGCAGTTTCACGCTGGCCTGGGCGGGGATCTGGCGCGTGTAGTAGCCGGCCGGGTACAGCGACACCGCGTTCCACTGGAGGTTGAGCATTTCCGGCGTCATCACCACGCGGCCCTGGCGGCGGTCCTGCGGCGACAGGTACTGGAACTGCGCCTCCACCTGGGTGGCGCCCTCCGGCACCACCACGTGGAAGGCGTAGACATCCAGCGAATCGCGCGTCCACGGCAGGGTCTTGCCGTTGGCGGTGACCACCAGGCCGGCCAGCTTGTCGATCGGGCCGGTGGGCGAGTGGTTGCCGGGCAACCACTGCGGGTACAGCAGGGTCAGCGGACCGGGCCGGGCGGGAATCACCTCGTGCACCCGGAAGATGCGATGGGCCACGTCGCTGGCGTCCACCTCGATCTTCAGGCTGCCCTGGAATGGCACATTCTGCGCGGCCGGGACATCGGCGATGGCGCTGAAACTGGCCAGCGCCAGGGTGCTGGCGGTGACGGCGGCGGCGAGACGGGCGAATTTCAAGGGCGGCTCCGGATGGTGGTGGGACGGCGCCGGGCTCGCCGGACGCACGGGAAAGCGGTCGGCACGGACGGGCGACCGGGGCAAACGCGGGCTTTCGATGCTAGTGCCCGCGGCCGGCAGCCACCCCTGCCGAAGGTCACGGCTCGCCGCGCCACGGCACAGTCCGGGCCGGCGGCCACGCGTTGGCATTTATCGTGCTTCACTCCGCGCCAGACCATCCGGACATCCCACCCGCCGCCATGCACGTTCCCGTCGCCAACCCGCAGCCCAACGAAGACGTGGCGCTCCGCCGCGACTTCGCCGGCTACCTGGCGCAGCGCATGGGGCCGATGATCCACGCGCTGATGGTGGTGGCGCTGTGCGCCTACCTGCTGGCGGTGGTGGTGCGTGGCCTGCTCGGCGCCACGCCGAGCCAGTTGCTGTGGCAGCTGCTGCCGGCACCGCCGTTGCTGCTGGCGACGATCGCCGCGCGGCAGTGCCGCGAACCGCTGACCCTGCGCATGCTCGCCCTGCTGTGCGTGGTGCTGCTGCAGATCGGCATCAACCTCACCGGGTTCGCCAGCCCCGCCGGCGTGCGCCAGCCGTTGCCCGGCCTGCTGCTTCCGGTGGCCTCGTCGGTGATCTGGTTCGGCCGCTGGGATTTCCTGATCGCGATGGCGCTGTGCGCGCTGGGGCCGCTGCCGATGCTGCTGCACCTGGGGGACGGCGAGCGCACCTTGCAATACTCGGTGTACATGGCCATCGCGGTGTCGCTGGCGACGGTGCTGCGCGCGTTCATGGCGCGCACCCTGCTCGAGCAGTTCAAGCTGGAACGCCTGCTGCGCGAACGCGCCGAGACCGACGGCCTGACCGGCGTGCTGCTGCGAAACCGCTTCCTCGACCTGGGCCGCATCGCGCTGCACGAAACGCAGCAACGGCGCCAGCCGATGGCCATGCTGTTCCTGGACGCCGACCACTTCAAGCGGATCAATGACGAATACGGCCACGCCGCCGGCGACGCCGCGCTGGTGGCGCTGGCCGCGCGCCTGCGCACGCAGGGCCGCCGCAACGACCTGATCGGCCGCATCGGCGGCGAGGAATTCGCCATGCTGCTGCCCGGCGTGGACCTGGAACAGGCGCTGCTGCGCGCCGAGCAACTGCGCCTGGCGGTGGCCGCCAGCCATCACCCGGGCGGACACCTGAGCGCCAGCATCGGCGTGGCGGTGTGCATGCCCGGCTGCTGCGACAGCGTCGAGAGCCTGCTGGCCCGCGCCGACCTGGCCATGCGCCAGGCCAAACGCGAAGGCCGCGACCGGGTGGTCACGGCCCTCGCCAGCGCCTGAGGGGAACCGCGGCGGATCAGGATCCGCCGGTGGCCAGCCTGCTGTGGCGCATGCCGTAGAAGAAGTAGATCGCCAGGCCGATCGCCATCCAGATCACGAAGCGCCACATGGTGACGATGTCCAGCCCGCCGATCATGTGGAACTGGCCGTCGGTGACCCACGGCCAGCCGATGATCAGGAACAGCGAGAACACGATGCCCAGCGGCGCCAGCAGCCACAACGCCGGCGTGCGGAAGCGCCGCTCCAGCTCCGGCTGGCGGATGCGCAGGATCAGCACCGAGGCGCAGATCACGATGAACGCGGACAAGGTGCCGATGTTGACCAGTTCGGCCAGCTCGCGGATCGGCAGCAGGCCCGCCGCCAGCGCGGTGAACACGCCGAGCGCGATGGTCGGGCGGTGCGGCGTGCCGTATTTCGGGTGCGACTTGGCGAACCACGCCGGCAGCAGGCCGTCGCGCGCCAGCGCGAACCAGATGCGCGCCGCGCCCAGCATGAAGGCGAACACCACACTGGCGATGCCGCACACCGCGGCGACGTTGATGATGCCGCTGACCCAGTGCAGGTCGCGCGCGGCGAACACCGCGCTGACCGGCGCCGAGCTGGCCAGGATCATCTCCGTGCACTGGCCCGGCACCTGCGAGGGATCGACGCAGCCGTTGTACGGCACCATGCCGGTGAGCACCAGCGAGATGGCCAGGTACATCGCCATCGCCACGCCCAGCGAGGCGATCACCGCCAGCGGCAGGTCGCGTTGCGGGTTCTTCGACTCCTCCGCCGCGGTGGTCAGCGTGTCGTAGCCGAATACCGCGAAGAACACGATGCTGGCCGCCGCCAGCATGCCGCCCACGCCGTAGCGCGTGCCGCCGGTGGCCGCCGCGTCGTGCACCAGCGGCGGGACGAACGGGGTCCAGTTGGCCGTGTTCACGTAGAACGCACCCACCACCACCACCACGATCACGCCGAGCACCTTGAGCGCCACCACCACCGTATTGAAGCGCGCGCCGACCTCGGTGCGTGCCACCTGCAGCGCGGCCACGCCCAGCGCCACCAGCATCGCGATCAGGTTGATGCCGCGCCCGCTGTCCGGATGCGCCGGGTCGTAGGCCGCCTGCAGGAACACCGGCAGGTGCAGGCCGGTGATCTGGGCGATCAGCGATTGCAGGTAGTTCGACGTACCCGCCGCGACCACGCCCACGATCAGCGCGTACTCCACCAGCAGGTCCCAGCCAATGATCCACGCGGGCAATTCCCCCAGCACCGCGTAGCCGTAGGTATAGGCGCTGCCGGTGACCGGGATCATGCCGGCGAACTCGGCGTAGGACAGCGCCGCGCAGGCGCTGCCGATGCCCGCCACCAGGAAGCTGAGGATGATCGCCGGGCCGGCGTTCAGTGCCGCCTCGTTAGGCGCCAGCACGAACACGCCCACGCCGACGATCGCGCCCACGCCGATCGCGGTGAGCTGCCACACGCCCATGGTACGGCGGAAATCCCGGCTGGCGCCGGCCTCGGCCTGCAGTTGCGCGACCGACTTGCTGCGTATCAGTTTGCTGAAGAAACCCATAGGGTGCTCCCCTTGAAATCAGCGCACAGCATAACAAGTCGCGCCCATCTGGCCAGGCGGCTGCATGGCGGCGTGCCGTTTGGACGTCCAAATGCGTGCCGTGCACACGCATGTCCCTGGGCGTGATGCCCTTGGTCGGGATTTGGGAGTCGGGATTCGGGATTCGGGATTCGGGATTCGGGATTCGGGATTCGGGATTCGGAAAAGCATCGGCTCCCCCGCTGCCGTTCACCCTGAGCGTAGCCGCTGCGCGGCTACGCTCAGGGTGAACGGTGAGGGGCGGGATTGACCGGTAGCCACTTGGTGCCACGAACCGTGGACGGGCGGCGGGCCGTGCCCGCCCTACGGGTTGGGGGCCGCGTGCAGGGGTTCGGGTGGGCGCAGGCCGGCCAGCCAGGGCAGCGCGACGGCGCTGGCGCCGAACAGCACGACGATCGCCGCGGCAACGCGTTCGTCGAGCGGGTCGACGCCGAACCAGCGGCCGAGCAGCAGCGGCACCATCGCGGTCAGCACGGTGCGCACCCCCTCCAGCCAGAACGCGCCGCGGCGGCCTTCCATCAGCGCGCCGATCACGCACAGGCTGGCCACCATGTACAGCGCGTAGCCGAGCAAGGTGGCAAAGCCCGCGTGTGCGGTGAGCCCCAGGAAATGCGTGGCCATGCCCAGCAGCAGGGCGAACTGCAGCAGGCAGTACGCGGCCATCGCCGGCGCCATCGGCGGGTCGTAGACGGCGCGATGGATGTCGTACGCGGGCTTGGGGAAGCGCGCGGCCACGTCGGCGGGACGCCAGCCGGGCCGACGGAACCACACCTGCAGCTTGTCGCGCCAGCGTCGCGCATGCCACGCATCGACCGCCGCCGCCCAATACACCTCGGCGTTGGCCCACAGCGGGTTCCAGCTGCGCAGCGGCGCGCGGGTGCCGTAGACCGGCTTGTCGGCATCGTCCTCTTCCACGAAGGTGCCGAACAGGCGATCCCAGAGGATCAGGATGCCGCCGTAGTTGTGGTCGAGGTAGCGGTCGTTGGTGGCGTGGTGCGCACGATGGTTGGATGGCGAGCAGAACACGCGGTCGAACCAGCCCAGCCTGCCGACCTGCTCGGTATGCACCCAGAACTGGTACAGCAGGTCGATCAGGGCGACGGCCACGAACACTTCCAGCGAATAGCCGAGCAGCGCCATCGGCAGGTAGAAGATCCAGCCGAGCAGGCCGCCGGTACTGGTCTGGCGCAGCGCGGTGGAGAGGTTGTACTGCTCGCTCTGGTGGTGCACCACGTGCGCCGCCCACAGGATGTTCACCTCGTGCCCCATCCGGTGCAGCCAGTAATAGAGCAGGTCGTACAGCAGCAGCGCGCTGATCCACACCCACAGGCTGTGCGCCGGCAGCGCGAACAGCGCCAGGTGGTCGACGCACCATGCGTAGATGCCGATGGTAAGCAGCTTGGTGAACACCCCGGCAATCTGCGACATCACGCCCAGGCCGATGCTGTTGATGGTGTCGTTGCCGCGATAGATGCGCTGGCCGCGCGCGCGCGCGATGACGAACTCCAGCGCGATCAGCGCGAAGAAGAACGGCGTGGCCCAGGTGATGATGAGCTCGGAGGTATTCATGCCGCCGCTGCCTGCCGCGCGTCCGTCGCCGCGACGCGTTCGTCCCGTGCCACCGAGCGGGCGATGAACCACACCGCCGCGTAGTAGCTGGCGAGTACCCACACCGCGGCCAGCGGCAAGGCGCCGTGGAAGCGGTCCCACGCCAGCAGGCTGTCGCCGAGCATGAACAGCAGAGCGCCGATCGCCGCGCGCCGCGCCGGCCGCGCCAGCGCGTCGCCGGCATGCGACCACGCGCGCCCCAGCGCCTGCGCCGCCATCGCCGCGAGCACCAGCGCATAGACCAGCACCGCGACGCGCAGCGCCGGCGGGATGGACGGCCAAAGCCACGCCAGGTTCAGGGCCGCCAGCAGCAGGCAGCCGAACCAGGCCAGCGGGCGGGTGCCCAGGCGACTGTCGCCGAGAAAGCCGCCGATGAAGGACAGGTGCGCGATGAGGAACGCCACCAGACCGGCCACGAACAGGTCCGCCGGCCACATCAGCAGCACGTCGCCGAGCAGCGAACAGATCAGCCCGAGCACGATCCGGCGCCGGTAGCGCGAGCTGACCGGCGGCCACGCCAGCGCCACGACGATCACCAGCACGGTGGCCAGCGGCTTGGCTATCCAGTGCAGCCATTGCCACGCGTCGGCGCCCTCGCCCAGCACGCCACCGAGCATCGCGGCGAGCGCGGCGCACGCCACCATCGGCGCGAGGGCGCGGCGAAACGCGAAAGACGTGCTGGCGATGGTGGACATGGGCGACAAAGGCAAGCGTCGTGGCAACGACACGATCATAGCGAGCTTCGGCCCGGCGGGCGCTTTAAGCGCGCGTCGACCGCCTGCCGTCCACTGGCCGGATCGTCGGTGAAGAAGGCATCGATGCCGGCGTCGAGGTAGGCGTCGATCTGCGCGACCAGGCCGGCACGGTTCGTTGCCTGCGGATCGCCGTGGCGGAACACCGGGGCGAGGAACGTGTTCTCCGGCCGGAACGTCCACGGATGCACTTCCAGCCCGGCCGCGTGCGCGTCGCGCACCAGGGTCGTCGGCGGGCCGAGGCTGCCGTCGGCGTTCCACGGGATGACCGCGCGCAGCTCCGGGCCGATCGCGTCGGCGTAGCGGGCGACTTCGCGCAGGCCGTCGGCGGTCATCATCCGCGCGTGGTCGAGCGTGCCGCCGGCGACGGCCACGTCGTACGGCTGCGCGGTCGGTGCGTCGAGCAGCTGCAGCAGGCGGATGTTCGGATGCGCCGCACCGAGCCGCTCGCGCAGGTAGCGCAGGTTGCCGATCTCGAAGGACTGGATCTCCACCGTCGCCGTGCGCGTGTGCGGATGGCCGGCGAGCGTGGCCAGCAGCAGATCCTCCATCGGCAGGCCGAGCGCACGGAAATGGGTGCCGTGCTTGATCTCCGGCACGATGCCGATGAGACGGCCACGGGCGGCGGATTCGGCGGCGGCAAGCTCGATCACGTCCTGCAGCGTGGCGATCGGCAGTTGGTCGTCATGCGCGGTACCGCGCAGCTGCGGCAGGCGCTCGCGCGCGCGCAGCGTCTTCAGTTCGGCCAGGGTGAAGTCCTCGGTGAACCAGCCGCTCACCGCCACGCCGTCGATGTGCCGGGTCGTGCGGCGCGCGGCGAACTCGGGCCGCCCGGCCACGTCGGTGGTGCCGCCGATCTCGTTCTCGTGGCGCACCACCAGCACGCCGTCGCGGCTCATCACCAGGTCCGGCTCGATGAAATCCGCCCCGTCGGCGATCGCCCGCGCGTACGACGCCAGCGTATGTTCCGGCTGCCACGCCGGCGCGCCGCGATGACCGATCACGCCGACGCGGGCGGCCAGCGGTTTTTCGCCAGAGGTGGGGACCATCGGCACGGCGCACTCCGCAACGGATCGGGAGGCCAGCATAGCCGCGCGCGGGGAACCTCAGTCGGGCCGATACATCTGGCGGTAGACGCGGCTCACCTGCTGCTGCAGGTCGCCCGGTTGCCGTGCCTCGTCGAAGGCCTCGTTGATCTGCCGCTCGCTCTGGTGCAGCGCGCGCAGGAATGCCCGCTCCTCGGCCGACAGCCCCAGCTCTTCCATCTGCAGCTCCAGCGCGGCGGCCTGGTCGGCCACGGCCCCGCCCTCGCCCGGAGGGGGCGTGGCGGGCATGGCGGGAGCGGGAGCGCGGCGGGTCATGCGGGCAATCGAAGCAAGACACTTGCCAGCGGCGCCGCCCGCACGGCCCGAGCGGGCGCCAACCGCACCAGCACGGGCCTGGCGCGCCCCACGGCCGCCCCTGGCCGCCCGCCCGCGACTGCCCCGGGGCGACAGTCAGTGGGCCACGCGGTGCCGCCCACCGTCATCACGAAGCTGAACGCGGTCGCTCACTCGTACACGTGCAGCCGGTCGAACACCCACGCGTAGTAGGACGGCAGCAGCCCCGGCACGGTGCAGTCGTCGTAGCGGCCATCGCAACGATCGCGCAGGCGGCTGGAGGCGGCGAAGTACGCATCCTGCGGCAAGCCCGCCGCCTGCAGCACCATGCCGGGCAGGAACGCGATGTCGAGCATCGGGTAGTGCGGCAGCGGCGGCCCGGCGAAATTGCTCTTGACCATGTAGTAGGTGAGGTAGTCGCGATACGGCTGCAGCGCCGGCGGCAGCGTGCGCGGCAGGTCGCGGATCAAGCCGCCGAAGGACGGCTGGTGGTCGCCGAAATGCATCAGCACGGTCGGCTGCGGTCGGTCGAGGAAGTCGTGCTCCAGCGCACGCATGGCCAGGTCCGACTCGTGCAGGCGCGCCAGGTAGGTGTCGAAGTTGAGCGCCACCGCCGGCTTCAGCCCGGGCAGCAGGTGGCGGAACGCCGGCGGCAGCGACGACATCGGGTCCTCGTCGTGCGGGCCGTGCTGGTTCAGGGTGAGGATCATGATGAACACCGGTTGCCCCGGCCGCTTCACCTTGTCGTAGATGCGCTTGGCTGCGGCGAACATCTGCCGGTCGCTCTCCTCCCACTCGACCAGGCCCAGCTCGTTGACGTCGTACAGGTGATCGAAGCCGTAGTCGCGATACGCGTTGCGGCCGTTGATGAAACTGCCGACGGTGGGATAGATCGCGATGGTGCGGTAGCCCAGGCGGCGCAGCAGTTGCGGCAGCGTGTCGTGCACGTGCGGCGCCAGCACGTAGGGCGCGTACATGCCGCCGGGGCCGAAGATGTCCTGCGGCATGCCGGTCAGGCTGGCGAATTCGCTGACCCAGGTGCCGCCGCCGAACGTATGCGTGCGCAGCACGCCGCTGCCGCGGGTGCGCGCATCGGTCTTGAACATCGCCGCGCGGCAGGCCGGCACGCGGCAGTCGGTGAAGTTGGCCGGGTCGAAGGTGCTTTCCTCCAGCACCTGCACGATGTCCGGATAGGGCGGCGGACGGCTGGACGGCCATCCCGGCGCCGTCGCGCCCCACGCCTCCTGCGCCAGCGCGTCGCCGCTCATCGGCGGCAGGTGCACCGCCGCGTCGCGGAAGCTGACGAAGAAATTGGTCAGGTGCGCGTCGTCGGAGAGCTTCTCCCAGGTGTTGCGCGCGTGCACCCCGGCAAACGGACCGCCCGGCCACATGCACCACCACCACGCCGACGCGCCCAGCAGCAGCCCCGCGCCGCGCAACAGCCACGCCGGCCGCGCGCGCCAGGTGGCGAACACGCGCCAGTCCCAGCGCCAGGTGAGGTAGAGCAGCGGCGGCAACAGCACCAGCAGGCCGATGCCGAGCAGGTACAGGTGCGGGTAATGGCGCAAGGTGTCGAACAGGCTGCTGCGCACGTAGTAGACGAAGTCCGCCGGCATCAGCTGCTCGTCGAGGTAGCGCAGCTTCGCCACGGCGATGAACTCGAGCGCGACGAACAAGCCGCCGGCCAGCAGCAGCGCGCTGGCGAGGCGCGCCAGCACGGCCATCAGCACCACCGCGCTGCACAGCATCAACGCGCTGATGAACACGCGCTGCAGCGGCAGCGGCTCGCGCCAGGCCGTGCCGGCCACGCACAGCACGAACAGCAGCACGGCCCCCGCGCACACCGCCGGGCCGCGGACGCGGCGCCATGGAACCGAACGCATGAGCTGCATCACCCCCCTGCAGGACCGAGCCTGCGTGGCGCATCTTACGACCTCGCCGGGCACCGCGGCGGCCGTCCGATCTGCTAGCGTTGGCTGCCCTTCAGCGCCGTTCCACGGAACCTCCATGTCTGTCCGATCCACCCCGTTTGCCCTCCCCCTGCTGGCGCTGGCCGCGCTGGCGCTGGCCGGTTGCTCCACGCTGCCGTGGCGCGCCGGCCGCGTGCCCGATGGCGCCAGCGCCAAGGTGGCGATCCTGGAGACCACCGACATCCATGCCAACGTGCTCAGCTACGACTACTACCAGTCGAAGGACGACCCCACGGTGGGCTTCGAGCGCACCGCCACGCTGATCCGGCGCGCCCGCGCCGAATACCCCAACCACTTCCTGTTCGATTCGGGCGACACCATCCAGGGCAGCGTGCTGGCCGACTACCAGGCCCTGGTCAAGCCGGTGGCCTGCGACCAGGAGCTGGCGGTGTACCGCGCCATGGACGCGATCGGCTACGACGGCGGCACGCCCGGCAACCACGAGTTCAACTACGGGCTCGGCTATCTCTCGCAGGTCACCGGCACGCCGATGAACGTCGACGGCGGCCGCAGCATGCATTGCGCCGGGCCGCATTTCCCGCTGGTGCTGGCCAACGTCTACAGCGCGCGCGACGGCGCGCCGATCTTCAAGCCGTGGACGATCGTCGAGAAGACCATCGACGCCTACACGCCCGACGGCAGCCACATCCGCGTGCCGCTGAAGGTCGGCATCATCGGCTTCACGCCGCCGCCGATCATGCAATGGGACCAGCACAACCTGGCCGGCAAGGTCACCGTCAGCGGCGTGGTCGAGGCCGCCCGCAAGTACCTGCCCGAACTGCAGGCGCAACACCCCGACCTGGTGGTGGCGCTGCTGCACGGCGGCCTGGACACCCGCCCCTACACCAGCGACATGGAGAACGCCGGCTGGTACCTGGCCGGCGTGCCCGGTATCGACGTGCTGCTGCTCGGCCACTCGCACACGCAGTTCCCCGGCCCGCGCTACGCCGGCATGAAGGACGTCGACGCCCGCCGCGGCTTCGTGCGCAACGTGCCGGCGGTGATGGGCGGCTTCTTCGGCAAGGACCTCGGCGTGGTCGCGCTGGTGCTCAACCGCCGGGACGGCCGCTGGGTGGTGGACCTGGACAACAGCCACAGCGAGGTGCGGCCGATCTGCAAGGACAAGCGCGACTGCGTGCCGGCGGACCCGGCGATCGCGCCGCTGGTGGCGGACGTGCAGCGCGTGGCGGTCGCCTACGTCAACACGCCGATCGGCACCAGCACGCTGCGCATGAGCAGCTATTTCGCCGACGAGGGCAACATGACCGCGCTGGCGCCGGTCAATGCCGCGCAGATCGACTATGTGCGCCGCGAACTGCCGCTCAGCCACCCCGAGCTGGCCGACGTGCCGGTGCTCGGGGCCGCCGCCGCGTTCCGCACCGGCTTCGGCGGGCCGGCCGACTACACCGACGTGGCCGCCGGCCCGCTGACCCTGCGCAGCGCCGCCGACCTGTACTTCTATCCCAACACGCTGGCCGCGGTGAAGATCGACGGCGCCGGCCTCAAGGCCTGGCTGGAGCAGTCCGCGCGGCGCTTCAACCGCATCGACCCGGACCAGGCCGGCGAGCAGGCGCTGATCAACAGCCGCTTCACCGGCTACAACTTCGACCAGATCCAGGGCGGCATCCATTACGTGATCGACGTGTCCAGGCCGGCCGGCGAGCGCATCACCACGCTGACCTTCCAGGGCGAGCCGGTGTCGCCGACGCAGCCGTTCATCGTGGTCACCAACAACTACCGCGCCAGCGGCGGCGGCCACTTCCCCGGCCTGGACGGCAGCAACATCGTGCTGGCCGCGCCCGACGGCACGCGCGAGATCCTGGCCAGGTGGATCGAGCGCAAGCAGCACCTCGGCGCGGCCGACCTCGAGGCCACCTCATGGCGCTTCGCGCCGCTGAAGACGCGCGGCCCGGTGACCTTCACCGGCGCGGCCAACAAGCTCGACGTGGCGAAGGCGGCAGGGCTAGGGAACATCCGCCAGCTGAAGGACAACGGCGACGGCACTGCGGTGTACGCGATCGACTTGTCGCGCTGAAAGCGGCCACGCTGTTGCCATCGCTCTTCACCCACCAAGAGCGACCCCACCCCAACTCTCCCCTGCAAGCAGGGGAGGGGGCACAAGCGGCGCGTCTCGACCCATGCCCTCTTCTCGCCGACCACACTGCTCCTCCCCCTGCTTGCAGGGGGAGGCTGGGAGGGGGTAACGCTCTTGCTCCCCTTAGCAACGGACTTGCGCCCCACGCAACGCTGTTCCAATGTGCGTCAATGATCGATCAGCCCTCTCCGCCTGCGTGCGCAAGTTCCTGCTGAACCACCGCAAGTTCCTCGGCATCGCCCTGCTGCTGATGCTGGCGCAGGCGGCCTGCGCGCAACCGCCCACGGTGCAGTTGCAGGAGCTGACCTGGACCGAGCTGCGCGCGCGCATTGCATCAGGAAGCACCACCGTCATCATCCCAATCGGCGGCACCGAACAGAGCGGGCCCTACATCGCGCTGGGCAAGCACAACGCGCGCGCCGCGGCACTGGCCGAGCGCATCGCGCGCGCGCTGGGCAACGCGCTGGTGGCGCCGGTGGTGGCCTACGTGCCCGAGGGCAGCATCACGCCGCCGAGCGGACACATGCGTTTCCCCGGCACCATCAGCGTGCCCGATGCCGCGTTCGAGCAGATGCTGGCGTCGGCGGCCGAAAGCCTGGCCGCGCACGGCTTCCGCCACGTCGTGCTGCTCGGCGACCACGGCGGCTACCAGCACGACCTGCGCCGCGTGGTGGAGCGGCTCAACACGCACTGGGCCGGTTCGCCGAAGCGTGCGTTCGCGCCGCCGGCGTACTACGCGGCCAGCTCCACCGGCTACGCCGCGCTGCTGCGCCGGCACGGCTATCGCGACGACGAGATCGGCACCCACGCCGCGCTTGCCGACACCTCGCTTCAGCTGGCGGTCGCGCCGTCGATGGTGCGCGCCGATACACTGCGCCACGCGAGCGCGCCAAGCGCGGCCGACGGCGTCTATGGCGGCGATCCGCGCCGCGCCAGCGCCGCACTGGGCCAGCTCGGCGTGGACCTGATCGTGGCGCAGACGGTCGCGGCGATCCGCAAGGACCTCGCCGGACACTGACCTGCCCGCACCCCCCAACCGACATTCGTGGACCGGACATGCTGCCGAGGACCTTCACCATCAACGCGCACACCTCTCACCCGCACCGCCGCACCGCCGGCTTCGCCCTGCTCGCCTGGCTCGCCAGCGGCGCGGCATTCGCCGGCGGCGTGCAGACCGTCGCCGGCATGCCGCCGGTGACCAACCCGGCCAACCTCTATGGCGATGCCGGCGTCAACATGCTCAGCCCCGCGGTGGCCGGCGCGCTGGCGCGCATCTACGTGCCCAACCTGCGCTCGGACAGCGTCAGCGTGATCGACCCGGCGACGTTCAAGGTGGTCGACACCTTCAAGGTGGGCCGCAGCCCGCAGCATGTGGTGCCGGCCTACGACCTGCGCACGCTGTGGGTCACCAACAACGCCGAGGACCGCCCCGACGGCAGCCTCACCCCGATCGACCCGACCACCGGCAAGCCCGGCCGGGCGGTGGCGGTCGACGACCCGTACAACATGTACTTCAGCCCCGACGGCAAGTCCGCCATCGTGGTGGCCGAGGAAGACGCCCGGCTCGATTTTCGCGACCCGCACACCATGGCGCTGCAGTTCCGCCTGCCGGTTCCCGGCTGCAAGGGCATCAACCACGCCGACTTCTCCATCGACGGGCGCTACGCGATCTTCACCTGCGAATTCGGCGGCAAGCTGGCCAAGATCGACATGGCCGCGCACAAGGTGCTCGGCTACCTGAAGCTGAAGCGCCACGGCATGCCGCAGGACATCCGCGTGTCGCCCGACGGCAAGGTGTTCTACGTGGCCGACATGATGGCCGACGGCGTCTATCTGATCGACGGCGACAGCCTCAGCAAGATCGGTTTCATCCCCACCGGCCCCGGCACTCACGGCCTCTACCCCAGCCGCGACGGCACGCGCCTGTACGTGGCCAACCGCGGCACGCACAAGATCCACGGCCCACGCAAGGGCAAGGGCAGCGTCTCGGTGATCGACTTCGCCACCCGCCAGGTCGTCGCCACCTGGCCGATCCCCCACGGCGGCAGCCCCGACATGGGCAACGTCAGCGCCGACGGCCGCCTGCTGTGGCTCTCCGGCCGCTTCGACGACGTCGTCTACGCCATCGACACCACCACCGGCAAGGTGCGCAAGATCAAGGTCGGCATGGAACCGCATGGCCTCACCGTGTGGCCGCAGCCGGGGCGGTATTCGTTGGGGCATACGGGGATCATGCGGTAGGGGCGCTCTTGCTCGTCATTCCAGCAAACGCTGGAATCCAGCGTATTCAACCACGTGCCGAGGCACTGGATTCCGGCTTCCGCCGGGATGACGGGTTGTTCGGGCCATTCTTGTGACGATCGCGCGAGGGCGGTTCGTCACGTCGGGGGATCGAAGCGACCAGTCGCGTAGGGCGGGCACGGCCCGCCGGCTCCCGTCACTCGTGTCCATAGTTTTGCGAGTGTTCGCAAGCGCTGTTCCTGCTGGTTGTTCCGTTCAGCCCAGCGCATTTGAAGCGAAGAGCGGTCGATCGCCTGCGGCGACCGAGTCACTTTCTCTTTGCGTGCTCAAAGAGAAAGTAACCAAAGAGAAAGAGCACCCCGCTTGGCGCTTGCCGGACTCCTGTCCGGCAAGTCCGTGAGCCGGGGCCGGGCTTTTCGACAGGGCATCCTGCCCTGGCGAAAAGGAGCCGACATCCCTGTCGGCTCCCGCTACGCGGCCTGTCGTCCCCAACTCACCGCCGCACAGGGGCCCCGGGTAGAGCAGCGGGCCATCGTGGCCCGCACTTCTCAGAAGAACCAGAGCAGGAGCAGCGCGCTGGCCGCTACCTTTCTCATTCAACTTCCTCTGTCCGTGCTTTCGCCCTTTGTTGATCCCTTTCGTTTCAAACCGCGCCTACCCACCACCCAAACCAACCACCCATGCATTGTCCCCGACACCTTTTTCCTTGGACACCTTTTCCCTTGTCTTGAACACCCCAAGGCCTAACGAGGTCATGCAATATTCGGTGGCTCATCCGCGGGCTTTCGGAAGGCGCTGCCCTTGTGGGCTCGCGCGACGGACAGCTCAACGATCCTATCGATGACGCGCTCCGGGGTAGCCCACTTCATCACCAGCCGCCCGGGATCCATGCCGTACTCCGCCACGATATCTCGCAATTGTTCGAGGGAGAGCTCCTTTAGCGCACTCCGCAAGGTCGGCTCACCGTCCCGCACGATTTGGACGGGATCAAGTACAGCCGGTGCACGACGGTTCTTCCCACGCCGCGCGTCGTCATAGCTGCGCTGTCCAACCGAAGCATCTTCCTTCAACGACTTACGCTTGGCCGACACAGCACCCAGGGCGTCGTTCAGTGCAGCCTCGAACTCTGGGTTTTGCTCCGCCTCATCTATCACGACCCGAACTAAGCGATTCAGGATGTGCCGCAGGCTCATTGTTCATCCTCCAAGCTGCTCCAAATCTCTTTAGCCAACTTGATGTATGTCGAAGTGAGGCCATTGGGGTCTGAGCCGTACTTCTGCCGCAGTGTTCGCTTGTGAGCCGTGTACTCCGCTGCCGCCGAGGCGGTGTTAGTCTGCTTCACCTTCGTCGCGTACACGTCGGGGAAATTCGCATCGGTTTGAAGCTGCCTAAGCACACTATTGTGCACTGTCGAGTTGGCTTGGTACTTCGTGATAACGATTCCAAGCGGATCAATTTCCTCACCTATGGCTTGGGCGAACTCACCGACGCGAGTAACGATCTGCGGGATGCCGTAGGTCGAGAGGTGGTCAGGGATGGTCGGAATGATGTAAGCATCCGACAAGCGCAGGCCGTTCAGCGTAACGATACCCAGATTCGGCGGGCAATCAACGATAACGATATCGTACTCGTCTAGCTTCGACTTGACCGCTCGCCAAAGGAGCTCAACCGGATTCACGGCGTAGAATTTGCCAGAGGGTGCGGACGCAAGTTGGTCCTGCACGTCGATCAGGTCGAGACTCGAGGGCAACAGGTCGATGCTCCTAGCCTCTTGTACATCACCCACCCGCTTCTGGAGCGTGGCCTCGAGGCTAAACTTTTTTGTATCGGGATTCATGGCGTCCTTGAACAACTGGGCCAGAGTGCGCCCTTGGTTATTCAACTCAAGCCACTTGTCCTCTCCGAGAAGCATAATTGTCGCGTTGGTCTGGGGATCGAGATCGATGACGAGAACCTTCTTCCCCATTACCGCAGAGAAGACCTCCGCCAAAGCCACAGACGTAGTCGTCTTCGCGACACCGCCCTTCAGATTGATCGTGGAAATTACGTGAGTCATTGGAGTATTCCTTTTGTTTCGCCGAAGCCAAGACCGAATTTGCGAGTGCCGAAAGATCGGCCCGGAAACCAACTCGGTTACGGGCTCCGGGAAGTCTTTCGATCGAACTCGCCAGTTGGCGACGGCTTGACGAGACACCCCGGCTATCCGGGCAATCTCGCCAATCCCCACCAGCTCATCTCTCTGTTGAGCCATATTTACTACCCTGTGAACGTCATTCACATAGATAGTGTACATCGTACACAACGGCAGTCAAGAGCTCCGGTAACCAGGACGTAGAAACCGACGGAAACCGGGACGGAGGAAGCCAAATAGAAAAGGTTGCGTCCAGCGCGCTGCTCCCGCGTTGCTTGGCTCTTCTGAAAAGTGCGGGCCACGATGGCCCGCTGCTCTACCCGGGGCCCCTGTGCGGCGGTGAGACGGGGACGACAGGCCGCGTAGCGGGAGCCGACAGGGATGTCGGCTCCTTTTCGCCAGGGCAGGATGCCCTGTCGAAAAGCCCGGCCCCGGCTCACGGACTTGCCGCCCATGAATGGGCGGCAAGCGCCAAGCGGGGTGCTCTTTCTCTTTGGTTACTTTCTCTTTGAGCACGCAAAGATAACGCGCGCCTTGATAATTGCGCCCGAAAACGTTTGATAAATGCGCGCTCAAAAATTTGCGCCACGCGAAAAGGAATGCCGCATGGCGCAAATGCCGTCACGTGCGGCGGGCCGAACTCAAGGCAGGGCGATCGAATGACGGCTCCCAAGTTGCGAGCGTCTCGTCCTGAATGATGCGCGCGGCTGTTCCCGCCGCCACGTCGTCGACTGCGGCGGCGAGCAAGCGCAAACCCATCGGGCCAAGGTCGCGTCTCCATAGCGCGGCCGCATCGTCACCCGGCTGGATGTGGCAGAACTCCTGCCGAATGATCGGCCCCGCGTCGGCGCGGTTCGTCATCCAGTAGACCGTTCCACCGGTGACGGCCTCGCGCATGTGAATGGCCCAGCGGATCGCGTCGCGGCCGCGGTGAAGCGGCAGCAGGCTCGGGTGGTAGCCAATCGCGCCGTGGCGCGTGCGTTTTCGCGCTTCGGCCGTGATGTAGCAGTGCGCGTGCGCGGCAACGATCAGGTCCACGCCTTCCGGCACCCAGCCGGCCGGCAGCAGCGCGCCGGGATCCGCCGTATGGATGCCCGCGGACACGGCGGCCGTCGCCAGACGGCCCTGCGCTGGCGCCGCGACAAACACCACTTCATGCCCGCCCTCGATCAGCACCCGCAGCGTCTGTTCGCCAAGCCATTGCTGGCCCACCAGGATCAATCGCATGTCGGGTTCTCCCCCAAGTAGCGAAAGCCCTGCACGGCGCGGAAATGACCGCCGTGACCGCGGCCACCGATGGGCTTCTCACCGCGCCGCTCCGCACTGCGATTGATCGACGCCGCGCTTTTGCCCGCATGGCCGCCGAACAGTGCCGCGCTTACCTGCGTCCAGTGCGGGTCACGCCGCAGGGCCGCCGCGAGTCCCGGGTGGCTGGTGTGGAACAGCGTGCGCAAGGGCAGCCCGTACCGGTTCTGTCCCGTGCGCCACCGCTCGCAGACCGCGTTGAGGAAACGCACGCCGATACCGGCGCCCTGCCATTCGGGCATCACCACCAGCCTGCAGGCGCGCGCCTCGATCATGCCCGGACGCGTACTGAACGCCACGTGCGCCACCAGCTTCCCGTCGACCGTGGCCACGTAATTGGTGGCCGCGATCATCTGCGGCAGCTTCAGATAGTGATGCGGCTCAAACGCTGGCCAATGTCGCCAGTTGGTCTGCCAGACGTCGACGTCGATCGGTGGGCGACGCCGAAGCGACCCCCGTTCGGCGCGCTCGAAGGCGCCGGTAGCGGTGTCGTAGATCCAGTCCGGCCGCAGCCAGTCGAGGATGTCGTAATGACACGACAGCAGCACCACCTGGCCACCGGCGCGGCGCCACGCCTTGCCGAAGGCCAGCGCGCCGATCTTGGCGATCTGGCGGTCGATCACCGAGGTGAACTCATCCACCACCGCCCGCTTCGGCGCATCGGCGACGAGCCGGGCAAGGTTCGCGCGGAACTGCTCGCCGTTGGACAACGCGTGGTACGGCCGCAGCCATGCGGGAACGCTGCCCAGGCCGACCGCTGATAGCGCGGCGGTGCACGCGTCGAAGTCGCCGCCAGCGCCCACCGCGTCAATCACCGGCGCGTCGCGCGGCCAGCGCGGCCGCCACAAGGCGCGCGGCCCCCACAAGGCGCGCCCGATGCTGGTTTTGCCGCTTCCGGACGGCCCGACGACAACACCGATCTGCCAGCCGGCATCGTCAATGGGCAGATCCGCGTCGAGGCTGAAATTGGCGCCGCTTTCGCAGTTGAAGAGCGATTTGACCCGCGCGGCGCGGTAGCTGTCGAAGTCATCGCATTGATGGCGTATGGCGACCTTCATACCGTCACCACGCGCAGCTTGTGGCCCGCGGTGCGCAGGCGGTTGTAGACGCGCTCCTGCTCGGCGGCATCGGCACAGAGCACGATCACGCCATAGCGCTCGCGGTAGGCGAAGCCGTTCTTGCCGGGTGGGTTGGTGGGGCGCTTGGCGCACTGCTGCACGCCGGAGGTCGCGCCGCGAATCGAGGCGGGGTTTGTTTGCATCATGCAAGCCTTTTTCGTGAGATGAAAAATTGTTAGGCTCACCTGGCTCTGTCGACAGGGCAGGCAGCCTCGGGGGGCTCGCAGATGCATGTCTGCGTTGTTCTCGGCGGTCGGCGTGTTGACGCACGCCGGCCGTCGCTGTCTCTATGCCGCTGGCACCTCCTCAAACGTGTAGTCGCGGCCGTACCAGTTGCCCGCGGCGTGCTGGACGTCGCCCTGCTGCACGGCGAGCGCGAACAGCGCGGTGCGCTGCAGGTAATCGGCGGACTGACCGAGCCAGCGCGGCAGCACCGCGCAGGGCGTGCCGGCGAACAGCGCGGCTTCGACGCGCTCCCAATCCGCGCCGCCATCGAGGCCGCCGCCGTTGACTTCCGCCGCCTCGGCGGGCGCAAACCGGACCTTGAGCGTGCGCCAGCTGCGGCGGGCGCGGCCGAACGGCTGGCTGCCGTAGGACCGGCGCACCTGCGTGGGATCTGCGATGCCACGCGCCCAGCCCGATTCATGGGGGATCTCCACGGTGGGCCCGACCCATGCCTCCCCGACATCGAACGTGCTGTCGGCCGCGATCGCCGCGGCGCCGTTGACGTCGTTGTGGATCCGGAATTCCACGCCGATCACCGGATCCAGCCCATCGGCCAGGACGAACCACGCGCAGCGCGAACCATCGGGAAGCTGCACCACGCGCTGGGTGGCCACGTCGGCTTGGTACGTGTAGCCGGCGTCGGCGGCGCGCCGGAATGCGAGCGTGATGAGCGTGCCCACCGGCAACGTCAGGCCGAGCAGCGCGAGCACGCGTGGGGCGAACGCAGTGCCCCAGACACCGCGCAGGGTCAGGATGCTTGCCGTGGTCTGCGCGCCGCTGAGCCATTGCAGGCGCGAGACCGCGGCGGGGCGGCCGTTGGTCAGCGCGCTGCCGGCGTCGTCGCTGAGCCATGCGGCACCGGCGCCGATCAAGCTCCAGGTGATCGCGGGGCGGGAATAGGAGATCAGCATGGCGTCAGCCCCACAGAATGATGTTGGCGGTGCCGGCGAGCAGGTCCGGCTGGTAGTCGATGACCATGACCGGCTTGCCGCTGGCCAGGCCGTACTTCGGATAGACCAGCGTCCACACCTGGCCGAGGTCGAGCGCCGGCAGCGCATCGAGGAACACGCTCCCGGCGTAGAACCAGCGCGCCGTGCCATAGATCGCGCAGATCCGGTCAATCTCCGCTTGCCCGTCCGCCTGCTGGTCGAAGCAGCTCGCGACGGGCGGCGCGTACAGCGCATGCCGGTACGCCCCGGCCAGCGGCTTGGCGCTGCTCGCCGTCTGCTGGTACGCGCGCAGCATCGACTGACGCACGGCGAGCGGGAAGTTGGTCGATGGCGCCACGAGGTCGCCGTCGCTCAAGGCTGCCCAGTTGCGGCGCACGCCCATCTGCGTCGTCAGGCCCGGCGCGGTATCCAGCATCGGCACCAGGTCGCCGTCCAGCGCATTGATGTCGATCGTGCCGGCGCGGTCGCCGCTGGCGACGGATTCCGGCGCGATCATGCGGGCGATGCGGATCACGCCGTCGCCGTCGCACCACTTGCACGCCGTGTAGCTGGCCAGCGCCACGTCCAGCGCCTGCGCGATCGTTTCGCCGCCGGCAAGGTAGACGCCGACGCCGGCGTAGCCGGTCGCGGTGTCGATCGCCGCCGCATCCGCCACCGACCAGCTCGCGCCGACGCCGGCCGCGCGCACGTCGAGCACCTCGTGCACGTAGTCCGCCAGCGCGATCGCCTGCAGCGTCGCCGGCACCAGCGAAATCGGGTCCGGGTTGTACGTGTCGTCGTATTCGATGATCTGCAGGCTGCCGATCGTCGGCGGTATCGGCACCGAGCCCGCGCCGGCGGAGAACGGCACGGCCAGCAGATACAGCGGATGGTCCACGCCATCGGTGTTGGTGATCGTGACGGTGTAGGTGCCGGGTGCTTTCCAGAGCGCGATCATCGTGTCCAGCGTCGTGCCGGTGGCCAGGCCGACATAGCTGGCGCCGTCGTCCGGCATGTCGGTGATCACGATCCGCACCTTGTAGGACTTCCCGGCACCGAACTTCGCCGCGCCGATCCCCAGCCAGCCCGCGTAGGCCACGGCTTGGCGGACGTTCGCGGTGCGCGCGGCCTTGAGCAAGCTGGTCACCGCGGCGCCCGGCGCATGCTCGGCGTACGGGTCGCCGTCCGGACCATTCACGCCGGCCGGTTCCAGCGACCAGCCCACGCCAAGTTGCCATTTGCTGGCGTCGCTGAAGTCGCCCAGGTTGATCGGCAGCTTGTCGCCCAGCGTGGGCGACAGCGCAAAGCTCCAAGCGCATGCGTCGAAGCGCGGGCCGGAGCTGCTGCTGCCGCTGGGGTTGTTGGCGCTGAGCTTGAGCTTTGCGTATGTCGCGCCTGCCGGGGCCGTGCCGGTGCACGTCAATTGGCTGAAGCGCCCCTTATTCCCCTTGGTCAGCGCCCCGGAGCGATCAAATTTGATCATCTGGTCGGCAGCGTTGAACCACAACAAAAGCAGCTCCGCGCCGGGTCGCCCACCACCTGTCGTGTACAGCGCCGCCTGGCACGTGGCGGTAATGCGCTGGCCCAACGTCACCGGCTGGATGCCGTCGTTGGTCAGCCCGGAGATTGCCGAGCCGCTGAAGTACGCGACGGTCTGCGGGTAGTCTGTGCCGTCGATCGAGGTCGTCGACTCTTGTGACCAGCCGGCGCCATCAGCAGTCCAGTGGTTCAGCCCGTCGTCAAACGTCGGATTCTGCAGGCCGATATCGGTGTGCGCACCGTAGGTCACATAGAACACGTCCGGACCGCCGACGCGGATCACGCCGCCAGTATGATCGTAAGCGGCTACCTCGATGCGCGCGTTCAACGCATCGGGCGGCGCCGTATCCACCAGTTCGCTGATCGACCATGCATGCGTGCCGGTAACGCGCGTGCCCTCGGTGGTCGTTATCACGTTGCCCACATCGGACAACCAGCTGATGCGCACCGCGACGCTGCCTATCGCGTTGCTGGTGTAGATCGGCAATGCCACGTAGACCGTGGGCGCCACCTGCGTCAGGGGAAACTGCAGCAGGCCGCCGCTCAGCTGCGGCGTGGCCTGCGGCACGTCGCCGCCGGCGGAATCGAAACCATCCGGGGGCGCGCCGTTCGTGCCGGTGAACGGATCGCCTGCGCCGTTCAGAATGTCATCCGCCGGCTGTGGCAGCTGGTCGCCGCCGACGCTGCTGATGTCCGCCGTGATCTTGCCGGTGGGCTCGGCGTGCAGTAGCAGTCCAGTCCTGGTTGCATCGAGCGCGAAGTCGGCGGGCACGGCAGCGGGGTCGAGCGGGTAGCCGCTGTCCCGCACGTAGCCGATGCCGAGGATCGGCGCATCGCTCACCGCGTACGCCAGCGCCACGCGGTCGGTGAGCACGGCCGGCACGTTGCGGCAGGCGCCCAGCACGATCGGGCGCGGCGTGTTGGCGGCGGAAGGTTCGGCATCGGGGCGGATCAGCGCGCGTTGCAGCGGCACGCCGAGCAGGCCCAGCGGGTCGCGGCAGGTGAGCTTTACCGTCAGGTCATCCACCGCCGTCACGCCGTCGATCACGGCGCTGAACAGGCTCACGCGGTCGGCGTAGCTTTGCCCGCTGTCGATGGAGGATATGCGCATCGGCAAATCGCGCGCGTCGCCGGCAAGGATCTCAGCAAACGTATCCTCGGCATCGTACGCGCTCAGCACCATTGCGCCCGTCTGCACGCCGCGCTGCCACGGCCAGAAGTCCAGCGATCGCACCGCACGCAGCTCGCTGTTATCGCCGGCCAACAGTCCGCTGTAGCGCGCGTTCGGCACATCGTCGGAGGCCGGACTCATCCAGTCTTCGCTTGCCAGCCGCAGGCCGCGCACCACCAGCGGCGGCTCGAACCAGCCTTCGTCGGTGGGCGGAAAGAACTCGAACGCGCGCTGCCCGGTGTTGAGGAAAGCGCGCAGGCCGTAGGCTTCGCTGCCGCCGAGGCTCACCGCGATCGCCCAGGGGCCGGTGCTGGGGAGTACTTGCGTGAAAACCGGCGTGCCCTGGCGATACCAGGTGATGGTCGGCTGGGTCGTGGTCAGGTCCAGCAGCAGGCCGATGATGTCGCCCTTCGACGCCACCGGCGCGCCGGGGCTGCCGTCAATCGCCGCGCCGTTGTTGTGGATTTCGCCCAGGTCCAGCCGGTAGCCGTAGCCGTTTGCATCGCCGCCCGCATACGTCGCAAGCGAGGCATCGAGCGTGGCTACGCCAACGCTGGCCAGCAGCGTGCCGGGACCGTAGGCCATGACTTCCGCGCGCCAGCGGCCGACGGACTGCGGGAAGATGGCCAGTGCGGTGCGGTTGATGTCGGCGATCGCGGTGACGGCGAGCTGCGTGCCGGATTGCTCCAGTTCCAGCGCGGCGCCGAGGTGGGTTGGGTCGAAGATGGCATATAGGGGCGTCATGATGCGCGCGACGCCTGAATCTCGATCCAATGGCTGCCATTGTTCGCGGTGCTTCCGTTGGTCGAATTCCTCACGTAGCGCACAGCGCGGAGTGAGAACCCAATTGTTTGCCCTGAAAGCGACTCGCTAAATTCGCCACTCACCGCCGAATCGTAGATGGTGGTCCACGCGGCACCGTCAACGGACACCTCCGTTCGGTTGTTGTGATACTTGCGCCCGTCGGCGTAGTAGTGCCAGACCTTGACTTGACTGATCATGTATTTGGCGCCCAAATCTACCTGCACCCATTGGGTACCACCGGCGGTCGGGTTCACATAGCGGTTGATCGAGCTGACGTCTCCGTCGACCACAACAGCTAGGTCGGGTATTCCATTCCACGACAGCGGGGAAGAAACAGAGACTGATTTATGCAACGCGACATTGACGCCGATAGCTGGCGTGATCGTCGCGTCGGTTACTTCAACGCTCTGCACGCTGGTCGCCGTTTGCCCATCCGCCGAATCCGCCGCCACGGTGATGTTGACCGTCGTCACCGGCGGCGCGGTTCCGCTCAGCCGCAGCTTGTCGCCCACGATGCTCAGCGCGAGGCCGGTGCCGACCAGGCTGCCAACCGTCACGCGCGGGTTGCTGTACGGCAGGTCGCCGCCGTTGATCGGGATGTCGCTGGTGTAAGCGGCGCCGGCCGTGGCATCGGCGAAGTCGCCGAGCAGTTGCAGGGTCACGTTGTCGCGCAGGTCGATCTGCGCGCTCGCGCTGTCGGTCACGCGCACGGTCCATGCCGGCGCGTTGGGTGCGGTCGGCGTGCCGCTGACGGTGCCGGTGCTGTCGAGCGACAGGCCGGCAGGGAGCGATCCGGCACTGATGCTCCAGGTGTACGGCGGCACGCCGTGTGCGGCGGTGTAGCTGTAGCTGTAGGGCGTGCCCACGGTCCATGCGGGCGCGGCGCCGCTCAGGCTCAACGGCTCGGCGATGACGGTGATCGCGAACTGCCGATCCACATGCGCGCCGCTCAGGTCGGTCACGCGCACGGTGAACACCGCTTGCCCGGCCGTGCTGGCCGTGCCGCTGATGGTGCCGGTGGCGGCGTCGAGAACCAGGCCGTCCGGCAGCGTGCCGGCGGCGAGGCTGTAGCTGTACGGCGCTTGCCCGCCGCTGGCGATCAGGCTCGCGCTGTAATCGGCCAGCAGCGCCACGCTGGGCAGCACGCCGCGCATGCTCAGGCCGGTGCCGATGTCGACCAGGATGATGCGGCGGGTCACGGCGCGATCGTCCGGGCGCTGGCGACGATGTTGCGCAGGTCGCTGTTGGCGCCTTGCTTGACCATTTGCTTGTTGGTATCCGCCGTGGTGGAGCTGCTGCCTTCGATGGCAGCCAGGCGCTCATTGATCTGCGCCAGCAGCGCGATCACTTGCGGATCGTTGCTGCCGATCGGGGCCGCGATGGTGGTGCCGGCGTGCGTGATCGGCGCGCCGGTCAGGCTCTGGATCAGGTCGCGGCCGAGTTGCTGGATGGCGGTGACGATGCTCGCGCTGGCGTCCATCGTGCTGCCGGGGATGTCGGCCAGTTTCAGGTTGTCCAGGTAGCCGGTGAGGTTGGTCACGCCGAGGTCTTTGGCCAGGTCGCTGAGCGAGAAGCCCAGGCCGCTGGCCGCTTCGCCGTAGCCGATGCCGTGGGTGGTGGAGATGTCGGCGACGTACTGCGCCAGGGTCTTCGCGTCGGTGAAGCGCGCGGTCGCGTCGGCCTGCGACTGCAGCTGGTCGCGCTGGCCGATCAGGGCGTTGTATTGGTCCAGCGCCGTGCCGATGCCGGCGGTGCCGGTCTGGCCCGCGCCGGGCAGCTGCAGGATGTCCTGCACCTTCGCGTAGAGGCCGGCGTAATCCGCGCTCGATGCGTAGAGCTTGCGGCCCAGCGCCAGCACGTCATCCGCGCTGGTGATGCCGCTGCGCAGCCCCTTCAACGCCACGTCGAGCTTTTCCTTCGCGCTCAGTGGCGAGTTGTCGCCGATGGCGAGCTGCGCGGCGGTCTGCACTTTGGCCTGCAGCTTGTCGATCTGCGCGTTGACGCTGGCCAGGGTGTTGCCGGTGACGTTGTAGAGCTTGGCGGCGAGGTCCTGCGCGGCGCTGCTGAGCTGCGCGATCGCGTCCGCGGCCTGCTTCGCCGCAAACTGGTGGATGTTGGCCAGGTCTTCCTCGCGCGCATGCTGCAGGCCCGCCGCTTGGGCCAGCGCGTTGGCCTGGTCGATGTTGGCCTGCATCTGCTTCGCGATCGCGCCCAGCGAGGCGCCGAAGCCGGTGGACACGGGCGCGAACTGGCCGACGAACTGCAGGTATTGCGCGCTGGCCTGCGCCAGGCGGGTGTAGGTGTCGGCGAGCTTCTCGCCGTCAGCTTGCATGGTCTGCACGAACGCGACCACCTGAGCCAGCGTGGCCTGCGACCCCACCGCCAGCAGCGTGTTGCCGCGCTGGATGTCGGCCTGCGCCGCCAGCATCGTCTGTGCGCCATCGAGCAGCGTCTCGGCCGAGTCGCGGAATTGCTCGGCGATCTTCTGCGCCACCGCGCCGGCGGATGCCTCCACCACTTTCACCAGGGCTTCGGCGCCCAGGCGCTGCGCGGCGGCATCGGCGGTGGCTTCTTTCCAGGTGCGGCCGAGGTACTCCACCACGTAGTCGGTGGATTTCAGCTTGCCCTTCTTGTCATACGTGGACTGCGCGCTGAGCGTGGCCTCGATCATGCTCGGCACGTCCACCGCCAGCTTCTGCGCGCCTTGCACCATCGTTTTTTCGATGTTGTCATACAGCGCCTGCGCCGCCGCCGTCATCTCCGGCGTGGCGGCCACATCCTTGAACTTCTTGTCTTTGTCGCCCCAGTCACTGGGCAGCAGGATCCCGCCGAAGCGGCCGAACGCCTGGCTGAGCTGGCTGCGATATTTCCACTGGTGCACGGATGCATCGGCCGACGAACCTTCTTCGCCGATGTTCAGCGACACGTCGCTGGCATCGGTGCGGTACTTCGTGCCGAACACCTTGCCACCGCTGAAGTGATCGACCAACGCGGCGAGGGCGGCGATCCAGCCGACGATCGGGATCCACGACATACCCGCCGCGGCACCGAACGCGCCGCCGGCGGCCGCGCCCACCGAGGCGCCACCGGCCACGCCCGCCGCCGTACCGGCGATGCCGGCGCCCAGCGCACCGTAGGCCACCGTGCTGCCCGCGGTGCCCCAGCTTCCATCGCCCTGGTGCGCGCCGTAATAAGCGCCCAACGCGCCGCCGGCAATGCTTGCGTAGGGCACGGCGTAACCGCCGGCGGTGAAGTTTCCGCCGTAAGGCGAATACGGGCTGACTGTGGTGCCGTTGGTGTACATCACCGAGCCATTCGGCATGTTCACCGCATAGTTGGCGCCGCCCGTGCCCATGCCCGGTCCGGTCACATAGCTGTTGCCGACGATGCTGCCGCCGCTGAGCTGCACGCCGCCACCGCTGAAGTACTGGTACGCGCTCTTGGCGCTGGAGATGTTGGAGAGGAACCCGCCGTAGCCACCGCCACCGGCGCCGCCAGAGCCACCTGCCGCACTGGCACCACCGCCACCGCCGCCACCCGAGCCGCCGCCGGCCGCGCTGAACAGCGAACCGGCCAGCCCAAGCCAGCCACCGCCACCGCCGCCGCCGAAGATCCCCGCCAGCATCGGCTGCAGCACGCGCAGCTGCAGCCAGGTGCTGATGATCTGCGCCACCACCGACTTGGCCGCATCGACCAGGCCGTGCCAGACGTCCTTGATGCTGCGCACGTTGCGCACGAAGTAGTTGGCGATCGTATCGGCGGCGGTCTTGGCGCCGTCCTTCACCACCTGGTAGTAGCGTTCGGCGGCGTTGGTTTGGGTGTCGTAGGCGGCAACCTTGTTCGGGGTGTTGTTGATGTCCTCGGCGTCGAGCTGGTTTTTCAGCCGCAGCTGTTCATTGACCTCACGATACTTGGCCTTTAGATCCTGCTGTGCCTGCTCCAACGGCACGCCGGCGCGGATCCAGCCGGCATAGGCTTGCGCGGTGTCGCGGATCGCCGCGTTGTATTCGATCTGCTGATCGCTCAGCCCCGCGAGTTTGTCGCGCAGACGCTGGTTCTGTTCTTCGATCGTGTTTTGGCCGTTGGCGATATCGGCATAGGCGCGGTCGAGCTCGCGCGCGGCCGCGGCGGCGGCCTTGTCGGCGTCGGCCTTGCCGTTGGTCGCGGCCGTGCCGGCGGCAAGCTGCTTCAGCAGCGCCTGCAGCGCGGCGTCCTGTTCGGTCGTGGCGTCAGTGGTGCCCTTGGTCGCGCCCTTGGCGGCTTCCTGCGCGATCTCGTAGTCGGCCATGCCGGTGGTGTTGGCGTGGATGGCCGCGACGTTCGCGTCGGCTGCCGCATGCACCTGCGCGGTGGTGGCCGCGTAATCGTGCAACGCACTCGTGGTGGTCTTGATGCCCGCGGCATAGCGGTCCAGCCAGACCGCGGCGGCGTCCTGTCCGGATCCGTGCAGCGCGATCGCCAGGATCTTGATCGCTTCCTTGGCGCCGGTCTTGACGCCGGCAATCATCAGGTCCCAGCCGGCACCCACCGCGGCCCAGGCCACCAGCGCGCCTTCCTTGATGCGCTCCCACGCCGTGAGTAGCCCGTCGACCAGGGCAATGCCGGCGAGCCGCACCTGCAGGAACTGGTCACGCAGGTAGGTGCCGATCTGCCAGCCCACGATGGCCGAGCCCAGCAGTCGGAATGCGATGCCCAGCACGCCGATGCTCGCCTTGGCTGCCGCAAAGCTGCCGGCCGTCTTCGCCGCCCAACCCTGCACCGCGACGCCGTTGGCGGCAACGGCACGCGACTGCGCGGCGAGGTTGGCGATCCACAGGCTTCCGGCATAGATCATCTTGCCGGCGTAGACGGTGGCCACCACCTGGCCCAGCGTCACCACCGCACGCGCAATGTCATCGACGTGCTCGGCCACGAAGGCGATCGACTGTGCGAGCTTGTTCGATGTGCCGCGGGCCTGGTCGGCTTGACCCACGTAGCTCAGCACGGCGTTTTGCAGCGTGGTCCAGGCGCGGCCGATGGTCAGCGGTAACTGGGAGTACTCGTCGGCCAATTCCTTGCGCTGGTTCTGCAGCGCAGCGACGATCTGCTTCGCCGTGATCTGCCCCTGCGCGCCGAGGGCGCGCAACTGGCCCACCGTCTTGCCCATGCCCTCGGCGATCGCCTGTGCCAGTCGCGGCGTCTGTTCCAGCACGCTGTTGAGCTCGTCGCCGCGCAGCGTGCCGCTGGCCAGGCCCTGGCCAAGCTGCGTGATCGCGGCATCGGCCGCGGCCGCGCTGGCGCCGGAAAGCGCCACCGCCTGGCTGATCGTTTGCGACAGGCCCACGGCCGCGGTGAATGACGTTTTGGCGTCGCCGCCCAGGCTGCGGAAGCTGGTGGAGAGCTTGCCGATCAGCTCGGCGGTGGTGCCCAGGCTGGCGCCGGTGGACTGCGCCACCGCCAGCGCCTGGCGCTGCGCGTCGGCAAAGCTCACGGTGTTGTCGCTGGCCAGCTTCAGGCGCGCGCCGATGTTGGCGTACTGGTCGGCCATCGAGCCCAGGCCGCGCGCGGTCTGGATCACCGCGGTGACGCTGACGATACCGGCCAGCGTGCGCTGGATGCTGCTCAAACCGCGGGTAGCCTGGGCGCCGGCCTGCTCGCCGGCCTTGCCCACCTCGCGCTCACCTGCCGCTGCCTCGCGGGTCGCCTGGTTGAGCGAGGCGGCGTTGCCGGTGAAGCGGATGCCTACGGTGTAGTTGGTTGCCATGATGCGGGGCCTATCGTCGTGATGTCGCCGCGGCGTTGACCCTGGCGTTGATCGCCGCGGCGGCGGTGCGGCCCATCAGCTGTACGCCAGCAGCCACCTGTTGCCAGTCCCGGCGTGGCAGGCGCCGCGTGCGCATGGCCGACTCCACCTCCAGCGAGGCGATACCGGTGCAAACCGCACCGCCCGCGCCACCGACAAAGGTGAGCTGGCAATCGCCGTACACGCTGACCGTGGTCCAGTTGTCGGCCAGCACCTCGATGTCGCTGCGGGTGGCGATCGCCGTTTCGGCTTCCGCCACCGCTTCGGGAGTCGCGCCGGCTTGTCGCAGCTGCTCGGCCAGGCTGATCCCCTCGTCGTCACTTACGGTCCCGCCCGCGCTGAGCGCTAGCGCGACCGCGCAGAGTTTTTTGCGGCGGTACCGCCCAAGGTCTCGAAGAAGGTACGCACGGTGGCGCCGGCGTAAGCCAGCTCGCCCTTGATCGCCTCGCGCGCGGCCTCGAACGCCATCGGCGTGCCGTCGTCGTTGCTTACCTCAGCCACGCTCACCAGCACTTCGTCGAGCACTTCGGCATCGCTGGGCTTGCGCGCCACGAGCTCGTCGAACTGGGTGCGGTTGAGGTGCTTGTATTCGGCGACGAAGCTCGCGTCCTGGTTGCGGTCGGCATCGCCGGTCAGCAGGGTCAGATGGACGCGGGCTTTGAAGGTGTCGATCTTTTTCAGCTTGAGGCTCATGTGTGCGGGTCCTTGTGTGGGGTGAAACGGTCTTGCGTGGAATGCCCGCCCTTGCGGTCAGCGGCGGGCCTGTGGGGAAAGGGAGTCGGATGCGCAGACGTCTGCGCATCCGCTCAACGGGTCAGGCCGCCAGCTCGATCGACCATTCGTCGTCGCCGGCGTCGGTCGGCACGAAGCTCAGCTGCGCATCGAGCGTGGCGCGGTCGCTGTCGTTGCCGTACTTCGGCTGCAGCAGCTGCACCTGGGCGCTGGAGAACGTGACTTTGTCCGTCACACCCACGCCGTGTTCGAAGCTCAGGTCGCCCAGCGTGTTGGCCTTGGTCGGCGTGAAGTAGTCCTTCGTCGCGATCGCCGGTGCCAGGATCGAGATGCTGCCCTTCGACTCGCGGTCGGTGATCACCACCTCCTGCTCGCCGGGGTTGTCGAAGTACGTGACGGTGTTGCCCTGATCGAAGTCGAAGCTCTTGAACACGCTGGCGAGCGTGTGCAAGGTCACCTGCTGGGTGTTGTCGAAGGTCACCGGCTGCGGCACCTTGAAATCGGCCCAGCCGGTCGGCGACAGCGCCGCGGTGCTGGTGGGCGTGTTGTACAGGCCGGTGAACTGGAACGTGATGTGCGGGATCTGGCCGCTTTCCACCTTAAGCTGGAACGTGCCGCGGGCGCCGGTCAGCATGTGCTGCTGGCCGTCCATGTTGAAATACAGCGTCATGGATTCGGTGCTGGCGCTGTCCGGCGCATAGGTCACCGAGGTGACCGCGACAACGGTTTCCTTGGCGCCGCACGCCTTCATCAACTTGCCCCAGGCGGGGGCGGTGCCCAGTTCGCCGCTGCCGACCAATTCGCAGTCGAACTGCAGCATGCAGTGCACGCCCACATGCAGCTGCAGATCGTTGCCGAATGTCGGGCGGTCGAGGTTGCGGCTGATGGTGCTGCCTTCGAGCGGGCTGAGGCTCGCGTTGCTGGTCACGATGGCGCCGGTGCCGGCGGCGGCCACGGCGGTGCCGTAGAGCAGTTCGGCCATCGCGATGACGAGTAGGGATTTGCTGCGCAGTGACATGGCTTACTTCTCCTTTTTGGCCGGCGCGGGGGCGGCAGCCGGGGCGCGCGGCGCGGCGGCCGGCGCGGGTTTCTTGGGGGCGGCCTTGGCCGGCTGCGTGCCCTTGTCGACGCGCAGCAGCTTGCCGGTTTCGTCGCGATACTCGGTGGTCATGGTCTGGCTCCTACAGAAAACGTTGCGTGGTGAGGGAAAGCCGCGCGCCGTGGCAGATCACGCCGGCAAAGCTCACCGGGCCGGCGTCGTCGAGCTGCAGGCCGGCGTCCTGGCCGCCCGCCAGGGCGCACTGCGCCACCAGGCCGCCCAGCGTGTCGTTGGCACGGAAGGCATCGCGCAGCTGCTCGATCAGGTCATCGAACACCAGCTCGCTGGCGCCCGCGTCGTCGAACGCCATCACGCCCTGGATGCGCCAGCGCAGGTACTCCACGCTGCGCGGCTGGATGCGGTCGGTTTCCACGATCTGCTGGCGGCGGACGAACCAGCCGCGCAAGCCGAGGCCGGGCGCCTGGTAGGCCGCTTTCAGCGCCGTCATGTCTTTGGCGTAGCGCTCGCGGTCCTGCACCATGCCGATGTCCGGCACGGTCTGCATGGTCGCGATGATCGCGGCGCGGATGTCGGCGGCCGCGCTCATGCGGGCAGCCCCGTCAGGCGGCCGGCGATGCGCGCGATGCCGGCGTCGAACTTGGCGCCGATCTCGCCCTGCAGGCGGGCGTAGGTCTGCTGCCAGACCGGCTTGGCCTCGGTGCCGAAATGGCGGATCTTCCAGGCAATGCCCCAGGCCATGCCCTCGGCCTCTTCATCGCGCAGGCCGATCTTGGCCTCGACCCAGTCGGTCAGCGCGTCGATCGCCGCGGGGCCCACGGCGTGCGGGCGGGTGCCCAGCTCCAGGTATTCGGCATAGGGCTCTTTGCTGGCCACCAGGCCGATCACGTTGTCGGCCAGCGCGTGTTCTTCGCGAAACACCGTACCGGCCACGCCGGCGCCGTGCAGGCCACCCGCGCCGCGGGGCAGCTTCTGCATCAGCTCGCCCTGCACCAGCAGGTCGCACTCGGTGATGGTGCGCAGCATCTCTTCGCGGGTGATCTCCGGAGCGCGCCGCCACAGGTCGGCCAGCTGCGTTGCGCGGTGGGTATCGACGACGATATCCATCAGCGTGGCCAGTCGCGCGTGGGGTGGAACATGCGGCGCCCGCCCAGGGCGTTGCTACGCTCCAGCGGCACGGTGACGCTGGCGCCCCTGGTGCGATCACTCGGCGCCACGCCGACCACGCGCGTGTACGCCGCGGCCAGGTCTTTCGCCAACATCCGGAAGCGGTCGCTCTTGGTTTTGCGGTCCACCGTGTCGGCGGCAATGCTCGGCTCGCCCTCGGTGGCGTAGTAGCTGGCCAGCTGCACGCACAGGTAGCTGGCGGCCAGGCTGGCCACGCTCTGGCGGTGGCGCAATGGCACGGTGTCGTCGCTGGCGTCGACCAGCTGCTCGGCGGTATAGGTCACGCGCAGCGCGTCGCCCACGTCGGTGAACACCGGCAAGTCGAGTTGGCGCACGGTCGGCGCGGCGTAGATGGAGATCTCCGCCAGCGGCAGCAGCGCCGTGGGGATGCGGCCGATCGGGTACTCCACGCCCACCAGGCGCGAGTCTTCCGTAAAGCCGACCGGCAGGTCGATGCGCTGCCCGCCGGATGAAACGACATCGACCACGACATGCCGCGGCCGGTCCGCCGAGTACTGCGCCAGCGCGGCGGCAATCGCCTCGTCGCGCTGCACGGTGGTGACCACGTCGTCGCGATCGCGTACGAGGTCATCCACCAGCGTTTGGTAGTCGGAGAGGGCCATTGCTGCTCAGTCGGGTCGTTGTCGGGAATAGGTGGCCATCCGTGGCCAGGCACGCACGGGGGAACTCAGGATCAGACGACGATCGCGCCGTAGAAGCCGCGGTAATCGCGCACGGCACCGCTGTAGATGTGCCGGATCTTGTATTTGATCTGGTCGTTGCTGAAGAGGCTGCCCTGGGTGGGCAGGTCCTGCACGAACAACTCCGGATCCTGGCTGCCGTAGAAACCCACTTCGAGCAGCGGCACCTGCGCGTTGTCGGCAGCGGCGTACCAGTTGTTGGCGTCGGTCCAGTGATCGACGACGTGCACGGTCGGGTTGCGCGACTGCACGAACGTGGTGTCGTTGTTGGTGGTGCGCACGAACAGGTTGTACGCGGTCTCTTCGAGGTCGGAGGGCACCACGACATGGCGCAGCGTGATGCCCAGGCGCTTGGTGCTGGTCAGCTCGGCCTGCTTCTTCATGGCCAGGCGGGCGGCAGCGAAGCTGGTCGCATCGAGTGCGGCCGTGCCCAGGTTGGCGTGGTCGGCGTGGAACAGCGCCTTGGTGTCGTAGATCGCCGAGTTGCTGTCCAGAAACGCATAGACGAACTCGTACAACGTGCGGCCGGCCGCGGTGGCCAGCGAGCGCGGAATGCGGCGCAGCAGGCCGACGTCGTCGTTCGCGATGGTCTCCATCGAGATGGTCTCGGTACCGCCGCGCTTGGTCACCGCATAGCTGGCCGCCTCGTCGCCCGGCGAGGTCAACGCGTCATAGGCGCCATTTTCGGCCACCGCAGGCAGGTTGCCGTAACCGCCCAGGCGGGTGCGCTCCTGCGTGCGGAAGTCGGTCACCGGCACGATGTCGCACATCCACTGCCAGTCTTTGTAGGACTCCAGCGCGCCGTATTCGCGAATCATCGCCCGGGTGATCGAATCGCCCAGGATGTCGCTGAAGGTGCTGGCGCTGATCGCCTCGCGGAACCGTTCGTCGACCACGGCCTCGCGCAGGCGGTCGACGTCGACATTCGACATCAGGCCGGAAACGGCACGATCGCCGGTCAGTTCCACATAGCACTCGCGGAACGACATGGCGCGTTTGCTCTGGTCGAAGAAGTCATCGAACATCTGCGCCATCTTCTCCGGCCGGGCGTCGCCAGCCTCGACGAAGCGGCCCAAGCCGGTGACCTTGGCCCCGTCGGCGATCTTGCCCAGGTACTCCCGCTCGCTCTTGATTGCGGCGTCCACGTCCTCGGAGGTGAAGCTGGCCGCTTCGCGGAAGCGTTCATTGAGCCGCACCTGTGTCGGCAGCGGCAGCTTGCTCTCGGCGATGGTCACGCGGGCATCGGCGCGCGCCTCGATCATGCGGGTGTGCTCGACGAGCTGCTCCTGCGTGATGCCGGTGGTAGCGGCCGTGGTCTTGTCTTCGGGCGTGATCGACACCGCTTCGCGGTAGGCGGTCAGCACGTCGTCGTCGCTGGCGTTGGCCAGCCCTTCGGCCCGCTTCGCATCGCGGGCGCCAATCTCTTTGATCATCTGCGAGCGCAGCATGGTGTCTTCCTCGGGGTGGTGGGATTCAACAAAACGGATGAGCTGGCCGCCGGCGCCGGGCTCGATGATGAGATCCACGCTGTCCACTTTGGTGAGCTTTGTGGCCTCGCGGAACTTGCCGGCTTTCTTGCTGCCGCCGCTGGCGTCGATCGACAGGCCGAACAGGTCGGTCATGCCGCGTTGCACGGCCTCGCGCAGCATCGGCGCCACGTCGGCGGAATCGAACACGTCGAGCGTGGCCTGGATCTCGCCCACGCCGGCTTCGACGAACTTGGCATCGGACAAACGCCCGACCAGCTGGCGCACATCCTTGCCGGCACCCTTGAGGTGCTCGGCGTCGGATTTCACGAACACGCGCACGCCGTTGAACAGCGGCACCGCCTCGCGCAGCACGTCGCGCGGGTAGGTCACGTGGTTGAGCGAGGTGCCGGCCTTGATCACGCGCACCAGGTAGCGCGACGGCTTGTCGCCGGTGGCGGGTTTGATCGCCTCGATAAAGACGTCGCCGGCCAGGGCAGCGACGGGGTGTTCCCCGTCGCCTGCGGTGTCGCTACCGCTGCCCGCCTGCTCGCTCTCTCGGGTTGTATGGATGACGGCTTCGCGCACCGGCTCGCCGCCAGCGGCGGGCACATGCTGCGAGACCACTTCGTAGGGCGCGCCCAGGGTGACCTGGTTGTCATCGCCCAGCGTGTACGGGTAGGCGTACTGGCGGCCGTCGATCTTGCGCACCACGGCCTTGTCGGCGTAGAGCGCGGTGGTGTAGTCGATGTTGGGGTCGAGCTTGCGGATCGCGGTGCGCACCAGGTTGCTGATGTCGCTGAACTCGCCGGCCGCCGCCTCGCGCAACGCAGTCTCGCCGACGATGCCCTCGGCCGGGATCGGCGGCAGCTTCACTTGGTTTCCTTCCACACGAAGCGATCGTCCTGGAGGACGCGTTCGGTCTTGGATTCGGCAAGCACCTTCACCTCGCCGAAGGTCTCGCGCTTGGCCGGCTTGCCGTCGCCGGCATCCTTCTTCGCGGCCTTGTCCGCTGCAGCCTTCTCGTCGGCGGCTTTCTTCGCGGCGGCCTTGTCGGCTGCGGCTTTCTCGTCGACCGCTTTCTTCGCGGCCGCCTTGTCGGCATCACTCTGATTGGGCATCGTCATCTCCAGATCGCATGCGCGGGGCGCGCAAAACGCGGTGTGGTGACGAATTTGGGGGATGCGCAGCCGTGCGTCTTTTAACGCCGGTTATTGAATCGATGGAGTTGGGTCAGCGCGGCATCGCGATGGTGTGCACGCCACCCTGGGGGCCGAGGCGAACGATGCGGTCGGCGAAGCTGCTGCCATCGACGACGGGGATAGAGAGGCAACCGCAGTTGATCACGTTACGTGCGCTGCCGTTCGGGTCGCGGGGAAACTGTAGCTGCTCGCCGTCGACCACGTACGCTTCATCGTAGCGCCGAATCTGTCCGTGCGCAGCCACGTGTGCCGGGCGCGGATGCAGCTTGCCGCTCTTCAGCCATCGCTTGCGTACGTGCGGCACGACATGCCCCGCTTGCTGCAGGGCGGCATCCTGCGACACCGAATGCACCGCGCCGATCTCGGTGTACGCCACCGTCATCGCCCGCGCCCGCGGCACGCCGCCCATGATCTTCTGCACCTGGGTGATCGTGTCGGCCAGCGGCGTGGCGCCGATGATGTGCTGTGTCAGCGCACCGTTGAGCCTGTTGAGCGCGCGCAGGCTGATGTCCTGGATGCGATCGGTCATGAATTTCTGCGTGGCCATCAGCGCGCCGGCATCGATGCGCGCGCCCAGGGCGGATACGCCGGCCGCGTCGAACGGCGCGCTGATCGAGCGGATGCCCGCCTGCCATCCCTCGCTGGCGCCCCTGGTGCTGGCCGTGGTCGCCGCCTGGCGGAAGTCTTCCATCGTCCGCTCGATCTCCACCTGCAGCTGGCGCAGCCGTCGCTGTGCCGCGTCGCTGGGCGAGGCGGATAGCAGGGCGATCACTTGGCCCTCGGCCAGCGCGAGCTGCCGGATGATCTCGGCCAGCACATCGCGCTGCACCTTCGGCAGCGCCTTGGTCTGCGCCTTCGCCGCGGCGGCAAAGCGGCGGGCGGCTTCCTCAGCGTCCATGTCAGGCGTCGACGATGTCGGCATTGTCCGGCGTTGGCACAGCGGCCCGCGGACGCGTGCGCAGCGGCATGCCCAGCAGCTCGCCGCCGCCGTGCTCGGCCAGCTCGGCGGTGGCCTTCGCCAGTTCATCGTCCACGTCGATCTCCACGCCCAGGCGTTCGGCCACGGCCGTCACCAGGCGCAAGGCCGTTTCGCGTGTCACAAGCCCCTCTTCGAGCAGGCCGGCGATGCCGCTGACGATCTGCGTCAGCGCCGCGGCGTATTTCGTGATGTCCTTGTTGGTCATCTCCGGCCAAGCGGCGGCCAGCGTGCCGAGCTTATCGGCCTCGTCCTCGGTCAGCTCGCGGTCGAGCGCGCCCCAGGCGCTGCGCACCACGTAGCGGCCGATATCGGTGAGCATGTGGCCCAGCGTGCGCTGGCGCATCAGCAGCACCTTTTCGGTGGGCTCGCTCATGCTTTCGCCGGTGCTGCGGTTCACGTCTTCGCCACCGCCGTACCAGTGTGCGGGGATCGTGGCGCCGCCCAGCACCTGGTTGCGGAACAGGCGGGCACCTTCGGCCGAGTCCGCCGCCTGCAGGTCGGGCGACTTCGCCTCCCACTCCTCGCTTTCGTTGTGTACGCGCACGCTGCCGGGTTTCGGCGCGGTGATCTTCTTCGCCTTTTCGGCGACCTCTTCGGGCGACGCTCCGGTCAGCGTCACGTCCCAGACGAACGCGCGGCGGAACGCTGCACCGTCGAGCTCGCCGAACAAGAACTGGTCATACGCGTCCAGCCAGTCGATCTGCGCCAGCAGGTCGCTGCGCCCGCGCGTGGCGCTGCTGAGGTCGTTGACGCGGTAGAAGAAACAGTTGCCGGCGTCGAATGTCTGACGGATCTCCTGCGTGCGCTCAGCAAAGGCCGACTCCGGCACGTTGACGATCACGCGGTAGCGCCGCGCGTCGCCGCGCTTGTCTTTCTTCGTGATCACGCCGATCGGCTGTTCGCGGTTCTCCGGGTCGGTCACGACGGTCTCGATCAGCGCCGGGTCGAGGTAACCCAGCCGCACGAAGCCGGTGTTGGCGTCGCGGAAGCACGGAAAACACTGCTCGCCGAACAGCGCCAGCTCGCGCGCCCGTTTCGGCAGTTTCAGATCCCAGGCATTGAGGCCATCGTCCCAGTGCCGGTTGAGCAGTTGCTGCGCGTCCTCGTCGTCGATCGTCAGGCGCACGCCACCGGCGAGCAGATACGCCACCGGCAACTCGATCAACCGGTTCGCCAGCAGGTTGCTCTCCCACTGGAAGTGCGCCAGGCGCTGCATCCGATCCTGCGTCATTGGCGCCAGGTCGCGCTGGCCGTCGCCGGTCAGTCGGCGCCAGCTGTCGTCGTCGGCGTCCACGTTGGCACCGGCCGCCTCGCGCATCGGTTTTTGCCCCGCCGGGGCCGTTTTCGCGTCTTTCGGCGTGAATGCACCCAGCAAGCGGGCCACGAAACCGCCCCCAGACTTTTCATGAATTTTCGCAGCGCTCATTTCGGCCTCACTCTGTCCCATCGTGGCGGCCCGGACGCTCCGAGGCGCGTACAGCGCCGCGTTGGGCGTCGGCCCGATTTGCAAACATGGCGGTGGATGCGCGCCGGCCGAAGCCGGTGGCGCGGTAGGTGTCCCGTTCGGGTTCGATGGATTCGCCGGCAGCGGGTTGCGCCTCTTGCCGGGCCGCCGCCCACATCAGCACGCCGGACACCGCGGTATCGCCGTGACGGTCGCCGCCGTCCGCGCCCTTGGTGCGCGCGTCGCTCATGCGCGGCGAGCCTTTCACCAGGACAACGCTGCGATGGTCGGCGATCCAGTCCTCGTCGCCAAAGGTCTGGATGTCGCCATCCTCGAATGCCTGGTGATAGCGGGGGAACCAGGTGTCGTACCAACCGCCCGTGAGCTGCACGCACTCCACGCGCTGCGGCCCGACCAGCTGCAGCGCCGCCTCGGCATGGCTCTGGCCGTTGCCGCGCGCGTCGAACTTCGCGTGGTGGAACAACGGCAGATTCAGCAGCAGCCAGGCGGTGATCAGCTTTTGGCAATCGAACGGGATCTTGCGCAGCTCGATGCGCAGCGGCGTGCGCCACTTCGCGCTGCCGGCGATCGCCTGGCCGATCACGATCGGCGACAGGTCACCGTCGCGGGCAAAGTCCTGCCCGAGCACGGTGCGCAGATCCTGCGGCAGCCGCGCCACCGCCGGCGCCAGCACGTCATTGATCCATTGCTGCGTGATCAGCAGGCGGTCCGGATCAAGCACGAACGTGGCCGGCTTGTTGTAGTGCAGGATCTCCAGGCCATCGACCGCGCACTTCTCCAGCAGCAGCCGGCTGAAATACACGCCGCTGCCGCGCTTCGGGATGCACTCCAGCTCTTCGTCGGCCGACTCGACCGTGCGGTACTTCGCCCGCGTCTGCTCGATGAACTCCGCTTCGGCCTCCGGCGACCATTGCTTTTTGGTGACCAGGCAGATGCGCTTGTACAGCCCTTCGCGGATCGCATCGCTGAACGTGGTGCGGTGATGCGACCACGGCAACTTGCCGCGCATCACATCCTTGACCAGGTCGTTGAACGGGTTGTCCTCGCCGTTGTGGGTGCCGCCGATGGATACGCGCCCGCCCCAGATCAGGTACGCCATCGCGCCATCGATCACCGCGCCCAGGTCGTTGGCATGGCCGGCCTCGTCGATGCGCGCGTGGCCCTGGCGGCCGCGCCAGTTGTGCGCCATCGCGCTGAGCGCCTCGATCTTGTGCCCGCTGGCCAGCGTGACCTTGTAGCGCACGATGTCGCGCTTTTCGTTGTCGACCACCACCTTCTCGTAGCCGACGTCGATCTCGCTGCAGATGATGTTGAACCACTTGGCGAACATGGCCACGTCGCCGATGAACTCGGCGGCCATGCCCTGGTTGTAGCCCATGTAGAACTGGTCCATGCCGCCGCTGGCCAGCGATGCCTCGCCCACCGCCTCCGGCGCCCACGCGCCCCAGGTGAAGCCGATGCGCCGGCCCTTGTCGCACAGGCGCACGTCGGCCTTGTCCAGGTGCCAGCGTTGCTGGTACGGCAGCAGGATGTGCGGGATCTCCGAGGCGGGCATGCCCTGCAATCGCTCGCCGGAACGATCCTTCTGCGCCTCGGCCACCAGCTGCAGCGCTTCCTGTTTTTCGTCGGGCCTCATGCGTCCGCCGCGGCCACATCGATGCCCAGGAACTTGGCGCGGATCTCTTCCCAGTGCGCGTTGGACATGCCTTGTTTCTTCGCCACGCCCTCGGCGGCCTTGGCCTGCCGCTCCAGCGCCGCGCGCTCGATCTTCTCGCGCCGCTCCATGCTCGCCTTGGTCGACGCCTCCATGTCGCGGATCGACTTGGCCAACAGCATGATGTCCATCGCCTTGGGCCGCGCGGGCTTGCCGTCCTTGCCCAGCGGGCCGTCCTCGCTGCCGATGTCGGCGATGGTGCGGAAGGCCACGGTCTTGAGCATCTCGGCCAGCAGCGCGCTCACGTCGCTGCCGGGGTCTTCGCTGAGCTGGCTCACCCACTGGCCGGCGACCGCCTGCGCCTCGCGGTAATGCGCCATCTGCTCGCGCGCGCCCTTCACGTAACGGCCCACGGCCGACTTGCTCACGTCGGCATCGAGCCCGTTCAGCGCATCGGTGATCTCGTGGATCGTGCGCCCCTCGCGGATCAGGCGGTGGCAGGTATCGGCCAGCCCCTGCGGCAAGCGTTCGATGCTGGATCGGCGGCCCATCGCTCAGTCCTCCAGCACTTTGACGCCGGGCACGTCCAGGTCGCCGCTGACGATGTCGCGGCCGGCCTGCGTGATCCGGGCAAACTCCACGTCGGACACATCGCGCAGCTGCGCAAAGCCGTGGCGGCTCAGCCAGGCCAGGTCGATCGCCACGGTGTCGGCGTCCGCCTTGTAGCCCCAGCTGCGCACCAGGGTGCGCACCATCGGCGCGCTGGCGCCCTGGTCGTTGCTCTCCGCCAGGATGCGCAGAATGCGGCCGCGGCGAAACTGGCTTTGTTCTTCGGTGAGGTTCATTTGCGCTCCCGCATCAGGTGTTCCTGGATCACGCGCAGCTGCTCGCGCATCGCTTGCGTCATCGCGCTGTTGGCCGAGATCTGTTCGGCCACGCGGTTGATCTTTTCGTGCACAGCGCCGAGGTCGCGCGCGGTGAGCGTGTGCGCCTGCTGTTGCTCCATCCGCGCCATGCTTTCTTCGAGCTCGCCCATGCGGTTGGTCTGCTGCGTCAGCTGTTGCTTGATATCGCGGCTCACCTGGTCGGCGTGCTTGCGCGTGGCCTTGTCGCCGTCGTCGATCTTCGCGCTCAGGTCGTTGCTGCGCACCCTGCGCCAGATCAATACGCTCACCGTGGCCGCGACGATCGCGCATACCGCGGAGAGGACGGCAGCCATTGCCTGTAGATCGTCCAACTGCATTACTTGTCCCCTGGTGGTTTTGTCACTTGCGCGGCGGTGGCACGGTCCGCGTTGGCGCCATCGAGCTTGCCGCGCCACTGCAGGATGGATATCAGCCCGTCCAGCGCGCACACGGCCGGCCGCGCCTTGTATTGGCAGTGCTTCGGCGGCGGTGCCGGCTCGGCGATCGGCGCGGTCAGCGCGGGCGCCAGGGGCCGATACGCCGGCACCGGCACCTCAATGACCCGGGTCGGGCGGATCGCTTGCCGCTTCTCCCCACAGCCGCTCAGCAACGGCAGGGCACACAGGCAGGCGAGCCAGGTCAGCGCAATCGGGCGAATCATGGGCGGCCTTCCTCAAAACGGTGTCGCGTGCGGCCGTGGCCGCCTGGAGTTTCTTCTGCAGCGCCTCGCGGGCGCTTAGCGCGGCATCGGCAAACAGGTTGGCCAGTTCGAGCCGGCTTTTCTGCGCGGCCAGCGTGCGCTTCACGTTGTCCAGCGAGACCAGGGCGGCGTCGCGCTCGGCGGTGGCCAGCGCCGTATCCGCTTGCGCCTTTTCCACCTTCCGCTCGGCCGCGGCGGTGGTGTCCGCCACGCCGCGGCGGTGGCCGTGCCATTCCAGGCCGGCAACGGCCGCGAGCACGGCGAGCGCAATGGCCAGCAGCCGGATCACGAGCACACCGCCGAACCGGGCCAGCCGGCCGCGATGTACGCCGGCTCAAGCACCAGCAAAATGCGGCGCACGTAGTGGCGGTTCTCGCGCCAGTTGGCGGCGCTGCGGGAGCGCTGGGCATCCACCGCGCCAAACCATACGGCCGCATTGGTATGGGCTGCGGTGGCCAGTCGCCGCTCGCGATCGCGCGCGCCTTCGCCGCCGTTGTAGGCGCTGAGCGTCATCGCCCAGCGGTCGCATGGGGTGGCACCGGGTGCGCGGTCGAGCAGCCACGCGTCGTAGCAGATCGCCGCGCGAATCGACCAGCCCGCGTCCCACGGGTCGGCTGCGCCGACCGAGGGGCACACGGTGGGCAGCCAGGCCGCCGTGGCCGGCGTGAACTGGGACAGGCCCTGCGCGTAGGCGCTGGCGGCCGAGGGGTTCCAGGCGGACTCCTGGTGGATCTGCGCCGCCACGCGCGCCACCGGGGCATCAAGCCCCCATTGCGCGCCGGCCGCACGCTCCAGCTGCAGCCGGTAGCGCACCGAGGCATCGGGGATGTGCACCGCGGTCACCGCCTGGGCCGCGCCGGCGGAACCCAGCAAGACCGCCAGGCCGATCACATACATCGCGACCGTGCATGTTACGTGCATCGTGGTCGGCACCGCGCCGCGATAGGCCTGCGACAGGTCATAACGGACCAACCGCAGCACGCTCAACAGCACCAGCGCGATGCCCGCCAACATCATCCAGGTTGCGACCGTCATGGCAGCAGCGCCCCGGCGATCAACGCGGCGGCCACGATCAGCGCGCGGCGCTTCCAGGCGGTGCCTTCGGCGATGCCGGTCAACGTGTGGGGGCGGGCGTAAGGGAAGATCACGCGATCGACCCAATAACCCAGGTACGCGTACAGGCCGATGCGGCTGGCGCCCCAGATCAGCAGCCCGGCCTTGGCGGGGTTGAGCACCAGCACCACGGCGAACGTGATGGCGCCGAGCAGCAGCAGCGGCGTGGCGCGCAGCTTGTCGCGCCAGGCCGGCCAGTGGTGCTGGAAGAAGTACCAGATCGCGGAGTGTTTGTTCATGCGGCACAAAGTGCCGCATGGGGCCGTGCGGGGTCTTTTAACCGGGGTTATTCGCCAGCGCTGCGGTAGCGCGGACGGTCGCGAATGCGCCGCCGTGCAGGATCATACGCCCGCGGGCTACCTTCCCGCGACCCACCCCAGCCCATACCGCTGCAGCAGCCGCGGCAGCGAGAAGCGCAGCCAGATGCCAGCGCCGATGCTACCCCAGACGAACAGCTGGCCCAACGCCAGGATGAATACGGTGCCGCCGCTCAGCACGCCCAGGGCGCCGGGCTGCTCGACGCCCTGCCATAGCAGCACGCCATACAGCGTCACACCGGCCAGCAGGTAGCACAGCAGCGATCGCAGGTTGCCAAGGCGCAGCAGTATCCGGCGGCGCCGGACGGCGGCGGCCTCGCGGGTGCGGCGTTCCTTGCCCACATCGTGCTGGCACGCGGGGCAGCGGTCGGCATCAGGCGACAGGCCGCGCAAGTGACAATGCCGGCATTCGATGGCGCCGGGCACATCCGCGCAGGCGACCAGGTGCGCGCGCAGGCATTCCATCTGCAGCTGCATGGTGAGCTGGTCGATCGTGACGTTGCCGCCCGCGGCAATGCTGCCGCGATCGGCAAGCACGCGCCGCGGCGGTGGTGAGGCAGTGTGCATTCGATCCCCCTGTGGATCTTGCGAAGTGTTTGACGCGCGTGGTGGCTACCCGTTGCAGAGCTGCTTCCACGTCTTGACGAACTCGGCGGCGGCCATCTGTTCCTGCAGCACCACGATTCCCTTGTGACCGGCGGCGATGAAGAGTTCGAACCCGCCGTAGCCGCCGAAGCCGTTGCGTGAGTTCACTTCGCCACAAACCATCGGTAGCCCGTCCGCCGTGCGGTGAAAAATCACGTTGCGGAACTTGGCCGAGTCGCCGTCTTTCAGCGCGCCTCGCACCGCGTCCTTGGATTCCTCAATCCAGAGGAATTGTTTGTTCTTTTCTGACCGCGCCGCATGCGCGGGTTCGGGCACGTATACGTCTCCGTTGTCTCCGATCGTGAAGTGATATATCGCCCACGGCACCGCGATCATCACCAGCAGGCCGGCCCATGTCGGTATATCTCTTGTCGCAGCCATAACGCTCCCCTGAATCTCCTATGATCTTCGTCGCTCTATCACCCGGCGCGCTGTAAGCCCACGCCTACAACGCGTGTCAGCCAAGCCCGCTACTTTTTTCCGCGCCCGCTGCCCTTGCCGACGTTGAAGTCGCCGCCGACCGCGACGCTGCCGCGATCCGCCGCAACATGCGCGCCCGAGTTGGCCGAGTACTCCGCGCGCGCCTCGGCGAGCATTCGCGCGCGCTTCGTGGGTGGCAGCTGGCGATACGCGTCGACCAACTCACGTTCTTCGGCCGTGAGCGCGGGCTGGCCCTGGCCGTACCACTGCGGCCACAGATCGACCGGTGCGATGCCCGTCGTGGTGGCGATCCATTCCTCTACCGGCTTGCTGCGGCTGCGCCCGTTGATCACGGCGCCAATGGTCGTGGGCGCGACGCCGCACGCGGCCGCCGCCTCGGTTTGCTTGTAGCCGGCGATGGTCAGCGCGGCCTTGATCTGAGCTGGATGCATCAGGGATGCCCTCCCCCTATTTACTCTTCCAAAACGTGGATGTACCGTAGTGATGTAGTACATTTTAACGGTACATAAATGGCGCGCAGACGTTTGCGCAATGGCCGCAGAGAGAGTCGATGCCCAAGCCGGACCCACAAACTGAAGCCCGCGAGTTGCTGGACCAGCAGGAGCAGAGGCGCGTGGCCCGGCTCAAGTACGCGCTGGCCGTGCGCAACCTGACACAGGCCGCACTCGCGCTGCAGATCAACGTGAAGCCCACCACCGTGGGCGCCGTCATTCACGGGCGCAGCCGCAGCAAGAAGGTCGAGACGCGAATCGCCGCGGCAACGCGCATGCCGCTGGCCGAGTTGTGGCCGCAGTGGCACGGACCGAACGCGAAGCCTAGCCGGCGCAAGTCCCGCCAATCCATTGACCGCCAGCGCGCCAGCGCGGTTGGCGCGGCCTGACCGGGGGGCATCGCACACATGCATCCCGCATACATCGCCGCTGGTCTGGAGATGGCCGGCTACTCGCAGGCGGCCTTGGCGCGCGAGCTCAAGGTATCGCCCCAGGCCGTCTACACCGTCGTTCGCGGCACTGGCCGCAACAGGCGGGTGGAGCAGCGCATTGCCGAGTTGACCGGGCTGGCGCTGGCGGAGCTGTGGCCGCAATGGCACTGCGACGAACCCGCCCGCGGCCTTCCCCCTTCCCAGATCGCCGACGCGCTCCGCGCGGCGGCGCGCTGACCCGACCACCAGGAGCACGCCATGTCCGGACCGCTTCCGTTCACTTTCGACGACGCCCAGCGCCACGCGCAGCAGCACATCACGCGGCGCGGCGGCGAGTCCATCGACCTGTTCCAGCTTCGCCTGGACAAGGCCGCCAACAACCTGATGTACGCGAGCCGGGAACCCGGCAACCCGCTGCATCGCTTCCTCACCCGGTTTCACGTGCTCTATCCGCCCGCGACCCGGGCCGCCGAGCTCGCGCTGCTGACCCGCGACGCGTTGCTCGCCGATACGCCGGTGCCCGTGGCACCGGACTACACCCTCGCCGCCATGCGAGCGGCGGGTTAACCCATGCATCCACAGGGGGACAGCATGTCTAGTCATCGTTTCGATCCGGCCGGTTTCCCGTCCACAACGCCACTGTTCGGCGCCGGCTACGCGCGTCCGAATACGTGCCAACCAGTTCCTGCATCAGCAGCGCCGTGCGATCCATCAGCGGCGAGCCGTGCGGAAGCGCCTCCAGCAAGTTCTCCTGAAGCCGGTGGCCGTCTATGACCCCGCGCTCCTCCAACGACACCGCCAGGTGCAACACGACGCGGCTCAGCGCTTCGCAGCGCGCCGATATTTCCGTGAATTCGTCCTGCGTCATGCGCTCAATCCCTCGGTGTGTGCATCGCTCAAGTCGTCGGCTTCTATTTCACCCCGCGCAAGTCATTTGCACAAGGGCAAACGCGGGCGCCTTTTGGAACCTCGTCAACCCAGCGCCCATGCGGGGTCCGCAATGAGCGCCCGTCGTTGGAAGGTCTGGCGCCCCATATCGCTGCAGGAAGCGGTCGAGGGCTGCGTCGATTACGCGAAGGACCACGGCTCGCGCATGTCGGTAGAGCGCATCGCCGACCTGGTCGGCGAAAGCAAGTGGACCATCTACAAGTGGATCGAGAAGGGCAGCATCCCCGCGATGAAGATCGCCGGCTTCGAGCACGCCTGCGGCTGCGCCTACGTCACCGAGTACCTGGCCGCCAGCGCGCGCAAGCTGGTGATCGACATGCCCACCGGCCGGCTGCCCGTGGGCAGCGATATCCACGCCCTGCAGGAGGTCTGCACCGCCGCCATCGGCGCGCTGCTGCGCTTTGCCGAGGGCAAGGCCGACGCGGCCGACACATCCAATCACCTTACTGCCGCGATGGCCCGGCTGGCGCATGAGCGCGCCCAGGTCGAGCGGCACGATCAACCGGAGCTCTCACTGCCATGAACACGTCCACACTCCAACGGCTGCAGCGCCGCCTGGATGCCGAGGCGCTGGTGCAATTGCGCGCCGAAGCCGCGCGCCTCGACGCCGAGAACGAAGATCTGCGCGAGCGGCTCGCGTTCGCCGAAGACGCGGCGCGCAGCTGGGCCGAAGACGCCACCGAGATGCACCTGCAGCTGTGCGAGCTGCAGTGCGCCACGCTCGGCATCACCACCGACAGCGTGCTCGTCATGGTGCCCGCATGAGCGCCCCCAACTACATCAACGCCGCCCAGCAGCGCGTGCTGAAAACCCTGATGCTGCTGGCCGGCCACGAGGTGATGGGCCTGGCCCCCGGCGAGATCGCCAAGGCCGTTCGCACCAGCGCCAGCAACGTCACCCGCGACCTGGCCAACCTGCGCGAGGCCGGCATGGCCGAAACCCTCGACACGGGCGCATGGCGAATCACGCCGCGCGTGGGCCAGATCGCGCTGCGCGTCCTCAATTCACTCGGTGAAGCCCGCAAGCGTGTCGACGAGACCGCCCAGCGCTTTTCCGTCGACCGCTGAACAAGACCCGCTGATCCACCAGGAGCAACACATGCCACGCACAAGCAAGGCCCGCACCGCCGACGAGCTCAATGCCGTCGACAACACGATCAATCATGGCGAGCTGATGGCCGCCGGCGACGCCATGCACCAGATGGCCGCCAACATCTCCGCGGTGGAGGAGGCGCTCGGCATCGTCATGCCGTACCACGTGGAGTCCTACGTCGCGCGTATCCGCCTCAACATGCAAGAGACCGGACAGCGGCTGGTGGAGATCGGCGTGATGCTTGCCGAGATCCGCGAGCGCGAAGACGCGGCCAGCTATCACAGCATCCTGGACCGGCTGGACATGAGCACGCGCTTTGCCCAGCGCGCCATCCAGTCCGCGGTGAAGGTCAAGGGCCTGCCGAAGCTGCAGGCGCTGGGCAGCGGCAAGATGCTGGAGCTGATCAGCGAAGACGACGACACGCTCGCCGCGCTTGAAAACGGCGGCACGCTCGCCGGCCTCACGCTGGACGAGGTGGACAGCATGTCCGTGCGCGAGCTCAAGGCCGCCCTGCGTGCCGAACGCGCCGAACGCGAGGACGAGAAGGCAGCCGACGAAGACATCATCCGCGCCAAGGACGAGCGCATCAACAAGCTCACCCGCGACAAGCGCAAGGGCAGCGACGAGAGCAAGCTGCGCGCCGCTGCCGAGGATCTTCTGCGCGATGGCGATGAGGCCGTGGTGGAAGCCGCCTCGCATATCGCCCGCCTGCGCAAGATCTTCGGCGATGTCGAGCAGTTGTACGCCGATGGCGGCCTGACGGTGGACGCCGACGTCGCCGAGCGCCTGGAGGGCAACGCGCGCTGGGCCGCCGACCAGCTGCGCGACCTGTGCGAACTGGTGGGCGAATAACCATGCACCAGGGGGAGCTTGCCCAGATGGACTATCTGCGCACCGTGGCCAGCCGCCTGAGCGCGGCCGGACACGGCGAGCGCGGCCCATTGGTCGACCAGGCCATGCGCTGGCTCGGCGTGAGCAAGCCGACCCTGTACAGCCGCCTGCGCCAGGTCGGCTACGGCAGCGGCCGCAAGCTGCGCGCCGACCGCGGCGACAGCCGTGTCACCGAGCCGGAGGTGAAGGCCGTGGCCGGCATCCTGCGCGCCAGCCAGCGGCAAACCGGCAAAGAGCTGCTGCCGGTGGGCGACGCGATCGACATGGCGCTGGCCAACGGCCTGCTGACCGAACGCGTCTCGCCGGAAACCATGCTGCGCCTGATGCGCCTGCACCACTGCCACCCGCGCCAGCTGGCCCGGCCGGAGCCGCACGTGAACATGCGCAGCAACCACCCGAACCACGTCTGGCAGCTCGATGCGTCGGTGTGCGTGCTGTATTACCTGCGCAACGGCCGCGTCGGCGTGATGGACGAGCGCAAGTTCAACGTGCGCAAGCCGCGCGACGTGGCCAAGGTGAGCAACCAGCGCGTGATGCGCTACGCCTGCACCGACCATTACACCGGCGACGTGCTGTGCCGCTACTACAACGTGGCCGGCGAGGACACGCCCACGCTGTTCGATTTCATGATGTGGGCGATGCACCGCAACGACGGCCACGTGATGCACGGCGTGCCCTGGATGCTGGTATGGGATGCCGGCAGCGCCAACATGAGCCATGCGATCGGCGCGCTGCTCACTGCGCTGATGATCCGCCACTGGGCGCACAAGCCGGGCAACCCCCGCGCCAAGGGTCAGGTGGAGGGCGTGCACAACATCGTCGAGCGCAAGTTCGAGGGCGTGCTCACCTTCGCGCGCATCGACAGCGTGGAGCAGCTCAACGCGGAGATGGACCAGTGGCTGCGCGCCTTCAACGGCACCTTCGTCCACAGCCGCCACAAGCACACCCGCGACGCGCTGTGGCAGACCATCCGCCAGGATCAGCTGCGCCTGTGCCCGCCGGTGGAACTGTGCCAGATGCTGATGCACAGCAAGCCGGTGCAGCGCACGGTCAAGGGCAACCTCACCGTGCAATACACCGTCAAGGGCCACGCGCCGGCCGTCTACTCGGTGGACCAGGTGCCCAACGTGCGCGTGGGCGAAACGGTGACCCTCGCGGTCAACCCGTACCGCGCGCCCAGCATTTTCGTGATGGGCGCGGCCGAGGACGGATCCACGCGCTACATCGAGTGCGAGCCCATTGCCACCGATGCGGCCGGCTTCTTCGTCAACTCGCCGGTGTTCGGCGAAAGCTACGCCGCCAAGGCGGACACCGTCGTCGATACCGCGCGCAAGGATCTGAACGAGGCAGCGTATGGCGAGCGCGACACGCTGGACGCCACGGCCGCACGCAACAAGGGCCGGTTGGCGTTCGACGGCTCAATCGACCCGTTCAAGCACATGCGCGAGGCCGCGGCCGCCGCGCCCAGCCATATCCTGCGCCGCGGCACCGACATGGATGTGCCCGACCCCGTGCACGTCGAGCTGCGTCCGCTATCGCACCTGCAGGCCGCGTTCGAAATGCGCGCCCGCCTGCCGCGCCAACTCACCGCCGACGACAACGCCCGCATCCGCGAGTGGTATCCGGACGGCGTCCCCGAATCCGATCTCGATGCGCTCGCCGCACGGCTCGATGCACCCGAGCCCCTGCAGCGCCCGCGTCTTTCTGTCGTCGGCTGAGCCGACTTGCCACAAGGAGTGTCACGCACATGAAAGCCCGTTTCCGTATCGACAACCCCAACATGCTCGCCGAGGCCCAGGTGGGCGACCTGTTCGTGCCGCTGGGCCCGGACCTGGTGGAATGCGTTTGCGCGCTGCGCTGCAGCCAGTACTCCGACGGTTTCCATGCCGACTTGTCCGCTGCTGCGCGGCTCAACCCGGACGCGTCGCTGGACATCGTGGTGGTCGCCTGCCGCGTCGCCCCCGGCGAGCCGGAGTACTACCCGCCCGGCTTCTGGAACAAGTTGTCCGGGGCCGCGCCCATAACCTTCCTGCGGCAGTGCGAGCCGCTGTTGCTGCAGGCACGCGTCGATCGCCAGGACACCGCCACGGACGCCGCCGAAGCGCCGCGCCCGGCACCGCTGTATGCCGACCTCGATGCCATGCAGCGCGACATGGACCACCTCAACCAGATCGCCCGGCTCGCCAACCACGTGGCGCACCGGCGCCGCGATGCGGCCCGCGCGGTGCTGCCGGAAAACCTCGCCCGCGCGGAGCTCGCCTCGAAGCTCTGAACCTTTCCGTTCCACCCACTGATCTGGAGATCAGCATGCACGCACAACCGCAAGCCGTACCCGTTTCATCCAACTGCCTGGTGCCGGTGTCGTCGATCCGGCCCGGCCAGCACTTCATCCGCGTGGACTCGCCCAGCGAGGTGCTGGTGCTGATGAGCTACGCCGGCGCCGATGCCATCGAGGGCCAGTTCGCCTGGGCCGTGGTGGTGGCCACCAACCACGACAGCGAGGGCTACGTGCCAGGCCAGCTGCTCAAGCTCAAGCGCGCCATGCACGTGCGCCGCGTGCATGAGGCGCATGCGCCCGTGTTCGCCCTGGAGCACTGAGCAATGGCGCGCATGGGCCGACCCATCACCAGCGAGCAGAGCGTGCGGCCGTATCAGCTGCATGCGCTGCTGCTGCGCCACGACATCTCGCAAAGCGACCTGCGCCGGGCCATGACCTACGAGGCCGGCGGCCGCGCCGGCAACACGCTGGCGCCCAGCACGCTCAGCGGCCTGCTCACGCGCCACAAGTGGCCGCGCACGATGCACCCCGACACGGTGCGCGCGCAGGTCGCTGCCTTCCTGCGCGAACGCCACGTGCCCGAGGAGGAGATCGCCACCGCCTGGATGCTCGAAGGCGACACCGTCGAGCACGTACCCACCGATACGCGCGGCGTGTTCGCCGCCGCCAAACCCATCGCCGAGGCCGCACCGGCCGACGACATCCAACTTCCGGAGCCCGAAATGCTCAGTCCCGCCGCACGCGATCACTTCCGCCTTGCCCGTCATCCCTTCGTCGACGACGTGCAAGGCCCGCAGGATGTCTATCTCAGCAAGGATCAGCGCTACGTGCGCGAGTCCATGTACTACGCCGCCAAGCACGGCGGCTTTGTCGCCGTGATCGGCGAATCGGGCAGCGGCAAGAGCACGCTGCGCCGCGACCTGGTCGACCGCATCCGCCGCGACGACGAGCCCATCGTCATCATCAACGTCAAGACCGTCGACAAGCGCGAGCTCACCACCAGCCACATCTGCGACGCGATCATCGCCGACATCTCCACCGAGGTGCCCAAGCTCAGCAAGGAGGCCAAGGCGCGCCAGGTGGAGCGCCTGCTGGCCAGCAGTTCCAGCACGGGCGTATCGCACGTGCTGATGATCGAGGAGGCCCACGACCTCAACAAATACACGCTGAAATACCTCAAGCGCTTCTGGGAGCTGGAGGACGGCTTCAAGAAGCTGCTGGGCATCGTTCTGGTCGGCCAGCCCGAGCTGGCCAACCTGCTCGACGAGCGCCGCAACCCGGATATCCGCGAGGTCATCCGCCGCATCGAGCAGGCGCGCCTGAAGCCACTCAACGGCAACCTGGAGGAATACCTGGCGCTCAAGTTCAAGCGCGTGGGCGCCAGCTGCGACGCCATCTTCGAGCGCGACGCCTACGACGCCATCCGTGCCCGCCTCACGCGCCGCCGCCAGGGCACCAACGAAGTGGATACGCAGATGTACCCGCTGGTGGTGCAGAACCTGATCGTCAAGGCGATGAACCAGGCGGTGGAGCTGGGCCTGGGCAAGATCAGCGGTGAGCTGGTGGGGAGGGTGTGATGGCCGCCACTACCCCGTACCAGCGCCTGCACATCCGCTGCCTGCTGATCGAGCTGGAAATCAGCTCGCTGCACGTCACGGCCGAGCTGCTGCCGTTCTGCGCGCGTGCCGGCATCACCACCTGGCAGGTGGGCGATCGCATCGACGACGTGCTCCACGCGATCAGCGGTGAACAGGCCCGCGCGCTGGCGAAGGCGCTTCTCAGCCCCGTGCCGGTGGCCGCATGAGTGCCGGCCTGTGGCAGCGCATGCGTGATGGCCTGATCGCCGCGGGCGAACCGATCACCGCGCGCGAGCTGGCCGAGCGCATTGGCGACGGCGACGAGCTCGTCGCGGTGCGAAACATTCTCTACATCAACCGCAAGCGCGGCCACCACGTGGAGCGCCTCGCCCCGGCACAACCGGGTGGCCAGGTGCGCTGGCGGCTGCTGCGCGATGCCCGAGTTCAGCACATCTACCGGAGGCGCCAATCATGAGCCACCGCTATCCCGATGAAACCCTCAATCACTGGGCGGACATCTACGTGGCCCGGGGCGTGCGCAAGCACGGCATTTCGCTGGACGCCTTCCTGGCGTATCCGCACCAGATGCTGGCGCGCGTGGAGCGGGCCGGGAGACAGGCCGAGGTTGTCGAGCCGCACCAGCACCGGCAGCAGCGCCGCGCCGACAACCAGCTGCGCCAGCGCGGCCAGCAACTGGTGATGAAGCTGTGGCACGGCAGCCGCCGCCGCAACCGCGCCGACGCGCCGCTGCCGAGCCGGAGGTAAGCATGCGCGTCACGTGCCCCAGCTGCTGCGCCAGCTTCAGCCTCGACGTCGCCCTGCAGATGGACGCCTCCCGCGGCGCGCTGCTGCGCGCGCTGCACATGCCGGCACCGCTGGCCAGTCTGTGGGCCCAGTACCTGGGCATGTTCCGCAGCAAGGGCCGCGCGCTGGCCCACGACCGCGCCGACAAGCTCATGGCCGAGCTGGTGCCCATGCTCGACGCCGGCACGGTGGTGCGCAATGGCAACACCCGACCCGCCGCGCTCGACCTGTGGCGCGGCGCGCTGGAACAGATGGTGGAGCTGCGCAACACCGACAAGCTGCAGCTGCCGCTCAAGTCGCACGGCTACCTGCTGGAGATCGTCTTTGCCGTCGCTGAACGCGGCGCCGCGAAGGCCGAGCAGGCGGTGGAGGTCAGCCGCCAGAAAGGCCAGCACCGCCACGCCGCCGGCGATCGCATGGAGCGCATGGACAAGCTCGCGCAGATCCAGGGCGACTACTACCTGAAGATCATCGACCGCACCGCCGCCGAGCGGCGCGTGCTCGATCTCGGCTTCGCTGTCGACGCCCTCAACGGCCACCATCCGGAGAACCACGATGCATAACGAGCTCACGCGGGACGCCCTGCTGGCTGCCCTGCGCAACCACATCGGCCGCCGCCACGGCGTCACCGCCACCGCGCTTTGTCGCGAGGTGCTGGGATGTCACCCGACCAGCGGCGACGAGCGTTACCTGCGCACCCTGGTGTTCGAGCTGCGTCTGCTCGGCCACCACGTCTGCGCCCACCCGCGCGACGGCTATTTCCTCGCCGGCACCAGCGAGGAAATGGAAGAAACCTGCGCGTTCCTGCACGCCCGCGCCATGTCCAGCCTGCAGCAGGAAAGCGCGATGAAGCGGGTTTCGATTCCCGACCTGATTGGGCAGGGGAGGTTGCCGTCATGAACGAACTGCGTTTCAAAGTTGGTGATCTGGCGATCTTCGCTATTGCCCGTGACATCAGTAGTCAGAATCGTACGGGCCAGCAATGCGAGGTCTATGACATCGGCCCGTTCCAGGCGGGTGAGCGTTTGGCGCACCCGACGATGCAGGGATACACGAACGTGTTGGCAGATGCCGATTACGTCGTGGTGTTCGCTGACGGTCTTGCGGGCGCACCGAAGGATTACCAGCTGCGCAAGATCGACCCGCCGATCGAGCCAATCATCTTGACGCGCGCGGCTAAGTCTGACGCCGGGGTGTCGGCATGACCTGCACCTGCATCACCAACGTCAACCGCCAGCTGCGCATCGGCGGCACCCAGCTCAAGAGCATGTCGCCGCGCGCTGGCAACGGCGTCGTCGGCACGCCGCGCGTGCTGGTCCGCGTCGAATTCACCGACCCCACCGTGCGCCGGCAAATCCCCATTGCCGTCGCCACCCATTGCCCGTTCTGCGGCACTCCATACAAGGATTGACCACCATGCAAATGCAAGACATCGAACAACGCGCCAAGGTCTTCGCCGGTGCCCGCGACGAGCTCGCCAGCCGCCTGCAGGATCTGCGCGACGAGCAGGAAACCGCCAAACGCCGCCGCCTGCAGGGCATCAAGAATTCCCTGGCCCGCTTCACCGCCGCCCACGGCGAGCTGAAGGAAGCCATCGAGACCAGCGCCGGCGAATTCCGCTCGCCCAAGACCCGGGTGCTCCACGGCATCAAGGTCGGCTTCATGAAACAGCGCGGCAAGCTGGAGCTCGGCGACGTCGACACCGTCGTCAAGCTGATCCGCAAGCACTTCCCCGACCAGTTCGACACCCTGGTCAAAATCACCGAGAAGCCCGTCGCCGCCGCCCTGGGCAACCTGCCAGCCAGCGACCTCAAACGCCTGGGCGTGCGCATCGCCGACGACGTCGACGCCGTGGTACTCAAGCCCGTCGACGGCGAACTCGACAAGCTGATCGCCGCGCTGATCAACGACGACGATGTCGCGGAAACGCAGTCGTGAGCCGCGCCGAGGATCACCCGTTCTACGCCGGCAGCCACCAGGGCCACGTGTTCCATCACCTCTGTGCAGACGATCGCCTGCGCGCCGTGCGCGATTTCGACGCCGCGCGGTGCCACGCCGCGCTCAGGCTGCCGAACCTGCAGAAGACCGTGCGCACCGCCATCGAGCGCCGCCTGCGCAAGCTGGAGGCCGCGTCGTGAACGACGACATGACGCTCAAGGAACTCGCGCAACGGGTGGTCAATGGCGAACGCTGGGCAGTGGGTGAGCGCACCTGCCGCGCCTGCGGCTGCACCGACCTCCATGCATGCCCCGGCGGCTGCTACTGGGTCAGCCTCGACCTGTGCAGCGCCTGCGCGAAGACGCAGACGGCAAGCGGCAGTCGACTGCCGCTCAGCGCCGCTGAGACCGTTGCCCGCGACCACGACTTCCTGCAGGTCATCGTTTTGGCCTGGGATGGCCAACAAACCTGCGTCGCCACCTACGGCACCACCGCCGAGCAAAGCGCCCAAGCCGCCGAAGGCGGCAACCGCATCAAGCGCGCCCTGGGCTGGCCGGAATCCATGTGCGACGCCGTGTCCGCCCAGGTCCAGCGCCTGCGCGATCGCATCGCCGAGCTCGAACGCCAGAACCTGCTCGCATACGAGCTGCCAGACGACACCCTGGATCGGCTGCTCGTCGGGCATGCGACCGATGGCGACCAACTGCTCGTCCACAACGCCCTCGGCGCCATCCGCGCCCCTGAACAGATGCGCAGTCGTCTGCGCATCACGGAGTAATCAGACAATGCTCTTCCGCAACCTCTCATTGTTTCGATTTTCGCCCGCTGTCGCGGCCGATTTGAGCCGCCTCGACGAGGCGCTGGCCGAGCATCGGCTGCGCCCCTGCGGGCCGCTGGAGATGTTCACCAGGGGCTTTGTGCAGCCGGACGGCGGCGCCGATCACGGCTCGATGACGCTCGCGATCAGGTATTGCGTCCTGATGGCGATTGGCGGCCAGGACAAGCTGCTTCCGTCCGCCGTGATCAACGGCGAGCTGCAGCGCAAGGTGCAGAAGATCGCCCAGGAAGAAGGCCGCAATGTCGGTGGCCGCGAGCGCAGACGGATCAAGGAAGACCTGCTGACCGAGCTGCTGCCGCGCGCCTTCGTCCGCGGCTCGCGTCTGTCCGCCTATGTCGACAAGAAGAACGGCTGGCTGGTGCTCGACACCTCCAGCCGCAAGGCCGCCGAGAACGCCATCACGCAGATCCGCGAAGCGCTGGGCAGCTTCCCCGCGGTGCCGCTGGCGCCGGAATAAGGCCCGCGCGTGCTGATGACCGACTGGCTGTCCACCGGCAACCTGCCGACCGGCTTTGCCCTGGGCGACGAGTGTGAGTTGCGTGACCCGGCCACCGCCGCCGGCGCCCGCTGGAAGGGCCGCGGCACGGAACTCGACGGCGAAGAGGTCATGGAACACCTGCGCAGCGGCAAACAGGTGTTCCAGCTGGGCCTGGTGTTCGACGACCGGATCAGTTTCGTGCTGGGCGAAGACCTGGTCGTGCGCAAGCTGAAGTTCCTCGACGTCGTGATGGACCAGTTGGGCGACAACTTTGAGCACGCCGCGGCCGAACTGGAAGCCACCTTCGCGCTGATCACTTCGCAGTTGGCCGATCTGCTGGCCAGGCTCGAAACGTGTTTTTCCATCCCGCGGCCACAGGACGCTTGACATGGACCGCCAACACATCCTCCGCAAAGTCAAAGCCTGCCTGCGCCTCGCCGCCTCGTCCAACCCGAACGAAGCCGCCGCCGCGCTGCGCCAGGCGCAAGCCATGATGCGCGCGCACGGCATCACCCACGCCGAGGCGATGGACGTCGACGAGGCCGAGGTCAACACCCGCGCCCGCGGCGCCGAACCCGCCCGCAGTCTGTTGCTGCTGGCGGTGCTCGCCGCGGATGGCTTCGGCGCCCGCATGATCGTCTGCCGCGAAAAGAGCTGGAACAGCGGATCCACCGTGATCCGCTACTACGGCTGTGACGGCGCCGCCGAGATCGCCGCCTTCGCCTTCACCGTGCTGCGCCGGCAGATGGACGCCGACCGCCTCAAGCACATCGCCCGCGTGCGCAAGCGCGGCAACCGCGAGGCCCGTGGCGAGGTGTTCGCGCTGGCATGGGCCAACGCCGTCGCGCACCTGTTCCCCGACGCGGAAGTAGCCGACGCCAAGCGCCTGGCGATCGACGACGTAATGCGCCTGCGCTACCCCGACGCAGGCACCAGCTCCGGCCGCGACCTGACCAAACGCGGCAAAACCCGCGACGACGACGCCTGGGCCGGCCACGAAGCCGGCAAGAACGCCAAGCTGCACCGCGGCGTCAACGGCGCCAGCCAGCGCCAGCTGGAGCACGCCAAATGACCCGCCTGAACGAATACACCAAAGCGGAATGGTTCGACGTCGGCCGACGCCTGAAGCCAGACCTCACCTGGGAAGAATTCGAAACCATGTGGGCCGACCACTGCGCCAAGAAAGCGGAGCGCGAACGCGCGAGGAAACTCCATTGAAAGCCGGCATCCTCTTTCGCCGCGTCCAGGATTGCGAAGAAGTGCCGCGCGGCTATGGCATCGTCTGTGTCGATTACCTGCGCCGAGAGGGCATCTATTCGCCCGTGCCACTGAATCTACTGTTCGGCCTGGTGCGTGCCGGCTGGCTTTGGCTGCTGCACGACTACTACACCGGCAACATGGCCAGGCGTGAACGCATGCATAGCGTGCTCAAGGCTGACCGCGTCCGCGCCGGCATCCTCTTTCGCTGGGGCAGCCTCTGGATCGGCGCGCACTGGTCGCCGGCCAACCGCCGCCTGTGCATCAACCTGGTCCCGTGCGTCACGATCTGGATCGTCGGCCCCGGTGGAGTATCGCCATGACCGCCGCTCGCAAGCCGTCGCCGGCGCGCAACAACCACCTGGCAATGATCCACATCGCTGCGCAGCAGCTCGGCCTCGACGATTCAACGTACCGCGACATGCTGTGGACCGTCGCCCGCGTGCGCTCGGCCAAGGATCTCGACGACGCCGGCCGCGAGGCCGTGCTGAAGCACCTGGCAGCCTGCGGCTGGAAGGATCCACGCCACGCCACCGCCCGCCGCTCGCCATACCGCAAGGGCACGCAGGCCGCGCTGATCCGCCACCTGTGGACCTGCCTCGCCAAAGCCGGCGCCGTCCAGGACAACAGCGACAAGGCCCTGCGCGCATACGTGCGCACCCAGTCCGCCGCCCACCATCCGCAACGCCTCGGCTGGGATGACGCCAACCTGCTGCCGCGCACCGTCGCCAGCCAGGTCATCGAGCACCTCAAGCAATGGTGCGAGCGCGCCGGGATCGAGCGCTGATGAGCACCAACCTTGACCGCGTCGCCACCTTCACCCGCGAACTGGCCGAAACCAGCGCGCGGGTACTGGTCGACGTGCTCAAGGTTCCCGACGACCAGGCCGCCGAAATCGGCCTGAAGATCGCCAGCCAGGTCTGCGACGACTACCGCGGCCAGCTGATCTACATCCCGTCAGGCTTCGCCGTTCGCATCAACGAACGCGACCAGGCCATGCACGCCGCCTACGTCGCCAGCGGCCGCGACATCGTCGCCACCGCCCGCCAATTCGACGTCACCGTCAAGACCGCCTACCAGCGAATCCGCATGGTCGAGGCCTCCGACTACGCCCAACGCCAAGGCGCCCTGTTCGACAGCAAAGAGCCGCCCTCCCCACCATCCGGCTGAACTTTCGCTACGCGAAAGACTCTTTCAATTTGGCTTCCCGTTATCGCCCTTGATGACCCTCTATATCCCAGATTATCAAGTCCTCTCCCCCTGAAATATCAAGGCAGGGCTTACAAAGAGAAAGTGACTCGGTCGCCGAAGGCGATCGACCGCTTTTCGCCCTGAAAGCAAGAGCATCGCGCACAAGGTGCGCTCCTACAGCAGCTGGCGATCGACCGCTATTGGCTTTGAATGTCCTGGATCGAAGGAACCACGCGGGTATGAGTGCGTTGGTCGTTAGGATTTGATGGGCACGAGCGACGCGCGAGAAAGCCGGCGGGCAGTGCCCGCCCTACGCCCACCTTCCGAGTCATGCGTCGAGCTTCGGCGCGAACGGCACATTCAAGGCAACAGCACGAACACCGTGACGATCAGCAACAGCGCCAGCGGATACAAACTGGAGCGATCGAACAACCGGGCCGCAGCGCGGCCGTCGCGGGTCAATGCCAGCCGCAGCGCCGGCGCTACCAGCAGAACTACGCCCGCCAGCAGCACGGCTAGCTGGAACGGCCAGCCCAGCGCCAGCGGCGAGAGCCGCGCCAGCAGCAGGCTGCCGGCCACCGTGAGCGCGAGCAGCGCGAGCACCAGCCAGCCGGCGGTGCGCAGGCCGAACACCAGCGGGATGGTGCGCGCACCGATGGCGCGGTCTTCCGCAATGTCGTTCCAGTCGGCGGGGATATTCTGCCCGCCGACTTCCCACAGCATCAGCCAGCCCAGCATCAGCGCCAGTCCCGCCAGCGAGGGCGACGGCACTACCGCGAACACGGCGGCGACGGGGCCGGCGGATTTCACCAGGCCGCTGACCACGGTGCGCCACCAGGTGACCTTGAGCAGTTTCACGTAGGCCAGTTCCAGCAGCGCCGCGGCGATGAGGATGGCGAGGATCCACGGGTTGAGCAGCCAGATGCCGAGCACGGCCAGCGCGAACCACAGGCCGAACCAGGCCAGCGCGCCTTTCATGCTGATCAGGTTCTGTGCCAGCGGGTAGCGCATCGTGGAGGCCTCCACCGCGTAGCCGGGGGTGAGCCCGCGCGCCACCTTCTGGCGGTCGTCACGGACGCCGGCCAGGTCGTTCAGCGCGTAGATCGCGGTGTAGCCGGCCAGTGCGGTGCCCAGGCAGAGCGCCAGCACCGGCCAGGCGGGGAAATGGCCGAGCCACAGCAGGGCGACGAAGCCGGGCATGGCGATGTCGAGCACGCCGTGCAGCGAGCGCGAGAGGGCGAGGAAGCGGCGCATGCGGTCAACTCCGTTTCGTGAAGCCGGCCATGTAGTTGATGTCCTCGCGCCCCGGCGCCACGCGGAAGCTGCGCTTGAGCGGGTGGTACATGAGGCTGGCCACGGCGTTGAACTGCAGCCCCGCCGCGTTCGCCCACGCGCGCATCTCGGTCGGGCGGATCAGCTTGCGGTAGCTGTGGGTGCCGCGCGGCAGCAGGCCGAGGATGTATTCGCCGGCCACGATGGCGAAGGCGAACGCCTTGAGGTTGCGGTTGATGGTGGAGAAGAACGCCACGCCGCCGGGCTTGAGCAACTGCGCGCAGGCGGCGATCACGCGCGCGGGCTCGGGCACGTGTTCGAGCATCTCCATGCAGGTCACCGCGTCGAAGGTGCCGGCCTCGTCGCGGGCCAGCGCTTCCACGTCCAGCTCGCGGTAGTCGATGTCCAGGCCGCCATGTTCGGCGTGCTGACGCGCCACCTTGAGCGAGAGCGTGGAGAGGTCGATGCCGGTGACCCGCGCGCCGTGTTTCGCCAGCGCCTCGGCGAGGATGCCGCCGCCGCAACCCACGTCCACCACACGCGGCGAGGTGGCGCTCAGGCGGTCGGTGATGAAGCGCAGGCGCAGCGCGTTGATCGCGTGCAGTTGGCCCATCTTGCCGTGTGGGTCCCACCACAGCCGGGCGATGCGGTCGAAGTGCGCGATCTCCGCGGCATCAACATTCGGCGAGTCGGTCATGGGCGCGGGTCGTCCAGGTTTGCAGGGTGGCGATGGCGGTGCTCAGTTCACCGCGGCGGATGTCGTTGACGAACACGCCCCCGCCCACGGCGACCGGCAGCGGCACGCGCTGGGCGCCGTTGCGGTGTTCGACGCGATCCAGCAGCGACTGCCACATCAGCGTGGCGTCGAGCAGCTCCAGCGGCGGCGCCAGGTCGAGGCGTTCGACCAGGGCCAGGATGCGCGCGGCGGCGGCATCGGCGAGCAGGCCGCGGTGGTGGGCGATGGCGACGGAGACCAGGATGTCCAGCAGCACCGCCTCGCCGTGCAGCAGGTGGTCCCCGTGCCGCGTTTCCAGGCCGTAGCTGAAGGTGTGGCCGAAATCCACCACGCGCGCCAGCTCGTCCTCGAACAGGTTGGGCGCCAGCTCCTGCAGCATGTCGTCGATGGCGCGGTCGAGGATCGCGCCGCCAGCCTCGCCCTGGAACGCGCCGGCGATGCTGGCGGCGCCGTGGCGTTCCAGCAGCGCGAACAGCGCGGCGTCCTTGATCACCGCGAGCTTGACGATCTCGCACACGCCGTTGCGCAGGTGCCGCCGAGGCAGGGTGCGCAGCAGGCGGCGATCCAGCAGCACGCGGCGCGGCGGCTCGAAGCTGCCGAGGCGGTTCTTGCGGCCGTTGAAGTTGATGCCGTTCTTGATCCCCACCGCCGCATCCACGTAGCCCATCAAGGTGGTGGGCACCTTGATGTGCGGCACGCCGCGGCGATAGCTGGCGGCGACGAAGCCGACCACGTCGGTGAGCACGCCGCCGCCGATGGCGAGGATCGGTTCGTCACGGCGATGGATGGGAAACTCGTCCAGTGCGCGCAGCAGGCGCTGCCATGTCTCCATCGTCTTGCCGCGCTCGCCGCCGCGCAGCGCGACGATGCGCGCGTCGATGCCGTGGTGCGCGAAGTAGGCGGCGAGACGTGCGCCGTGATGGGCCAGCACCACCTCGTCCACCACCACGAAGCGCCGGCCGCCGGCGATGCGACCATCGGCCAGCAAGACATCGCTGGCCGGGTCGAACACGTCGTCCACGTTGCACAGCTCGTACTCGATGCGCCGCGTTTCGCTGACCCGCCAGCGCGTGGCCGCCGCGTTCATGCGATCTCCCGCCACGCCGCGCGGCGTGCCAGCACTCCGCGCGCCACGCCCTGCGCCGCGGCGAGGTCGTGCTGGCGCCAGTGGCCGCACTGCCCGATGCTCGCGTAGGGCACGGCGGTAGCGGCGAGCACGCCGCGCAGGACCGCCTCCAGCGTCTGCTCGATCACCTCGCGGCGACCCTCGTTCAGCAGCGTGAGGTAGAAGCCGGTGCGGCAACCCATCACGCCCACGCCGATGAAATGCGCGGGCAGCAGGCGGCCGAAGCCTTCGAGCAGGAAATGTTCCAGCGAATGCAGCACGGCGCTGTCCATGCAGACGCCGGCATTGGGCAGGCGCCAGCGCAGGTCGATGGTGTAGACCACGTCGCCGTGCGAGCCGACATGCGCGCCGCGCAGCTTCACGCTGGGCGCCTTCAGCTGGCGGTGATCCAGCTCGCCGATGGTGTCGGCGTCCCAGCCCAGGGCTTCCGCGTCGATCACGGCGCTCATCGCTGCGCGATGGCCGCGAGGTGGCGGTAGCTGGCGTGCAGCGCCTGTTGCCAGCCTTCCACGTGGTGGTACAGCTCCACCGCGCCGTAGCCGCGGAAGCCGTGCTCGTTCAGCGCGGCAAAGCTGGCCGCCAGGTCCAGCGTGCCCTCGCCGGGGATCTCGTGGAAATGCACGATGCCGGTGCGCGTATTGGCGACCATCTTGTCCACCAGCGCAGGGCCGCGCGCGCCGCGCAGCCAGGCAAGGATCGGGTGGGCGCGCTCCAGCGCGTCGAAGCTGAGCCCGGGCACCGAGATCAGGTAGGTGAAAAGCTCGTCGTCCAGCGGCGAGGCACCGGCGTACAGGCTGCCGTAGTCCACCCAGCGTGCCGCTTGCGCGAGACCGGCGCGCGCCAGCAGCACGTCGATGCGCCGCTGCCGCGCGGCATCCGGCGCGCGATCGGCGAAGTACAGCGGGTGGCTGCCGTCCAGCAGCAGGTAGTCGGCGCCATCGGGGAAGTACACCAGCGTGCTGGCATGGTCGAGGTTGATGGCGAGCGCGTCGCTGTCTTCGGCGATCTTCAGGTTCCAGCCCGCGCGCGCGTCGGAGATGTGCAGGTAGCGTGCCTGCGGCGCGGCCTGCGCCAGCGCGGCGAGGTAGTCGGTTTCCGAGCAGTAGGCGTGGCAGATGTCGATGTGCAGCGCGAAGCGCGGCGAGCCCACCGCGGCGATCAGCGCCTGGCCTTGCGCCAGTGTCTCGATCGCCATGCCCGGCTCGGGTTCGATCAGCAGGGTGATGTCCTCGTCGTCGCGGATCTCGGTCAGGCATTCGCGGATGGATTCGGCCAGCACGTCGAGCGGAGCCACCTGCGGCTGGCGCATGTGTTCCTCGCGCACGAAGCCGCTGCCGCAGGTGACCAGGTTCGTGCCCAATCGGCGCGCCACGCGGATGCCGCGCTTGACCAGGTCGACGCGCCGCTTGCGCCCGGCCGTGTCCAGCGACATCAGCGAAGGCTCGTGCGGCCGCGAGGGCGTGAAGAAGTGCGAGGCGGTGGCCACGCAGGCCGGCGCGATGCCGGCGCGCGCCAGTCGATGCTTCACTGCACCGAGATCGTCGTCGCCGAGGTCGAACGGATTGAAGTGATCGCGATGGAAGGCGATTTCCATCCCGGCATAGCCCGCGCGCGCCACCGCGTCGATGGCGTCGAGGAAGGGCAAGCGGGTGAGCCCGAAGCTGCTGTACGCGAGATCGATCATGCGCCGTGCCGGAGCGTGAGCCCGGTGTGGAGAAGTGGCGCAAGCGTGTCGGCGCGGCGGCGGGACCGCCTTGACTCAAGTCAACGCGGGCGGCGACGGCGCGCCGCCGCGACAATACGCGCCGAGGCCGCCGGCTGCCGTCGCGCGATGCGCGACCGCGCCGGCGCGACGCTCAATCGACCGGCGTATGCCGCGACCGGCTCACCTCGACGGGCGCCACCGCGCTGGCCTTGTTCGACCACGACTGGCGGACGTAGCTGACCACGGCGGCCACGTCCTCGTCGCTCAGTTGCTGCGCGAACGGCGGCATCGAGTACGGCCGCGGGTTGGCCGCGGTGGCCGGCGCGAAGCCGCCGAGCAGCACGCTGCGGATCGCGTTGACGCTGGTCGGCCCGGTCACTGACGTGTTGCCGTCCAGCGGCGGGTAGATGCCGGCCACGCCCTGGCCGTTGTCGCCGTGGCAATCGGCGCAATGCTTCGCGTAGAGCTTGCCGCCCTGCTCGTGGCTGGGCGCCGGGCGGAACGTCGCGGCCACCGCCGGCGCGCGTGGCGGCAGCGATTGCAGGTAGGTCGCCACCGCCTGCAGGTCGGCGTCGGTCATGTGCTGGGTGCTCAGCCGCACCACGTCGGCCATCGGCCCGAACGCGCTGCCCTTGGACGACTGGCCGGTCTTCAGCAGGTCGACCACGTCCTGCGCGCTCCAGCCTTCCAGGCCGCCGCCGGTGCGCGTGCTGAGGTCGGGCGCGTACCAGTCCAGCTGTGGGATCTGGCCACCGGTGAGGTGCTGGTTCTGCTCGATGCCGCCGAGCGAATCGCGCGGCGCATGGCATTCGTTGCAGTGGCCCAGCCCCTGCACCAGGTAGGCGCCGCGATTCCATTGCGGCGACTGTGCGGGGTCGGGCTCGTACACGCCCGGCTTGAAGTACAGCGCGCGCCACGCCACCAGGCTGCTGCGCACGTTGTAGGGAAACTCCAGGCCGGTCGGCTGCGCCGGCCGGTTCACCGGCGGCAGCGATTTCAGGTAAGCGAAGATCGACAGCGCGTCGTCGCGCGTGACCTTGGTGAACGAGGTATAGGAGAACACCGGGTACAGCAGCTGGCCGTGGCGGCCCTTGCCCAGGTGCAGCGCGGCCCAGAACTCGTCGAAGCTCCACTGGCCGATGCCGGTATCCGCATCCGGCGTGATGTTGGGCGCCGGCACGTCGCCGAACGGCGTGGCCAGCGAGCGGCCGCCCGCATACGGCTGGCCGCCGCGCGCGGTGTGGCAGGCGGCGCAGTCACCGACGGTGGCGAGGTACCGGCCCTGTTCGATGCGCGCCGGATCGGCCAGCGCGGCCACCTCGGCCTCGCGCTGCACCGGCGTGGACGGCGCGCTGCGGTCGCGCGCCAGATACCACCACGCCGCCGCGCCGAGCAGCAGCAACACCACCAGCAAGCCGGCCCCGCGTCGCAACCATTTCATGGATTCACCTCGCTGTGGCCCATCACGCACCAGCCCGGCAGCGGCGTCGTCTGCGCCGCGGCGGGCTGCGGGTGCATGTCCGCCGCCGGCGCGTGGCTGGCCAGCCACGCGGACACCGCGGCGATATCCGACTCGCGCATGCGGTTGGCCACCACGCCCATGCAGTACGGGCCTTCCGCCGCGCGGGTATGCGTGCGCCACGACACCAGCTGGTTGCTGATGTAGCCGGAGGAGAGGCCGACCAGGCCCGGCATCATCGGCTCGAAACCGGTGAGCTTGTCGCCGTGGCAGCTGACGCAGGAAGGTACCGCGCGGGCCGGATCGCCGTGCAGCACCACCTGCTCGCCGCGGCGCAGGACCTCGGCCGGCACCGCCGGCTGCGGCCAGCGCCGGTAGGGCAGGTCCTGCGCGGCGAAGTATTCGGCGATCTGGCGCAGGTACGGCTGGCTCAGCTGGCGCACCACGTATTCCATCGGCGCGTGCCGGCGCTGGCCGGACTGGAAATACTCCAGCTGCTGCAGCAGGTAGCCGGCCGGCTTGCCGGCCAGGCGCGGCGCCTGCACGCCGTCGGGCGAGCCCTCGCCGCGCGCGCCGTGGCAACTGGTGCACGCGGCCACGCGCTGTTCCAGGGTGTCGGGCGTGGTGGCGGCCAGGGCGGCCGTGGCGCTGCAAAACGCAAGCAGCGCGACCGCCGCGCGCAGCGGCGAGCGTCGGAAACGAGGAGGGATCATCCGCCTATGGTAATCCCGCGCGCCGGGTCGCCGATGACTCGCGACAACCTGCCGCACTGGCGCAGCTCGCCGACATGAGGGTCCGCCAGGCGCGCGAAAAGTTGCAAATGAATCTGTTGACCGCAGCGCAACATTGCTCGTAAGGTCGATACCATGTCGCCGCTCAACGCCCCCGCCCACCCGTTTGCCGCCCCGGTTCGCACCGGCGCCGCGACGATTTGCGTGGGCGCCATCGCCACGACTACCCGCACGATTACCACCGGTACCACCAGTCCCGGGCGGAGCGTCGTGCGCAGCTGAGTTTTCCACGCAACGGCCCGCCCTCGACGAGGCGGGCCGGCCCATACCGACACGCCAGCGAGCACGGGCCTCCACCGGAGAGGCCGTCGTGATCACCTGTGCACCCGAGCAAGCCCAGCCAGTTCCATTGCCGCCGCTGTCGCCGTACACCACCGGCACGCCCCGGCTGCGCACCCTGGCCGTGGGCGTGATCGGGCCCGGCCGCGTCGGCAGCGCCCTGCTGCAGCAACTGCGCGCCGCCCAGCCGCGGTTGCGGCGCACGCTCGGACTGGACCTGCGCCTGTGCGGCGTGGTGGCCAGCAAGCGCATGTGGCTGGACTGCGACGACGCCGAACTCAACGACCGCCACGGCGGCGCGCAGACCTGGCGTCCGAACGATCTCGACGCGTTCGCCGACCACGTGCGCGGCCACGACGGCCGCCATGCGCTGCTGGTCGACTGCAGCGCCAGCGACGAGGTGGCCGCGCACTACCCGCGCTGGCTCGGCGCCGGCCTTCACGTGGTGACGCCGAACAAGCTGGCCGGCAGCGGCCCGCTGGAACGCTGGCAGGCGATCCGCGCCGCCTGCGCCGGCGGCGCGCGCTTCCGCTGCGAAGCCACGGTGTGCGCCGGCCTGCCGGTGGTGCAGACCTTGCGCGACCTGCTCGATACCGGCGACGAGCTTCTCGCGGTGGAAGGCATGTTCTCCGGCACGCTGGCCTGGCTGTGCAACCGCCACGACGGCCGGCAGCCGTTCTCCGCGCTGGTGCGCGAGGCGCATGCGCTGGGCTATACCGAGCCCGACCCGCGCGACGATCTTTCCGGCCTGGACGTGGCGCGCAAGCTGGTGATCCTGGCGCGCGAGGCGGGCTGGCCGCTGTCGCTGGAAGACGTCGACCTGGAGAGCCTGGTGCCGGCATCGCTCGCCGCACTGGACCGCGAGGAGTTCTTCGCGCGGCTGGGCGAGCTCGATGCGCCGATGGCCGCCGCGCTGGCCCGCTCGCGCGAGGCTGGCGGCGTGCTGCGCCATGTTGCCCACCTCGACCGCCATGGCCACGCCAGCGTGCGACTGCAGGTGCTGCCGGCCAGCCACGCGTTCGCGCACACGCGGCTGACCGACAACGTGGTGCAGTTCAGCACGCGCCGCTACTGCGATAATCCGCTGCTGGTGCAGGGTCCGGGCGCCGGGCCGGAGGTCACCGCGGCCGGCGTGTTCGCCGACCTGCTGCGCATCGCCGAATCGCTGGCGGTGCATGCATGAACACGCCGCTACAGGAACCGCTCATGGCTGCACACGCACGACCGCCGCACCTCGCCCACGCCTTCGCCCCGGCCAGCGTCGGCAACGTCGGCGTCGGCTTCGACCTGCTCGGCCACAGCGTGGCCGGCGCCGGCGACCGCGCCGAGGTGCGCCGCATCGAGGAACCGGTGGTGCGCATCGCCGCCATCCGCGGCTGCGTGGAAGGCCTGCCGCTCGACCCGCGGCACAACACGGCCGGCACCGCGCTGCTGTCGCTGCATCGCGCACTGAAGCTGCCGTTCGGTTTCGAGCTGGTGCTGCACAAGGGCATTGCGCTGGGCTCGGGCATGGGCGGTTCGGCGGCCTCGTGCGTGGCCGCACTGGTCGCCGCCAACGCCTTGCTGGAACAGCCGCTGTCGCGCGAGGCGCTGTACCCGTTCGCACTCGACGGCGAAGCGGTGGCCAGCGGCAGCCGCCACGGCGACAACCTCGGCTCGATGCTGCTCGGCGGCCTGGTCCTGGCCACCCACGAGCGACTGGTGCGCATCGCCGTGCCGGCGGCATGGCACTGTGCGCTGGTGCATCCGCACGTGGTGCTGGAGACGCGCCGCGCGCGCGCCGCGCTGGCCGGCCACTACGAGCTGGGCGAGTTCGTGGCGCAGAGTTCGAACCTCGCCCTGGTGCTGACCGGCTGCCAACGCGGCGACGCGACGCTGGTGCGCGAAGGCCTGAAAGACGTGCTGGTGGAACCGCGCCGCGCCCCGCTGATACCGCACTTCGCGCAGGTGAAGCAGGCCGCGCTCGACCACCACGCCCTCGGCGCCAGCATCTCCGGCGCCGGCCCCAGCGTGTTCGGCTGGTACGACAACCGCGCCGATGCCGAGGCGGCCAGCGTGGCGATGCAGGCCGCCTTCGCCGACGCCGGGCTGGACAGCGACGCGTGGATGTCGCCGATCGAGGGGCCGGCGGCCGAGTTGATGGATTCGCTCGACCAGGACTCGCAACCATGATGATCGTAGGGCGGGCACCGCCCGCCGGCCCCTCTTCGCGCATCGTCGCAATCGCGGCGGGCAATGCCCGCCCTACGCCTGTAGGAGCGCACCCAGTGCGCGAGCTCTTCCTGGCACGCGACAAAGGCATCGCGCACGGGGTGCGCTCCTACAGCAGGGGTGGCGGTCATGCATGAACCTCTGCGTTATCACAGCACGCGCAGCAGCAGCACGGAAACCGTACCGCTCAGCCACGCCATCGCCGCCGGCCTCGCCCCCGATGGTGGCCTGTACGTGCCCGACCACCTGCCACGGCTCGATCCTGCCGCGTTAGACCCGCACGGCACACTGGCCGACACTGCCACCACCTTGCTGGAGCCGTTCTTCGCCGGCGACGCGCTGGCCGAAGACCTGCCCGCGATCTGCGCCGAAGCCTTCACCTTCGACGCACCACTTCGTCCGCTGCCCGCCCATCCGCACACGCTGATGCTGGAGCTGTTCCACGGCCCCACCTCCGCCTTCAAGGATTTCGGCGCGCGCTTCCTCGCCGCCTGCCTGCGCCGGCTGCCGCGCGCCGATGCGCGACCGCTGACGATCCTCGTCGCCACCTCCGGCGACACCGGCGCCGCGGTAGCCGCGGCGTTCCACCGCCAGCCGAACGTCCGCGTGGTGATCCTCTACCCCGACGGCCGGGTTTCGCCGCGCCAGGCGCACCAGCTCGGCTGCTTCGGCGACAACGTGACCGCGCTGCGGGTGGCCGGCCGCTTCGACGATTGCCAGCGCATGGTCAAGGCCGCACTCAACGACGCGGCACTGCAGGCCGACGTACCACTGTCCTCCGCCAACAGCATCAGCCTCGGCCGCCTGCTGCCACAGATGAGCTACTACGCCCACGCCGCGCTGCGCTGGTGGCGCGAACACCGCACGCCGCTCAACTTCATCGTCCCCACCGGCAATCTCGGCAACGCCATGGCCTGCCTGTGGGCGCGCGAAATGGGCCTGCCGATCGGCGAAGTGCGCCTGGCCTGCAACGCCAACGCCACCCTGCCCGACTACTTCGCCGGCGCCGACTATCGGCCGCGCGAAGCCGTCGCCACCCTCGCCAACGCGATGGATGTCGGCGCGCCCAGCAACTTCGAGCGGCTGCGCTGGACGTTTCCCGACGAAGCGGAACTCCGCCACCTCCTGCAAGCCCACAGCGTCAACGACGACACCATCCGCCAGACCATCACCCGTCACGCACGCGAACATGGCGAAGTGTTCTGCCCGCACACCGCCACCGCCATGCACGAACTCGACTGGTTGCGCAATTCAGGTGATGCGTCTGCGTGGGCGATCGTAGCCACAGCGCACCCGGCCAAGTTCGAGAGCGTGGTGGAGCCGTTGATCGGCCATTCCGTCGCGGTTCCCGCCGCGCTGGCCGCCATGCTGGATCGGTCAGCCAGTGCCGAACCCGTCGACGCCGATGACAGATCGCTCAGCGCACGACTGCATCACAATGGGAAATATTCCGATTGACCCTCCTCGATCGTCCGTGTTGTGCTGCGGGGACGGTTAATCATGCTCGACGGCCCGTTGGAATGTCAGCAGCCGGTCATGCTGGAAGTCAAAACGCACAGGGAGTGGCGCATGGGTCTGGAAAAAATGCTGCTGGCGTCCAGGGAAACTGGAGACTACATGCCAGTCTGGGAACAACTGGTCAATACCAAGCTGTTCGTATCGGTTTTCACCAACGAGACCGGACCAGAGATTAGCAATTTTCGATTTGAGATCAGGGAATCCCAACAAGACGAAAACCTGTACATCGTGGTATCCGACAACCTCGACGACCTAGCCCGATCCGGCTGCAGCACCGCCATACGCGAGAACGCATACAAGCTCTTGAACATGATCCGTCCAGAACTCGGCATGATCATTGCCATATCTGGCGGAGAGCACTTCTACATACCTCCGGGCCTGGTCGACTGGATCCGCAAGAGTACCCAAGTCGTGGATGCTCAAGACGGCAATGACGTCACTTCGCTTTCCCCGGTTGGCGCTGCCAAGGTGCTCAGTCATTCATCAGGCAAGAAAAATAAATCGTGATACGACCCGTTACTTTAACGAGGTAGATCAGGCATGGCAGTTGGATTGAACCACGACGCGCAACGCCCGGGAGGAAAAATGTCTTTCGTGAATGAATACATCTCCGCCGAAGATGCCGAAAAATACCAGCTTGAGGAGATTGACAAGCAATTCTTTCCAGGCACTCATGCTCGCGACTGGACGATCGATCGGGTGCGAAACATCTATCTTCGGAATGTGGAGCTAGGTGGTGGTTCCGATCCGGATCTACGTAACCAGTACAAATGGACCCTGTATTGGCACGGTGACCTGTTGCTCCTGGGAACGGAGCTTCTGGATCACGGTGGTGAAATTGGCCAACCCGGCTGGTCGCATTGGAAGTTGACTTCGCTGGACTTGCCCGAACAGTTGCGTCCACACAAGGAGGATATTCTTGCTGATCTGAACGAAGCCCTCCTAGCTTATAAAGGATCAGGCATATATTCCACAAACACAGAATATGAAATCACTGTCGATATCGGGGGAGACGTCATATGACGAGTCCCTTGACATCCCAACAGGCCATAGATCTGCTGCGGAGTCAACCAGAGAGGTACGCCACACCAGAGCAGTTGCGTGCTCTGGCGGCGCAGGTGGATGCGGATGCTTCAGGAAAGGTAACCGTGTTGTATAGCGGTCGTGTGTCTGAGGGCGTTTATTCAAATGACGTAGTCAAGGGCATGATTGCCGCCGGCGAGGACGTGCGGGTTATCAACAACAGTCAAGCTGCCAAATTTCTCGAATCCCGTGATTTCAATGCAGCCGTTTCTAAAGCCTATGGGATTGACCTAGCTGATTTGACAAGCGGCAAGTACCACGGTCCCGCAACAGACTGGCTCTACAACGCAAAAGAAGGCCCCTGGGCGGATGCCTCCGGTCGCTTCGTCGACGCCACCCATGGGGAGGTGCGCGCCATTGTCAGCGATGCAAAACTGGATCGGGTGTTCGTCGCGCTGGAACTACCTCGCGCCATCGCCAACCCCAATATCACCATGATCGAAGGCATCCCGCGTGAAGAGCTTGTCGCACGCCAAACCAGCCAGGGCACGCAGGCGGCTTTCGAGATTATTTCGGCGCGCGCTTACAACAACGTTGGCACCTTGAATGTGACAGTGAACTACGCGGGCACACCGCTGCGCGAGAACGGCATAGTGCAGGTGGATAGCCGCACCTATTTCGCCGGCACCTCGATCCAGGGCAAAACACCCTCCTTCACTGCTGTCACGCGACCCTTGGCCGATCGCATGCCACCACCGAACGTCTACGTGCAGGCCGGCAACACCCGTCTGCGCTTGGAGTCGGTGCCGCTCGCTGCCGAAGCGACGCGTGGTCTCCATCCGGGCGTTAGTGCGGGCATGGGTATCGCCGGCGTCGGTGCGCTAGTGGGCGACGCCTACACTACTGCTAAGCAATACCAGGCGCTCAGCGCGCAAGGCAACCAGTTCGGCGCGGATGCGCTGCTTCGACGCTACGAAGGGCGCACGGTGGGCGGCTTGCTCGGTGGCATCGGCGCCGGTGTCGCTTATGGCTTTGTGGCGGGTTCGGAAACCGGCCCCGGCGCCTTCATCACCGGCGCTGTCGGTGGCGTGGTGGGTGCGTTCGCGGGCGACAAGATCGCCACCATGGTGACCGAGCACAAGGTCAATCATCAGACGGGTACCGATGGGGTCACCTACGTGTATGAGGACGGACGGTGGCAGAACACGCACTACCAGCTCGATCCGGCCGTTGCGTCGGTACCGAATCCATACGGTGCGGCGTCGATGCGCGCCGTGGTGACGCCGGCGCCAGCGGCGCAGCTCGCCCAGCTCGACTACCAGCGCATGACCGCAATCATCTCGCTGGCACTCGCCAATCCAGCCACACAGGACACCAGGCACATCGAACTGGATGGCACCAAGTGGCACGCCACAGCCGACGGTTGGGCGCAGCAGGTGCAGATCCCCGGCGTGCCCAATACTTACGGGATCCCGTCCTATATCACGGTGGACCGGCCTGCCAATGCCCGGACAACCGAAGCGCTGAATCAGCTCGCCGCCAATCGGCGGTTCAACAACGAGCACTATGCCGAGGACGTCGCCAAGGCATACGTGATGGACTACTACGGCAAGGGCTGGAGCGCGAACGGTCCCTTGCCGGAGGTCGTCACCGAAGCCCTCGGGCTGGCCAGCGAGGAGCACATCACCGATCCGCGGACCGGGAAGGTCTGGAACGCCGACGGCCACGGCCATTTCAGCCGGGAAGAAACGCGGCTGATCGGCAGGGTAGTGATCCACGAGACGCACGGGGCGAGCGGCGAGGAACGGACGCGGCTTGGCCAGCTGGAGCAGCTCGCGGTGCACTCCAACGCCGATTACGGCCAGCAGCTGATTGCGCAGAAGTACGAGAAGTGGCTGGCCGCGCAATTGCACGTGCGCGCGTCGGCGGAAAGCTACGCGGCAGTCGGAGCAGATCATCAGACCCCGCTCGAATCTTCTCCGGCATCGCATGATGCGGTGGTGACCGCGCCACTTGCTGCTGCGGGCGTGGCGCCGATCACGCCCGCAAGCTCCGATCACGCCATGTTCGATGCCCTGGTCACGGCCGCGCGCAGCCTGGATATCGAAGCCATGCGCTCGATCGGCCAGAACTACCTGCAATCGGAGCGCGGGCAGGCCTGGCTGGCGCAGGGGCAACAACTCAACCAGCAATTGGCGCTGCAGGCGGGACGGGAGGGACAGGCGCAACAAGCTGCGGTGATGCAACGATGAGGAAGGAATCCATGAACCCGGACATCGACGACCCGAACAATACGCAGACAGACGACCTGCGCGCGCTGGCGCTGCAACTGGCGGCATTCACCGGCGTGCTGGAGCAGCGCGGCCAGCAGGTAATGCAGGAGGTCCAGGACGCCGCGCAACGCCTCGACCGCACGGCGCACGGCGTGGCCGACTCCTCCGAGCGGCTCGCCGCCGGCATCATCGAACACATCCGGCAAGCCGCGGCCACCACGGTGGCCAGCGGGCTGCGCCAGCCGCTGGAGGAAGCCGGGCGCACCATGCAGGACGGCACCCAGCGCATCCGGCACGCCATCCGCGAACTGGAACAGCGCACCAACCGGCTCGGCCGGGCGCTGTCGGCCCATGCATGGAAGACCTTCGTGGCCAGCGCCGTGGCCTCGCTGGCGGTGATCGGCGTGGCGATCTACATGGGCGTGCAGGCGCACCGGGAGAACGTGCGCGCCGAGTGGATCGGCCAGATCAACGCCGCGATCGCCAACGGCAGGCTGGCGCGTTGCGCGGACGGCGACGGCGTGTGCGCGCGAGCCGGCAGCAAGTGGGTACGGCTGGACCAGTGAGGCCGTCCGATTTTCATCCGTTGCGCGACGCGATGGTTTCATCTGTATCCATTTGGACGCATAGCCGTCCAAACGCCGCGGCGACGCCTTAGAAGCAATCGTCATGAAGATTTTTGTTGACAGGCTCCGCGGCATCGCTTAGGGTCGATTGCATGTCGCAGCGCAACAGCCACTGCCGCACCGCCGAAATGAACCGTCTCGCGACGGTCGACGGCCTGCTGCTGGCTGGCGGCACGCTCCTTCTTGCCCTTGTACTCGTACTCCTCATTACCAACGGAGGTGCGGGCTGAGGGCATGTGTCCAGGTAGCTAGAAGACGAACCTGAAAACACCCGAAGAACCCCGCACCGGCAACGGCGCGGGGTTTTTTGTTGCCCTCGGCATCGCATCCCGATCGGAGCGAAGCCATGAAAACCCGGCAGCACGACGAACAGCACGAGACCGGCGACGCAGCCGCCGACCGCGTGCGCATCTTCGACACCACCTTGCGCGACGGCGAGCAGACGCCCGGTTTCTCGATGGACCGGCGCGCCAAGCTGCGCATGGCGCAGATGCTCGAATCGCTCGGCGTGGACGTGCTCGAGGCGGGTTTTCCGCAGGCCTCGCCGGATGATTTCGCCGCGGTGGCGCAGATCGCCGAGTCGCTGAAATCCACCACCGTGTGCGCCCTGGCGCGCTGCCAGGCCGGCGACATCGACAGCGCCGGACGGGCGCTGGAGAAGGCGCATCGCTCGCGCATCCACGTGTTCATCTCCACCAGCCCGCTGCATCGTGAACACAAGCTGGGCATGAGCAAGGCGCAGGTGCTGGACGCCGCGGTGGCCGCGGTGGAACAGGCGCGCGGGCTGTGCCACGAGGTGGAGTTTTCCGCCGAGGATGCGATGCGCACCGAGCCTGAGTTTCTCGCCGAGGTGTTCTCCGCCGCCGTGGCCGCGGGCGCCACCACGCTCAACGCGCCGGATACGGTCGGCTACATGACCCCCGGCGAGATCGCCGAGCGCTTCGCGTTCCTGCGCGCGAACGTGCGCGGGGCCGAACGCGTGGTGTTCTCCAGCCACTGCCACAACGACCTGGGCCTGGCCGTGGCCAACAGCCTGGCGGCGGTGGGCGCGGGCGCGCGGCAGGTGGAGTGCACCGTCAACGGCATCGGCGAACGCGCCGGCAATGCCGCGCTGGAGGAGATCGTGATGGCGCTGAAGGTGCGCGGCGCGTACTTCGGCGCCGGCACCGGCATCGACACGCGCAAGCTCCATCCCGCCTCGCGCCTGCTGTCCCAGCTCACCGGCCAGCACGTGCAGCGCAACAAGGCGATCGTCGGCGCCAACGCGTTCGCGCACGAGTCGGGCATCCACCAGCACGGCATGCTCAGGCATCGCGGCACCTACGAAATCATGCGCCCGCAGGACGTGGGCCTGGCCGAGACGAAGCTGGTGCTGGGCAAGCACTCCGGCCGCGCGGCGCTGCGCCAGCGCCTGCAGGCGCTGGGCCACGCCCCGGAAGAAGCGGCGCTGGACGCGATCTTCGTGCGCTTCAAGACCCTGGCCGACCGGAAGCGCGAGGTGCACGACGAGGACCTGGAGGCGCTGGCGCTGGGCCAGGACCCGGATGCGCTGGGCCCGTGGCGGCTGCTGCGGCTGGACACCAGCACGCACCTGGGCGCCGGCGCGTCGGCCGCGGTGAAGCTGCGCCACGACGACGGCCACGAGGCGGCGGAAGCGGCGATCGGCGACGGCCCGGTGGACGCGGTGCTGCGCGCGATCGAGCGCGCCACCGGCAGCGACCTGCGCCTGGCTGATTTCCAGGTGCGCGCGGTAAGCGAGGGCGGCGACGCCCAGGGCCAGGCGCAACTGGTCGCCCATCACGCCGGTCGCCAGTGGAACGGCGCGGGCGTCAGCACCGACATCGTCGAAGCCACCGCGCAGGCCGCGCTGGCCATCGTCAACCGCATCGAACGGCATGCCGGGCACGCGACTGTTGAAAAGTCCGGCCATGGAAGGCCGGTTTTTGATCCTCGCGCGCACGGACGCGCGCACAAGGAGACCGCTGCATGAGCACGCCCTTCGTCTGGCACAACGGCCGCATCAAGCCGTCGGCCGAAGCCACCACCCACGTCAGCGCGCATGCGCTGCACTACGGCTCGTCGGTGTTCGAGGGCGAGCGCGTCTACGCCACGCCGCGCGGGCCGGCCTATTTCCGCCTGGCCGACCACACGCGGCGGTTGTTCGAATCGGCGCGCGTCTACGAGATCGACATCGGCTACGGCGAGGACGAGATCAACGCCGCCTGCCTGGAACTTATCCGCGCCAACGCGATGGCCTCGGCCTACGTGCGGCCGATCGTGTTCCGCGGCGCCGGCGGGCTGGGCGTACTGGCCAGGGACGGCGCACCGGTCGAGGTGGCCATTCTCGCGCTGGAATGGGGCGCCTACCTGGGCGAGGCGGCCGAGCGCGGTGCCGACATTTGCGTGTCGTCGTGGCATCGTCCCGCGCCCAACACGATCCCGAGCTGGGCCAAGGCCGGCGGCAATTACCTGTCGAGCCAGCTGATCGGGCTGGAGGCGCGCCGCAACGGCTACGACGAGGGCATCGCGCTGGGCGTGAACGGCCTGCTCAGCGAAGGCGCCGGCGAGAACCTGTTCCTGGTGAAGCGCGGCCGGCTGCTCACGCCGCCATCCAGCGCCGGCATCCTGGCCGGGATCACCCGCGACAGCGTGCTGGCACTGGCCGCCGACCTCGGCATCGACACGGAAGAACGCGAGCTGCCGCGCGAGGCGCTGTACGCGGCCGACGAAGTGTTCATGACCGGCACCGCCGCCGAGATCACGCCGGTGCGCTCGGTCGATCGCAAGACCATCGGCCGTGGCGCGCCCGGCCCGATCACGCAGCAGTTGCGCCACGCGTTCTTCGGCCTGTTCGACGGGCGCACGCCCGACAAGCGGGGCTGGCTGGATGTAGTCGAGCAGCGGGAGGTCGCGGCATGAGCGCGCGCACCCTCTTCGAGAAGATCTGGGACGCCCACGTGGTCGCCGCCGAAACCGCCGACACCCCGGCCATCCTCTACGTCGACCTGCACCTGGTGCACGAGGTCACCTCGCCGCAGGCGTTCAGCGAGTTGCGCCAGCGTGGCCTGACCCTGCGCCGGCCGGATCGCATGCTGGCCACGCTGGACCACTCCACGCCCACCCTGCCGCGCAATGCCGACGGCAGCCGTGCGTACGCGAATGCCGAGGCGCAGGCCCAGGTCGCGCAGCTGGAGGCGAACTGCCGCGAGTTCGGCGTCGAGCTGCATGGCTGGGACAGTGCCGAGCGCGGCATCGTGCACGTGATCGGCCCCGAGCTGGGCGCCACCCAGCCGGGCATGACCATCGTCTGCGGCGACAGCCACACCTCCACGCATGGCGCCTTCGGCGCGCTGGCGTTCGGCATCGGCACCACCGAGGTCGGCCACGTGATGGCCACGCAATGCCTGCTGCAACGCAAACCGAAGACCATGGCGATCCACGTGGACGGCCAGTTGCCGCCCGGCGTGGGCGCCAAGGATCTGATCCTGCACATCATCGGCACGATCGGCGTCGACGGCGGCACCGGCCACGTGATCGAGTATCGCGGCGCGGCGATCGGGGCGCTGTCGATGGACGAGCGCATGACCGTGTGCAACATGTCGATCGAGGCCGGTGCGCGCGCCGGATTGATCGCGCCGGACGAAACCACCTTCGCCTGGCTGCAGGGACGGCCGCGCGCGCCACAGGGTGCTGCCTGGGACGCGGCAGTCGCCGCATGGCGCGGGCTGCGCAGCGACGACGGCGCGCGCTACGACCGCGAGGTGCGCATCGACGCCGGCGCGGTGAAGCCGACCGTCACCTACGGCACCCATCCGGGCATGGCGATCGCGATCAACGCACCGGTGCCGGCCGCCACCACGATGCAGGAACGACGCGCGCTCGACTACATGAAGAGCCGGCCCGGCGAACCGATGCAGGGCACGCCGGTGGACGTGGTGTTCATCGGCAGCTGCACCAACTCGCGCCTGTCCGACCTGCGCGAGGCCGCGCGCGTGCTGCATGGCCGCCGCGTCGCCGAGGGCGTGCGCATGCTGGTGGTGCCCGGCTCCGAAGCGGTGCGCCGCGACGCCGAGCGCGAAGGCCTGCACCAGGTGTTCCTGGCCGCCGGCGCCGAATGGCGGGTGCCCGGTTGCTCCATGTGCATCGCCATGAATGGCGACCTGGCGCAGCCGGGGCAGCTCGTCGTGTCCACCTCCAACCGCAACTTCGAGGGTCGCCAGGGCAAGGGCGCGCGCACGGTGCTGGCCAGCCCGGCCACCGCTGCCGCGAGCGCGATCGCCGGATGCATCGCCGATCCGCGCGAATACGCCGTACACAACAAGAACCGGCAGGAGCAAGCCGCATGAAACCCGTCACCCGCCTCCACTCCCGCACCGCCGTGCTGGCCGACGAGAACATCGACACCGACCGCATCATCCCGGCGCGCTTCCTCACCACGACCACGCGCGAGGGGCTGGGCAAGCTGTGCTTCCACGACTGGCGCTACCAGGCCGACGGCAGCGACAACCCGGCGTTCCCCCTGAACCGGCCGGAAGCGCGCGGCTGCTCGATCCTCGTCGCCGGACGCAACTTCGGCTGCGGCTCCTCGCGCGAGCATGCGCCGTGGGCCTTGCTGGATTACGGCATCCGCGCGGTGCTGTGCAGCGAGATCGCGGACATCTTCCGCGGCAATGCGCTGAAGAACGGCTTGCTGGCTATCGTCATCAGCGCGGCGGAGCACCGCTGGCTGCTCGATCATCCCGGCATCGAGCTGGCGATCGACGTGCGCGGGCAGTACATCGCGCTGCCCGACGGCGGCCGCATCGGGTTCCAGCTGGAACCGTTCGCGCGGCACTGCCTGCTCCATGGCGTGGACCAGCTCGGCTACCTGCTGCAACACGGGGATGCGATCGCGGCGTTTGAAGCGCGCTGCGGGAGAGCCGCATGAAACCCGGCATGCCCGTCAACTTCCCCCGCTGCCATCCCGGCGAAACCGTCACGCCGCACGAGGACATCCGCGCATGAAAGCCCGCATCGTCACCCTGCCCGGCGATGGCGTCGGGCCCGAGGTCACCGCCGCCGCGGTCGCCGTGCTGAGCGCCGTCGCCGCGCGCGGCGAACACGGCTTCGACTTCGATGAGCAGCTGCTCGGCGGCGCCGCCATCGACGCCTGCGGCGAACCGCTGCCGGCCGCGACACTGGCCGCGTGCCGGTCCGCCGACGCGGTGCTGCTGGGCGCCGTCGGCGGCCCCAAGTGGTCGGACCCGAACGCGCCGGTGCGGCCCGAACAGGGCCTGCTGGCGCTGCGTGCCGCGCTCGGCGTGTACGCCAACCTGCGGCCGCTGCAGGTGCATCCGGCGCTGGCCGAGCTGTCGCCGCTGAAGAACGCACGCCTGCGCGGCGTCGACGTGCTGTTCGTGCGCGAACTCACCGGCGGCGCCTATTTCGGCGCGAAGACGCGCACGCCCGATGCCGCCACCGACGAGTGCCGGTACAGCGTGCCCGAGATCGAGCGCGTGGTGCGGCGCGCATTCGAGCTCGCGCGCGGCCGCCGGCGCCACCTCACCTCGGTGGACAAGGCCAACGTGCTGGAAACCTCCCGGCTGTGGCGCACCACGGTGCAGCGCCTGGCGGCCGAGTACCCCGACGTGGCGGTCGAGCACCAGCTGGTCGACTCGATGGCCATGCTCCTGCTGACCCGCCCGGGCAGCTACGACGTGGTGGTCACCGAGAACCTGTTCGGCGACATCCTCACCGACGAGGCCGCGGCGCTGGCCGGATCGCTCGGCCTGCTGCCCTCCGCGTCGCTGGGCGATGGCCGGCGCGGCCTGTACGAACCCATCCACGGGTCGGCGCCGGATATCGCCGGTGCCGGCGTGGCCAATCCCGTCGGCGCGGTACTCTCCGCCGCGCTGCTGCTGCGCCATTCGCTGGGACTGGACGCCGAGGCGGCGGCTGTCGAGGCTGCCGTCGACACGGTGTTGCGCGACGGACCGCATAGCCGCGACCTCGGCGGGCACGCCGGCACCGCCGAGGTGCTGTCCGCGATCCTGACGGCGCTGGAGCACCCGGCAGCGCACCCCGTCACCCGTTTCGCCGGTGCGCACGCATGAACCCGATGCGCCGCGCGGCCACCCGGTTACTCCTGCGGATACACGGAGGTGTCCGTTTTTTCTGCTGCTCCCTGCGCGTTGCCGACGTTGGACTGGCGCACGCCGTGATGGCGACCGGTGCCCGTCCGTTTCGTCACCCTCCCCGGCGCGCAGGGGGCGCTTTCTTGTGGTGTCGATCCGCTCCCTCGCGAGCACCCGCCCCTCATCCGCCCCTTCGGGGCGCCTTCCTCCCAGGGGGTGGAAGGGATTTTGTCCTCCGGAGCCTTTCCCATGCGCAGTGACCTGATCAAGAGCGGCCCCGACCGCGCACCCGCCCGCGCGATGCTGCGCGCCACCGGCCTCGACGACGAGGCGATCGCACGCCCGCTGGTGGCGGTAGTGCACACCTGGTCCAACGTGAGCCCGTGCAATCTCAACCTGCGCGAGCTGGCGGTGGAAGCCGCCGCCGGCATCCGTGCGGCGGGCGGCACGCCGGTGGAGTTCAACACCATCGCGGTCACCGACGGCATCGCGATGGGCACGCCGGGCATGCGCTCGTCGCTGATCAGCCGCGAGGTGATCGCCGACTCGATCGAACTGGCGGTGGACGGCCACTGCCTCGACGCGATGGTGGTGCTGTGCGGCTGCGACAAGACCATCCCGGCCGCGGCGATGGCGATGGCGCGGCTGGACATTCCCGCGGTGGCGCTGTACGGCGGCACCATCGCGCATGGCACCCACGACCACCACCCGATCACCATCCAGCAGGTGTTCGAGGCCGTCGGCGCCCACGGCGCGGGCCGCATCGGCGACGAGGAACTGGCCGCGGTCGAGCGCGACGCCTGCCCCGGCGCCGGTGCCTGCGGCGGCCAGTTCACCGCCAACACGATGGCGATGGTGCTCACCACGCTGGGCCTGTCGCCGCTGGGCTACAACGACATCCCCGCGACCCATCCGGCCAAGGGCGCGGCCGCGTTCCGCTGCGGCGAGCTGGTGATGGCGTGCCTGCGCGCGAACCGCACGCCGCGCGCACTGATCACGCGCACCGCGATGCGCAACGCCGCGCGCATGGTCGCCGCCACCGCCGGTTCCACCAACGCGGTGCTGCATCTGCTGGCGATCGCGCGCGAGGCCGGCGTCGACTGGACCCTGGAAGATTTCGAACCCGCCTCCGCGCATACGCCGGTGATCGCCGACCTGCTGCCCGGCGGGCGCTACACCGCGGTGGAACTGTTCGGCGCCGGCGGCAGCGCGCGGGTGGCGCAGGAGCTGATCGCCGCCGGCATGCTGGAAGACACGCCCACCGTTACCGGCCGCTCGCTGTTCGCCGAGGTGGCCGAGGCCCCGCGCGCCGAGACGCAGGACGTGGTGCATGCCGTGGCTGCGCCGCTCAAGCCGCGCGGCGGCTATTCGATCCTGTACGGCAACCTCGCGCCGGAGGGCTGCATCCTGAAACTTGCCGGCAAGGGCGCCACCCATTTCGAGGGCCGCGCCCGCGTGTACGAGGGCGAGGAGCAGGCCTTTGCCGCCGTGCAGGCCGGCGACGTCGGCGCAGGCGATGTCGTGGTGATCCGCAACGAGGGCCCCGCCGGCGGCCCCGGCATGCGCGAGATGCTCGGCGTCACCGCCGCGCTGATCGGCCGTGGCCTCGGCGACGACGTGGCGCTGATCACCGACGGCCGTTTCAGCGGCGCCACCCACGGCTTCATGGTCGGTCACGTCGCGCCCGAAGCGGCGCGCGGCGGTCCGATCGCGCTGCTGCACGAAGGCGACCGCATCGTGATCGACGCGGCCCGACGCGAAATCGCCACCGACGCCGACCTCGCCGCGCGCCGCGCGCACTGGCAGGCACCCGCGCCGAAGGCCAGCCGCGGCGCACTGGCCAAGTACGCGCTGCTGGTCGGTTCCGCCTCCGACGGTGCCACCACCCATCCCGACACCCGCGTTCCCGTCCGCACCCCATCCACCGAAGAAGTCACCGAAGGAGCTTCCGCATGAGCAGCCACAACCCCCTCGCCTCCTCCCGCATCGCCGTGCTCGGCTACGGCAGCCAGGGCCGCGCGCATGCGCTCAACCTGCGCGACTCCGGCCTCGACGTGGTGGTCGGCCTGCGCCCGAACGGCCCGACCTGGCACAAGGCGAAGGCCGACGGCTTCACCGTGGCCGCGCCGGCCGAGGCGGTGAAGGGCGCCGACCTGGTCGCCGTGCTCACCCCGGACATGGTGCAGCCCGCGCTGTACCGGGAGTCGATCGAGCCGAACATCAAGCCCGGCGCGGCGCTGCTGTTCGCGCACGGCTTCAACGTGCATTTCGGCCAGATCGAGCCGCGCGCCGACATCGACGTGATCCTGGTCGCGCCGAAGGGCCCCGGCGCACTGGTGCGCAGCGAGTACGAGCGCGGCCGCGGCGTGCCGTGCATCTGGGCCGTGCACCAGGACGTCAGCGGCCACGCCGAGGCGAAGACCCGGGGCTACGCCGACGGCATCGGCGGCGGCCGCGCGATGATCATCAAGACCGACTTCAAGGAAGAGACCGAGACCGACCTGTTCGGCGAGCAGGCGGTGCTGTGCGGCGGCGCCAGCGAGCTGGTGACCAAGGGCTTCGAGACGCTGGTGGAAGCCGGCTACCAGCCGGAAATCGCCTATTACGAGGTGATGCACGAGCTGAAGCTGATCGTCGACCTGTTCTACGAGGGCGGCCTGACCAGGATGCTGCAGTTCGTCTCCGAGACCGCGCAGTACGGCGACTACGTCAGCGGCCCGCGCGTGGTCGACGCCGGCGTGAAGGCGCGCATGAAGGAGGTCCTGCGCGATATCCAGGACGGCACCTTCGCGCGTCACTGGACGGCCGAGTACGCCGCCGGCCTGCCCAACTACAACAGGCTCAAGCAGGCCGACCTCGAGCATCCGATCGAAACGGTGGGCGCGAAGCTGCGCGCGCAGATGCCGTGGCTGCAGCCGGGCGCGCCGAAAGCCGCCGTCGAGCCGCTGAAGAAGGTGGGCTGAATCCGCACAGCCTGCCGATGCGCTGCGCCGGCGGGCCGATCACTTGTCGACACACACGAGGTTAGCCATGAAACGTTTCCACATCGCCCTGGCCGTTGCCGACCTGGACGCTTCCGTCGCCGACTACAGCGCCCGCCTGGGCCAGTCACCCCAGGCGCTGGTGCCCGGCGCCTACGCCATGTGGCGTACCGACCAGCTCAATTTCTCGATCAGCCGCGACCCGGAGCGCGCCGGCCAGTTGCGCCACGTGGGCTTCGAGGACGACGACGCGCGCGGCTTCACCTGCGAGGCGGACGTCAACGGCATCGCGTGGGAAAGCTTTTCCGCCGTGGCGCAGGACCTGCGGATCATCTCGACCTACGGCGTGCCGGTGCACGACCCGGCCACGGAAGAACTGATCCGCAACTGACCCGCATCGCGCCGCCCGGTCGGGCGGTACCGCCAGGAGCCATCGTGACCATTTCTTCCCCGCCAGCCAGCGCGGCCGTCGCCGCCGCCACCCACCCGCCCGCGCCGGTGCCCGCCAGCGGCGCCGAGGCGATCGTGCGGGTACTCGCCGACGAGGGTGTGGCGGTGGTCTTCGGCTATTCCGGCGGCGCGATCCTGCCGGTGTACGACGCGGTGTTCCGGCACAACGCGCTGCACCCCCGCGACGACGGCGGCGATGCCATCCCGCTGGTGGTGCCCGCCAACGAACAGGGCGCGGGCTTCATGGCGGCCGGCTACGCGCGCGCCTCCGGCAAGGTGGGCGTGGCCATCGTCACCTCCGGCCCTGGCGCCACCAACGTAGTCACGCCGGTGCGCGACTCGATGGCCGACTCGATTCCGCTGGTGGTGATCTGCGGCCAGGTCGGCACCGCCGCGATCGGCAGCGACGCGTTCCAGGAGGCACCCGTCAGCAACATCATGGGCGCGTGCGCCAAGCACGTGTTCCTGGTCACCGACCCGGCGCAGCTGGAGGCGACCGTGCGCACCGCGTTCACCCTCGCGCGCAGCGGCCGGCCCGGCCCGGTGGTGGTGGACGTGCCCAAGGATGTGCAGAACGCCGCGATCGACTGGCACGGCAGCGGCGAGCTGCTGCTCGGCGGCTACCGTTCGCGGCTGCACGCGGTGGAGCAGGCCTGCCTGTCCGACGCCGACTGCGCCGCCCTTTTCGCCGCGCTGGCCAAGGCGCAGCGCCCGCTGATTTACGCCGGCGGCGGCGTGATCGCGGCCGACGCGGCCGGCGCGCTGCGCGCGTTCGCCGAGGCCTTCGGCCTGCCGGTCACCACCACGCTGATGGGCCTGGGCGCATTCGACAGCACGCACCCGTTGGCGCTGCACCTGCTCGGCATGCACGGCACCGCCTATGCGAACTACGCGGTGGAGGATTGCGACTTCGTGCTGGCGCTGGGCGCACGCTTCGACGATCGCGTCGCCGGCGTGCCGGACCGGTTCGCGCCGCGCGCGAAATTCATCGCGCAGATCGACGTCGATCCGGCCGAGATCGGCAAGGTGAAGCGCGTCGACTGGCACCACGTCGGTCCGCTGAAGCGGGCGCTGGAACGGCTGGCCGCGTACGGCCGCGCGCACGCCGTCAAGCTGCAGCTCGGGGCCTGGCACGCGCACGTGGCCGAGCTCAAGCGCGTGCACGCGATGAACTACGACCGCGCCAGTGCGCTGATCCAGCCGTACGCGGTGATCGAGGCGATCAACCGCCACACGTGCGGCCGCGCGATCATCAGCACCGGCGTCGGCCAGCACCAGATGTGGGCGGCGCAATATTTCGATTTCCGCGCGCCGCGCCACTGGCTGACCTCCGGCTCGATGGGCACGATGGGCTTCGGCCTGCCGGCGGCGATCGGCGCGCAGTTCGCGCGGCCCGATGCGCTGGTGATCGACATCGATGGCGACGCCAGCATCCGCATGAACATCGGCGAGCTGGAAACCGTCACCACCTACGGCCTGCCGCTGAAGGTCGTGGTGCTCAACAACGCGGGCGACGGCATGGTGCGGCAATGGCAGAAGCTGTACTTCAAGGGCCGCTTCGCCGCTTCCGACAAGAGCCTGCACAAGAAGGATTTCGTGCTCGCCGCGCAGGCCGACGGCTTCGCCTGGGCGCGCCGGCTCGACGATCCGGCCGCGCTGGAGGCGACCGTCGCCGACTTCCTCGCCTTCGCCGGCCCGGCCTTCCTCGAGGTGGTGATCGACCCGGATGCGGGCGTCTATCCGATGGTCGGCCCGGGCGCCAGCTATGCGCAGATGATCACCGGCGATTTCATCGCCTCGCGCGCGGCGCCGGCCGAGGCGGGCGTGGCTCAGGCCACGTCGATGTTCTGAAAGTCCCGTCGCGCCGGGCGTGGTTTGCGCGAGCAATCGGAGTCGAAGCGTCGCCCGGGGTGAACGGTTGGTTCCATCCATGAAAGTTCGGAGAGCTCCACCATGAAGCACAGCTTGTCCATCCTGATGCAGAACGAAGCCGGCGCGCTGGTGCGCGTGGCGGGGCTGTTCGCCGCGCGCGGCTACAACATCGACACGCTGACGGTGGGCCCCACCCACGATCCGGCGGTGTCGCGACTGGTGCTGAGCCTGCAATGCGACGAGGCCGGCTTGGGCCGGATCATGCAGCAGACGCGCAAGCTGGTCGACGTGCTGCAGGTGGCGCAAACGTCCGCGGCGCTTGCCGCGTGAATGCGCAGCTTGCGTCGCAGGCCGCGGCCGGCGACGACCTGCCGGCGCGGATTCGCGCGGCACGGGTCTACGAGGTGGCGCGCGAGTCGGCGCTCGACGAGGCGCCGGTGCTCGCTGCACGCCTCGGCCAACGCGTGCTGCTCAAGCGCGAGGACCAGCAGCGCACGTTCTCGTTCAAGCTGCGCGGCGCCTACAACTGCATGGTGCAGCTGGATGCGACGCAGCGTGCGCGAGGCGTGATCGCGGCCTCGGCGGGGAACCACGCCCAGGGCGTGGCGCTGGCCGCGGCGAAGCTCGGTATCCGCGCCACCATCGTGATGCCGCTGACCGTGCCGCAGGTAAAGGTCGACGCGGTGCGCCGTTTCGGTGCCGCGCTGGTGGAGGTGGTGCTGGCCGGCGACTCCTACAGCGACGCGCAGGCCGCCGCCGCACGGCTGCAGGCCGAGCGCGGGGCGGTGTTCGTGCATCCGTTCGACGATCCGGCGGTGATCGCCGGCCAGGGCACCGTGGGGCTGGAGATCCTGCACCAGCATCCAGGCCCGTTGCGCGCGGTGTTCGTGCCGGTCGGCGGCGGCGGGCTGCTCGCCGGCGTGGCCGCGTGCATCAAGTCGCTGCGTCCCGAAATCCAGGTGATCGGCGTGCAGGCGGCCGACTCCGATGCGATGGCGCGCGCATGGGAAGCCGGCCATCGCGTGGTGCTGGACGAGGTCGGCCTGTTCTCCGACGGCACCGCGGTGAAGCAGGTCGGCGCGTTGACCTTCGCGCTGTGCGCGCGTCACGCCGACGCCATGCTGCGGGTGGACGCCGACGCGATCTGCGCCGCCATCCGCGACATCTACCACGACACCCGCTGCGTGCCCGAGCCTGCCGGCGCACTGGCCCTGGCCGGGCTGAAACAGTACGTCGCCGCGCAAGGGCCGGGCGACGACGCCATGGTGGCGATCGTCTCCGGCGCCAACATGAACTTCGACCGGCTGCGCTTCGTGGCCGAACGCGCCGAACTGGGCGAGCAGTGCGAGGCGGTGTTCGCGGTCACCATCCCGGAGGAGCGCGGCAGTTTCCGCCGTTTCTGCGCCACCCTGGGTCGACGCCAGATCACCGAGTTCAACTACCGCATCGGCGATGCCCGCCATGCCCAGATCTTCGTCGGCGTGCAGATCGCCAGCCGCGCCGAACGCGAGGCGCTGGCCGCCGCGTGGCAGGCGCAGTCCTTGGGCGTGCTCGACCTCACCGACGACGAACTGGCCAAGCTGCACCTGCGCCACATGGTCGGCGGCCGCTCGTCGCTGGCGCACGACGAACTGCTCTATCGCTTCGAGTTCCCCGAGCGCCCAGGCGCGCTGGTGCACTTCCTCGACCGCTTGCACCCGGACTGGAACATCAGCCTGTTCCACTACCGCAACCACGGCGCCGACCACGGCCGCATCCTGGTCGGCCTGCAGGTGCCCGCCGCCGAGCACCCCCTGTTCGCGCAGTTCCTCGCCACGCTTGGCTATCCCTACGTGGACGAAAGCGCGCATCCGGCCTACCGGCGGCTGCTGGGCGGTTGAGCGAAACGCGGCGAACCGGAACGACGTGGCGCCGCCACCGGCGGCCAAACGACCACCGAAAGGGAACCGACCCGTACACGCGAGCCGCTGCCCTCCCTGCACGGATGCGGCGCAAAAAAAACCGGGATCCCTTGCGGGATCCCGGTCGATACCAACCTTGGATTCAGATCGAGCTTAGAACTTCTGGTTGTAGCGCAGGTAGTAGAAGCGACCGATGTCGAAGCCGCCGTAATACGAGTACTGCGAGTTCGGCGCCGAGTACATGACCGGACCCACGTGGCCGAACACGTTGTTGGCACCCACCGAAATGGTGGCATTCCACGGCGCATTCCAGCGGAACTGTACGTCGTGGAAGGTGTTGGCACCCACGCGACGCAGGCGGACGGGGCCCGTATCCGGAGCGATGTAGTCCGGCATGTTGCACTCCGGACCACCACCCGGCACGTTGTCGAACGAGCAGGTCTCCTTCATGCTGGAGTAGTAGCGCGTCATCCAGCTGGCGGAGAAGTCGCCCAGGGTCCAGTCGACCCCCAGGTTGGAACGCAGACGGAAGTTGGCACCGAAGCTGGTGTTCGGCGACACGACCGTATCCGGCTCGTTGTCGGACTTCACGTTCAGGTAGTCGGTGTAGGTCGAGTTCCAGTGGATCGCGACCCGGCCGAACGAGAACTCCGGCAGACGGTAGTTGACGCCGAAGTCGTAGCCCTTGGTGTCAACCCAACCGGCATTGCGGCCGCCGCGCAGCGAATAGGTCACCACACCGGTGGCCGGATCACGCTGGAACAGCGTGCTGGCGCAACGCGATGCCGCACCGAGCACGTAGCAGTCGCTGAGCTGGGCGCTCATCGAGTCGGTGGTGATCGCGTTGTTGATGCGGATGCGGTACATGTCCAGGCTCAGATCCAGCCCCTGGAGCCAGCTCGGGCTGTAGACCGCGCCCAGCGTGCGGCTGATCGAGGTCTCCGGCTGCAGGGCGGGGTTGGCGCCGGCGAAGTTCTGGATGCCGGTCTGGCAGGGCAGGTTTGCGCATACCGCACCGCCCTGACCCAGCTGCTGGAAGTTGGCCGGCGTACCCGGCTGGCCACCGAAGCCGCTGGAGCAGCGTGCAGCCACTTCCGGATTGGTCGCCGCCGCACCACGCACGGTATCGCACGGATCGGTGTAGTAGTCGAACGTGCCGCTGATGCCGCCGTACAGGTCATTGACGGTCGGCGCACGGAAGCCTTCCGCGTAGGTGCCGCGGATCAGCAGGTCGTCGATCGGCTTCCACGCCAGGCTGTACTTGTTGTTGGTGGTGGTGCCGAACGAGCTGTAGTCCGAGTAGCGGCTGGCCACGTTGGCGGTCAGCGACTGCGCGAACGGAAGATCCTTCAGCAGGGGCGCCTCGAGCTCGACGTAGTATTCCTTGGCGTTGTACTCGCCGCTGGTCGGACCGGACGCCAGGTTGGTGCTGATGCCGGCCTGGCTGAATGCGTCGGGCACGAACTCGCCGGACTCATGCCGGTATTCGAAGCCCGCCGCCACGCTCAGGTCGCCCGCCGGCAGGGTGAAGACCGAACCGGTGATGTTGGCGCTGTAGTCCACCGTGCGGGTGTGACCGGTGTCGTGGTAGTACGGGAACAGGTAGGCCTGCAGGGTCGGATCGGACAGCGAGTTCGGGCCACCCTGGGTCGACGGGATGAACGGGTTCCAGGGCACGCACGAACCCGGCGCGCTGCCGTAAGGCAGGGCATTGTCCGGACCGGTGCCGCAGGTGACCAGACCGGTCGCCGGATCGAGGAAGGACGGGCCGAGCGCGCCCTGTGCACCGATCAGGCTGAAGTCGCCGTGCTGGACCTTCAGCAGGCTGTTGTCGTTGACGAAGCCGCCGATATCCCAGTTCCAGGTGTGCTCGCCGATGTCGAAGCTGCCTTCCAGCGTGCCGGAGAAGCGGTACGTGGTCAGGTCGTTCTGGGTGACGCGGGGCACCTCCCAGCCACGACGGTAGAAGTAGATCTTCTCGCCGGTCGGGTTGAAGTAGCTGCTCGGCTCCAGGCCGATCGGGTCGCGGTCTTCCGGCAGGGTGAACGGCATGTAGAACGCGGGCTGGAACGGGTAGCCGGCGACCTGCTGCGTGGTCTCGCGCTTGTTGTACAGGAAGTCCGATGAGAACTTGATGTTGTCGGTGATGTTGTAGTCACCGCTGACGAACAACGAGTGGCGCTCGATGCCGGTGTTCAGCATCATTTCCTCGTTGGGGTTGGAACGGTCGGCCGTGCCGCCGCCCGCGCCGGTATCGTGCCAGTCGGCCGGATTGGCGGGGTTGCCGCCCGGGTTCAGCGCGCACAGGCCCGAGGAACAATAGCCGTCCGGCATGAAGAAGTTGCCGTACTGCGACACGATCGACCAGCCCGCGGTGGGATGGCGGGTGGTGGAGCCGAAGCGGCTGTACGGACGATCCTTGGCCCAGACCGGATCTTCCTTCGAGTATTCGGCGCTGAACGTGATGGAGCCCTTGTCGCTGTGGGCGCCCATGGTCATGCTGTAGGTCTGCTTGTCGCCGTCGCCCTGGCTGTACTGGCCCAGGTAGGCGCTGGCTTCGGCACCGTCGAAGTTCTTGCGGGTGATGATGTTGACCACGCCGGCGATCGCGTCGGAGCCGTAGATCGCCGAGGCGCCGTCCTTCAGGACTTCGATGCGGTCGATGGCGGAAACCGGGATCTGCGACAGATCCTGCGCACCGCTGGTGGTGGTGCCCAGGCGCTTGCCGTTCAACAGCACCAGGGTGCGGTTGTTGCCGAGGTTGCGCATGTCGATGTAGTAACCACCGACATCCTCACCGGAAGCCAGCACGGAGGCGCGGCTGATCGGCGGGGTGCCTGCCTGGGGCAGGTTCTGCAGGATATCGGCCACCGAGTTGAAGCCCTGGTGTTCGATCTGGGTGCGATCCATCACGATGATCGGCTGCGCGGTTTCGATATCCGCACTGCGGATGCGCGAGCCCGTGACCACCACCGTCTGCAGCGTCTTGGTGTTGGTCGGCTGGGTCTGGTCGGTCGGCGTCGTGTCCTGTGCGAACACCGCGCCGGTCGCCACGAGGGCGCCGACGGACAGTGCGTATCGCACTGCGGTCGCAAGTTTTTTATTGAGCAATTTCATTCAAATACTCCTGAGAACTGCGGTTGGCAACACACCCTCCGGCACCATTCTTGGTGATGGGCGCGGAAATGGAATTGGACGGCCCCCTCAACGCACAACGATCGCGGCCGCTTCCAGTGACCGACCGTACGGCAAAATCTAACGCGTTGTCAACATATCTTTATCAATTGCGACACGTGCAAATGACAGTCGCGAAGCCGCCTGGCGGCGGCGTCGGAGGGGGGGCGAAGTGCGCTGTCCCACTGCCCTCCAAGGCGCAGGGAGGCGACCCGCCCAAGCCCGCATTTTGAGGAGACTCGGGTACCCTGCGGCCTTATGGGGACTGGCCGTCGATGTTCGGCGCACACAGTCGCATGGCGATCGAGACGGCGCCATGCAGCTGCGTGGATGGAGCGTCGGCGAGCGTCGACCGGGAGGCCGGCAACCCCCGCCATGGCAGATTCAGCTGCCTTGCGTTGCGCCCGGGAAGGTGAGGCTGAGACCTTCGCCCTGCACGGTGGACACCCAGTCAATCACGATGCCCCTGGCGCGTTGTGCGCTGGCCGGGTCGAAGTGAACCTCCAGGCCGTTGGCATGCGCCACGATGTCGTGCGCACCAGCCGGTGCCAGTTGGAAGCCGGCACTGTGGTCGGGACCGATCTCCAGGTGCAAGGCCACGCCTTGCGCGCTGGCCGTCCCTTGGCGGATGGCCTCGGCGGCGGCGTCGGTAATGGTGATGTCCGGTGGCGTGCGGTCCGGTGCAGCCAGCCCGAACAGGGCATGCAACTCGCCGCTGCCGTACATCTGGCTGATGATGTCCGCGCCACCCACCAGCTCGCCTTCCACGTACAGCTGGGGGATCGTGGGCCAGTCGCCGTAGAGCTTGATGCCTTCGCGGACTTCCGGATCCTCCAGCACGTCCACCGTGTGGTAGTCAGGCAGCAGCTCGTTCAGGGTGTTGGTGGCGGCGGCGGAAAAACCGCACATCGGCTGGTGCCGGGTTCCCTTCATGAACAGCACGACGCGATGCTCCTTGAGCAGGCTGTCGATGCGGTCGCGGGTGGCGGTGTCGAGTGGCATGGAACGGCTCCGGGGAAATGCCTATGGTACGCCCACCGGGAGGACGCCGCTCGGGTCCAGAGGCGCGGCGTCCAGGCATTCGATCCGGGAGGTGCGCTGCCCACCGCCCGCTGCTCCACCATGGCCACTCCGGCATCGTTTTTCGATATCTCGAACGATCTCCCTTTTATTGAGCAGAGTCGACCCGGCGTCACAAGGCTCCGTGACGTACGTGAACAAGACAGCAACATCGATCCTGGCCGAGGCCGGTTGGTCGATTCTTCCCTTCCATCAGAACCCTTCGCCGCCCGCACGGGAGTCACTGACTCCCCTGGCCTTGGCGAGCGCATACGCCTCGGTCTCCGACGCTGTCCCTGCGGATTTCGCGCTCCACGACGATGCCGGCGTCCTGCTGCGAACTCCCAGCCGACGCTGGGCACGACGCAACCTGCTGCTTTATCACGGGCTTGCCTATGGCGCGGGAGCCTGGATGGGCAACCCGGACATCGACCTGCATTGCGCGAACTCTCCGTATCTGGCCAGAGTGATTCGGTCCATGCTGGCGCTTCCGAACTGGCTGGAGCGCCGTTGCCTCGATCCACGGGCGTTCAGCGCGGTGACGGACATCCCCCTTCCGCTGCCCTGCCTCCTCGACGACCGGGCCGGGGCAGGTCCGTTCGCGATGGGGGCCGACCTTCCGCCGCCGGTGGCTCGCCTCCTCGACAGCGGCGCCGTTCTGGGCCACGCGGTACAGCCGCGCAAACAGGACCTGTTGGCGACAGCAAGCATTCTCTACTGGCTCAACCAGGCTGCCAGGGAGCATGGCTCGGGCCCGATCAAACTGGTGATCTCCTCGGTATCGATTGAAGGCGCACAGCGGCAACAGCTTGACGCCATGCTGGCCCCTGCCGGGTATCGTTGCGACGACTTGTTTGTCCCGGTGCCGCCACTGAGGCAGGAGGCCCTGTTCCGACTCATGCGCAGCACCCGGTTTTGCCTTGCGGCCGGCGATGGGCGATCGCCGCAGCGACAGCCAGCCAAAAAAAAACCCCCACCGTGACGGGTGGAGGTTTTTGGGATAAAGCCCCTGGCGGTGACCTACTCTTGCATGGCAAAGCCACACTACCATCGGCGCATGCGCGTTTCACTTCTGAGTTCGGGATGGGATCAGGTGGGACCACGCCGCT
>JBASAF010000041.1:0-5537 GCA_049650465.1 Rhodanobacter sp. | reverse complement strand
CGTCCGGCCGCGGCCGCGGACCACTCGGTGCGGGTGGATACCGCGCGGCTCGACCTGCTGGTCAACCACGCCGGCGAACTGGTGCTGCTGCGCAACCGCCTGCTCAGCCTGGCCGCGCGCCTCGGCGACGAGTCGCTGGCCACCGCCGCCGGCGAGCTGGACCGTGTCACCGATGCCCTGCAGGCCGCCGCGATGGGCATGCGCATGCAGCCGGTGGGGCGCCTGTTCCAGCGCTTTCCGCGCATCGTGCGCGACCTCGCGCGCCAGCTCGGCAAGGAGGTCGAACTGGTGCTCGAAGGCGAGGACACCGACCTCGACCGCAGCCTGGTCGAGGCGCTGGCCGACCCGATGGTGCACCTGATCCGCAACGCGCTCGACCACGGCGTGGAAATGCCGGACGAACGCGAGCGCAACGGCAAGCCGCGCAAGGGCCGCATCGTGCTCTCCGCCAGCCAGCGCGGCGAGCGCATCGTGATCGCGGTCAGCGACGACGGCCGCGGCATGGACCCGGACGTCCTGCGCCGCAAGGCGGTGGAGAAGGGCGTGATCGACGACGCGCAGGCCGCCCGGCTTTCCGAGGCCGAGTGCTACGAACTGATCTTCCGCCCCGGTTTCAGCACCGCCGCGGCGGTGTCGGACATCTCCGGCCGCGGCGTCGGCATGGACGTGGTCAAGACCCGCGTGGCCGAGCTCGGCGGCACGCTGCGCGTGCAGTCGCGGCTGGGCCACGGCAGCGAGCTGGAACTGACCGTGCCGCTGACCCTGGCCGTGCTGCGCGTGCTGATGGTGCGCGTGGCCGACCGCCTGCTGGCGCTGCCGCTGGGCAACGTGCAGGAAGTGTTCGAGCTGGCCGACGGGCAGGACCGCGAACTCGATGGCCGCCTCGTCGCCGGCCACCGAGGCCGCGCGCTGCCGCTCACCGATCTCGCGCGCTGGGTCGGCACCGATGCCGATGCCGGCCGCCACGTGGTGGTGCTGCACATCGGCCACCAGCGCCTCGGCTGCCTGGTGCACGAGGTGCGCGGGCGCGAGGACGTCATCGTCAAGCCGCTCGGCCCGCTGTTCGCCGACGCCGCGGGCATCGCCGGCGCCACCGTCACCGGCGACGGCCGGCTGGCCCTGGTGCTGGACCTGGCCGGCCTGGTCGCCGCCGCCGATACCTGTTCCGCCTCGCCGCAGAAGGAAGCCTGACCCCATGGACAGAATCAGCACCATCGGCACCATCCTGGGTTTCGTGGTGATCGTGATGGGCACCGTGCTCAAGGGCTCCACGGTGGAAGCGCTGTGGAACCCGGCCGCGTTCGTGATCGTGTTCTTCGGCACGCTGGCCGCGCTGCTGGTGCAGAACCAGGGCGCGGTGATGAAGCATGCGATGAAGATGATGAAGATGATCTACCGGCCGCCGCAGCACGAGCCGCGCGACCTGATCAGCCGCATCGTGGGCTGGAGCGAGATCTCGCGACGGCAGGGCCTGCTCGGGCTGGAGCCGCAGATCGAAACCGAGAGCGACCCGTTCGTCAGCAAGGGCCTGCAGCTGCTGGTCGACGGTGGTGAGCCGGACACCATCCGCAGCGTGCTGGAAGTGGACATGGACACGCGCGAGGCGATCGACCTGGCCGGCGCCAAGGTCTACGAGAACGCCGGCATCTACTCGCCCACGCTGGGCATCATCGGCGCGGTGATGGGCCTGATGGCGGTGATGCAGAACCTGGCCGATCCGAGCAAGCTCGGCCACGGCATCGCCGCGGCCTTCGTGGCCACCATCTACGGCGTGGCGCTGGCCAACCTGTTCATGCTGCCGATGGCCGCCAGGCTCAAGAGCCTGGTGGGCAAGCAGTCGCAGATGCGCGAGATCCTGGTCGAGGGCCTGGTCTCGATCGCCCAGGGCGACAACCCGCGCCAGATCGAGGCGCGCCTGCAGGGTTACGTCGCGTGAGACGGCATCGCCACGAGGAGCATCAGAACCACGAGGCGTGGGCGATCCCCTATGCCGATCTGATGACCCTGCTGCTGGCCTTCTTCGTGGTGATGTACGCGGTGTCGGTGGTCAACGAGGGCAAGTTCCGCGTGATGTCCGAGTCGTTGCTGCAGGCGTTCAACGGCAACAGCCAGGTCATCGCGCCGCCGCCGGCGTCGGCCGGGCAGCGCCAGCCGGCCGCGGCCGTGCCGATCCGGCACACCACGAACATGAGCAACCCGGTGACGCTGCCGATTCCCCTGCATCGCCCGCCGGCGCCGGGTCGCGGCGGCCAGCAGGACATGCAGGACATCGAGAACCAGGTGCGCAAGGCGCTGCAGCCGTTGATCGACCGCAAGCTGGTGGTGGTGCGGCACACGCCGGACTGGCTGGAGATCGAGATCCGCACCGACATCCTGTTCCCCAGCGGCGTGGCGCAGCTTTCCGCCTCGGCCAACGCGGTGCTGGAGAACCTGGCCGGCATCCTGGCGCGCTTCCCCAACGCATTGCGTGTGGAGGGCTTCACCGACAACGTGCCGATCAGCACGCTGCAGTACCCGTCCAACTGGGAGCTTTCCGCCGCGCGCGCGGCCAGCGTGGCGCGCCTGTTCGCGATGACCGGCGTGGCGCCCGACCGGCTGGGCATCATCGGCTGGGGCGAGGTGCGCCCGCTGGCCTCCAACGACACCGCCGAAGGCCGCAACCAGAACCGCCGCGTGCTGGTGGTGGTGATGAACGAGCGCGCGGGCGGCCCGCGCCAGCAGCGCGACGCGCAGCAGTGGCGCGACCTCGCCGGCCCGGCGACGACCACCGAGGCTTCCACCGCCGCGACGCCAACGTCCGCACCAGCCCCGACGCCCGCGCCGGCCGCCGAAGCCGGCCGCCTGCCGGTGGCGCCCGCGATCATTGCCGCGCATCCCGCCGCACCGCCCGCGCCCGCCGACGCGGCGCCGCCGGCCGCACGCAACCTGAGTCCGGACCGGTGAACGCGGCGCCTCTTTTCCATCCTGCCGGAGCGTGGTCATGAACTCCCCTGCCTGCGCACCCGCCGCTGCCGCCGGGCACTGGCTCTCGTTCCGTATCGGCACGCAGACCTATGCCGCCCCGCTGGAAGCGGTCAACGAAGTGATCCGCGATGGCGACATCACCCCGGTGCCCGGCGCCGCCGCCGACGTGCTCGGCGTGCGCCACCTGCGCGGGCGCATCGTGCCGGTGCTCGACGGCCAGCGCCGCATGGGCGTCGCCGATGCGCCGCTCGATCCGGCCAGCGTGCGCATCGTGATGCTGGCCCATGCCGAACACCTGGTCGGCCTGCGCGTGGGCGCGGTCGGCGAACTGCTGCACAGCGACGGCATCGAGATCGAACCCCCGCCGCCGGGCCGCGCCAGTCGCCGCGACGATCCGGTCACCGGCATACTGTCGTGGCAGGGCGGATTCGTGGCCCTGCTTGATGTATGCCGGTTGTGTCGACTGGGTGGAGAAGCGGGCCATGTGGCTTGAGATCGGGATGGGGGTGCTGCTGGTGCTGGCGCTGGTCCAGTGCGCCGTGCTGTACCGGCTGTGGCAGCACTCGCTGCAGCTGCAGCGGCGCATCGAGCAGGTCGTGCACGACACCGCCCACGGCGTCACCGACGTGCCGACCTCGATGCTGGTCGCCGCGCTCGGCCGCGTCGAGCGGCAGATCCGCCACGCCGAGCAGCAACCGCCGCCCACGCGCCAGTCCTACGAACTGGCCCAGCAACTGGCCCGCGAAGGCGCCGACCTCGACCAGCTGGTAAGCCGCTGCGGCCTCTCGCGCGACGAGGCGCGGCTGGTCTTGCAGATGCACCCGGCCGGTTCCTGACCCTCACGACGTTCCCCCATCGGTAGGTGTCCGCTCGCGGGCGATGCTCTTGCGGCGGGAATCGGGAATCGGGAATTGGGAATCGCAAGAGAAAGAGCAAGAGCAAGAGCATCGCCTGCGAGCGGGCTCCTGCGGCTGGTGCGCTTCGTGACGAGTGGGGCCAGGCGGTGAGCCAGCCGACGCCGCACGTCTATTCCTCCGCGTGTCGTAGATCGTGGCCGGCACCGAGGCGGCAGCCCGCACGCGGAGCCGTACGGGCGTCTTGAGAATATAAACTAAAGTGTTTATATTGTCGTCATCAGACCGGCAAGGATCCGCCGTGAAAGTCAGTGAGTTCAAGCGACGGCTCGCAGCGCAAGGCGTGCACTTCGAGGAAGGCAAGCGGCACACCAAGCTGTACTACTAGGGCCGGCAATCCACGTTGCTGCGGCACGGAGGCCAGGAGCTTGGAGACGGCCTGAGGAAGGCGATACTGAAACAACTCGGACTGGCCAGTTCGATCCATTGATGTTCCGGAGGCGACCCATGCTGATCTATCCCGCCACGCTCACTCCCGATGGCAGCGGTTACCTCGTCCGGTTTCCCGACATTCCCGAGGCACTTACCCAGGGCCGCACGCGTGATGAAGCGTTGGACATGGCGACCGACGCGTTGCGCACGGCCATGGATTTCTATGTCGAGGATGGTCGCGCCGTGCCGATGCCCAGCCGCGTCAAGCGCGGCCAAGTGGGTGTCGAGCTGCCGCCAAGCATCGCGGCGAAAGTGCTGTTGCTCAACACAATGCTGGAACAGCGCGTGACTGCAGCGGAGTTGGCGCGGCGCCTGCATACCAGCCCGCAGTCGGTGAACCGCCTCGTGAATCTGGCGCACGCCACCAAGATCGACACCGTGGCGGTGGCACTGAAGGCGCTGGGCCGGCATATGGAGTTGGTTGTGCGATAGCGCGCCGCCTTCGCTCGCCTTGCGCCTACTCCTCCGCCGCGTCGTAGATCGTGGCCAGCACCGAGGCGGCGGCCGCGTAGAGCTGCACCGGGATGTCGTCGCGCAGGCGCAAGGTGGCCAGCAGGGCGGCGATCTGCGCGTCGTGGTGCAGCGGCACGCCCATCTCGCGGGCGCGGGCCAGCAGCAGTTCCAGCGACTGTGCCGGCATCGGCGTGGTTTCTTCGCCGCCGCTGGCCAGGCGCAGGCTGACCCGCTTCGGTGGCGTCTGCTCGTTCATGCGGTGGCCTTCAGCAACAGGGCGCCGCTGCCGGGCGGGTTCGGCATGCCGACCTGGCAGCTCAGCTGGTCGAGCAGCACGCCGCAGGCGGCCAGGCGCTGGCGCAGCGGGGTGAACTGGCGCTCCAGTTTCTGCGCGGTCTCGATGCGTTCGGCCCACAGGCGTACCGACAGCCGCGGTTCGTTCAATTGCAGCTCGCCCTGTACCGGACCCAGCGGGGGCAGATCCAGCGCGAAGCCCAGCGTCCAGCCCTTGCCGCCCTCGGCGCCGTCGGTGCCGAACTCCAGCTTGATCTGCAGCACGTCGTGGCCGTCCTTGCCCAGCAGCGGGACTTCGACCACCCAGGCCGAGGCGGGGTGGGCGCTGGCGTCGAGTTGCGCCACCTCGATGCGCGCCAGCGCGGCCTTGACGTCGCCGTGCAGGCGGCGCAGCAGCTGGCCCACGTCGTCGCCGCCGCCGGGCAGCGCGGGCAACGGCAGCGGCAGGCGCGGCTGCGCCTGCAGCGAGCGTTGCAGCAG
>JBASAF010000040.1:0-4487 GCA_049650465.1 Rhodanobacter sp. | reverse complement strand
GCGGCGTGGCGCTCGCCGGCGCTGCCGCGGGAGCCGGCGCGGGTGCGGGCGCGGCAGGCTGGCCCGGCTTGCCGTGCAGGCTGTCTAGCAGGGCCTCGAACTCGTCGTCGTCGATGCCGGCCGGCGGCGCGGTGGGGAGCGGCGCCGGCGCCACGGTGCCGGGGGCGGCGGTGCCGTACAAGGTGTCCAGCAATGCCTCGAATTCGTTGTCGTCGATGGCGCCGGCCTCGGCGGCAGCCGCGGGCGCAGGCGCGGCCACCGGCGCGGGCTTTGCATCGCGCGGCGTCAGCGCCTGCAACAGGTCCGGCGGCGGCATCGCCATCGCGCTGCCCTCGCCCACCGCGGCCATCATGTCGTTGAGCAGGTCCAGCGCCTGCAGCAGGCCGTCCATGTGCGCCGCGTCCAGCGCGACCTTGCCGTTGCGGGCCTCGTTGAGCAGGTCCTCGGCGTGGTGGCACAGCAGCACCATCGGTTCCAGCGCGAGGAAGCCGGCGCCGCCCTTGACCGTGTGGAAGGCGCGGAACACGGCGTTGAGCAGCTCGCTATCGCGCGGCGAGGTTTCCAGCGCGACCAGCTGCTCGCCGAGCCGCTGCAGCAGCTCGCCGGCCTCGACCAGGAAATCCTGGCGCAGTTCGAGGTCGAACTCGGCGTCCATCTCAGAACCCGAACTCGCTGAGCAGGCGGTCGGCCTCTTCCTGGCTGGAGACCTTGGCCGAGCTGACCGGCACGTCGCTGCCCGCCAGCGCGCCGGTGAGGCGCACCAGTTCCAGCAGGGTCGACTCGACCGAGCCGATGAAGTCGTCGACTTTCTTGATGCGCTGGCCGGTGAGGTCCTGCCACGACTGCGCCACCACCAGCTCGGCGAGGCCTTCGCGGCAGCTGTCGGCGAACATCACCGACTCGCGCGCCAGCACCGACGCCGGCTCGTTGCTCTGCGTCCACTTGAGCATCTCGGCGGCGTTGATGGTCAGCGACTCGGCCTGCGGGCGCATGCGTTCGGCGAAGTCGATGGTGCGGTGCGCGGCGTTGGCGCTCATCTCCAGCGCATCGCGCAGGTACTGGCGCGCGTCGGCGACGTTGCCGGGGAAACCTTCCTGCGCCAGGTCGCTGCCCAGCCGGCGCACGGCGTCGTGCAGGTCGCGCGCGAGCTGGCCGAGCGCGCGGAACATGTGCTGCTCGCGCTGGCGCACGATGGCGTCCAGCGCCTGTTCGAACTCGGCGCCGCCGGGGCTGTTCAGGAGCGCGCGCAGTTCGGTCGGCAGGTTCTCGTCCATCGCGAGGGCGGGCGCGGCGCTCATGCGGTCACCCCGCCAGCGGCGATGCGCTCGAAGATCTTGGTGAGTTTTTCCTTCAGCGTGACCGCGGTGAACGGCTTGACGATGTAGCCGTTCACGCCGGCCTGGGCGGCGGCGATGATCTGGTCGCGGTTGTTCTCCGCGGTGACCATCAGCACCGGCAGGCCCTTCAGCGAGGCCTCCGCGCGGATCGCCTTGAGCAGGTCGATGCCGGTCATGTTGGGCATGTTCCAGTCGGTCACCACCAGGTCGAACGGCTGGGCGCGCAGCATCGCGATCGCGTTCTCGCCATCGTCGGCCTCCTGGATCAGCGGATTGCTGAAACCCAGCTCCACCAGCAGGTTCCTGACGATGCGCCGCATGGTGGAGAAATCGTCCACCACCAGGATTTTCATGTTCTTGTCCAACGTTCTCTCCACATGCGGGTCGGGCCGCCGCCGGCCCGGGTTTGGTCGACCGGCGCGTCAGCCGCGCCAGCCGGAAAGTCGGGCGCGCAGCCGGAGCACCGCCTGCCCGTGGATCTGGCACACGCGGGACTCGCTCACGCCGAGCACCGCGCCGATCTCCTTCAGGTTCAGCTCCTGCTCGTAGTACAGCGACATCACCAGCTGCTCGCGCTCGGGCAGGCCGCCGATCGCCTCGGCCAGGTCCTCGCGCATGCCCTCGCGCTCGATGTTCTCCGACGGCCCGAGGCTGCCCTCGTCGGCCACGTCCATCACGCCGCCCTCGTCGCCGTCGTCCGACCCGGTGAGGCTGAGCAGCCGCACGCAGGCGGCATCGGCCAGCACCTGGTGGTACTCCTCGGCGCTGATGCCGAGGCGCCGCATCACTTCCTTCTCGTCCGCCTCGGCGCCGGTCTCGACCTCGATCTGGCGGATCATCTCCGCCACCTCGCGGGTCTTGCGGTGCACCGAGCGCGGCGCCCAGTCCGTGCGGCGTAGTTCGTCCAGCATCGCGCCACGGATGCGGATGCCCGCATACGTTTCGAAACTGGCCCCGCGGTTCTGGGCGAAATTGCGCGACGCTTCCAGCAAACCGATCATTCCCGACTGGATCAGGTCGCCCACGTCCACGCTCGCCGGCAACCGCCCCATCAGGTGATAGGCGATCCGCCGCACCAGCGGTGCATGCCGGCGTACCAGCTCGTCGGCACTTTCGCGGGAAACCTGCAGATACTCCGAAGCCACACTCATCTCGGCACCCCATCAGCCGTCCGGCCACCAAAGAAGGCAACCCGGTCGAACGCTGCGCGGTCCGTCTCCGCCCATTTATCGACCAGGTCCGCCAATTTCTTGAATGCCAGCGCCGAATGACTCGAAGGCCACAGGTCGACGACGGCACACTGCCTGCGGATGGCCTGGCGCAGACGCTCGTCGTGCGGCACCCATCCACTGAAATCGATCATCACGTCCAGGAAGCGGTCGCTGACCCGCGCCAGCTTCTGGTGCAACGCGCGCGCGTCGCCCTCGTTGCGCACCATGTTCGCCACCATGCGCACGCGGCGCACGCCGTAGTCGCGGCTGAGCACCTTGGTCAGGCCATAGGCGTCGGTCAGCGAGGCGGGCTCGTCGCACACCACCAGGATCACGTCGGCGGCGGCGGCTGCAAACATGGTCACGTTGTCGGACAGGCCGGCGGCGGTGTCCACCACCAGGAATTCGGGCGGGCGGGCCAGCTGGTCGAAGGCGCGGATGATCGCCGCGTGCTCGCCGTTGTCCAGCTGCGCCAGCCGGCGCGCACCGGAGCCGGCCGGCACCACCTGCAGGCCGCGCGCGGCGGGCAGCAGCAGTTCCTCCAGCGTGCACTCGCCGTCGAGCAGGTGGCCGATGTGGCGCGAGGGGGTGAGCCCCAGCATCACGTCGACGTTGGCCAGGCCCATGTCGGCATCCAGCAGCATCACCTCGCGCCCGGCGATGGACAGCGCCATCGCCAGGTTCACCGCGACCGTGCTCTTGCCCACGCCGCCCTTGCCGCCGGCCACCGCGATGGTGCGGCACGGCGCGCGCGCCGTCGCGACGCTGCCGAACAGGGTGCTGGCCTGGTGACCCGGCGCCAGCGCGGCCGGCGGGTCCGCCGGGCCGGCGGCCGTGCCCAGCGTCTGCTGCAGCCCGAAGGCCTGATCCATTGCAGGTACTCCGTTCATGCGCCCGCCACCGCCAGGCCGAAGCGGTCGGCCATCAGGCTGTCGTCGGGAACGCCGGTCTTGAGCGATTGCGCCGCGCGGCACACCAGCACGCGCGCGTCGGCCACGCTGATGTCCTCCGGCACGCGCTGGCCGTCGGTGGTGTAGTCCAGCGCCAGCCGGCGCCGGATCAGCACCGACAGCGCGCCGCCGAGGTTGGGCGCCTCGTCGAGCTTGGTCAGGATGCAGGCCTGCGGCTGCAGCGGCAGGTAGGCGCGCACGGCGTCGTCGAGCGACTGCGCATGCGTGTTCGCCGCCAGCACCACGGTGGCGCGCAGTTCGTTGGCCTGGGCCAGGGTTTCCAGTTGCTGATTGAGCCGCGGGTCGTGGCTGGCCACGCCGGCGGTGTCGATCAGCACGGTGTGGCGGTCACGCAACAGCTCCAGCACCTTGCGCAGGCTCTCGCCGTCGTAGGCCGGGTACACGCGCACGCCAAGCAGGCGGCCGTAGTGTTCCAGCTGCGCGGCCGCGCCGATGCGGTAGTGGTCGGTACTGACCAGGGCGACCTGGTCGGCGCCGTGGCGCATCACCGAGCGGGCGGCGAGCTTGGCGATGGTGGTGGTCTTGCCCACGCCGGTGGGGCCGACCAGGGCGGTGACCATCGGCGCATCGTCGGCCAGCGCGCGGCCGCTCACCTTCACGCGGCGGCTGAGCATGCCCAGCGGAAGGTAGCGCGCCTGCTCGGCATTGATCTGCTCGGGCAGTTCGTCGACCAGGCTGCGCGCCACGTCGGCCTCGATGCCGATGCGCGTCATCTCGCGCAGCACGCGCGCACGCAGCGGCTGGCGCCGCTCCAGGTCGTTCCAGGCGAGGCTGGACAGCTGCACTTCCAGCATCTCGCGCATGCTGCCCAGCTCGTTGCGCAGGCGCGCGGTGTCCTGCGCGGCGCGCTCGATCAGCGGCGCGGCCACGGGACGTTCGCCGGCGGCTGCGGCAGGCGCGACGGCGGGCGTGGCGACGGCAGCAGCAGCAGCGGCGCGGGCACGGCGCGCGGCGGCGGGGGAAATCGC
>JBASAF010000039.1:0-149605 GCA_049650465.1 Rhodanobacter sp. | reverse complement strand
ACCACGCCCAGCCCCGGCGCCTCGTGCGCGAACAGCCGCGGCGGCGGCGCGGAGGCCGGCGCGGGGGCAAGCTGCTCCAGCAGATAGCCGTCCGCGGCGACGCTGGGCTGCGCACCCGGCAGCAGCCGCAGCGGCAGCTGGTGCGCTTCCAGCAATGCGGCGTACTGGCGCAGCTCGAACACGATGCCGGCAAAGTCGTGCGCGCGCCGCTCCGCGTCGCCGTCCTGCGCGGCCAGCCATTGCGCCGGCGACTGCACCCACACGGTGCCGTCGGCGTAGCGCAGCGCCAGGCCGCGCGCGCTCATCGTCGCCTCGGGCCGGTCCGGGGTGAGCAAGGCCGTTTCCAGCAAGGTCCACAGCGGGGCCAGGTTGGCGTGCTCGTACTGCACGCAGGTCAGCGCAAGCAGGTCGTTGCGGCTGAGGTAGCGCACGTGTTCCAGGCGGATGCCGAGCGTGCGCATCAGCCAGTCGGCGGTCGCCACGCCCGCCTCGCCGCGGCCGACCAGCTGGATCTCCAGTTCGGTGGAGAGCTCGTCGGCGGCCTCGGGGCTGGCCAGCAGGCTGATCGGCAGCAGCCGCATCGGGCCGCCGGCGAACGCCGACGAGGGCTGCAGCACGGGCGCGGGCATCGTGCCCTCGTGGCTGCCGAAGGCGACCACGTGCTCCAGCGTGCCGCGCGGCAGCCGGCGCGCCAGGTCGTCCAGCGTCGCCCATACCGGGAAGCCGGGGCGCAGCAGTTCGACCTGGTCGAACAGCGCGCCGGCCAGCGCCAGCCGGGCGGAGGCGACCTGCGGCACCAGGCCGAGCAGGTCGGTGGCCACGTGCCGGGCCAGTTCGGCGGCCTCGTCGCGCGTCAGCGTGGTCGGCGCCGCCGGCTGCCCGGCCACCGGTTCGAGGGCCAGCAGCGCCGGCAGGGCGAGCAGGTTTTGCGCTTCCACGATCGATCCGTTCCGCAGCGGGAAAACGTGCATTCTACCGCCGCGCCGCGCGCGACCAGCCGCATGGTGCTGAACAGACCGCCACGCCGGCGGCCTTCCGGGCTTTCGTCCGGCGGCATGGCGGGTTAGCCTTGAAGCCATTCGTGTGATGGATCGTTCAGGGCATGGAAAACACGCACAGGCGCGTCGGCGTGATCGGCGGCGTACGCATTCCGTTCTGTCGCAACAACACCGCCTACGCCGACGTGGGCAACTTCGGCATGTCGGTGAAAGTGCTCGGCGCCCTGGTCGAGCGCTTCGGTCTGCACGGCGTGGAGCTGGGCGAGGTGGCCGCCGGCGCGGTGATCAGGCACAGCGCCGACTGGAACCTGGCGCGCGAGGCGGTGCTCAGCTCCGGGCTGGCGCCGACCACGCCGGGCATCACCACCGCGCGCGCCTGCGGCACCTCGCTGGACAACACCATCATCATCGCCAACAAGATCGCCTGCGGGCAGATCGAGGCCGGCATCGCCGCCGGCTCGGACACCACCAGCGACGTGCCGATCGTCTACGGCCGCCGCCTGCGCCGACGCCTGCTGGCGATGAACCGGGCCAGGACGCCGCTGGACAAGCTCAAGGCCGCCACGCGCGGCTTCTCGCTGCGCGAACTCAAGCCCTCGTTCCCCGGCGTGGCCGAGCCGCGCACCGGCAAGTCGATGGGCGACCACTGCGAGCAGATGGCCCGGCAGTGGCACATCAGCCGCGAGGCGCAGGACCGGCTGGCGCTGGACAGCCACCACAAGCTGGCCGCCGCCTACGAGGCCGGTTTCTTCGACGACCTGCTGGTGCCGTTCCGCGGGCTCAAGCGCGACGGCTTCCTGCGCCCGGACACCACGCTGGAGAAACTCGCCGCGCTCAAGCCGGCGTTCGACAAGCGCTCCGGCCACGGCACGCTCACCGCGGGCAATTCCACCGGGCTGTCCGACGGCGCCGCCGCGGTGCTGCTGGGCAGCGAGGCGTGGGCAGCGCAGCGCGGGCTGAAAATCCAGGCCTGGCTGCGCGACGCCGAGGTCGCCGCGGTGGATTACGTGCACGGCGAAGGCCTGCTGATGGCGCCGACCATCGCGGTGCCGCGCATGTTGGCTCGCCACGGGCTGAGCCTGCAGGATTTCGATTTCTACGAGATCCACGAGGCCTTCGCCGCGCAGGTGCTGTGCACGCTGCGCGCGTGGGAGTCGGCCGATTACTGCAAGAACCGGCTCGGCCTGGAAGCGCCGCTGGGCACGATCGACCCGGCCAAACTCAACGTGCACGGCTCCAGCCTCGCCGTGGGCCATCCGTTCGCCGCCACCGGCGCGCGCATCGTGGCCACGCTGGCCAAGCTGCTGGAGCAGAAGGGTTCGGGCCGCGGCCTGATCTCGATCTGCACCGCCGGCGGCATGGGCGTCACTGCCATCCTCGAGCGGCCGTAGACAAAGTCATGTTGCGTCTGCGCACCACCACCGGCCTCAGCGTCCTGGCCCTGGCCATCGGCATCGCCGGCACCGGCTGGCTCAGCACGCTGACCAGCCGCTGGCCCGATGCGCCGCGCGGCCTCGCCGCGCAAACGCGCGACGCCGCCCCGACCCGCGCATCGCGACACCGGAGCCATGCGCTGGTGCCGGTGGTCCGGCGCGCCGTGGTGGCGGATGCCGGCGCGGACACCGCGCTGGCCGCGGCGGCCGCGCCGACGATCCTGCAGCCGTTGTCCACGCCGGCCGCCGACGAGCGCTGGGATGAGGTGCGCGGCCATCTGGACGGCCGTTTGACGGTGCACCTGCGGTTGGACGGCGAAGGCCGCGTGGCGCATGCCAGCGTGCTTGCCTCCAGCGGCGATCCGATCCTCGACGCGCACGCTTTGCGCAGCGTGCGGGGCTGGCGTTTCGCGGTGCCGCCAGGACATCCGGACGGCCTCAGCGGCGAGTTGCCGATGCGCTTTTCCTCGCAGGATGGCCGCGTCGGCATGCTCTGACTGCGGCATCGCCACGATGACCTCTCGCCTATATATCTGAACTTCGCAGTCTGCTAATGTTCCGGGCCGGCTCCCCCTGCCCAGGCTTCCCCGTGCCCCGCGACCTGCTCCGCTTCTCGCCGACCCTGCGCCTGCGCGTGTTGCCATCGTTGCTGGGGCTGCTGCTCGCCGGCTGCGCCGTCGGCCCGGACTACCACCGCCCGGATGCGCCGCCGGTGGATCGCTACACCGCCCAGCCGCTACCCGCCGGCACCGCCAGCGTGGCCGGCACGGCGCAACGTTTCGTCGTCGACGCCGCGGTGCCCGCCCGGTGGTGGACCATGTTCGGCAACGCCGAACTCGACCGCCGGGTGGAGACCGCGCTGCGCCACAGTCCGAGCCTGGCCTCGGCCCAGGCCGCGCTGCGCCAGGCGCAGGAGAACGCCCGCGCCGCGGGGGCGGTGCGCTTTCCCGCGGTGGATGCGAACGCCGGAGCCACCCGCCAGAAGCAATCCGGCGCGGCGTTCGGCGACACCTTCACCTTCGCGCCGCTGACCGTGTACAACGCCGGCGTCAGCGTCAGCTACGGCATCGACCTGTTCGGCGGCACCCGCCGCGGCATCGAGGCGCAGGCGGCGCTGGCCGACGTGCAGCAGGCGCAAGCCGACGCCACCTGGCTGACCCTCGCCGCCAACGTGGTCACCGCGTCGCTGCAGGAGGCGTCGCTGGGCGAGCAGGTGCGCGCCACCGAGGCGATCGCCGACACCTTGCGCGACAGCCTGCGGATCGCCGAACGCCAGCAGCAGATCGGCGCCACCTCGCTGGCCGACACGCTGGCCGTGCGCAGCCAGCTGGCCGCCACCGAGACCACCCTGCCACCGCTGCGCGCGCAGCTGGCCGCCACCCGCAACCAGCTGGCCACCTACCTCGGCAGCACGCCGGCGCAGCTGGGACTGTCGCCGCTGCCGCTGGACGCAATCACGCTGCCGCGCGACATCCCGGTCAGCCTGCCCTCGCGGCTGGTGGCGCAGCGGCCGGACATCCGCGCCGCCTCGGCGCAGCTGCACGCGGCCACCGCCCGGGTCGGCGTGGCCACCGCGGCGATGCTGCCGCAGATCACGCTCTCGGGCAGCGCCGGTTCGCAGACGGCGCATGTCGGCGAGCTGTTCTCCGCCGGCAGCCGCGCCTGGTCGCTGGGGCTGGGGCTGACCCAGCCGCTGTTCCACGGCGGCGAGCTGCGCCACCGCAAGCGCGCGGCGGAGGCCGGCCTGGACCAGGCGCTGGCCGACTGGCAGCAGACCGTGCTGGTGGCCTTCCAGAACGTGGCCGATGCGCTGCAGGCGCTGCAATACGACGCCGAAGGCCTGGCCGCCCAGCTCGCCGCCGAGGACGCCGCCGCGCAACGGCTGGCGCTGGCGCAGCGGCAGTACCGGGCTGGCGCCACCGGCTATCTCGACCTGCTGCAGGCGCAACGCGACCACCAGCACGCGCGCATCGCGCTGATCCAGGCGCGCACCGCACGACTGGCCGACACCGCCGCGTTGTACGCCGCGCTCGGCGGCAGCTGGCACGGTGACGCCACCGCCGATACAGCCGTCCGGAAGCCATAGCCGATCCGGGCGATCACGGAGATCGCACCCATCCATGCCCACCCACAGGAGCCCGCGCATGCCCACGCGCGCCGACAACAAGCCCAGCACCACCAAACGCATGCTCTGGATGATCGGCGGCGTGCTGCTGCTGATCGCCGTGATCGCCGGCATCAAGGTGCTGCTGGTGATGCGCATGATCCACTCGATGCCGCAGCCCGCACCGGCCACGGTCAGCACCACCATCGCCCGCGAACAGCCATGGCAGCCCGCGCTGGACGCGGTCGGCACGCTGCGCGCGGCGCAGGGCGCGGAGCTGGCGATGGACGCCTCCGGCCTGGTCACGGCAGTGCCGCTGAAATCCGGCCAGGACGTGAAGCAGGGCCAGCTGCTGCTGCAGCTGCGCGACGGCGACGAGACGGCGAAGCTGGAGCAGCTGCAGGCGACGGCGAAACTGTCGCAGCTCACCTTCGAGCGCGCGCGCCAGCAGCTGGCGGCGCAGGCCATCAGCCAGGCCGAGTACGACCGCGCCGCGGCCGAGCTCAAGGCCAACCAGGCCGCGGTGGCGCAGCAGCAGGCGATCGTGGCGAAGAAACAGTTGCGCGCGCCGTTCGCCGGCCGCGCCGGCATCATCACGATCAGCCCGGGCGACTACGTGAGCGCCGGCACCACGCTGGTGACGCTGCAGCAGCTGGACCCGCTGCTGGTCGACTTCAACGTGCCGCAGAGCGAGCTGGGGCGGCTGCAGGCGGGCCAGGCGCTGCACCTGCGCCTGGATGCGTACGAGGGGCGCCAGTTCGATGGCAGGCTCACCGCGATCAGCCCCAAGGTCGACCCCGATACGCGCAACGTGCGGGTCGAGGCCAGCGTGCCGAACCCCGACAAGGCGCTGAGCCCGGGCATGTTCGCCAAGCTCACGGTCGATCTCGGCGGGCGCCAGAACCGGCTGACCCTGCCGCAGGCGGCGATCGTCTACAACCCCTACGGCGACACCGTCTACGTGGTGCACCCGTCCAAGGGCAAGGACGCGCAGGGCCACCCGCTGCCGGCCACGGTGCAGCAGACCTTCGTGACCGTGGGCGAGACGCGCGGCGACCAGGTGGCGATCCTCAAGGGCATCACCGCCGGCACCGAGGTGGTGACCAGCGGCCAGGTGAAGCTGAAGAACGACGCGCCGATCAAGGTCGACAACCGGGTGCAACCGGCCGACAGCGCGCATCCCACGCCGCAGGAACACTGAGCCGCCACGATGAAATTCACCGACTCGTTCATCAACAAGCCGGTGCTGGCGATCGTCGTCAGCCTGCTGATCCTGGTGCTGGGCCTGCGTGCGGTCAGCAGCCTCAGCGTGCGCCAGTATCCGCAGACGCAGAACGCCACGGTCACCGTCACCACCGCCTACTACGGCGCCGACGCGGCGACGATGGCCGGCTTCATCACGCAGCCGCTGGAGCAGGCGATCTCGCAGGCGCAGGGCATCGACTACCTGTCCTCCAGCAGCGTGTCGGGCGTATCCACCATCACCGCCACGCTGCGCCTGAACTACGACGCCAACCGCGCGCTCACCGAGATCACCACCCAGGTCAACTCGGTGAAGAACCAGCTGCCGCCGCAGGCGCAGCAGCCGGTGCTGAACGTGCAGACCGGCGAGACGGTCGATGCGATGTACATCGGCTTCTACAGCGACGTGCTGCCGACCAACAACATCACCGACTACCTGGCCCGCGTGGTCAAGCCCAAGCTCGACGCCATCGACGGCGTGCAGACCGCCGAACTGCTCGGCGCGCGCCAGTTCGCCCTGCGCGCGTGGCTCGACCCGGCGAAGATGGCCGCGCACGGGGTCACCGCCAGCGACGTCAACGCCGCGCTGGCGGCCAACAACTATCTTGCCGCGGTCGGTTCCAGCAAGGGCCAGGCGGTGACGGTGGACCTGACCGCCGACAGCAGCCTGCACACGGTCGACGAGTTCAGGCAGCTGGTGGTGCGCCAGTCCGGCGGGGCGATCGTGCGCCTGCAGGACGTGGCCACGGTGTCGCTGGGCTCGGAGAACTACGATTTCAACGTCGCCTTCAGCGGCAAGCGCTCGGTGTTCATCGGCGTCAAGGTGGCGCCGGACGCCAACGTGCTGGACGTGGCGCAGCGCGTGCGCGACGCGTTCCCGGAGATCGTGCACCAGCTGCCGAACGGACTCACCGGCAAGATCGTCTACGACGGCACCGACTTCGTGAACAGCTCGATCAACGAGGTGATCAAGACCCTGGTCGAGGCGCTGGTGATCGTCACCCTGGTGATCTTCCTGTTCCTGGGCAGCCTGCGCGCGGTGATCATCCCGGTGGTCGCGATGCCGCTGGCGCTGATCGGCGCGTTCTTCGTGATGCTGGTGCTGGGCTACTCGATCAACCTGCTGACCCTGCTGGCGCTGGTGCTGGCGATCGGCCTGGTGGTGGACGACGCCATCATCGTGGTGGAGAACGTCGACCGCCACATGAAGGAGGAAGGCAAGACGCCGCTGCAGGCCGCGCTGCTGGCCGCGCGCGAGCTGGGCGGGCCGATCCTGGCGATGACCGTGGTGCTGATCGCGGTGTACGTGCCGATCGGCTTCCAGAAGGGCCTCACCGGCGCGCTGTTCAGCGAGTTCGCGTTCACCCTGGCCGGCGCGGTGACGGTGTCGGCGATCGTGGCGCTGACGCTGTCGCCGATGCTGACCTCGCGCTTCTTCAGGAGCGGGCAGGAAGGCGGCCGCTTCGTGCAGTTCATCGACCGCCAGTTCGACCGCGTGCACCACGGCTACCAGCGCGTGCTGCACAACGTGCTGTCGACCTGGGTGGTGGTGATCGTGATGGCCGGCCTGCTGCTGCTCGCCACCTTCGCGCTGGGCCTCACCGCGCAATCGGAACTGGCGCCGGAGGAGGACCAGGGCATCGTGGTGGGCCAGATCGTCGGCGCGCCGAACGCCACGGCCGAGCAGATGAACGTGTACGCCACGCAGATGTTCGAGCTGGCCAGGGAGCTGCCCGAGTACGAGCAGATGTTCCAGCTGACCGGCGTGCCGACGGTGAACCAGGGCATCGGCGGCGTGCTGTTCAAGCCGTGGGACCAGCGCGACCGCAGCGCGCACGAACTGCAGCAGGTACTGCAGGAAAAGTGGAACGGCATCGCCGGCGGACGCGTGGCCGCGTTCCAGTTCCCGCCCCTGCCCGGCGCGCAGGGCCTGCCGATCCAGGTGGTGATCACCACCACCGAGCCGTTCGCCAACCTCAACGAGGTGGCCAGCGCGGTGCTGGACAAGGCCCAGGCCAGCGGCAAGTTCTACTTCATCGACTCCGACCTCAAGGTGGACAAGCCGCAAGCCACGGTGAACCTCGATCGCGACATGATCGCCGCGCTGGGCCTGACCCAGGCCGACGTGGGCACCGCGCTGGGTTCGGCGCTGGGCGGCGGCTACGTCAACTACTTCTCCATCGCCGGGCGGTCCTACCGGGTGATCCCGCAGGTGCTGCAGGCCGACCGCCTCAATCCGGAGCAGGTGCTGGACTACTACCTGCGCGTGCCGGACGGCTCGGTGATCCAGGCCGGCACCGTGGCCAAGGTCACCCACGAGGTGGTGCCGCAGTCGCTGAACCGCTTCCAGCAGCTCAACTCGGCCACCATCTCGGGCGTCTCGGGCATGTCGCAGGGCGACGCGCTGACCTACCTGCGCGACCTGGTGCACGAGGTGGCGCCGAGCGGCTACAACGTGGACTACGCCGGCCAGTCGCGCCAGTTCATGCAGGAATCCGGCGGCTTCGGCGGCACCTTGCTGTTCGCCGTCATCATCGTGTTCCTGGCGCTGGCGGCGCAGTTCAACAGCTTGCGCGACCCGGTGGTGATCCTGGTCTCGGTGCCGCTGGCGCTGTTCGGGGCGCTGATCTTCGTCAACCTGTTCACCAGCCTCAACATCTACACCGAGGTGGGCCTGGTCACCCTGATGGGCCTGATCAGCAAGCACGGCATCCTGATCGTGCAGTTCGCCAACGACTCGCAACGCGCCGGCATGTCCAAGCGCGAGGCGATCGAGCACGCCGCGGCGGTGCGCCTGCGGCCGATCCTGATGACCACCGCGGCGATGGTGCTCGGCGTGATGCCGCTGGTGATCGCCGCCGGCGCCGGCGCCGCGGGCCGCTTCAACATGGGCCTGGTGATCTCCACCGGCCTGGCCATCGGCACCGTGTTCACCCTGTTCGTGGTGCCCGCGTTCTACATGCTGCTGGCGGCGGACCACCATCGCGGCCAGCCGAGGGACGACGCGAATCCGGTGGTGGCCTAGACGAGGAAGCTCACGCTGGTAGAGCAAGAGCCGGCGGGCAGTGCCCGCCCTACGCGACGATACGTCGGCATGTGTAGGGCGGGCACTGCCCGCCGCTTCCTTCCCGGGTCCACAGAAAAAGCCGGCGGACATGGTCCGCCGGCTTTCTTCGCACCCGCCGCGATCTCAGTTGCGCGACTGCAGCTTCGACAGCAAGCGCAGCAGTTCCAGGTACAGCCATACCAGGGTCACCACCAGGGCGAAGGCGCCGTACCACTCCATGTATTTCGGTGCGCGGGCGTGCACGCCCTGTTCGATCATGTCGAAGTCGAGGATCAGGTTGAGCGCGGCGATCACCACCACCACGCCGCTGAAGGCGATGCCCAGGCCGCTGGAGCCGTTGATGAAGCCCATCGAATGGCCGAAGAAGCCCATCACGAAGTTGGCCAGGTACAGCAGCATGATGCCGCCGGTGGCCGCCACGATGCCGAGCTTGAACTTCTCGGTGGCGCGGATCAGCCCGCTGCGGTAGGCCAGCAGCATCGCCGCCATCACGCCGAAGGTGAGCCCCACCGCCTGCATCACGATGCCGGGATAGCGCATCTCGAAGATCGCCGACAGCGCGCCGATGAAGACGCCTTCCACCAGCGCATACAACGGCGCGGTGACCGGCGCCCAGGTCTTCTTGAACACGGTGACCAGGGCCAGGATCAGGCCGCCGATGGCGCCGCCGATCATCAGCGGGCCCATCGTCGGCAGGCTTTCCGCGCCGTTGAACTGGCCCCAGCTGAAGGCCGCGCCGACGATGGCCAGGAGCAGCAGCAGGCCGGTCTTGTTGACCGTGCCGTTGAGGGTCATCACCTCGTCGCCATGCGCCACCACCGCACCGCTGGCGGCGTCGAGGAAGGTGTTCTTGTTGAGTGCCGGGTTGCCGCTTTGCATGATGAACTCCGCAGGAATTTACGTCATCGTAGCCGGCCCGCGCCCGTCGCGACAGCCACCGCGCCGATTCGCCACGCTGCACCGTGGTGGCCGACTACGCGACAATTGAGACCTTGCCGATTCTTGCGGAGTTCCCATGAGCCTTTCCACCTTGCGCATCGCCACCCGCAAGAGCGCGCTGGCGCTGTGGCAGGCCGAGCACGTCGCCGCGTTGCTGCGCGCGGCGCACCCCGGCCTGGTCGTGGAACTGGTGCCGCTGTCCACCCGCGGCGACGAGATCCTCGACCAGCCGCTGGCCACGATCGGCGGCAAGGGGCTGTTCCTCAAGGAGCTGGAAGTGGCCATGCTGGAAGGCCGCGCCGAGCTGGCGGTGCATTCGCTGAAGGACGTGCCGGCGCAGCTGGAGAGCGGCTTCACCCTGCCGGCGATCCTGCCGCGCGCCGATGCCGCCGACGCCTTCGTCAGCAACCACCATGCGAACCTGGCCGCGCTCCCCCACGGCGCGCGGGTGGGCACCTCCTCGCTGCGCCGGCAGGCGCAGCTGCGCGCGCTGCGGCCGGACCTGGATCTGCGCGACCTGCGCGGCAATGTCGGCACCCGGCTGGCCAAGCTGGATGCCGGCGACTACGACGCGATCGTGCTGGCCTGCGCCGGCCTGGAACGCCTGGGCCTGGCCGCGCGCATCGTGTCGCGGCTGGCCGCGCCGGACTGGTTGCCCGCGCCCGGCCAGGCCGCCATCGCAATCGAGGCGCGCGAAGCGCAGCCGGCCGTGCTGGACCTGCTCGCCGCGCTGGACGACGCCGACACGCGGCTCACGGTGAGCGCCGAGCGCGCGATGAACCAGGCGCTGGGCGGCAGCTGCACGGTGCCGGTCGGCGCCTGGTGCATGCTGGGCGAACACGGCCTGCACCTGCGCGGCCTGGTCGGCGACGCCGCCAGCGGCCGGCTGCTGCACGCCGAAGCAAGCGCGCCGGCCGAGCAGGCCGAAGCGTTGGGTCGACAGGTGGCGCAAGCGTTGCTGGCGCAAGGCGCCGGCAGCCTGCTGGCATAGGGCGGGCACTGCCCGCCGCCGTACGCCACAAAGCTGCTGGGGGCATGAGCAAACGCCGTCACGCTTCGCTGCAGGAGCGCCTGTACGCGGTGCCCTTCGTCACGTGACGGAAAGCATCGCGCACAGGTGCGCCCCTGCGAAGTGCGTGCGGCAAGGAAGCGGCGGGCAGTGCCCGCCCTACGCTGCCGCCGATGGGAGAGGGTCACGAGCAAAGCGCTCCATCCGATTCCCCATTCCCTATTCTCTATTCCCCGCTCTCAGAAGCTGTAGACAAGGTTCGTCGTGGTCAGCGTGTCGGTCTGCTTCACGCCCGGCTGCACGTCGCTGTTGTGGCGGATCTGGAAACCGACCTTCAGCGCCAGCTTCTTGGTCATGCTGACGGCCAGGCCGGCGTCGTTCTGCATGTAGGTGTTCTTGGAACCCGCTTCGGTGAGGAACGTGTCCTCGAAGGCGGTGTTGGCGCTCAGCTTGAACTTGTAGTTGACCAGGCCGCGGGCCACCAGCTCGCCCTCGGTGGGCTGGCGCTGCGCGACCGGCACGTCGTCGATCATCACCACGGTGTCGGCCGGGCGGTAGCGCTTGTAGCCGGGGCCGATTTCGAAGGAGAGCTCGTTGCGCTCGTCCTTCAGCGCGATGTAGCCGTAGCCCAGCGAGACCGTGCCCTGCCACAGGTTGGCGCCGAAGTCGTCATGCTCGTAGCGGGCCGCGCCCACGATGTAGCTGCGCGTGTCGAGCTTGAGGCCGACCGAGGCGCCGGCGTCGTAGCGGTTGGCGGTGGTGTTGAACTGCTCGATGGTGTTGCCGTCGGCGTCGACGATCTTCTGCTCGCTCTTGGAACGCAGGGCATCGACGAAGAAGTTGTTCTTCCACTGGTCGTTTTCCTGGCTCAAACCGAGCTTGGCATTGATGTTCTCCGAGCGGGAGTTGCCGGTGGAGGAGGCAAAGCCGAATTCGCCCGAACCGCTCCAGCCGCCGCGGTTGTCCGCGTCCTGGGCGTGGGCGGCGAAGCTGGCGAAACCGGCCAGCAGGAGGCCGCCGATCAGGGTCTTGTTCATGCCGATATCCATTTGTTAAAGATTGGTAACAGCGTACCTTAACTTGCCGGCTTGAACTCGCAGTGAATGCCATCCGCGCCGGCACGGCTTGCAGGCGCGAGGGCGCGCCACCATGCTAGGACGCGCCCCGCCCGAGACGCCCCGAATGGATCGCTACGAACGGATACTGACCCTGCATCGCCTGCTGAAAGCGGCGCACTACCCGGTGCCGCTGTCGCGCCTGATGGGCGAGCTGGAATGCTCGCGCGCCACTCTGTACCGCGACATCGCCTTCCTGCGCGATGCGCTGGGCGCGCCGATCGAGAGCGCCGGCACCGACCAGGCGGCGTTCCGTTACGAGGCTGGCGAAGGCGAGAAGTTCGAGTTGCCGGGCCTGTGGCTCACCTCCGACGAACTGGCTTCGCTGCTGGCGCTCAACGAGCTGATCAGCCGCTCCGGCCCCGGCGTGCTGGCCGGCACGCTGGCGCCGTTCAAGGCGCGCATCGAGGGTCTGCTGTCGCACCAGGGCAGCGGCAAGGCGCTGCCGATCGAACGCATCCGGGTGATTCCGTGGGGCGAGCGCAAGCTCGACCAGCAGGTGTTCCGCGTGGTGGCCGGCGCGGTGCTCGAACGGCGCCAGCTGCGCTTCCGTTACCGCGCGCGCACCACCAATGCCGACAGCCGCCGGCTGGTCTCGCCGCAGCGGCTGACCCACTACCGCGACAACTGGTATCTCGACGTGTGGGACCACGACCGCGAAGCGCTGCGCAGCTTCGCGGTGGACCGCATCGCCGAGGCGCAGGCGCAGGACGCGCCCGCGCGCGATGTCACGGACAGCGAGCTCAACGAACTGCTCGCCTCCAGCTACGGCATCTTCGCCGGCAAGCCCAAGGCCTGGGCCACCATCCGTTTTTCCGCGCACGCCGCGCGCTGGGTCTCCGACGAGCACTGGCATTCGCAGCAGCAGGGCACCTGGCTGCCCGACGGCCGCTACGAGCTGAAGCTGCCCTACTCCAACTCCAAGGAGCTGCTGATGGACGTGCTCAAGTACGGCCCCGACGCCGAAGTGGTCTCACCGTTGCCGCTGCGCGAGGAGATGAAGATCCTGCTGCAGCTGGCGCTGTCGGGCTATGCCTGACAGCGGGGATTCGGGAGACGGGATTCGGGATTCGCAAGAGCGACAAACCCGCATGCGGCCGCTTTTCCGAATCCCGAATCCCGAATCCCGAATCCCGAATCCCGAATCCCGAATCCCGAATCCCGGCCCTCAATCAAAACGGCCAAAACCGCGGTATCAGCCACATCGACAGCGCGCAGAAGATCAGGATCAGCGGGATGCCGACCTTCATGAAGTCGGTGAAGCGGTAGCCGCCGGCGTAATAGACCATGGTGTTGGTGGGGTAGCCGACCGGTGTGGCGAACGAGGTGGCCGCGGCGAACGCCACCGCCACCACGAACGGGCGCGGATCCACGTGCATGGCGTGGGCGACCGACGCGGCGATGCCGACCATCAGCACCACCGAGGGGTTGTGTCCCATCAGCTCGGTGAGCAGGGCGGTGAGCAGGTAGACCATCAGCAACGCGGCCAGCGGGCCGTGCTGGCCGACCACGCCCAGGCCCATCTGCACCAGGTTCTGCGACAGCCCGCTGCGCTCGATGGCGATGCCCAGCGGCAGGATCGCGCCGAGCAGGATGATGATCTTCCAGTCGATGCCTTCGTAGACGTCCTTGCGGCCGAAACAGCCGGTCATCGCCATCGCCACCGCCCCGCAGATCGCCGCGATCGGGATCGGCAGCCAGTGCAGGCCGGAGACCACCACCACCGCGGCCATGATCGCGGCGGCATAGAACGCCTTGCGCGGGGTGCGGTGGGCCTCCTCGCGCTCGCTCAGCACGATGAACGCCTCGTCGTTGCGCAGGTTCGACAGCGCCTCGTCGTCGACCAGCACCAGCAGCACGTCGCCGACCGCCAGGCTGACGTCGCTGAGCTTGTCGCGCAGCAGCTGGCCGCGGCGGTGGATGGCCAGCACCACCGCGTCGTAGCGCCAGTGCAGGCCGGTCTCGTCCAGCTGCCGGTTTTCCATCGGGCTGGCCGGCGCCACCATCAACTCCACCATCACCCGCGAGTGGTTGTCGCCGGTGGAGTAACGGCGGTCCGGCGCGTGGCGCAGGTCGGCGCGACGCTGGAAATCCTCGATCTTCTCCCAGTCGCCGCGCACCAGCAGCACGTCACCGACGGCGATCTCCTGGCTGCGCGGCGACCACATGCGTTTCTCGCCGCGCAGCAGTTCCAGCGGGTAGACGCCGTAGCGCTCGCCGAGCTTCGCGTCGGCGATGCTGCCGCCGACCAGCGAGGACTGCTCGGTCACCTCCAGCTCGGTGACGTACTTGCCGATCTCCTCCTGCACCGGCATCTGGGTGTCGATCTCGCGCGGCAGCAGCCAGCGCCCGACCAGCATCAGGTAGACGATGCCCACCACGGCCAGGATCACGCCCATGCGGGTGAACTCGAACACGCCGAATGCGGTCAGGCCGTGCTTCTGCGCCAGTGTGTCGGCGAGCAGGTTGGAAGAAGTGCCGATCAGGGTGCACACGCCGCCCATCTGCGCGGCGTAGGCCATCGGCATCAGCACGCGCCCGGGCGAGGTGTGCGTGCGCTGGCACACGCGCAGCGCCAGCGGCAGGAAGGTGGCAACCAGCGCGATGTTCTTGACGAAGGCGCCCAGCGGCGCGATCGCCAGCATCAGCGCCAGGGTCAGCATCCACGGCCGCTTGATCCGCATCAGCCAGCGGCTCAGCGGATCGAGCGCGCCGGAGCGCTCGATGCCCAGGCTGAGCGCGAACATCGCCGCCACCGTCACCGTGGCCTCATTGCTGAAACCGCTGAGCGCCTCCACCGGGCTGACGATGCCCAGGATCACCAGACTGGCCAGCACCAGCAGGGCGATCAGGTCGATGCGCAGCTTCTCGCTGGCGAACAGCGCCATCGCCAGCACGATCACCGCGACCGTGGCCCACGCCTGCCAGCTCATGCAACGCGCCCCGGCGCGGGCATGCGGGCGGGCCTTGGCGGCACGGTGGAGCGGGATGGAGCCATGCAGGGTTCCGCGGATGTGGATGGACGCCGGCTGCTGTCACGGCACCGGCCATACTAACCAGCCACGCCGCCAACCGCTCGCCTTCAGCGCAGCTTGCGCGCGGCGGCGCACACGATTCGTGATTGAATGGGCGCCATGAAGGCCACCGAATCCGACGTGCCGAGCGAGCCGCAGGCGCCGGCGGGCGAACGCCAGCCCACCGTGGCGCTGGCCCTCGGCGCCGGTGGCGCCAAGGGGCTGGCGCACATCGGCGTGATCGAGGAAATCGAGGCGCAGGGCTACCGCATCGTGGCCATCGCCGGCAGCTCGATGGGCGCGCTGATCGGCGGCATCCACGCGATGGGCAAGCTCGACGTGTACCGCGACTGGGTCAGCGCGCTGGCCCGCTTCGACGTGCTGCGGCTGGTCGACTGGACCTTCTCCGGCGGCGGCCTGATCAAGGGCGAGAAGATCATCGGCACGCTGCGCGGGCTGATCGGCGACACCCTGATCGAAGAGCTGCCGCTGGCGTACACCGCGGTGGCGACCGACCTCGATCGCGGCCGCGAGGTGTGGCTGAGCCGCGGCAACCTGTTCGACGCCATCCGCGCCTCGATCGCCGTGCCCACCGTGTTCCGCCCGCACCACCTCCACGGCCACCGCATGGTGGACGGCGCCCTGCTCAACCCGGTGCCGGTCACGCCGCTGATCGGCGCGCAGGCCGACTACCTGGTGGCGGTCAGCGTGGACGGGCTGGCCGAAACGCCCGCCACCCCGGTGGAGGAGAGCGCCACCGAGCAGGACGCCGGTTACCGCCATCGCATCGGCGAGTTCATCAGCCGGCTGATGCCGCGCGGCGAGGAACAACCGCGCGAGCCGGGCACCTTCGACACGCTGAACCAGGCCATGGACCTGATGCAGGCCAACCTGTCACGGCTGCGCCTGGCCGCCTACGAACCGGACCTGCTGATCACCCTGCCGCGCAACATCGCCAGCGTCTACGAGTTCTACCGCGCCCGCGAGCTGATCGAGCGCGGCCGCCTGCAGGCGCGAAAGGCGCTGACCGAGTGGTCGCGTCCGGAAGCGCCATCGGCCGAGCGCTGACCGCTCAGCGCGGCCCGTGCGTGGCCAGCCAGTGCTGCAGGTAGTCGCGCAGCACGAGGGCGCCGTTGTGCTCCTCGTCGCGGGCGCTGTAGACCAAAGTGACCTTGTGCCGTGCCGAGCGTTCGGCCAGCGGCTGCCAGTATTCGGCCAGGCCGTCCAGCTCGCTGGCGTAGCGGTGGCGGAAGCCGTCCCAGCGCGCCGGGTCGTGGCCGAACCACTTGCGCAGCGCCGTGGATGGAGCCAGTTCCCTGGCCCACTGGTCGAGCGGCACCTCTTCCTTCTTCATGCCGCGCGGCCACAGCCGCTCCACCAGCACGCGATAACCGTCCTCTTTCGCGGGCGCCTCGTAGGCGCGCTTGATCGCGAGGGCCATGGCGTTCTCCTGCAACGAAACAGGACAAGCATACGACCGCCGCGGCGACACCGCGTGACCGGGATCAGAGCTCCTCGACTTCGGTCACCTTGCCGCGGCGCATCAGCCAGGCCACGCCGCGCAGGTCGGCCAGGCCCACCCACAGCCGGTCCAGCATGCCGTACTTGGACACGCCGGCGGTGCGCGGGCGATGGCCCACCGGCACGCTGGTGCTCTGGAAGCCGGCACGCTTGACCAGCGCCGGCAGGTAGCGGTGCATGTGGTCGAAGTAGGGCAGGCGCAGGAACACCTCGCGCTCGAACAGCTTCAGGCCGCAGCCGGTGTCGGGCGTGGCGTCCTTCAGCATGCGCGAACGCACCGCGTTGGCGATCTTGGAGGAGATGCGCTTGTTGAAACTGTCGCGGCGGGTGGTGCGCCAGCCGGCGAACAGCTTCACCCCGGCCGCGGCGGCATCGCGCGCGGCGAGCAGTTTCGGGATGTCGGCCGGATCGTTCTGGCCATCGCCGTCCAGCGTGGCGATCCACGCGCCACGCGCCGCGCGCACGCCGTTCCACACCGCCGTGCTCTGGCCGCTGCGGGTGACGTGATGCAGCACGCGCAGCTCCGGATGCAGCGCCTTCTGCGCGGCGAGCACGGCGCGGCTGTCGTCGACGGAATCGTCGTCGACGTAGACCACTTCGTAGTCGACCTGGCCGCGCAGCGCGGCGGCGATCTCGGCGAGCAGCGGCGGGATGTTGTCGCGCTCGTTGAACACCGGGACGACGACGGAGAGCTGGGGCATGGCGAAGCCTTGACTTGGACGGGTGCCGCAATGCGACGGCAGGGGCGCATTTTAGTGCATGCGGGCGTGGCGGGTGGCCGGCGTGGCGAGGGGAGGACAAGGTAAAGTGAACGGCATTATTTGCGTAAGGAAGCTGCCGATGTCCGAGCCCACCGCCGATGCGCTGCCACAGGCCTTGCTGGCCGCCCTGCCCGCCGACGGCAGCGCGGTGGGCAACATGGCGCTACGCAAGCAACTGACAGCCAGCCTGGGCACCGAGGTGAGCGAGGCGAGCTACGCGGCCGCGCGCGACGCGCTGGTGGCCGCCGGCCACGTGGCCAAGGGCCAGGGCCGCGGCGGCTCCGTGCGGCTGGTGCTGGATGGTGCAGCAGCGCCTGCCCTCACCCTGCAAGCGCCCGAAAAACCGGCGGGGGCCGACACGCCCAAGCCACGGCAAGCCGGCATGGCGCTGGGGCAGCGCAAGGCAGGTCAGCCCGCCCGCGCCAAGGCGCGCGCCAACGAGGGCGAGGAGAAGCTCGCCGCCTACCACCACCGCGACCAGCGCACCAACAACCCCGAGGTAGGCCTGGTCACGCCCGACGACGACCCCGACCAGCCGAAGACGCGCTGGGCCTACGACCCGCACATCGACCCCGCGCTGCAGTTCGACCACGCCCGCGCGGCGGTGGAAACCCTGATCGACGACGCGCTGGCCAGCGGCGACGCCGCCGTGATGCGCGCCGCGCTGGCCCAGCTCAAGCAGCACGCCGCGCCGTATCTCAACTGGAGCGGCAAGGCCGAGCGCACCAGCTTCGAGGTGGACACCGTGTCGCTGCACGTGCACGAGCGCATCGACCCGGCCACCGTGCTTGGCCGCATCAAGAAACAACTGGCCAAGGGCAAGGGCGGCGTGGCCGACGCGCCGCAGCAGCAGGACTGGCTGCGCGCCTGGTTCGACCGCCCGCTACCGCTGCGCGAGGCCATCGAGTTCTACAAGCACGACCGCGGCTGGGCCAACCGCCTGATCGCCGGCGACAGCCTGCTGGTGATGAACAGCCTGCTGGAGAAGGAGAGCCTGGCCGGGCAGGTGCAGATGATCTACATCGACCCGCCCTACGGCATCAAGTACGGCTCGAACTTCCAGCCCTTCGTCAACAAGCGCGACGTGAAAGACCGCAAGGACGAAGACCTTACCCAGGAACCGGAGATGATCAAGGCGTTCCGGGATACCTGGGAGCTGGGCATCCATTCCTACCTGACCTATCTGCGTGACCGGCTGCTGCTGGCGAAGGAGTTGCTGCACGAGTCGGGGAGTGTGTTTGTGCAGATTGGTGACGCCAACGTACACCTGATTCGCCAACTATTGGACGAGGTTTTCGGTACTACGAATTTCGTCAGACAGATCACCTACCGGAGTACCTCGGGCCAGACTGCCGACTTCGTTCCGGGGATTACGGACTTCGTTCTTTGGTATGCGCGAGATGCTACGCGCCTGAAATGCAGCGCCCTCTTCCGTGAGCGAAGCGGCAGAGAAGTCGGGAATCTTTACCCACTTACCGACCAAAGCACCGGAGAGCGTTACGGTGCGGCCACGATGCAGTCCGCCTCATCGAGCGCCACAACGGTTTTCAGTTTCGCCGCCTTCGGGAAGGCGTTTGAGCCTCCAGGTCGAGGTAGAGGCTGGCGTACTGGCATCGACGGAATGCGAAGGGCTCTTGCTGCCGGCCGCCTGCTTCCGCTGGGGAACACGCTTGCCGTAAGACGCCTCCCGAATGACTTTCCTGTGACACCAGTAACGAGCCTTTGGACCGACACAATCGAAAGCACATTCGCGGTTGAACGACATTACGTTGTCCAGACAGCAACCAAAGTCATCGAACGCTGCCTCCTGATGACCACCGACCCCGGCGACCTGGTGCTTGATCCCACCTGCGGCTCCGGCACCACGGCCTTCGTCGCCGAGAAATGGGGCCGCCGCTGGATCACCTGTGACACCTCGCGGGTGGCGGTGACCCTGGCCAAGCAGCGGCTGATGACGGCGAGCTACGACTACTTCGATTTGAAGTACCCGCACGAGGGACTCAAGAGCGGCTTCATCTACAGGACGGTGCCGCACGTCACGCTGAAATCCATCGCCAACAACCCGGAGATCGACGCGATCTTCGAGCGGCTGCAACCGGCCATAGCTGCCGCGCTGCACGACTTGAACACCGCGCTGCGCGCGGGCGAGGCGCCGGCCTTCGCGGTGACCGAGGGCGGCCGCAAGGGCAAGGCGGTGGCGTTTGACGCGCCCGCCGGCCAGACGGTGGCGCTGCCTTCGGGCGAGCCCGCCCCGGCCGGCGCGCTCTTGGCGTGGGAGGTGCCGTTCGACTTTCCCGCCGACTGGCCGCAGGCGGCGCGCGCGGCGTTCGACGCCTTCCACGCCGCACGCCAGGCGATGCAGCAGGCGATGGATCGGTCGATCGCCGCGCATGCCGAGCAGGAGACGCTGTACGACCAGCCGGAAGTGTCCAAGACCCGGCTGCGGGTGACCGGGCCGTTCACGGTGGAGGCGGTGCCGTTTCCTTCGGTGGCGGCACTGGACGAATCCACTGGCACGCAGAGCATCGAGGCGGATGCCAGCATTGCGCGCTCGGGCGAGTCGGCCCGCCAGCACGGCTGGCGCGACGAGCTGATGCGCGCCGGCATCCGCGGCAAGGGCGGGCAGATGCTGCGCTTCGCCACGCTGGAAACCCTGCCCGGCATGCCGCACCTGCATGTGACCGGCACGCTCGCCGACACCAATGAGCGCGTGGTGGTGAGCTTTGGCCCGGAGTACGCCGCGCTGGAGCAGCGCCAGGTGGAGATGGCCATGCGCGAGGCCAGCGAGCTGTTTCCACGGCCGAAGATGATCGTGTTTGCCGCCTTCACCTTCGACCCGGAGGCGGCCAAGGACATCGACAACACCAAGGGCATCATCGCGCTCAAGGCGCAGATGAACACCGACCTGTTGACGGAGGATTTGAAGAAGAAGCAGCGCGGCAACCAGAGCTTCTGGCTGATGGGCCAGCCGGACGTGGAGCTGCGCCAGCGCAAGGATGGCCGCTTTGAAGTGGAGGTGCACGGCTTCGACTACTTCGACACGGCGAAGGGCGACCTCGTTTCCGGCGGCAGGGGCAAGATCGCGATGTGGTCGCTGGACACCGACTACGACGAGCGCAGCCTGTTTCCGACCCAAGTGTTCTTTCCCATGGCCGGCAAGAAGGATGGCTGGGAGAAGCTCAAGAAAAACATCAAGGCCGAGCTGGACGAAACGCTGCTGCCGAAGCTGCACGGCACGCTGAGCCTGCCGTTCGAGGCCGGCGCCAACCGCAAGGTGGCGGTGAAGATCGTGGATGATCGCGGCATCGAGTCGCTGAAGGTCATCCCGCTGCCATGAGCCCGATGGAGATGCAGGGCGAGCTGTTCGAGGAGCTTGCGTACTCTGAAACGGTGGATGTGGAGTACAAGTCCGCCCGCGGCGGCGTGCCCGGCAGCCTGTGGGAAACCTACAGCGCCTTTGCCAACACCGCCGGCGGCACGCTGTGGCTGGGCGTGGCACAGCAGGGCGACACGCTGGACATTCACGGCGTGGAGCACGCCGAGCAGCGGCGCACCGAGTTGTGGAACGCGCTCAACAACCGGCAAAAGGTGAGCCGCAACCTGCTGCGCGACGCGGACGTGACCCTGGTGCCGACGTCACACCCCGGACGGCCGTTGATTCGCCTGGTGGTGCCGCGCGCCAACCGGCGCGAGCGGCCGGTGTACGTGGGCAACGACCCGATGCGCGGCACCTACCGGCGCAATGGCGAGGGCGATTTCCTGTGCCGCGAGGACGAGGTGCGGCGCATGTTCGCCGACCAGTCGGACGAGCCGGCCGACAGCCGGGTGCTGGACGGCTTCGGCTGGGACGACATCCACGGCGAGTCGCTGGCGCAGTTTCGCCACCGCATGGCCTCGGCCAAGCCCGGCCACCCGTGGCTGGCCGAAGACGACCGCAAGCTGCTGGCGCGGCTGGGTGGCTGGCGCCGCGATCGCCTGAGCGGCGCGGAAGGGCCGACCGTGGCCGGTCTGCTGATGTTTGGCCGCGAGCAGGCGATCCGCGACCCGGCAGGCGTGCCCGGCTACCAGCTCGACTACCGCGAGCACTTCACGGATGAACCCGGCGTGCGCTGGACCGACCGCATCACGCTGGATGGCGCCTGGGAGGGCAACCTGTTCCAGTTCTACCAGCGGGTGTGGCCCAAGCTGTCCACCGGGCCGGGCGTGACCTTGCCGTTCCAGACCGACGCCGAGGGTTATCGCCGCGGCATGGGGCCGGTGACCGAGGCGCTGCAGGAGGCGCTGGTGAACGCGCTGATCCACGCCGATTACCTGGGCCAGGGCGGCATCGTGATCGACCGCTACCCGACGCGGCTGACGTTTTCCAACCCCGGCTCGCTGCTGGTGTCGCGCGAACAGTTGCGACAGGGCGGGGTGAGCGAGTGCCGCAACAAGTCGCTGCAGCAGATGTTCCAGATGCTGGGCGCGGGCGACAAGGCAGGTTCGGGCATCGACCGCATCATGGCGAGCTGGCTGGCGCAGCGCTGGCAGACGCCCGACCTGCGCGAAAACGTGCGCCCCGACCGCGTGGTGCTCGACCTGCCGATGGTGAGCGTGCTGCCGGACGCGGTGCTGGCCGAGTTGCGCGGGCGCTTTGGCGCGGCGTTCGACACGCTGGACCACGACGAAGCCTGCGCACTGATGACCGCCCATGCCGAAGGCCAGGTGACCAATGCCCGCCTGCAGGACATGCTGAGCCGCCACCGGGTGGACATCACGATCATGCTGCGCGCCCTGGTGCACCGCGGCTTGCTGGTGCCCGAAGGCATGGGACGCGGCACGCATTACACCCTGGGTGCGCCCATGGCTAACCCAATGGGGGGGGGTGCCCCCCCCCATTTGCCCGACAGCCCCCCTCATTTGCCCGGTAGCCCCCCTCATTTGCCCGAGAGCCCCCCGCATTTGGCGAGCGCCGATCCACTGAACGACCCGACTTTGCTGGCGCTGGCGCAAGCCGTGCGCAGCAAGGGCAAGGCGCCGGCCAATGTCGTGCGGCAAACGATCCTGGCCTTGTGTGCCGGGCGTTTTCTCAGCCTGCGCGAGCTTTCCCTGCTGCTGGATCGCGGCCCGGCCGGCTTGCGTGATCGCTACGTCACCCCGCTGGAACACGAGGGCTTGCTGGAGCTGCGCTACCCCGCCCAGCGCAGCCATCGCGACCAGGCCTACCGGACGGTAGCCAAGGACACCACACCGTGACCGCATCGCTCATCATCAACTCGCCTTTCGTGCGCCCGGATCGCCACTGGGCCGAGCAGGGCGGCCGCCTGACGCTGGCGGAGGGGCGCCGGCCCGCCGGTTACGAGGTGTTCGACACCCGTACCAACACGCGCCGCACGGAGTCGCTGGACGCGGTGATGCGCATCCGCGAGCGCGTGGATAGCTGGCGCACGGCGGACTACCCCGGCATCACCAGCGTCACGCGCAGCCTGCTGGAGCACTGGCACGACCGCGAGGCGCGCCAGCATCCGTTCTACTTCTGCCAGCTCGAAGCCATCGAAACGCTGATCTGGTGGGTGGAGGCGGCCAGCGAATACAAGCAAGGCATCCATGTACCAGGTGATGGCGGCGCGTGGCCGCGCCTGTGCAACAAGATGGCCACCGGCAGCGGCAAGACCGCGGTGATGGCGATGATCGTCGCTTGGCAGGCACTGAACGCGCAGACCTACCCCAAGCGCGGCAAGGATTTTTCCAACGCCATTTTCATCGTGGCGCCGGGCCTGACCGTGCGCGAGCGATTGCAAGTGCTGATGCCGGGCAACCCGGCCAATGCCTACGACGAGTTCAACCTGTGCCCCACCGAGGTGCTGCGGCAGCGCTTGAACCGCGCGAATCTGTTGGTGGAGAACTGGCACACGCTGATGCCGCTGAAGGAGCCGGAGCGCTCGGTGGTAAAGAAGGGCGCGGAGTCGGACGAGGCATTCACCCGGCGCGTGCTGGGCAAGCTGGCCGACTGCCGTGACCTGGTCATCATCAACGACGAGGCCCACCACGCCTATCGCATGAGCGCGGACGACAAGCGCGACCGCGAAACCAAGCGGCAGGCCGAGGAAATGGGCCTGGACATGGAGGAGGCCACGCGCTGGATCGAGGGGCTGGACCGCATCCATGCCACCCGCCGGGTGCAGCGCTGCTTCGATCTTTCGGCCACCCCGTTCGCCCCGACCGGCCGCGCGAATACTGAGAAGGGCCTGTTCGGCTGGATCGTCTCCGACTTCGGCTTGAACGACGCCATCGAGGCCGGCCTGGTGAAGACGCCGCGCGTGGTGGTGCGCGACGACGCGCTGCCCAATGCCGCCACGCTGCGCTCCAGGCTGTATCACCTGTACCGCGAGGAGGAGGTGCGCGACGACTTGAACCGCCGCGGCGCGGAACCCCACGAGGCGCTGCCGAAACTGGTGCAGGACGCCTACACCCTGCTCGGCGCCGACTGGCGCGCCGCGCTGCACAACTGGCAGGAGGCGGGCCACACCATGCCGCCCGTGCTGTTGACCGTATGCAACAAGACCGAGACGGCGGCGCGCATCGAGCACTACTTCGCCAGCGGCGGTGCGTGGTGGCCCGAACTGCATGACAAGGACCGACTGCTGCGCGTGGATTCGCGCGTGCTGGACAAGGCCGAACATGGCGAAAGCGCACCCGCCGACAAGGACTACGAGGCGCGCCTGAAGGCCATCGTGGAGGCCTCCGGGTTGCCCGAAGCGCGCCAGACAGAATTGCTGGCGCTGAAAAAGGAGGAACTGCTGCGCGCCATCGTGGACAACGTGGGCAAGCCGGGTACGCCCGGCCAGCAGCTGCAGAACGTGATCTCGGTGGCCATGCTGTCGGAAGGCTGGGACGCCAAGAACGTCACCCACATCATGGGCCTGCGCGCGTTCACCAGTCAGCTCCTGTGCGAACAGGTGATCGGCCGCGGCCTGCGTCGGGTGAGCTACGAGATGGACGACAACGGGTTGTTTCTGCCCGAGTACGTGAACATCTTCGGCGTGCCGCTCTCGATCTTCCAGGAGGTTGGCGAAGGTGGCGAGACGCCGCCACCGCCGAAGCCCAGCACGGCGATCCAGTCGCTGGACGAGCGCAACGCGCTGGAAATCCGCTGGCCGAACGTGCTGCGCGTCGACGCCATCGTGAAGCCGGTGCTGGCGGTGAACTGGGACATGCTGGCACCGCTGACGCTCGATCCGACGCAAACCCCGATCAGCGCCGAGCTGGCGCCCGCGCTGGGCAGTGCCTCCGACCTCGGCAAGGTGGAGCGCATCGAGCTGGAAGCGATCCCCGAGGCATTCCGCCTGCAACGCCTGCTGTTCCTGTCGGCCCGCGGCGCGTTCGAGGAGCTGCGCGGCAAGTTCCAAGGCAATGCCGAGTACCTCATCGCGCAGCTGATCCGCCTGCTGGAGCAGTTCTTCGACTCGGACAAGCTGGTGATCCCCTCGCTCTACCACAGCGACCCGCTGCGCAAGCGCATCCTGCTGGCGCTGAACCGCGACATCGTGGTGCAGCACCTGCTGCGGCACGTGTACGAATCGAGCAGCGAGCGGATGGAGCCGATCTTCGACGAGGAGTTTCCCATCGGATCGACCCGGCACATGCGCACCTGGTACACCACCAAGCCGAATTTCCCCACCGTGCGTTCGCAGATCAGTCACGTGGTGGGCGACAGCAGCTGGGAAGGCCACGCCGCCAACGTGTTCGAGAGCAGCACGCTGGTGGAGGCCTACGCCAAGAACGACCACCTCGGCTTTCAGGTGTATTACCTGTGGAACGGCGCGCGCCGCCGCTTCATCCCCGACTTTCTCGTGCGCCTCGTCAACGGCAAGACCCTGGTGCTGGAGATCAAGGGCGAGGACAGCGAACAGAACAAGGCTAAGCGTACGGCCCTCGCTGCTTGGGTGCAGGGCGTGAACCAGAAGGGTGGCTTCGGCCAGTGGTGCTGGGATGTGGCGTTCGAGCCGGCGCAGGTGCAGGACATCCTTGCAAGGCACGCTACGCCATAGGCTTGGGTTTATCCCGGCAAGCCCTGCGCAAAAGGCCTGGAGTGGGATAAGTCCCGACCTACGCGGCCTGGCTCAGCGAAGCTTGCCGAGGATGCCGTCGAGTTCGTCGTTGCTGTGGTAGTGGATCACCAGCTTGCCGCGGCCGCCCTTGCCCTGGGCCAGCTCGACGCGGGTGGCGAAGCGCTCGCCCAGTTCGCGCTCCAGCGCGCTGATGTTGGGATCGCGCGCGGGCGCGTGGCGGGCCTTGCCCTTCGGCGCGGTCTGCGCGCGGCGGGCGGCTTCTTCCAGTTCGCGCACGCTCCAGCCGAGGGTGACCGCCTGGCGCGCCAGCGGCACGGCGACGGATTCCTCCAGGGTCAGCAGGCAGCGCGCGTGGCCCATCTCCAGCTTGCCCTCGTCGAGCAGCTTCTTGATCGGCGCGGGCAGCTCGATCAGGCGCAGCAGGTTGGACACCGCGGCGCGCGAGCGCCCCACCGCGTCGGCCGCCTGCTGGTGGGTGAGCTCGAAATCGTCGATCAGGCGCTTGAGCGCATCGGCTTCTTCCAGCGGGGTGAGGTCCTGGCGCTGGATGTTCTCGATCAGCGCCATCGCCGGCACGGCCTGCTCGGCCACCTGCTTGATCAGCGCCGGGATCTCGCTCATCTGCGCGCGCTGCGCCGCGCGCCAGCGGCGTTCGCCGGCGATCAGCTCGTACTTCTGCTTGCCGATCTCGCGCACCACCACCGGCTGGATCAGGCCCTGCGCCTTGATCGAGGCGGCCAGCTCGTCCAGCGCCTCGTCGTTCCAGTGGCGCCGCGGCTGGTACTTGCCGGGCTGGATCTGGCCGATCGGCAGCGTGCGCAGCTCGCCCTCCTGCGCCAGCACCGCCGGCGTGCCTTCGCCGTCGCCGCCGAGCAGGGCGTCCAGCCCGCGGCCCAAACCCCGTTTCTTTGCAGCAGCCATGCGTTATTCCTGATGGTCGGCCGCAGCCGCCTTGAGCAATCCGGCACCGTGGCCGGGCGCAGTTGAGTCGACGTCCGCCGCCGCGGCGGCGGCGGGCAGCCCGCGCTCGCGCCGGATCACCTCGCCGGCCAGGCCGATGTAGGCGATCGCGCCGCGCGAGCTGCGGTCGTACAGGTGGATCGGCTGGCCGTGGCTGGGCGCCTCGGCCAGGCGCACGTTGCGCGGGATGATCGAGCGCAGCACCTTGTCGCCGAAATGCTGGGTGAGCTGGGCCGAGACCTCGTTGCCGAGGTTGTTGCGCACGTCGTACATGGTGCGCAGCAGGCCCTCGATCTCCAGCTTCGGGTTGAGCCGGTGGCGCACCGCCTTGACCGTGTCGAGCAGGCTGGACAGCCCCTCCAGCGCGAAATACTCGCACTGCACCGGGATCAGTACGCCGTCGGCGGCGGTCAGCGCGTTGAGGGTGAGCAGGTTCAGCGAGGGCGGGCAGTCGATCAGGATGGTGTGGTACTTGTCCGCGACCTTGGCCAGCACCTCCTTCAGCCGGTGCTCGCGCGCCAGCGCGTCCATCAGCTTCAGCTCGGCGGCGGTCAGGTCGCCATTGCCCGGCAGCACGTCGTAGTGCGCCTCGGTGGGCACGATCGCCGCGGCGATCTCCACTTCCTCCAGCAGCACCTCGCAGCCGCTCTGCCTGACCTGGCGCTTGTCGATGCCCGAGGCCATGGTGGCGTTGCCCTGCGGATCCAGGTCCACCAGCAAGACCTTGCGCTTGGCCGCCGCCAGCGCGGCGGCCAGGTTGACTGCCGTGGTGGTCTTGCCGACGCCGCCTTTCTGGTTGGCGACAGCGATGATGCGGGCCATGGATCGAGGACTTTCCGTTCGCGAAGGACGGCTAGATTAGCATTGCCGCCCCCGCGTGCCTGCCCGGCCGGGCCCGCCCGCCGCCGCTGGCGGCCGTGGTCACGGTTCGGCCACGGCCGGCGCCGCGCAGGCTCAGGCGCCGATCCGCGTGCCGCTGGCGCCGTCGAACAGGTGCAGGTGCAGCGACGCCAGGCCCAGCGCGACGAGGCTGCCGGGCTCGGGCAGGCGGCGCGGCGCGACCCGCGCCACCAGCGCCAGCTCGCCGAAACGCAGGTTGAGGAAGATCTCGTTGCCCACCGGTTCGACCACTTCCAGGCGCGCCTGCAGGGCTGCGCCCCCGGGGTCCGGTTGCAGGTGCTCCGGCCGCACGCCCAGCACCACCTCGCGCTCGCGCCAGGCCGCCCAGGCGGGGTCGGGCAAGGCCTGGCCCAGGGCCAGTTCGCCCGCGGCGCAGGCCAGCTGCCAGCCCTCGCGCTGGCGCAGGGTGCCACGGATCAGGTTCATCGCCGGGCTGCCCACGAAGCCGGCCACGAACAGGTTGGCGGGCTTGTCGTAGAGCGCCATCGGCGTGTCGATCTGCTGGATCACGCCCTCGTCCAGCACCACGATGCGCTGGCCCAGGGTCATCGCCTCGATCTGGTCGTGGGTGACGTAGACCATGGTGGTGCCGAGCTGGCGATGCAGCCGGGCGATCTCCACCCGCATGGACAGGCGCAACCGGGCGTCGAGATTGGACAGCGGCTCGTCGAGCAGGAACACCCGCGGCTCGCGCACCAGCGCCCGACCCAGCGCCACGCGCTGGCGCTGGCCGCCGGAAAGCGCCGCCGGCCGGGCCGCCAGCCGCGACTGCAGCCCCAGCGACTCGGCCACCGCCGCCACCTTCCGCGCGATCTCCTCCCGCGGCCGGCCGCGCAGCTTCAGGCCGAAGCCCAGGTTCTCGGCCACCGTCATGTGCGGGTACAGCGCGTAGTTCTGAAACACCATCGCGATGTCGCGATCCTTCGGCGCCACCTCGTTGACCACGCGGCCGCCGATGCGCAGGGTGCCGTCGCTGATCGATTCCAGCCCCGCGATCATGCGCAGCAGGGTGGTCTTGCCGCAGCCGGAAGGGCCCACCAGCACCAGCAGTTCGCCGTCGGCCACGGTGAAGCTGGCGCCGGCCACCGCGACGTGGCCGTCGGCATAGACCTTGCGCACTCGATCGAGCTGGACCTCGGCCATCGGATCTCCGCAACGGTGGCCGGCCCGGCCGCAGGGCCGGCGCCCTTCGCAGGCCGGCGGGCATTGGGCTATTCTGCCCATGTAAGCGTTTACATCAAAGCGCGGGCCGAAGGGAGCCCCATGACCGCACCCCGATTCGTTTTCCCCGAGGGTTTCCATTGGGGCGCCGCCACGTCGGCCTACCAGATCGAGGGTTCGCCGCTGGCCGACGGCGCCGGCCCCAGCATCTGGCAGCGCTTTGCGCACACGCCGGGGATGATGGCCAACGGGGACACCGGCGACGTCGCCTGCGACCACTACCGCCGTTACCGCGAAGACGTGCAGCTGATGAAGGCGCTGGGCCTGCACGGCTACCGCTTCAGCATCAACTGGGCGCGCGTGCTGCCCGAGGGCACCGGGCGGGTCAATCCGAAGGGGCTGGATTTCTACTCGCGGCTGGTCGACGAGCTGCTGGAACACGGCATCGTGCCGAATGCCACGCTGTTCCATTGGGACCTGCCGGCGGCTCTGGACGACCGCGGCGGCTGGCTCAACCGCGACAGCGCGCACTGGTTCGCCGACTACGCCGAGGTGGTGTTCAAGGCGCTGGACGACCGCGTGCCGCGCTGGAGCACCCTGAACGAACCGTGGGTGGTCACCGACGGCGGCTACCTGCACGGCGCGCTGGCGCCGGGACACCGCAACAAGTACGAGGCGCCGATCGCCGCGCACAACCTGATGCGCGCCAGCGGCGCCGGCATCCAGGCGTATCGCGCGCATGGAAAGCATGAGATCGGCGTGGTGTTCAACATCGAGCCGAAATACCCGTATTCGGAAGGCGCCGAGGACATGGCCGCCACCGCCCGCGCGCATGCGTACATGAACCGGCAGTTCGCCGACCCCGCGCTGCTGGGCAGCTACCCGGAGCAACTCGGGGAGATCTTCGGCGAGGCATGGCCGGATTTCCCGGCGGAGGATTTCGCGCTGACCCGCCAGCGCGTCGATTTCGTCGGCATCAACTACTACACCCGCGCGGTCGTTCGCCACGACGCGGACGCGTATCCGCTGCGCGCGGCATCGGTGCGCCAGCCCCACCGCACCCATACCGAGACCGGCTGGGAGGTCTACGCGCAGGGGCTGACCGACACCCTGGTCTGGTTCAGGCAGCGCTACGGCGACATCCCGCTGTACATCACCGAAAACGGCTCGGCGTTCTACGACCCGCCGGTGGCCGAAGGCGGCCGCGTGGACGACCCGCTGCGCTGCGACTACCTGCGCCAGCATCTGCGCGCCCTGCACGCGGCGATCGCCGCCGGCGTGGACGTGCGCGGCTATTACGCCTGGTCGCTGCTGGACAACCTGGAGTGGTCGCTGGGCTACGCCAAGCGCTTCGGCCTCTACCACGTCGACTTCGCCACCCAGCAGCGCACGGCCAAGGCCAGCGCCAGGCTGTACGCGCAGGTGATCGCGAGCAACGGCGCGGTGCTGAACGAATAGCACCCGACGATCGGCGGACCCCGATAGGAGCGCAGCCACGGTCGCGGCTCAGCGTAGGGCGGGCACTGCCCGCCGCCCCCGCGATTTCGAACAAGGACCGGCGGGCGGTGCCCGCCCTACCCGCGGCCGAGCACCAGCAGGTGGCGTTCGGCGGGCAGGCCGGGAACGTGGAGTTCGTGCGTGGCGCGCACGACGAAGCCGTCGGGGATGCCGGGCAATTCGTCCTGCGGCTGCTTGCCCTTCATCGCCAGCCAGATCCCGCCCGGCGCCAGCAGGTGGCCGCCCCAGGCCAGCATGTCGGCCAGGCTGGCGAAGGCGCGCGCCGTGACGCAATCGAACTGGCCGGCGACGTCCTCCACGCGCGACTGCTCCGCGCGCACGCCCTCCAGCTTCAGGGCGCGGATCGCCTCGCGCAGGAAGCGCACCTTCTTGCCGTTGGAATCCACCAGCAGCACCTCGCGTCCCGGCGCGGCGATCGCCAGCACGATGCCGGGCAGGCCGGGACCGGTGCCGAGGTCAGCCAGGGTGCGGCCGTGCACGAAGGGCAGGACCGCCAGCGAGTCGAGCAGGTGGCGGGTCACCATCTCGGCCGGGTCGCGCACGGCGGTGAGGTTGTAGGCGGCGTTCCAGCGTTCCAGCAGGGCGAGATAGTCGAGCAGCCGCGGCACCGCCTCGGCCGGCAGCGTCAGGCCCAGCGCGGCGATGCCCTGTTCGAGTTGTGCCTGCAAGGCGTCGCGCGCGGCCATCGACCATCGGTCCTGTGGGGAAGCGGTCGGCAAGTATCCCGGCAAGCCCCGCGCAATGCCAGCAGGCGGCGCAAAAGAAAGCCCGCCGAAGCGGGCTTGAAGTGGAGCAAATCCCCTGGTGGCGCGGCGCTCTCAAGGGCGCCTGGCGCGATAGCTCAGGCCGCGTCCAGATCGACCCGGGTCACCATCATGCCGCGCTCGCGCAGCACGTGATTCAGCGACTGCTTGACCCGCACCCCCAGGTCGCGCCGATCGACGGCGGCGGCGCCGGGCTCCCCGAGCAACGCGGCCTGCGCGCCGTGACGGATCAGTTGATCGACCTGCTCGAACACGGCATCGGCCCGCTCGGGTTCGAGCACCTGCCAGTACACCGTCCCGCGCACGTCCCCCGGCCCCAGCGGCGCCTGCAACTGCAAGGTCTGGCCGGACAGGTTGATCTTGTGCGCCACGCGGTCCAGCAACGGCAGCACCAGGTGGGTGCCGGCGGGCAACAGGCGGCGCGGCTTGCCATGGCGGTAGACGCTGTAGACCAGACCCTCCGGCACGCGCCTTACCGCGCTGGCCAGCAGCACGGCGAGCAAGGCAACGATGAGGGTGGAAAGCATGGTCATGGTCGTGAAATCAGTAACTTGCAGTCTGGATCTTCGTCTGATACAGCAACTGAAGGATACAATCGATTGACTCTGTGTGACTTAACCGCGCTTTAACGTCCGGATGAATCTTTAACAAGAGCCTGGCAGCAAGTCAAGCAGGAGCGGACGACGCCCGTACGTGTGCATGTCCATGCCGCGGCAGCTAGCGTCGTGTTGCGTCAGTTTTCGCTCCGGCGGGTTGGCTCGCAGCCGGCAAAGCGCCCTTGCCCCGTGGGAGATGCATCGAGCTTGCCAAGACGCGGGCCGCGGCGGACGGATCGGCGCCGCCGTGCTCCCCGTCACCCTTGGCCGGACGCGCCCACGCTCCGCGCCGGCCTTGCCGTGGCGCAGCAAGGCCGCCGGATCCGCGCCGGCGCGCCATGCCGGCGTTTCGCCACAGGCCCCGGCACGGACCCTTGCGCGACGCAACACGGGTCGCTGCAACGGGCTCTTTACAAGCCGGCATGAAAACGTTTACGTTCGCACCACCCAAGGGTTGGCGAACCCGGCGGAACATTCTCCATGGCGGCAGCAACCATCAAAGACGTGGCGCGCGAGGCCCGGGTGTCGGTGGCCTCGGTGTCGCGCGCGCTCAATGGCGGCGGCGGCGTCACCGCGGCCACCAGCGCACGCATCCACGCCGCGGCCGAGCGCCTGCAGTACATCCCGCACGCCGCGGCGCGCATGCTGATCACCCGCCGCACGCACACCATCGGCGCGCTGCTGCCCGACCTGTACGGCGAGTTCTTCTCCGAGCTGATCCGCGGCATCGACCTGGCGGCGCGCGCCTGCGGCCTGCACCTGCTGGTCTCCAGTTCGCACGGCGGCGCCGCGGAAGCGGCGGCGGCGGTGCGCTCGATGCAGGGGCGCGTGGACGGCCTGCTGATCCTGTCCGAGCGGGTCGACGCGACCTTCCTGCGCGCCAACCTGCCCAAGGCGCTGCCGGTGGTGCTGCTCAACAGCGCGGTGAGCGGACCGGCCTTCCACGTGCTCAACATCGACAACCACGGCGGCTCGGTGGCGATGGTGCGGCACCTGCTGCAGGCCGGCCATCGCAGCGTGGCGCTGATCGCCGGGCCGTCCGGCAACTTCGACGCCAGCGAACGCGAGCGCGGCTATCGCGAGGCCATGGCCAGGCACGCCCCGCGCGCGGCACTGACCGTGGTGCCCGGCGACTTCACCGAGGAATCGGGCTACCGCGCGGGCCACGAGCTGCTGGCGCGCGCGAAGCGCCCGCGCGCCGTGTTCGCCGCCAACGACATGATGGCGGTGGGCTGCCTGGCGGCGTTCAAGGATGCCGGCGTGCGCGTGCCGGAGGACATCGCGCTGGCCGGCTTCGACGACATCCCGATCGCCCGCTACGTGACTCCGGCGCTGAGCACCGTCCGCGTGCGCATCGCCGATTTCGGCCGCCTCGCGCTGGAGCGCCTGGTCCAGGTCGTCGAACACCCCGGGCAGGAATCACCTTCCGCCGACACGCTCGGTTTTGAAATCGTGGTTCGCGACACCTGCGGCGGAACCAAACCAGAACAGAACTCCTGAACGTCTCAGCAAGCTGCCCGGGGAGGGGAGCGATGAAAACTTCAACGCATTTCAAGAAGAATCTGCTGGCCGGATTGATCGGTACCGCCGTCGCTTCGCTGGCGGCGGTGCCCGCTACCTCGTTCGCGCAGGCGGCCTATGCCACCTTGCGCGGCAAGGCGCCGCCCAACACCCAGGTCACTGCGGTCAACCCGGCCACCGGCAGCACCCGGGTGACCACCTCCAGCGCGGATGGCTCCTACACGATCACCGGCCTGCAGCCGGGCACCTACAAGGTCGACGCCGGCCCCGGCACCGAACAGACGGTAACCCTCACCGTGGCCTCCACCTCGACGCTGAACCTCGCCGCAGCGTCGACCCAGCCGACCACGGCCAACGCGGTGAACCTCTCGGGCGTCACGGTGACCGCCAGCGTGCTGCCTGATGTCACCACGCCCGAGGTGAGCTCGACCATCTCGCTGCACCAGATCGACACCATCCCGCAGATCTCGCGCAACTTCCTGGAGTTCGCGGACACCGTACCGGGCATGGTGTTTTCGGTCAGTTCCAACGGCAACACCTCGCTGCGCGGCGGCGCGCAGAACGATGCCTCGACCAACGTCTACATCGACGGCGTGGGCCAGAAGAGCTACCTGTTCGGCGGCCCCAGCGGCCAGTTCGCGACCCAGGGCAACCCGTTCCCGCAACTCGCGATCGGCGAGTACAAGGTGATCACCTCCAACTACAAGGCGGAGTACGGCCAGATCGCCAGCGCCGCGGTGACGGCCCAGACCAAGTCCGGCACCAACGAGTTCCACGGCGAGGTGTTCGACCGCTACACCAGCGACAAGTACCGCGCCCGCACGCCGAGCGAGAATGCGGCGAACAAGAAAACCACGTCGCAGGAAAAGGAGTTCGGCTTCGCCCTCGGCGGGCCGATCGTGCAGGACAAGGCGCACTTCTTCATCACCTACGAAGGCAAGCGCTTCAACCAGCCGATCACGGTGGTGCCTTCGGCCGATGCCACCCCGGCGATGCCCGGCCTGCCTGCCGACGTAGCCAGCCAGTTCGGCCCGGCCAACATCCCGTTCACCGAGAACCTCTACTTCGGCAAGATCGACTGGGAACCCACCGACCGCGACCGCTTCGAGCTCAGCGCCCAGATCCGCAAGGAAGACCAGAGCGGCGGCATCGGCGGCCAGAACGCGAAGTCGGCCAGCTTCTCCGTGATCAACGACGACAAACGCTACGACCTGCGCTGGCAGCACAGCGGCTACTCGTACTTCAACGAGCTGCTGGCCACCTACGAGAACTCGAACTACGCGCCCACCGCCTTGAACCTGGGCAACGGCGCCATCTACACCTACCAGCCGGCATCCAACCAGACCGCCACCCTGATCAACACCGGCGCGGCCAGCCCGCTGGCCACGCAGAACAAGGGACAGAAGGGCCCGGCGATCGAGGACAACCTCACCTTCAACGACCTGCAGTGGCATGGCGACCACGTCATCAAGATGGGCGTGAAGCAGAAATGGATCACGTTGCATTCGGCCGACGCGGCCGACGTCAACCCGCAGTTCTATTACGACGTCACGCCCACCGGCACCAGCGCGCAACCCTACGAGGTGTTCTTCACCAAGCCGGTCACCGGCCTGGGCCTGTCCCCGACGGTGACCACCAAGGACAAGCAGTTCGGCGCCTACATCCAGGACGACTGGGCGATCAACGAGCACCTGATCCTGAACCTCGGCGTGCGCTGGGATTACGAGAGCACGCCGTCGTACCTGGATTTCGTCACGCCCGCGAACGTGGTCGCCGCGTTCAACAGCCAGGATCCGAACGCGCCGGCGGGGCAGACCTATGCGCAGTCGCTGGCCAAGGGCGGCATCGACGTCAACGACTACATCAGCAACGGCCACAACCGCAGCGCGTACAAGGGCGAGTGGCAGCCGCGGCTGGGTTTCTCCTACGACATCAACGCCGACCAGGCGCACGTGATCCACGGCGGTGCCGGCCGCTCCTACGACCGCGACCTGTACAACTACCTGCAGCTGGAAACCACCAAGGCGGCGCTGCCGCAGTTCCGCTTCTATTTCGCCGATCCGGTGACCGGCCTGTGCTACCAGGGCCAGACCCCCTGCGTACCGTTCGACCCGGCCTACCTCAACGGCCTGTCCAACGTGCAGCAACTGGCCTCGGCCAGCAACGAGGGCACCGAGATCGACGTGCTCAACAACCACCTCAAGGCGCCGTATTCCGACCAGTTCAGCATCGGCATGGCCAATCGCCTGGGTGACTGGCAGACCGACGCCACGGTGACCCGCGTGATCAGCCATGACGGCTTCGCCTTCACGCTGGGCAACCGCTACCCGGACGGCTCGTTCTACAAGAACGCCAGCCAGCCCTGGGGCAACGGCGTACCCGGTTTCGGCAGCCTGATCGTGGGCAACAACGGCATCGGCACGCGCACCACCCAGGTGCTGCTGTCGGCGAACAAGCCCTACACGCCCGAATCCCGCTGGGGCGCCACCTTCGCCTATACCTACACCCACGCCAGGCAGAACCGCGACATCAACGAGCACTACGCGTTCGACTACGGCACGATCGGCCGCTACCCGTACATCCTGTCCAATGCGGCAGCCAAGCACCGTTTCGTCGCGACCGGCGTGATCGACGGGCCGTGGGGCATCACCTTGTCGGCCAAGCTGACCCTGGCCACGCCGATTCCGTACAACGGCTTCACCTGCTATCCCGGCGATTCCGGCCAGCTGTTCCCCAACGGCAGCCGCTGCACCGCCTACGGCGCGGAGCCGCAGGGCAACGGCAAGTTCCTGCTCGGCGGCAAGATCTTCGGCTACCGCGACGTGGACTTCCAGGCAACCAAGCACTTCGACGTGCACGGCCTGGATTTCTACGGCCGCTTCGACCTGCTCAACGTGTTCAACTTCAACAACTACAGCGACCTGGTGTTCGCCAACAGCACCATCGGCACGCTCAGCCCGATCACCTACAACACCACCGGCAACATCACCTTCGTGCCGCGCACGATCAAGTTCGAAGTGGGCATGAAGTTCTAAAGGAGCGCGCGGGCGGCCCGTCGGGGCCGCCCGCCGGGCAACGCTTCCGCAAGGTTCGCGCGAGGCGGCCCTGCGGGACCTTCGAACCCGGGCCCGGCCCGGATCCGGAAATCCCCATGACCGAATCGCGCGTGAGGAACATCGTGATCGTCGGCGGCGGTACCGCCGGCTGGATGACCGCCGCCGCGCTGGCGCGCACGTTCGGCGGCCAGCTCGCCGTGCGCCTGGTCGAGTCCAGCGAGATCGGCACGGTCGGCGTCGGCGAGGCCACCGTGCCGCACCTGAAGCTGTTCAACCAGCTGCTGCAGATCGACGAGATCGAATTCATCCGTCGCACCAGCGCCACGTTCAAGCTGGGCATCCAGTTGAACGACTGGCATCGCCTCGGCGCTTCCTACATCCACGGCTTCGGCACCACCATCGGCCGCGGCCTGGGCCTGCTGCCGTTCCACCAGTACTGGCTGAAGGCCGCCCGCGCCGGCCGCGCCGGACCGCTGGGCGACTACACCGTGCACACGCTGGCCGCGCCGCGCGGCAAGTTCATGCCCTCGGCCAGCGACGTGCCGCCGGATTCGCCGCTGGCGGACATCCCCTACGCCTACCACATGGATACCGCCCGCTACGCGCTGTTCCTGCGCGAGTACGCCGAAGCGCGTGGCGTGCGCCGCAGCGAGGGCAAGGTGGCCGAGGTGAGGTTGCGGCCGGATGATGGCTTTGTGGAATCGGTGGTGCTGGAGGGCGGCGACGTCGTCGCCGGCGACCTGTTCATCGACTGCTCCGGCTTCCGCGGCCTGCTGATCGAACAGGCGCTGCACACCGGCTACGACGAATTCAGGGACTGGCTGCCGTGCGACCGCGCGGTCGTCGTGCGCACCGAAAGCGTGGGCCCGCCGCCGCCGTTCACCCGCGCCAGCGCGCAGGCCGCCGGCTGGCAATGGCGCATCCCCCTGCAGCATCGCACCGGCAACGGCCACGTCTATTCCAGTGCCCACATCAGCGACGACGAGGCCGCCGCCACGCTGTTGCGCAACGTCCACGGCCAGCTGCTGGGCGAGCCGTTCCAGCTGCGCTTCACCGCCGGCGCGCGACGCAAGCTGTGGCACCGCAACGTGGTCGCGATCGGGCTGTCCGGCGGCTTCATGGAGCCGCTGGAATCAACCGGCATCCACCTGATCCAGCTGGGCATCACCCGCCTGCTCGGCCTGTTCCCGCGCGAAGGCTTCCGTCCGGAGCTGACCGAACGCTACAACGCGCAGCTGAGGTTCGACATCGAACGCATCCGCGATTTCCTGATCCTGCATTACCACGCCACCGAGCGCGAGGACACGCCGTTCTGGCGGCAGTGCCGGCACATGTCGGTACCGCAGTCGCTGCAGGACAACATCGACCTGTTCGCCGACAGCGGCCGCTTCTTCCGCAACGCGGAGGAACTGTTTGCCGAGATCAGCTGGGTGCAGGTGATGATCGGCCAGGGCATCGTGCCGCGCAGCTGGCACCCGCTGGTGGACCAGGTACCGGACGCGGACCTGTACCGCTTCGTGGCCGATGTCGGCCGGCTGATGGCCGAATGCGTGGAGGTGATGCCCACCCACCAGGCCTTCATCGACCGCCACTGCGCGATCGCGAAGGCTGCCTGACACGACACGCCGCAGGTGGCCGCCCCGCCTGCATGCCCCGGATTTCCACCACAGGTTCTGCCACCCATGGCTTTTCGACGCTTCCGCTCGCTGTTCGCCCCGTTTGTCCTGGCCCTGGCCTTCACCGCCTTCGGCGCGCTGGCACCCGCTGCCGCACAGGACACCGCCACCACCGCCACGCGCCACGCGCCGCTGGCGTTCACCGCCCTGCCCGCCGACCAGCGCGCGCAACTGGACGAGCTGGAACAGCGCACCTTCCAGTTCTTCTGGGACACCGCCAACCCGGTCAACGGGCTGGCGCCGGACCATTGGCCGGGGCAGTCGTTCTCCAGCATCGCGGCGGTGGGCTTCGGCCTGACCGCGTACGGCATCGGCGCGGAGCGGGGCTGGATCAGCCGCGAGCAGGCGGTCCACCGCACCCTGGTCACGCTGCGCTTCTTTGCCGACTCGCCGCAGAATGCCAGCGAGGACGACGCCACCGGCTACCGCGGTTTCTACTACCACTTCCTCGACATGCAGACCGGCCTGCGCCACGGGCGGGGCGTGGAGCTGTCCAGCATCGACACCACCCTGCTGCTCGGCGGCGTGCTGTTCGCGCAGAGCTACTACGACCGCGACACGCCGCAGGAAAAGGAGATCCGCGCGCTAGCCGACACGCTGTACCGGCGCGTCGACTGGCCGTGGATGCAGGCGCGCCCGCCGCTGGTCAGCATGGGCTGGACGCCCGGCGGCAAGTTCATCCCGCACGACTGGGAGGGCTACAACGAGGCCAACCTGCTCTACATCCTGGCGCTGGGCTCGCCCACCCATCCGCTGCAGCCCGAAGCGTGGCAGGCCTGGACGCGCACCAACCCGCGCTACTGGGGCACCCTCTACGGCGAAACCTTCCTGACCTTCGGGCCGCTGTTCGGCCACCAGTACAGCGCCGCGTGGATCGACTTCCGCGGCATCCGCGACGATTTCATGCGCGGCCACGATTCGGACTACTTCGAGAACGCGCGCCTGGCCGTGCGCTCGCAGCGCAACTACGCGATCGCCAATCCCGCGGGCTGGACCGGCTACGGCGCGAACCTGTGGGGGCTGACCGCCAGCAACGGCCCCGGCGACTTCGGCATCGCCGCGGACGGGCGCCAGCGGCGCTACTTCGGTTACGCCGCACGCGGCGTGGGCCTGCGCCACGTGGTCGATGACGGTACCATCGCGCCCACGGCAGCGCTGGGCTCGATTGCCTTCGCGCCGGACCTGGTGGTGCCGGAATTCCTGCACATGAAACAGCGCTACGGCAAATACATCTACGCGAAGTACGGCTTCCGCGACGCGTTCAACCTGACCTTGCACGACGCCGACGCGCCCTTGCGCACCGGCATCGTGATCCCCGGCTTCGGCTGGGTCGACAGCGAATACCTGGGCATCGACCAGGGCCCGATCCTGCTGATGCTGGAGAACTGGCGCAGCGGTTTCGTGTGGAAGGTGATGAAGCGCAATCCGTATGTGCGCAAGGGCCTGCGCCAAGCCGGCTTCCGCGGCGGCTGGCTGGAACAGGCGGCGGCCACCCCGTGAGCTGGCGGCGCTGGCGACTGCTGGCGCCGGCGCTGCTGCTGCTCGGCGTCGCGGCCTGTCGCGGCGACCGCGACGATCGCCACACACTGACCTTCTGGGCGATGGGCCGCGAGAGCGAGGCGGTGGCGCAGCTGATGCCGGCGTTCGAGCGCGAACACCCGGACATCCACGTCGAGGTGCAGCAGCTGCCGTGGAAGGCGGCGCACCAGAAGCTGCTCACCGCGATCGCCGGCGACACCACCCCGGACGTGGCCCAGCTGGGCAACACCTGGCTCGCCGAGATGCACGCGCTGGATGCGCTGGAGCCGCTGCAGCCGTACGTGGATCGCTCGCGCGTGGTGCAGCCGGCGGATTACTTTCCCGGCATCTGGGCCACCAACCGCATCGATGGCAGCCTGCTCGGCATCCCGTGGTATGTCGACACGCGGCTGCTGTTCTATCGCAAGGACCTGCTGGCCGAGGCCGGCTTCGACGCGCCGCCGCGCGACTGGGCCGCGTGGTCGCGGCAGCTGGCCGCGCTGCAGGCGCGCGCCACGCCCGGCCACTACGCGATCCTGCTGCCGACCAACGAGTTCGAGCAGCTGCTCTCGCTGGCCCTGCAGCAGGATGAGCCGCTGTTGCGCGACGGCGGCCGCTACGGCAATTTCGAAAGCGCCGGGTTCAAGCGCGCGCTGGCGTTCTACGTGGAGCGGTTCAAGCGCCACCAAGCGCCATTGCTGGCCAACACCGAAGTGCCCAACCCCTGGGCCGAGGTCGGCCGCGGCGTGTACGCGTTCTACTTCTCCGGGCCGTGGAACATCGGCGAGTTCCGCCAGCGCCTGCCCGCAGCCCAGCAGGACGCATGGGCCACCGCGCCGCTGCCCGGTCCCGACGGACCCGGCGCCGGCATCGCCAGCGGCTCCAGCCTGGTGATCTTCCTCCACTCGCCGCGCAAGGCGCAGGCCTGGTTGCTGATCGAATACCTGTCGCGCCCGGGCGTGCAGCAGCAGTTCTACCAGCTGCTCGGCGACATGCCGCCGCGCCGTTCCGTCTGGCAGGGCGAGGCGCTGCGCGACGATCCGGCGGTGCGCGCGTTCCGCGAGCAGCTGGAGCGGGTCAAGCCGACGCCGCCGGTGCCGGAATGGGAGCGCATCGTCACCGAGATGCAGCTGGTCGCCGCGCGCGCGGCGCACGGCGAGCTGAGCGTGGACCAGGCCGCCGCCGAGATCGATCGCCGCGCCGACGCGATCCTGGCCAAGCGGCGCTGGATGCTCGACCACGCCCGGAGCAGGCGATGAACCGCGCGCACACCGCCTGGCTGTTCCTCACCCCCGCGCTGCTGGTGCTGGGCGTGTTCTTCTTCGTGCCGGTGCTGGGCGCGCTCGGCCTGAGCCTCACCGATTACGACCTGTACGCGCTGGCCGACCTGCGCAACCTGCGCTTCGTCGGCCTGCACAACTACTGGGAACTGCTGCATCGCCCGCTGTTCTGGACCGCGCTGGGCAACACGTTCTACTTCGTGGTCGTCGGCGTGCCGCTGTCGATCGGCGCCTCGCTGGGCACGGCGCTGCTGCTCAACTCGCCGCTGGCGCGGATGAAATCGTTCCACCGCACCGTGCTGTTCGCGCCGGTGGTGACCACCGTGGTGGCGGTGGCGGTGATCTGGCGCTACCTGTTCAACACCAGGTACGGGCTGGTGAACCACGCCCTGGCCACGCTGGGGCTGAACCCGGTGGACTGGCTGGGCGACCCGCACTGGGCGATGCCCACGATCATCGCCTTCGCGGTGTGGAAGAACTTCGGCTACAACATGATCATCCTGCTCGCCGGCCTGCAGGCGATCGCGCCGGAGCTGTACGAGGCGGCGCGCATCGACGGCGCCACCCGCTGGCGGCAGTTCCGCCACATCACTCTGCCGATGCTCAAGCCGACCATGGTGCTGGTGATAGTGCTGACCGTGGCCGGTTACTTCCAGCTGTTCGCCGAGCCCTACGTGATGACCGAGGGCGGCCCGTTGCAGAGCACCACCAGCGTGCTCTACCTGATGTACGACGACGGCTTCAAATGGTGGAACTTCGGGGTGGCCTCGGCCGTGGCCTTTGCCCTGTTCGGCATCATCCTGGCGGTGACCATGCTGTTGTTGCGGCTCGCGCGACGCGGGGCGAACGCATGAGTCCGCGCCTCGCCCGCTGGCTGGTCAACGGCGCCCTCTTCGGCTGCGCCGCGGTGGCCGTGCTGCCGCTGCTGTGGATGCTGTCGGCGTCGCTGATGCCGGCCGGCAGCGCCAGCTCCTTGCCGCCGCCGCTGCTGCCCGCGCACGCCACCCTGGACAACTACCGCGCACTGTTCGCGCGCGCCGGCATGGGTCGCTACCTGCTCAACAGCCTGGCCATCTCCGGCGCGATCGCCGCGCTGGCGCTGGTGTGCAACCTGATGGCCGGCTACGCCTTCGCCAAGCTGCGTTTCGCCGGGCGCGAGCGGTTGTTCCGCGCGCTGGTCGGCGCGCTGCTGATCCCCGCCCAGGTGGCGATGCTGCCGCTGTTCCTGCTGCTGAAATACGCCGGCCTGGTCAACAGCTACGCCGGCGTGATCGTGCCGGGCATGGCCACCCTGTTCGGCATCTACCTGGTGCGCGAGTTCGCCCGCGGCGTGCCGGACGAGCTGCTGGAAGCGGCGCGCATCGACGGCGCCGGCGAATGGCGCATCTTCGTGGGGATCGTGCTGCCGCTGCTGAAGCCGATCATGGTGACGCTGACCGTGTTCACCTTCCTCGCCGCCTGGAACGACTTCATGTGGCCGCTGATCGTGCTGACCGGACAGGAGCACTACACCCTGCCGCTGGCGCTGGCCTCGCTGGCGCGCGAACACAGCGAGGACACCGAACTGATGATGGCCGGCTCGGTGGTCACCGTGCTGCCGGTGCTGCTGCTGTTCCTCGTCCTGCAGCGGCATTACCTGCAGGGTTTGCTGCTGGGGAGCGTGAAGGGGTGACGGTGCCCGCTTCACGAAAAGCCATTTGACCGGTGACCTGGCGGTGACGGGCGCGTCTGCACCGTTTACAAAAGCGCCTTCGTTGGGGCAGCGCAGGGTCGTGGACCCTCACCCCAACCCTCTCCCGGAGGGAGAGGGGGCGAACGCAAGGAGCGCTTTATTTGATCAAAACCGGCCCGCACGGAAATCCGCGATCGCCTCGTGGATCTGCGCCTGGGTGTTCATCACGAACGGCCCGTAGCGCGCCACGCTCTCGTTCAGCGGCTTGCCGGCGACCACCAGCAGGCGCGAGGCCTGGTCGCCGCCGGACAGTTGCAGCTGGTCGCCGTCGGACAGCACGCCCAGTTCGCTGCGTTGCAGCCGCTCGCCGCCGACCAGCGCCGCGTCGCCTTCGAACACGTAGGCGAAGCCGTGGTGGCCCAACGGCAACTTCAGCGCGAACTGCGCGCCGGGCTGCAGGCTGACGTCGAGATAGACCGGCGCGGTGGCGATGCCCTCGACCGGCCCGGTGGCGCCGGCCAGCTCGCCGGCGATCAGCTTCACCTCGACGCCCTCGGCCGGGTGCAGCACGGGGATCTGCTGCGGGCCGATGTCCTGGTAGCGCGGCGCGGTCATCTTGTCCTTCGCCGGCAGGTTGACCCACAGCTGGAAGCCCCACATCAGGCCGTTTTCCTGCTGCGGCATTTCCGAATGCAGGATGCCGCGGCCGGCGGTCATCCACTGCACGCTGCCCGGCACGAGGTCGCCACGGTTGCCGTGGTTGTCGCCATGGCGCATGTGCCCGGCCAGCATGTAGGTGACGGTCTCGAAGCCGCGATGCGGGTGTTCGGGGAAGCCGGCGATGTAGTCGTCGGCGCTGTCGGAGCGGAACTCGTCCAGCAGCAGGAACGGATCGAGCATGTCCAGGCCCGGCTGGCCGATGACGCGCTTCAGTTTCACGCCGGCGCCGTCGGAAGTATCGGTGCCGCGGACGCGGCGGAGGATGGTGCGCTCGCTCATGGCTTGCTCCCGTGAAGAATGGCTGGCCGCCAAGATGAGCCCTTTGCGGCGAATGTCCAAGACCGCATGCGGGAACGGATCGTTTCGCCGGCGCAACGCCCCGCTTCAGTCCAGCCAGCGGAAGGCCCGGCGCAGCTCGGCCATGGCGTCGTCGGCATACCAGCGTCCGTGCGCGAGCAGCACACGCTGCGGCTGCCACGCCAGCATGCGCGCCAGGCAGGCCCTTGCCTGGCGCTTGCGCCCGAGATAGGTCAGGCGCAAATCCCATGGCGCCTTGCCGTCCGGGTCCCGCACGCCGCCCACACGCGCCAGCCAGCGCATCGCGCCACCCAGCCGGGCGGGCTCGAAGTTCTCGATCAGGTCGGCGAGGATCAGGGTGGCGCTGGCCCGGTGCAGGAACACGAACTCCTGCATGACGCGGCTGCCGCGGAAACACAGCTGCTCGATGCTGCCGGCCCAGTCCGCCGGCGCCGCGTCGTCCAGGTCGGCATCGAACTGCACCTCGATGCGCTGGCTGGCGGCACGCTCGCGCACGCCGGGCGAGGCCCAGGCCGTGGCCTGCGGATAGCGCCGCTTCCACGCGGCGATGTGGGCGTAATGAAGCTGGTTGGGCGACACCAGGTGGCGCACCGGCCCGAGCGCATCGATCGCCTCGAACAGCGCCGCGTCGGGCGCGATCGGCGAATGGCACCACAGCCCGCCGTCCGGCAGGCGCACCACCGTCATGCGGGTGGGGAAGGGCATGCGCAGGCCCAGCGCCGCCATCGCGACCACCGGGCCATCGACGATCCAGATGTCGGCGGCGACCGGCTTCAAGGTGTTGAGCGGGGTGTACAAGCCGGATGCCGTCACGAATGTCCTCGCGATACGCCGCAGGCGCCCGCGCACGGGCGATGGTTACTCCGATTCCCGGTCCTCAATGCACCCAGTGGCCGCTGCGCTGGCGCGGCGGCGCGGCTTCGCCCTCAGCCGGGGCCTGGTGCTGGCGCACCATCGCTTCCACTTCGGCCTCGGTGGCGGGGTTGGCCTGCCAGTACTGGTTGACCGCATGCAGCACGGCCGGCACCTGGCCCAGGCAATCGTCGTATTCGTCGTCGCTGAGCTTCTCGAACTCGGCCTCGGCGCGCAGGATGCCCTCGTCCACCGCCAATGCCATCACCGGGCCGAGCAGTTCCATCAGCTGGGGATCTTCGGCCAGGCGGCTCTCCCACAGGCCGGCGCGCAGGTCGATGCCGCGGCTGAAGCCCTCGCACCAGCCGGCGGCGGACAGCACCGGGCCGGCGTCGGATTCGACTTCGCCCAGGATCGGCTCGTAGGCGTCCACGTCGAGTTCGGCGCTGATCGAATCGTTGAGCTTGGCCAGCAGCGCCAGCACGCGGTTGCCCTCGTCCTCGTCCTCGAAGGGCTCGTGCAATACCTCGTGCAGCCATTCCTCGGGCAGCACCAGCAGCGGGCCGACCGCCAGCGCCGAAAGCAGGCCGTGCACGCCATCGAGCAGCAGGTCGCCCTCGCCGGTGTGCGCGCGCAGGTAGCGGTCCAGTTCGTCCAGTTCATGGTCGTCCAGCGAGCTGGGCCATTCGGTCTTCGAGGTCATGTCGTTCAGATATCCAGTTCCAGCGTCACCGGCGCGTGATCGGACGGGCGCTCCCAGCGCCGCGGTTCCCGGTCGATCCCCGCGGCCTTCGCGGCCGGTTTCAGGGTCTCGCCGACCAGGATCAGGTCGATGCGCAGGCCCATGTTGCGGCGAAATGCCGCCTGCCGGTAATCCCACCAGCTGTAATGCCCGGCCTCGGGCTGGAACAGCCGGAAGCTGTCGTGCAGGCCCAGGTCGGTGATGGCTTTCAACGCCTCGCGTTCGGGCGGCGAGCACAGGATGTCCTCGCCCCAGGCCACCGGGTCGTAGACGTCGCGGTCGTCGGGACAGATGTTGAAGTCGCCCAGCACCACCAGGTTGGGGTGGCGCTCGTGTTCGCGCGCCAGGAACTCGCGCACCTTGGCCATCCAGTCCAGCTTGTAGGCGTATTTCGCGTCGCCGACCGCCTTGCCGTTGACCACGTAGAGGTCGACCACGCGCAACGGGCCGATGGTGGCGGCCAGGATGCGCCGCTGCGGATCGTCCAGCCCGGGGATGTCGGTGACCACGTCGAGCGGTTCCTCGCGCGCCAGGATCGCCACGCCGTTGTAGGTCTTCTGGCCGGAATACACCGCCCGGTAGCCGGCGGCGGCCAGCTCGTCGACCGGGAACTTCGCATCCTCCAGCTTGGTTTCCTGCAGCGCCACGATGTCCGGCTGCGCGTCGGCCAGCCACTGGCCCAGGTGCGGCAGGCGCACATTCAGCGAGTTGACGTTCCAGGAGGCGATTTTCATGCGGGTATTGTAAAGGATCGCCCCATGCGGCCCGGCGGCCCGCTGAACGGCGCGCGCGGCACCGCGACGCTTTGATGCACAAAGCCACCGAAATCGCGATTTCCAGTGTATGCTGCGCGGGCAAGCCGTCCGGAGCATCCGGTTTTCTTGCCCATCTTGCGGTCAAGTGCAACTCGCTCCGCGCCGCAAATCATCCATGCTTCAAAGGTAACGTTACATGTCGGATCGTCAGAGCGGTACAGTCAAGTGGTTCAACGACGCCAAGGGTTTTGGCTTCATCACGCCGGAAAGCGGTGATGACCTGTTCGTGCATTTCCGCGCGATCCAGGGCACGGGCTTCAAGTCCCTGCAGGAAGGTCAGCGCGTCACGTTCATCGTCACCAAGGGCCAGAAGGGCCTGCAGGCCGAGGAAGTCCAGGCCGTCTGAGTCCCACCGACCCAGCTCCTGAAGAAAAGCCCGCTTCGGCGGGCTTTTTTTTGCCTTGGGGGCGGGGAATAGGGAATGGGGAATAGGGAATAGGAAGAGCGGCAACGCTTCGCGACCGACCGCTTTTGCGATTCCCTATTCCCTATCCCCCATTCCCGGCCCTTCACGCCAAACCGTAGCTGCGCAGCAGGGCTTCCGGCTCGGGTTTGCGGCCGCGGAAGGCGACGAAGCTTTCCAGCGCCGGACGACTGGCGCCGACGGCGAGGAATTCGCGGCGGAAGCGCTCGCCGGTGACCGGATCGATCACGCTGCCATGCTGCGCGGCGGCCTCCTCGAAGGCACCGAACGCGTCGGCCGACAGCAGTTCGGCCCACAGGTAGCTGTAGTAGCCGGCTGCATAACCGCCGGCGAAGATGTGGCTGAAGCCGTGCGGAAACCGCTGCCAGGCCGGCGGATGCAGCACCGCTACCTGCTTGCGCACCTGTTCCAGCACCGCCAGCGCGCAGGCGCCGCGCGCCGGGTCGTACTCCAGGTGCAGCAGGAAATCGAACAGCGCGAACTCCAGCTGGCGCACGAGGAACAGGCCGGCGTGGAAATGCCGCGCCGCCAGCATGCGCTCGAACAACTCGTCCGGCAGCCGCTCGCCGGTCTGCCAGTGGCGCGCGAACAGGTCCAGCGCCTCGCGGTTCCAGCCGAAGTTCTCCATGAACTGGCTGGGCAGTTCCACCGCGTCCCATTCCACGCCGTCGATGCCGCCGATCGAGGGCAGCGCGATCGCGGTCAGCAGATGGTGCAGGCCGTGGCCGAACTCGTGGAACAGGGTCAGCACGTCGTCGTGGGTGAGCAGGGCCGGCTTGCCCTCGGTGGGCGGGGCGAAGTTGCAGGTGAGGAAGGCCACCGGCAACTGCTGCCGGCCGCCGTCGTCGAAGCGGGCGCGGCAGACATCCATCCACGCGCCGCCGCGCTTGCCGTTGCGTGCGTAGAGATCGACGTAGGCGCCGGCAAAGACCTTGCCGGCGGCATCGCGCACGTCGTAGTAGCGCACCTGCGGGTGCCATACGTCGACGTCGTCGCGCGCGGCCAGGGTGATGCCGTAGAGCTTGCCGGCCAGGCCGAACAGGCCGTCGATCACCGCCGGCAGCGCGAAGTACGGCTTGAGCTGTTCCTCGTCCAACGCGTACTCGCGCTGGCGCAGCTTCTCCGAGGCGTAGGCGACGTCCCACGGCTCGAGGGTGTCGAGCTTCAGCTCGGCGCGGGCGAATTCGCGCAGGGTGGCCAGTTCGCGCTGGGCAACGGGCTTGGCGCGGACCGCCAGGTCGCGCAGGAACTCCAGCACCTCGGCCGGCGAGGCGGCCATCTTGGTGGCCAACGACTCTTCCGCCGCATTGGCGAAGCCGAGCAGCTGCGCCGCCTCGTGGCGCAGCGCCATGATCTTCTCGATGCGCGCGCTGTTGTCGAACTTGCCCGCATCCGGGCCCTGGTCCGACGCGCGGGTCTGGTAGGCCCAGTACACCCGCTCGCGCAGGCCGCGGTGGTCGGCGTAGGTCAGCACGGCCTGCACGCTGGGCTGCTTGAGGGTGACCAGGTAGCCGTCCAGGTCCTGGTCCTGCGCGTACTGGCGCAGCACCGCGCGGCCGGATTCGGGAATGCCGGCCAGGTCGCGCTCGTCGGTGACGTGCTCGTGCCACGCCTCGCTGGCATCGAGCACGGCGTGGGAGAACTCGGTGGACAGCCGCGACAGCTCCACCCCGATCTCGCGGAAGCGCGAACGCGCCGGCTCCTCCAGTGCCACGCCGGACAGCCTGAAATCGCGCAGCGCGTGTTCGACCAGCGCGCGCTCGGGCCGCGGCAGGGCGGCGAAACCCGGCGCCTCGGCCAGCGCCTGCACCGCCGCGTACAGCGCGCGGTTCTGGCCCAGTTCGATCGCGTGCTCGGTGAGCTTTTCCTCGGCCGGGCCGTAGACCGCGCGCAGCGCTTCGCTGTCGGCCACCGCCTGCAGGTGCGACACCGGCGCCCAGGCCCGCGCCAGCCGTTGTTCCAGTCGCTCCTGGGCCAGCATCACGTGGTCGAAATCGCGCGGCGCGCCGGGCGCGACCAGCGCGTCGATACCGGCGCGGTAGTCGGCCAGGATGGTGTCGATCGCCGGCGCGACGTGTTCGGGGCGGATCTGCGAAAACGCCGGCAGGGTGGCGTCGGCCAGCAGCGGATTGTCGGGGGTCATGCGGTCTCCTTTTCGCCGCCAGCGTGGCGATCGCCGCGGGTGAAATCAAGCGTGGCTAGAATGCCCGGATGAATTCCCTGCGCCGCTTCAAGGGCATCGCGCCCACGCTTGGCCAACGCGTATACGTCGACCCCGCCGCCACGGTGATCGGCGACGTGGTGCTCGGCGACGACGTCTCGATCTGGCCCGGCGCGGTGCTGCGCGGCGACGTGAACGCCATCCGCGTCGGCGCGAAGACCAGCATCCAGGATGGTGCGGTGGTGCACGTCGCCCATGCCGGCCGGTACGGCCCGGGCCACCCGTGCCTGATCGGCGAGGGCGTCACCGTCGGCCACGGCGCGGTGGTGCACGCCTGCACCATCGGCGATTACTGCCTGATCGGGATAAACGTCAGCGTGCTCGACGGCGCGGTGGTGATGCGCCACGGCCTGGTCGGCGCCGGCGCGCTGATCCCGCCGGGCAAGGTGGTGGGCGAGGGCGAGCTGTGGCTGGGCAGCCCGGCGACCTGCGTGCGCCGGCTGAGCGAGGCGCAGATCGAGCAGCTGCACTACTCGGCCGAGCACTACGTGCGGCTGAAGGACGCCTACCTGGCGGAGGCCTGAGCCGGGACCAACCCGCGGCGGCCCCGTTCAGGCCAGTTGCCGGCGCAGGGCCTGGTACACCGGCTCGGTCTGCGGTCGCCGGCCATGCCACAACGCGAAGGCATCGGCCGCGGTTTCCAGCAGCATGCCGAGGCCATCGCTGGCCTGGCGCGCGCCGGCCGCCCTGGCCCAGGCCAGGAAGCCGGCGGCCGCCGGGCCATAGGAGAGGTCGTAGCACACGGCGCGGCTGCCGAGCAGGGCGACGGGCAGTTGCAGCGACGCCCCGAGCACGCCGGCCGACGTGGCGTTGACGATCAGGTCGAAGCTGCCGATGGTGGCCAGGTCGTCCCAGTAGCGGGTGCGTACCCGCGCCGGCTCGCCGATTGCGTCGGCCAGCGCATCGGCCGCCTCCGGCGAGCGGTTGACGATGGTCAGCGAACGCACGCCGGCGTCGAGCAGGGGCCAGGCCACGCCGCGCGCGGCACCGCCGGCTCCCAGCAACAAGGTGTCATGGCCGCGCAGGTCGACCTCGTGGCGCTCGGCCAGGTCGCGCACCAGGCCGTCGCCATCGGTGTTGTGCGCCGCCAGGCGGCCGTCCCCCAGCGGGGTCAGCACGTTGGCCGTGCCGGCCCGCGTGGCGGCCACGCTGTGCTCGTCGGCCAGCGCGAACGCGGCCGCCTTGTGCGGCAGGGTGACGTTGGCGCCGCGGGCGCCGTCGGCGAAGAAGCGCCGCACCGCGTCGTCGAACCCGGCCGGCGGCACGTCGATCGCGCGGTATTCCAGCTGGAGCCCGCACTGCTGCGCGAACGCCTGGTGGATTACCGGCGACAGACTGTGGCTGATCGGGTGGCCGAACACGGCGAACTGGGCGCGCTGCATGAAGTTCCTTGTTCCTTGCATTGACTGTAGGAGCGCACCCTGTGCGCGATGCTTTCCGGGACGCGACGAAGAGCATCGCGCACGGGGGTGCGCTCCGACAAGGTCGCAGGCGGTGAGATGCGGCGCCGGCAAGCTGGCGACACGTTCACCGGAGACAACTCATGCGCACGTCGAACCCGCCTTCGCCGCGTCATCCACGCCTGGTCGCGGCCGCCAGCCTGTGGCTGCTTGCCGGCAGCATCCTGCTGCTGAGCACCGTGGTGCCCGCGCACACGTCGCTGCTGGGCTGGACGCCCGCGTTCTGGCTGCTGGTGGCACCCCTGCTGGTGCTGCTGGCGCTGGAGCCGGGCCTGCCGCGACGCTGGCTGAAGCAACGTCGACTGCGCGTGGTCCGCACCGTCCACGGTGCCGCCTGGCACTGAGGCTCAGGTGGCGCCCTGGCGCTTGCGCACCATCCGGCGCAGGAATTCGCGCATCACGCGCAGGTACAACTCGTCGCCCAGGTAGGCGTCCTCCACGCCGGCGTCGATCGACGGGTTGTCGTTCACCTCGATCACCACCGGCCGGTTGCCGACCTGCTTGAGGTCCACACCATAGAGGCCGTCGCCGATCGGCTGGGTCGCCTTCAGCGCCAGCTTGACCACGGCCGCCGGGGCGTCCTTCAGCGCGATCGTCTCGAAACCGCCGGACTTCGCCGTGCCGGTGGCGCCGTGGTTGTAGATCTGCCAGTGGCCACGCGACATGTAGTACTTGCAGGCGTAGATCGCCTCGCGGTTGAACACGCCGATGCGCCAGTCGAACTCGGTGTAGACGTATTCCTGCGCCAGCAGCAGCGCGCTGTGCTGGAACAGCCCGCTGGCCGCCCGCGCCAGCGCCGCCTCGTCCTCGACCTTGACCACGCCGCGCGAGAACGAACCGTCCGGGATCTTCAGCACCAGCGGGAAGCCGAGCCGCTCGACCACCTCCTTCATGCCCTTGCTGTCGTCGCGATAGAGGATTTCCGTGCGCGGTACCGCCAGCTTGCGCGAGACCATCAGGTCGTTGAGGTAGATCTTGTTGGTGCAACGCAGGATCGAGCTGGGATCGTCCACCACCACCATGCCTTCCTTCTCGGCGCGGTGGGCGAAGCGGTAGGTGTGGTTGTCGCTGGCGGTGGTCTCGCGGATGAACAGGCCGTCGTACTCGGCCAGCCGCTGGTAGTCGTTCTTGCCGATCGGATCGACCTCGATGCCCAGCTCCTTGCCGGCACCGATGAACGCCTTCAGCGCACGCTTGTTCGACGGCGGCATCTGCTCGGCCGGGTCGACCAGCATGGCCAGGTCGTAGCGGAACTGCCTGCGTGCGCGGGGCTTGCGCCACAGCTTGCGCGAGAAGCGGTCCAGCTCCTCGGCGAAGGCGTCCTCCTGCGCGTCGTCCAGCGAGTGCAGGCCGACCGGCTTGATCGAGCTGACCTGCCACACGCGGTCGCGCTCGAACTCGATGCGCAACAGCGGGCAGGGGAACATCTCGAACACCTGCCGGGCCAGGTCCTGCAGCGCCGGGTAGGCGGTCTCGCCGAAGTAGACCAGGATGCCGAAGTCGGTTGTGTCGCGCCCGCCGGCGGGCAGGAAGTGGGTGAGCTTCTGGTTGAGGTCGTCGATGTCCAGGCCGTACAGCGAGCGCCGGCGCAGGTCGTTCACCGTGCGCACCGACGGCATCACCTTGTGCCCGCGCGCTTCCGCCAGCAGCGACACGTAGTAGCCCGTGCCCAGGTACTTGTAGCTGCGGCACAGGTTGATCACGTGGGTGCGTTCGTCGTCGGCGCCGACCGGCTTGCGCAGGTAATCCATCGCGCTCATCACGTCGACGGACGGGTAGTACGAACTCCAGTCGGAGGCTTTCTCGACGACGACGACCAGGCGGGCCATGGCACCTCTCGAACCGTACGGCAGGCGCGACCGCTCGTGCCCGGCGAGCGGGCGGCGGCGGCGCAAAGTGCGCAGTCTGGCACAGCGCCGCGGCGACACAAGGGACGGCACTGAAGGAGACGTAAATGCCTTCGCACGCCACGGCGCGGAGCGCCTGCTACAGTCCGCCCGGGCAGCCGCCCGATCCATGGAAACGCCCTCGAATGCCGTCCTTGCCCGTCACCGCCCCGGCGCGCGTGCGCCGCGCGGATCTTTCCGACCTCGACGACCTGGTGGCGCTGGAGCAGCGCGCGTTCGACGGCGACCGGCTCAGCCGGGCGCAGTACCGGCGCCACCTCGACAGCGACTCGGCCCAGGTGCTGGTGGCCAGCGGCGGCCGCCACGATTTCTTCGGCAGCGCGGTGCTGTTCTTCCGCAAGCGCAGCCGGGTGGCGCGCGTGTATTCGCTGGCGACCCGGCCCGAATCGCGCGGGCTGGGCGTCGGCGCGGCGCTGCTGCAGGCCGCCGGCGCGGCCGCGCAACGACGCGGCTGCAACCGGCTGCGACTGGAGGTGCGTGCGGACAACGCCGCGGCGATCCGCCTCTACGAGCGCGCGGGTTTCCGCCGCATCGGCTCGTATCGCCATTACTACGAAGATGGCGCCGACGCCTGGCGCTACGAACACGCGCTGGACTGATCGCCTCAGCCGCCCAGCGGATGACGGATGCGCTGCTCGGTGGCGTCGTCCGCCCGCGCCACCAGCGCGCCGGTGCGCATCAGGTTCACCGTGTAATGGCCGCCGTCGACCAGCGGCAGGAAGGCGCCGCTGCCGTAGACCGTGTCCAGTTCCGGCAGCCACGCGGGATGGCTCTTGCCCAGCTCGACCAGGTCGAACGCGCCGGCCGGCCGGAAGCTGATCACCGTGCGCGGCGCGCTCATTTCCAGCGCCGGATCGTCGTAGCGGCCGGAGAGCCGATCCAGCCGGTACAGCGGCGGCACGCCCGCCAGCAATGCCGGCAGCTTCCACTTCAGCACCACCGCCTCGACGCGCCAGGCATCGCCGGCCAGCTCGACCTCGCGCGTGCTGCCGTCGGGCCAGGTCAGGTTGAGCGCCCAGCGCTGCGGCGACAGGATGCGCGCGTCGATCTCGACCACCGGCGCCTCCTCGCCCAGAAGGTGGTAGCCGCGCAGCGCGGCGCCGGCGCCGGCCAGCAGCAGGGTGAGCGCGAAGGCGGCCATGCACAGCAGCGCACGCCAGCTGGCGGCGGCGCGACGACGAGCGTGCAGGTGCCGGCGCAGCATCACCAGTTGCGCCAGGGTGACCAGCGCGAACACCGCGGCCAGCACCAGCAGCACGGTCATCGGCATGCGCAGCAACGCGCTCCAGTCCATCACATCCACCTTCGTCATCACGCGGCACACGCCGCCGCGCCATGATAGCCAGCGCAGCGCAGGTGCCTCGCTATACTGGCCGCTTGCCGAGGAACCCTGTCATGCGCCGATCCCTGTTGTTGCTGCCGCTCGCCCTCGTCGTCGCCCTGCTTGCCGGTTGCGGCAACAAGGGGCCGCTGGTGCTGCCGCCGGCCCGGACCGCACTGCCGCCGGCACCGGCCGCCAGCGCACCGGCCCCCGCGACGCCGGCCAGCGTGGCCGCGGACGCATCGACCGGCCACGCGTGATGACCGCGGCGCCACTGCGCTTTTCCAAGATGCACGGCAGCGGCAACGACTTCGTCGTGCTGGACTGCCGGCGTGAGGCGTTCGCCCTGGACGCGGCGCAGATCCGCGCGCTTGGCGATCGCCACACCGGGGTGGGTTTCGACCAGCTGCTCAGCGTGGAGCCGGCGCGCGATCCGTCGTGCGCATTCTACTACGGCATCTGGAATGCCGACGGCTCGCCCTCGGGCCAGTGCGGCAACGGCGTGCGTTGCGTGGCGGCCTGGCTGCACCGCGCCGGCGCGCTGGCGCTGGACGAAGCGGTGCGCATCCAGAGTCCCTCCGGGCCGGTGACGGTGCGCGTGCTCGCCCCTGGCGAGGTCACCGTGGACATGGGCGAGCCGGTCTTCGAGCCGGCGAGGATCCCGTTCGCCGCCGAAGCGGCGGCCCCGGGTTACCCGATCGCGGTGGATGGCGACATGCTGGACATCGGTGCCGTCTCGATGGGCAACCCGCATGCGGTGCTGCGCGTCGACGACCTGGCCGATCCCGCGCTGGAACGACTCGGTCCGCTGCTGACCCGGCACCCGCGTTTCGCCGAAGGCGCCAACGCCGGCTTCGTGCAGCGGCTGGACCGCGGCCACCTGCGCCTGCGCGTGCACGAGCGCGGCGCCGGCTGGACCCGCGCCTGCGGCACCGGCGCCTGTGCGGCGATGGCAGTGCTGCACCGGCGCGGCGAGGTCGACGATCGCGTCGCCGTGGCGCTTCCCGGCGGCAACTTGCGCATCGACTGGGCCGGCACCGGCCACGCGCTGTGGATGACCGGTCCGGCGGCCTTCGTTTTCGAGGGCGAATGGCCGGTGCCCCGCGTCGCGCCGCCGCAGGCCGGTTGAAGCGCGCGCGCGTCCATCGCACACTGCGGCAGGCAAGCCCCGCCCCGCCCAGGATTTCCACGCATGACCGCCACCCTGCTCGACGACGCCACCCAGGCCCGCGTGGTCGCCGCCTACCTGAAACGGCACCCGGAGTTTCTCAGCGCCTACCCCGAACTCGCCGCCAAGCTGACCATGCCGCCGCGCGAGAGCGGCGGCGCGGTGGCTTCGCTGGCCGTGTACCAGATGCAGAGCCTGCGCGACAAGAATGCGGAGTTGGAGCGGCGGCTGGCCGAACTGGTCGAGATCGCCGCGGAAAACGAGAAGCTGATGGAGCGCGTGCACGGAATGACCGTGGCGCTGCTGCGCGCCAGCACCATGGAGGTGACCGCACGCACGGTGGTCGCGCGGCTCAGCGCCGATTTCCACACCGAACGCGTGAGCCTGCTGTTGTTCGGGAGCGAACCGAAACTGCCGCGCGCCGACTGGCTGCAGCAGATCGCCGGCGGGGCGGCGGCGCTGCCGGAATTCGCCGATTTCCTGCGCAAGGGCGAGCCCAGCTCCGGCCGCCTCTCGTCCGACAAGCTGGCCCGGCTGTTCGGCGAGCATGCCGCGGGGCTGCAGTCGGTGGCACTGATGCCGCTGGGCGACGCCGGCATGCTGGCGATCGGCAGCGCCGACCCGAACCGCTTCCAGCCCGGCATGGGCACGCTGTTCCTGAAGATGATCTCGGCCACCATCACCGCCGCGCTGGCGCGCTCGCGGGATGTCTCCTGAGCCGGCGATGACCCCGGCCGGCCAGGTCGACGCCTGGCTCGCCCGCCTCGCCGGCGAACGCCACGCCTCGCCCCATACCGTCGCCGGCTACCGGCGCGACCTGGACAAGCTGCTGCGCTTCATGGCCGCCGGCCAGGTCGACAGTTTCGAGGCGCTCGACGGTGCGCGCATGCGCGCGTTCATCGCCGGCGAACATCGTGCCGGACTGGCACCGAAGAGCCTGCAGCGCCTGCTCTCCTCGTGCCGCAGCCTGTTCCGCCAGCTCGGCCGCGAAGGCACGCTGGGCCACGATCCGCTGCTCGGCGTGCGTGGCCCCAAGGTGCGCCGCAAGCTGCCGCAGGTGCTCGACGTGGACGAGGCCGGCGCGTTGGTGGAGACCGACAGCGGCGGCAGGCTCGCCGCGCGTGACCGCGCCATGCTGGAGCTGTTCTACTCCAGCGGCCTGCGCCTGGCCGAGCTGGTCGGCCTGCGCTGGCTCGACCTCAAGCTCGACGACGGCGAAGTGCGCGTGCTGGGCAAGGGCGGCAAGACCCGCATCGTGCCGGTCGGCCGCCACGCGGTGGCCGCCTTGCGCGCGCTCGGCGCCGAGCAGGGCATGCCGCCGGAGGGCCCCGTGTTCCGCGGCCGCGGCGGCGCCCCGATCCACCCGCGCACGATCCAGCTGCGCATGAAGACGCTGGCGCTGCAGCAGGGCATCCCGAAACACATCCATCCGCACCTGCTGCGGCATACCTTCGCCAGCCACATGCTGGAATCCTCCGGCGACCTGCGTGCCGTGCAGGAACTGCTCGGCCACGCCGACATCGCCACCACGCAGATCTACACCCACCTGGATTTTCAGCATCTGGCCAAGGTGTACGACGCGGCGCACCCAAGGGCAAAGCGCAAACCGTAGGAGCCCGCTCGCGGGCGATGCTTTTGAACCGGGAATAGGGAATAGGGAACCGCAAGAGCGAGGGCATCGCCCGCGAGCGGGCTCCTGCCAGGGGTCGGCGACAGCGCATTGAAGCCAAACGCCCGCGACCCCACTTCTCCCGTTCAGACACAACTGCGGAGCTTCCATGGATTCCTTCCACGCCACCACCATCGTCTGCGTGCGTCGCGACGGCCGCGTCGTGATCGGCAGCGACGGCCAGGTCACGCTGGGCAACACGGTGATGAAGGGCAACGCGCGCAAGGTGCGCCGGCTCGGCAAGGCGGGCGAGGTGGTGGCCGGTTTCGCCGGCGCCACTGCGGACGCGTTCACCCTGTTCGAGCTGTTCGAACAGAAGCTGGAGAAGCACAACAACAACCTCACCCGCGCCGCGGTGGAAATGGCCAAGGAATGGCGCACCGACCGCCGCTTCGGCAAGCTCGAGGCGATGCTGGCGGTGGCTGACAAGGAAACCTCGCTGCTGATCTCCGGCAACGGCGACGTGGTCGAGCCCGAACACGGCCTGATCGCGATCGGCTCCGGCGGACCGTTCGCGCAATCGGCGGCGATGGCCCTGCTGGAAAACACCGAACTGAATGCCCGCAGCATCGTCGAGAAGGCGCTGAAGATCGCCGGCGACATCTGCATCTACACCAACCACAACGTGTCCATCGAGGAGCTCGATGGACGGGATTCGGGAGACGGGCTTCGGGATTCGTAAGAGCCGCATCCCGCGACACCCGCTTTCCCAATCCCCAATCCCCAATCCCGAATCCCGGCGAAGCCAATGTCCGAACTGACCCCTCGCGAAATCGTCAACGAACTCGACCGCTACATCATCGGCCAGCACGATGCCAAGCGCGCGGTGGCGGTGGCGCTGCGCAGCCGCTGGCGCCGCATGCAGCTGCCGGCGGAGATGCGCAACGAGATCACGCCCAAGAACATCCTGATGATCGGCCCCACCGGCGTGGGCAAGACCGAGATCGCGCGGCGGCTGGCCACCTTGGCCAACGCGCCGTTCGTGAAGGTGGAGGCGACCAAGTTCACCGAGGTCGGTTACGTGGGCAAGGACGTCGAGTCGATCATCCGCGACCTGGCCGACGGGGCCTACAAGCTGACCCGCGAACAGGCGATCAAGCGCGTGCGCTCGCAGGCCGAGGACCGGGCCGAGGACCGCATCCTCGACGCCCTGCTGCCGCGCCGGCAATCCCCGCCGACCGACTGGAGCCACGATGCCGCGCCCGCGCCGGCGATCGACAGCGACACCCGCCAGAAGCTGCGCAAGCAGCTGCGCGAGGGCGCGCTGGACGAGCGCGAGATCGAGCTGGACATCGCCATGAACGTGGGCGTGGAGATCATGTCGCCGCCGGGCATGGAGGAAATGGGCGCGCAGCTGCGCCAGATGTTCCAGAACCTCGGCGGCGCCAAGACCCAGACCCGCAAGCTCGCGATCAAGGCGGCGCGCCCGCTGCTGATCGACGAGGAGGCCGGCAAGCTGCTCAACGACGAGGAGATCCGCGCCCAGGCGATGGAGAACGCCGAGCAGAACGGCATCGTCTTCATCGACGAGATCGACAAGGTGGCCCAGCGCAGCGACCACGGCCACGCCGGAGTCAGCCGCGAAGGCGTGCAGCGCGACCTGTTGCCGCTGGTGGAGGGTTCGACCGTCTCGACCAAGTACGGCCCGATCAAGACCGACCACATGCTGTTCATCGCCTCCGGCGCGTTCTCGCTGGCCAAGCCCTCGGACCTGATCCCCGAGCTGCAGGGCCGGCTGCCGATCCGGGTCGAGCTCTCCGCGCTCAGCGTGGACGACTTCAAGCGCATCCTGCGTGAGCCGCACAACGCGCTGACCAAGCAGTACGTGGCCCTGCTCGGCACCGAGGGCGTCAGCATCGAGTTCACCGACTCGGGGATCGACCGCCTGGCCGAGGTGGCCTTCCAGGTGAACGAACGCACCGAAAACATCGGCGCGCGCCGGCTGCACACCGTGATGGAGCGCCTGCTCGAGAAGATCTCCTTCGAAGCTGCAGACAAATCCGGCGAAAAATACCAGATTGACGCCAAACAGGTCGACAACTCGCTCGCCACCCTGGTTCGCGACGAGGATCTCAGCCGCTACATCCTGTAAAGCCGGGGGATCACCCCGATCTGCTAAAATGAACACCGTGAACAACGTTATCGAACTGAAGAACACCGGCCAGCGCGCCCAGTTGCGCGAGGCACAGCAGAAGCAAATGCTGGTGCGGTTGTGGCGCGAAGACCTCGAACACGGCAGCTTCTGCGGGTACGTGGGCGGGGTGGGGCGCGAGTTCTTCCTGCTCTGGGTGGTGGGTGACGGCATCACCTACGATGGCATGTACGTGATGCGGCACCGCGACATCTCCGAGCTCGAGGCCCCCGACAAGCACCACGCCTTCTTCGAGAAGGCGCTGGCGCTCAAGCACCTGCTGCCGCGGATGCCGCGCGGCTTCCCGCTGGACAGCATCCGCGAGGTCGTCCAGGCGGCCGGCGCGCAGATGCCGGTGATCGGCGTGCACGTGGACAGCGAGGACGAGTCGGAGGTCTGCTACATCGGCCGGCTGGTCAGCGTCGAGGACGACGGCTTCTACATGCAGGAGCTCAGCCCCGACGCGGAGTGGATGCGCGAGGTCTCGTTCTTCAGCTGGGACGAAGTCTCCACCATCAGCATGGAAGATAGCTACGCCCAGTCCCTGCTCGCCGTGGCCGGCCCTCCGCCGGCGCTGCTGCCGGGCGACGCCAGCGGCCTCGGCCGCGCCCCTTCGCCCTGAGTCCCTCCCGCAGGAGCCCGCGCGCGGGCGATGCCTTTTTGGCCGGGAATCGGGAATCGGGAATCGCAAGGCATTAGGAGCACCGCCCGCGCGCGGCTCCTGCGGGGTTGCGGTCGCACCCAACTCGTCGCGCCAACGGGTAAGCTTTCAGATTCATCCTGAAAGCCCGTCCGTCGTGGAGCACGCATGAGCCGTATCGTCGTCGTCGGCAGCATCAACATGGACCTGGTCACCCAGTCGCCGCGCTTCGTCGGCCCGGGCGAGACCATCCTGGGCGACCGCTTTCTCACCGTACCCGGCGGCAAGGGCGCCAACCAGGCGGTGGCGGCCGCGCGGCTGGGCGCCGAGGTGGCCCTGGTCGGCGCCCTCGGCCGCGACGCGTTCGGTGAACAACTGCACGCGGGACTGGCCGCCGAACACGTCGACCTGAGCCACGTCGCGCGCCTGGACGACTGCGCCAGCGGCACCGCCTCGATCACCGTCGCCGACGGCGAAAACCAGATCATCGTGGTGCCCGCGGCCAACGCCCGCGTCGCGCCCGCGCAGGTCGACGCGGCACGGCCGCTGATAGAACGCGCCGACGCCGTGCTGGTGCAGATGGAGATCCCGCTGGAAACCGTCGAGGCCACCGTGCGCCTGGGTCACCGTCTCGGCGTGCCGGTGATCCTGAACCCCGCCCCCGCGCAGCCCTTGCCCGTCGACTGGCTGAAGCTGGCCCGTTACGTCACGCCGAACCAGCACGAGCTGGCGATCCTGCTCGGCGCCGACCCCGGCGACGACTTCAGGGAGCTGATGCGACGCGCGCCCTGCCCGGTCGTGCTCACCCGCGGCGGCGAAGGCGCGTGGTATCGCGAACAGGCCGAACCGCTGCACCAGCCCGGCTTCACGGTCAAGGTGGTCGACAGCACCGGCGCGGGCGACACGTTCAATGCCGCACTCGCCGTGTTCCTGCACGAAGGCCTGCCTGAAGCCGTGCGCAAGGCCTGCGCCGCCGCCGCGCTGTCGGTGACCAAGCTGGGCGCGCAGGGCGGCATGCCCAGCGAGCGCGAACTGGACGCGTTCCTGGCCTAGTTGCCGCTCGCTACTTGCCGATGCAGAACGAGCCGAAGATCGCGCCGAGCAGGTCGTCGCTGCTGTAGCTGCCGGTGATCTCGCCCAGCGCGTGCTGGGCCTGGCGCAGCTCCTCGGCGGCGAGCTCGCCGACGCGGGTGGTGGCCAGTGCGCTGGCGGCGTGGTCGAGGTGCTGGCCTACGTTTTCCAGCGCCTGCACGTGGCGCCGTCTTGCGCTGAAGGCGCCTTCGCCGCTGCCGGCGCCGGCGAGCTGCCTGAGGTGGTCGCGCAGGGAGTCGAGGCCCGCGCCGGTTTTTGCCGAGGCCCACAACCAGCGGACATCGCCGCGTCGTTCGCCATGCGGCGCAAGGCCGTCGCGGTCGATCTTGTTGACCAGCACCAGCCGTTCGACGCCGGCGGGCAAGGTGCCGAAGAAGCCGAGGTCGGCGTCGGCGTGATCCGCCTCGGTGACCAGCACGGCCACGTCGGCACGCTGCAGTTCGCCGCGGGCGCGGCGCACGCCTTCGCGTTCGACCTCGTCTTCCGTGTCGCGCAGGCCGGCGGTGTCGGCCAGTTCCAGCGCGATGCCGTCGAGGCTCAGGGATTCGCGCAGCACGTCGCGGGTGGTGCCGGCGATCGGGGTGACGATGGCGCGATCGCTGCCGGCGAGCGCGTTGAGCAGGCTGGACTTGCCGGCGTTGGGGCGGCCGACGATGGCGACCTTGAGGCCGTCGTTCAGGCGCACGCCGCGTCGCGCTTCGCGCAGAAGCCCAGCCAGTTCGGTGCGCAGATCTTCCAGTTGCGCCGTGATCGCGGGGTCCGCGAGGAAATCGATCTCCTCCTCGGGAAAGTCGATCGCTGCTTCGATATGCACGCGCAGCGCGATCAGCGCTTGCAGCAGCCCATCGACCTTGCGCGAGAACACGCCCCCCATCGACTGCAGCGCGGCGCGGGCGCCGGCCTGCGAGCGGGCGGCGATCAGGTCGGCGACGGCCTCGGCCTGGGCCAGGTCGAGCTTGCCGTTGAGGAACGCCCGCTCGGTGAATTCGCCCGGGCGCGCCAGTCGCGCGCCGAGTTCGCACACGCGGCGCAGCAGCAGATCGAGCAGCACCGCGCTGCCATGGCCCTGCAGTTCCAGCACGTGTTCGCCGGTATAGGAGGCGGGGGCGGGGAAATGCAGCAGCAGGCCGCGGTCGATCAGTTCGCCGGCGCCATCGCGGAACGCGGCGAAATGGGCGTGGCGTGCTTGCGGTGCACGGCCGAGCAGAGCTTGCCCGATGGCCGGCGCGGCAGGACCGGAGACGCGCACCACGCCGACGCCCGCCGCGCCGGGGGCGCTGGCGATGGCGGCGATGGTATCGGTGGTACCGCTGGTCATGGATCGAACTTTACAGGGCGGTTTCGGGTTTGAGCGGGGAGCGAGCGTGCAACACGCCGCCAGAAACGGGACAGCCGCGACGGTTGCCCGGTCGCGGCTGTCTGTCGCTCGTTCGGCAAGGGATCAAGCCGCCTTGGGCTTGGCCTCGCCCTCGCGATCGATGTGATGGGTCACCCACCACTGCTGGCCGAGGCCGACCAGACCATTGACGGCGTAGTACAGGCACAGGCCGGCGGGGAAGAAGGCGAACATCACGGTGAACAGCAGCGGCATCACCTTCATCATCTTCGCCTGGGTCGGGTCCATGCCCGCGGCGACCGGGTTCAGCCACTGCGTGCCGAGCATCACGATCGCGTAGATGATCGGCAGGATGTAGAGCGGATCGGGCGCGCTGAGGTCGGGGATCCACAGGAACGGCGCGTGGCGCAGCTCCAGGCTGTACTCGAGCACGAAGAACAGGCCGTAGAACACCGGCAGCGTGATCAAGACCGGCAGACAGCCGCCCATCGGGTTGACCTTCTCCTTCTTGTACAGCTCCATGGTGGCCTGCTGCATCTTCTGGCGGTCGTCGCCGTAGCGCTCCTTCAGCGCCTGCAGCCGCGGCGTCAGCTTGCGCATGCGCGCGCTGGAGCGGTACTGCATCGCGGTGAGCTTCCAGGTCAGGCCCTTGATCAGCAGCACCAGCAGGATGATCGCCACGCCCCAGTTCCTGGTGATCGCGTGGAACTGCGACAGCACCCAGTGCATCGGCACGGCGATGGCCTTGAACATGCCGTAGTCGATGGTCAGGTCGAGCCCGGGCGCGATCGCGTCGAGCGTGCCCTGCCGGTTCGGGCCCACGTACAGCCGCGCCCCGGTGGTCAGGCTCTGGCCGGCGGGCACGTTCAGCGCCGGGCTCATGGTGCGGATCAGGTAGCGCGGATGGGCGCTGTCCGGATTGATGGTCTGGGTGACGTAGTGGTTGGTCTGCCCGGCCGGCGGAATCCACGCGGTGACGAAATACAGGCGCAGCATCGCGGCCCAGCCGCCCTTGATGTTGCTGTCGAGCGCGTCCTTCTTCTCGTCGAAATCCTTGAAGCCGAGCTTCTCGAACTTCTCCCCGGTGTACCAGGCGGCGCCGATGAAGCTGCGCTGCTCGGGGTCGGTGTAATGGCTGAACCAGCTGGACGGTTCGGGCGGGGCGACGCGCTGCAGCTGCTGGTAGGCGTTGCCCTGCCAGGGGGTGCTGCCGCCGTTGTCGATGCGCTGGCTCAGGCCCACCACGTAGCTGCCGCGCTTGAACGTGTAGGTCTTGGTGACCGCCAGGCCGGCGGCATCGCGCCAGGTCAGCGCGACCTGCAACTCGTCCTGGCCCGGCGCCAGCGTGTAGCTGGTCTTTTCGCTGTGGAACAGGGCGAGATGGTTGGGCTGGTCGGCCGGCGCGGTGTCGCTGCTGCTGACCAGGCCGTTCTGCGCCACGAAGTAGTGCGCGGGACTGTTGTCCAGCAGCACGACGGGCGGCGGGTTCGGGTTCTTGTGGGTGGGCGCCTGCTGCGGGTAGGCCAGCAGATCGGCGTGCACCAGGCTGCCGCCGCGGGTGTCGATGGTCAGGTGCAGCACGTCGGTGTCGACGGTGATCAGCTGCGCGCTCGCCGGCGACGACGCCTCGCCGGCGGCGATGGTGCCCGCCACGGCGGCGGACGCGGCGCTCGACGCGTTCGCCAGCGCGGTGGGCACGCTGGCGTCCGCCGAAGTCGGAACGGCCTGGCTGGCGGTGGCGGCGGGCGTGGCCGGCGGCTTGGGTGCGTGGTCGTTTTCCCAGGCCATGAACAGCAGGTAGGCCACGGCCAGCAGGGCAAACAGGAGGAAGTTGCGCGTTTGATTCATCGCGTAGCAGATCCGGGTAACGCCACGACTCGAGGGTCTCGCCGCGGAAGCTTGGGAAAAGGTCAGCGTTCGATTGTGGTGGGGCCGTCGATTCGCTTCAATGGTTGGCCCGAGTCAGCCGCGCGGGCCGGCAGCTTTTGCCACAGCGCTTCCAGCTCGCCCAGCAGCTGCGGACCGGGCACGCCGGCGGCCTGTTCGCGCGCCATCACCATCAGGTCGATCGCGGGCAACCGATGGCGCACGCGCCGGAACGACTCGCGCACCAGGCGCTTGATCCGGTTGCGCTCCACCGCGCGCTTGGACACCCGCTTGGAAATGGCCAGGCCCAGGCGTGCACCATCCAGTCCGTTGTCGCGATAGCGCAAATGAAAACAGCGGCCGCCTGCGCGTCCGCTGCTGTTCCGCAAGGCGGCGAATTCACCGGGCCGACGCAGCCGCGCCTCGCGCGGCAGACCGGCGCTGGACATCACGCCGGGTCCGGTTACGGGATCAGGCGCTTGCGGCCCTTGGCGCGACGGGCGTTGATCACCTTGCGGCCGTCGGCGGTGGCCATGCGGGCGCGAAAACCGTGGGTACGGGCGCGCTTGAGCTTGCTGGGCTGGAAGGTCCGCTTCATGGGATGCTCCGAAGGGATTGTGAGTAAAAGGTTGGAGAGTATGTCCGGTCGGGGCGGCGGCTGTCAAATCGCGCCATGCCGCGGCTCGCGCAGCCAGGGCGCGGTCGGCTCGGGACCATGGGGGCAGCTGCTAGACTAGCCCATCACCCTGCGCGCAAGCGCCCCAAGCTGTGGTTGATCGAATTCATGAGTGATCTGTGGCGGCGCTGCCTCGAGCGTCTGGAAGGCGATCTGAGCGCCGAAGACCTGCACACCTGGCTGATGCCGCTGCAGGCGCGCGACGATGCCGACGGCCTGCAGCTGTTCGCTCCCAATTCCTACACGCTGGACACGGTTCGCCAGCGCTACCTGGCGCAGATCGAGCAAGTCCTTGTGCAGCTGGCCGGGCACGCGCTGCCGGTGCGTCTGGAGGTGGGCTCGAGCTCGCGTCGCCCCGAACCGGCGAAGGCGGCAGCGCCCGCGCCGGCCCGCCCGGCCGCGGCGACCCAGGCGTTCCACCACAATCTCGATCCCCACTACACCTTCGAGACCTTCGTCGAAGGCAAATCCAACCAGCTTGGCAAGGCCGCCGCGATGCAGGTGGCCACCAACCCGGGGCGCGCCTACAACCCGCTGCTGCTATACGGCGGTACCGGCCTGGGCAAGACCCACCTGATGCACGCGGCCGGCAACCTGATGCTGGAGCGCAACCCCGGCTGCAAGGTGATGTGCCTGAGTTCGGAGCAGTTCGTCGGCTCGATGATCGAGGCCCTGCGCGCCAAGAGCATGGACGAGTTCAAGCGCCGCTTCCGCTCGGTCGACGCGCTGCTGATCGACGACATCCAGTTCTTCGCTGGCAAGGACACCACGCAGGAGGAGTTCTTCCACACCTTCAACGCGCTGTTCGAGTCCAAGCAGCAGATCATCCTCACCTGCGACCGCTATCCCAAGGAAGTGGACAAGCTGGAGCCGCGCCTGAAGTCGCGCCTGGGCTGGGGCCTGAGCGTGGCGATCGAACCGCCGGATTTCGAGACGCGCGCGGCGATCCTGCTGTCCAAGGCGCACGACAAGAGCGTCGCCATGGACGAGAGCGTGGCCATGCTGCTGGCCAAGCGCATCCGCTCCAACGTGCGCGACCTGGAAGGCGCGCTCAACACGCTGGCGGCACGCGCCAACTTCTACGGACGGCCGATCACCACCGATTTTGCGGAGGAGACCCTGCGCGACCTGCTGGCCACGCACGCGCAGGCGGTCACCATCGCCAACATCCAGAAGATCACCGCCGAATACTTCAACGTGCGCCTGCAGGACCTGCTCTCCAAGCGGCGCGTGCGCTCGCTGGCGCGGCCGCGGCAGATCGCGATGACCTTGTCCAAGGAACTGACCGAGCACAGCTTGCCGGAGATCGGCGAGGCGTTTGGCGGGCGCGACCACACCACGGTGATGCACGCGTGCAAGACGATCCGCAAGTTCCTCGAAACCGACGTGCGCATGCGCCAGGATTGGGAACAGCTGATCCGCACGCTCACCGGTTGATGCGCGCGGCAGGGCCTGCGCGCCAGGAATGCGCGAGAATGCGGGGCAAGTTGGGGCCAAGCTGTGGATAATGGGTGGATGAACCGGGCCGCCAGGTTATCCACAAGTCATGCACCGCAAGGACGACCCGCATTGCACACCATCTGAAACAAGCAAGCCGTTGATTTCATTGGATAATACGGATCGTTTCCGGTTCTCCACACGCACTAATACAGCCACTACACTTCTTTTCAAAAGAAAGAACAGCAGGTCATAGGGAAGCCCACCATGCAATTCAGCATCCAACGTGAAGCTCTGCTCAAGCCGCTGCAGCAGGTCGTGGGCGTGGTCGAACGACGACAAACCTTGCCGGTACTGGCCAACCTGCTGTTCAAGGTGGCGGACGGCACCGTGTCTCTGACCGGCACTGACCTGGAAGTCGAGATGGTGGCGGTTACCGAGGCGGAGAAACTGGTCGAGGGCGAGATCACCATTCCGGCCCGCAAACTGTTCGACATCGTGCGCGCGCTCCCGGACGGTGCCCACATCGAACTGAAGTTGAATGGCGATCGGGTGGCCCTGCACGCCGGTCGCAGCCGGTTCACGCTGACCACGCTTCCGGCCAGCGAATTCCCCACCGTGGACCAGATCGAGGTGGTCGAAAAGGTGAGTCTGCCGGAGGAAGTCCTGCGCGATCTGATGGAGCGCACCGCGTTCGCGATGGCCAACCAGGACGTCCGTTACTACCTCAACGGCATGCTGCTGGATCTGCAGGAGCACAGCCTGCGCTGCGTGGCGACCGATGGCCACCGCCTGGCCATGAAGCAGACCGAACTGCAGAGCTCGGTGAGCACGCGGCGGCAGATCATCATCCCGCGCAAGGGCGTCAACGAGCTGATCGGTCTGCTGGAGGGTGGCGATGGCGAGGTCGAACTGGAGTTCGGTCGCAACCATCTGCGCCTGCGCCGGGGCAATGTCACCTTTACCTCAAAGTTGATCGACGGACGCTTCCCGGATTACGAGGCGGTGATTCCGCTGGGTGCGGACAAGACGGCGTCGCTGGACCGCGAGGTGCTGCGCGGGGCCTTGCAGCGCGCCGCGATCCTGTCGAACGAGAAATACCGCGGCGTGCGGCTGGAGCTTTCGCCGGGCAAGCTGCGCATCGTGGCGCACAACCCGGAGCAGGAGGAAGCCGTCGAGGAGGTCGAGGCCGACACGCATGTGTCCGACCTGGCCGTGGGCTTCAACGTGGGTTACCTGCTCGACGCACTGGCGGCCCTGCGCGGGGAAAAGGCCCGGTTGAGCCTGCGCGATGCGCAATCGAGCTGCCTGGTGCAGGAGCACGACAACGAGCAGGCACGTCACGTGATCATGCCGCTGCGGCTCTGACGCCGTTCCGGTGGTCATTGCGATCGGTGGACAGCACGGCCAACGCCGGGGTATCCGAAAGGAACCCCGGCGTTGTCGTTCGCGGGGCTCCGACACATGAGGCTGGAGCAGTTGCGAATCCGCGGCCTGCGTTCCCTGACCGATGTCAGCCTGGCGCTGGATCCGGCGATCAACGTATTCGTAGGTGACAACGGCGCCGGCAAGACCAGCGTGCTGGAGGCGGCTTTCCTGCTTTCGCACGCCCGCTCGTTCCGCGCCGGCGCCCGCGATGCGCTGCTGCAGCGGGGCATGGACCAGATGGCTTTGTACGCGGAGGTGCGCCGGCGCGACGAGGCGGCTATCGAGCGGCTTGGGTTGGGGCGTGCCGGTGCGCGCTGGGAGGCGCGGATCAACAGCGAACCGGTTTCGATCGGTCAACTGGTGCGGGTCTGCGCCGTGGTCTGCTTCGAACCGGGTTCCCATGCGCTGATCGCAGGGCCGGCCGACGAGCGGCGCCGTTATCTCGATTGGGGCGTGTTCCACGTGGAACCGGACTTCCTGGCGTTGTGGCGGCGCTGCCAGCGGGCGCTGAAACAGCGCAACAGCCTGCTGCGCGGCGGCGTGGCCGACGGCGACGGCCTGTTTGAGCCGTGGGAGCGGGAATTGTCCCAGTCTGCGGAATTGATCGATCTCCAACGCCGTGCCTATCTGGATCTGCTGCGTCCCTGCCTGGTGGCCAGCGCGGCGGCCCTGCTGCCGGAACTGGGGCCGGTGGAGCTGCGCTACCGTCGCGGCTGGCCCGAGGGTGCCCCTTTGGCCGAGCAGCTGATGGCGCAACGGGGGAGGGATATGGCGCGCGGCCACACCTCCCTGGGGCCCCATCGCGCCGATTGGGCGATCTCCTTCGAGCAGGCGCCGCTGCGGGAACATCTGTCACGCGGCCAGGAAAAGCTCGCCGCGCTGGCGTGCGTCCTGGCCCAGGCGGCGTTGTATGCCCGACAGCAGGGAGACTGGCCCACCGTCTGCCTTGACGATCTCGCCTCCGAGCTGGACCAGGCGCATCAGGCGGCGGTGGTGGCCCAGCTGCGAGCAGCTGGCGCGCAAGTCCTGCTGACGGGCACCGAGCTGCCAACGGCGTTGAAGGATCTTCCTGCGCGTGTGTTCCACGTGGAACAGGGTCAGGTCTCCTGCCTGCTATAATTGAAAGGTTGCACCTTTCACGGAGTGCATAACCCTTGTCCGGCCGCTTGCGGCGCCATGCCGGGCGGGCCGATGGCGCCAGGAAACGACCTTCGCATGAACGAACCCCTCAACGAACCCCACTACGACTCGAGCAACATCAAGGTGCTCAAGGGCCTCGAGGCGGTGCGCAAACGCCCGGGCATGTACATCGGTGATACCGATGACGGTACCGGCCTGCACCACATGGTGTTCGAGGTCGTCGACAACTCGATCGACGAGGCCCTGGCAGGTTACTGCGACCGGGTCGTGGTCACGATCCACGAGGACGGCTCGGTCAGTGTCTCCGACAACGGCCGCGGCATCCCCGTCGACATGCATCCGGAGGAGCATCGGTCCACCGCCGAAGTGGTGATGACGGTGCTGCACGCCGGCGGCAAGTTCGACGCCAACTCCTACAAGGTGTCCGGCGGCCTGCACGGCGTGGGCGTGTCCGTGGTCAACGCCCTGAGCGACCATCTGTGGCTGACCATCCACCGCGACGGCCATGAATACCTGCAGGAATACTCGCTCGGCGAGCCGCTGTTCCCGCTGAAGGAAATCGGGCCCTCGAACCAGCGCGGCACCACGGTTCGCTTCCTGCCCAGCCCGGCAACGTTCACCAACAACATCGACTTCCATTACGAGGTCCTCGCCAAGCGCCTGCGCGAGTTGGCCTTCCTCAACTCGGGCGTCACCATCGAGTTGAAGGACGAACGCGGGGAAGGGCGGTCGGACACGTTCGCCTACGAAGGCGGCATCCGCTCGTTCGTGCAGCACCTGGCGCAGCTCAAGACCGCACTGCACCCGAACGTGATCAGCCTCACCGCCGAGCAGGACGGCATCGTGGTCGAAGTGGCCATGCAGTGGACCGACTCGTACAACGAGATCATGTTCTGCTTCACCAACAACATCCCGCAGCGCGATGGCGGCACCCACCTCACCGGTTTCCGCGCCGCGCTGACCCGTTCGCTGCAGAACTACATCGAGAAGGAAGGCCTGGCGAAGAACGCCAAGGTAGCCTTGTCCGGCGACGACATGCGCGAAGGCATGATCGCGGTGCTCTCGGTGAAGGTGCCCGACCCCAAGTTCTCCTCGCAGACCAAGGACAAGCTGGTGTCCTCCGAGGTGAAGACCGCGGTGGAGCAGGCCGTCAACGAGAAGCTGGGCGAATTCCTGCTGGAGCATCCAAACGAGGCCAGGGCGATCGCCACCAAGGCGGTCGACGCCGCGCGCGCCCGCGAGGCCGCGCGCAAGGCGCGCGAGATGACCCGCCGCAAGGGCGCGCTGGACATCGCCGGCCTGCCCGGCAAGCTCGCCGATTGCCAGGAGAAGGACCCGGCGCTGTGCGAACTGTTCCTGGTCGAGGGCGATTCCGCCGGCGGCTCGGCCAAGCAGGGCCGCAACCGCAAGACCCAGGCCGTGCTGCCGCTGAAGGGCAAGATCCTCAACGTGGAGAAGGCCCGCTTCGACCGCATGCTGGCTTCGGCCGAGGTCGGCACCCTGATCACCGCGCTGGGCACCGGCATCGGCAAGGACGAGTACAACCCGGACAAGCTGCGCTACCACCGCATCATCCTGATGACCGACGCCGACGTCGACGGCTCGCACATCCGCACCCTGCTGCTGACCTTCTTCTACCGCCAGATGCCCGAACTGATCGAGCGGGGCCACGTCTACATCGGCCTGCCGCCGCTGTACAAGGTGAAGCAGGGCAAGCAGGAGCTGTACATCAAGGACGACGCGGCGCTGAACGACTACCTGATCTCCAGCGCGGTGGACAATGCCTCGCTTACCTACAGCCCGGACGCGCCGCCGATCACCAGCGAGGCGCTGGAGAAGCTCCTGCGTGGCTACCAGAACGCGCTGGACCAGATCGCCCGGCTGGCCCATCGTTTCGACCCCGCGGTACTCACCGCGCTGCTGGAACATGCGCCGCTGGAGCCTGCGCTGTGGGCCGATGCCGACGCCATGCAGCAATGGCTGGATGCGGCCGCGCTGAAGCTCAGCGCCAGCGGGCTGGGCAAGCCCCACTACTCGCTGCGCCTGCGCCCCGCGCATGCCGACGCTACCGGCACCGCGCAGCCGGCCGCCATCGAGGTGGTCCGCGAACAGCATGGCCTGACCCATACCTGGTTCCTGCCCCAGCCGTTCTTCGGCAGTGCCGAGTTCCGCCCGATCCTGGCGATCAGCCAGCAGATCGCCGGCATGATCCAGGCCGACGCGGTGGTGCGCCGGGGCAATGCCTCGCGCGGCGTGCTCAATTTCGCCGACGCCCGCGACTGGCTGCTGGACGAAGCCAAGAAGGGTCGCAGCATCCAGCGCTTCAAGGGCCTGGGCGAAATGAACCCGGAGCAGCTGTGGGATACCACGGTCAATCCGGACACCCGACGCATGCTGCAGGTCGGCATCGAGGATGCGATCGTCGCCGACCAGATGTTCTCCATGCTGATGGGCGAGGCGGTCGAGCCGCGGCGCGATTTCATCGAGGCCAACGCGCTCAAGGTGGCCAACCTGGACGTGTGAGCCCGCCGTCGCCGCGGTGCCGGACCGATATCTGCGGGCGAGCCTCCGGGCCGCCCGCACGTTCGCCGTGAAATCAGACTTAACTTGTTGATTTCCAATAATCTTTTATGCCGCGGCGCAACTTGTTATCCGGCCCCGGATCGGGTTACGCTGCAAGACCTGCCCGGTTTGCATCGGCACATTCCGATCTTGCGACGAGGATCCCCATGAAACAGCTTCGAAGCTTTACCTTGCTGGCCACCGCGGCCCTCCTGCTCGGCTTGGTCGCCAGCCCGGTCCTCGCCAGGAAGCACGACGACAAGCCCAAGCAGTCCAGCGAATATCCCGCCAGCACGCGCACGCCGCCGAAGCTCGATCTCACCAAGCAGCAGGATCAGGAGCAGCTGCAGAAGGGTTACGACGCCCTCAACAATGGCGACGTCGCCACGGCCACCTCGGAGTTGCAGGCGCTGCTGGACAACAGCAAGAGCAAGTATGCCAAGGCGATGGCATTGCGCGGCCTGGCGCTGGCCAAATACAACACCCAGGACTACAAGGGCGCGATCGGCCTGTTGCAGCAGGCGCTGGACAACGGCGTGCTGCCCAACGACGACTACTTCTCGGTGCTGTACATGCTCGCCGTCGCGCAGCAGGCCGACGAGCAGTACCAGGCCTCGCTGGACACCCTCACGAAGTGGCGCGCCGAAGGCAAGAAGGAAACCGCCGAGTCGTATGCCATCGAGGGCAACGACCTGTACCGGCTGGAGAAGTATCCGGAAGCCATTGCAGCCGTAAAGAAGGCCAAATCGTTGTCCGACAAGCCCGAGCCGCAGTGGGATCAGATCCTGATGGCCAGCTACGCGGCGTCCGGCCAGGACGACCAGCTGGTGCAGATCGCCCAGGAGAACCTCGCCGCCAACCCGGATGACCCCAAGGCGATCGAGACCGCCATCCAGGCGCTGCAGCAGGCACAGAAGTATCCCGAGGCGATCAAGGTCATGGAAGACGCCCGCGCCAGGGGCCTGCTGGCCAGCGAGGCGGATTACGTATTGCTGGCATCGTTGTACTACAACCAGGCGCTTTCCACCGAAGAGCCCAAGCCGTCGGCGAACAAGGCGATCGCCGTCCTCAAGGACGGCATGAGCAAGCAGATCGTGCAGCCCAACGCGGACAACTATGTGTTGCTGGGCAAGGCCAATTACGTGGCCGGCGACATCCCGGCGGCCACCCAGGCCTTCCAGAAGGCGCTGCCGCTGGCCACCGACGGCGAGCCGGCACTGCAGATCGCCAACATCGAATTGACCAACAGCCACTACGCCAAGGCCAAGACCATGGTCAACCAGGCCATCAGCAAGGGCGTAAAGCACATGGGCAGCGCCTACCTGGTGCTGGCCGAATGCGAGCGCGGCCTGAACAACAAGGCGGCGCGGATCGCCGCACTGAAGAAGGCCGCGCAGGACCCCGACACCGCCGACCACGCCAACGAGATGCTCAAGAAACTGGGAGCCTCGGGCAAATAGCCGTCCAACCGGGCGCGGGTTGGGCGCGAACGTCCACCCTGCGCCCCGGACGCTATACAAAAGTCATGGCGTGTTGTAACGTTGAAAACCTTTCACTGCGTATCGTTTCAGCAACCTCGTGGCGGGTTCCGTCAGGTCTGACCGGACGGGTCCCGACAGGTCACTGCGGCGACACGATCCCCCGATTGATCAGCTTCCAGATAGTGACAGATGGCCTCAAGTAACGAAGAAACCGGGCGTTTTAGTTGGAAGCGGACCTGGGCATTGGCAGTGGCCATCGGGCTGCACGCGTTTGCCTTCCTGTTGATTGTGGCGCCGATGGCGCCGCCCAATCAGAATCACAAGGAAAAGGAAAAGATCGTCCAGGTCAGCTTCATCGAACCGCCGCCGCCGCCGCCGCCACCGCCGCCGCCGCCGCCGGAGCCGCCGAAGCAGCCGCCGCCCAAGATCATCCAGCAGGTCAATCCGCCGCCGACCCCGCCGCCGCCGGCGCCGCCGCCGCCGGTAACCGAGGTCTCCGCCAATGCGGTGCAGGCGCCGCCGCCGGCCCCGCCCGCTCCGCCGGCTCCGCCGCCGGACATCGCGGCCGGTTCGGACCTGAGCTACGGCACCCGACCGAGCCCGCCCTATCCGCCGATTGCTGCCCGCCAGCGCCATCAGGGCACGGTGGTCCTGTTGATCCTGGTTGGCCTGGACGGATCGCCAAAGTCCGTCGAGGTGGAGAAATCCAGCGGCTATCGCGAGCTGGATCGAGCGGCCAAGGACTGGGTCATGCGCCACTGGAAGTTCAATCCGGAGGTGAAGGCCGGCAAGAAAGTGGAGGGCTATGCTCGTGTCCCCATCAACTTCAATCTCAGTGGCTAGAGATAACCACTTCAACCCGCTGTAATCGGGCTACAGTCGATTACGGTCACAGTTCACGCTTGACTTTTCTAGGGTAGCGTTATGTTCCTTCAGACTCCTGCTGCAACCGGCAACACCAACGCCGAAGCCATGAAACAGATGGGCTTCGAGAACCTGATGCAGAACTTCGACTGGCTCGGCTGGGTGGTCTTCGTGACCCTGGTCGCCATGTCGTTCCTGTCCTGGTACTTCATCATCGCCAACGGCATCCGCAATGCCACCGTGAAGGCACGGGCCGACAAGGTCATCGATGGCTTCTGGGGCAATGGTTCGACCCAGGACGCCATCCGCGAACTGGAAGCGCAGCCCAAGAGCGAGCCGTTCTCCAAGATCGCCCTGGAAGCCGCTTCGGCGATGGCGCATCACCAGCAGAGCACCACCGGCACCACCGGCCGCCTGGCCGAGTCGCTGAGCCGCTCGGAGTTCATCGATCGCGCCCTGCGCCAGGCCGTGGCTCGCGAGAGCATGCGTCTGGAAGGCGGCATGACCCTGCTCGCCACGGTCGGCTCGGCGGCACCGTTCGTCGGTCTGCTCGGTACGGTGTGGGGCATCTACCACGCCCTGATCGGCATCGCCGCCACCGGCAACGCCTCGATGAACGCGGTGGCCGGCCCGGTGGGCGAGGCACTGATCATGACCGCCTTCGGTCTGTTCGCGGCTATCCCGGCGCTGTTCGCGTACAACTTCTTCAATCGCTCGAACCGCGTGGTCTATGCCCGCTTCGACGAGTTCGCGAACGACCTGCATGATTTCTTTGCAACCGGTTCGCGCATCGAAAGCACGAAGTGAGGGTTTGACCCATGGCCGTAAGCCTAGGTGGTGATTCCACGGGTCCGATGTCGGAAATCAACGTCACGCCGCTGGTCGACGTGATGTTGGTGCTGCTGATCATCTTCATGATCACGGCCCCCCTGATGTCGCACTCGGTCACGATCGACTTGCCCATCGCCAATCCGAACGCGAAGACGCCGGATCTGAAGACGCCGCCGCTCGACCTGGCAATCAAGGTCGACGGCAGCATGTATCTGAACGATCAGCCGGTGACGGATGCGGAGTTGCGGGCCAAGCTGCTGGTGGAAGCGCAGTTGACCCCGCAGCCCCAGCTGCAGATCCGCGCCGATCGTGAAGTGCAGTTCATGGTGGTGAAGAAGATCATCAGCGATGCGAAGGGTTCGGGCATGGTCCACGTCGCCTTCATGACCACCGACGCACCGAAGGGATAATTGAGATGGCCATTTCTACCAAGGCCAGCGCAGGCGCGATGGCGGAAATCAACGTCACGCCGCTGGTCGACGTGCTGCTGGTGCTGCTGATCATCTTCATGATCACCGCGCCGATCCTGGCCCACAAGATCGAGGTCGATCTGCCGCAGCCGAACAAGGACAAAATTCCGGACCAGAATCCGCCGAGTCCGATCAATCTGAAGATCGATCAGAGCGGCGCTCTCTACTGGAACGGCACGCCGGTGGACGAACTGGGGCTGAAGGCGCAGCTGGCGGTGATCGGCCAGCAGACACTGCCGAACCAGCCGGAGATCCAGATCGCGGCCGATGACCACGTGGCCTACGAGTACGTGGCCCGGGTGCTGGCCGACGCCAAGAGCTACAACCTGGTGAAGATCGGCTTCAACGAAGCGCGCTGACTTCGACATCCGCGATCCAGGCAGAGCCCCGCTTCGGCGGGGCTTTTGCTTGTTCGGGATATCGACGCCGCGCGACAACCCGAAGAAATCCGCCCGCGCCACGGTCGCCCACACGGAGCGCCTGGCCGATCAAGCCCGCCGTTCTCCTCAGCGCAGGATCTGCAGATAATGCCGCACGGTGGTGGCCAGCCCCTCGTACAAGGCCTCCCCGATCAGCGCGTGGCCGATCGACACCTCGGCGAGACCGGGGATCGCCGCCCGGAACGTGCCGAGGTTGGCCTGGCTGAGGTCGTGCCCCGCGTTCACCGCCAGGCCGGCCTGCTGCGCACGCCGGGCGGTGTCCGCGCAGGCCGCCAGCGCCGCGGCCGGATCGCCGTCCGCGAAAGCCTGGGCGTAGGGCCCGGTATAGATCTCGATGCGCTGCACGCCGATCACCGCGGCGAGGTCGAAATCCTGGCTGCCGGCGTCGACGAACAGGCTGACCCGGCAACCCAGTTCGTTCAGTTCGCCGACCAGCGGTCGCAGGCGGGCCATGTCCTGGCGCAGGTCGAAGCCGTGGTCGGAAGTGATCTGGCCATCATCGTCCGGCACCAGGGTGACCTGGGTGGGCCGCACCCGGCGCGCCAGCTCGATCAGGCCGGGGTATTCGCCGCGCGCCCCGGCAAACGGATTGCCCTCGATGTTGTACTCGACCCGTCCGCGCAGCATCGCGGCCAGCGCGAGGACGTCGTCCGGCCGCACGTGCCTCTGGTCCGGGCGCGGGTGCACCGTGATGCCGCCGCAACCGGCCTCGATGCAGGTCTGCGCGGCCCGACAGATGTCCGGGCTGTTGCCGCCGCGGGAGTTGCGCAGGACGGCGATCTTGTTGAGGTTGACGCTGAGCAGGGTCATCGCGGGAGCCACTCCGGGACAAGGGGTTTCGGCCGGCCGGCACGGGATCGCGCCGCGCCGACCCGTGACAGTGCGCCGATCACGCGGTGTCGGCAAGCATGCCGGCCGGGACGGTGGCCGAGCGCACCTCGCGCGGCGTGCCGCGCCAGGCCAGCGCGGCGATCAGCCCCGGCGCGACATCCAGCGACTGCAGCTGCCAGGCGGCGGGGTCTTCGTTCCCGAAACGCAGCAGCTGCAGTCGCCGTGGCGGCACCGCCACGTGCAGTCGCTGCAGACCGTAACCGATGCCGCGTCCGTGGGCCTTGAGCACGGCCTCCTTGGCCGTCCACAACGCCAGGAACGCGTCGTCGCGCGCACCGTCGGGCAGGGCCGCCAGCGCCGCCGCCTCCGCCTCGTCGAAGAAGCGCCGCGCCAGCGCCAACGCGCGCGGCCGGGCCCGCCGACGCTCGATGTCGATCCCCGGCGCGATGCCCCGGGCGATCGCCACCAGCGCGTGCCCGCCGCTGTGCGACCAGTTGAAATCCAGCACCTCGCGATGACGTCGATCGAGCCGGGGGCGGCCGTGCGTATCCGCCACCAGGCCGAGTTCGCCGGCATCGACGCCGAGATACATCGCCAGCAGCCGCAGCAGCGGGCGCCGGCCCGCGCTTCGCTGATAGTCGAGATGCCAGACATGGATCGTCTGGTCATCCAGCTGGGCGGCGGCGGCGGCGGGGTCGGGCGGAAGCGGGGTGGTCATCCCGTGCATGGTGCGGTCCGCTGCGCGGCGCCACAAGCGCCTCGCCGTCAACGCGGCAGGTTCGACGCGCCCATCAGGAACTCGTCGACCGCACGCGCGCACTGGCGACCTTCGCGGATCGCCCACACCACCAGCGACTGGCCGCGGCGCATGTCGCCGGCGGCGAACACCTTGTCCACACTGGTGCGATAGGCAGCATGGCCATCGACCGCCGCGCCGGCGTTGCCGCGCGCGTCCTTGTCCACGCCGAAGGCATCGAGCACGGCTTGCGCCGGCGACACGAAGCCCATCGCCAGCAGGACCAGATCTGCCTCGATCTCGAACTCGCTGCCCGGCAGCTCGCTCATGCGGCCGTCCTGCCAGTGCAGGCGCACCGCGGTCAGGCTGCGCACGCGGCCCTTGCCATCGTCGTTGAAGCGTTTGGTGGCCACCGCCCAATCGCGCTGGCAGCCTTCCTCGTGCGAACTCGAGGTACGCAGGCGGATCGGCCAGTACGGCCAGGTCAGCGGCTTGTTTTCCTGCGCGGGGGGTTGCGGCAGCAGCTCGAACTGGGTGATCGCCGCGGCGCCTTGCCGGTTGGACGTGCCCACGCAATCGGAGCCGGTGTCGCCGCCACCGATCACCACCACCTGCTTGTCGGTGGCCAGGATCTGCGAGGCCAGCGTGTCGCCGGCCAGCACCCGGTTCTGCAACGGCAGGAAATCCATCGCGAAGTGCACCCCGTCCAGCTCGCGCCCGGGCAGCGGCAGGTCGCGCGGGGTTTCCGCACCGCCGGCCAGCACCACCGCGTCGAACTCCTGCTGCAACTGCGCCGGGGTCAGCACGAGCTGCCCTTCCTTCGCGTCCGCGGCGTTGCCGACGTACACGCCGGGGCGGAACTCCACGCCTTCGGCGCGCATCTGCGCGAGGCGCCGGTCGATGTGCTCCTTCTGCAGCTTGAAGTCGGGGATGCCGTAGCGCAGCAGCCCGCCGATGCGGTCGTTCTTCTCGAACACGGTGACCGCGTGGCCGGCGCGCGCCAGCTGCTGCGCGGCGGCCAGGCCGGCGGGGCCGGAGCCGACCACGGCCACGCTCCAGCCCGTCTTCCGCGCGGGCGGTTGCGGGCGCACCCAGCCTTCCTCCCACGCCTTGTCGATGATCTTGTGCTCGATCGACTTGATGCCCACCGCGTCGCTGTTGATGTTCAGCGTGCACGCCGCCTCGCACGGCGCCGGGCAGATGCGGCCGGTGAATTCGGGGAAGTTGTTGGTCGAGTGCAGCACCTCGATCGCGCGCTGCCAGTCCTGCCGGTAGACCAGGTCGTTGAAGTCCGGGATCACGTTGTTGACCGGGCAGCCCTGGTGGCAGAACGGGATGCCGCAATCCATGCAGCGTGCGGCCTGGATCGCCGCGCCGGCGTCGTCCAGTTGCGGGGTGAATTCGCGCCAGTGGCGCTTGCGCAGGTTCGGCGCCTCGCCGGGTTCCGGCACGCGCGGGTAGTCGAGAAAGCCGGTGATCTTGCCCATGGTGTTGTCTCCCGGCCGCTCAGGCCGTGATCGTTCGCGTGCCGGGCGCCGTCGCCGCCTGGCCGGCTTCGCCGAGTGCGCGCTTGTACTCGTGCGGCATCACCTTGACGAAGTGCGTGCGCGCGTTGATCCAGTCGTGCAGGATCGCCTTGGCGCGGAAACTGCCGGTGGCGCGGAAATGCGCCTCCAGCAGCCGCCGCAGGATCGCCTCGTCGGTCTCGCCGGCCGCGCCGCGCACCGGCGCGTGCCAGAGTTCGCGCGGTACGCGCAGTTCCTGCTCCACGCTGGAAAGCAGCGGTTCCAGCGCCACCATGGCGAGATTGCAGCGGGCCTGGAACTGCACCTCGGGGTCGTACAGATAGGCCACCCCGCCGGACATGCCGGCGGCGAAGTTGCGCCCGGTCTCGCCCAGCACCACCACGGTGCCGCCGGTCATGTACTCGCAGCCGTGGTCGCCGACGCCTTCCACCACCGCGGTGGCGCCGGAGTTGCGCACGGCGAAGCGCTCGCCGGCGACGCCGTTGAAGAACGCCTCGCCGCCGGTGGCGCCGTACAGCACCGTGTTGCCGGCGATGATGTGCTCGGGCCCGAAGCCGTGGAAGTCGTTCGGCGAGCGCACGATGATGCGGCCGCCGGAGAGCCCCTTGCCGACGTAGTCGTTCGCTTCGCCGACCAGGTCGAAGGTGATGCCGCGCGCCAGGAACGCGCCGAAACTCTGCCCGGCCACGCCGTCGAGCTGCACGTGGATGCTGTCGTCCGGCAGGCCGGCATGGCCGTGCCGACGCGCCAGCGCGCCGGACAGCATGGCGCCGACCGAACGATCGGTGTTGCGGATCGCCACGATGAAGCTGCAGCGCTCGCCCTGTTCCAGCGCGGCGCGCGCCTTGTCGAGCAGCGCGTGGTCGAGCGCGCGCGCGAGGCCGTGGTCCTGCGCGTCGACATGGCGCCAGGCCACCCCGGCAGGCACCGCCGGGCGATGGAACACCCGGCTGAAATCGAGCCCGCGCGCCTTCCAGTGCGCGATGCCCCGGCGCACGTCGAGAAGATCCGCGCGGCCGACCAGGTCGTCGAAGCGGCGGATGCCGAGCTGCGCCATGATCGCGCGCGCCTCCTCGGCCACGAAGAAGAAATAGTTCACCACGTGCTCGGGCTTGCCCGAGAACTTCCGGCGCAGCACCGGGTCCTGCGTGGCCACGCCGACCGGGCAGGTGTTGAGGTGGCACTTGCGCATCATGATGCAGCCTTCCACCACCAGCGGCGCGGTGGCGAAGCCGAACTCGTCGGCGCCGAGCAAGGCGGCCACCACCACGTCGCGGCCGGTCTTCATCTGGCCGTCCGCCTGCACCCGGATGCGCCCGCGCAGGCGGTTCAGCACCAGCGTCTGCTGGGTTTCCGCCAGGCCCAGTTCCCACGGCGTGCCGGCATGCCGGATCGACGACCACGGCGAGGCGCCGGTGCCGCCGTCGTGGCCGGCGATCACCACGTGGTCGGCCTTGCACTTGGCCACGCCGGCGGCGACCGTGCCCACGCCGACCTCGGATACCAGCTTCACCGAGATGGACGCCTGCGGGTTGCAGCTCTTCAGGTCGTGGATCAGCTGGGCCAGGTCCTCGATCGAGTAGATGTCGTGGTGCGGCGGCGGCGAGATCAGCCCCACGCCCGGCACCGAGAAGCGCAGCTGCGCGATGTAGTCGGAGACCTTGTGCCCCGGCAACTGGCCGCCCTCGCCCGGCTTGGCGCCCTGCGAGACCTTGATCTGGATCTGGTCGGCCGAGACCAGGTACGCCGCGGTGACGCCGAAGCGGCCGGAGGCCACCTGCTTGATGCGCGAGCGCAGCGAGTCGCCGGGCGCCAGCGCGAGATCGCGCTCGATGCGCCCGGCGCCGAGGATGCCGCCCAGCGTCGCACCTTCGCCGATCGCGATGCCGCGCGCCTCGTCGCGGTAGCGCGCCTCGTCCTCGCCGCCTTCGCCGGTGTTGGACTTGCCGCCGATGCGGTTCATCGCCACCGCCAGGGTGGCGTGCGCCTCGGTGGAGATCGAGCCCAGCGACATCGCGCCGGTGGCGAAACGCTTGACGATCTCGGCGGCCGGCTCGACCTCGTCCAGCGCGATGGCGGCAGCCGGATCGACGCGGAATTCGAACAGCCCGCGCAAGGTCAGCTGGCGGCGGGTCTGGTCGTTGATCAGGCACGCGTACTCGGCGTAGGTCGTCGCGTTGTTGGCGCGGGTGGCGTGCTGCAGCTTGGCGATGGAATCGGGCGTCCACAGGTGGGCCTCGCCGTCAGCGCGCCAGGCGTACTCGCCGCCGTTGTCCAGCGCCGGCCGCGCGTCGTCCGCCCACGCCGCCTCGTGCAGGCGCAGCGCTTCGGCCGCCAGCTCGAACAGGCCGATGCCCTCGATCGTGCTGGCGGTGCCGCTGAAATAGGTCTCCACCAGTTCGCTGTTCAGCCCCACCGCCTCGAAGATCTGCGCGCCGGTGTAGGACATGTAGGTGGAGATGCCCATCTTGGACAGCACCTTCTGCAGCCCCTTGCCGATCGCCTTGATGTAGTGCGCGATCGCCTCCTCCGAGCCGAGCGCGCCGCTGTCGGCCGCGTGGCGGGCCAGTGTCTCCATCGCCAGGTAGGGGTGGATCGCCTCGGCGCCGTAGCCGGCGAGCAGGGCGAAATGGTGCACCTCGCGCGCCGAGCCGGTCTCCACCACCAGCCCGGTGCTGGTGCGCAGGCCGCGGTTGACCAGGTGCTGGTGCACCGCCGAGGTGGCCAGCAGCGCCGGAATCGCCACCCGCTCGCGGCCGGCGTGGCGGTCGGACACGACCAGGATGTTGTGGCCCTGGCCGATCGCGTCGACGGCCTGCGCGCACAGCGAGGCCAGCCGCGCCTCGATGCCCTGCTTGCCCCACGCCGCCGGGTAGGTGATGTCCAGCTCGAAGCTGCGGAACTTGCCCTTGGAGTAGCGCCCGATCTTGCGGATCTTCGCCATGTCGGCGACGTCGAGGATCGGCTGGGCCACCTCCAGCCGCAGCGGCGGATTGACGTTGTTGATGTCCAGCAGGTTGGGCTTCGGGCCAATGAAGGACACCAGCGACATCACCAGCTGCTCGCGGATCGGGTCGATCGCCGGGTTGGTGACCTGGGCGAACAGCTGGCGGAAATACTGGTACAGCGACTTGTTCTGCTCCGACAGCACCGCCAGCGCCGCGTCGTTGCCCATCGAGCCGATCGCCTCCTGGCCGTCGTGCGCCATCGGCAGCAGCTGGAACTTGAGATCCTCCAGGGTGTAGCCGAACGCGCGCTGGCGTTGCAGCAGATGTTCGCCCGCGGGCGGCTCGACGTGGCCGACCGGCAGGTCGTCCAGGCGGATGCGGATATGCTCGATCCACTGCTTGTACGGCCGCGCGTTGGCCAGCTGGTCCTTGACCTCGCGGTCGTCGATGATGCGGCCGGCCTCCATGTCGATCAGCAGCATGCGGCCGGGCTGCAGCCGCCATTTCTTGACGATGCGCGGCTCGGGCACGGCGAGCACGCCGGCCTCGGAGGCGAGGATCACCAGGTCGTCGTCGGTGATCAGGTAGCGCGCCGGGCGCAGGCCGTTGCGGTCCAGCGTGGCGCCGACCTGGCGGCCGTCGGTGAAGGCGATCGCGGCCGGGCCGTCCCACGGTTCCATCATCGCCGCGTGATACTCGTAGAAGGCGCGGCGGTTGTCGTCCATCAGGGTGTGACGTTCCCACGCCTCGGGAATCATCATCATCATCGCGTGCGCCAGCGGGTAGCCGGCCATGGTCAGCAGTTCGAGGCAGTTGTCGAACGAGGCGGTGTCGGACTGGCCGGGGTAGATCAGCGGCCACAGCTTGGCCAGGTCCTCGCCGAGCACCGGCGAGGAGATCGCGCCGGTGCGCGCGTTGAGCCAGTTGACGTTGCCCTTGACCGTGTTGATCTCGCCGTTGTGCGCGACCATGCGGTACGGGTGGGCCAGCTCCCAGGCCGGGAACGTGTTGGTGGAGAAGCGCTGGTGCACCATCGCCAGCGCCGAGACCGCGCGCGGGTCGGCGAGATCGGCGTAGTAGGTGCCGACCTGGCCGGCCAGCAGCAGGCCCTTGTAGACCACGGTGCGGGTGGACATCGAGGGCACGAAGTACTCGCGCCCGTGCTTGAGCTTCAGCGCGCGGATGGCGTGGCTGGCGGTCTTGCGGATCACGTAGAGCTTGCGCTCCAGCGCGTCGGGCACCATCACGTCCGGCCCGCGGCCGATGAACAGCTGGCGGATCACCGGCTCGCTCGCCTTCACCGCCTCGGACATCGGCATCGCGTGGTCGACCGGCACGTCGCGCCAGCCCAGCACGCGCTGGCCCTCCGCCCGCACGGTGCGTTCCAGCTCCTGCTCGCAGGCGCGCCGCGAGGCGTGTTCCTTGGGCAGGAAGATCATGCCCACGCCGTACTCGCCCGGCGGCGGCAGGGTGACGTCCTGCCGCGCCATCTCCTCGCGGTAGAGCTGGTCGGGCAGCTGGATCAGGATGCCGGCGCCATCGCCCATCAGCGGATCGGCACCCACCGCACCGCGGTGATCCAGGTTGCGCAGGATCTGCAAACCCTGCGCGATGATCTGGTGACTCTTGCGCCCCTTGATGTGCGCCACGAAGCCCACGCCACAGGCGTCGTGCTCGTGCCGTGGATCGTACAAACCCTGCGCGCGCGGCTGATCCATGGTCGGTTCCAGGAACAAGGGGGTGACCCGACTATAGTGCGATGCAGCAAAGCGACGCAAGCGGTTTCAAATGGCCGTCTATATGGCTGTATGGAATGACTCGCCGATGAGGACCGGGATGCCGCGCGGCGAGGTCCGGCCATCCGCGGCCCGGGGCCGCTCACCAGCGCGATGCACGGATCTCGTGTTCGGCCGGCGGCTCTGCTAGCGTGACCGGACCGTTGTCGTGCGGTCGTGCTGTTGCCGGGGAGCCATCGGGTTGATCCAGGGCTGGCTGCTGTTGCTGGTGTCGCTGCTCTACGTCGGGCTGCTGTTCGTGGTCGCCTGGGCGGGCGACCGTCGGCCGCTGTACCCGCGCCAGCCGCGGCTGCGGCCGATCGTCTACAGCCTGGCGCTGGCGGTGTACTGCTCGTCGTGGACGTTCTACGGCGCGGTCGGCACCGCCGCGCGCGACGGGCTGGCCTACCTGCCGATCTACCTCGGCCCGGTCCTGCTGTTCGTGTTCGGCTTCGGCCTGCTGCGCCGGCTGGCGCAGACGGTGAGGCAGCGCAACATCACCTCGATCGCCGACTTCATCGGCGCGCGCTTTGGCAAGTCGCACGGGCTGGCGGCGCTGGTGGCGGTGATCGCGGTGGTGGCGGTGGTGCCGTACATCGCGCTGCAGTTCAAGGCGGTGGCGATGTCCTATGGCGTGCTCGGGGGCGCCGCGTTCGGCGCGGTCAAGGCCGGCGGCGTGGACAGCGCGCTGTGGTGCGCGGTGCTGCTGGCGGTGTTCGCGATCCTGTTCGGCACGCGCAGCATCGACGCCACCGAGCACCACCATGGCCTGATGCTGGCGATCGCGCTGGAATCGCTGATCAAGCTGCTGGCCTTCGTGGCCCTGGCCGCTTACGCGTTGTGGCAGGGGCCCGGGTTGGCCGAGACGGTGCAGCGACCGGCGGCGCAGCTGGGCCACGGCCTGACCTCGGGTTTCCTGGCGCAGACCATGCTGGCGTTCTGCGCCATGTTCTGCCTGCCGCGGCAGTTCCAGATCGGCATGGTCGAATGCGAGGACACCGGCGACCTCCGCCGCGCGCGCTGGCTGGTGCCGCTGTACCTGGTGATCGTCAGCGCCGCGGTGCTGCCGATCGTGGCCGCCGGCGCGCACCTGCCGCAGGTGCGTGGCGGCGCGGCCGATGCGTGGGTGCTGACCCTGCCGCTGGCGCATGGCGACCGCGGCATGGCCCTGCTGGCCTTCATCGGCGGCTTCTCGGCGGCCACCGGCATGGTGATCGTGGCCGCGGTGGCGCTGTCGACGATGATCAGCAACGACCTGGTGATGCCGGCGCTGCTGCGCATCCGCGCGTTGCGGCTGGAGCAGCGCAGCGACCTGTCGCAATGGGTGCTGGGCGTGCGGCGGGTGGCGATCATCGTCCTGGCGCTGATGGCCTACGCCTATTACCGCGTCGCCGCGAACGCGGAGAACCTCGCGGCCACCGGCCTGCTCGCGTTCGCCGCGGTGGCGCAGTTCGCGCCCGCGCTGATCGCCGCCTTGTACTGGCGCGGTGCCAGCCGTCGCGGCGTGATGGTGGGCCTGGCCGCCGGCTTCGCGGTGTGGCTGTACACCTTGCTGCTGCCGGCGCTGCTCCGCTCCGAGGCGTGGCTGCAGCACGGCCTGTTCGGCTGGGACTGGCTGCGTCCGCAGGCGCTGTTCCACCTGAGCGGCTGGGACCCGGTGATGCACGGCACCTTCTGGTCGCTGCTGGCCAACATCGGCTGCCTGGTGTTCGTCTCGCTGCGGCTGCGGCCGAGCCTGGAGGAGCGCCTGCACGCGGCCGTATTCATGGAGGCCGACCCGTCCCGCGGCGGCGGCAGCGGCGACTGGCGTGGCCGCGTGGCGGTGGCCGACCTGCGCACCATCGCCGAACGCATCGTGGGCGAGCGCGCCAGTGCGCGCGCCTTCGACGAGTACGGCCAGCGCCGCGGCAAGCCGCTGCTGCCGGGCGAAGCCGCCGACCGCGCGCTGATCCAGACCACCGAACGCCTGCTGGCCTCGGCCGTGGGCGCGGCCAACGCGCGGCGCATCCTGATCAGCGCGCTGTCCGGCAGCGGCCTGGACCTGGCCGAGTCGATGGCCCTGCTGGACGAGGCCTCGCAGGAGCTGCGCTTCAACCGCGAGCTACTCTCCACCACGCTGGAAAACGTCTCGCAGGGCATCAGCGTGGTCGATGCGCAGATGCGCCTGGTGGCATGGAACCGGCGTTACTTGGAGCTGTTCGGCTATCCCGACGGCATGGTCCACGTGGGCGTGCCGGTGGCCGAGCTGATCCGCTGGAACGCCGAGCTGGGCGAATGCGGCCCCGGCGAAGTGGCCGGCCACGTGGCCAAACGCATCGAGCACATGCGCGCCGGCTCCTCGCACCTGTTCCAGCGCGTGCGCCCGGACGGCACCGTGATCGAGATGCGCGGCCGCGCGCTGCCCGGCGGCGGCTACGTCACCACCTACACCGACGTCACCGCGTACAAGCACGCCGAGCAGGCGCTGATCGAGGCGAACGAGACGCTGGAGCAGCGCGTCGGCCAGCGCACCGCGGAGCTCTCCGACGCCTTGCTGGCCACCGCGCAGGCGCGCCGCGCGGCGGAGACCGCCAACATCTCCAAGACCCGTTTCCTCGCCGCCGCCAGCCACGACCTGCTGCAGCCGCTGAACGCCGCGCGCCTGTTCACCTCGGCGCTGCGCCAGCATCCGGGGCTGGACGCGGAGGCGAGCGCGCTGGCCGAGCGCATCGACGCCTCCTTCCGCGCCGCCGAGGACCTGCTCGATGCGCTGCTCGACGTCTCGCGCCTGGATGCCGGCAGCTACCGACCCGAGGTCGGCGCGTTCGCGCTGGCCGAACTGTTCGACTCGCTGCAGGCGCAGTTCGCCCTGGTCGCCCGCCAGCGCGGCCTGCGCCTGCGCGTGGTGCCGACCTCGCTGGCGGTGCGCAGCGACCCGCAGCTGCTGCGCCGGATCGTGCAGAACTTCCTTTCCAACGCGCTGCGCTACACCAGCACGGGCAGCGTGCTGCTCGGCGCGCGGCGGCGTGGCGGGGAAGTGCGCATCGAGGTGTGGGACTCCGGCCCCGGCATCGCCGAAGAGCAGCGCGCGCGCATCTTCGGCGAGTTCCAGCGCCTGGAACAACCCTCGCCGTGGGGCGAGAAGGGCCTGGGCCTGGGCCTGTCGATCTGCGACCGCCTGGCCGGCATCCTCGGCCACCGCCTCGACCTGCATTCGCGCGTCGGCCACGGCAGCTGCTTCGCGGTGAGCGTGCCGCGCGGCGCCGCGGTGGCGCACCGGCACCGGCGCGTGCAGCGCGGCGGCAGCGACCGGCAACTGCCGCTGACCGTGCTGTGCCTGGACAACGACAGGGCCATCCTCGACGGCATGCGCGCCCTGCTCGGCCGCTGGGGCGTCGATTGCCGCGTCGCCGCCGACGTGGCGCAGGCTGTCGACGTGCTGGCGCACGGCCCGGTGGACCTGATCCTGGCCGACTACCACCTCGCCGACGGCCTCGATGGCGTTCAGGCCCTGCAGCAACTGCGCGTCGCTGCGGGCGAGTTGCCGCCGGTGGCGATGATCACCGCCGACGGCAGCAGCGAACTGAAACAGCGCGCCCGGGCGCTGGGCTACCCGCTGCTGCACAAGCCGGTGCGCCCGGCCGCGCTGCGCGCGTTGCTGACGGCACTGGTGCGCAAGCAGGAAGACAAGCGTGCTGCGCCGGACCAGCACGCCGCAAGTCGGATCGCGCCGGAGAACCCGTAGGACGGGCAGCGCCCACCGCTCTCCCGGCCTCCACGCGAAAACCGGCGGGCGGTGCCCGCCCTGCGATCTGCGCGGCGACGCCGGCCACTCAATTCCCGCCTTCCGGCAGCGGCTGCATGGTGTCGGGTTCGATCGCCAGCTGGCTGGCGATCAGCGCCACCTGGGTGCGGTTGTTGACGCCGAGCTTGCGCATGATCGCGGTCATGTGCGCCTTCACGGTGGCTTCGGAGACGCCGAGCTCCCACGCGATCTGCTTGTTGAGCAGGCCTTCGGCGATCATCGTCATCACGCGGAACTGCTGCGGGGTCAGCGCGGCCAGCTGCGCGGCGGCCGCCGCTTCGCCGGACTCCAGTTCGCCGGCGGCGCCGAGCAGGCGCGACGGCAGCCAGGTGTCGCCATCGAGCACGGCGCGCACGGCGGCCACGATCTCCTCGCCGGAGCTGGATTTGGGGACATAGGCCAGCGCACCGTGCGCCAGCGCGCGGCGCGCCACCTGCGCCTCCTCGTGGCCGGACACCACGATCGTGGGCAGCCCCGGATGCTGGCCGCGGATATGCGCCAGCGCGGAATAGCCGCGCGCGCCGGGCATGTGCAGGTCGAGCAGCAGCAGTTCGGCATCGGGGAACTGTTCGATCAGGCCGAGCAGCGCGTGCACGCTGTCGGCGCTGTGCACGCGCGCCCGCGGCACCGCCGTGAGCACCGCGCGCTGCAGCGCATCGCGGAACAGCGGATGGTCGTCGGCGATCAGGATGTCAGTCATTTTTGAGGGAATGGGGAATAGGGAATGGGGAATAGAGAAAAGCGGGGCTTGCGCACCTATTCCCTATTCTCCATTCCCCATTCCCGGCTCACTTGATCAACCGCTCGTCCACCAGCTTCTGCACCACGCCGGGGTCGGCCAGAGTGGTGATGTCGCCGAGCTGGTCGGGCTTGTTCTCGCCGATCTTGCGCAGGATGCGGCGCATGATCTTGCCGGAGCGGGTCTTGGGCAGGTTGCTGGCCCACTGCAGGTAATCGGGCGTGGCGATCGGGCCGATCTCCTTGCGCACCCAGGCGATCAGCTCCGTGCGCAGCTCGTCGCTGCCGGTCTCGCCGGCCACCAGCGAGACGTAGGCGTAGATGCCCTGGCCCTTGATGTCGTGCGGGCAGCCGACCACGGCGGCCTCGGCCACCTTCGGGTGCGCCACCAGCGCGCTCTCCACCTCGGCGGTGCCCAGGCGGTGGCCGGAGACGTTGATCACGTCGTCCACGCGGCCGGTGATCCAGTAGTAGCCGTCCTCGTCCCGGCGCGCGCCGTCACCGGAGAAATAGTTGCCGGGGTAGGCGCTGAAATAGGTGTCGATGAAGCGCTGGTGGTCGCCGTAGATGGTGCGCACCTGGCCGGGCCACGAATCCGTGATCAGCAGGTTGCCCTCGGCCGCGCCTTCCAGCACGGTGCCTTCGGCGTCGACGATGGCCGGCTTGACGCCGAAGAACGGCAGCGTGGCCGAGCCCGGCTTGGTGGCGATGGCGCCGGGCAGGGGCGAGATCATGATGCCGCCGGTCTCGGTCTGCCACCAGGTGTCGACGATCGGGCAGCGCCGCTCGCCGACCACGTTGTAGTACCACTCCCACGCTTCCGGGTTGATCGGCTCGCCCACCGAGCCGAGGATGCGCAGCGACTGGCGCGAGCACTTCTTCACCGGTGCCTCGCCCTCGCGCATCAGCGCGCGGATCGCGGTGGGCGCGGTGTAGAAGATGCTGACCTGGTGCTTGTCGATCACCTGCCAGAAGCGGCTGTGGTCGGGGTAATTCGGCACGCCCTCGAACATCACCGTGGTGGCGCCGTTGCACAGCGGGCCATACACCACGTAGCTGTGGCCGGTGACCCAGCCGACGTCGGCGGTGCACCAGTAGATGTCGTCCTCGCGCAGGTCGAACACCTGCTCGTGGGTGTAGCTGATGAACACCAGGTAGCCGCCGGTCGAATGCTGCACGCCCTTGGGCTTGCCGGTGGAACCGGAGGTGTACAGCACGAACAGCGGGTGCTCGGCCTCGACCGGGGTGGGCGGGCAGTCGGCCGACTGGCCGTCCATCAGCGTGTGCCAGTAGCGGTCGCGCGGCGACTGCATGTGCACCGCGCCGCCGGTGTGGCGCACCACGATCACGGTCTCCACGCTGTTGGTGCCGGGGCGTTCCAGCGCCGCGTCCACGTTGACCTTGAGCGGGATGTGCTTGCCCGCGCGCAGGCCCTCGTCGGCGGTGATCACCACCTTGGCCTGCGAGTCGACGATGCGCCCGGCCAGCGAGTCGGGCGAGAAGCCGCCGAACACCACCGAGTGGATCGCGCCCAGCCGCGCGCAGGCCAGCATCGCCACCGCCGCCTCGGGGATCATCGGCAGGTAGATCGCCACGCGGTCACCCTTGGCGACGCCGAGGTGCTTGAGCGTGTTGGCGAACTTGCACACTTCGGCGTGCAGTTCGCGGTAGGTGATCTTGCGGGAGTTGGCCGGGTCGTCGCCCTCGAAGATGATCGCCACCTTGTCGCCGCGCCTGGCCAGCTGGCGGTCGAGGCAGTTGGCCGACACGTTCAGTTCGCCGTCCTCGTACCAGCGGATGTGCAGGTCGTTGCGGTCGAACGAGACGTTCTTGATCTTCGTCGGCGGCCTGGTCCAGTCCAGGCGCTGGCCGACCCGGGCCCAGAAGCCTTCCGGGTCGCTCACCGACTCGGCGTAGAGGCGTTCGTAATCGTCGTGGCGCAGGCGCGCGGCGGCGGCAAACGAGGGATCGACCGGATAGACCTTGGACATGGCTGGGCTCCTGCTGGCGGGTGCCGCGATGGACGGGTGTCGCGGCGGGCAGCGATGCCGGGCGACATGCGGAATTCGAGTGTAGCCCGATCGCCGCGGGGTCGGCGTCGCGGGGTCGGCTCGACTTTGGTCGAATTTCGACCAATGGCGAATAGTCGCGCGCGCTGCAGCATGGCCATGCTCGGCCCGACATTGATCCTTCGGGAGACGCCCGCATGGCCACGCGACAGACCCACCACCGTTCCGCGCTTGCCCTGAGCCTGGCCTGCGCGTTGATGCTCCCGCTGGCGGCCCACGCGCAAAGCGACACGCGCGAACAGCAACTCGAACAGCGTGTGGCCCAGCTCGAGCAGCAGTTGAACGCGCTGAAGGCAATGATCCAGGCGCAGCGCCCCGCCCCCGCCCCCGCGGCGCCGGTGGCCGCCGCGCCGGCGCCGGCTTCGCACGAGGTGGTGCTGACCACGCCGGGCAATGCCTATGCCAACACCCGGGTCAAGGTCGGCGGCTTCATCAAGACCGACGTGGTCTCCACCCATACGGACGGCTACCTGGGCGACCAGAACGCGGCGCGCGACCTCTACCTTCCCGGCGCCACGCCGATCGGCGGCAAGTCGGCCAGCTACAGCGACATGCATGCGAAGTTCTCGCGCCTCAACGTGGGCGTGGACAGCGTCACCGACAACGGCGACAAGGTGGGCGCCTTCGTCGAGTGGGACTTCTTCGGCAACGCGCTGGGCAACGAGAACGCCACCAACGGCTACGGCCTGACCCTGCGCCACGCCTACTTCTACTGGAACGACTGGCTGGCCGGCCAGACCTGGACCAACTTCATGGACCCGAACGCGCTGCCCGAGGCGGTCGACTTCGTCGGGCCCACCGACGGCACCGTGTTCGTGCGTCAGGCGCAACTGCGCTACACCACGGGCAACTTCAGCCTGGCCCTGGAAAACCCGCACACCACGGTCACGCCGTACCTGGGCGGCGCCACGCAGCTGTCGCCGGACCACAACGTGACGCCCGACCTCACCGCCCGCTACACGTGGAAGGGCGACTGGGGCTTCTTCGGCGTGGCCGGCCTGCTGCGCCAGCTGCGCGTCGACGGCAGCAACGACGCGGTGGCCGGCGCCAGGGACAGCGTCACCGGCGGCGGCGTCAGCGTGATGGGCAAGGCGGTGCTGGGCAGCCAGGACGACCTGCGCTACAGCGCCACCGTTGGCAAGGGCATCGGCCGCTACGTGGGCCTGGCCAACGTCGCCGCCGACGCCATGCTGGATGCCGGCGGCGACCTGGAGGCGCGGCGCCTGTGGGCGGGCTACATCGCCTGGCACCACGCCTTCGATGCCCGGTTGCGGATGAACGTGATGCTGGCGCGCAACGGTATCGACAACGACATCACCCTGACCGGCCTGGCTGCGAACAGGCACACCGAAAGCGCGCACATCAACCTGTTCTATTCGCCGCTGCCCAAGGTGGACCTGGGCGCGGAATACACCTGGGGCCGCCGCGTGCTGGAGAACAACGCCGACGGCAAGCTGCAGCGCCTGCAATTCACCGCCAAGTACTCGTTCTGATCCATCCGCCGGAGTCATCGGCAGGTTGCACGCGCCTGCCACCACCACCTGAGGGGAGCACATCATGGCCACCACTGCGATCGAGGCGGGAGGCAACCCTGCCAAGCTCGACGTCAGCCACAAGCGGGTAATCCTGGCCTCCAGCCTGGGCACCGTGTTCGAGTGGTACGACTTCTACCTGTACGGCTCGCTCGCCGTGATCATCGGCCACCAGTTCTTCTCCGGCCTGAACGAGGCCAGCCAGCTGGTGTTCGCCCTGCTGGCGTTCGCCGCCGGCTTCGCCGTGCGTCCGTTCGGTGCGCTGGTGTTCGGCCGCGTGGGCGACCTGGTGGGGCGCAAGTACACCTTCCTGATCACCATCGTGATCATGGGCCTGTCCACCTTCTTCGTCGGCCTGCTGCCCAGCTACGGCTCGATCGGCCTGGCCGCGCCGGTGATCCTGATCGCCCTGCGCATGCTGCAGGGCCTGGCGCTGGGCGGCGAGTACGGCGGCGCGGCCACCTACGTGGCCGAGCACGCACCGAAGGGCAAGCGCGGCCTGTACACCAGCTTCATCCAGATCACCGCCACCTTCGGCCTGTTCCTGTCGCTGCTGGTGATCCTGGGTTGCAAGTGGCTGCTGGGCGACAAGTTCGACGATTGGGGCTGGCGCGTGCCGTTCCTGCTCTCCTCGCTGCTGCTGGCCATCTCGGTGTACATCCGCCTGCAGCTCAACGAGTCGCCGGTGTTCAAGCAGATGAAGGCCGAGGGCAAGACCTCCAAGGCGCCGCTGACCGAGTCGTTCGCGCGCTGGGGCAACCTGAAACTGGTCATCCTGGCCCTGCTCGGCGCCACCGCCGGCCAAGCCGTGGTGTGGTACGCGGGCCAGTTCTACGCGATGTACTTCCTCGGCAGTACCTTGCGCATCGACGCCACCACCACCCAGCTGCTGATCGCCGCCGCGCTGCTGATCGGCACGCCGTTCTTCGTCGTGTTCGGCTGGCTGTCGGACAAGGTGGGCCGCAAGCCGGTGGTGCTGGCCGGCTGCCTGCTGGCGGCGGTGACCTACTTCCCGATCTTCAAGGGCATCACCCACTACGGCAACCCGGCGATCGAGGCGGCCAGCGCCAGCGCGCCGATAACCGTGCTGGCCAATCCGGACGATTGCCACCTGCAGATCAACCCCACCGGCACGGCGGTGTTCACCAGCTCGTGCGACATCGCCAAGAGCACGCTGGCCAAGCGCGGCGTGCCGTACGCCAACCAGGAGGCCCCCGCGGGCACGCTGGCGTCGGTCACCGTGGGCAGCCGCACCATCGCCGCATTCGACGGCAAGGGCCTGTCCAAGGCCGACTTCGCGGCGCAGAGCAAGCAGTTCGCCGCCAGCTTGGGCAGCCTGCTCGACGAAGCCGGCTACCCGGCCAAGGCAGATTCGGCCGACAGCAACTACCCGATGCTGGTGGTGTTGCTGACCCTGCTGGTGCTGTACGTGACCATGGTCTACGGGCCGATCGCGGCGTGGCTGGTGGAGATGTTCCCCACCCGCATCCGCTACACCTCGATGAGCCTGCCGTACCACATCGGCAACGGCTGGTTCGGCGGCTTCCTGCCCTCGGTCTCGTTCGGCATCGTGGCGCTCACCGGCAACATCTACTCTGGCCTGTGGTACCCGGTGATCATCGCGGCCATGACCTTCGTGATCGGCCTGTTCTTCGTGGCCGAGACCAAGGACGTCGACATCAGCGCCTGACCGGCATCCCGGCACGGCAGACGGGCGTCGCGGCTTCCCGCGGCGCCCGTCTGCTTCCGGCGCCTACGCGCGCCGGATCAGGCCGATGATCACCAGCAGCACCACCGCGCCGATCAGCGCGTAGACGATGCTGGTGAGGATCGGGTTGCCCAGGCTGAAACTCACGCCCAGCGCCGGCAGCAGCCAGCCGGCGAGCAGGGCGCCGATGATGCCCACCACGATGTTGCCGAGCAGGCCGAAGCCGAAGCCGCGCACGATCACGCCGGCGAGCCAGCCGGCGATGGCGCCGATGATGAGCAGGACGATCAGGCCGGTGGCGGTCATGGCGAACTCCTTCGGTGGTGGGCGAAATGGCGCCGGGCTAGCGTCCGTGCTCGCATGTGCAGCCGCCGTGAGCGGGGCGGATGTCGCGCCGGCTGAGACCTCGCCGCGGCAGACTGACGCGATGGACGACCTCACGCCACCCCCACCGGAGGCTGTTGCCGCGCCGGCCACGGCGATCAAGGGCCGCGGCGCCGCCAGCAACCCCGAGGGCCGCTTCGAAAGCGTCCGCCATCACGCGGAGGACGACGGCTGGCAAGGCGCGCTGCTCGACGAGGCCGCCCCGCGCCCGCCCACCTGCGTCACCGATGAACGCGCCCGGAGCGTGATCAGCCGCAACGATTCGCCGGACATCGGCTTCAGCCAGGCGATCAACCCGTATCGCGGCTGCGAGCACGGCTGCATCTACTGCTACGCGCGGCCCTCGCACAGCTACCTCAACCTGTCGCCCGGGCTGGATTTCGAGACGAAGATCCGCGCCAAGGGCAACCTCGCCGAGGTGCTGCGCGCCGAGCTGGCCAAACCCGGCTACCAGGTCAGCCCGATCAACATCGGCAGCAACACCGATCCGTACCAGCCGGTCGAGAAGAAGTGGAGGTTGACCCGCGCCGCGCTGGAGCTGCTGGCCGCGTGCCACCACCCGTGCACCCTCGTGACCAAGAACGCGCTGGTCGAGCGCGACCTCGACCTGCTGGCGCCGATGGCACGCGAGGGGCTGGTGCAGGTGCTGGTCTCGGTGAACTCGCTGGACAACCGCTTCGCCGCCAAACTCGAACCGCGCGCCAGCGCGCCGCACCGGCGCATCCAGGCGATCCGCGCGCTGGCCGACGCCGGCGTGCCGGTGGGCGTGCTGGTGGCGCCGATCATCCCCGCGCTCAACGACAAGGACATGGAGGCCGTGCTGGCGCAGGCCTTCGCCGCCGGCGCGCGCAGCGCCGGCTACACCACGCTGCGCCTGCCGTACGAACTGAAGGCACTGTTCCGCGAATGGCTGGCCCTGCACGCGCCGCAGCGCGCCGAGCACGTGATGAGCCTGGTGCAGCAGATGAACGGCGGCCGCGACTACGACAGCAACTTCGCCACCCGCATGCGCGGCCAGGGCGTGTTCGCCGACCTGCTGCGCAAGCGCTTCGAACTCGCCTGCCGCAAGCACGGCTTCAGCCGCGTGCGCGAACTCGTCCTGGACGCCTCGCGCTTCGTGCCGCCGCGCAAGGCGTCGCCGCAGGGGGAGTTGTTTTGAACGCCGTGAATCGGCAATAGGGAATGGGGAATCGGAAGAGCATCGCCTGAGCGAGGTTCCCGGCTTTGGTCATTCCCGATGCCCCATTCCCGGCTCAATCCGGCAGCCGGTCCGCCGCGCGGTCGACCTTGCGGTCGCGGCGCAGGGCGCTGAGGATCAGGCCGGCGCCGAGCACGGCGGCGACCAGGATGAACGCCGCCGACAGCAGCGGCAGGCCGAACAGGCGCACGCCGCCGGGCAGGCGGGCGGTGAGCGCCGCGCCGATCACCAGGGCGGCGATGATCACGCCGGTGGCGATGCGGTTGGCGATCTTCTGCAGGCTTTCCATCATGCGCGATTCTTCCAACCCGTCGATGCGCACCCGCAGGCGGTTCTCGGCCAGTGTGCGCAGGATCGCGCCCAGGTGCTGCGGCGTGCGCCGGGCCAGTTCCTGCAGGTCCAGCCATTCGCTGGCGAGGTTGGCCGGCGACAGCGAACCGAGCGCCTGCCGCCGCAGCATCTGCTGCAGGTGCTGCTCGACCACGGCGCGGGTGTCCAGCGCCGGGTCCAGTGCGGTGGTGACCGCCTCGAGGTTGAGCAGGGTCTTGCCCAGGATGGTCAGCTCCGGTGGCGGGCGCAGGCCGCAGGCGGCGCCGACGCGGGTCAGTTCCAGGATCAGCCGGCCCTCGGAAAACTGGCGGCTGGCGCCCTGCAGCCCGGCGTAGCCCGATACCAGCTGGTCGACGCAGCGGCGGTAGTGGCTGTGGCTGAAATCCTGCAGCGCGGTGCCCAGCGCCTCGCTGATCTCGCCGACCTGCTCGCTGTTGCCGCTGATCGCGCCGAGCATCAGCTTGAGCAGGTGGTGGCGGGTGTGCGGCGGCAGCCGCGCCACCATGCCCAGGTCGAACAGCGCCAGGCGCTGGTCGTCCATCAGCAGCACGTTGCCCGGGTGCGGGTCGGCGTGCACCAGGCCGTGCACGAACACCTGGTCGAGGTAGGCGCGCAGCAGTTCCTGCGCGTGTTGCTGCAGCGGGTGTTCCAGCCGGCGCACCGGCGGTACGTGGGTTACCTTGATGCCGCGCACGCGATCCATGGTGAGCACGCGCGCGGTGGTGAAATCGTCCAGCGGCTGCGGCACGTAGAGGTGACGGTAGCCGCGCAGGTTGGCGGCGAAGCGGCGCAGGTTGTCCGCCTCCAGCGCGAAATTGACCTCGTTGGCCAGGCTGTGGCGCAGCTCGCGCACCCATTCGGAAAAGCCGTAGCGGCGGCCCATCTCGGTGAGCTGGTCGGCCGCGCCGGCGAGCTTCTCCAGGATCGCCAGGTCGTCGCGCAGGGTCTGCGCGATATGCGGCCGCTGCACCTTGACCACCACCTCGCGGCCGTCGCGCAGGGTGGCCGCGTGCACCTGGGCCATCGAGCCGGCGGCGAGCGGCTCGTCGTCGAAACTGCCGAACAGCACGCCGATGCGCGCGCCCAGCTCGGCCTCCACCACGGCCTTGATCTCGGCCACCGGCACCGGCGCCACGTTGTCCTGCATCCGCTCCAGCGCATCGAGGTAGGCCGGCGGCACCATGTCCGGCCGGGTCGACAGCGCCTGGCCGACCTTGATGAAGGTGGGGCCGAGCGCCTCCAGCTCGTCGACGAACTGCTCCGGCTGGCCGGGCGCGACCGGCCTGGCGTCCCGTGCCAGCGCGGCCTCCTGCAGATCCAGCTCCAGTCCGTTGAACAGCCCGGCCTTGCGGTAACGCAGCAGGAAGGCGCCGATCCGGGCATACCGCGACGGGCTGATCGATTCGCTCACGCTGGCCTCCGCTGCTTGGCGACCCAGCATGGAGCGGCCGGCGGCAAGGGCGCGTCAACGCATCGGCGCGCCGGCGCGGCCCGTTTCACGGGGCGCTGATCGCCGCGCCTGTCCAATGGGCGACGCCGGCGCCAGGCGCCGTACCGACGGAGACCGCCATGTCCTCATTCGCGCTTTACCTGATCGGCATGCTCGTGGTGATCGGCGGGCTGGTGTATGTCGCCTACCTGCTGCACGTGCCCACCCAGTGGATCGTGGCCGGCGCCGTGGTGCTGCTCGGCGCCGGCATCATCGGCGCGGTGACGCACACGCGCCGGCGCGACCCGCCGGAGTCGTGACGCGCGGGGCGATCGACCGGCTCAGTCCGCCGCCGGCAGGTACTTGCCGAACCATTCCAGCGCGCGCTGCAGCACGTCGCGCTGGTGCGCGGGGTCGACGAAGTGGTGGCCCTCGTCCGGGTACACCACCAGCGAGGTCGGCACGCCCTGCGCGCGCAGCGCGTGCCACATCTCGAACGACTGCGGCGCCGGGCATTCGGCGTCGCGGTCGCCGACCACGATCAGCATCGGCGTCTTCACCTGCTTGATGAAGTTGATCGCCGAGCTTTTCGCGTAGACGGCCGGATCGTCGTAGACGCTGGCGCCGAAGAACGGCGGCATCCACTGGTCGATCAGGTTCTGGCCGTAGTAGCTCTGCCAGTTGGAGATGCCGGCGCCGGCGACCACGGCGCGGAAGCGCTGGGTCTGGGTCGGCGCGAACATGCTCATGAAGCCGCCGTAGCTCCAGCCGGTGAGGCCGAGCCGCTTGTCGTCGACCGGGACTTTCCGCTCCACCGCGTCGACGCCGGCGAGGATGTCGCGCAGGTCGCCGTAGCCGAAGTCCTTGCGGTTGGCCTGCACGTATTTCTCGCCCTGGCCGAAACTGCCGCGTGGGTTCGGCTGGAACACGAAATAGCCCAGCGCGGACAGCGGCGCGGCGCCGTAGCCCACGCCGGGCCAGCGCGGGATCACCGCACTGGCCGGGCCGCCATGCACCACCACCACCATCGGGTAGGTTTTCTTCGGGTCGTAGTGGGCCGGATACAGCAGCCAGCCCTGCACGTGGAAGCCCTCGTTGTTCCACTCCACCGACTCCGCCTTGCCCCATGCAGGCTTGAGCCCGGCGTTGAACGCGGTCACCGCCGGCGGCGGCGTGTTGCCCAGCGCGCCGGCGTGCACCTCGCTGGCGCGGGCGTACGAGCTTTGCAGGAAGGCGACGTGCCTGAGGTCGGCGGACAGCGACATGGCCATCGAGGCGCTGCCGTCGCCGATGCTGGCCGGCACGGTGAAGTGCACGCGCCGCTGCTGCGCGCGCGTGGCGGATATCGCGTAGTCGGCCAGCTGGCTCTGGCCGTTGCTGACCTGGCTGACCAGCATCGACTGCGGCGAGGTCCAGCGCAGCCAGCTCGGCGTGACCTTGATCCCGGGCGTGAGATCGACCAGCGCGCCGCCGCCGGCGGGTACCGCGTAGATGTCGCCGCCGGTGGCGCCCTGGTCGCTCATCAGGCCGCCGATGAAGGCGATCCGCGAGGCATCCGGCGACCAGCGCGGCAGCGCGATCTGAAGATGCTGCAGCGAGCCGCTGGCGGCGTCGGCCGGATCGACCAGCACGGTCGCGGCGGCATCGACCTGGGCGGGCTGCACGTAGAGTTTGGCGATCCACCAGTTGTTGTCGCCCGGCGGCTGGGCGGCGGTGTAGGCGAGGCGCGAGCCGTCCGGGGACCAGTCGAACTCGTAGGCGTACATGCCGGCAGGCGTCAGCTCGCGCAGCGTGCCGCTGGCCACGTCCAGGCTGGCCACGCGCTGCACCTCGAGGCCGCTGACGCCGATCTCGCCAGCGGGCCGCTTGGCCGCGGCCACCGCGCTGGCGTGGCGGGTGGCGCCGGCCACGTAGAGGAAACCGAGCGACTTGCCGTCGTCGGTCCACTGCAGCGCACGCACGTAGCCTTTCAGCGCGGCCAGCCGCTGCGGCGCCGCGCTGCCGCGGGTGTCGGCCAGGTAGATGTCGTTCTGCATCACCTTGGTGCTGGTGAGGTCGACGTTGCAGTTGGAGACGAAGGCGAGGTGGCGCGAGTCGGGCGCCCAGGCGATGCCGGATTCCGCGCAGCTGCCCGGCGTGGCCGCCGCACTCACGCGGCGTGCGTGGCTGCCGTCGGCATTCGCCACCTCGATCGCCGGCTTGTCGTCGCGCCGGATCACCCAGGCGAGCTGTCTGCCGTCCGGCGAAATCGCGGTGGCCTGGATCGACTGCGCCTTGCCCAGTTCGGTCAGCACCTGCTCGATGCGCGGATCGACCGCGGGCGTAGCGGCGGCCGCGTGCGGCGCCAGGGCCAGACACAGCAGCGACAGGGGAGCGATGAGGTGCGCGCGCTTGGGCATGAGGGCGGGTTCCTGCGGACGAATCCACCGAACCTACAACCGCCTGCGCCGCACGCCAAGTGCAGGAGGGCATGCGTGCCGCGCCGCGCGCGTCAGGGCGTGGCGGCGGCCTGGCGCGCGGCGGCCAGCGCCGCCAGCTTGGCGCGGATCGCCGGGATCGCCGCCAGCGCGGCCTTCTCGCCGGCCAGGATGGCCTGGTTCTTCTGCTCGAAATCGGTCGGGCCGATGCCGGTGAGGTCGGGCCGGATCACCACGTCTGCGCGCGCGCTTTCCTGCGCGGCCAGCTGCCGGCCCATGATGTCGAGCGACTGGCCCACGATGCCCATCATGTCCTGCGGGTTGGTGCCGTCGGGCGCGGCGGAGATGTCCACCGCGATCACGAAATCGGCGCCGAGCTGGCGCGCCGCGTCGACCGGGATCGGGCTGACCACGCCGCCGTCGACGTAATGCTTGCCGTGGATTTCCACCGGCTCGAACACGCCGGGAATGCTGGAGGAGGCGCGCACCGCGCGGCCGGTGTTGCCGCGCCCGAACACGGTGCGCCTGCCGGTCTCCAGTTCGGTGGCGACGGCGGCGAACGGCAGCTTCAACCGCTCGATCGGCTGCTGGTGCACCAGCTGGTTGACGTAGTCCTGCAGCGCCTGGCCCTGCACCAGGCCGCCGGAGAACAGCCGCACGTCGCGGATCTTCGCTTCATCGAGGCCGAACGCGGTCTGCTGCAGCGCGAACGCGTCCATGCCGCTGGCGTACAGCGCGCCGACCACGCTGCCGGCGCTGGTGCCGGCGACCACGTCCGGGTGGATGCCGCTGGCTTCCAGCATCTTGATCACGCCGATGTGCGCGAAACCCTTGGCTGCGCCGCCGCCCAGGGCGAGGCCGATCTTCAGCTTCACCGGCGACGGCGGGACCACCGACGCGGGCTTGACGGCGTGCGTGCAGGCACCGAGCAGGAGCGTGGCGAACAGTGGCAGCAAACGGCGGAAGGGCATGGGCATCGGTACCGGAAGATTCTGATCTGCTCCTCCCCCTGCTGGCAGGGAGAGGTTGGGAGGGGGTTGCTCCGGGTGGCAAGGAAGGTCAAAGGCTGTCCCCACCCCGACCCTCGCCTGCAAGCAGGGGAGGGAGCAAGAAGGTCAGCCTTGTGCGGCGTCGGCTTCCTGGTGGCAGTGCGTGGCCAGTTCGACTTCTTCCTTCGAACCGAGGAACACCGGCACGCGCTGGTGCAGGCCGGTGGGCTGGATCTCCATGATGCGCTGGCGGCCGGTGGTCGCCGCGCCGCCGGCCTGCTCGATGATGAAGGCCATCGGGTTGGCCTCGTACATCAACCGCAGCTTGCCGCCCTGCTTCTCGATCTTGGCGTCCAGCGGGTAATAGAACACGCCGCCGCGGGTCACGATGCGGTGCACGTCGGCGACCATCGAGGCGACCCAGCGCATGTTGAAATCCTTGCCGCGCGGGCCGGTCTTGCCGGCCAGCAGCTCATTGACGTAGCGCTGCATCGGCGCCTGCCAGTGGCGCTGGTTCGACATGTTGATGGCGAACTCGGTGGCCTGTTCCGGGATGCGGATGGCGCGCCGGCTGAGGACGAAGCTGCCCACCTCGCGATCGAGCGTGAACTCGTGGGTGCCGTGGCCGAAGGTCAGCACCAGCACGGTGGCCGGGCCGTACACCACGTAGCCGGCGGCGAGCTGGGTGGTGCCCGGCTGCAGGAAGTGCGCGGCCTTCGGCTCGGTCACCCCGTCGGGGCAGCGCAGTACCGAGAAGATCGTGCCGACGGAGATGTTCACGTCGATGTTGGAAGAGCCGTCCAGCGGGTCGAACAGCAGCAGATGCTGGCCTTTCGGATAGCCGTCCGGAATCTGCTGCGGGTCTTCCATCTCCTCCGAGGCGCAGGCGGCGAGGTGGCCACCCCAGGCGTTCGCTTCCAGCAGGATCTCGTTGGAGATCACGTCCAGCTTCTTCTGCGCCTCGCCCTGGATGTTGCCCGTGCCGGCCTCGCCCAGCACGCCGCCCAGCGCGCCCTTGCTGGTCGCCACCGCGATGCGCTTGCAGGCGCGCGCGACCACTTCGATCAGCAGCGAGAGTTCGGCATTGATGTGGCCGGCGCGGCGTTCCTCGATCAGGAACTGGATCAGCGAGACGGGCTTCATGTCGGCTCCATGGCATGGGGGAACGGCTATTGTCGCATTTGAGCCGGGATTCGGGATTCGGGATTTGAGATTCGGAAAAGCGAGAGCGTCAGCACACCCTGCCCTGTCGGCCCGCCCTTGCCCTTGCGAATCCCGAATCCCGAATCCCGGCCCCCCCTGCTGACAACACGTTGGCAGCAGGGGGGCACCAAGCTGTGTCTCCAAGACGGAGGGACACGACATGCGCGACACGGTCTATTTCATGGTGTTCGACGGTTTCGCCGACTGGCAGGCGGCGCTGGCGCTGTGCGAGATCCGCCGCCCGGGCGACTGGGAGGTGCGTAGCGTGGGTTTCTCGCGGGCCACGGTGACTTCGATGGGCGGGCTGGCGGTGAAACCCGACCTTGCCCTGGAGCAGGTCGAGCTGGACCGGGCGGCGTTGCTGATCGTGCCCGGCGGCCACCTGTGGCTGCGCGACGAGGGGCGCGCCGCGGTGGAGCTGATCGCCCGCGTGCATGCCGCCGGCGCGCCGGTGGCCGGCATCGACAGCGGCGTGCTGGCGCTGGCCCGCAGCGGCCTGCTCGACCATCGGCGGCACACCGGCAACTGGGCCGGCCAGCTGGCGGCGCAGGTGCCCGGCTACCGTGGCGCGGAGCAGTTCGACGCCGGGGTGCTGGCGGTCAGCGACGACGGCGTGATCAGCGCCAGCCACCTGGGCTCCATCGAGTTCGCCCGCGAGGTGATCCACACGCTGGACCTCTACGGCGCCGCCGACCGCGAGGACTGGTACCGCCTGTTCAAGCACGCGCAGCTGCCGCCCTGGTGCGTCGGCGAAGCGGTGGCGGCGTAGAGGAGGGCGAGATGAACAAGCTCCTGCAACGCACCGTGATGGCCTATCGCCCGCTGTACCTGCACGGCCTGCTGCTGGACGGCCAGTACCGGCTGCGGCGGGCCGATCCGCCACCGGCCGACCCGGCCCGGCAGCCTCGACGTACCCTGTTGGCCACGTGGTTCCCGTTTGCCTTCCGCCGGCGCGGCACCGGCGGCCGCCACGTCGCCGCGACCCCCACGTCCGCCGCCGCGCGGCATCGCTGAAACGCGCCACCAACTCTTCGTCAGGAGCCCATCCATGGAACAGCCCCGCGTCACCTTCTTCCACGCCCCGCAGAGCCGCTCGGCCGGCACCCGCGCCCTGTTCGAGGAGCTCGGCGTCGACTACGACCTGCACGCGCTCAACCTGAAGACCGGGGACACGCGCAAGCCCGATTACCTGGCCATCAACCCGATGGGCAAGGTGCCGGCGATCCGCCACGGCGAGGCGCTGGTCACCGAACAGCCGGCTGTGTTCTTGTATCTCGCCGACCTCTACCCCGAAGCCGGGCTGGCGCCGCTGATCGGCGATCCGCTGCGCGGGCCGTACCTGCGCTGGATGGTCTATTACGGCTCGTGCTTCGAGCCGGCGGTGATCGACAAGTCGATGCAGCGCGAGCCGGCGCCGCCCTCGACCTGCGCCTACGGCGACTACGACACCATGCTGAAGACGCTCACCGACCAGCTCGAACGCGGCCCGTACCTGCTCGGCGACACCTTCAGCGCCGCCGACGTGCTGTGGGCCACGGCGCTGAACTGGACGGTGATGTTCAAGCTGGTGCCGGAGCTGCCGGTGATCCGCGCCTACATCGATCGCGTGCTGGCGCGCCCGGCGATGCAACGCGCCGCCGCCGCCGATGCCGCGCTGGTGGCGGCGCAGTCGGCGTGAGCTGCCGGCATGGCAGCGGTGGAAGCGCGCTCCCGTCGCGATCGTGACGTTCGACGCTGGCCGGCGCGCGCCGGCTCGGCAATCATGTACGCATGCGCCGTGCCGACCGCCTGTTCCTCATCATCCACGCGCTGCGCGGTCGGCGCACCGCGCTGCAGGCACGCGCGCTGGCGCAGACCCTGGGCGTGTCGCTGCGCACGGTGTATCGCGACGTGGCCGACCTCCAGCTGTCCGGCGTGCCGATCGAGGGCGAGGCCGGCGTCGGCTACGTGCTGCGCAAGGGTTCGGACATCCCGCCGCTGATGTTCAACGCCAACGAACTGGAGGCCCTGGTGGTCGGTTCGCGCTTCGTGCAGGCGTTCGCCGGCGTGCGCCTGGCCGAGAGCGCGCGTGCCGCGCTGCTGAAGATCGAGGCGGTGCTGCCGCCGGACCTGCGCGAGCGCGCGGGCAGCACGCGCATCTTCGCGCCGGTGTGGCGCGACCAGTACCGCGAGGATTTCGCCGCGCTGATCGACCAGCTTCACGCGGCGATCGAGGGCAACCAGGTGCTGCGGCTGGATTACCGCGACGAGGCGGGGCAGTCCAGCCTGCGCGAGGTCGAGCCGCTGTGCCTGTCGTTCTGGGGCGGCAAATGGACCCTGGGCGCGTGGTGCCGGCTGCGCGCGGACTTCCGCAATTTCCGTCCCGACCGCATCGGCGAGGGCACGCCGACCGGCGAGGTGTTCGCCGACAGCGCCGAGCGTGGCCTGGCCGCCTATCTGCGCGCGGTGGGCGTGGACCGGCTCGCGCTGCGCTGAACGCGTTTGCCGTGTTCAAGGCGCGGTCAGCGCGTTAGGCTTGGCGGGTTCGCCGGATCGCGCTGCGTTCCGCCTGCCGATTGCCCGTCAAGGAGCCCGTGTTGAAGATGACCTCCAGCATCACCCGCCTCGCCGTGCTGGCGCTGACCATCGGCCTGTTCGCCGTGGCCCCGGCAACCGCGGCGCCGGCGACCGCCGAGGGCAGCGCGGATGCGCAGTTCAAGCGCATCTACACCACCGAGTGGGCATGGCGCAGCGGCCATCCCGGCACCGCGGATGCCGGCGCCGACAGCGGCCGGCTCGACGACGTCGGCGCGGCCAGCCAGCAGCGACGGCTGGAGTACTGGCAGCGCGTGATGAAGCAGCTGGACGGGATCGACGTGGCGCAGCTGTCGCCGGCCAACCGGGTCAACTTCGAGGTCTACCACGCGCAGATCGCCAACCTGCTGGCCGACCAGAAGTTCAAGACCTGGCAGATGCCGTTCAACAGCGACTCGGCGTTCTGGTCCGACATCGGCTACGAGCTCGGCGGCGACCGCCTGCGCACCATCGACGATTACCGCAGGTATCTCGACCGATTGGCCCAGGTCCCGGCCTACTTCGACCAGCAGATCGCCAACATGCGCCTGGGCCTCGAGCGCGGCTTCAGCGTGCCGCGCGAGGTGCTGGCCGGTCGCGACGTTTCCATCGCGGCGGTGGCCGAGCTGAAGGACCCCACGCAGAGCAGCTTCTACAAGCCGTTCAGGCAGCTGCCCGCCACGATCCCCGCCGACCAGGCGCAGGCGCTGCAGGGCCAGGCGCTGCAGCGCGTCCGCGACGACGTGATCCCGGCCTACGCCAAGCTGCTGAAGTTCTTCCGCGACGAGTACGTGCCACAGGCGCGCACCACGCTGGCCGCCGAGGCGCTGCCCGACGGCAAGGCGTTCTACCGCCAGCAGATCCGCGAGTACACCACGCTCGACCTCAGCCCGGATGCGATCCACAAGATCGGCCTGGAACAGGTGGCGAAGATCCACGCGCGGATGCTGGAGGTGATGAAGGAGACCGGCTTCAAGGGCGACTTCCCGGCCTTCCTGGCCTTCCTGCGCAGCGATCCGCAGTTCTACGCCAAAACCCCGCAGGAGCTGCTCGACAAGAGCGCGTGGGTGGCCAAGGAAGTGGACGGCCAGATGGCCAAATTCTTCGGCCACCTGCCGCGCGCGCGTTTCACCATCGTGCCGGTGCCGGCCGACATCGCGCCGTACTACACCTCCGGCCGTGGCGGCGCCGATGCCTACCTGGTCAATACCTACGATCTCCCCTCGCGGCCGCTGTACAACATGCCGGCGCTGACCCTGCACGAGTCGTACCCGGGCCACGCGCTGCAGCTGGAGCTGGCCGGGGAACGGCATGACCAGCCGGCGTTCCGCCGCAACGGCTACATCTCCGCCTACGGCGAGGGCTGGGGCCTGTATTCGGAATACCTCGGCAACGAGATGGGCATCTACAAGACGCCCTACGAGGAGTTCGGCTTCCTCACCTACCAGATGTGGCGCGCCTGCCGGCTGGTGGTCGATACCGGCATCCACCACCTGGGCTGGACGCGGCAGCAGGCGATCGACTACCTGACCGGCAACACCGCGCTGTCCGACCGCGAGATCGCCAACGAGGTGGACCGTTACATCAGCTGGCCAGGCCAGGCGCTGTCCTACGAGCTCGGCTACCTGAAGATCCGCGAGCTGCGCGAAAAGGCGGAGCAGGCGCTGGGCGCGAAGTTCGACATCCGCCACTTCCACGACACCGTGCTGTCCACCGGCTCGGTGCCGCTGCCGGTGCTGGCCAAGCGCATCGACCATTTCATCGCCGACGGCGGGCCGGAGCCCGATTTCGGCTGCGATTGCGCCAGGGGGCGGGCCGACGGTTCCTGAAGAGCGGTCGCGGCGGTCGCTGGCAGGAACTTCACGGGTGAAGTAACATCCTGTCAAGCTTTACATGGAGAGCATTCGCCATGACCACCCGCCTCGCCGAAGCCCCGTCGCGTTATACCCCGCCCACGGAAACCCTGGGCGGGCCCGCCCTGCGCGGTTTCTTCCGCCTCGCCGAGGCGTGGAAGCTGCGCGTGGCCGAGCAGCGCCGCCTGCTCGGCGACCCGCCCGAGTCCACCTTCTACAAGTGGAAGCGCGAGCAGGGCGGCAGCCCGGGCCGCGACACGCTCGAGCGCATCAGCTACCTGCTCGGCATCTGGAAATCGCTGCAGATCCTGTTCCCCGACCCGGCCCAGGCCGATGCGTGGCTGCACAAGCCCAACACCGCGCCGCTGTTCGGCGGCCACTCCGCGCTCGAGCGCATGCTGTCGGGCAACGTCGCCGACCTGTACGTGGTGCGCCAGTACCTGGATGCGCAGCGCGGCTGATCGCAACCCGCGATACATCCATCCGCGACGCTGCGATACCCCGCAGGAGCGAACTTGTGCGCGATGCTCTTCTGACGGGATTCGGGATTCGGGATTCGGGATTCGGGATTCGGGATTCGGGATTCATCAAAAGCATCGCGCACAGGGTGCGCTCCTACAAGGGCGCCAATGCTGACCCATGGAAAACCGATGTCGTCCCAGTTGCCACCCATCAAACGCATCCGCTGGAGCCACGCCTGGCGCATCGTGCCCAGCCGCTTTCCGCCGGTGGGCGTGTACGACCGCATCGCCGATCCGGCGGACATCGACGCGCTGTTCGCGGTCGAGGCGCTGACCAACCCGCGCCTGCGCGAGGAGGCCGATGCGCTGAAGCTGGTGCCGGCCGAACACCGCATCAGCGGGCCGGGCTCCACCCCGGTGATGGCCGCCTTCACCCACCTCAACCCGGAAGGCAGCCGCTTCTCCGATGGAACCTGGGGTGTGTTCTATGCCGCGCACAGCGTGGCCACCGCGGTGGAGGAGACGGTGTACCACCGCGAGCGCTTCCTTGCCGCCACCGCCGAACCGCCGTGCAACATCCAGATGCGCTGCTACCACACCAGCGTGGACAGCCGCCTGCACGACATCCGCGGCGGCTGGAAGGCCGAGCACGACCCGGATGCCTATGTGGCCAGCGTCAAGCTGGCGCGCACGCTGCGCGACGACGGCTCCAACGGCATCGTCTACGACAGCGCCCGCCACCCGGGCGGCGAATGCCTGGCCGCGTTCCAGCCCGACGTGGTCGCGCCCTGCGTGCAGTCGCAGCACCTGGTCTATCGCTGGGACGGCTCGCGCATCGCGCAGGTGCTGGAAGTCTCGGAGCTGAGCCGGCCGCGCGCGCTCGGCACGCCCACGTCGACCGATCGGGGTGCCGGATGAACCGAATCGCCATGCTGTTGCTGCTTTGCCTGTGCGCCGCGCCCGTACTGGCGCGCGACAACCACGCCAATGACCACGCGCAGTGGCAGGCGGACATCGCCGCGTTCCAGGCCGCGGACCGCGCCGCGCCGCCGCCGCGCGGCGCCGTGCTGTTCATCGGCAGTTCGTCGATTCGCCTGTGGCACACGCTGGCGGCGGACTTCGCCGGCGTGGCGACGCTCAACCGCGGCTTCGGCGGTTCGGAAATCGACGACGCCACCTTCTTCGCCGATCGCATCGTGGCGCCGTACCGCCCGCGTGCGATCGTGCTGTACGCCGGCGACAACGACCTGGCCGACGGCGACAGCCCGGCGCAGGTGCGCGCCGACTTCGCCGCCTTCGTGCGCCGCGTGCGCTCATTCGACCCCGGCGTGCCGATCGCCTTCATCGCGATCAAGCCCAGCGTGGCGCGCCGCGCGCTGTTGCCGCAGATCCGCGCGGCCAACGCGCTGGTGCGCGAATACGCGACGACACAGCAGGGCGTGGCCTATGTCGACGTGTTCACGCCGATGCTGGGCCCGGATGGCCAGCCGCAGCCGCGCTGGTTCGGGCCGGACGGCCTGCACATGAACCGGCGCGGTTACGCGCTATGGATCGAGCGGCTCAAGCCGTGGGTGGAGGCGCACGGCAAATCCGCCGCGCGCCCGTGACCGGGCTCAGGTATCCGCGTTGGTCGCCCAGCCGACCCGGTCGCCGCGGGTGAACACGCGGTCGCTGGCCAGCACGTCGCCGGCGGCGTGCGCCGGCTGGTCGTGCAGGCGCGCGTAGATCGGGGTGAAGTCGGGCCGGGTCGCCTCGAACAGCTGCTCGAAGTCGTCGATCACGAAATAGGTCTGCTGGTAGGTGTCGATGCGGTAGCGCGTGCTCATCACGCGCTCCAGGCCGAAGCCGATGCGGTTGGGCGAGGGCGAATCGAGGCAGTAGATCGACTCGCCCTTGGAGCTGACGATGCCGGCGCCGTAGATGCGCATGCCCTCGGGCGTGTTCATCAGGCCGAACTCCACCGTGTACCAGTACAGCCGGGTGAGGTTCATCAACGCGTCGGGGCCGATCGCGAACGCCTTCATGCCGCCGCGGCCGTAGGCCTGCATGTAGTCGGCGAACACCGGGTTGAGCAGTAGCGGCACGTGGCCGAACAGGTCGTGGAACAGGTCCGGTTCGCTCAGGTAGTCGAGCTGGTCGGGCTTCCTGATCCACCAGCTGACCGGGAAGCGCCGGTGGGCCAGGTGGTCGAAGAACACCTCGTCCGGCAGCAGGCCTTCCACCGCCACGATCTGCCAGCTGGTGGCGGCACCGAGCACCTCGTTGAGCTCGCTGAACTTCGGGATGCCGCCTTCGCCCATGCCGAAACGCTCCACCCCCTCCATGAACTCGCGGCAGGCGCGCCCGGGCAGCAGTTCGCGCTGGCGCTTGAACAAGATGTCCCACACCTCGTGGTCGGTCCGGCTGTAGCTCGCCCATGGCTGCTCGACCACGCCGGTGGCGTAGACCGGCACGTAGCCGCGGTCGGTCTGCTGGTGCTCGATCTTGCGGGGCGCGGGGGTTTCCATGGCGGTCTCCGGGAGGCGGCGGGCTCGGACTGCCAGCTTAGGCCGAACAGCGGGCACGAAGCTTGTTTTGTTGCCCGATAAGCGGCAAACGTTGCACTATTGATGCGCAAACCGACCCAAACGCGGGGGAATCTTGCATGGCCACGCTGGACCGTACCGACCTGCGCATCCTCGCCGTGCTGCAGGGCGAGGGCCGCATCAGCAATGCCGAGCTGGCCGAACGGGTCAGCCTGTCGCCGTCGGCCTGCCTGCGCCGGCTGCAGCGGCTGGAAGCGGAGCGGATCGTCACCGGCTATGCCGCCCAGGTCGATCCGCAGGCCGTGGGGCTGGGGCTGCAGGCCTTCGTGCGGGTGCAGCTGGCCAAGCACGAGCATGCCGCGGTGGAGCGTTTCGTGGAGCGGGTCAACGAGTGGCACGAGGTGGTGGCCTGCCACGCGCTGACCGGCGACATGGATTACCTGCTGCACGTCTACGTCGCCGACCTGGCCGACTTCTCGCGCTTCCTGCTCGACCACCTGCTGAATGCCAGCGGCGTGGCCGACGTCAACTCCAGCTTCGTGCTGCGCACGGTCAAGCGCTCGCCCTCGCTGCCGCTGCAGCACCTGCAGCGATGAAGGCCGCGGTGCGCACCGGTCTCCGCTGGCCGCCGACTGACGCTAAACTGACGCGTTGATGAGCCTAGACACCAACACGTCCGCCGAACGCGACCTGCTGCGCCCGCTGCGCTACCTGTGGCGGGTGCCGCTGCTGCTGCTGCACGCCGTGCTGGCCATCCTGCTGGCCGCTCTGGTGATGAGCTGGAACCGCGACCGGGTGATGCGCGACGGCCGCGAGCCGTTCCCGCACCGGCTGGTGCGCTGGTGGTCGCTCGGCCTGATGCGCATCTTCGGCCTGCGCGCGGTGCGCGTGGGCCAGCCGCTGGCGGACCCGGTGCTGTTCGTGGCCAACCACACCTCGTGGATCGACATCGAGCTGCTGCACAGCCAGCGCGCGGCCTGCTTCGTGGCCAAGGCGGAGATCGCCGGCTGGCCGCTGGTGGGCTGGCTGGCGGCCAACGGCGGCACCATCTTCCACCGGCGCGGCAGCAACCATTCGCTGGCGGCGGTGATGGCGGTGATGGTGGAGCGCCTGCGCGCCGGGCGTTCGGTGGCGGTGTTTCCGGAAGGCGGCAGCGGCTACAACGGCGTGCTCAAGGTATTCCACGCGCGCATCTTCCAGGCCGCGCTCGAGGCCGAGGTGCCGGTACAGCCGGTGGCGCTGCGCTTCGCCCGCGGCGGCCGTCGCGTGATCGACGCCGGCTTCCGCGAGCACGAGAGTTTCCTGGCCAACTTCCTGCGCCTGCTGGGCGAGCCGCCGATGGATGCCGAGGTGCATTTCCTGAGCGTCGTGCCGGCCAGCGCGGACGGCCGCCGGCGCATGGCCGAGCAGTCGCGCGAACGCATCGCCGCGGCGCTGGCGGACCGCCCTGCATGACGCTGCCGCAGGGCAAGGATTTCCGCCCGCCCTGGCCCCTGCGCAGCGGGCATATCCAGACCATGTTGTCTTCCAGCGGCGTGCGCCGGCTGCTGCTGCCGCGCGCGGCGAAGACGGTGCTGCAGGGCGCCGAGCCGGTGGTGGTCGACGGCGGCGGCGGGGTGCGCCTGACCGGCGCCTACACCGCGCAGGCAACCCGTGCGCAGTCGCGCGGCCTGGCCGTGCTGTTCCACGGCTGGGAAGGCAGCGTCGACTCCACCTACGTGTTGCAGACCGGCAGCCGCCTGCTCGCCGACGGCTGGGACATCTTCCGGCTCAACTTCCGCGACCACGGTGACAGCCACGGCCTCAACGAGGCGCTGTTCCACTCCTGCCGCATCGACGAGGTGGTGCACGCCCTGGGCGAGATCGCCACGCGCTGGCCGGCCCGCCCGATGGCGCTGGCCGGCTTTTCGCTGGGCGGCAATTTCGCCCTGCGCGCGGCGCTGCAGACCGCGCGCGTGGGCATTCCGCTCGGCTACGCGCTGGCGGTGTGCCCGATCATCGACCCGGCGGTGGGGCTGTTCTCGCTGGAGGAAACCGCGCCGTGGTTCTACCAGGCGTACTTCATGCGCAAGTGGCGCCACTCGCTGCTGCTCAAGCAGAAGGCGTTTCCGCAGCACCAGTATTTCGAGATGTCGGAGCTGAAGAAGCACCTGCGCGGGCTGACCGAGGCGCTGGTGCTGCGGCACACCGACTTCAAGTCGCTGCAGCAGTATCTGGACGGCTATTCGGTGGCCGGCGACGCGATGCAGGCGATGCAGATCCCGGCCACCATCCTCACCGCGCGCGACGATCCGGTGATTCCGGTAGGCAGCTTCGAGCAGCTCGAATTGCCGCCCAACGTGGAACTGGACATCGCCCCGTACGGCGGCCACTGCGGTTTCATCCGCGACTGGGGCATGGTCAGCTTCACCGACGATTACATCGCGGCACGCTTCAACGCGCTGGCCGACGGCGCCTCGCCGATCGGCTGACCACCCGCCCGTGCAAGGGGGAGCCATGAACCAGGCAGGCGACACCATCGGCCGACGCGCGAGGCGTCGGGGACTTGCGTTGTGGCTGGCCGCTGTTCCCGCCGGGCTGTGGCTGGCGGCGCCGGCCGTGGCCAGCGTGTTCCAGCGTTCGTTCGAGCCCGCCGAAACGGCGCCGCTGGCGGCTGCGTCCGACGAGGCCCGCTTCCACGTTGCCGTCGAAGGCGGCCCCGGCGAGGCGGCGGCGCTCACCGCGAAACCCGGCGTCGGCTTCAGTGGCCTGCATTCGCTGCACTACCGCGGCGACGCCGGCGGGGAACAGCAGGTCGCGCTGTACGCGGTGAACCTGCCGGTGCGCGCGGACACGCAGCTGTCGTACCTGGTCTTTCCCGTCTCCAACGCGGGCGATTTGCGCAACCCGGCCAACTACGTGGCGGTGGACCTCGTGTTCGACGACGGCAGCCGGCTGTCCGCCCGCGGTGCGCGCGACCAGCACCGCATCGGCGCGTCGGCACGCGCGCAGGGCGAGGGGCGCGTGCTGTATCCGGACCAGTGGAACCATCTTTCGATCGACGTCGGCGCGGTGGCCGCCGGGCGCACGATCAAGCGCATCGTGCTGGCGCACGACGGCCCGGCCGCCCGCTTCGAGGGCTACCTGGATGACCTGCGCATCGGCCCCGCGCCGGTCGACACGCGCCAGCGCCCCAGCGACTTCGTCGACACCCGCCGCGGCACCAATTCCAACGGCCGCTTCTCGCGCGGCAACAACTTCCCGGCGGTGGCGATGCCGCACGGCTTCAATTTCTGGACGCCGGTGACCGACGCCGCCTCCAACTGGATCTACCAGTACCAGCAGCGCAACGGCGCGGACAACCGCCCGCGGCTGGAAGCCTTCGCGCTGTCGCACGAACCCAGCCCGTGGATGGGCGACCGGCAGACCTTCCAGCTGATGCCGGCCGCGGTCGAGCATGGCGCACCCAGTGCGAATCGCGAAGCGCGCGCGCTGGGCTTCAGCCACGCGAGCGAGACCGCGCACGCGCATACCTACCGCGTCGCCTTCGACGACGGCATCGTCACCGAGATCGCGCCGACCGACCACGCCGCGATGTTCCGCTTCACCTTCACCGGCGACCGCTCGCAGCTGGTGTTCGACAACCGCGACGACCATGGCGGCATCACGCTTGACCCGGCCACGCGTAGCTTCAGCGGCTGGTCCGACGTCAAGAGCCGGCTCTCCGCCGGCGCCACGCGGCTGTTCTTCTACGGCACGGTCGACCAGCCGGTCCGCGAGAGCGGTCGGCTCACCGGCGAGGGCCGCGACCACGTCGCCGCGTGGTTCGGTTTCGACACCGCGACAACGAAAGTGGTGAACCTGCGCATCGCCACCTCGCTGATCAGCGTGGCGCAGGCGCGGCACAACCTGGCATTGGAGATCGCGCCGGCCGACCGCTTCGACGACGTGCGCGCGCGTGCGCAGCGGCAGTGGGACAAACAGCTCGGCGTCATCCGGGTGAAAGGCGCCAGTTCCGACGAGCTGACCACGCTGTACTCCAGCCTCTACCGCCTGTTCCTGTACCCGAACGAGGCGTACGAGAACACCGGCAGCGCCACGCAACCGCACTGGCAATACGCCAGCCCGTTCTCCGCGCCGGTCGGCAAGGACACACCGACGCACACCGGCGCGCGCGTCGTCGACGGCAAGCCATACGTCAACAACGGCTTCTGGGACACCTATCGCACCGCGTGGCCGGCCTACGTGCTGCTGGCGCCGACGCAAGCCGGCGCAATGATCGACGGCTTCGTGCAGCAGTACCGCGACGGCGGCTGGATCGCGCGCTGGTCCTCGCCCGGCTACGCCGACCTGATGGTGGGCACCAGCGCCGACGTGGCCTTCGCCGACGCGTGGCTGAAGGGCGTGCGCGGCTTCGACGTGCGCGCGTTCTACCGGTCCGCGCTGAAGGACGCGACCGTGGTCAGCCCGCTCAAGGGCACCGGCCGCAAGGGGCTGCAACGCTCGATCTTCAACGGCTACACCGACAGCGCCGTCGACGAAGGCCTGTCGTGGTCGATGGACGGCTACATCAATGATTTCGCGATCGGCAATCTCGCCGCTGCGCTGGCAAAGCAGCCGGCGAACGGCGACCCGTACGCCGCGCACTACGCCGACGACGCGGCGTACTTCCACCAGCGCGCGCTCGGCTACGTCAACCTGTTCGATCCCGCCGTCGGCTTCTTCGTCGGCCGCGACGCGAAGGGCAAGTGGCGCGACGACGCGAAGCATTTCGACCCGCTGCGCTGGGGCGGCGACTACACCGAGACCAATGCCTGGAACATGGCCTTCCACGCGCCGCAGGACGGCGCCGGCCTGGCCGCACTGTACGGTGGCCGCGCCGGCCTCGCGGCCAAGCTCGATGCGTTCTTCGCCACGCCGGGCGAGTTCCACGTCGGCAGCTACGGCGAGCCGATCCACGAGATGCTGGAGGCGCGCGACGTGCGCATGGGCCAGTACGGTCACAGCAACCAGCCCTCGCACCACATCATCTACATGTACGACCTGGCCGGGCAGCCGTGGAAGACGCAGGACAAGGTGCGCGACGTGCTGAGCCGCCTCTACGTCGGCAGTGAGATCGGCCAGGGCTATCCGGGCGACGAGGACAACGGCGAGATGTCCGCCTGGTATCTGTTCAGCGCCGCCGGCTTCTATCCGCTGCGCATGGGCACGCCCGAGTACGTGATCGGCGCGCCGTACTTCCCGCACATGGACATCGCGCTGGAGAACGGCAAGCACATCGTGATCGACGCGCCGGCCGTGAGCGACGCCAACCGCTACGTGCAGGGTCTGCGCGTCAACGGCAAGCCCTGGAACAAGCTGACCCTGCCGCATGCGTTGCTGGCGCAGGGCGCCACGCTGGAATTCGACATGGGGCCGCAGCCCTCGCGCTGGGCCAGCGACGAAGCGGCGCTGCCGCCGTCGTTGACCGCCCACGGTCGGCCGCAACCGCTGGACGATTCCACCGCCGTCACGAACAGCGTGCCAGCCATCGCCAGCTTGCCCGCGCTGTTCGACAACGACTCGGACAGTGAAACCGTGCTGCCCGCGGCATCGACCACGATCGACTGGCATTACGCGCAGCCTCGTCGTGTCGCCATGCTCACGCTGACCTCGGCGGCCAACGCCGGCGCGCCATCCGATTGGCAACTGCAGGCCTCCGCCGACGGTGAGCACTGGCTCACGCTCGACACCCGCCGGTACCAGCGCTTCGCCTGGCCGCGGCAGACCCGCGCGTTCGCCGTGCAGGCGCCGGGTGAGTACGCGTATTACCGGCTGCGCTTCGACACGGCGGAGGCGGCACGTGCCCTCGCCGAAATCGAGCTGCTCGGAAACCCGTAGGGCGGGCACCGCCCGCCGGCTGTTGCTCTCGCTTTCTCGTGACGAAAAGCGGCGGGCCGTGCCCGCCCTACGGGGTCAGGCCAGACTGCGCTGCCGCAGCCAGCACGCAATGCTCATGCGGTCGCGGCTGGCCGGCAGCACCTCGTGCTCGAACCGCGCCGACAGGAACAACAGCAGCTTTCCCGCCTGCGGATAGATGTCGCGCGCCGTGCCGTCAGGCAGATAGAGCCGCAGCGCACCGCCATCGGTCTCGCGCCAATCCTCGTTGAGGTAGAACACCGCCGACACCACCCGCGCGTCGCTGTGGCGCGGGCGGTCGAGGTGGCGCGCGTATCCGGCGCCGGGGCGATACACCGCATAGTGCGATTCGCAGTCGACCAGGCCCAGCATCAGCTCGCGGTTGAGCGCGCGGCGCAGCGCGTCGATGCGATCGGCAAACGCCTGCTGCGGCGCGCTCATCGCGCCGGTGGCGAACCAGTGCGTGCTGTCGCCGCGCACCGCCGGGTCGATCCGGCCGCTGCCGGTGCCGGCCGGCAGCAGCAGTCGCGCATCGTGCAGCGCCGTGCACTCGGCGCCGAGCGCCGCCACCTGCGCCGGTTCGAGCAGGCCGTCCACGACGCCCCAGCCGTCGCCCGCCAGCGCATCCGCCGCCGCATGGAATGAGGGATGCTCGACCATCATCGGTAGCCTCTGCCGCGGGTGACAACGTGGTTGCCCGTCCGCCGCCGGCAGGTGCGGCCGTCGCAGGAAAGGGAAGGGACGCAGCATACGCCGAACCCGGCATGGCCGATTTCCCGCGCGGTTCAGCGCACGGCTCGGCGCAGCGGCTCGAGCAGGCCCGACAATCCGTTGTGGTCGATCTCCAGCGCCAGCGCCAGCAGCCGCCCCAGCTGCCCCGGCGGGAAGCCCTTGCGCGCGAACCAGGCCAGGTAGGCGCCGGGCAGGTCGGCGAGCAGCCGGCCCTGGTACTTGCCGTACGGCATGCGCACGGTCAGCAGTTTCTGCAGGTCTCCGGCGTCCACCGTCGCGCTCAATCCGCCGCCACGCAGCGCCCCTGCGCCCAGGCGCGCAGCGCCGCCACCTGCTCGTGCATCAGCACCGACAGCGGACGGGTCTGTTGCAAGGCGGCGAGCAGGGTCGCCTGGTCCGGGCCGTGGCCGGCGCTGTCGTACAGCGCGCTCACGATGGCCTGCTCGATCTCGGCGCCGGAGAAGCCGTCGCTGGCGGCGGCCAGCGCGGACAGGTCGAAGTTCGCCGGATCGAGCTGGCGGCGCTTGAGGTGCAGGGCGAAGATCTCGCCGCGCACCGCGTCGCGTGGCAGGTCGACGAAGAAGATCTCGTCGAAGCGGCCCTTGCGCAGCAGCTCGGCCGGAAGCTCCTGCACCGCGTTGGCGGTGGCCACCACGAACACTTTCGCCTTGCGTTCGGCCATCCAGGTCAGCAGGTAGCCGAGCACGCGGCGCGACACGCCGCCGTCGTCACCGCCACTGGCCAGGCCCTTCTCGATCTCGTCGATCCACAACACGCAGGGGCTCAGCAGCTCGGTGCTGGCCAGCGCCTCGCGCAGGTTCTTCTCGGTCTCGCCCTGGTACTTGTTGTACAGCGTGCCGAAATCCAGCCGCACCAGCGGCACGCCGAAACCGCCGGCGATCGCCTTCGCCGCCAGGCTCTTGCCGCAGCCCTGCACGCCCAGCAGCAGCACGCCCCTGGGCGGGTCCAGCCGGGGCGTCGCCTCGGGCGAAAGGAACACCGCGCGGCGGCGCTGCACCCATTCGCGCACGCGGCTGACGCCGGCGACGTCGGCGAAGCTGGCGGTGGCGTACTCGTAGTGCAGCAGGCCGGAACGATTGAGCAGGTTGAACTTGGACTGCATCAGCACCGGCAGATCGTCGGGGCCGAGCGCGCCGTCGGCGTAGATCAGCTTGCGCACGATGCGCCGCGCATCCGGCGCGGACAGGCCGAGCAGGTTGCGCACGATGGTGCGCGCCGCGTCGTTGTCCACCTCGATGCGCCGGCCCTGCTCGCGCTGCCAGCCGGCGGCCTCGCCGCGCAGGATGCCGGCCAGTTCCTTGATGTCCGGCAGCGACAGCGGCACGCGCAGGGCCAGTGCCTCCAGCTCGTCGGGCAGCTCCACCTTGGCGCCGACCAGCACGATGGTGTGCGCTGCCGAGCGCTGCCGCTGCACGATCTCGCGCAGCTGGCGCAGGCTCATCGCATAGCCCAGCAGCGGATCGAAGTCGAACATCAGGTAGACGCCGGCTTCCGCCTGCGTCCGGATCGCGTTCAGCGTGGCGGTGGCATCCGACGCGACGGCGCTGCCGGCCTGGGCGAAATCGAGCCGGGTCAGGCCATCGGTGAGCGTCCAGCGCCACAATGGCCGCAGCGCCTGCGCAATCACGTGGCGGAAGCAGTCGATCACCCGCTGCTCGTCCACCGTCTCGATCACCAGCAACGGCGTCGCCGCGCGCACCAGCGTGGTGAGGTCGTCCAGTTCGCTCATGCAACTCCCCTGTGAGAAGCGCCAGTTTAGCGGGCGCGGCCGCTCCTGGCTCCGCGCCGCGGTATACAGTGGCCGTACCCGCAACCGGTGGAGACAGCCCATGCATCTGCGCAGCGACAACTTCGGCGATGGCCAGCGCATCCCCGCGCGCTTCGCGTTCGGCAAGCCGGGCGACCCGTTCGCGCTGTCGGACAACCACAGCCCGCAGCTGGCCTGGCGCGACGCGCCGCCGGCCACGCGCTCGTTCGTGCTCACCTGCATCGACCCCGACGTGCCCAGCCGCGGCGACGACGTGAACCAGGCCGGCCGCAGCGTGCCGGCCGACCTGCCGCGGGTGGAATTCGTGCACTGGCTGATGGCCAACATCCCGGCCGAGTGCGGCGAGCTGTCCGCCGGTGCGTGCAGCGACGGGATCACGCCGCGCGGCAAGCGCGAGCCGTTCGGCCCGCCGGGCAGCGTGCAGGGCGTGAACGACTACACCGGCTGGTTCGCCGGCGACGACCAGATGGCCGGCGAGTACCTGGGCTACGACGGCCCGTGCCCGCCGTGGAACGACACGCTGCTGCATCACTACCACTTCACCATCCACGCGATCGACGTCCCCGCGCTGCCCCTGGTCAGGGGCTTTTCGCGCGAGCAGCTGCGCGCGGCGATGGCCGGCCACGTGCTGGACCAGGCCACGCTGGTCGGTACCTACAGCATGAACCCGGCGGTGGCTGGCTGAACGATACATGGGCGTGAAGGTGACGCCGCCCCGCGGGGCGTTCTCCTTCACGTCCGCGTGGCGCGTGCTGTGGGTGAATGGCGGCCACCCACCACGAGGGATTTCCCCATGCTGCACTACGCACTGGTTTTCCTGGTCATCGCCATCATCGCCGCGATCCTCGGTTTCGGCGGCATCGCGGGCGCGGCGGCAGGCATCGCCAAGATCCTGTTCGTCATCTTCCTGATCCTGGCGATCATCGCGTTCTTCCGCCGCGCCAGATAGTCTGTCCTTCACCCAGGAGATCGCCATGCCGGACAAGGTCATGAACCCACAAGACATCCCCCCCAAGCCGTCCGTCGACGAGCGCATCGACGAGCGCGCCGAACGCGTCAAGCAGGCTACCTCGCACGCGGTATCCAGCGCCAAGGAAAAGGTCGACCACGCCGCCGATCGCGTGGAGCAGGGCTTGCACCACGCCACCGACAAGACGGCGTCGGCCGCCCATCGCACCGTCGACAAGGCGGCCGAGGTGGGCGAGCAGGGCCGCATGGCCTACGAGCGCACCCGCGACCGTGCCGACGAATTCCTCGAACAGGCGCGCGAGTACGTGCGCGAGAAGCCCATGCAGTCGGTGGCCATCGCGCTCGGCGCCGGTTGGCTGCTTGGCCGGATCCTGCGGCGCTGAGCCGCTGATGCCCGGCCAGGGGGAAGCCACCCGCGAGACGGCGCCGGACCCGGCGCCGTCGTCGTCTGGCCTGTTCGACGAGATCGCCCGGCTGGGGGCGGCGCTGAAGCAGCTGTTCGGCGCGCAGATGGAGCTGCTCGCCGCCGAGCTCGGGCTGGCGCGCAGCGCGGTATCGTGGATGCTGCTGGCCGGCCTGGCCGCCACCGTGGCCGGAGTCGGCTTCGGCCTCACCGTGCTCGGCCTGGTCGGCGTGCTGCTGGTCAAGTGGCTGGGCTCGTGGGTATGGGCCTTGCTGGTGCTGGCTGCGCTGCAGCTGCTGTTCCTGTTCCTGGCGGTGCTGCTGTTCCGCCGCTGCATGCGCTGGATGAGCCTGCCCGCGACGCGCGACCAGTGGGGTGCGATGATGCGCGAGAGCGCGCGCAAGGTCGAGGCGGAATTCGCCGACGGCCAGGCCGCGCCCCCGGCGCGCACCGCGCCGGGCGAGGAGGGTCGATGAAGATCGTCACACAGATGGCCCGGGTGCGCGCCGCGCAGGCGCGCATGACACAGGCGCGCCACGCGGTGGGCGAGCCCGCCTCGGCCCTGCTGGCGCGGGGGCGGGCATATCCGCTGACCACCGTGGGCCTGGCGGCCGGCGCCGGCTTCGCGCTGGGCAGCGCCGACGTGCACCCGCTGCAGGTGCCCGGGTTGGCGTCGCTGGTCGGTGGCGGCCTGGCCGAGGTGCTGGCGCAGGGCACCCATCTGCTCGCCGGCATGGCCGCCGCGGGGCTGGCCACGCACGTCGCCGCCGACGAGGCCGCCAGCGATGCCGCCAGCGATGCCGTCGCCGCTCAGGCCGGAGGCGCGCCAACTCCATGAGCGCCGAACCGGGGCAGCCGCCGGCGAGCGCGGACGAAGCCGTGCGTGAAATGACGTCCGCGGCGATGCTCTCGCACATGCCGGCCGACCCGTTGCTGGTCGGCAACCTGCCGCGGCCGCTGGCGCGACGGCTGCACAGCGCGCGCGGCACGCGCCGACACCTGCGCGCGATCCGCATCCTGCTCAACGGCATGCTGCTGCTGGCCCTGCTGTACACCGTCACGCTGACCCGCGCGCTGCTGATTCCGCTGGTGCTGGCCGCCTTCATCGGGCTGGCGCTGAACCCGGTGGTGGCCACCGGCGCACGCCTGCGGCTGCCGCGCTGGCTCACCGCGCTGGTGCTGGTGGTCGGCCTGGTGGCCGGCATCGGCGCCGGTGTCGGCCTGCTCGCCCAGCCGGCGCTCGGCTGGTTCCACGGTGCGCCGTCGGCCATCCGCAGCTTCGTGCCCAAGATCCGCAGCCTGACCAAGCCGATCGAGGCGGCCAACCGAGCCACCCAGACCCTGGTCACCGGCACCACGCGAAGCGCCGCACCGCCGCCGGCGCCGCTGTCGATCAGCGCCTGGGACGTGGTCTCCACCGCACCCAAGGTGCTGGCGGCGGTGCTCAGCGTGATGCTGCTGGTGTTCTTCTTCCTGGTCTACGGCGACACCATGCTGCGGCGACTGGTGGAGCTCACCCCCAGCTTCTCCTACAAGCGGCACGCGGTCAGCATTGTGCGAAGTTTCCAGAGCGAGATCTCGCGCTACCTGCTGACCGCGCTGTCGATCAACACCTGCCTGGGCGCGATCACTGCCGGCATGCTGTGGCTGTACGGCGTGCCCGATGCGCTGCTGTGGGGCGCGGTGGCGATGTTCGCCAACTTCATTCCCTATGTGGGCGCGATCTTCACCACCTTGCTGTTGGCCTTCGTGTCGATGCTGTACGCCAAGACCGCCGAGCTGGACGTGTTCCTGCCGGCGCTCACCTTCGCCGCCATCACCATCGTGGAAGGCAACCTGATCACCCCGCTGATCCAGGGCCGCAGCATGCGCCTGTCGCCGATCGCGATCCTGCTGTGGCTGCTGGTGTGGGGCTGGCTGTGGGGCATCCCCGGCGCGCTGCTGGCGGTGCCGATGCTGACCTGCGCCAAGCTGATCTGCGAGCGCGTCCGCGGCTGGGAGTGGTTCGCGCTGATCGTGTCGCGCTAGGGCACGGCGGCGTCATTTCCGGAAGCTGACTTTGGAGCGCAGACCCGTGAGCGACCAGGCGATCAACCTGCGCGACAAGCTGGCCCGGTTCGGCGAGCACTGGTCGCCCCGCGTCATTGCCGAGATGAACGACTACCAGTTCAAGCTGGCCAAGCTGCAGGGCGAATTCGTCTGGCACGCACATGCGGATACCGACGAGGTCTTCATCGTGCTCGAGGGCGCGCTGACCCTCGAGTTCCGCGACAAGTCCGTGCCGCTGGCCGCCGGCGAGATGTACGTGGTTCCCAAAGGCGTGGAGCACCGCCGGTGGCCGAGCAGGAATGCAGCGTGATGCTGGTCGAGCCGCGCGGCGTGGTGAACACGGGCGACGCCGGTGGAGCCCGTACCGCACCCAACGACGTATGGGTGTAGTGACGAGGCCGCTCAAGGCAATGTCGCGCCGGCGGTCGCGGGGGTGATGCCGTGCGCGCGCAGCACGCCGGAGATGTCGAAACGCCAGAGATTGCGCGAACCGTTCAACGGTGACTGCAGGCGCTGGCGCAGGCTGGCTGCATCGTCGCGCGGCTTGGGATAGCGCACCTCGTCGCGGCGGTTGCTCGACACGAACAGCTCGCCGAACGCGGGGCCCAGCGAGGGTGCGTTCTCCAGCGCGCGGCTGTTGATCCCGTCACCCAGGTGCTCGGGCCTGGCCCAGCGGCCGTCGGGCCGACGGAACACGATGTAGATGTCGGCACGGCCAAGCGCGTCGCCCTCGTCGCCGGCGTAGAGCAGGAACCTGCCTTGCGGGTCGATCGCCGGGTCCATCCGGTTGTGCGCCGGCGCGCCCAGCGGCAGCCGTTCGGGTGCGGCATGGCCGTGATCGCGCGCCACGTAGATCTGGTACGCCTTGCCCGAATCCGCGCGATGCGCCGAGAAATAGATGTCGCCGTTGGCCGCCACCGACGGGTTGTAGATCATCGCGCCGTCGTTGAGCACACCGTCGACGTGGAGCGGCGCACCCCAGCGGCCATCGGCCTGCCGTTCGACATACCAGAGGTTGGTGCCGGGGAAACTCCGCCCGTCCATCGTCGCCGTCACCGGCATGCCGCCGGGCCGCAACGGCCGGTTGGAAACGAAGTACAGACGTCGGCCGTCCGGCGACAGCGTCGGCTCGGAATCGTGCCACTGGCCGGAGAACGCGGTCACCCGCGGCGGCGACCAGCGACCGTCCGCCCGATGGGCGACCAGGATGGTGTCGTCGGCCTCGGCGAAATCCGAGCGCATGAAATACAGCGTGTTCCCGTCCCGCGTGAGCGCGACCGAGGTTTCCTGCAGGCCGGTGGAGATCGTGCCCGGCCCGAGCAGTTCGCCGCGGCCTGCCGCGCGGGCGGTGGGCAGCGCGGCGAGCGCGGTCGCGAGGCAGGCGGCCACGGCGAGTTTTCGTGCGGGCATGATGACTCCTGCGATTACCGGTTGCGGTCAGCGTCAGCCACGGCGCCAGCGACACCTTCCGGATGTGGCTGGTTGCCGTCGCTTCTCGGCCAAGGCGGTACGCCCAGCCTGCAGCCTGCCGACGCACGCCGCCGCCCTTGTGTGACAAGCGGAAGCCCGCGATGACCAGCGGTTGCCGACGCGGGACGATCGGTGCGAAGCGCCGGCGCGGGCGCGGTGTCGTCACCGGCTAGAAGCGGTACGACCAGCCCAGTTCCAGCACCGGGTACACCGCCTGCTCCCCGGCACGGTGGGGTTCGCCATCCAGGCCTGTTGCCGCGGCCAGGCCGGCCTGCGCGTAAAAGCCGCTGGCGGGCGCGCGGAAGCCGATGCCCAGATACGCCGCGAGCTGGCGATGCGAGGGCATGCGCGCCTGCACCCAGGCATCGCCCAGTGCGTCCCGGCCGGGGACCGGCGGATGGGCCATGGCGGCCACCCGGATGTCGTCGATCACCGCCCCCACCGACAGCAGCAGGCCGCCGGCCCGCGGGTGCCAGTCAAAGCGGGCGATGGCCGCCGCGAACACGTCGGCGCCCGTCGTATCCGCGCCGTGACCGGCTGCGCGCACCACGCCAGCCCCCTCCGCGGCCTGCACGATGCCGCACGGCAGCGCGAACGCGACGAGTGTCAGTACGAACAGGGCGATCTTCTTCATGGCGGGTCCCCACCGGGCAGACGCGGCCACCCCCGCGGCCGCCGTCCCTGCCTTTATCGCGCGATCCAATTCGTCGTGCAGACCGCATTTCCCGAATTGCTAGCGGCATCAACGCGCGAATGCGAACGGCTTGGCAAATGGCCGGGGTAGCTCAGCCGGGGTTGCCGCCTGGTGGCAATCGGAAGCCCGCCGCAATGGGCGAGGGGATCGTTCCCTCTCGCCGGCAAAGCGACCGGCCCGCCATCAGCGCGCAAACAGGAGCCCACCTGTGCACGAGGCTCTCGGAGCACGCCCGCTCCGGATGGAAGGAACCTCTTCCATCGACCACATTTTCGGCACGCCAGTGACCTGGCTAGTGGTTCCTGCCAACCGGATCCTTCCATGTCGTATGCGGTGGCATGCGGGTTAAAACGATCAATCGCCGACGGCGCGAGAACCGTGTGGCGGCTGCCATGCCAAAGAGAGGCGGCCGCCTTCGTTCAAGACATCCCTACGAATGAATGGCAGATATTTGATAAATGAAACATACCGCAATGACTGCCTGCCGGCTCATTTTCGGTAGAGCGGTGGCTTGATATATTCGCTTCGGGTCAAAGGGGATATGCGTTTGAACCAACTCTCACGGCCAGCTGGGTCCTACCCAACATCGGAACCGGAGACTAGAATCCTTGCAGCCTCGTCGCGGATGTCGGAGCGACGAGGGGGTCGCGTAAGTAACGTCGGCAAAAGGACTTAAGGGGAAAATATGCGTCGTTTGATTGCTGCCGTCTTCGGGACGGCCATGGCGTTGTGCGCCAGCGGGGCTCGGGCAGACGGGACGTTCATCGCGGCACCCAATCGCACCGATATGGTCATCGACACCGTGCGGCAGATGATCTACGTTGCCAACGGCACCCAGGTGCTTCGCTACGACCTCAGTTGCGACTGCCAGGCAACGCCCATCGACCTCGGTGGCGCGCTCAAGGGCATGGACCTGTCGCCCGACGGAAACACGCTGGCGGTCGCTGACGAGACCAACGACGGTACATACGCGTGGGTTCACCTCGTCAATCTGGACACCCTCAGCGACAACAAAGTCACAGTTCCTCTCGTTTCGACCGATTACGGATACCTCGAGGAGGTCGGCACTTTTTCCGTAGCCTATGCCTACGACGGCACGCTCCTGACGACATCGCAATATCCCGGCTCGGGCTGGGTGCCAATGCGCAAGCTGGATCCCGCAACCAACACCTGGACGGTGCTGGCCTCAGTGCGTCAGCACACCATGCTCGCGCCCAGTGCCAACCGAAAGGTTATCGGCTTCGCCGAGTCGGACATTTCCGATGGAGAATGGGGCGTCTATTACGCCGATAGCGGCGAAATTGATCGTCGTCAGTGGTACACGGACGGCACATCCGCCTTCAACTACGAAATGGCCACGAATCCCGACGGATCGCAATTCGCGATCCCGACCTATAACGGCGCGATCATCTACGACAGCAGTTACCAGAAGGTTGCCACGCTGGGCACTTATGCCGCCGCTCAACCGATCGGCGGTACATATGATCCCGTCCGCCCTCTTCTGTACCTTCCCTGGACGACTACGAGCGAGGTGCGCATCTACGACTCGGCCAGTTTGATCCAGGTCGGCAGTTATGACGTTGGTGACGTATTCAACAACGTAGGCAATGTAGCTTTCGTACAGGGTCGCACCAGGATGGCGAGCGACGGCTCGATTCTGGCCGTTTCGGTGACCGGCGGAGTTCGATACATCAACCTGTATGCACCTATCCAGGCAGATCCCGCCAATGCGACCAGCAATGGCAAGCGCGTGGTCATGCGGCTCCCGGCCAGCATCGGCAACGGGCGGACAATGGCGTACACCTTCCCTATTGCGCCCGCGCACGGCCAAGTGTTCGTGACCAACGGGGTGATGACCTACGTCCCGGACCCCGATTTCACGGGGACGGACACCTTCAGTTACGCGGCACATTACGGAAACGAGTCAGCATCGGCGCCTGTGACGATCACCGTGACTGCCGATCAAGCGGCTTATCGGCCCGTGGTCTCATTCGCCACGCTCCCGGCACTGAGCCCCTCGACTGCTGTGCCAGGCCGCGCCGCGGTGCCCGGAGATTTCAACGGAGATGGTGCGTCGGATCTCCTGTGGTTCAATCCGGAAACAAGCCAGGTCGGCTATTGGAAGATGTCTTCGTCTGGCGGTATCCCGCACCGGACGGGAGCACGTACGTTCAACGTGACTGCTGGCTACTACGTGGGTGCTTCGGATGATTTCAATGGTGACGGCTATGCCGATCTCATGTTCACCAGCGCCGGGCGCGATCTCTGGCTCTGGGCCAACAACACCCGAGGTGGCTTTCAGTCCCAGTATGTGGGGAGCTATCCGTCCGCTTGGCAACTGGTTGGAGCGGGCGACATCAACGGAGACGGCTACGCCGACCTGCTATGGCTGGATCCCTCTGATTGCCAGTTCGCCTACTGGCTGATGCAGGGTGGCACGCGCATCGGCTACAAGATCATCAACGTCGCCTGCGGCTATTACCCAGTCTCGGTGGGATACTTCAGTTCAAGTCAGAAGCTCAGCATCGTGTGGACCAGTGCCGCAGGCGATCTCTACCTGTGGGACAGCACCACATCCGGATTTCGGAGTTACAACATAACGAGCGTATTTGATGGATCGGGCTCTGCTGTCCGTCCTGCTCTGAGCGCCTGGGCCTTCGGCGGCGGTTATGCCGGCAATGGCATCGGCGTGGAACGCTACGACACGACGACTGGCCAAGGCTATGGCTTCACGTTGCGGCGCTCGTTCGATGCTCATGGCAACCAGTCCGGCATCGTCAAGACTTCGGCCTGGAGTGGTGCCATGCCATTCCCGTCGCCGGGTTCGGCAGGCTACCTCGTTCAGGGTTTCAGTGCGGGGCTGTATGCATTGAACCCACAGAACAATCTCATCATGACCTTCGGCCCGGTTGCTGGAAGCCCGTCGACTTCAGGCTCAGCACCGCAACCTGGTGGCAGCACCTGGAACTACCCGCTTGGATGGCATGTAGTTGGATCATGGGCCAACGGAGCTGCTCCACTTCCCTGGCGTTGAGTTCACCCAAACCGGCGTTGCCCACGGGTTGCGTGTCGATGAATGCATTCTGCGCAGGGCCAGTCACCCGGCTCCTGCGCAGACATCCGAGCTCCCCTCAGCGTTCCCCTCGGGCCAGCTTCGTTGTTCGCGCACGGACGGAATCGGGTGGGTTTACCTGGCAGGGTAGAAGTGATCTGCCAGGTCAACACCACGGACGAGGCCTCTTGGGTGATGGACCGAGGTCGGCGATGGCCAGGCCCACGATGCCAGCATCGGTGATGATCGCTTCCAGCGCCGCTTTGCCCGCGCTGTTGACGTAGAGAACCGCCGCGGCGGTCAGCGGATCCTTGAACACGGCCGCATCGACCGGCACCCTGTCCTCGAGGAACTCTTCCTTTACGATCGATCCGCTTGGCCGCTTGGCCGCTTGGCCGAGCGTGCCTCGTCGATGCAGGGAACGAGGTTTGTCACGTTGTAGAACCAGCGCGGTTCACCTGAGCAATCCATCTCCAGGAACTGCCCGAAGCGCGACAGGAAGGACTCCAGCGCCACTTTTGCCTTGTCGTTCATGACCAGGGCGCCAGGCGTCAGCGCACTGACGTCCGCCAGCGGCTTGGGTTTCTTCTTTCCAGGCTCGACGAACACTTCGACCTTGGGCTTGCTTGACCAGGAGAGGCTGGCGCCAGTGGCGTCGAACATGCCCGACTCGACATCCTTGTCGTCGGCAAAGACCAACGGAGCGAAGTCATTGACGGAGCCACTTTTGAGTTCCCGTACCTTCACTTCCATCACCTCAGTCGAAGTCGTCATTGAGCGCGATGGCAAATTAGCGCGATTCTTCAGGGCAACCCCAACACCGTCCTTGCCCCCGCCCGGAACCGCCGGCTGAGATCCAGCCGCGTGCCGTCGTGCAACACCACTTCCGCGCCGCCCTTGAACAATGGATGCACTTCGCGCACGCGGGAGAGGTTGACCACGGTGCCGCGGTGGATGCGCAGGAATTGCGCCGGGTCGAGTTGCGCCAGCAGGTGGCGCAGGGTATCGCGGTGCAGGTAGCGGACGGGGCCGACGTGGATGTGCAGGTAGTTGCCGTCGGCGCGGACCCAGTCGATGTCGTCGACGGCGAGCACGCGGATGTGTTCGCCGTGGCGCACGCTGAGGCGCCGGGCGTAGCCTTCGGCGGGTGCGCTCTCGAGCGCCGGGCCGGCGGTGGCGTGCAGGCCTTGCCAGTGCTGGTTGACGCGGGCCATGGCCTGGTCGAAGCGGGCCTGTTCGATCGGCTTGAGCACATAGTCCAGCGCCATCGCGTCGAATGCGCGCAGCGCGTGTTCGGCGAAGGCAGTGGCGAACACCACTAGCGGCAGGCGGTCGGGGGCCAGTTCGTCGAGCAGGTCGAAGCCGTCCATGCCGGGCATCTGGATGTCGAGGAACAACAGGTCCGGGCGCAGCACGCGCACCGCCTGCATCGCCTCGGCGGCATTGCCGCATTCGCCGACGATGTCCACTTCGTCGTGGCTGGCCAGGGCCTGGCGCAGCGCCAGGCGCGCCAGCACCTCGTCGTCGATCAGCACGGTGCGCAGCCGCGGCGTGCTCATGCGGCGTGCTCGGTGTAGGGCAGGCGCACCTCGGCACGGGTGCCGCCGCCGGGGATGGCGCTGAGCACCAGTTGCGCGGCGTCGCCGAACAGCATGTGCAGGCGCGAGCGCGTGTTGCCCAGGCCGATGCCTTCGGCGGTGCCGGCCGGCGGCAGGCCGAGGCCGTCGTCGTCCACGCGCAGCCGCAGCTGGTTGCCGTCGCGGCGGGTGGAAATGCGCAGCGTGCCGGCGCCGGCCTTGTCCTGCAGGCCGTGGCGCAGCGCGTTTTCCACCAGCGGCTGCAGGATCAGGTTCGGCACCGCCGCGGCCAGCGTGTCGTCGGCCACGTCCAGTTGCGTGCTGAGGCGATCCTGGAAGCGCACCTGCTGGATGCCTAGGTAGCAGGCGAGGAATTCCAGCTCGCGCGCCAGCGGCACCTGCGGCGCGTGGCGCTCTTCCAGCGTGAGCCGCAGGAAGTCGCTGAGCCGCGCGATCATCAGCCGCGCCTGCAGCGGGTCGGCCAGCGCCAGCGCGGAGATCGCGTTGAGCGTGTTGAACAGGAAGTGCGGCTGCAGCTGCATGCGCAGTGCCTGCAGCTGCGCCTGCGCCAGCTGGGTTTCCAGTTGCGTGCGGCGCAGCCGCTCGTCGCGCAGGTGGCGGCGCGATTCCATCCCGCGCAGCACCACCAGGATCACCCAGTAGGTGAGCACGGCCAGGTGGAAGCTGTAGGCGAACTCCATGCGGATGTACCCGCCCAGCGTATGGACTTCCATCCGTCCGGGACCACTCGTGTTCCAGAACACCGTCAGGTGCACCAGCATCTGCAGCAGCGCCACCCCCAGGCTGGCCGGCACCTGCACGGCGAGGAAGCGGCGCCAGCCGTGTCCGGCGGTCCGCCGGCCCAGCCAGCCGACCAGCGGCACCAGGATCATCCACAGCCAGAAATTGCCGAGGGTCCAGCTGAGCGCGCGCAGCCAGTTCGGCGGGTAGCCTTCGCTGATGGCGGCCAGCCCGCCGCTCAGCGCGTAGGACAGCGCCAGCAGCGTCCAGAAGGCGAACGCCAGCGCGCCTGTTTTCCAGCGGAAGGTGGAGTGCCTGCTCACGCGATGGTCCCGCGCGCCGGCCGGAGGGACGCGCCATGGCCGCAGTGTGTGGTCATGGCGCGGAGCGGAACAGTGCTGGAAGGCAGGTCGGCGCCATCATCTTGTGCCAGTCGGCGCCGGCTCGTCGGCGAACCGCACCACCGTATTGCTGCCGGGCCATTCGCGGTGCCGGCCGGTGCCGCTGTCGGCGCTTGTCCACGGCGTGCCCATGCGGGTGATGTCGTCGTAGCGGCCCAGCCGTTGGAACGTGCGGATCTCGAACGGCAGACCCTCGCCGCCCAGCGGTGAGCTCGTATCGGCCACGTGGAAATGCAGGTGCGGGCCGGTGGATTCGCCGGAAAAGCCCAGCGATGCGATGACCTGGCCCGTGTGCACGCGTTCGCCGACGGCGACGCGGATGCTGTGCTTGCGCAGGTGCTCGTAGAACGCGTAGCGCCCGTCGGGCAGCTGCAACGCCACGTAATTGCCTGCATCGTCCGCAGGGCGGTGCGCGATGCGCTGCGAGATCCGCGCCGGTTCGTCCATGCCGTCACGCACCGCCGCCACGCGCGCATCGGCCACGGCCAGCACGTCGGCGCCGTCGCCGTACCAGTCGCGGGCCAGGTCGGCGTCGCCGTCGGCGTAGCGGCCGTGCGCGTCCAGCTTCACCCAGTCGATGGCGTAGCGGCCGGGCAGGCGCGGTTGCCCGTCGACACGGTAGAACACGCGCCGATGGCCGCGCGCCCAGTCCGCGGCGTGGATGGCCAGCCACGGACCGCCGCGCAATGGCGGCGCCAGCAGCGATGGGCGGGTTCGTGGCAGCGCCTGCTGCGCGCCGGTGACCTGCACCGCGGCGCGCGCCCCGTCGAGGCGATAGCCGACGCGGTGGCGAACCATCGCGGCGTCGGCCCGTGCCGGCAGCGGGATATCGACGAAGACCACCGCCCGCTGGCCCGGTGCGAGCGGCCCCAGCGGCGCGGTGGGCAGCGTGGACGGCCCGGCGCCCGACGGCGCCGGCGCGGCGTCGATGATGACCGCGTGTTGCTGCAGCGTCTTGCCGGACAGCCGCGCGATCGGCTGCCCGTCGCGCCCGTCGAGCACGACGAATTCCTCCAGCACCAGGCGACGGCCGGAGCGGTTGGTCAGCTGCACTTCGTAGTCGAGTTGCCGGTGGCCCTCGACGCGCACCGGCGTGGGCGGCACCGCGATCGCCATGTCCAGCTCGGCGTCGCGTGCCGCGCCGTGCGCGCGGGCGGGGCCGGTCACGGCCAATGCCAGGCCCAGTACCGGGCCCAGCCAGCGGGTTCGCATCAGGGGAGGCAAGGACATGGCGTGGCTCGCGGGGATGATCGGTGCAGCGTGGCAGCCGCGCCCGCCGCTGTCGCCGGCATCGTGACGACCGGCGCCGTGCGCGTGACCAGCGGCGCCCGGGCCGGCGCGGACGGAACGCGCGGCTGCCAACGCCGCCGAAGCCCGCGTGGCGGCCGCTGGTCACCCGCGTCCTCGCGTTCGTCACCCATCCGCTGCGCGGTGCGCGCCGACGGCGCAGTTTGGTCCGGCGGCATTTCGTCCGCGCAGAGGAGCGCAGCATGCACAAGCAACGCAGATTTTCCCTCGGCATGGCGTGGGTCGCCGCGCTGGTGCTGGGGGTGCAGTGGACCGCCGCGGTCACCGTCGCCGATGCCACCGGCGTGGACGACGAAAGCGCGCGCACCGCGGCGGAGGTGATCGCGGTCGACCAGCACTGGATGGATGCCGAACTCGACGGCGACCGCGCCTGGCTCGACACCATGCTGCTGCCCGAGTACCGCTCGGTCGGCGCCGACGGCACGGTGCACACGAAAGCCGCGCTGCTCGCGCACGCGGCGAAGAACCGCGGCAACGACGCCGAGCGGCGCAAGGTCGAGGCATGGCTGAAGACGCACCCGTCGGCCCAGTCGGTGGTGATCCGCGGCGACACCGCGATCCTCACCTTCTACGACCCGGCACTCGGGCCACGCAGCGGCGTGCGTTCGGCCGACGTGTTCGTCCATGAAAACGGCCGCTGGCATGCGCTCTACTCGCAGCACAGCAAGGGCGGATAGTTCGCGCGCAGCCGCCGGCGCCGCGTCGGGTTTCACCAGGCGATCTGCTCGCCATCGCGAAAGAAGCGGCCGGTCGGCGCCGGGGCGGGCAGGCTGGCGGCCCACACCACGCCGGCCGCGCCGATGCTCACCGGGCGGCCGCCTGGGCCGCCGAGATCGGTGGCGACCCACCCCGGGCACACCGCGTTGACCGCGATGCCGCTGCCTTCCAGCTCCGAGGCGAGCGTGCGCGTATAGGCGTTCAGCGCGGACTTGGAGGCCCGGTAGGCCGCGCAGTTGCGGCCGTTGGTGGCGCTGGCGGCGCAGCCGCTGGACACGTTCACGATGCGGCCGTAGCCGTGCCGGCGCATCAGCGGCAGCATCGCGCTGGTCAGCCGCCAGCTGCCGAACAGGTGGACTTCCATCGCGCTTCTTGGGCGGGTGAGATTGTCGTCGCTGGCCAGCGCGTCGTGGTCGTAGTAGCCGCCGGCGTTGTTGACCAGCACGTCGAGCCGGCCGTAGGTGACCTCGATCCAGCGCGCCAGCGTGTCGACCTGGTCCTGTCGGGTGACGTCGAGCTGCACCGAGACCACCTCGCCGGGCGCACCGGCCAGCTTGCGTGCCGCGTGCAGGCCTTGGTCGGGATCGCGTGCGCCCAGCAGCACGGTCATGCCGTGCTCGCTGAGCTGGCGCGCCACCTCGAAGCCCAGCCCGCGGTTGGCGCCGCTGACCAGGGCCACGCGCCAGGTCGGCGTGATGGCCGGCGTGCTCGCCGGCACGCGCCGCGCCGGCCGGCTCATGGCGCGGCGCCGGTCTGCGCCAGCGCGCTGCAGCGCTCGTCGCCGCAGGCCTGCCAGCCGCCGCCGAGCGACTTGTACAGGGCGACCGCGCGGGTGTTGATCGCCGCCTCGCCCTGGGCCAGGTCGTCCTCGGCGGCCAGCTGGGTGCGCTCGGCATCGAGCAGTTCGAGGAAGCCGGTGGCGCCTTCCTGGTAGCGCACGCGGGCGAGGTCGGCGGCGCGCTTGCTCTGTGTGGCCTGCTCGATCAGGTGGTCGACGCGGATGCGCTGCTGGTTGAAGCCGGTGACCGCGTTGTCGATGTCCTCGATCGCCTCCAGCACGGTGCGCTGGTAGTTCGCCTGCGCCGCGTCGGCACGCGCCTCGCTGGCGTGCAGGTTGGCGCGCACGCGCTGCACGTTGAGGCCGGCCCAGTGGATGCTCGGCATCAGCGACCAGGCGCGCGTGGACGGGCTGCCGAAGTCGTTGCTGCGCCCGGACAGGAAACCGAGGAAGCCGCCCAGCGAGATGTGCGGGAAGAAATCGGCCTTGGCCACGCCGATGCGTGCGGTGGCGGCGGCGTACTCGCGTTCGGCCATCCGGACGTCCGGGCGGCGCGACAGCACGTCGCCGGCGTCGCCGATCGGCAAGGTGGTGGCGATCGGCGTGAAGCTCTTCGGCGACACGTCGATGTCGAGCTCGCCCGGGCGCTCGCCCAGCAGCACGGCGAGGCGGTACTCGCTGGCGCTGGCCCGGGTCTGCAGCAGCGGCAGCTGCGCCTGCACCGCGCTGAGGCGGGCCTTCGCGCTGGCCACGTCCTGCTCGGCGCCGGTGCCGACCTGCTGGCGCACCTCGGTCAGGTGCACCGTCTGGCGCTGGTTTTCGATGTCGCGCCGGGCGATGTCCAGCCGCAGCTGGGTGCCGCGCAGCTCGAAGTAGTTGCGCGCGACCTCGGCCAGCAGGCTGACCTGGACGTCGTGCAAGGCGGCCTCGCGCGCGCCGAGATCGGCGCCGGCCGCTTCCACCGAGCGGCGCACGCCGCCGAACAGGTCCAGCTCCCACGACGCGTCGAAGCCGGCCTGGTAGGTCGTGGTGGTGACGCGCTGGTCGGTAAAGCCCGGCTGCTGGCCGCGGCTGCGCGTATAGCTCGCGCCGGTGTCGATGCTCGGCAGCCGGTCGGACTTGGCCCCGCTGAGCAACGCGCGCGTTTCATGCAGCCGCGCCACGGCGATGCGCAGGTCGAGGTTGTTCGCCGCCGCGCGCTGGATCAGTGCGTCCAGCACGGGATCGTTGAACTGCTTCCACCACGCGGCCTGGAATGACGCATTGTTTTCCTGCGCAGCGTCGAGTTCCTGCAACTGCGGTGCGGCGATCTTCGCGGCGTGGTAGTCGGGACCCACGCTTGCACAGGCGGCCAGTGCGAGCGCGGCGGCCAGCAGGGTACTGCGCACCACCACCGTCATTCCTGCGAAAGCAGGAATCCAGTGCCTTTGGGGTATCGCGAAAGTCGCTGGATCCCAGCTTTCGCTGGGATGACGAGTGGGAGAGTTCTGCACGGTATGGTGCATGAGAGTTTTCATCAGTGATTCTCCAGCGCCGGCAGCGCATGCGCCGCGGCGCGTTCGGCCGCGCGCGCCTCGCGGCGCTCGACCAGGGCGCGAATGACGACATAGAACAGCGGCGTGTAGATCAGCCCGAAGATGGTTACGCCCAGCATGCCGGCGAACACCGCCACGCCCATCGCATGGCGCATCTCGGCACCGGCGCCGCTGGAGGTGACCAGCGGCACCACGCCCATGATGAAGGCGATCGAGGTCATCAGGATCGGGCGCAGCCGCAGCCTGGCCGCTTCCAGCACGGCCTCGTGGCGGGACATGCCTTCGAGCTGCAGCTCGCGGGCGAACTCCACGATCAGGATCGCGTTCTTGCACGCCAGCCCCACCAGCACGATCAGGCCGATCTGGGTGAAGATGTTGTTGTCGCCGCCGGAGAGCCACACGCCGGCGATCGCGGACAAGAGCACCATCGGCACGATCAGGATCACCGCCAGCGGCAGCGACCAGCTCTCGTACAGCGAGGACAGCACCAGGAACACCAGCAGCACGCACAGCGGGAACACCAGCACCGCGGTGTTGCCGGCCAGGATCTGCTGGTAGGTCAGCTCGGTCCATTCGAAGCTGAAGCCGTTGGGCAGGTTGTCCCTGGCCAGTTTCTCCATCGCCGCCTGCGCCTGGCCGGAGCTGAAGCCGGCCGCGGGGCCGCCGTTGATCTCGGCGGTGGCATAGCCGTTGTAGTGCTGCACGCGGTCGGGGCCGGCGCCCTGCCGCACGGTGACGAACGAACCCAGCGGCACCATCTGGCCCTGCGCGTTGCGCGTCTTCAGCTGCAGGATGTCCTGCGGCGTGTGGCGGAACGCCGGGTCGGCCGACACGTTCACCTGGTAGGTGCGGCCGAAGCGGTTGAAGTCGTTGACGTAGAGCGAGCCCATGTAGGCCTGCATGGTCTGGTACACGTCGCCCAGGTTCACGCCTTCGGCCTTGGCCTTCTCGCGGTTCACGTCGGCGTCCACCTGCGGCACGCTGACCTGGAAGCTGGAGAACAGCCCGGCCAGCGCCGGGTCCTTGCGGCCGGCGGCGATCAGGTTCTGGGTCTGCTTGTACAGCTCGTCGAAGCCGCGGTCGCCGCGGTCCTCGATCTGCATGCGGAAGCCGCCGATCGTGCCCAGGCCCATCACCGGCGGCGGCGGGAACACCGCGATGTACGCATCCTGGATCGCGGCGAACTTCTGGTTCAGCGCAGCGGCGATCGCGCCGGCGGACAGATCCGCGCTTTCGCGCTGGTCGAACGACTTCAGCGCCACGAACACGATGCCCGAGTTGGTGGCGTTGGTGAAACCGTTGATGGACAGACCGGGAAACGCGATGGCGTGTTCCACGCCCGGTTGCTTCATCGCGATCGCGCTCATCCGCTCGATCACGTTCTCGGAGCGATCCAGCGAGGCCGCGTCGGGCAGCTGCGCAAAGGCCACCAGGTACTGCTTGTCCTGGCCCGGCACGAAACCGGTCGGCACGTGCGAGAAGCCGAACCAGGTCAGCGCGATCAGCCCGGCATACACCACCAGCGCCAGCTTGCCCTTGCCGACGATGCGCCTGACGCCGCCCACGTAGCGCTCCGAGCCGCGATGGAAGACGCGGTTGAACGGGCGGAACAGCCAGCCGAACGCACGGTCGATGCCGCGGGTGAGGCGATCCTTCGGCGCGTCGTGCGGCTTCAGCAGCACGGCGGCCAGCGCCGGGCTCAGGGTCAGCGAGTTGAACGCGGAGATCACCGTGGAGATCGCGATGGTCAGCGCGAACTGGCGATAGAACTGGCCGGTGAGGCCGCTGACGAAGGCGGTCGGGATGAATACCGCGCACAGCACCAGGGCGGTGGCCACGATCGGGCCGGTGACCTCGCGCATCGCCTGGCGCGTGGCCTCCTTCGGCGACTGGCCGAGCTCGATGTGCCGCTCCACGTTTTCCACCACCACGATCGCGTCATCGACCACGATGCCGATCGCCAGCACCAGGCCGAACAGGGACAGCGCGTTGAGCGAGAACCCGGCCAGGTACATGATCGCGAACGTGCCGATCAGCGACACCGGCACCGCCACCAGCGGGATGATCGAGGCGCGCCAGGTCTGCAGGAACAGGATCACCACCAGCACCACCAGCAGGATCGCTTCCAGCAGGGTGTGCGCCACCGCCTCGATCGAGCCGCGCACGAACACGGTCGGGTCGTAGACGATGGAGTAGTCCACCCCCTGCGGGAAATCCTGCTTCAGCTGCGCCATGGTGGCGCGCACCTCGTCGGAGATCTGGATCGCGTTGGACCCCGGCCGCGCGAAGATCGGCAAGGCCACCGCCGGCTTGTTGTCCAGCAGGCTGCGCAGCGCGTAGTTGTTGGAGCCCAGGTCGACCTTGGCCACGTCACTCAGGTGGGTGACGCCACCGTTGGCGTCGGTGCGCACGATGATGTTGCGGAAGTCGTCCTCGCTGACCAGCCGGCCGCGCGTGTTGATGTTGAGCTGGAACGCGGCGTTGCCCGGGCCCGGCGGCGCGTTCAGCGCACCGGCGGCGACCTGCACGTTCTGCTCGCGGATCGCGTTGATCACGTCGCCGGTGGTGAGCGAGCGCTGCGCCAGCTTCTGCGGGTCCAGCCACACGCGCATCGAGTATTCGCCGGCGCCGAAGATCTGCACGTCGCCCACGCCGTCGAGCCGGCCCAGCACGTCCTTCACGTGCAAGCGCGCGTAGTTCGACAGGTACAGCATGTCGTAGCGCTGATCGGGCGAGGTGAGGTGCACCACCATGGTGAGGTCGGGCGAACTCTTCTGCGTGGTCACGCCGAGCCGTTGCACTTCCTCGGGCAGCTTCGGCAGCGCCTGCGCCACGCGGTTCTGCACGTCGACCTGGGCGTTGTTGAGATCGGTGCCGAGCGCGAACGTCACGGTAAGAGTGAGCGCGCCGTCACTGGTGGCCTGCGAGGAGGTGTACAGCATGCCTTCGGCGCCGTTGATCTGTTCCTCCAACGGCGTGGCGACGGTCTGCGCGATCACCTTGGGGTTGGCGCCGGGGTAGCTGGCGTGCACCACCACGGTGGGCGGCACCACTTCCGGATACTCGCTGATCGGCAGCTGGAACACCGCGATGGCGCCGGTGATCACGAACAACAGCGACAGCACGGCGGCCATGATCGGCCGGTCGACGAAGAATTGGGCGATGTTTTTCATGCAAAGAGTCCTCGACGGGTCGCGCTGTCGCGCCCCGGTCTTTTTGAGACGTCATTCCAGCGAAAGCTGGAATCCAGCGCCTTGACGCTTCAAGGGCCTGGAGTCACTGGATCCCAGCTTTCGCTGGGATGACGGCCTGGGCGGCTGGGTGGTTCTTGCCTGTCCGGGGGCTACCCCAGGGCGTTTTACCCCAGGGCCTTCCTCAGCCTTGTGGCGCCTGTGCCGTCGTGGCCTTGAGTTGCGCGGTACGCGAGTCGTCGTCGGTGCCTGCATCCCCGCGCTCGACCAGCGCCTTGTCCGCGCTGTCCAGCCGGTAGCTCATCGCCACCTTCTGCGGATTCACCTCGACCCCCGGCCGCACGCGCTGCAGGCCGTTCACCACCACCAGGTCTGACGGCTGCACGCCGCTGTCGATCACGCGCAGGCCGTGGAACAGCGCGCCGGTGTCGACCTTGCGGTACTGCACCTTGTGCTCCTTGTCGACCACGTAGACGAACTGGTTGCCGAGGTCGGTGCCGATCGCGCGGTCGTCGACCAGCACGCGCGGCTGCGCCGGGCCGCTCTGCAGCTGCACGCGGGCATACAGGCCGGGCGTGTACAGGCCGTCGGCGTTGTCGAACACCGCGCGCAGGCGCATCGTGCCGGAGCCGGTGTGCAGCTGGTTGTCGACGAAGTCCAGGCGGCCCTCATGCGGGTAGCCGGCTTCGTCGGCCAGGCCCATCGCCGCCTCGATCCGCGCGTCGTGGCCGGCCTGCTTCGCTCGGCTGCGCAGGTGGTCGAGCTTGAGCCAGGTCTGCTCGTCGACGTCGAAGTAGACGTAGACCGGGTTCACCGAGACCACGCTGGTCAGCACGTCGCTGCTGGTGACCAGGTTGCCGGGGGTGACGCGGGCGTTGCTGACGCGGCCGTCGATCGGCGCGCGCACGGTGGTGAAGTCCAGCTTCAGCCGCGCGGCGGCCAGCGCGGCGGTGGCGGCGCCGAGCTGGGCGCGCGCGCTCTGCGCGGCGGTCTCCAGCCGATCTGCTTCCTGCTGGGCGATCGCATGCTGGGCCAGCAGCATCTCGCCGCGGCGCTGGTTGGTCTGGGCCAGCTCCAGCTCGGCCTTGGCCTGGGCCTGGTTGGCGACCAGCCGGTCCACCTCGGCCCGGTAGGGGCGGGCGTCGAGCTGGAACAGCACGTCGCCCTTGTGCACCAGCGCACCTTCGCGGAAGTGCACCGACTCGACGAAACCGTCGACGCGCGGCTGCACCTGCACGGTGTTGACCGCCTGCACCCGGCCGGTGAACTGGGCGCTGTCGCTGACCTTGCGGGTCAGCGCCTGGGCCACGGTCACCTCCGGCGGCGCGCCGGCGACGGGCCCCTGGGCGCGGCTGTCGTCGCCGTGCAGCAGCAGCCAGCTGCCGAAGGCGCCGGCCACGACCAGGGGTATCAGCATCCATTGTTTCTTCATGACAGGCTCCCGACATTGCGTGGGCCGGGCAGGGCTTCCCGGCGAGGGTCGAGAGAATAGGTGTACTTCCCGGTATAGAAAACCCGGTTCTTGCGCATTACACTCGTGCGTCCCAGTCACGAATCGACGAGGAACTGAAGCCATGGAAGATTTTTCCGCCATATCGACCTTCGTCCGTGTCGTCGAGGCCAAGAGTTTCGCCGCGGCTGCCGCCCAGCTGGGCATGACCCCGTCGGGGGTCAGCCGGGCGGTGACCCGGCTGGAAACCCAGCTGGGCGCGCGGCTGCTGTTCCGCTCCACGCGCTCGCTGCGGTTGACCGACGATGGAGCCGCGTTCCACGCCCGTTGCAAGGAGATCCTCGCCGATCTGGCCGAAGCCACCGAGGCGCTCAACTACGCCAACAGCAAGCCCACCGGCAAATTGCGGGTGGGCATTTCGCTGTCGGTGGGGCGCGCCGCGGTGATCCCGCGGCTGACCGAATTCGAGCAGCGCTATCCGGATATCCGGCTGGAGCTGTCGATGAGCGATTCGCCCGCGGACCTCAACGGCGAGGGCCTGGACTGCGCGATCCGGGTCGGCCAGCTGGAGGATTCCAGCCTGATCGCGCGCAAGATCGGCTACCTCAGCAACGTGGTGTGCGCCTCGCCCGAGTACCTGCGCAAGTACGGCGCGCCCCGCAGCATCGAGGACCTGAAGGACCATCGCTGCATCAACTACGTGTACCCGAATGGCCGCCCGCGACAGTGGCAGTTCGACACGCCGGGCGGTCCGCTGGAGGTCGACATCGACGCGCACATGCTGATCAACGACGGCGAATCGGTGTTGCAGGCGGTGGCGGCCGGCATGGGGCTGACCCAGGTGCCGCGCATGATGGCCGCCTGCATGCTGGACAAGGGCCTGCTCGAACTGGTGATGACCGACACCAACTCCACCGGCAAGCCGGTGTGGATCGTCTACCCGCAGAAGAAGCACCTGTCCGCCCGCGTGCAGGCCTTCATCGAATGGGTGCGCGAGTTGTTCGACCGCACCAACCAGTGCACGGTGGTGACGCCGGGGGCGCACGGCACGCCGCCGGTGCGGGCGGCGGAGGTGCGCAAGGTGAAGGAGCTGGCGGCCTGAGCCGGCTCAGCCGCGCGGACGGAACAGCGTGACGCGGTCGGCCCGCGGCGGCGAGTCGGCCGCCAGCCAGGGCAGTGCGGCCAGCGTCGCCACGCAGGGGCCGTGGGCGGCGATGCGCAGCGCGCGGCGTTGCGATTCGCGGCGCAAGGCGGCCAGCACCGTGTCGAGCACGGCGCCGCGGAACGGCGTGTACAGATAGAACAGTGTGCCGCGGCTGAAATCCGCGCGGCGCGCATCCATGCACAGGAAGCGCACGCGCGACAGCCGCAACGCCTCGGCGCCGGCCCGCGCGCACGCCACGCAGGAGGCTTCGCGCTCGATGCCGAGCGAGGCGGCCCCGCTGCAGATCGCGGCCAGCAGCGGCACGTGGCCCAGGCCGGAACCGAGATCGACCAGCATGTCGTTCGCATCCAGCCGCGCCTGCGCCAGCAGGTCGAAGATGTGCCGCGCCGGCGTGGGCTGGTAGGCCACCATGTCTGGCGGCAACGGGGACGCGGCTGGCGACGGCGGGCTCAGTTGCAGCACGCCTTCGACCAGTTCGTCGCGCCAGTCGTAGCCGTCGCCGTTGGCGTGTTCCCGTTCGTCGACGCATGCTTGCAGCAGCGTCGGCACCGCGCCGCGGCGGATCGCCTCGCGCGCGTGCGCGAAGCTGGCGGTATTCAGGGCTTCGAAATCCTCGCGCAGCGCGGCGATGCGCGGCGCGAGCGTGTCCGGGCCGGGCGCGCCGCCCAGTTGCAGCAGCTCGATCCGGTCCAGCGCGTCGAGCCGCTCGCGCAGGGCCTCGGGTCTGCGCCATGCCTCGCTGCCTTCCAGCGCATCGAGCAGGGCATCCAGCGGCGGCGCGGGCATCGGCGGAACGATCAACCCCCGGCCGGCACCAGCAACAGCAGCGCCACGCCGAAGGCGATGCGATAGATCGCGAACGGGGTGAAGCGGTGGCCGACGATGTAGCCGAGCAGCCATTTCACCGCGACGAAGGCGGTGATCGCCGAGACCAAGAAGCCCACCGCCAGCGCGTTCCAATCCTCGTGCGCCGCGCCGCCGCCGTGCAGCACCTTCAGCAGCTCGTAGCCGGTGGCGGCGTACATGGTGGGGATGCCGACCAGGAAGGCGAACTCGGTGGCCGCTGCGCGGTTGCTGGTGCCGAACAGCATCGCCGCAAAAATCGTCGCGGCCGAACGCGAGGTGCCGGGGAAGATGCCGGCGATCATCTGCGCGATGCCGACCAGGATCGCCACCCGCCAGGTGACATCGCTGCGCTCGGGCTGGCGCGCGGCCAGCAGCTCGGCGCCGAGCATCCAGAAGCCGCCGATCACCAGCGCCCATGCCACCGGCGTCACCGTTTCGGGCAGCTTGAAGCCGAGCTTCACCGCGATGAAGCCGAGCACCGCGGTGATCAGGAAGGCCACGGTGAGCTTCAGCAGGTAGTCGCGGTTGGCCCGGTCGCGCCACTGCGTCAGCAACTGCCAGATGCGCTTCCAGTAGATCAGCGTGACCGCCAGGATCGCGCCGGCCTGGATGCCGATGTTGAACAGGTCCGAGCGCGCGCCCAGCCCGAAGCGCTCGGCGATCAGCAGGTGGCCGGTGCTGGAAATGGGCAGGAACTCGGTGATGCCCTCGATGACGCCGAGCAGGATGACTTTGAGCAGTTCGATCACGGGAAGGATCCGTTGCGACAGGGAAGGCACCGCCGGGCAGCGGCATAGCTTACGGGGTTGGCCGGCCGAGGGCACGGCAAACGCACGGCCGTGGTGCCATAGTGGTCCGCCCCGATCCGCCCCTTGCCGCCGGAGACCCGCCATGATCGAGCTCGTCATTCCCCAGCGCCGCCGCGACCTCGGCAGTTTCGAGGTCGGCCGTGTGCTGCCGTTCGCCCAGCGCCGCATGGTCGGGCCCTACATCTTCTTCGACCGCATGGGCCCGAAGGATCTGGCGCCGGGCTTGCCGCGCGAGGCGGACGTGCGGCCGCACCCGCACATCGGGCTGTCCACCATCACCTACCTGTTCGATGGCGAGATCATGCATCGCGACAGCCTCGGCTCGGCGCAGGCGATCCGTCCGGGCGAGGTCAACTGGATGACCGCCGGCCGCGGCATCACCCACTCGGAGCGCTTCGAGAAACTGCGCGCGCAGGGCGGGCCGCTGGACGGCATCCAGGCCTGGGTGGCGCTGCCGGACGGGCGCGAGGAAATGGAGCCCGGCTTCTGGCATTACGCCAGCGAGGCGTTGCCGGTCTTCGACGGCGACGGCGTCGTCGGGCGGCTGATCGCCGGGCGCCTGGCCGGGGTGCAGTCGCCGGTGCAGACCGACTCGCCGCAGTTCTACGTGCACTGGCAGTTGCGCGCCGGCGCGCGGGTGTCGCTGCCGGCCGAGTATCCCGAGCGCGCGGTCTACGTGGCCGGCGGCGAGGTGGAGGTCGACGGCGAGCGGATCGAACCGGGCAGCATGGCAGTGCTGGCACCGGGGCGGTCCGCCACCATCGCCGCGTTGGGCGATGCCGTCGTCATGGCGCTGGGCGGCGAGCCGGTGGGGCCGCGCTACATCGACTGGAACTTCGTCTCCTCCTCGCCGGAGCGGCTCGACCAGGCGCGCGAGGACTGGGCCGTCGGCCGCATGAAGCTGCCGGACCTGGACCACGACGAGTTCATCCCGCTGCCGCCGAAGCTGGGGGCGAGGCCGGAACCGATGTCCTGAGGCGGCGCTGAGGCTGGCGGCGCGTGCCGCGCACTGGAACGGTGCAAAGCGATCGTTCCGGCGGGTGCCGATGGTGCGAATGCCGCGCTGCCCGCGGCGCCGCGATGAGGCCGATGCCGCGGTGGCAACGGTTTCCGCCCATGGCATGGGGCTTGCTCAGGGGCTGGTGAGGCCACGCGGGCGCGTGGCCATGTCGCGGATGCATGGACGTCTGGACGTCTGGATGGCCATTGCCGCGGCGCCACCGGTTCGAGGGCGGGCGCATGAAGCGAAGCGGGATATCTGCGGCAGCGATCGCGCTGTTCGCCGCCGTCGCCATGTCGGTATCGGCCGGGGAGGCGCCGGCCAGCCAGTGGAGCGGCAATGCCGGCGTGGTCAGCGACTACCTGTTCCGCGGCATCTCGCAGACGGACCGTCGGCCTGCCGTGCAGGCCGGCATCGAGTTCGACCACGCCAGCGGCTGGTACGTCGGCGGCTGGGGCAGCAACGTGAGCTGGCTGTCCGATGCATCGACCACGGCGGCGACGGTGTCCAGCAGCGTGGAGCTGGATCTGTACGGCGGCTGGCGCGGCCGTTTCGGTGATGACTGGAGCATCGACCTGGGCGCGTATCGCTACCAGTACCCGGGCAGCTATCCGCAGGGCTTCACCCTGCCCAACACCACCGAAGCCTACGCCGCGCTGGCCTGGAAGAGTGTGTCGCTGAAGTACTCGTACGCGTTCACCGACCTGTTCGGCTATGCCCACAGCGAGCACAGCAGCTACCTGGAGCTGTACTGGAGACAGCCGCTGGCGCCGGGCTGGCAGCTCGACGCGCATGTCGGCCGCCAGCGCGTGGCGAACGCGCGCCGCGCGTCGTACCTCGACTGGAAGCTGGGCGTCACGCGCAGCTTCGCTGGCCACTGGTCGCTCGCGCTGGGCTACTGCGACACCGATGCGCGCCGCGCCCTCTACACCAATGCGCGTGGCCACTACCTGGGCCGCGCCACGGCGGTGCTGGGCCTGGCCCGCTCGTTCTGACCGACATCGAACCGGAGCCGCTCCATGAAACTGATCACCGGCATCATCCGCCCGCACAAGCTCGACGAGGTCCGCGATGCGCTGGAAGGCGTCGGCGTGTCGGGGATGACCGTAATCGAGGTGCGCGGCTTCGGCCGCCAGAAAGGCCACACCGAGTTGTATCGCGGCGCCGAGTACGTGGTCGATTTCCTGCCCAAGCTCAAGGTCGAGGCGGTGGTGTCCGACGCGCTGCTCGATGCCGCGCTGGAGGAGCTGCAGCGTGCCGCGCGCACCGGCCATGTCGGCGACGGCAAGGTCTTCGTCACCGGCGTGGAGCAGGTGATCCGCATCCGCACCGGCGAACTCGACGCCGATGCGCTCTGACCCCCGCCTCGTGAGGTTCGCCATGAAGAAGTCCAGCCTCCCTCGCGGCGTCGCCACGGGCCTGCTGTTCCTTGCCGCGCCGCTGCTGCACGCCGCCACCCCCTCACCGGTGGTCGACAAGGGCGACGTGGCGTGGATGCTCACCTCCACCTTGCTGGTGCTGCTGATGACGGTGCCGGGGCTGGCGCTGTTCTACGGCGGCCTGGTGCGCTCGAAGAACGTGCTGTCGGTGCTGCTGCAGGTGCTGACGGTGTTCTCCCTGCTGCTGCTGCTGTGGGTGGCGTATGGCTACAGCCTCGCCTTCGGCGGGGATGGCGCGGTGATCGGCGGTTTCGGCAAGCTGTTCCTGCACGGCGTGACCAGGGACACGCTGGTGCCCACCTTCAGCGCCGGGGTGGCGCTGCCGGAGTACGTGTTCGTGGCGTTCCAGGCCACTTTCGCCGGCATCACCGGTGCGCTGATCGTGGGCGCGCTGGCCGAGCGCATGCGCTTTCGCGCGGTGCTGCTGTTCGCCGCGCTGTGGTTCAGTTTCGCCTACCTGCCGATCGCGCACATGGTGTGGGCCGGGCCGCGCGGTTTCCTGTTTGCCATGGGCGCGCTGGACTTCGCCGGCGGCACCGTGGTGCACATCAACGCCGGCGTGGCCGGCCTGGTCGGCGCCTGGCTGGTCGGACCGCGGCTGGGTTTCGGGCGCGAACCGATGAAGCCGCACAACGTGACCTTCACCATGGTCGGCGCGGCGTTGCTGTGGGTGGGTTGGTTCGGTTTCAACGCCGGCTCCAACCTGGAGGCGAACGCGGGCGCGGCGCTGGCCTTCCTCAACACCTTGCTGGCCGCGGCGGCGGCGGTGCTGGCATGGCTGGCGGTCGAGGCGAGCCTGCGCGGCCATGCGTCGATGGTCGGCGGCGCCTCCGGCGCGGTGGCCGGACTGGTCGGCATCACGCCGGCCTGCGGCACGGTGGGTCCGCTGGGCGCGATCGTGATCGGCGCGGTAGCCAGCCTCTGCTGCGTGTGGGGCGTGACCGGGCTGAAGAAGCTGCTGCGCGCGGACGACGCGCTGGACGTGTTCGGCGTGCACGGCATCGGCGGCATCGTCGGCGCGCTGCTGACCGGGGTGTTCACCGCGCCGGCGCTGGGCGGCACCGGCGCGGCGGGCTTCTCGATCCTCCGCCAGCTCGGCGTGCAGGCGCTGGGCGTGGGCATCACCGTGCTGTGGAGCGGCGTGGTTTCCGTGCTGGCCCTGCTGGTCGTCAAGCTGGTGTTCGGCCTGCGCGTGCCGCATGAGGCGGAGCGCGAGGGGCTGGACATTACCTCGCACGGGGAAAGCGCCTACGATGGGTGAGTCGGCCGGCCCGGCCTCCGTGGGTTGACCCTGATTGGTGCAATTACATGGGCGATTGCACCACCGTGAAACTCTCCAGCCCGTCCCGGAAACGTGCAAGCCCTTGCCGCTCAAGGCCCCCACCGGCTGGCACACGACTTGCTCCGCCAGTTCATCCACCCCCATCGAGGTTGCTCCATGTCCGCCGCCAACCAAGTGCTCGACCTGATCCAGGAACACGAGGTCGAGTTCGTCGACCTGCGTTTCGCCGACATGCTCGGCGTGCACCACCACGTCACCTTCCCGGCCCACGCGATCGACGAGTCGACGTTCGAGGACGGCAAGATGTTCGACGGCTCCTCGATCACCGGCTGGAAGGGCATCAACGAGTCGGACATGATCCTGCTGCCCGATCCGGACACCGCCCATCTCGACCCGTTCAGCGCGCACGTGCAGCTGATCCTGCACTGCGACGTGCTGGAGCCGTCGACCATGCAGGCCTACGGCCGCGACCCGCGCTCGATCGCCAAGCGCGGCGAGGCGTACCTCAAATCCACCGGCATCGCCGACACCGCGTTCTTCGGCCCCGAGCCCGAATTCTTCATCTTCGACTCGGTGCGCTGGCAGAACGACCCTGGCCGCGTGTTCTACGAAATCGGCTCCGAGGAAGCGGCGTGGTCGTCGCGCTACAAGTACGACGGCGAGAACCACGGCCACCGCCCGGGCGTGAAGGGCGGCTACTTCCCGGTCAGCCCGGTCGACTCGCTCGGCGACCTGCGCGCGGACATGTGCAAGGTGCTGGAATCGCTGGGCCAGACCGTCGAGGTGCATCACCACGAAGTGGCGAATGCCGGCCAGTGCGAGATCGGCGTGAAGTTCAACACGCTGGTGAAGAAGGCCGACGAACTGCTGACGATGAAGTACGTCATCAAGAACGTGGCGCACCAGAACGGCAAGACCGTCACCTTCATGCCAAAACCACTCGTCGGCGACAACGGCAGCGGCATGCACGTGCACCAGTCGCTGGCCAAGAACGGCGAGAACCTGTTCGCCGGCGACCTGTACGGCGGCCTGAGCCAGACCGCGCTGTGGTACATCGGCGGCATCTTCAAGCACGCGCGTGCGATCAACGCGTTCGCCAACTCCACCACCAACAGCTACAAGCGCCTGGTGCCGGGCTTCGAGGCGCCGGTGATGCTGGCCTACTCCGCGCGCAACCGTTCCGCGAGTTGCCGCATCCCGTACGTGGCCAGCCCCAAGGGCCGCCGCATCGAGGTGCGCTTCCCCGACCCGATGAACTCCGGCTACCTGGTGTTCACCGCGCTGATGATGGCCGGCCTCGACGGCATCCTGAACAAGATCGACCCCGGCGCGCCGGCCGACAAGGACCTGTACGACCTGCCGCCGGAAGAAGAGAAGAACATCCCGCAGGTGTGCTCCAGCCTCGATGCCGCGCTGGAAGCGCTGGACAAGGACCGCGACTTCCTGAAGGCCGGCGGCGTGTTCACCGACGACTTCATCGACGCCTACATCGAAGTGAAGATGAAGGAAGTCACCAGGTACCGCGCCAGCACCCACCCGCTGGAATTCCAGATGTACTACTCGCTGTAGGCAGGCATGCAGCGCAGGGACAACGGGCGCCTCGGCGCCCGTTGTCGTGCCGCCGTCAGCTTTGCCGCGGGTGCACGGTCAGCACGCGCTCGATGAACCCGTGCAATTCCTTCATGTAGTTGGCCAGGAACTCGGCAGTGGACGGGTTGGTGACCGCGCCGTCCTCGTCGATCAGGCCCGGCTGGCGCTGGCGCACCGCTTCTGCCTGGTGAAGAGCGGCGCGTTGTCGCGCCTAGCGGAGCGGGGGCTGTTCCGCGTGGCGCTCCTCGGCCACGGTGAGGATCGCCTCCGGGGTGGCTTCGAGCCGCTCGGGCGGAATCGGCTTGCCGCTGCGGTCGGAGCGGCCGTAGCTGCCCTCGGCGATCTTCTGCAGCGCGCGCTCGATGTTTGCCAGGCGGCGCTTGTCCACATCGTGCACGGCCTGCTCGACTTCGATCCGCGACTGGGTCTGCGCCCGCTCCTCCTCCTCTTCCGCCTCCTCCCCGTGTTCGCGCTGGTAGGCGCGCTCCGCGTCGAGCTGGCTTTCCTCGCCGCCCAGCAATTGCTTGCGCAGCTCCAGCAGGCGCTGGCGCTGCTGCTCGATGAAATGCTGGCTCAATCCGGCAGACCCGGTCATGGCGATGCTCCTGCCGCGGCGTGGCAGCGCGGCTATCGGGGCACAGTGGAATCGAACGGGTGAAGAGGCGGTAAAAGGCGCCGCCAAGGCGTGTGGCGGCCATATGCGCATCGTGTATTTGCACCAAAGCGAGACATTGCCCATGATGGTGCAATGAGTGACGTGGCGTGGAAGGCGTGGGCGCAGCAGCTGGCCACCGGGCTGGCCCTGGTCGATGCGCGGCTGCGCCTGTGCTGGCTCAATCCGGCGCTGATCGAAGGGCTGGAGCTGGGCGTGCGCCACCCGCTGGGACAGCCGCTGGCGCTGCTGTTCGCCGATGCCGAGGAGGCCGCGGCGCGGGCGGCACGGGTGCTGGCCGGGCAACGGCCGGCGCAGTGGCGTGCGGTGCCGCTGGCCGCGGCGAACGGTCGCGAGATCCCCGCGGACATCGCGCTGCAACCGCTCGAGGACGGCCTGTTGCTGGAAGTCCACGTGCTGGCCGAGCCGCTCGCCGGGGTCTCGCCGCTGTCGGCCACCCTGCGCGGTTTCGCCCACGAGGTGAAGAATCCGCTGGCCGGCCTGCGTGGCGCGGCGCAGCTGCTGCAGCGGCGGGTCGAGGGCGAGGATCTGCGGGCGCTGGCCGGCATGATCATCGACGAGGCCGACCGGCTCGGCGCGCTGGCCAATCGCCTGCTGCACCACGATGGCGCCGCGCGGCCGGGGCCGGTCAACATCCATCGGCTGCTCGAGCGCCTTGCCGACCTGCTGCAGGCCGAGCCCGCACCGCCGCACTGGCGCCAGGACTACGACCCCAGCGTGCCGGACGTGCACGCGGATGCCGACCGCCTGCACCAGCTGCTGCTGAACCTGGCGCGCAACGCGCTGGAAGCCGGGGCCCGCACGCTGACCCTGCGCACGCGCGTCGAACACGGCGTGCGGCTGGGCGAGCGGATGCTGCGCATGGCGCTGCGGGTGGAGCTGATCGACGACGGTGCCGGCATCCCGGCCGACTTGCGCGACACCTTGTTCGAACCGCTGGTCTCCGGCCGCGCCGACGGCACCGGCCTGGGCCTGGCGCTGTCGCGCGAGATCGCCCGCGAGCATGGCGGCGAGCTGCGCGCCGTCAGCCGTCCCGGCGAGACCGTGTTCACCCTGTACCTGCCGCTGGAGAAGTCGCATGGGTGATGCCCGACTGCGCGCTCTGGCCCCTCGCAACCCACTCCCGACCGCCCCCGCGCAGGGGCCGGGACAACGCGGAACCGACGCATGACGACAAACGAGATCTGGATCGTCGACGACGACCGCGGCGTGCGTTTCGTGCTGGCCGAGGCACTGCGCGACGCCGGGCTGGCGGTGCGCGAGTTTGGCGATGCCGAAGCGGTGCACCACGCACTGCGCGACGGGCGTCCTGCCTTGCTGCTCACCGACGTGCGCATGCCGGGCGAGGACGGGCTGAGCCTGCTGCGCGAGCTGCAGCGGCGCGCGGTCGGCCCGGTGCTCGTGATGAGCGCCTACACCGACGTGGCCACCACCGCCGCGGCGTATCGCGCCGGCGCAGTGGATTACCTGGCCAAGCCGTTCGACCTCGACCACGCGGTGGCCGTGGTGCAGCGCGTGCTGGCGGGCGCGGCGAGCGTGGCCGCGCCGGCGCCGGCCGAACCCGTGGCACGCCACGCCCTGCTCGGCGACAGCGCGCCGATGCGCGAGGTGTTCCGCCTGATCGGCCGCGTCGCCGCCAGCGACCTCAACGTGCTGGTTACCGGCGAGACCGGCACCGGCAAGGAACTGGTGGCGCGCGCACTGCACGAGGAAAGCGCGCGCCGCGACAAGCCTTTCGTGGCGCTGAACACCGCGGCGATCCCCAGCGAGCTGCTGGAGAGCGAGCTGTTCGGCCACGAGGCCGGCGCGTTCACCGGCGCCACCCGTCGCGTCGCCGGCCGCTTCGAGCAGGCCGAGGGTGGCACGCTGTTCCTCGACGAGATCGGCGACATGCCGCTGCTGCTGCAGACGCGCCTGCTGCGCGTGCTGGCCGGCGGCGAGTTCTACCGCGTGGGCGGGCGCGAGCTGATCCGCGGCAACGTGCGCATCGTCGCCGCCACCCACCAGGACCTGGCCGCGCGGGTGGCCGCCGGTGCGTTCCGCGCCGACCTGATGCACCGCCTCGACGTGGTGCGCATCGAGCTGCCGCCGCTGCGCGCGCGGCGCGGCGACATCCCGGCGCTGGCCCGGCATTTCCTGGCCGCCACCGCGCAGGAACTGAAGCTGCCGCCGAAACGCTTCTCCAAGGCCGCGCTGAAACAGGTCGCGCAGCGCGACTACCCCGGCAACGTGCGCGAGCTGGAAAACCTGTGCCGCCGGCTGGCGGTGATCGCGCCGGGCAGCGAGATCCTGCCCGGCGATCTCGGCGGCGGCGCGGACACCGCGCGCGGCGGCGAGTGGACCGACGCGCTGCGCGAGTGGGCCGCGCAGGCGCTGGCCGAGGGCGAGGCGGATATCCACGCGCGCGCCCGCGAGGCGCTCGACCGCACCCTGTTGCAGGCCGCGCTGCAGGCACACGAGGGCCATCGGCAGAACGCGGCGCAGGCGCTGGGCGTGGGTCGCAACACGTTGACGCGCAAGTTGGGGGCCTCGCGCACGCGGCGGCGGTGAGTTGGCCCGAGGCCGGCGGGCGGTGCCCGCCCTACCGTTCGCCCTGAGCGTAGCCGCGCAGCGGCTTCGGGGCGGCTGACGTAGGGCGGGCACCGCCCGCCGCTTTCGCGGATCGCGAATCCGGGAAGAGCATCGCCCGCGAGCGAACCCCTACGCGGGTGGGTGGCCCAGGGTGATGCGCAGGTGGTGCGGCTTGCCGTCGGTGGCGAGGGCGACGGCTGCGGCGGGGTCCAGCGTTTGGCCGTCCATTTCGATGCGCTGCACGCCGCGACAGCGGTGCTCGGGGTTCCTTACCTCGATGTCGTGGAGGGTGCCGTGGTGGTGGTAGCGGATGCGGAAGCCGGGCCAGGCCTTGGGCACGCACGGGTCGATGCGCAGCCGGTCGCCCCGCAGGTGGAAGCCGAGCAGCGCCTCCAGCGCGGCGCGGTAGAGCCAGGCGGCGGAGCCGGTGTACCAGGTCCAGCCGCCGCGGCCGATGTGCGGGGCCACCGAATACACGTCCGCGCAGACCACGTAGGGTTCCACCTTGTAGCGCGCCACCGCCTCGGCGCTGTCGCTGTGGCGGATCGGATTGAGCAGGTCGAACAACGCGCCGGCGCGATCGCCGTCGCCCAGCCTGGCCCAGGCGAACACCGACCAGATCGCGCCGTGCGTGTATTGCCCGCCGTTCTCGCGCACGCCGGGCGGATAGCCCTTGATGTAGCCGGGGTCCTTCCTGCCGTCCTGGTCGAACGGCGGGGTGAACAGCCGCGCGATCCTGTGCTCGTGGTCGACCAGCAGGCGGTCGACCGAGTCCATCGCCTGCACCGTGTGCTCATGGTTGCTCGCCGCACCCAGCACGCTCCACGATTGCGCGATGGTGTCGATGCGGCACTGCTCGCTGTCCTTCGAACCCAGCGGCGTGCCGTCGTCGTAATAGCCGCGGCGGTACCACGCGCCGTCCCAGGACTGCTCCAGCGTCGCGCGCAGCGCCGTGGCGTAGTCGCGCCACGTCGCCGCGCGCGCATCGCCGCGGGCCTCGGCTTCCGGCGCCAGCGCGTCGATGGTGGCGAGCAGGAACCAGCCGAGCCAGCTGCTCTCGCCGCGTCCTTCGGCGCCGACCGCGTTCATGCCGTCGTTCCAGTCGCCGGTGCCGATCAGCGGCAGGCCGTGCGCGCCGCGGGTCAGGCTGGTGTCGATCGCCAGCGAGCAATGCTCGTACAGCGTCGCCTCCCGGTCGGAAACCTCGGGCTGGAAGAATGCATCGGTGGCGCCGTCGGGGATCGCCTGGCCCTCGAGGAACGGCAGCTTCTCGTCCAGCACCGCGCGGTCGCCGCTGACCTCGACGTAATGCATCGCCACGTAGGCCAGCCACACGCGGTCGTCGCGGATCTTCGTGCGCACGCCCTGGCCGTGCGGCGGCAGCCACCAGTGCTGCACGTCGCCCTCGGCAAACTGGCGTCCGGCCGCGCGCAGCAGGTGCTCGCGGGCGAGATCCGGCCGGCTCACGCACAGCGCCATCACGTCCTGCAACTGGTCGCGGAAGCCCCATGCGCCGCTGGCCTGGTAGTACGCGGTGCGCGCCCACAGCCGGCAGGCGGTGACCTGGTAGGGCAGCCAGTCGTTGACCATGATGTCCAGCGCGCGGTCGGGCGTGTCGACCTGCACGGTGTCGAGCAGCTCGTTCCATTGCGTCGCGATGCGGGCGAGCAGCTCGTCGACATCGGCGTGGCGGTACTTCGCCACCAGCGCGCGCGCGGCGTCTTCGTCGTCGCCTTCGCCAAGCAGGAAGATCAGGTCGAGTTGCGTGCCCGGCGGCAGTTCCACGCGTGTCTGCAGCGCGCCGCACGGATCCAGTCCGGCGCCGAGGCGACCATCCAGCGGGCGGTCGTGTTGCAACGCGGCCGGCCGTGCGGTGCTGCCGAGCGCGCCGAGGAAGCTGGCGCGGTCGCCGCTGAGCGACTGCTGCGCGCCGGCGAGGTCGAAGAACGCCACGCGATCGGCGTAGTCCGCGCGCCAGCGGTTGCGCGCGAACAGTGCACCGCTGGCCGCGTCGCGCGCGGTGACCACGAACGGCGCCGGCGTGCTGCCGTTGGCGCCGAGCGCCCATTCCACGTAGCCGGTGATCGACAGCCGCCGCGTGCGCGCGGAGCGGTTGACCAGGCGCAGCCGCGACAGCTTGACCGGATCGTCCGGCGCCACGCACACGGTCAGCGCCAGCGCGATGCCGTGGGCGTCGTTGCGCAGCTCGGTCCAGCCCTTGCCGTGGGTGGCGACGCAGCGCGCGCCGGGTACGCGGATCGGCAGCGCACCGGCACTCCACACCTCGCCGCTGTCGGCGTCGTGCAGGTAGATGATGTCGTGCGGTGCGTCGCTGACCGGGTCGTTCGGCCACGGCGTCAGCGCGTTCTGCTGGCTGTTGGTCGACCAGCTGTAGCCGCCGCCCTCGGCGGTGATGAGGCAGCCGAAGCCGGGGTTGGCCAGCACGTTGGTCCACGGCGCCGGGGTGGGCCGCGCCGCGTCCAGTTCGACGCGATAGGCACGGCCGTGTTCGACGAAGCCGCCATGGCCGTTGGCGAACTCCAGCGCCGGCGCGTGCGGATCCGCGGCGGTGGCGGTGGCCTCGGCACGGATCGGCGCGGGCGCGGCGGGCGGGGCGGGCG
>JBASAF010000038.1:0-2423 GCA_049650465.1 Rhodanobacter sp. | reverse complement strand
GCCGTCGACTTGCCGCCAGCGGCACCGTCGTCGGTGGCGGTGGCGGCCTTGGCCGCGGCGGCGCGGCGCGGGGCGCGGGTGCGCGGCTCGGGCTTGCCTTCGTTCACGGTGCTGGCATCGGCGCCCCGGGTTTCGGGCGGAGTCTGGTTATCGGTATCGGACACGGGCAATCCTCGCGGGGCGCCGTTGAGTTGCAGGAGGGAGGGTGTGCGTCGCGCGGAGGCGCAAGGGGACAGGACTGTCCCGACGGACGCGGATCAATCTAGCACCCGCCATGGGGCGCCGTAAAGCGGGCGCGGGCCTGCCGGACGATGCCGGGCAGGCCGCGGTGGACGGGTGGAATCAGATGGCCTTGTCGATCATCTGGGTCAGCTGGCCCTTGCTGACGGCGCCGATCTGGGTCGCCTCGACCTTGCCGTTCTTGAACACCATCAGGGTCGGGATGCCGCGCACGCCGTAGGTGCGGGGGGTCTGCTGGTTCTGGTCGATGTTGACCTTGACCACGCGCAACTTGCCTTCGTACTGCTGGGCCAGCTCGTCGAGCATCGGCGCGATGGCCTTGCACGGGCCGCACCATTCCGCCCAGAAATCCAGCAGCACGGGGGTTTCGGATTTGAGCACCTGCTGTTCGAAGGCGTCGTCGTTCACATGGGTAATCAGGTCGCTCACCGGGGATCTCCGTGGCTTGGGGGTACGCAAAAACTGCAGGCAGGGAACAATGGGGTGGCCGGCGCCACAATACAAGGAGTGGCGTCATCGGCTACACTCGGGCGCCCATGAAGCATGGGTTGGGCTGAGAGGGAGGCGGGCCGGCACGGCCAGCATCCATTCCAGCGCAACCCCGGGCACGATTCAAGAGCGGTCCTTGCAGGCCGCTTCGGGCCGCCGTCATAACCGGCGTCGCACGCCGCGGCGCGACCTTGCCGACCCCCGGGATTGCACGCTTCATTGCGCCACGCGCATCCGTCCTGCACCGTTCCGCGCCGGTTTTTCGGCTGCCAGAGCGGGTGCAGCGCATTACGCCGCCCAAGGCAAGGTTCCCAAGTTCCCCATATGTCACAAACCGTACTCACTGATACCTTTTTCACCAACTTCGATCTTCATCCGCTGCTGCAGCAGGGCCTGGACGACAGCGGCTTCACCCGCTGCACTCCGATCCAGGAAATGACCCTGGCGCCGGCGCTGGCCGGCCGCGACGTCGCCGGCCAGGCGCAGACCGGCACCGGCAAGACCTGCGCCTTCCTGGTCGCGCTGATGAACCGCCTGCTCACCACGCCGGCCGTGGCCGACCGCAAGGATTCGGACCCCCGTGCGCTGATCATCGCGCCGACCCGCGAGCTGGCCATCCAGATCGACAAGGACGCCCAGGCGATCGGTCGCCACACCGGCCTGAAGACCGCGCTGATCTACGGCGGCGTCGACTACGACAAGCAGCGCCAGCAGCTGAAGGACGGCTGCGACATCATCATCGCCACGCCCGGCCGCATGCTCGACTACCACAAGCAGGGCGTGTTCAGCCTCAACAGCGTCGAGGTGATGGTGATCGACGAGGCCGACCGCATGTTCGACCTCGGCTTCATCAAGGACGTGCGCTTCATTTTCCGCCGGCTGCCGCCGCGCGAGCAGCGCCAGGTGCTGCTGTTCTCCGCCACCCTGAGCCATCGCGTGCTGGAGCTGGCCTACGAGCACATGCACGAGGCCGAGAAGCTGGTGGTCGAGAGCGACCACGTCACCGCCGACAAGGTGCGCCAGGTCGTCTACTTCCCGGCCAAGGAAGAGAAGATGCCGCTGCTGCTCAACCTGATCGACCAGCACAAGCCCACGCGCAGCATCATCTTCGTCAACACCAAGGCCGCCGCCGAGCGCGTCACCGAGCGCGTCAAGCGCCACGGCTGCCGCGTCGGCGCGATCTCCGGCGACGTGCCGCAGCTGAAGCGGCAGAAGCTGCTGCAGCGTTTCCAGGACGGCCAGCTGGACATCCTGGTGGCCACCGACGTGGCCGCGCGCGGCCTGCACATCCCGCACGTCAGCCACGTGTTCAACTACGACCTGCCGCACGAGGCCGAGGATTACGTGCACCGCATCGGGCGCACCGCGCGGCTCGGCGCCGAGGGCGATGCGATCAGCTTCGCCTGCGACCTGTACGCGATGAGCCTGCCGGATATCGAGGCCTATATCGGCCAGAGCATCCCGGTGGCGTCGATCGACCCCGCCTGGCTGGTGATGCCCAAGCCGCACGCCATCGACGCCGAGTTCGCCGCCAACGCCGCGGCCGACAGCGCGGCGTTCGGCGACGTGGTGCCGCCGCGGCCGGGCGAGAAGCCGCGCCGTTCCGGTGCCGGCCGCCGTGGCGGTCGCGACGGTGAACGCGGCGCATCGAGGCCGCGGCGCGAACACAAGCCGGCTGCGCCGGAGATGCCGGT
>JBASAF010000037.1:0-385197 GCA_049650465.1 Rhodanobacter sp. | reverse complement strand
GCCACCGAAACGTTCCGCACCGACCTTCGTCAGCGCTGCCGTCAGCGTCGTCTTGCCGTGATCCACGTGACCAATCGTGCCGACGTTGACATGCGGCTTGGTGCGTTCGAATTTACCCTTTGCCATGCGCGCTAAACCCCGATGGAGTCAATCGATTGTAGAAAAAAAGCCCGTTCCGGGCCGGCCATGACGGCCGGAAAACTGGTGCTCATGACAGGAATCGAACCTGTGACCTCTTCCTTACCAAGGAAGTGCTCTACCGACTGAGCTACATGAGCGTGTGTTTCGTGCCGTCCTCCATGATGGCGAACTCGGACCGGCTTCCTGCCGGCTCTTAAAAACCAGGGCCATCCATCCATGATGGCGAGATCAGGCCAGCATCCATGCCGGACATTTCAAGCAAAGCGCCGACTTTCGTCACCGGTTGCGCTGGTCAACTGCCTCGGTGGGTGCAGTGCAATGGAGCGGGAGACGGGGATCGAACCCGCATCATCAGCTTGGAAGGCTGAGGTTCTACCATTGAACTACTCCCGCCCTGCGCGGAAATCGTGCCTTACGCGCCGCTTTCGCGTCGCTTGTTGCTGGTGGAGGGAGGTGGATTCGAACCACCGAAGGCGTAAGCCAGCAGATTTACAGTCTGCCCCCGTTGGCCGCTTGGGTATCCCTCCAGCAAAGAACGCGTATTGTGTGGATCGTGCGGGGCACTGTCAACACCTGATGGCACGCATATCGCATGTCGACGCGGCCTCCGGCCGTGCCCGTCAGGCATCGGCAAGGTCCTGCGGATCGACCAGTTGCTCCATCCCCCGGGACAGCTCCAGCAGCTGCCTGGCCTTGGCCTGCAGGCGGCGCTCGGCGTCGTTGCGGGGCTCCCAGCGCGGTACCTGGGTGGGCTTGCCGTCCGGGCTGTCCAGCGCCACGAAGACCATCACGCAACTGGTGGCCAGGCGCTGCCCGCCCTTGCGCAAGTCGCCGGCCATCACGTCCACGGCCAGGTGCATGCTGCTGCGGCCGGTGTGGATCAGGCGCGCGCGCACGGTGACGAGGTCGCCGATCAGGATCGGCGCGACGAACTGGATGCCGCTCACCGAGGCGGTGACGCAGTACGCACCGCTCCAGGCCACCGCGCAGGCATAGCCGGTCTGGTCGATCCACTTCATGGCCATGCCGCCGTGCACCTTGCCGCCGAAGTTGACGTCCGTGGGCTGGGCGAGAAAGCGGAAGCTCACTTCGTGCTGCTCTCCGGACATGTGCTGGTCCCCGCGGCGAAATCCGAGGCGGGATTATGCCCGATCATGCGCAAATCCCCGCGCCAGCGCACAGTTCGCGGCTTGCGGCCCACCCCGCTTCATGGCTAGATGCGGGACAGGGAAGCAGGAGGGTCGCCCCTTGGCGTTGCGCAGCATCGCATCACGCACGGCGCTGTGGGCACTGGTCGGTTCCACCCTGGTGCTGGGGGCCGTGGGCACCTTGCTGCTCACCCTCACCCGCACCCAGATCCTCGACCATACCCATCACGAGGCCGCCGCCCTGGCCGCCAGTGCCGGCAGCCAGATCCAGGCCCGGATCGGCCGCGTCGCGGCGTCGGCGCGGATGCTCGCCGCCATTGTCGGCACCCGCCGGGACGACGCCGAGCCGCTGCTGCGCGACACCCTCGCCGCGAACCTGGACATGGACGGGCTGGCCGCGGTGTTCCGCCCCTCGCCGGAGCCTGGCAGCGCCTCGCCGTATTCGCCATTCGTGAGCCGCGGCGACGACGGCACCATCGTCAGCCGCGACCTGTCGCAGGATGCCGCCGAACCCTACCGGGACAGCAACTGGTTTCTCGGCGGACTCGGCTGCAGCAGGGGTTGCTGGCAGCGGCCCTTCTTCTCGCAATCGCGCCACCGCCTGGTGATCAACTACTCCGTGGCGATCAACCGCGACGGCCACCCGGTCGGCATCATCAACACCGATGTCACGCTCGACTGGCTTCACCGGATCCTCGGCAGCCTGGACAAGCCCGAAGGCGCCTATGCCTTCGTGCTGGACAGCGACGGCGACTTCCTGGCGCACGACGACCGGGGCCTCATCGGCAAGCGCGGCATGCCCGCCCTGCTCGAAGCCATGGCCAGCGACCGCCCCGAGACAGTCCGCCTGGCCGCGGCGCAAAGCCCGCAGGTACGTGGGCCGGTGTGGATCTATTCCGCGCCGATCGAGGGCACCCACTGGCGGCTCGGGCTGGGCATACCGGAACGCCAGATCTACGCCGGCGTGCGGCGCATCTTCCTGCTGAGCCTGGTGCTGGGCCTGCTGGCCTTGCTGGGCGTGGCGCTGATCACGCTGGTGACCATCCGCCGCACCATGGCGCCGCTCGGCGTCCTGGCCGACCGCGCCGAGCACGTCGCCCGCGGCGAACTGGACTTCGAGCTGCCGCCGGCCCGGCGCGCCGACGAGGTGGGGCGCCTCACCCATTCCTTCGACCACATGCGCCGTGAGCTGGCCCTCCACCTGGAGGACCTCGCGCGGGTGGCCCGGGAGAAGCAGCGGCTGGCCAGCGAACTGGAGATCGCCCACCAGATCCAGATCGGCCTGCTGCCGAACGAGCACTACCTCGATGCCGTCTGTGCCCACTTCGAGCTGCATGCGGCACTGCGTCCGGCCCGGGCGGTGGGTGGCGACCTCTACAGTTATTTCATGCTCGATCCGCAGCGCTTCTTCGTGATGGTCGGCGACGTTTCCGACAAGGGCATCCCGGCCGCGCTGTTCATGGCGCAAACGATCACCCTGGCCAAGGCGCTGGCGCCGCGCGCGCAAACCCCGCGGAACCTGCTGCAGCTGCTCAACCTCGAACTCTGCCGTGGCAACGACAGCTGCATGTTCGTCACCCTGCTGTGCGGCCTGCTCGACACCGGCAGCGGCAACCTGGTGCTGGCCAGCGCCGGCCACGAGCCGCCGGTGCTGTGCGGGCGCGGCGCGCCGCAGCTGCCGGATTTCCCCACCGGCGCCGTACTCGGGCTGTACGAGGATTCCGACTACCCCGAACACCGCCTGCGCCTGCAGCCGGGCGAAACCCTGCTGATGTACACCGACGGCATCACCGAGGCCAGCGACGAGGACCAGCGGCTGTTCGGCATCGAGCGCAGCGTCGAAAGCCTTGCCCGGGTGCCGGCGACAGCCCCACCCGCCGGCTACATCGAACGGCTGCTGGGCGACGTCGACCATTTCGTGGCGGGCGCCAGCCAGGCCGACGACATCACCGTGCTGGCGCTGACCTGGCACGGCGAGTCGGCGGTCACGGAGCTGCGCATCGGCAGCCGGCTCGCGGACGTGTTCGACGCGATCGACCGCTGCGCGACGCTGCTGGAGGAAGCCGGGGTGCCGGCCAGCTTGCGCAGCGACATGCGGCTGGTGCTGGAGGAGCTGATGGTCAACACCGTCGAGTACGGCTATCCCGACGGCCGCCCGGGACAGATCCGCATCCTGCTGCGGCTTCTGCCGGATGCCGTCACGGTCGAACTTGCCGACGACGGCGTCGCCTTCGACCCGCTGCAGTCCGCCCCGCCCGACCTCACCGGCGACCTCGCCGATCGTGAACAGGTCGGCGGTCTGGGCATCCACCTGGCGCGCACCATGGCCAGCGAAATGCGCTATACACGGAGTGCGGACGGCAACCGCCTGCGGCTCCGTTTCACCTACCCGAACCTGGATGGACCTTCGTCATGACGCTCAGCCTGCACCATGAATTTCCGGCGTCCAACCGTCTCGTCGTCCACGTCGGCGGCCGCCTGGACGCGATGACCTTCGGCGAGTTCGACGGGGCCATGCTGGAGCTGCTGCCCCGGCTCGGCGACGGCGGTACCGTGGTGGTCGACCTGACCGGGCTGGAATACGTCAGCAGTGCCGGACTGCGCAGCTTCGCCAGGATCCGCAAGAGCATGCGCGCCCGCCATGGCCACACCCTGCTGCTGAACCCGCAGGCGCAGGTGCGCAAGGTGTTCGACATCGTCAAGGCGGTGCCGGTGAGCGAGGTCTTCGCCAGCACGCAGGAACTGGACGCCTACCTGGACCGCATGCAGCGGCAGATCACCGAGGGCGACGAGGACGCCTGAACCGCGCGCCTTCAGCGCGCCGGCGCAGGCGACTCCGGCGCATCGCCGTTGTGGTCGCCTCCACGCGTCACCGGCAGCGATCGGCGCAGGTCGAGCTTGCCATGCTGCACGTCGGCGACCGCCTCGAATGCCGGCCGCCGCACTTCGAGATTGCCCAGGTCGATGCGGCTCTGCGTGCCGATGCCGGTCACGCGCACGCCCGGATAGTCCAGCGGCTTGCCGGCCTCGAGCCGGCGGGGCTGGCCCTTGGGGCGCAGCAGCCAGGCGAAGCCGTTGTTCAAGGTGAACACCCGGCCGATGCCGTTGCCGTCGACGGCCAGCACCGTCCCTTCGTCCACGCCCAGCCCGACCACGTCCGGATGGCCTTCGTGCCGCAACCGGGCAAGGAACGCGATCAACCGGCCCTGCCGCGCGCGCGCGTCGAAGTGGGTGTCGGTGATCACCTGTTGCAGGCGGGGCATGTGCAGGAAACCGTCGACCAGGGTGACGCCCTTGCCCAGCGGGTCGGCCAGGGCCTCGGCCGAGGTGATGCTGCCGCCGTCGAGCGCGCCGTAGGCATGGCCGCCGAGGATCGCCAGCCCCGCGCTGCTGCCGCCGATCGGCTTGCCGTCGGCGACATGCCGGTCGAGCAGCGCGTTCAGCGGCGTGCCCTTCCAGAACCGCACGTAGTTGGCCTGGTCGCCGCCGGCGATGAAGATGCCATCGGCTTGCCGCACGATCTCCAGCACGCGCGGATCGCTGGCGGCCGCGCGGCTGTGGAATACCAGCGTCTGCACCGAGGCCACGCCGCCGACGTCGCGGTAAAGCTCCTGCTGCAGGTCGTCGGCACCGGAGGCGCGCAGGATCAGGAAATGCCCGTGCCCCGCCTTGGCCGCCAGCCAGGCGAACGCGGCGTGCGGCCACTCGCCGCCGCCCATCAGCAGCAGCGCCGGCTCGGTGGCGCCGGGCCGGGCCGCCGCAAGGTCGCCGACCTGGTAGTACTCGTAGCCGTCGCGCGCGGCAGTGGCGCCGGCCAGCGCGCTCGCGCCGGACAGCGCAAGGCCCGGCGCCAGCAGGCACAGGGCAAGCCGGAACAGCAGGCCGGGCAGCCGCTTGGAATAGAGCATGCGCATGTCCCCCGGACAAGAACCAGTCGATACCGCAGGACGCGCTGCGGTCCCTGCCGGGACGAACCGGCGCGGGGTTTCCCCCATGGCTGTATTTCCATCGCGGAATGACGCTAAGGTCGCCTCCGTGGACGACACCCTCAACAGCTGGTTTGCCCGCGAGATCCTCGTCCACGAGGGCGCCCTGATGCGCTACCTGCGGCGCAGCTGGCTGCGCGGCGAGGAGGTCCACGACCTGCGCCAGGAGATCTACGTCCGGGTCTACGAGGCGGCCGCCCGGTCGCGGCCCGCCCAGCCCAAGTCCTTCATGTTCACCACGGCGCGCCACCTGATGACCGACCGCCTGCGCCGCGAGCGGGTGGTTTCGATCGAGGCCGTGGGTGATATCGACGCGTTGAACGTCTCGGTGGACGAGGTCACGCCGGACCGCCGGCTGGACGCACACCAGGAGTTGAAACGCCTCGCCGACGCGTTCGACCGCCTGCCCGACCGCTGCCGCGAGGTGGTCTGGCTGCGCCGCGTCGAGCAGTTGTCGCAGAAACAGGTCGCCGCCCGCATGGGCATCAGCGAGAAGACCGTGGAGAAGCAGATCGCCAAGGGCGCGCGGCTGATCGCTCAGTATGTGCACGGCGATCGCCACGCCCATCGCCACACCCGTGCAGGCGAACAGGAAACCGCCATCGAGCTTGGTCATGACCAGTAGCAGGGAGATCGAACACATCGCCGCGAGCTGGCTGGCCCGACGCGACGGCGAGCACTGGAACGAGCGCGACCAGCGCCGACTGGACGCGTGGCTGGATGCGTCCACCGCGCACCGGGTGGCCTACGTGCGGCTCGACGCGGCGTGGCAGCAAAGCGGCCGGCTGCAGGCGCTGGGTGCCGGCTGGCGCGCCGGCGGGGTGCCGCCGCGTGGCAGTTGGGCGACGCCGCACACCGGCGCACCTGCGCTGGCGCAACCGCACCCTGCCGCGACTCCGCGCGGCTGGCGGGCAGCCACGCGACGCCGATCCTGGCCGCACGCCCGGCTGCTGGCGGTCGCCGCTTCGCTGCTGGTGGTCGTGACGCTGGCGCTGGCCTGGCATGGGTACGGCGCGGTGGAGCAGGCGTCCTATCGAACCGCAGTCGGCGAGCTGCGCGAGGTGCAACTGGCGGACGGCTCGGTGGCCACGCTCAGCAGCGACAGCCGCATCCGGCTGACCTGGTCGCGCCGTGAACGCCACGTCGATCTCGAGCAAGGCGAGGCGTTCTTCAGCGTGGCCAAGGATCGCGCACGACCGTTCGTGGTCAGCGCCGACGCGCGCCGGGTGATCGCCGTCGGCACACGCTTCGCGGTGCGCCGTGACGCGGCGGATCTGCGCGTGGTGGTCACCCAAGGCCTGGTGCGGCTGGAATCCGACGGTCGTCCCGACGGCCCGCACCAGGCCACCACCCTGTTGCCGGCCGGCAGCGTGGCCATCGCCAGCGATGGCGGCGTGGTCGTGCATTCGGGAACCGTGCAGCAGGCGCAGGAATACCTGAGCTGGCGCAACGGTTTCGTCAGCTTCCACGACACCCCGCTGGCCACCGCCGTGGCCGAGTTCAACCGCTACAACCAGCGCAAGATCGTGATCGACGATGTACGGGTCGGCGCCATGCGCGTGGGCGGCAACTTCCGCTGGTCCAACACCGACGCCTTCGTGCGGCTGCTGACGCGCGGCTTCCCGGTCAAGGCCACCGCGCGCGGGAACACCATCGTGTTGAGTCCGCGCTGAGCGGAGCGGTGCCTGGGGGGATTTTCCGCGCCCGCTCGTCATGGCATCTACGCGGTGCGCATCGTGCGCGCCTGCCTGGGGAGAACTGCACATGACTCGTTCGCTACGCGGCGCGCTGTTGATCCTTGCTTCCTCGGCACCGGCCCTCGCCGCCGCACAGGCCCCGGCGACGCGGCCGGTCGACATCCCGGCCGGTGACCTGGTCACCGCGTTGGATACGCTGGCCCGCCAGTCCGGCGCGCAGTTCATCTACCAGGCCGACCAGCTGCGCGGGCTGCGCACCGCCGGCGTGCGCGGCACGCTGTCGACGGACGAGGCGCTGCGGCGATTGCTGGCCGGGAGCGGGTTCACCATGCAGCACGACGAGTCCGGCGCGGTAGTGATCGTCAAGGCGGCCCGCCGAACCGCGCCGCCAACCGCACCCGCGCCTGCCGGCAGCGGCTCCGCCGAACCGGACCCGGAACAGGCCACACGGCTGGACGAAGTGCAGGTCACCGGCTCGCGCATTCCGCGGGTGCAGGTCGAGGGCCCGGCGCCAGTCACCGTGGTCACCGCGCAGGAGATCAAGGCCGCCGGCTTCGCCAGCGTGCCCGACGTGATGCGCGCGATCACCCAGAACAGCGGCGAGACGCAGAGCCAGCAATCCTCCAGCGGCGCCGACTTTTCGCCGGGCGCCGAGGAAGTCGACTTGCGCGGGCTCGGCCCCAACCACACCCTGGTACTGGTCAACGGCCGGCGCATCGCCGATTTTCCGCTGCCGTTCAAGGGCCGCAGCAACTTCACCGACATCTCCAACATTCCGATCGGCATGATCGAGCGCATCGAGGTGCTCACCGGCAGCGCCTCGGCGGTGTACGGCTCGGATGCGATCTCCGGCGTGGTGAACTTCATCCTGAAGGATCACGCCGACGGCACCACCATCGACCTGCGCTACGGCGACACCACGCGCGGCGGCGGCGCGTCGACCAAGCTGAACTTTTCCACCGGCTTCTCGCAGGGGGACTTCAACCTGGTGTTCGGCGCCGAGCTGATCGACCAGAAGCCGCTGTGGGCATACGACCGCAAGATCCAGGACTCCACCGCCGACGCGCCCACCGCGCGCTCGCAGGTGCCGCGCCGCACCTTCCTCAACGGCGACTGGAACGACGACTACATCGACCCGGGCCAGGCCACCTGCGACGCGCTGTCGTACCTCAACGGCGGCACCACGGTGTATGCGAACCGGCCGCGCTACGGCAATTTCTGTGGCAGCGCCGAGTCGATCGGCTACGGCACCATCCTCAGCCAGCGCCGCGGCATCAACACCTACACCTCGGCCAACTTCAAGATCAACGACAACCTGAGCTGGTTCGGCGACATGCAGCTGGGCTGGAGCAAGGTCGAGCTGTTCCGCGACGTCGAGCAATGGAACTACCAGGCGCCCGACGGCAACGAGGACGGCTACTTCTACAACGCGCACAGCGGCGGCATCGAGAACTGGTATCGCCAGTTCACGCCTGAGGAAATGGGCGGCCTCGGCCGCGGCATGATCGAGAACACGCAGAAGACCTTCAGCCTCACCACCGGCTTCAAGGGCACGTTCGGCCAGGCCTGGGATTACGAGGCCTCGCTCAGCCACTCGCAGTACAAGGCGCTGATCAGCTGGCCGCAGACCGTCGCCGCGAAGGCCAACGATCTCTACCTCGGCCCGCAACTGGGCGTGGACCCGGACAGCGGCCTGCCAATCTTCGACGCCGATCCCGTCCGCCTGTACACGCCACTGACCCGCGCCGAGTACGACGCGATCACCGCGCGCACCAACTACCACCCCGAGTCGCGCAGCGACACGCTGGCGTTCACCCTGACCAACACCGCCTTGTTCAACCTGCCCGCCGGGCCGGCGGGTTTCGCCGGCGTGGTGGAGTTCGGCAACCAGGCCTACGACCTCAATCCCGATCCGCTGGCCACCCAGTACTACTACTACAGCTGGAAGGACTCCGACGGCCACGGCAGCCGCAACCGCTGGGCCACTGCCGGCGAGTTGCGCCTGCCACTGCTGGAATCGCTCAACCTCAGCCTGGCCGGGCGCTACGACCAGTACCGCTTCTCCGGCCACAAGACCGGCAAGCTGACCTACAGCACCGGGCTGGAATGGCGCCCGCTCGACACCCTGCTGCTGCGCGGTTCCTACGGTACGGCGTTCCGGGCGCCGGATCTGCACTACGTCTACGCCGGCATCGGCAACGACGAAACCTCCGGCAACGACTATTACCGCTGCCGCACCGAAGAGCCGGACGAGGACATCACCGACTGCTCGTATTCCGACGAAGGGCTGATCCGCACGCGCCAGGGCAACCGCGACCTGAACTCGGAGACGAGTACCTCGTGGACCGGCGGTTTCGTGTGGTCGCCGACGCCGAACCTGGATCTGTCGGTGGACTATTTCAACATCCGCATGAAGAACCAGGTGCAGGACCTCAGCACCGACCGCATCCTGCAACTGGAGGCCAGCTGCCGCATCGGCAGCGACGCCAACGGCAACCCGGTAGACGCGAATTCGCCCAGCTGCATCGACGCGATCTCGCGGGTGAACCGCTACCCCGCCGACAGCGTGGTCGACCCCGGCGGCCTGTACGGCATCTACGTCAACCCGATCAACGTGGCCAACGAACGCACCAGCGGCATCGACGCCAGCGCGCACTACAAGCTGGAGACCGCCATCGGCACGTTCCGCTTCGCCGGCAACTACACCTGGACGCGCAACCACCTGTTCCAGCAATACCCCGGCGACCCGACCCTGGACGAGCTGGCGGTCAACAGCGGCTTCGACATCCCGCGCGAGAAGACCAGCGCCAGCGTGTCGTGGGAGCGCAAGGCCTGGTCGGCCACCCTGTTCGGCACGCGCCTGGGGCGGCTGCCGAACTCGTGGTCGTACGACCAGGTCGTCGATACCTCGGCCGGCGACCCCGCCTGGGTCCACGCCACCTACCGCTACAACGCCACGCTGCAGTACAAGTTCAGCGACCACGCCCAGCTGTCGCTGGCGGTGGACAACTTGTTCGACAAGATGCCGCCGCGCGACCCGACCTATACCTCGTATCCGTACTACGACATCTCGTGGTTCGATGCGGCCGGCCGCAGCTATTACGTGCAGTTCACGTACAAGTTCGGCGGCAGCGCGCTGTAGGCGACTCTTTGCGGCGAGGTAGGGCGGGCACTGCCCGCCGGCGCTTCAACGCACCCATCGGGAGCGGCGGGCAGTGCCCGCCCTACGCGCCGGTCAGACGTTGATCACACGTTGATCAGGAAAAGTGGCGTAAAACCTAGAGCTACAGCGGTGTTTCCGCCACTCGCCGCCTGTCGGCCTCTCGAAAATACCCCCTTTTGTACCCCCAACGGCAGTGGCTGTCCTTGCGCGTCGCTGTACATCGGTGGCACTCGTCGGGGGCAGCGCGAGCAACCGACACCATAGCACTTGTGATCGGTCGATCCGATCCAAGTCACGTGGAGTCGCAGCGTTCATCCGTCTCCGTGTGAGCCCACGTTGCACACGGCCGCATCCAGAGCATCGAGCTTGTCCATCCAGAAGCGCTTGAGCCCGTCGACCCAACTCGCCAGTTCGTCGACGCCTTCCTTGTCGAGTTCGTAGATTCGCCACTGCGCCTCCACACGCACTCGCACGAGCTTGGCGGCTCGAAGCGTCTTCAGGTGCTGCGAGATCGCGGGGGCGCTGATGTCGAATCGACCGGCAATCTCGCCGGAAGACAGTGGTCCATGAGCCAGGGTCTCGACGATCTGGCGGCGGGTGGGGTCCGCAAGGGCAGCAAAACCGTTCATTCTATGATAATGTTCTCCATGCTTAATTAAGTCAATGCTACATCTATGACAGGAACCATGTCACCTAAAGCTGCGGCGAGTATGTGGCGAGCGCTGGCGCAGTAGCTTCGCGCGTGCACGGCACTCTCGATTCGATCGCGGACACGGGTGCTGTCTCACTCATAGAGTACGCCGACGGGAGCGTGGCTCCCGGTTTCGTGAACGGAGGAGCATGGGCAAGATCAGCCGGCCCACCGGGGGAACACCGATGAGATACCAATAGCGGGGATCGAACTATGGTGGCGCGGATCACGAGGACATAGTGCATGGATTTACGCCATCTTCGATACTTCATCGCCGTCGCCGAAGAGCTGCATTTCGGACGAGCCGCCGAACGACTGAACATCGAGCAATCTCCCCTCTCGCGCACCATCAAGAAGCTGGAATCCGAGCTGGGCGTCGTCCTGCTCGAACGCACGTCCCGTGGCACACGGCTGACGTGGGCCGGACAGGTCTTCCTGGAGGATGCCCGCCGGGTGCTGCTCTGCCTCGAACAAGCCAAGACCAACGCGAAGGCTGCATCCACCGGCTACCGCGGCACTCTCCGCATAGCATTGTCCGACGGCATCGCACGCAGCCGCCTGACCACCTTGCTTGCACTGTGCAGGGAAGAAGAACCCGAGGTCGAAATTCGATTGTTCGAGATCCCGCTTTCCAAGCAACTGAAGGGACTTCGCAACGATCTTTACGACGCGGGTTTCGCTTTGGCCGATGAGGTCGAGGACGGGATCGTTGCCGAACCCGTTTGGCACGACCCATTGGTCGTGGCTGTACCTTCCAGGCATCCCTTGCTGGCTCACCGGCGCGTGCCGCTCCACGAAGTGGTGAACTACCCTCTGGTGCTCTGCCATCCGGAGGTCTGCGAGGGATGCAGTCAGCAACTGGAACGCGTGCTCCGATCGGTGGACACACGGCCCGTCGTGGCCGAGCATGTGGCCACGCACGATTTGATGTTGACACTGGTGGCCGCAGGCTACGGGGTCGGCTTCTCCAGCGCCGCACATCTCGAAGCCACCCATCACAAGGACGTGGTGGCCCGGCCGTTGGCCGGCCGCTCGTTCATGATGACGACCTTCCTGCTGAGGCCGGACAACGAACCATCCGAACAGTTGAGAAACTTCATCCGGCGCGTCAACCACGTCGGCGCCTGAAAGCGCGAGGCCATGTTTCTTTTTTGGTCTTCGTGCAGACCGCAAAGGTATGACTGGTGGCGGTGGCACATCCCGGGTGCCGGAAGCGATTCCACCGATTCACGCAGCCATCATCGGCTTCCGGCAAGTGGGTTCGTGTTTCTCGCGGTTCATCACCCGAACGTCCTTCGATGACTTCGTGGTCAGGGTCGAGACCTTCCGGGTCTCGAACATGCTACATGGCCTCACCGATTTCGATTCAGACGCCACGGGTCTTTACAGTTGTGTGACGAGCACGAACACTCATCCGTGGCATGGGGAAGCCAGTGTCGATAGCAAACGGATACGAAGTAATGAGATGACGTAGCGCTTCCTGCACATCTTCTGCGCTACCGGCCATTGGCGCCAGTCTACCCATCGTCGGACTCCTGTCCAGCCGAGCGCCCGTCGCACGTCCGCCGGACTGGAACCCGTCAACGCAGCCAGGGGGAGCCAGATGGCCGGAGCGGGACATGCGCAAGATCGACCCATCTTTGCATTCCAGGGTCTTCTATAGACCCATCGAAGCCGCCATCCGGTGGAGTGGTCTGCTGCGGTTCGAGGCCCGCATCCTCGATTCGATGAACGGCAAGGTTCTCCCCCACCTGGATGATTTCCCGAGGTGGCCGATGCTGTGCCTCAACGCCGAGCGCATCTTCGATGGGCTCAGAAACGGCGAGCTGCCGTATGGGAGGTCCGGCATCACATCGAACGACCCTGCGCTTCTCGATGACCTGGATCTCACGATACGGCACGTCGATCTGAAGGTGTGGATGACCCGCTTCTATCCGGATCAGAGACCGACGTTCCTGTTCGACGACATCGAGCGTCGGCTTCATCCAGCGATCGGCATAGACACCGTGCAGACCTTACTGGCCGACCGGGAAGCGTTGAAGGCCAGGCTCGTGGAAATGGAACGATCCTTCGACGTTCTGCGCGAACGACATCGGGTGTTGTGCAAGCAGATCGAGAGTCGGAGCGCCGCGGAGCACGAAGTCTCTCCCAGGAGCGAGGCGACCTACCTCAACATCGTCGGTGGCCTGATGGGCCTGCTGCTCGGGAAGTCGCCGAGCGGCAAGCCTTACTCATCGTTCGAGACCATGGAGTCCGTGATCAGCGCACTGCTCGCCCACCACGCGGGCCGCCCCGGCATGGCCGAGCGCACCTTGTGGGCCAAGCTCGCGCAGGCGCGGCGCCAGGTGGAAGACGCGCCGCGCTGACTGCAATTGCAGTCTCGTGCTCTGCAATTGCAGTGACTCTCCTGAAGAGGGTGTATTCAATACGAGGCACTTTCCGAACAGCGCCGATGAGCGTCGAGGAGTGCCCACCATGTCTTCGCAGAACTTTCCACAGGCCGAACACCGCATCCTGCGGCGCGCCGAAGTCGAAGCCAAGACCGGCTTCAAGCGCGCCCACATCTACAGCCTGATGAAGGCTGGCAAGTTTCCCAAGGCGCTGCGCCTGGGCGTGCGCGCCGTGGGCTGGGACTCGGTCGAGATCGAGCAGTGGATCGCCGACCGCCTGAAAGAACGCGCCTGACGCTTCCTCTCGATTCATGTCGTTCGCCGAGGAGAAGCCCATGCAGGTGGTATCCATCATTTCGACCAAGGGCGGCGTGGGCAAGACGACCACGGCGGCCAACCTGGGTGGCTTCGCCGCCGACGCGGGGCTGCGCGTGCTGCTGCTGGACCTCGACGTTCAGCCCACGTTGTCGAGCTACTTCGAGCTACGCGAACGCGCGCCCGCCGGTATCTACGAGCTGCTGGCTTTCAACGAGCAGCGTCTCGATCGCCTGGTGTCGCACACCGCGATTCCCGGCCTCGACCTCGTTCTCTCCAACGACGACAAGGGGCAGTTGAACACACTGCTGCTGCATGCTCCGGATGGGCGGCTGCGGCTGCGCAACCTGTTGCCCACCTTCAGCGCGCACTACGACCTGATGTTGATCGACACGCAGGGCGCGCGCAGCGTTCTGCTGGAGATGGCCGTACTGGCGTCCGACTCGGCGGTATCGCCGGTCACGCCGGAGATCCTGGCCGCCCGCGAATTCCGGCGTGGCACCCTGCAACTGATGCGGGACATCGCGCCATACCGGCGCCTCGGCATCGAGCCGCCGGAGCTGCGTCTGCTCATCAACCGCGTGCATCCGGTCTCCAGCAATGCGCGGCTCATCCAGCAGGCACTGCGCGATCTGTTCCACGCCGAACCCGGCATCGCCGTGCTCGATACGAGCATCCCCGCCATCGAAGCCTATCCGCGCGCTTCGACCATGGCGCTGCCCGTACACCGGGTCGAGTACCGGCGCCCCACGGGGCGCGCAACACCTGCCGCCTTCGACACGATGCGCGCGCTCGCCCGCGAACTGCTGCCCGAGTGGGAGTCGGCGTTCACCCGACTGGAAGCCGGCGCGCATCGGAGGGGCAGCACATGACCGCCGCACGCATGCTCCATCGTGGGCACAAACGTCTGAAGCCACTCATCGACTTCGCGATCAGAGAGGGCTGGACGGTCGTTCGCACGCCGGGCGGACACTTGAAGTTCACCAAGCAAGGCCTTCCGCCGATCTACACCGGCGCGACGGCTGGCGACCACCGTGCCGATCGCAACGCGCTCGCACGGCTGTGCCGCGCCGGCCGGATCACCAGCCAGGCGACCACGACCAGCGAGGTCGGCGCCGATGGCTGAACCGACCCCAAAGGACGTGGCGGCCAAGCTGCTGGCCGACCGATTCGAGCACAGCGGCCCCGTCGCCGACGCGCTCAGCGATCCCATCGCGGATACGCCCATGACGGTAACGCTGGACCAGCTCCAACCCTACGATCTCAATCCCCGCGTCACGCGCAATCCCCGCTATGACGAGATCAAGGCCTCGATCCGGGAGCGCGGTCTCGATGCTTCGCCGGCGATCACTCGGCGTCCTGGGGAACCGCACTACATCATCCGCAACGGCGGCAACACGAGGTTGGCTATCCTGCGCGAACTGTGGAGCGAAACACGGGACGAACGCTTCTTTCGCATCCCATGCCTGTTCCGGCCCTGGCCTGAGCGCGGCGAGATCGTCGCGCTGACCGGGCACCTCGCCGAAAACGAGTTGCACGGCGGCCTGTCGTTCATCGAACGCGCCCTCGGTGTCGAGAAAGCCCGCGAACTCTACGAGCAAGAGTCCGGCCAGGCATTGACGCAGACCGAACTCGCACGACGACTGAGTACCGACGGCTACCCGATTTCCCAACCCCACATCAGTCGCATGCAGGACGCGGTGCGCTACCTGCTGCCGGCGATTCCTACCGTTCTATACGGTGGCCTGGGCCGGCCCCAGATCGAACGGCTGACGGCCTTGCGCAAGGCGAGCGCGCGGATATGGGAGGCGCGCAGCGCGAGCAAGCGTCTGACCGCAGATTTCCAAGCCCTGTTCCACGACGTGCTGGCACTGTTCGACGGTGACGCCGACGGCTTCTCGATCAAGCGCGTGCAGGACGAACTGATCGGACAAATGGCCGAACTGCTGGAAGCAGACTACGACACCCTGACGCTGGAGATCACCGAAACCGAAAACCGGCAGCGTGTACTGACCAGTGAGCCCTCACCGCACGTCCCCCACAGTTCCGAAGCGCCTGCCCCTCCTGAAATACCCGCATCGCGCCCGACCGCACCCAAGCCATCACCGACCACGGCGCAAGCATCGACACCACCTGCATTGCCAGAGACACCCGAGGCTGCGGAGCCAGCACAGGCTCCAAGTACGTCGGCGAATTCGCCCGGCGCCTTGCAGCCACCGGACGACGACCGCGACGAACGCCTGCGGGCTCATATCGTGTCGCCGGCGCCGACCACGGAACGCCTGCAATCCATCCAGCGCCTGGTTGCCGATCAGATGGGCGACGCGCTGCTGGACTTCGAGGCCAACGTCCTGCGGGCAATCCCGGTACAGGCCGGTGGGCTCTATCCGATCTCGGATGTCTGGTACATCGAACCGGGCCTGGACGCGCCGGATCGCTTGCGCGTACACATCGCGCAGTTCGCGCGCGAGATTGCCGAAGAAGTCGGACGAGCCGACCACATCGAGTCGGTCGAAGACGGCATCGGCTTCATCTGCACCACGAACGCCTTGGTGTCCGACACGCAGGCGATGCCGTTCGCCGCTCGCGCTGTCCTGACCTTGTTGCATGCGCTCAGCGCGGGATACCGGCCGGCTGCCTCCGCATCCACCACACTCGACGACCTCCAGTTGACCGATGCCCTGGGACCGCTGTTGCAGGGCCGCAAGGACGGCGGCAAGGCGCAGGCATCACGCCTGAGCGATCCCGGCCTGGTCAAGCTCTTTCGCCTCTTGCGGCTCGCGCGCCGGTTGCTGGAACTGGAGGCCGACACGGGTGCGGGCACTGCCACACCCAGCGATCCATAGGGCCACGGGAGGCACGATGTCGGCACCGCATCCTCTCAACCAGGCCGTGATCGCTCAGGCATTGCACGATCTGCGCAACGGTCAGTTGCGCCGCTGCAAGGCCATGGGTTTCGGCGAACGCGAGCTGGATGCACTCAAGCATCCGGCGTTGGTCAGCGTACTGATCAACGCCACGGTGTCCTGGTGCTCGGTGAAAGTGAACCGCGACGTGCTGCAGCGGCTGTTGAGGCAAGTGGAAGACGTCGAGAAGGAGATCGCCACCGTCGATCGCATGCTGCGCCTGGGTGCGAGCACGGAGATGGTCAGCAAGTTCTACGGATTGACCCATCAGGAAGTGGCGCTGCGGCGGGACATCCTGGGCCTGCCCAAGCGCAAGGGTCGTCATCCGGTGCTGAGCGAGGAGCAGGATACCGATTTGTGGGCACGCTGGAAGCCGGCCGTCGAGCAGCGCGGTATCGCGCTCGACGACGACATGGCGATGCTCGAACTCACCCTGGACCTGGCCGAAGACCTCGCCATACCGGCATCCGTCATATGGGCGACCGTCCGAAGCTGGATCGACCAGGGATTGGTGTAGGCCATGGGAACCGACCCTCCGCGTCGAACGAACGGCCCCGTCTCCTTATCGGCCCTTCTGGACGAGGCCGAACAGCGCCTGCGGCCGCAGCAAGCGGAAACGCATGCAGCCGACGGATTCCTGTTCAGCGGCAATCGCCACGAGAGCGTGCCGCGCGCGCTGTTCCTGGATCGTCGGCTCACGCCGCTGGAGCGCAACGCCTGGCAGGTGTTTCGCCTGCTGCTCAACGATGATGGCATCACGGCTTTCCCGACCTACGAACAGTTGCGTCCCTACCTGGCCTCGATGCCCTGCGCACCCAAGGCGTCTCACGAGACAGTGGCGCGTGCGCTCACGCTATTGCGCCTGACGCGCTGGCTCAGCTTGGCACGACGCAGGCGCGACCCGCGCACGGGACGCATCCAGGGCAACCTGTATGTGCTGCACGATGAACCGCTGACGCCCTTCGAAGCCATGCAACTCGACACGGACTATCTCAGTCTGGTCAGCCACGCACTGACACACGCGAGCAAAGCCGTGCAGCTCGTCGGTGTCCAAACACTCAAGGAGATCGACGAAGATCCGCTACTCAGTGGCCGTGCCTTGCCTACGCGCCTGCAGGTGCTCGCACACCGTCTGGCGAACCAGGGATGGCGCAATCTCGAAAGTTATCCACAGAGCGAGACCACTCAGGATTCCGAAGAAGGCCAGGAAACCCTTCTTCGGAACGGCGAGGCACCGTCTTCGGAATCCGAAGCGGGGCGCAAAGCCGCATCAGACGACCTTCTTCCGAATCCGAAGCAGGACCGTACTGTACGTAAAGAACGTATTGAAAATCATATAGTACGTACAGTACCGCACGCGCGAGAGCAGCTTCGTTTGCCACAGCGCTTCCTCGCCTTGAAAGACGAACAACGGTCGGGGGCGCTGGTCGCTCTCCGGCAAGTGGACAGCACGCTGCAACAGGCTGTGCTCGACGAGTGGGCGACGCGCTGCCAGGCCGGCGGCATTCGCAATCCGGCCGGCTATCTTTTCGGGGTCATTCAGAAAGCGATCAAGGGAGAGTTCCATGCCTGGGCCACCCGGCCGAGGCAAGAGCCGACCACGATTTCACCGGCGACCCTGGAATCACTGCGCGCGCCCGATCGCGACTGGTCTCCTCCTGGAACCGATCACGAGATCGCGAAGCAGCACCTGCGCCGCCTGCAGGATTTGCTCAAGGATCGCTAGGATCGTCCGCCGTCGTCCGGCGAACCGAAGTCGATCTCGCGCAGCCGCAGCATGCCGCACTGCATGCAGGTGTTGACGAGACCGAGAATCCAGGCAACCCGTTCGGAATCCGGCTCGGCAATCAGGTTGAGCGAACCATCCGGCTGGACAGTGTGATAGCCATCCAGGCTGCGAAGCGTCGCATGGGCGCCTCCGATTCCGAGGCCTCTGTATGCCGCCTCGTACTCGAAGCGCAGGTCGGCCGCGAATGCCGCGTCCCAGGCAGAGAACGAGGCCTGGGGATAGGTTTCTGCGGCTATCGTCTCAAGCTCCGCAAGCCTCGTCGCATCGAACCGATCACGTCCCGCGTCGAGCATCGCACGGGCCTGCTTGGTCCGCTCGTAGTGGTGCGCGGCTTCCATCCTGTCCGCCAGTTCCGGTTTGCGCCAAAGCGCACAGGCGTAGAACAGGCATTCATAGGCGGTTCTCAGCAATGCCAGCGCGGAAGTCGCCATGCCGCGCTCGGTGAGCAAGACCACCCCTTGGCAGGTCTCCAGGCATCGCAGCCAGAAACCCAGCGCGGCGATCACGCCAGGTGTGGCATGCCCCGGCCCAATGGAATGAAATTGCGCGAGAGCCGAGGCCACCGTTCGTTTGACCTGCGCGAACTCGTCGGGCGTCCTCTCCCGTTGCTCGATCCGAAACCGTTCGGATTCGTCGGACAGGTAACCGTGCACATCGAAAGTGTCGCTCATCGTTTCCTCTCCGGTCGCTGAGTCGCCGGTCCGATTCAAGCCGGAGCCATCACGCGATTTGGCGAACATGGCATAGCGCCGGGCGTTCGGCTGACGCCCGTCTATACCACTGGTATAGGTCCAAGCAGCGCCATCGTTGGCTGCTTCGATCATGAGAATTATGACCGCGAACAGCCGCACGGACACCTATTACGGTCTGGTCCGTCATCGCGAGTCGAGAGCCCGGCAGGTGGCATCTCGCAATGAGGTTTCATCCCCATACGCTTTGTTCACTGACAGCCTTCCGATAGTTGCCGATGCTGGCGACTCGTTTCCTCACAGCGAGTCGTCCCCATGGCCAACGAACCCTTGCAATTGAATCTTGGGTCGCTGCGCAGCGCGATGGCGCTGACGTTGCACACGCATCACGCCTCACGCATCTGGCACGGCCGCGCGCCCGCCGAAGGGCGACCCGGCATCATCGGCTTGAACGGCTTCATCTCGATCATGAACAAGCTCAAGCGTGGCGCCGAGCAGGACGACCCTTACTCGGACTGGTGGATGCTGCGCATCGAAGAGAAGATCGCCGACACCAAGACGCGGTTGCAAGTGCTGCGCGAACAGGTCGATCAGGCCTTGGCCGATGTTCCGCCGGCATTGAGCGTGGGTGAGAATCTCAACGTGCAGCCGGTCAAGCTGCCGCTGTACGTTTCCTCCCAGCTCGGTTTCATGGCGGTCTATCTGCTGGCCGACTACGACGACCTGGCCCGTCGCCTGATCCTGGCGCATCACACGGCACTGATCGACCGCGGCACGATGGAGCGCTGGCTCAACGACGGCGCCCACGCACTGCGCAGCCTGTTTTCCCTGGCCCAGCAGTACAAGTATTCGGGCGCCCAGCGCGACGACTTCGCGGCCAACAACGCCGTGGCGCGGACCGCCCGCGAGAAGTACGGCGAACTGCCGCAAGACGTGCTCGAAGGCACGCGCCGATCACGTTTCGCGCCGCCGCTGGTGCGCCGCACTCCACTGACCGCCACCCAACGAGAGCCCGCCGAGGCCAGGGCCAGCACAGCAGCGGAATCCACGGATGAAACCATCGCCGAGGCGACGGCCGAAGACCCCGCCCCACCCGACAAACCCAAGCGATCCAGGAAGTCCGTCAAGGCCGCCGAATCCACCGAAGGGGATGAACCGGCATGACAGAGCAATCTTCCGGGGCGCTGCGGCGTTTCGTTCCATTGGAACAGCCTGACTTCCTGCGGCTGGAACACGCAGCCTACCTAAAAGGCCTTTTGAAGCCTTTTAAGGGTAAGGGGAGTTTGGAGACCTGGGCCAACCAATGCACGACGCTGCGCGACGACCTGATCGCACTGGCGCAGCGGCGGGTGCTTCCGCAGGCGCGCGGCTACCCCTTCAACCTGCTCGACGTACAACTGGCCCAGCAAACCACTGGCGCAGGGACGACGTTCCTGCGCTGGCGCAACCTAGACCGTTCCTGCATGGGCGTCGGGCTGTGGGAGACGCTGCTTGCCACTCCCGCGACGCCGGCCACGCTGATCGACGACCTCTACGGGATGGAGGTGCAACGCATCGTGCTGAACATGCAGATCAGTCTCACGCACAGCATCGCCCGCCAGGCCCTGGACTGCGCCGGCAAGATGGCCCGAGCCGAGGCGGCCTACCACCGGCGCGTCCAGGGGCGCGTCATCATCCCCAAGGAGTCCACGACATGAGCACGCACTTCTACGGTGAGGGCAACATCGGTTCCCAACCGGACTACCGCGAGTTTCCCAACGGCAACGATGAACCCCGCCGCTTGCTGCGCCTGAACGTCTATTTCGACAACCCCGTACCGACCAAGGAGGGCTATGAGGACCGCGGCGGCTTCTGGGCGCCGGTGGAACTCTGGCATCGCGACGCCGAGCACTGGCAGGTGCTGTACCAGAAGGGCATGCGCGTGCTGGTCGAAGGTCGCACCGTGCGCGACGAATGGGAAGACGCCGACGAGAACGAGCGCGTCACATTCAAGATCGAGGCACGTCGGGTCGGCATCCTGCCGTATCGCATCGAGGCCGTCACGCTGAGCCCCAAGGGACAGGCCGCCGAGCCGCCTCAAGGCGAGTAGCCACTGCAAGGGTGAGCGGCTGGAACGGCCATCGGTCGCTCACCCTGCGCCAGCTATACCACTGGTATAGCGCTACTCATGTCCGGGGAACGCCAGTCGCGGAAGCGGCTGTAGCAGTTCACGTCCGCTTCCCGTGCGCCAGCGCATACCGCGTGCGCATGCTGCGCCGGCACAACCTGGTTCCCATCGCTTCCGCGTTGTTTGCTGCCAGTCGCATCGTCGATGGCGATGCTGACGGGCAATCGACAGCATCACGTTTACCCAGGAGGCTCGATGCGCCTGTTTCTGTGCGAGAAGCCTTCCCAGGGCAAGGACATCGCCCGCGTATTGGGCGCTTCGCAGCGCGGTTCCGGCTGCTACAGCGGACCGGGCATCACAGTGACCTGGTGTATCGGCCACTTGATCGAGGCAGCGCCGCCGGAAGCCTACGGCGAATGCTACAAGCGCTGGTCCATCGAGCAATTGCCCATTCTTCCCGAGCGCTGGCGCATCGAGGTCAAGGCTTCGACGGCGGCGCAGTTCAAGATCGTGAAGCGGCTCGTCGAGCAAGCCGGAGAGCTGGTGATCGCCACGGACGCGGATCGCGAGGGCGAGATGATCGCCCGCGAGATCATCGACCTGTGCGGCTACCGCGGGCCGATCCGGCGGCTGTGGCTGTCGGCGCTGAACGATGCGTCGATCCGCAAGGCGCTCGACGCGCTCAGACCGGCGGCCGACACCTTGCCTCTGTATTTCTCGGCTTTGGCTCGTTCGCGCGCCGACTGGCTGGTGGGCATGAACCTCAGCCGCCTGTTCACGGTGCTCGGGCGCCAGGCCGGCTATGGCGGCGTGTTGTCGGTGGGTCGCGTGCAGACGCCGACGCTGAAACTGGTGGTGGACCGCGACCGTGAGATCGCGCGCTTCGTTTCCGTGCCGTATTGGGCGATCGACGTATCGTTGTCCCATGCCGGCCAGTCGTTCACGGCGAGTTGGATACCGCCCGAGAGTACGACGGACGCTGCGGGACGCTGCCTGCAACAGTCGGTGGCGCAGCAGGCCACCGATCGGATTCGGGCGACACGCGAGGCACGGGTGGTGTCGGTGGAAACCGAGCGTGTGCGCGAAGCACCGCCGCTGCCGTTCGACCTCGGCACCCTGCAGGAAGTGTGTTCGCGGCGGCTCGGCCTGGACGTGCAGGAGACACTGAACATTGCACAGGCACTGTACGAGACGCACAAGGCGACGACCTATCCGCGCAGCGACTCGGGCTACCTGCCCGAGAGCATGCTGGCCGAGGTGCCCACCGTGCTCGATGCGCTGCTCGCCACCGATCCCAGCCTGCGCCCACTGCTCGACAGACTCGACCGCACGCATCGGTCGCGTGCCTGGGACGACGCTAAGGTATCGGCCCACCACGGCATCATCCCAACCTTGGAGCCGGTGAATCTCTCGGCCATGTCGGACAAGGAGCTGGCGGTGTACGAACTGATCCGAGCGCACTACCTGGCGCAGTTCCTGCCGCATCACGAGTTCGACCGCACGGTGGCACGACTCACCTGTGCCGGGCATTCGTTGCAGGCCGTGGGCAAGCAGATCGTCGAGTCCGGCTGGCATCTGGCACTGCCCGACAAAGAACCGGATGCCACGAGCGATGATTCCATGCGGCGCAGCCAAACATTGCCCGCGCTCGCTTCCGGTACGCTCTGCATCGTCGGCCAGACGGATCTGAAAGCGCTCAAGACGCAGCCACCCAAGCCCTACACGCAGGGCGAATTGGTCAAGGCGATGAAGGGTGTCGCCAAGCTGGTCGCCGATCCCCGCCTGAAGGCGAAGCTCCGTGACACCACGGGCATCGGCACCGAGGCCACGCGCGCCGGCATCATCAACGGTCTTCTGACCCGAGGCTACCTGGTGAAGAAGGGACGCGCCGTCCGCGCGACCGAGGCAGCCTTCACACTCATCGACGCAGTGCCGGCGGCGATCACTGATCCGGGCACCACGGCCATCTGGGAACAGGCCCTGGACATGATCGAAGCCGGGCAGATGACGCTGAACACCTTCATCGACAAGCAATCCGCCTGGGTCGCGCAGTTGATTCAGCAGTACCGCGGCACCACGCTGTCGATCGAGCTGCCGGCAGGACCAGCCTGTCCGACGTGCGGCGCGACGACGCGCCAGCGCAACGGCAAGAACGGCGCCTTCTGGTCGTGCAGCCGATTCCCCGACTGCAAGGGCACGGTGCCCGTCGAATCCTCGGGCCGCCGTCGCACCACGTCACGCAAACCACGCCGACCATCGCCCACGGCGAACTGATCGGCGCCGAACCCAACGTCTTCGCCTGCCAGCCCTGGCGGCGAGACGGCGTCCCGCAGACCTGCGGGGCACTCCCAGCATGCCTTTCCCTTCTGCAACGGCGTGCACGCCTGGCGGCCCTCGGTCGCAAGGCGAGAAGGTAGTTTCTCCATGAGCCGCACGCGATGCGGTTCGGACTGATCGGATGTGCTTCCGTTGGCTTCGAAGGGTCTCCTGGCGCCTTGCTCACCGCAGGGAACGAGCCGCCAGGAGACCCTTCGGGGTGAACGGTACTCGGCGCCGGCGCCCGCCGGCGAAACAACGGGTTCCCTTTGTGCGCGGATGCGTGCCAGAGGTTTCCGGCCCCAGCCACGAAACGGGCCGGGTGTGATTGCTGGACCAGCGGCAGGCTTCGACGACGGCCCATGCCCTGCAACAGCCCACGGGTGGTGATTCATCTCCGCCGAAGGCTCACGCCTTCGGCTGCTTTTCCCTTTCCACCGTACCCCGCCGCGACGAGGCCAGGCAATCGGGCTTCCACCGCGAGCGGATTCCGGCTCGCCAACGCACACCACACCTCCGAATCTATGCCGCATGCGCGCTGACTTTCGTCAGCACCATGCCCAGGCAGCTCCGGTCTTCAAGGCTGCATCGCGGTTTCTTCCGCGCCGACCGATCCAGTCCGCTTCGCATCGCCCCGCGGACGATCGCCATGCCCTGGCGACGATGCTTGTTTCTTCAACCCCACGGGAATCGCTTCATCCCGTCGGGATGTGGCGCCTCCCGTTTTCATAGGAGAGCCCCATGTCATTCAGTCCTGACACAGCCAAGCCCGCCATTCCATCGGGCCTGCTGGCTCTGGCATTCGTCGGCAAACGTCTGCCCCTGCAGGTGCTGCGCAGTGCCGCCGGCTACTACATCGGCACCTTCGACGACGGTCCCGTTTCCCGAGAGTCCGTCGAGTATTTCCCAATCCGCGAGGCTGCGCGTCATGCCCTCGAAACCGGCGCATGGACGCAGCGCCAGGAACCGTGATTCCCCATCAACTCATTTTCATCAGGAGCTTCGTCATGAACACGATGAACGAACGAGCGATCTTCGATGAGATCGCCGCCAACCAACAGCATTTTTCCAAGGCATCGCAGGCTTTCTTCAACGCTTGGAAACGCGGTGTCGAACTGGCCGGTCACGATCTGTTCGGAAATGGCACTCGCGAGTGCCTGGACCAGGCCGTGGACAAGTGGGACTTGCGCCCGAACGTGGCCTTCATCAGGAAGGCCATCGGTGCCATGAGTTCCGGCGAGAAGGTTTTCCTCGCCGCGATGGTGAGCTTCTACAACGCCAACGACGGCGGCGCGCTGCTCAAGCGGGTCGGTGTCAATGGCTTGGCCGACCTGGGTGGTCTGGATCTGGAACGGCGCCGGATCATTGCCGCACTGATGCTCAATTACACCGGCTGGTAACAGCACGCGCAGACCGTCGTCCCTGACGGTCGGCGCTTCTTCAACCCTGTGGGGTCCAATCCCCGGCAGGGGACGGGCTCCGCCTTTCCTCTACTGGAGATTCATCATGAGCCCCAAGACCAATCCTTTCATCCGCGGCTACAGCGACCTTTCCATCCAGCGGTTGGTCGCCATCCACTACGAAGACGACTGCCCGCTGAGCTATCTCCCACTGCACGAGTCGCAATCCCATCTACGCGACGACGAAATCGCGCGCTTTGAATGTGTTTTCTGCGATGACTTCGCGCTGATCAGCGAAGGACAGAACGTGCCAGCCGAGCTGGACGATCGCTGTCCAAGCCATGGCGTTGCACTCACCGTGGTCTACGCCATCATGGCCGACGACGCGGGACAGCCGATACACGTTGGAGACACGTACTCTGACGAAGCGGCGCGGGAAGTAGTGCGGCGGCTGTCTTTCTCTACCGGCCACTACAGCCGATGCTGGGAGATCAGCTCCGGGCACATTCCCGAGGAAGTGCGGCAGTACCTCGAAGACCTGGCCGATTCTTCCATGCTCACGGGTCTATTCTTCGAGGCGTTTCGCATTCCCGACAGCGACGCCGTGGGTGTGAAGCTGATCGCCACGCCCTGGACCGATGAGAACCTCAAGTTCGTCGATGGTCGCGACGCCCAGGCACTGCACAACGAGCAGACCGATGCGTGCGTCCCGGAGCCGTTGATCAAAGTGATGCAGCTCGCGGCCCTGGCCGACGTGCGCATCCTGATCTTCGACCCGAACGCCGAGATTCTGGAGGGTTTGCCCATCTACGACGATTGACCATCGTACCCACCTTGAGCCTTCTTTGCGGGGCTCATTTTTTTGCGCGCGTCTCCAACAAATGGGGCGACGGCGAGAGCCGATTGGTGGTCGCCGATCCGGCGGGCCGGTGCCACGCTCCGACCATGTTCCGCTGATCCGTCAGCGACATGTCCAGGTAGCCACGATCTTCGAGGCTACGACGCGGTTCCGACCGCGTTGATCGACCAGTTCGCACAGGCATCCACGGCGAACGGCCATCGGTTCTCGATGGCGATGCCATGCAGTCGTTCCTTCAACCCACGCGGGGGTTACACACTCCCCGCCAGGGTCGGGTGTGTCTCCGCATCTTTGTTCTCAGGAGATTCACCATGACCACTTCCAACGACAAGTCTTTCTTCGATCTGCACATCACCGGCCTCGGGTATCTCAATCGCATCCGCGAAGTGAAACCCAAGAAAGGCGATGCCTTCCTGGCCTGCGACATCGCAGCACTCAATGGTCCGAGCGACGATCCGGAATACCGCCGGTTCGACGTGCGGGTTTCGGGCAGCCAGGCGCAGCATCTGATCCGCCGTTGCGAACAGGCCGTAAAGGCCGAGCGCAAGGTGCTGATCGGGTTCCGCTTGGGCGACCTGTGGACCGACATCTTCACCTACACCAAGGGGAAGCGTGCCGGCGAACAGGGCGTCAGCCTGAAGGCCCGTCTGCTCTTCGTGAGCTGGATCAAGGTCGATGGTCAGCTCGTTTACAAAGCCGAAGCCAAGGACGAAAAGCCTGCCGCTTCGTGCGAGCCCGCCGCCCCGACTGCGCCCGCAGCCGACGAGGCGGTTTCCGGCACCGGCACCGTCGAGGAGCCGGCGCTGGCCGAAACGGCCTGACCCACGAGGCCCCTCACCGGGGCCTTGCTTTCCTTCTCTCCATCGAGACCCCGACCCCTGCGGCCGGAGCCTCCCACTAATCATCGTAAGGAGCTGACCCATGATCACACTCCCTGGCCAGTTGGCCATCAGGACCATCCACGGCAGGAACGGCGACTTCAACGTCGGCCGCCTTGCCACTTCCATCGGCGAGTTCGTCATCAAGAATGCCGAACTGGACCAGTACCGCGAAGGCAAGTACGAGGGCGATTTCGTCATCACCGAGATTCGTCCCTCGACGTACAACACCAGCGGCCGCATGGTCATCGAGATCCGCGCTCACCTGGGCGGAATGACGCTGTCGAACATCGACTCACTGAGCAGGGACGAAGCCAACCGGCTGAGCCCGCAGGAGGTCGATCCGATCGACGAGGAAGCGCAGACACCGGCGCCTGCTGTCGCCTCGACGCCCGTCGAAGCGAAGGCTCCGGCATCCAGCGATCCCCTGGTCGATACCGCACCGTTCGGCGCGGACGTTCCTCCCAAGCCGGCTGCTACGCAGACGGCGCAGGATGAGGATGCCACGCTGTTCGGCGCGCTCTGGCCGCTGGGTGGCGTCGTGAAGCTCGATGCCACCGTCGATCGTCGTGTGCTGCGTCAGCAGCGCGACCGTCTCGGTGTCCTGGGCTACGAGTTCGCTCCGCTGTCCCAGGACTGGCACCTGGTCTCTGCCTGATCCAGTCGTCGCTTCCGGCGACGTTTCAACCACCCGCCGGGGTACTTCCCTGGTGGGGAGTGCTCCGGCTTTTTTCACAGGAGAACTCCTATGGGCTGGTACTTCTCGCGGCAAACCCGCGACCAACTGATCCGTGAACTGATCCGACCGCAGGAGAGCGAATGCGCTCGCTCGGAGGTCATCGCCCACACCCTGCGCGGCAACGTGCTGTGGTCCGTGGTGCGCGTGACCGCCAAGCAGGCGGGCGTGCTCGACCTCGCCGAAGGCGAATCCACGACTTTCATCCGCTGCGACCTGCTGCAAGGCTCGGGTGGCGAATGGGGCCACAAGCCCCTGGATGAATCCATGCATCCCTACTACTACTCGTGCCCGTTGCGCTATCTCGACATGGCGCCCGTGCGGTCCAGCGAGTGGCGTGAAGGGGTGCGCGTCTATCACGAACAGCGCCGTACAAGACGAGCTTCGGTCATGCCGTCGACCGTCTGACACGGCTTTTCATCCACCCGAACCGGGGCACTCGTTCGCCCCGATGGGGCACGGGTGCCTCTCCTTTCAAGAGGACATCACCATGCCCACACACTCATCCCCGCAACCGCTGTATCGCATCGACGAATGCCCCGACCTGATGGCCGATGGCTGCATCGGCGACGAGCACGGCAACCTGGTCTTCCTGTCCGTCTGGGCGCGCGATACCGCCGTCCAGGAATTCCTTGCCCGGTTGACCCTCAGCCGGTCTGAGCAGGGACTGGATCAGTTCCATCTCGTCACCGATCAGGCGTCGATCCCGGTTTTCGTCGGCAACGTCGAGAACCTGGAGAAACGCACCACGCGCGCCTTCCGGCGCACGCTGTTCGGCTCCATGGTCCATCTGTGGCTGTTCGACAAGCGCTGCGTGAAGCCCGACAAGGCCAATGCCAGCGCGCTGGCCCTGCTGCCAAGGGCCGTGTCCGACCACACCGAACGCCTGTGGGCGCTGGTGCGGGAGACCTGCCCGCTGCCGCTGCTCGATCACTGGCGCGACGACGTGCTGGCGCTGTTGCGGTCGCGGGACATGCTGATCCGCCTTCCATTCGCCCTCGGGCCGCTGGAAGGTCATCGGCTGGCCCTGGACGTTCCGGCGCTGACCACGGCGCTGGGCGAACTGATCCGCAACGGAACGCTGGGTGTTTCTCAGTACGAGCTGGCCACGGGCAAACCGCTGCGGCGGGTGGCCTGAAGCCCGACCACCGGGCATGTGCGCCGCGCATGCCCGCTTTCATCCCACTTCTTCACAGGAGATTCCCATGGCTCTCATGTTTCCGCGCCTTGCGCGCAATTTCATACGCAACGGCTACTTTCCGACGGACGAACCCACGTTGGAGAGAGTCCTGTCCGCACTGGCGCCGTCATCCGGCCCCATGTGCATCCTCGATCCCTGCGCCGGCGAAGGCGTGGCGATCGCCGAAGCCGCTCATGCCCTCGGGCGCGAGCAGGTGAAGGCGTATGCCGTCGAGTACGACGCGGAGCGCGCGGCCCATGCGCGCAGACTCGTCGATCGTTGTCTGCACGGCGACCTGATGGATGCGCTGATTTCCCGGCAGTCCTTCGGGCTGCTGTTTCTCAATCCGCCCTACGGCGATCTGACCCGTGGTGTCGATGGCAACATCGGCTATCAAGGACAGGGCCGCCCGCGGCTGGAGAAGCTGTTCTATCAGCGCAGCCTGCCGCTGTTGCAGTACGACGGTGTGCTGGTGCTCATCATCCCGTTCTACGTGCTCGACGCCGAGTTCGTGGGCTGGCTGACTCGCCACTTCGCCAACCTGCGCATCTACCGAGCGGTGGAGTCGCAGTTCAAGCAGGTGGTGATCTTCGGCCGGCGTATTCGTCAGCGCGAGCAGTTGGCGGACGACGCCAAGACGGCGCGCGGTCTGTTACTGCAAGTCGGTCAAGGCGATATCGAAGCCGAGGAACTGCCCTGCGAATGGCCTTTCCTGCCGTATACGGTCCCGGCGTCTCCCGCCGAGCCCGAGCACTTCTATCGCGTCACGCTCGAACCCGAGCAGTTCGCCGACGAGGTACAGCGCCTGCAGGGGCTGTGGCCGGCGATCGACACGCACCTGGGGGCCACGCAGCAATCCCTGCGGCCACCGGCGCGCGCGTTGTCTTCGTGGCATCTCGCCCTGGCCCTCGCGGCCGGCGCGATCTCGGGCGTCGTGACCTCCAGGACCGGCAAGGTGCTGGTGGTCAAGGGCGATACCCACAAGGAGAAATCCTTGACGACGGAGTACACGGAACGGGATGACGGCTCGGTCGCCGAGACGCGAATCCTCACCGATCGCTTCGTTCCCGTGATCCGCGCGTGGGACATGACGCCCGGCTCCCCGACGCGGGGAGAGGTGTTGACCATTCGCTGATCGTTTTCCCTGACGGTTCGCCGTCGTTTTCATCCACCCATCGGGGTCCAGTCACCCCGTGGGGTGCCGTGGCCCCTTCATTTCGAGAGGTAATCACCATGGCACTCGCAGTTCTGTCTCAACCACGCTTCCGGGCCGGCCAACTGGTCATGACCGCGGGCGTGAACGACCTGGTTCAACGGGGTGCACTCAACCCCGTGCCCTATCTCCGGCGTCATCTCGCTGGCGACTGGGGCGATCTTTGCGACGAGGACCGGCGTTCCAACGACGCCGCCCTCAAGAACGGGGATCGGTTGTTCTCGTCCTACCGTGTCAGCGACGACCTGAAGCTCTGGATCATCACCGAATGGGATCGCAGCGTCACCACGCTGCTGCTGCCCAGCGAGTATTGATCTGTTCGTTCCGCGACGGTTGACCGTCGCGTTTCTTCCCACCCCTGGGGCATGTCATCGCCCCACCGGGGGAGGTGCATGCCCCGTTTTCTCAGGAGCATCACCATGTCCCTTGATCTCGACACTGTTCCCGATGCCGCCGTGCAGGGCGATCTGCTCGAAGCGGCTGCTTCTCCTCTTACGATCAGCCTGCAGGACTTCGTTTCGGAGTTCGGCGACGAACTGCTCGATTCCCTCAACCGCGCCAACCCGCCGGTCTACACCGGCCAACCGCGGGCGCATCGCCAGGTCATCCTGGCCGGCCTGAAGCGGAAGCTGTTTCCCGCCCAGGCCGAAGTGGTCCATGCCGTCACCGAGCTGCTGGTCGATCGCGGTGAACGTAGCGCCGTCGTCAATGGCGAGATGGGCTGCGGCAAGACGACCGTCGGCATCGCCACGGCCGCCGTGCTCAACGCCGAAGGCTATCGCCGTACCCTGGTGCTCTCGCCGCCCCACCTGGTCTACAAGTGGCGGCGGGAGATCCAGGAGACGGTCGCAGGCGCCAAGGTCTGGGTGCTCAACGGCCCGGACACCCTGGTCAAGCTCATCAAGCTGCGCGAGCAGTTGGGTGTGCCGCCCCAGGGGCAGGAGTTCTTCGTCCTCGGCCGTGTGCGCATGCGCATGGGCTTTCACTGGAAGCCGGTGTTCGTGCGTCGGCGTACCCGTCACGGTGACGTGGGGGCGTGCCCGCATTGCGGGACCGTCCTCACCGATCTCGACGGCGAGCCGATCAACCCGATCGAACTCGAAGCGGAGGAAACCCGCCGCCAATGCGGTCACTGCGCCTCGGCGCTGTGGACGCTGATTCGTCCCAGGGGACTGTCCGCGAGTGATCAGTCCTCGGTCGTGCTCAAGGCGCTGAAGCGTATTCCCACGATCGGCGAGGTCACCGCGCAGAAGCTGATGCAGAAGTTCGGTGATGCGTTCCTCGCGTCGATGCTCGGGGACAACATCCACGAGTTCATCAACCTGATGGACGGCAACGGCGAACTGGTCTTCAGCGACCGGCAAGCCCATCGCATGGAACGTGCGATGGCCAACATGGAGTTCGGCTTCGGAGAGGGCGGCTATCAGCCTTCGGAGTACGTCAAACGCTACCTGCCGCAAGGCACGTTCGACCTGCTCATCGCCGACGAGGCGCATGAGTACAAGAACGCGGGTTCCGCCCAGGGACAAGCGATGGGCGTACTGGCCTCGAAGGTGCGCAAGACGCTGCTGCTGACCGGCACCTTGATGGGCGGTTACGGCGACGACCTGTTCTACCTGCTGTTCCGCGCCCTGCCTGGGCGAATGATCGAAGACGGCTACCGGCCGAGCAAGCAAGGCAGTCTGACGCCGGCCGCGATGGCGTTCATGCGCGATCACGGCGTGCTCAAGGACATCTACTCCGAGAGCAACGGCTCGGCCCACAAGACCGCCAAGGGCAGCAAGATCACGGTGCGAACCGTGAAGGCGCCCGGATTCGGTCCCAAGGGCGTCCTACGCTGCGTCCTGCCGTTCACGGTCTTCCTCAAGTTGAAGGACATCGGTGGCAACGTGCTGCCGCCCTACGACGAGGAGTTCCGCGAAGTGGCGATGAACGCGGAGCAGGCCCAGGCCTACGGACGCTTGTCCGGTCAACTGACCGCCGAGCTGCGACAGGCACTGGCGCGCCGCGACACGACGCTGCTGGGTGTGGTCCTCAACGTGCTGCTGGCCTGGCCGGACACGTGCTTTCGGTCAGAGACGGTCAAGCACCCGCGGACTCGCAATCTGCTGGCGTTCGTGCCGTCGCTGTTCACCGATCTGGAGGTGATGCCGAAGGAGCGGGAACTCATCGACATCTGCCGCGAGGAGAAAGCGGCGGGCCGCAAGGTGCTGGTCTACAGCGTCTATACCGGAACCCGCGACACCACGTCGCGGCTCAAGGTGCTGCTGGAGCAGGAAGGCTTCAAGACGGCGGTACTGCGCGCGAGCGTGGATGCTTCCCGTCGCGAAGACTGGATCGCCGAGCAGATCGACCGCGGCATCGACGTGCTCATCACCAATCCCGAGCTTGTGAAAACCGGCCTGGACCTGTTGGAGTTTCCGACGATCGTGTTCATGCAGTCGGGCTACAACGTGTACTCGCTTCAGCAGGCCGCGCGCCGTTCATGGCGCATCGGTCAAAAGCAGCCGGTCAGGGTGATCTACCTCGGCTACGCGGCCACCTCGCAGATGACTTGCCTGGGGCTGATGGCCAAGAAGATCACCGTGTCACAGAGCACGTCGGGAGACGTGCCGGAATCCGGGCTCGACGTTCTCAACCAGGACGGTGACTCGGTGGAAGTGGCGCTGGCACGGCAGTTGGTGCACTGACTCGTCCACCTTTCGGCGGCCCCTTCGGGGGCCGTTTTTCTACGATCGTTGCCGCAACCGATCTTGCATGGCGCGATAGGCATGCTTCTCATCGACTGTCAAAATCTGTGGCCGGTTCGCGATAATTTCGGCAAGCTCAACCGTAACTACATCGAACAAGCTCATCAGCAAAACATCGCCGATCGCTCGCGGTCTTGAAAGGTCTTCTAGTAGTCCAGGCACCTCTCCGTGAGCGAGCTTGTTTCTGCCTTCTCGATATATTGTCGTCACTGCCTCATCAATGCTCATTGATCCGGTAGACGCCAATTCCTCTTTCGGGTTGAGGGCCGCGTTTGCAAACTCGATCATCTTGTTAGAGTTGCCGCCAGCGCCAGACAGGCCATCGGCTGCGCAACCGTAGTTCACGATCGCCATAAAGTCGGACGTCTCACGTCGTGCCTCGCCGACCCAATACAAGGCATTTGCCCATCGCTCGACGAGATGAGGCGCACGCTCTACCTGGCGTCCTTGCACATAAGCGTTGAGTATGCAGCCCGCTGCGTCCAGGAATGGGCGTTCGGCAGACATCTTGGCAGCGAGTGCACCGGGCTTAGAGCCCAGTCCTGGCATTTGCATGCTCCATCCCTGCAGGAACGCTCCGTCGATTGACGTCGCCAGCCGGTCCTCCGCGAACAGATGTTGGCGCCCGGCCTTGATGAAGCGTCGAGCATCCTCTACCTGAAAGCGCAATCCGATTGCATCGATGGCTAGACCGATGATGGTGGAAGCCTTCTCATGCGACCGACTAAGCTCATGGCCAGTCATTCTGATCGTGGCGACCCACGTGAAACCGCGCAATGCGCTAAGCACACTCCAAGCGTTGTAAAGATCGCGTGCGCTACCAGGTGAAAGTGCTCGCCGACGCAAGTCTTCCATATGCAGTGCCCCCGTCTCGACCTGTCGGACGTGAGCGCGCTCGGCGGCATTTGTAACGAAACGGTCAATCCACTCGGCTCGCGGCCGGAACTCGACAGGTCCGACTGAAAACGCTGGGACTTGCTGATCGCTGTGGAACAAATGGCACGGAATGTGTCTATCAACGTCTGGCCGTGCTTGATCAGCGAGCCTGTTCAGAATATCAACATAGTCTGCACTTAGTGCAATGTAGAAGGAGTCATCGATCAGAGTCGTGCTGTCATCGTGGATGTCTTGGGGAAGATGGGTGTGACTATTCATGATGGTCTGGCCGATCGCCGTGAACGACAGTTTCACGAATTCTTCGCGTGCGATCGTTTGACGGAAATCTTCCCTTTTTTCCCAAATCTGCCGAGTGAGTTCGTGTGCAGCATCAACGCCGACCTGCGTCACGCGATACTCTCGCCCTTGCGAGACGGGAATAGCAAGCGGGACTAACGGGGACGGGCTCAGCGCCCACCAGTCATTGAACGGCAACGCGGCGGTCTTCACCACGTCCTCGACAATAGTTTCAAAGAGCTTTTCGATAGGCTTCTCTGGCGATCCTTTGCGCCCACCGAGCTTGTTGCTACGCGCCATCTTCTACTCCAAATTTCAATCATTGGCCTTTGGCAGACCAGCCGCCCGAAGGGTGCGCAACACGTTCCGGAAGACATCATCGAACGGTGGCAGCGTGCTCATCTGATGCGCGAGCCGGGCCGTCCAGAGACGCCGCAGCCGATCTTCCTTGGCGGCGATCGCCTGCTCGATGCCCGCGGCGGTACGTTGCCGATGCGCGAGCTTGGCGTCGAGTTCGGTACGCAATTCCGCGATGCGCAGATCGGCGGCATTCAGCAGATACCAGAGGTCATACAGATCACGCGGCTCGTTGCGTGCGCGATCACTCAGCGCGAGCAGCTTCTCGATCACGATCTCTTCGAGGGCGTAGACCTTGATGGTCGGCCCTTCCGGCAGATCATCGAAGCCGTCGTAGGCCCGATGAATCGGGCGATCGATCAGTGGAAAGCACAGCACCTCGTCGATCGTGATGTCCACCTTCACGTCGTTGGCCGCGGGCAGTGGTCCCTGGTATTGCAGGTAGAAGGTATGGCTGTTCTGATGACCGTGGCGATCCTCGCGGTCGAAGGCGATCCGCAGCCCGCAGGCGTTTTCGACGACAGCGAAGATGTCGTTCAGACCGGCCAAGATCTCGTCGAAGGTGATCGGGCGAATCAAGGTGAAGTCCAGATCCTCCGAGAATCGGTAATCCGCGAACCAGCAGCGCCGCAGTGCCGTGCCGCCCTTGAAGGCCAGCACGTCACGCAGCGGATGGCCGGCCAGGCCCGTCAGGAACCAGGCCAGCACGTAGTCGCGCTCGATGACCGCCTCGGGAATGCGGCGACCGCCGGCGTTCACCAGCGTGTTCGAGATCAGGGACAGGTTGCGTTGGGGAATCATCAGCCGAGCCTCACTGCGTCGAGTTCTTCGGGTGTCACGTTGAGTCGCAGGCGCCAGCGCGAAACGAACGGGCCTTCGGCCGGCAGCAGGGGATCGAAACGCTGGTAGGTCGCGGTCAGCATGCCGCGCAGCGATTCCAGCGTCGCCGCGTCGCCCAGGCCGTAGTGCTCCAGCAAGTAGCCGAGCCGGCGCACGACCGCGCCCACGTCGAGGCGGCGCACGTACTCCACCAGGCGGGGCAGGTCGAGTTCGGCACGCTTCATCCACAGGCCCTTGGCGACTTCGGTAATGCCGCCGACGAACGCCGGGTGGCGCAGACCGTCGAGGATCGTGCGCTCGATGTCGCTGATCGCCACGAAGCGTTCCTTGTCGATCCAGTGCTTCGTTACGCCGAAGACCTGCTCGGGAGTGACGTGGACGAAGCGGAAGTCATAGCCGCCCACCGTCTGCGGGCGCACTCGCCGCGTGCAGGACACGTACACGGTGAAATTCGGCTGCGTCACCATGCGGTGCAGCTCGAAGGCGGTGCCGTGCGACAGGAAATACGTGGCCTCGCCCGCGAGTTCGCGTGCGATCAGGTAGGGGCTGTCGACATGCTCGGTGGCCCGCCCCAACTCGAACGGCACGAGGTTGTACAGACCCGGCTTGAGCCGGGTCACCAAGCCGCGCTGCCGGGCCTTGTGGACCAGCGTGCGGGCCGCGGTCGGCGACAACCCCGTGATCGTGCTCACGTCCGCCAGGGTGAACGTGCTCTTGCGCAGCTCGTGCAGCTCCGTGATGAGCTGTGCCGACCGCGGTCCGAGGGTCTTCGTATGATGTTTCTCGCTCAAATCGAGTCTCATAGGGACACATATTGAGCGCGAAATATAACATCAATCATACTCCATGGTAAATACGTGTCCTATGAGGGGGCGAATCGAGCGAGCGATATGACTGCCGTCCAGGTGGCCGGGCCGTGGAGGTGGGCATCGGTTTCGCGTTCCGTATCGCCCAGCGTCACGGAACGCGAACCGACCGTCGCCGGGCTTCTTCGCCGCCCGAGGAGGATCGCACCGATGCCGCCGGTGTTCATCCAAGAAATCGGTCGGCCCGCGGTTCCCTTTGTCCGCTGATACGGCGGCCTTCCCCTGCGATGGTGGTGTCACGACGCACCTGGGGACCGCCCATGCCAAGCCTTCGCCTCCGACATCCAGCCAGACGCCTCGCCCTCGTGGCAGCCGGCCTGCTCGTGATCGTCCTGGCCACCGGATGCACCACAACCGCCATCGCGCCCGCCACGATCGAGCCGGAGCCCGAAGCACGCACGCAGACCATGCCGGATGGCTGGGTTCCCGTCGCGCGGTACGGCCGCTATACGCTGGTGGAACTGGCGCCGGAGGCCGCCCAGCATGACTTGCTGCTACAAGTCATCGACGTGTCCATGCCGGCGACCTTGCCCGCGACGGTGGGCGACGCCTTGCGCTACGTGCTGCTGCGCTCGGGTTATCGTCTCTGCGAGCACCACGCCCAGGCCCGCGCGCTCTACCTGTTTCCGCTGCCGGCGGCACATCTGCATCTCGGCCCGCTGACGTTGCGCGAGGCCTTGCTGACTCTGGCGGGGCCGGCCTGGGATCTGAAAATCGACGACACGGCTCGCCGCGTGTGCTTCGCGCGGCGCGTCGATGACGGCGATCTTTCGCCGTTCGACCCGGTGCCGGCCCCGGCAGAGCCCGCCGCCACGGCCACTCCGCTGTCGTGGCCGGAGGTCTCGCCATGAGGATTCCCCTGGAGTCATTGCCGGCACGCCGCGTTCGCCCGCTGCACGTCGTCACGGCGACGTGGCTGTCGCTCATCAGCCTGGTCGTCATCGTCGATCACGTGGCCTTGTCCCGGCTGGCCGAGGACAGTCAGGCCACCGCGCAAAGCACTCGAATCACAGTGCTGGAGCAAACCCTGTCCGAGTGGGGACAACGGGTGGATGCCATCGAACGGCGACCCGAGGTACTGACACAAGAAAGTTTCGTCGACGTGCGACGAGCCATCGAGGAGCGACTTTCCCGCGTCGAGCAGTCCGCAGCCGATCACGCCGCCGCGAGCGAGCTGGCGCTTCTGAAGGAGCATGTGGATCGGCTCGAAGCGCGCGTGGAAAGAACCAGGCAGGCCCCGGCGCCACAGGCCGCGCCGACACCGCGCCCGGCGCCGACCGAATCCGCCCGGCCCAGGATCGTCGAACCGCCGTTCCGATTGTTGGGCGCCGAGCTGCGTGCCGGCGAGCGCTTCCTGTCCATCGCACCGGCAGGCTCTGGATCGCTGGCGGAGGTCCGCGTCCTGCGTCCAGGAGAAAGTCTGGACGGTTGGCGGCTCGATTCACTGGATGCGCACACCGCGGTCTTCTCATCCGAGGGCCAGGTGCGGCAACTCGCGGTGCCGCAGGCGCTGCCGTGAAGACGCCTCTCGTTCATCTCGCGCTGGTGTGGAGCATCGCAGCGATGATCTCCACACCTGCAATGGCGCAGAACGCACCTGCCGCCGATTCGCGCATCGTCCGCAGCCAGGACCGGCCCGCCGCCGAAGCCGAACTCGACGAACACCTGGCACGCGATTGGGGATTGCAGCCCGAGGAATGGGCGCGCTACCGCCAATTGATGCAGGGACCGTTGGGCGTGTATTCGCCCAACCTCGATCCGCTCACGGCGCTGGGCATCGAAGCCCGCACGGATCAGGAACGCCGCCGCTACGCCGAACTGCAAGTGCGGGCCGAAGCGCGCCGCACCGAGAAGCTGCTGGCGTATCAGCGCGCCTACGACGACGCCTGGAAGCGGCTCCATCCGACGCTTCAGCCCGTCGTCCTGGCCGGCGCCGGCAGCGTCGCCACGGCATCCGGCGCACCGGATCGGCTGGCTGTCTTCATCAAGGAGGATTGCCCGCCCTGCGAGCAGCGCGTCAGGCAACTGCAAGCGGCCGGAACGGCCTTCGATCTCTACATGGTCGGCAGCCGCCAGGACGACGCGCGCATCCGGCAGTGGGCGGCGCAGGTCGGCATCGACCCGGCCAAGGTACGCGCGCGAACGATCACCCTGAACCACGACGCCGGCCGATGGCTGTCGATCGGCATGCAAGGCGAGCTGCCCGCCGTCGTGCGCGAGGTCGATGGGCAATGGCGACGTCAATGAGCCTTCGCCGGGCGGGCGCACTGTGCCTGCTCAGCCTCGCCGTGTGGGCGGCCCCCGCCGAGACGCGGGACGTTCCGCCACCGGCTTACCAACTGGCCGCGCGAGACGCGGGCATTCCCTCGGCCGTGCTCTATGCGGTGGCGCTGCAGGAAAGCGGAGTGACGTTGCGCGGGCGGCGCGTTCCTTGGCCGTGGAGCTTGAACGTCGCCGGCCAGGCGCGCCGCTTCCAGACCCGCGAGGCGGCCTGCGCGAACCTGCGCCGCGCGCTGCAGGACGTGCCGCGCACCCGCGTCGACGTCGGCCTCGGCCAGATCAACGTCGGCTACCAGGCCGGGCGCTTCGACCATCCCTGCGAGCTGCTGGACCCGTACCGGAATCTCGCGATCGCCGCGACGATCCTGCGCGAGCACCACACACCCGGCGAGGATTGGCTGCTCGCGATCGGTCGCTATCACCGTCCCGCCGGTGGAGCGCCGGCAGCCCGCTATCGCCGCAGCGTCCACCAGCACCTGGCGCGCGTGCACGGCAGCCCGGTCCCGGCTTCCGCCGCAAGGAGCCCCTCGCCATGAGACTACGCTTGTATCTGCCGTTCCTTCTCGGTCTGCTGACGTTCGCCACCCATGCCGCCGACCGGCCCCTCGTCATCGTGGAGGATCGGGGCGGCGTATCCGCGCTGCCGTACTACGAGGCGTTGAATCTCCAGCCGAGAGACTTCGACCGCGAGCAGCGGCTGCCACGCATCGAGCAGCCACAGCCGCCGAGCGAACGCTACAGCGAGGCGGACATGCTGCCGGTGCGCTCGACGTTGCTGACGCCCGGCACCGTGGAGCGCCGGGTGATCGAGGCGCCGGGACTGAATCCGCTGTTCCTCGTCGGCGACGACGAGCGCTCGCGGACTTGGCTGCGCCGACACGCCGAGCGGCTGCGCGAACTCGGTGCCGTCGGCCTCGTGGTCGCGGTCGAATCCCAGGCCGCGCTGGATGCGCTGCGGCGCCTCGGGCCGGGCCTGATCCTGTCTCCGGTCGCGGCCGACGATCTCGCGCGCCGGCTCGGCATCCGCCACTACCCGGTGCTGGTCACGGCCACGGGGATCGAGCAGTGACATGGCCCAGCCGCATTCAGTGGAAGTGCTGCTGCGGCCGGCCGTCGAGCTATATACCGTCACGGTCTGCCTCGGCGCCGCGCTGCTCTGCCTCGTCGCGCCCTGGTCCCTGGCACTGAGTCCGCTGCTGGGCCTAGCCGGTGCGCTGACCTTCCTGGCCTTCGGGGCCATCCGCTTCCGCGAGGCCTGGGCGATCCTGCGCTATCGCCGCAACATCCGCCGCATACCTCGTTACGTGATGGCCAGCCGCGATGTGCCGGTCAGCCAGCAGCGTCTGTTCGTCGGTCGGGGCTTCCGCTGGGATCAGCGCCACACCCATCGGCTGATGCAGACCTACCGGCCGGAGTTTCGCCGCTACGTCGAGCCGACGCCGCTCTACCGATTCATGCGCCGGTTGGAGGAACGGCTGGAATTCGCGCCGTTCCCCCTGTCGCGGCTGCCCCGCGTCATCGCTTGGGATCACCCCTTGAATCCGGTGCGCCCCTTGCCGCCGGTGGGCGGCCTGCCACGGCTGCACGGGATCGAACCGCGGGAAGTCGATGTGTCACTGCCGCTCGGCGAGCGCGTCGGGCACAGCCTGATCCTGGGGACGACGCGCGTCGGCAAGACGCGGCTGGCAGAGCTGTTCATCACCCAGGACATTCGCCGCAAGACGGACGGCGAGCACGAGGTCTGCATCGTGTTCGATCCCAAGGGCGATGCGGACCTGCTCAAGCGCGTCTACGTGGAGGCGAAGCGCGCCGGACGCGAAGGCGAGTTCTACGTCTTCCATCTCGGCTGGCCGGACATCTCCGCGCGCTACAACGCCGTGGGCCGGTTCGGCCGGATTTCGGAAGTCGCCACGCGCATCGCCGGGCAACTGTCCGGGGAAGGCAACAGCGCGGCGTTTCGTGAATTCGCCTGGCGCTTCGTCAACATCATCGCCCGCGCCCTGGTGGAGCTGGGCCAGCGGCCCGACTACCTGCTGATCCAGCGTCACGTCATCAACATCGACGCGCTGTTCATCGAGTACGCGCAGCATTTCTTCGCGAAGTCCGAACCCAAGGCCTGGGAGATCATCGTTCAACTCGAAGGCCGGTTGAACGACAAGAACATTCCGCGTCATATGATCGGGCGCGAGAAGCGCGTCGTCGCGATCGAGCAGTACCTCTCGCAAGTCCGGGTCTATGACCCGGTACTCGACGGACTGCGCAGCGCCGTGCGCTACGACAGGACGTACTTCGACAAGATCGTTGCGAGCCTGCTGCCGCTTCTGGAAAAGCTGACGACGGGCAAGATCGCGCAACTGCTCGCGCCGAACTATTCGGACCTGAGCGACCCGCGACCGATCTTCGACTGGATGCAGATCATCCGCAAGCGCGCGGTGGTCTACGTCGGCCTGGATGCGTTGTCGGATGCCGAGGTCGCCGCGGCCGTGGGCAACTCGATGTTCAGCGACCTGGTATCGGTCGCGGGCCACATCTACAAGTTCGGCATCGACGACGGCCTGCCCGGCGCATCGCCCGGCGTCAAGGTGCCGATCAACGTACACGCCGACGAGTTCAACGAACTGATGGGCGACGAGTTCATTCCGATGGTGAACAAGGGCGGCGGCGCCGGCGTGCAGGTCACGGCGTACACCCAGACCCTCAGCGACATCGAGGCGCGCATCGGCAGCCGCGCCAAGGCCGGCCAGGTCATCGGCAACTTCAACAACCTGTTCATGTTGCGCGTGCGGGAGACGATCACCGCCGAACTGCTGACCCGGCAACTGCCCAAGGTCGAGGTCTACACCACGTCGGTCGTCAGCGGCGCGACGGATACCTCCGATCCCCAGGGGCAGACCGCGTTCACATCCAACACGCAGGACCGCATCACCACCACCAGCGTGCCGCTGATCGAAGCGGCGCACGTGGTCAATCTACCCAAGGGACAAGCCTTCGCGCTGCTCGAAGGCGGCAACCTGTGGAAGATCCGCATGCCGCTGCCGGCGCCCGACCCCGATGAGGCCATGCCGAGGGATCTGCAGGAACTGGCCGGGTACATGCGCCAGCACTACGTCGAGGCCGGAGACTGGTGGGAAGGCCAGGGCCGGCCGGCCCTGCAGAACGATGCGCTGCCGACGGACCTTCTCGACGACTTCAAGCGGATGGCCGCGGCTGACGAGGATCGGACGGCATGAGCGATCCGGCCGTCGTCGCGCAGCGCCAGCAGACGCAACGGAGGAGCTTCGTCTCCAGCCTCATCACCCTGCCGTTTCGCTTCTTCGGCGTGCTGTGCGGATCGCTGCTGCTGTGCATCCTGGTGGAGTGGATCGGCATGCACCTGTTCTGGCCCGAACAGGGCTGGCGTCATGCGCAGGACATGGTGCACTACGAACTGGATCAGCTCTCGACGTACTTCACCCGCAGCGTAGTGGTGCAGGAGCCGGGGCGCACCGCGCATCGGCTGGTCGAAGGTGCCTATGAATGGGTCTTCCTCAAGACCGGCCTGCTGGAGTGGGTGCAGAATGCCTCGGCGCACGCCCGCGCCGACAGCCAGGTGGCGCCCAGGAACTTCCGATACTACGTGGGGCAGGTCTATGCCTTCTCGGAGGGATACCTGATCGCGGCGGCCTACACGGTGCTGGTGTTCCTCGTCCGCCTGCTGGTGCTGTGCCTGATGCTGCCGCTGTTCGTGATGGCGGCGTTCGTCGGGTTCGTCGATGGCCTGGTGCGCAGGGACATCCGCCGCTTCGGTGCCGGGCGCGAATCCGGCTTCGTCTATCACCGTGCTAAGGCGGCCATGATGCCGCTGGTGGTACTACCGTGGGCGGTCTACCTGGCGTTGCCGATCAGCGTGAGCCCGATCCTGATTCTGCTGCCGAGTGCCGTGCTGCTGGGCGTGGTCGTGGATATCGCGGCGGGGAGCTTCAAGAAGTATCTATAACCTAATCTGAGCACAACGTTGGCTTCCGCACCTGCGCTACTACCCAACACTGATCACCGAACCCTGATGCAACAGGTTGTCTGGACTTCACCTTCAGTCCCGATGACGGATGCCTACTGTACGTAGTACACCTCGCTAAGCAAACCAAGCGTGACGATGACGGGGGCGGCATCATCTTCAGGGTTACGGGCAATTGCGCCGTCGAGCACGCGCAAGCACGTTCCCGTCTTGAACTCCTCGGGTTGTTGGAGCCGTAACAGAGCCGCCGTCTTCGCAGGCAAGTCACGTGCGCGCACAACAACCGCATCCCAACTCGTCGGGCCGTGACGCCCGGTGATCTTCAACTCGATGTCGCCAAAGCGGCCGTCGTCCGAGACTGCCTGCGTCGCGCTGGCCCAGTACACGTCGCAGAGTTGGCGTACGCCGCAGTAACGACATGACTCGATGTTCGGGCGTGCCGAAGGTGGGCGCGCGGCGAGCGCGGCCTCTGCCGCCTGCCGGCGCGCGAGGAGATCACGACCGAGGTCGTCGATCTCTGACGCACTCGGCGGGGCGACGTCGACATTCTGTGTTTCGTACGCGAGCACGAGCCGATCCACTTGGCGCTTCGATGGGTTCAGTTCGTCGTCGAGCCGCCACATCACTGCGTACGCACGGACCTGGAACTTATGTGCCTCGTTGGCCGCTCCGGTCTTGAAGTCTGTGAGTTCGCACGCATCGTCGTCGAGGACGAGGAGATCGACCTTCCCCTTCCACCCGATACTCTTCGCACGCACCTCGACCTCGGGGTACGTCCCGTTCGCGAGCGGGAGCCGTGGCGACGGTTCGCTCGACTTTGGCGTCGACGGAGCGGGTACCGCCGGAGTGCCCTTGGGAAGTCGGAGGCGACTCAGCATCGACTGCACCCGCGCACGGAGCGTGGGCACTTGGCCACGCAGGGTCCGCTGCGCGTGCTCCATCAGTGTGCCCGCGCGTGGGTTGCCGACGTACCGCTTGAGGATGCGCTCGACACACTCCTCCACCACCCGCGTGTAGCCGCCGAGTTTTCGGAGCACCTGCGGCGCGCTCGGATCGCTCAGCGACGGGACACCCGCCTGCGTGAGCTGCTTCGTGATGATCTCGAGCGCCAAATGGACGACGCTGCCCGCCAGCGCTGCGATCTGGAGCTTCGGCGGGTAACCACGCCCGCTCCAGAGCTCTGGGTACTCGGCGGTGTTCAGCGCCCAGCGCCGTGGGCACTCGTCGATCTCCGCGTGCGTCGACACGCTCATCTCGGCGGGCGGAGCCGGCCACGTCGCCGGTATGACGACGCGCCAGTGCGTCTTCTCGTTCGTGCTCACCGGGACCTCTCAGCCGAGCTTCTCGATGAGCTTCTGCGTGGCGAACGGGAGGTTGCGCCGCACAACCAGTTCATCTTCGAGAAGGACAGTCAGCGACGTCGCGTACTCCTTGATGTCCTTGAGGTCAGCGTCCGCCGGTTCATTCGGCGTCAGCGAGCCATGCAGGCCAATGGCGAACTGCGCACCGCGCGCGTTGGTCACGAGGACCGGCGCGATGACGTCGCCGAGCCCCGCGACCGAAATCTTCTTGTCGCGCTCGAGAGTGAGCCCCTCGATGTCCTGCCGATCTAGGTCCTCGAACAGGAGGTTGGTCGAGCGCGCGACGCGATCCGCGCTGAGTATCGGCGCTGCGTTGTTGAGGATGAATCGCAGCAAACTCGCGCCGAGGTGTCGGTCGAGGAGGTCGTGCTCGAATTTGTTCTTGTAGCTGCGGAGGCAGCGGTAGCAGGAGCGGTCGCAGTTTTCCGGGCAGACTTCGAGCAGTTTGAGCGCGTCTTCGAAGATTGGGCTCCCGATGTCCCCGACGCGTTTCGCGAAACCGGCGCCGCCGGGGAGCGTATCGTAGATGTAGATCTCGGCCTCGAGCCCAGCGCGCCCCTCCGGCGTGAGCGCAGGGCGGTACTCGGCTTGGAGTTCGTTCGCCTCCAACTCGAGCCGCGCGCACGCGGCCTTGGTGACCGCCTCGCAGATAGTGCGTAGTGCGACGTCGGTCGCGAGCACGCCGGGGACCAGCGTAATGGGCGCGTCGACGCGGATCGCGACGAGCAAGACGTCGGTGATGAAGTCCGTACCGAGGACCAAGCCCTTCGTCGCGCCGCCTCCCGGGCACATTGGCTCCTTGATGTCGGGGTACGGCTTGCGGTGCGCCGCGCCCACGGTGCCCTTCGGGTTGGCAGTCGGCTCGATGAGCCCGCACTTGGTGCAGTACGTGTAGCCCTCTTCGCGCGGACCTCGGTTGGTGACGAGCAGGTGCTGTCGAGTGTGGTGGACGCGGAGGCGATCGTTCAACTGCTTCCACTTCGAGGCGTCAGCGGGCGTAGGGGCGGTCAGCTTCGCGCGGGTCGCGTAGCTCTTGGCAGGCATGTCGTCGGGCGTGGTCCCCTCCGGCTTACCCACGGGGTGCGCGAAGCCGGGCGGACGGAGCCACTGCGTCGCGGGGCCGAAGGTGCCGACCCCACCGCACGCCTCGCAGTCCTTGGTCTCTCCGCGCGAGCCGCCCTCGAAGGTTGTGGTCCTCGCGTAGTGGCATACGCTGCACTCGTAGTAGAGCCGCCGCCCCAGCCACGCGCGGTATCGGTCGTCGCGCATCGGCGAGTAGATCGCCTCGGAGGTCCAGAGCTTGTTGCCGATCCAGACCTCCTTGCCGGGCGCGTACTGCGAGAGCGCGATGGTGAGGCCCTGCGACGGCGTGAACTGGAAGATGGGCCGGTACATCGTCGAGTTGACCGGGTCAAAGACGTGGAACGTGGCGACATCGGTCGGGAACGCGTAGCGAGGGAGGACGCCCCGGTAGAGGAGCCGGTCCAGCAGGTTCTCAGATGCCGGGTCACGCCCCGGCTTCTCCTCGCCCGCCTCGTCCGGCGCTTCGAGGCTGGTGTCCGTGTTTGCCACCGTGGTCACGTCGTCTGCAGCGGCGGGCGGCGGCGTGGCAGTAGAAGCAGACGCTGCCGCAGCCGTGGGTGCCGGGGATTCGAGTTCGATCGCTGCGTCGATCGGCTCCATCGTCTTCGGCACGAGTTCGTCGAGCAGGCGCTTCCGTTCGGCAACCGAGAACTGCTGCGGGAGCCACGCGTCGACCTCTGCGCGCAGGGCCGCCTCGTTCTCCTCAAGCCACTTCTTCAGGTCCCAGCGGTTAAGCACCTTCGCGGACTTCTTGAAGTCGGCCACGGTGCCGAGCACCGCGAAGAGGTGCGGCTGCTCTTCGGGCTTGATGGTGGGCAGCTTGTCCTGGTGGTAGCGCTGCAGCAGGTAGGCGGTGACGTGCCGTCGGATGATCTCACCGTTGTCGAGCGTGAGGAGCGGGTCGTCGACGGCACCACGGATCATCTGGTCGGGGTTCGAGAAGTAGTGCTCGTCATGGCTGTCTGCGCTGCCGAAGGCGGTGACGGTCGCGACGGCGTTCCCTCGACGACCAGCGCGACCTGCGCGCTGCTGGTAGTTCGCGCGCGCGGGCGGCATGTTCCGCAGCGAGACGCCGGAAAGCGACCCGATGTCGATACCAACCTCCATCGTCGTCGTGCAGGACAGCACGTCGATAGCGGGCCGGTCGTGCCCGGTGCCGTCGTCGCCGAGGTGCACATCTTGGAAGAGCAACTCGTGCTCCTCCGCCTTCGAGAAGACCTCGTCCGCCTGCGCGGTGTTGAGCTGCGCGGTGTGCTCCGCCGCGATGAGCGCCATCGGCGGCGACGGCGGGACCTTCAGCGCGTCAACAGTGCTCGCGCGGTAGTAGCCCTTGCGCGCGACGAAGACCCTATCGGTGTTCGGGTCGATCGCCGTCGCGGTGGGCTGTCCGCAGTTCACGCAGATGGTGCGACCGGGGAACGGGCGCTGCGCCGTCTTGCACGACTGGCAGTAGGCCCAAGGCCCGCCGACGTAGAGCGAGAGTTCACTGCCCTTCAGGTAGAACTTGTTCGGGGCGACCTGCTCGCCGAAGCGCTGGAGCAGTTTTGGCAGCCACTCCTTGTTGAAGAACGTGCGCGCGGGTTTGTCCGCGATGAGGCGCTCCATCTCGTCGAACTTGCCCGAGCGCGCCTGGAACTGGCGGCCCGAGTTCCGCCACGCCGGTGGCATCTGGCTCATCCACAGACCCGCGCGTCCCCAGCACCGCATCCATGAGCGTGCGGTCGCAAGCTTCTGCTCCGCCGTGGTCGCGAAGCCAGGGATGTCCGGGAGCGCCTCGATCCACGTCGTGTGGTCTCCGCGCTCGCGGAGCGACGCGATGGCGAGGGCCTCGAGTCCGTAGTAGCGATCGCCGAGGGAGTTCACGATCGCGCGAAGCAACGACTCCGGCGGCCGCGACGCACGAAGCTTGCCCCAGAGGGGCATCAACGTCCCAGGGTTGCTGAGCGCGCCGGCCTTGATGGCGGTGTCCACGTCGAGTTCGTCTTGGAAGCTCTCCCCAGCCTTCAGTTCAGGGCGAAGCCTGACGCCTAGCTCCTTCGCCGCGATGAGCACGCCGAAATACAGGTCATCGAGGGACAGGTACGGGGCGATCGCGGCGGTGCCCGCGAGGCGCTCGTAGCCCGCGACGATCAGCGGACGGATCGCGTCCTGCGTCGAGTACGTCTGGAGGTTCGGCGCGAGGCGCGCCGCTGTCTGACGCGAGTCGGAGAAGATGAGGACCTTGCGTCCGCGCAGCGGCGCGAGCCTGGTCGCGGGTACGGGGCTCGGCGGCTGCACCTGGATCTGCTTCGCGATGAGCGCCTGGAACGGCTGGTCGCCCTTCGTCTGATGATCTTGGACGGAGGTGCGCCCGAACGACGCGCGCGCTCCGCAGACGGCACACGGGCGGAACTCGCCGGGGTTCGCCTCCTGCGGTTCGTCGTCGGTCACGGGCTGTGATCGACCGGCGCGGATGTAGACCTGCCTGTTTCGCGCGCCGAGCTTCTGCGGGTTGAGCCGCCCGGTGACGAGGTCGTACTCGGCGGGCTCAGCGAAGTCGTTAAAGACGGGCTTCTCGAGGAGGAGGTCGAGCGGAGAGATCTCATCGACGAAGCCAGCGAGCGTTCGAAATGCGCCGCCTGGCTCCGCCCAGAGGAAATCCGCGTTGTCGACGTTGTTGGTGTACGCGCGAGCATGCGCGGTCCCGCAGTTCCGGCACGTATACAACTCCAGCACGCGGGCGCCGCAGTCGCACGTGTCGCGCGGCTGGCTGTAGAGCTTGCCTGCGGGACCTCCACGCTGAGCCGTCGGGAGGCTCGTGCAGTTGGGGTCCATGCAGACCCAGAGGCCCGCGAGGCCGCGGTAGAACGAGTGGACGCGGCACGGCAGGAGGCCGGGCTCCGTCGGCTCCCTGCGGGCCACACTGCCCAGCGCGATGAGGTTCGTCACTGCTCGGGCGGCGACGTCGGCCGCGATGCCCGTCTCGAACAACTTGGCGCCCAACTCGTCGACCGGCTGCGCTTCCTTCATTGTCGAGTTGACGAGGCTCGACATCGGACCGAACGACTCCAGGGCTTTGTAGAGCGAGGGCTGCAGTTCCCACGGCGGCGCGATCCCTCGATACTTGAGGAAACTCTCGATGACCTTCACGCGGTCAGCGTCGTTGGCGGCCTCGTAGAAGTCGTTAAGGTCGAACGCGTCGAGCGCGGTGGCGTCGGCGGCCGTCCCCTTCGCGGCGCTGGGCCGCTCAAGGAGGTCGCCTTGGACCTTACGAAACTCCGCCGGGTCCTTGCCCGTGAGCTGTGCGCCAAAGTCGACGGCATAGTCCGCGTCCTTGAAGCTTGCGCTCGTGCAGATGACCTGCAGGCGCTCTGGGGGGACGCCGAGCCGCGTGCGCAGGCGCCGAATCAGCAGCGCCACCTCCGCGCCCTGCGCGCCGCGATATAGGTGAGCCTCGTCGATGACGAGGAGGAAGCGCTCCTCAGGGTTCTTCTCGAGCCACTCGCGCGTGCGATCGAAGATGGGCCGCTCGAGCGGGCGCATCAACATGTACTCGAGCATCGAGTAGTTCGTGACGAGCACGTCGGGCGGCGCCGCGTGGACCTCGTGACGTGTGACGAGCTCAGGGTCATCCGGGAGCGTCACGCAGCGCTTGAAGTCGCCGTTCTTGTCGAGCCAGTGCCCCTTGCCGTACCAGGCCGCGAGGTCGGGCTTCGCCGGCCACTTGCCGCGCTTCTTCAACTCGTCCACGAGGTGCGCGGCCGCCATTTGCTCAGGCGAGGGAGGACCGGAGGCGACCTCGAGGGCCTTCACATAGTACTTCCCGATCGGCTTCAGGCGGTCTTGGTCTTTGTCCTTGTCGCGAACGCCGGGGTACAGCGTACGGCTGGTGTAGCGCGCGAACCGTGCGGGGCGCTCGGACCAGCCAACGAAGCGCTGGACGATGCGGGGATCGCCGAGCAGCAGCCTGAGACGGCCGAGTTGATCGTTGACGAGCGCGTTCATCGGGTAGAGCACCATCGCGCGCACGGCGCTGGTCTCGCCGAACTCCTTGCCCTTGGCCTTGGCTTCGGTGGCGAGTTTGCCGAGGATTGGCAGGAGGAAGCACTCGGTCTTTCCCGAGCCGGTGCCGGTCATCACCACGAGGCTGCGCCCTTCGACGAGCGAAAGCTGTGTCGAGAGTGCTTGGTGCTGGTAGGGCGGGTCGTGGATCAGCAGCCCGAGGTCGCCCTGCGGCGCCGAGACCGACGTAAAGATGTCGAGCGCCGCCGCAGGAAGGCCGAGGTCTGCGAACTTCTTCCCCGGTTTGTAGCGTGGCGTGCTCTCCAGGTACGGGCGCTGGTGGATGACGCCGACCTGGTCAAGAAGCGCACTGCGCTGATCGACAAGCGTCGGATGGCTCACATGGTACGTGGCCTCGATGTAGTCGCGCAGCGCGCGGTGGAGTTGCTGGGTCGTCTCGCCAATCGTAAGTGCCATCGTCGTCTTCCTGTTTTATCGAGAACCCGTCGTCATCTCTTCGAGCCAAAGCGCCTCGTGCATGAATTTTCGCTCCTCATCGATCTCTGTCTTCGGGATTCGGTAGGCGAAGAGGCAGCCTGCGCTCGGGACGGGCTCCCCAATCGCATCCCACCGTCGCCGCGCCCAAGCGGGCACTGGCGAGAAGAATTCGAGAACCACAGCCTCTCCACTGGGGGTGGCGCGGAAGCGCTGAGGGGCGCCGCGCTGCGCATCGATCGCCATCTGGAGGTGCCACGCCTCGTCGCAGCCGCGCCATCGGCTCCCACGCAGTGGGAGGTCGATCATCCGCTCGGGCTGACCGTTCGTTAGTTGAACATAGCACCAGAGATCGGCGCCGTAAGCCTGCTGTCGCCGAGCGACGAAGCGCCCCGTCTGTGCTTTCGGCTCCGTCCAACGCCCCCGGTAGTATCGGACGGGTCTAATTGGGTCAAGGAGCAAGAGCCCAGGGATGTCCCTTGACGGTGGGACAGTATCGAGGGCGTGATTGATCGCCGCCACTGCCTGCGACGCAGTGCATATCTTCGGTCCCTTGAGCCACGCATCCGACGAGAGTTCGAGTAAGCCGAGTTGGCGCAGTTCGCTGCGTAGATCTTCGTTCTTCGGCGATGGGCCTAACCTGCGGACGTGCCCGAGGTATTGGATGTGACGTTCCAACTCTGATGGGAGTGGCGAGAGTTGGTCGGCCGCGACGCCGAGGAGGATCACCAACCCGCTCTGGCGCACCACAAAGCTAGCGGGCGCAGCGTAGAGCAGCACCCGCGCCGTCGGTAAGCCATCTTGCATCTCGGGCTGCTCGAGTACGTCCCCGTGCGATATCATCGCCTCGAGCGTCTCTTCGACAAGTTCCTTCACGCTCTCCATGTCGGGCACCAACCCGCGCAACGGACGCACGACGGCACGGACGAGAGTCGCCGCAGAGCATGGACACAGGTAACTGGCCGCTCGGCGCAGCGCGCCTGCGAGCCCCTCTGGCGTCGACAGATCGAGCGCGTCCGGGTCGAGTCCGAGTTCGCGGATCTTCTGCGCGTGGACCTCTTCGGCGGTGAGGCGCCTCATGGCCACCTCCATCCGGCGTATATCTCACCTGCGCCTGCCGGCAAAGACCTCATCTGGTCAACAGCGAGAACAAAAAATCGTGCAGTAATAGCGAGTGTCGGCACATCTAGCAGTAGAGTATTGACCCCTCGCGCGAGGCGGGGTCCTGCCCAATTCTCAAGGCTACCGGGTGCACTTGCCATCCGTAGCGCGAACTCAGCCAGCCAGAGAAAGCTCTCAATTCTTTCGAAGTCCAGGCAAGATTTGGCAAACTCTATGAATGCATCACCTCGTTCAGCCAAAGATACATCCGCAAGTCGCACTAAGGTTTCGCGGGGAAATATCTGTTCAACTATAATTGCTTCCCTCAACCAAATCTTCTGCTGATCCCGCGGGAGCGGAATAGCACGCCGCAGCGCTCCGATCCCTATTTCTTCGCGAGAGAATTCCTGCTCGCGTTTGCTCCATTTGTTTCCAGCTATTAGAGAGGCGATGCGTGTCGCAATGTATCGTGAGACGACTCGCTGGCGCACACGCCCAATAAGTTCACCAGTTTGTCGGGCAGAGTTCCAAAGCCTTGCCAAGACCAAGAGTTGAACAACTGAGTCAACTGTGCGATCAACATCGTCAATTCTTGGATCAAACTGAAGCTCTTCAAGCTTCTCCACGATAGGCGGAACAACAATTGCCGACTTGAAATCCCCACTCGTTGCAACGTATAGACCCCCATTGCGCGGCGCCTTGTATTCCATGTCATTTTGAAGCTTCTCGCCAACAGACGGTTGTTCGAATGAGTAGCGCTCGATAACTGGAGCACCGCTGTCAGCGTCGTCTCGCAGCAGCGCGACGAACCCGGAGGAATTCCTCTGCAAGAACCATCGTAGGGGTGTGAATTCTCGCTCGCAGCGCAGCGTGAACATGCCAAGTTCGTCGGCGAGGAATTCAACCTCGCATACATCCGCGTCGTCATATGCGCCTTGCGCATCCTTATCGTTCCTGAGGTGCTCCTCGAAGTATCGTGTCCATTCCTCACTTGATAACGGCAACGTGACAGGGGGCAATTGCCGCTCAAATGACGGAAATTCTCCTTGGCGGACAAACATCCGAACTCGACACATCGTTTGGCGGCCGGAGGGCCCACAAACAGAGACGGATGCCTTGCCCTCCCATAGCTGCTCAAGCGATGGCATTGCGGGGTCCACTTCCACTTGGAGCGGTCCGTGCGTAGTGGACCCCGGCGACCACGGACGGGCCTCGCGTACGCGCATGACGACGTCGAGGTCCCCGATCACGTCGAAGTCCGCGCCGCTCCCGCTGCGCGCCGCGACGCTGAACTTGTGGAGCCCGACCGGCAGCAGTGGGAACTTGACGAAGACCGGTTCGCCAGGTGTTTTGCCGGCCAGCGTCAACGAGAGCGACGGGCCTTGTTTCATCGCAATGGTCAGTTCGTCGATCGCGTGGTCCGAGCGGATCGCGAGGGTCGGCGTCTCAGATGCAAGCCACTCCCCGTGGCCCTCGCCATCCCAGGCAACCGCTGCTAGGCCAGCGGGCCACACCTCGATCGACTTCGCCTGGGTGACCTGGAACTGCTTCAGCGCCTGCTCCCACTCCGACGTAAGTGCGGCTGGCACGTCGAGGAGCACTGCGTGCACCCCTTCGCACGTAAGCTCGACCGGGCGCGCAACGGGTGAGCGGGCGAACGGCTCGGTGCTCACGAGCAGGTATTTCGAGTCCGCACGCACTCGCATCCCGCGAGACTCGTAGGCAAGGCCATCACTAGCGACCTTGAAGAGCCACGAAGTGCCCGGACGGAGCATGCACTCCGCACGCAGGAGGTATTCGAGTTGCGCGTCGGTGCGCTCGAACTTCAACAGCACATCGTCGGGCTGGGGCCAACGGCTGAGCGGGACGCGTTGGGAACCGTGCAGGCAGCGCCCCCTGGCGAGCGGGCGCCCCGCCGCGCCCGCAATGGTGCATCGCGACTCGGTGAGAACGTCGCGTACCTGCGGGAAGCGAAGGAGGAGGTGTGAGAGATCCGGAATCTCCAGCGACACCTCCCAACGCTCGCCCTCGACGGGACGGAGCACGAGGCGAGGTTCGATACCGAGCCGCACGACCTCCGCGCGGGCCTCGTCGCGACGTTGGAACGTCGTCGTCGTCGGCTTGCCGATGGTAAGCCCTCGGATCGTTGCGCGTTCCTCCGCTGCACGCCGCGCGCTATGTAGCCACTCGCGACCACGCCGCTCGCGGTCGACGTCATCTCCGATTCGCTTCAGGGTGGCCGGGTGGAGCAGCGTTTTGAAGTCCTCCTTCCCCTGGAGGAGGAGCGCGGCAGCGATCTGGCCGACGAGCGCAGGCGCTTGCACGAGGTTCTGAAATCGCGCTGACGTATTCCAACTCCGCGCCGCGATAAAGTCCCCGAGGCGCTGAGGCTCGTCGAAGAGTTCGGCGGAAAACGAATGCCGTAGCTCGTAGAGGATACGTGCAAGTTGTTGCTGCAAGTCGCGTGGAAGGATCGCATGCGTGATAGGCCACGCGATGATCGAGAACTTCTCTGCCCACGACCCCGACGGCTTGGCACCGGCGAACCTTCGCTGAAAGGCGACGAAGGCGTCGCGAATCCAGTCTCGCCTGCCGTTCAATGTCCAGCCCGGCGTTTCCTCCTCGAATGTCTGCCAGTACTCGTCGCCCGCGTAGCCGTAGCCAAGTTCCGCAGCGTAGACGACCCAGGTGAGTTGGTGACTTCGTATCGGTGCCGAAGATCTAATGTGGATGCGCAGTTCGTTCTGAAGTGCCAACAATTCGGCGGATGCAAGGCCATGTTCCAACGCGAAGAGAGGGCTGTTCTGGCGGTCGCGTGCGAGAGCGCTAAAGTGTTCCGCCAGTCGCTTGTTCCACTCCTCCAGAGCCATCGTGCCACCTTTTCACGATTGATCGGAGTACATGGATTGCTGGAGCCCACTATCCTGGGGCGGAACACGAGCCCCGTGGGTAATCGGACGGACACTGGTGTGCCGCTCGACCTCGTTGAGGACGTCATCGGAAGATATCCGATTTCGTAACCACCGCTCGCGCCACCATTCGCCGATTGCCGCTGTCGCCGACACGCCCTCATTGACCGGTACTATGTACTCGGGCCGTTTGGAGACACCGATGAGGTAGTCGCCGAAGTTTTTGATGAGACTCACCGCATACACAACGCGCGGGCGGTAGTGACGGAGGAGCCTCCCCGTAGGCAGGTTTAGCAGGTCTAGCGCCTGTCTAACCTTGCGAAGTTTCGGGCTCACGCCCTCGCCGAAAATGCTATTCACGCGCTGCGCGTCAGACTGCTGCACGAGGCCAACAAGCGCGTCGACCGTCTCCTGGGAGTATTGCGATGTGCCGAACGCCTCCGAGCGACCCAACTCTTCGTAGTGAATGACGTCCTCCGCTTTGCCCCCGAGTCGTTCGGCCGGGATCTTGATGCGGTTGTACTGGCTCGACCCCACGCCGTAAAGCGATGTCGTGCCGAGGAGGACTAGCTTCGAAGCACGGACGATGGGGCGCCCAGCCATCGAGGATGCAATCTCGCTCTCCGCGTGCGCGTATCGCTTATGGTATTGATGCACGACCTCTGGGCTCGCCGCCATCATGGCTGCGAGTTTGCCGCCAAGGAGCGCGTTATAGGGTTGCACTGCGCCGCACACGGAGATATCCGCTACCGCGATGCCAACGCGATCAGCTTTCGCTTTTTTCAGTACTCTGCGAATCGCGTCGCTACCATACCCAGTCTTCGCGAGCGCGGCGAGCTTCTCAGCCGTAGGCTTGCCATCGAACACATCATCGAAGACTGCTCGCGTGCGCAAATACATCGAAAGAGCGAGAGCGCGCTTGCTGCGGAATAGGTGTGTCCTGGCCTTCGCAATCCAGTACTCGTCGCCCGAGGAATCGGAGCGCTTGTGGTTGTGGTCACGCGACCGCACGTAACGATGATGCTTCTTGCGCGCTTCGACACTCTCCTTCTGCAGACGCTCGATTACTGCGACGGATGGTTTCCTGAGGTCTCGCGTAGAGAGGATTCCATCTTCGATCAGGTCCGCAACGTAAAGCTCATTAATAGCGGTGTCTAGAGTGTCTATGAGCCACGTTGCCAACTTCCTCGTCGGGTTGGCTCGCACTCGCTCGAGGAAGGCTTCGGGGCTCCACCCAATCCATGCGTCACGCTCACGGATCTGTATGATGGGGCTACTTAGCGCGCTGATGCCCATCACCGGGTGATTGGCGGCAGCACGGTCACGAACGAGAAAGACCATCGTTCGACCTGGTACGCTCGCGTACTGGTTTGTCCACGTGTGGCGGAAGTAACGCCATACATCCATCAAGCGCAACCCGGTGAATTCGCATTTGGCATTCTCCGAGGTCACGAACTGGAGGTAGGGGTCAACAAGTTTCGACAACGCATCAGCCCACCCATTGGTGAGGTGCTTTCGCGCTTCCCTCAGGCCGTCCGCAAGTTCCCTCCCGTCACGCATGAGTGAGTAGATCGACACGTACCTCCCGTCGTGGAGTCGCTGGCGCTCCATCGACTCTAGGAACCGCTGCACCGACGGCTGACGGAGTTGCGCGTTGCGTTTGACCAGTTCCTGCTGACGGATGCGTACCTTCTCGGCAAGCGGGTCAGTGACGGGCTTAGGTGGCTTGACCTCGACCTGATCGTTGTGCACACGCATCGCCCAGCCCTGCGTCGCGAGGTCCGTTATAACGAGCCCCGCAGCGAGCAGCACCTGTCGATCACCACGACGGCATGCCGTGACCTCATCGACGAACACGCCGCGCACTCTCTCAATCTTCTCATCGGTGCGCTCACTCCGGCACACCTTCGCCAGCCTACGAGCGTGTTCCACAAAGGCGTCCCGTGACGCCTTGTTCGAGAACGGCGGCTGCAACGTAATCCAGGTAATGTCGGGCACCTTGGTCATTTATCGTTTAGGAACGCGGCCAGTGTGTTACTCCACTCGAGCCGATGCTCGGCGAGGGCGGGGGCCTTTCCGCGCGCAGCCGCTTCGCTCCGCGCAGCCGCAAGAAGGAGCAACTCGAGTTTGGCGCGAAGTTGCGGATCGCGCGGTACCTCACCCTCCGAGAGCGGCTTGTAGATCTCACGGTAAAAAGGGTGATCTGGGTTGAGTACGAGTACGAGCCGATCTCCGTCTTGCGCGAGGGTGAAGAACGACGTGTCCTTTACCGAGTGCTCGATGATGCTATAGCGGTCCGTCTCGTCGACTCGGTCTCGCAACGACGGGTGGCTCTTCTCTAACTCACGCATTAGCGCTTTTGCCATAGGGTCGGCGCTGCGCGGGAGGGGACGCAGGAGATGGTCCCGCTCATTGGCAATGCGCTCCGCCTCTGAGAACCGTTCGCGTGCCTTCACAGCAGTGTGCGCCTTGCGCGCGCGACCGCTGAGCGCGCGCGCCGTTGCTTCGAGGTCCGGTGTAAGCGCCTCGATGAGGTGCGCCTGAGGTCGGGCCTGCTGCTTCGTGTGTGTGATGCCGAAAGCCTCATCGAGGATAGGATCGAATTGGATCTCGCACCGCCACCAGTCGTCGTAGTTCTCGCGGTGCTTGCTACCCATGAAGAACCAGCCGTAGTCCACCTCGCGCCCTGCGCGCACGATAGAGACTCCGGCGCCTTTAGAGAGGCCAATGCGGCGCTTCTCATTATTCGAGAGCTTGTGCCATGTGTGGACCGGTAACTCCGTGAAACGCACGCTCACCCAGCCGGTCTTCCGCGAATCAAGCGGATCGGCGCGGACCTCAAAACGCATCTCTTCACCGAAAAGTTGTGCACCAGAGATCTCGGCATCTGGATGGAGGTAGAGCGGGTCGAAGGCGTCGAGTGTATCGCCATTGATGGTTATACGAAGGCCCTTCCATATAAAGTGCCGGAACCGGCGTCCCAACTCGGTCTCGAGTTTACGTACGATGGTCGAAACACGACGGTTATCCAGTCTGTCGCACTGCGACCAGCACACAAGGGTTCCAGAGGTGCCAGTGCAACCGCTTGGCGGCACCTTCACCACCTGCGGTTCGGGTATCTCGGTCATCTCACAGCGTACGATTTCGTCGACGTCGAGATACGATGAGTACACGCGCGGAGCCCCACGCGCACACGCGCCTTTCGCCGATTGCCATGTGAAGACGGTGACACGCCGCGCCTGGCTTAACGACGCGTTGGGTAGGCCCATACCGTATCGCCCAAGTCCTCGGCGATCCCCGAACCGTGTGCTGCCGCCAAATCGAAGCGCCTGACGCAGCGTCAGCGAGTCCATCCCGCAGCCGTTATCCAGTACCGAAATCTCGATCACCTTCTCCTCGTCGTCGCCAGCCGTGACCGCGATGGAGATCACGATGCGGGTGGAACCCGCTTGGATGGAGTTATCAACGAGTTCCGAGATCGCGCTCGCTGTACCTTTGTATCCAGAGTCTCGGGTTGCCTGGATGAACTTATCGAGCGCGATAATTGAGCAATCAGCGCGTCGAACTGAGTGCACAGTCTTCGTCATGACACTACCCGCCGCAGCTTTGATCATGTGCTCGCCTGCAGTTCATTTCTTGTTTCGCCCTTCGTCTTCTGTAGCACCGCCCGACTTCACCCACTCGTCGACCTCGGCCGTCTTGAACTTCCATAGCCGCCCGATGCGGTGCGCCGGCATCTCACGCCTGCGAATCCACGCATAGACGGTGTCTTTGCTCACCCCCAGGTGCTCAGCGATCTCTTCGACCGACAACCAGCGATCAGACATGGGTTTCCTTCGTGAGGTCGAAGTACGGGCAATTCGCACATGATGGCATGAATCGGCCTTCTTGCATAGCCGATCCAGCATGATTAGGCATGATTTCGAGCGATCTGCCATGATCTCATGGGCACCGATGGAGCCGAGAACCGATGAGCCGCCGCGTTCGGTCCACGGCGTCGAATCTCCCCGTCGGCCGGTAGTACACGTGATCTGCCGGGAGGATCGAACGAGGAATCCGGTCGCGGCCCGGTTCCCATTCTTTGCGGCCGATCGCGCCCTCTCGCCGCAGCATTTCGCCATCCATACCCCGGACTGGCGTGATGACTTCGATTTCCACGACGACCGCCAAGCGATGCCGCGTGCCGGGCTTGCTGCTGGCCTGCCTGCTGGTCGGCCCAGCACCCGCACTCGCCGCCGATGCCGCTTCCGAGCATGCACAGCTCGCGGCCCTCGTGCGCCAGCTCGACATGCTCGACCGCCTGGCCGAACACAGCGCGACACTGCCTCGGCCGGACGGCTCGCGCTACCACTTCGACTATGCGCGGCTGCGTGAAGACATCGAGCACGTCCGCGCCGGCATTCAGGACTACCTGACCCCTCAGCGCGCGCAACCGCGCGATCCCGTGGCGCTGCTCGGCGGCTATCGCCAGGAGCCCACGGAGGAGGACGCCCCATGACCGCCGACCAGCTCGCCGCCTTCCAGGCCAACGGCGGCTTCAGTGCCTCGGATGTTTCCGTCGTGCTCGTGAGCGGCGTCTTCGTCGTGCTGCTGCTCTGGGGCGTGTGGGCGCAACGCACCGCCTATGTCGGCTGGGCCGAAGAACACCTGTCACAGCGCCAGTTCCTGGGCGTCGCGGTGCGATTCATCGCGATGTACCTCGTGCTGACGTTCTTCCTTCTCTCTTGACTCAATGGGGAAACCGCCATGACATTCCGCTCTGCTTCCATCGACTTCTCGCGCCGCACCGTCCTGCCCGTGATCGCCCTGGCCGCGGCGAGCCTGCCACCGGCCGTACAGGCCCAACTGCCGACCATCGAAGACCCGTCGCGCGGCACCGGCAGCGGCATCATGGAGACGCTGCGCAACTACGGCTACGACATCGTGATGCTCATCGCCTTGCTCGTCATTGCCGTGATGTTCGTCGGCGTCTGCTACCACGCTTACAGCACCTATGCGGAGATTCACACCGGGCGCAAGACTTGGGGCCAATTCGGCCTCACGGTGGCGGTCGGCGCGATTCTGCTGGTCGTGGGCATCTGGCTGCTCACCCGCGCCACCGGCATCCTGTAAGGAGGCTGGTGTATGTCCGGGGGCCAGGACACCCAGCGCGACGGCGCTGTCACCTTCCTGCCGCATCACCTGAACCGTCAGCCCGTGGTCGTCCGCGGGCTGACGGCCGACGAACTGTGGATCTGCGCGGGGCTGTCGGCCACGGTGGGATTGGCGCTGGGCATTCCGTTGGCGTGGATCACCGCCACGTTCGCGATGGCGCCGACACTGATCGTCGCGGCCATTGCCGTCGGCGTATTCGCCGGCGGCGGCGCGCTGCGGCGGCATAAACGCGGGCGCCCCGACACCTGGTTGTACCGACAGCTTCAATGGCGGCTCGCGCGTTGCCATCCCGTTGTCGCGTCTTATGTCGGCGGTAAATCCCTGGTCACGCGATCCGGCCATTGGACGACGCGCAGGGGCAAGTCATGAGCCGCTTCAAGCATGAGGTCACGCACCTGCAGGCGCATATCAAAACCTTGCGCATGGGGTTCGGTGCGCTGTTTTTCATCGCCATGGTGTTGGGCTTCGGCTGGTGGACCGCGCCGCGTGACCTGACCATCCACGTGCCACCGGACCTGCGCTCCGGCAGCGTGCGCAAGTGGTGGGACGTGCCGCCGGAGTCGGTCTACGCCTTCACGTTCTACGTCTTTCAGCAGCTCAACCGCTGGCCGACGAACGGCGAGGAAGACTATCCGCGCAATCTCCACGCACTATCGAACTACTTCACGCCCGCCTGCCAGGCGTTCTTGCAGCAAGACTACGAGTTCCGCCGCAACGCCGGCGAGCTGCGACGGCGCGTGCGCGGCATCTACGAGATTCCGGGCCGGGGCTACGGCGACGACCCGACGCTTCGCGTGCGCACCATCTCCGCTCGCGACTGGGTGGTGACCCTCGACGTGACCGCCGACGAGTATTACGCCTCCGAACAGGTCAAACGCGCGTTCGTGAGATACCCCATCAAAGTCGCGCGGGTGGACGTCGATCCGGTGCTCAATCCCTTCGGTCTGGTCATCGACTGCTACGACGGCGCTCCGCAGCGTATCGAGACTCCACAGGAAGAAACGCCATGAGCCGTCTACGACACGCCCTGGCGTCGCTCGCGCTGGTCCTGTTCGCCCCGGCCCATGCCGTGGAAATCATGCGCTGGGAACGGTTGCCATTGGCTGTTCCGCTGGTGGTGGGGCACGAGCGCGTGGTCTTCGTGGACCGCAATGTGCGGATCGGTGTGCCTGCGTCGCTGGAAGATCGACTGCGGGTGCAGAGCGCGGGGGGCGCCATCTACCTGCGCGCCAGCGAGCCCATCGAGCCGACGCGCCTGCAACTGCAAGACGCCGAGACCGGCGCGCTCATCCTGCTCGACGTTTCCGCGCAGCCAGGCGAAGCGCCGCTGGAACCCGTGCGCATCATCGCGGGGGAGTCTCCCGCGACGCGCTACGGGGATACCGGCGAGGAACGCCCGATGCCCGCAGCGACACCTCAGCCGGCCAGGGAAACGCCCGTTCCCGTGGTGCTGACGCGCTATGCCGCGCAGAGCCTGTATGCGCCCCTGCGCACCGTCGAGCCGGTGAACGGCATCTCGCGCGTGAGCCTGCGCCGCGATCTGGCGCTGGACACGCTATTGCCGACGCTGCCGGTGCGCGCCAGGGCGCTGGCAGCGTGGCGCCTGGAGGATCAGTGGGTGACGGCGGTGCGGCTGACCAACACCGCCACGTACTGGATCGACCTCGATCCCCGCGCTCTGCAAGGCGACTTCGTTGCCGCGACGTTTCAGCATCCCGACCTGGGGCCGGCGGGCGATTCGCGCGACACCACGGTTGTCTACCTGGTGACACGCGGACGCGGCCTGGCGCAATCACTGTTGCCAACCATCAGCCCGGTCGATGCGGCGCTCGATCTGCCGCCATCCGGCGCGGCCGGCCGCGTGCGAGGAGCGGACGATGCGCAGTAACGGTCTGCTCAAGTGGTTGATGCTGCCGATGCTGCTGCTTCTGGTTTTCGTCGGCATCAAGCTGTTCTCAGGCGACCCCAATGCACCCTCGATGGCGCGCCAGGTGGGTAGCCAATTGACGCCCGACGAGATGCGGGCGCTCGGCATCGAGGGCGATACGCCGCACGACACTGTGGCCACCCTGGTTGCCCAAGTCCGGCAGTTGCGCACCGAACTGCAGACATCGCTCGCCGACAACCGCACTCAGCGCACCGAGAACGAACGGCTGCGGCAGCGCGAGCGAGCGATCGACCAGCGCATCGAAAGTGTCCTGGACACGGAGCGGACGCAACTGCGCCGGGATCGCGAGCAGGTGGCGAGTGAGCGGCAGCAGGCACAAGGCCTGTTGCAGGATCTCCAGCGCCAGCTCGAAGGGTTGAGTGGCCGGGCCGGTCACGCCGATCTGCCGATCGGCCTGGGGCTGGAGGAAGGCGACGGCCGGCGCTTCGACCGTGACGGCGTGCGCTGGATAGAGCCCGACGACGCCAGGCCTGGCGACACCCGGAGCGGCACCGGCAGCGGTTTCCGCTTCCCCAACGATTTCGGCCCCGCCGAACAGACCTTCGACGCGGCGGCCGAGACGCTCGGCCGCGCCACCGGCGGTGCCGTGGGCACGTCCCCGTTGCGGGCGGTCTACACCGTGCCGTCGAACGCGACCCTGATGGGGTCGATCGCGATGACGGCGCTCATCGGGCGCGTGCCCATCGACGGCACCGTGAACGATCCGTTCCCCTTCAAGGTCGTCATCGGCCCCGACAATCTGACGGCCAACGGCATCGACCTGCCGGACGTGGCCGGTGCCGTGGTCAGCGGTACGGCCTCGGGCGACTGGACACTCTCCTGCGTGCGCGGACAAATCCGGTCCATCACCTTCGTCTTCGAGGACGGCACCATCCGCACGCTGCCGGAGGAAACCAGCCGAACGGGTGGCAGCAACAACCGCAACGACACCGGCATCCAGGGCGGCCTCGGCTGGATCAGCGACCCCTACGGCATTCCGTGCGTCAGCGGCGAACGGCGCAGCAACGCGCAACAGTACTTGGGCACGCAAGCCTTGATCACGGCGGCCGGTGCAGGCGCGGCGTCGCTGATTGATTCGGACAGCGGGCGCATGTCCTACATCGGTAGCGACGGCTCGCTCGGCACCGTCGGCATCACCGGCAACGAAGCGATGGGGCGCATCTTGGCCGGTGGCGTGCAGGAGATGTCGCAATGGGTCAACAAGCTCTACGGCCAGGCCTTCGCCGCCGTCTACGTCGAACCCGGCGCCAAGGTGGCCGTGCACATCGAGCAACCACTCACCATCGACTACGACCCCAAAGGCCGGCGGGTCGATCACCGCCTCGGAGGTTCCCATGTGTCGGACTTGGACTGAACAGCTCCTCGTCGTCGTGGCGATCACGGCTCTGGCCGGCTGCGCCACCAACAAGGAAAAGCTGCTCACGCACGGCGGCAACACCATGCTCGACATCTGGAATCAGGAGACGGGCGGCGCGGCCGCTGGCGGGCGGGCTTCGCGCGAACTTCTGGACGCCCGGCAGACGTTGCGCCGTCCGATCACCGAAGCGGACGTCCAGGCCGCGCCCGGCGTGCAAGCCCGCTACACCCGCACGGCTCAGAACGAGATTTACCGGCAGTTCCATCGCCTGCCGAACCCGGACCTGGTGATGTACGTGTTCCCCCATCTGGCCGGCACTGATCCGGTGCCCGTACCCGGCTACAGCACGGTCTTCCCGCTCTACCAGCGCGTGCAGTACGCGCTGCCGGGAGAACGGGTGGAGGACTACTGAATGGCCTGGTCGCTGCCTCTGCCGTGGTCGCGCGGAAAACCGACGGCCACGCCGTCCGATGCGTTGCCCGCCGATGCCTGGGAGCGCCATGTGGCCGAGCTGAATCGCCACGGCATTCCCGAGCCGGGCGCGGCGCGTGACCCGACACGCAGGCGGGCGACGCTGGCGGACGAACAGGCCCTCTATGACGTTGCTCCCTCGTTCGTGGACTTCCTTCCCTGGGTCGAATACCTGCCGGAGCATGGCTGCATGCTGCTGGAAGACGGCGAATCCGTCGCCGCCTTCTTCGAGTTGACGCCCGTCGGCACCGAGGGCCGCGAAACGCATTGGCTGTGGCAGGCGCGCGATGCACTGGAGAATGCGCTGCAGGACAGTTTCGACGAACTCGACGAGCAACCCTGGGTGGTACAGCTCTATGCCCAGGACGAAGCCGATTGGGAAAGCTACCTGAGCACGCTGTGCAACTACGTGCAGCCTCGCGCCCAGGGCAGTGCGTTTACCGATTTCTATTTACGCTTCTTCGCCCACCATCTGCGAGCGATCGCGAAGCCGGGCGGCCTGTTCGAGGACACGACCGTGACCCGCCTGCCGTGGCGCGGGCAGACGCGGCGTGTGCGCATGGTCGTTTATCGGCGAGCGCCAGGCGCTTCGCCTCGCCGTGGCCAATCGCCCGAACACGCCCTGACGACGGTCTGCGAGCGGCTGACCGGCGGCCTCGCCAATGCCGGCATCAAGGCGCGGCGCCTGGATGCGGCGGACATCCATGCCTGGCTGCTGCGCTGGTTCAACCCGAACCCGAGCTTGCTGGGCACGACGACCGAAGATCGAGAGCGTTTCTATCGTTTGGCCGCCTACCCCGAGGAAACCGAAGAAGGCGAGATCGAACTCGCCAGTGGCACGGATTTCTCGCAGCGCCTGTTCTTCGGCCAGCCGCGCTCGGATGTGGAGGACGGCCTGTGGTTCTTCGACGACGTGCCGCACCGGGTCATGGTGCTCGACCGGCTGCGCACGCCGCCGACGACCGGACACCTGACCGGCGAAACGCGCAAGGGCGGCGATTCCTTCAACGCGCTGTTCGATCAGATGCCCGAGGACACGGTGATGTGTCTCACGCTGGTCGCCATGCCGCAGGACGTGCTGGAAGCGCATCTGAACTACCTCAGCAAGAAGGCTGTCGGCGAGACGCTGGCATCCGAGCAGACGCGCCAGGACGTGCAGCACGCGCGTTCGCTGATCGGCAGCGCACACAAGCTCTATCGCGGTGCGCTGGCGTTCTATTTGCGTGGATGCGATCCGGCCGAACTCGACGCGCGCGGCTTGCAGCTCGCCAACGTCATGCTAAACGCCGGCCTGCAGCCCGTGCGTGAGGAAGACGAGGTCGCGCCGCTCAACAGCTACCTGCGCTGGTTGCCCTGCGTCTATGACCCGATGAAGGATCGGCGCCAGTGGTACACGCAACTGATGTTCGTCCAGCACGCCGCCAACCTTGCGCCGGTGTGGGGGCGCAGTCAGGGTACGTCGCGTCCCGGTATCACGTTCTTCAACCGTGGCGGCGGTGCCGTCACCTTCGATCCCTTGAACCGGAAAGATCGGCAGATGAATGCCCATCTTTTCCTGTTCGGGCCGACGGGAAGCGGCAAGAGTGCGACGCTCAACAACATCCTCAACCAGGTCATGGCCATCTACCGGCCCAGGTTGTTCATCGTCGAAGCGGGGAACTCGTTCGGGTTGTTCGGCGAGTTCGCCGCGCGGCTGGGCCTGAGCGTGCATCGGGTCAAGCTCGCGCCGGGCGCCGGCGTGAGCCTGGCGCCGTTCGCCGATGCGTGGCGGTTGGTGGATACCCCCGGCCAGGTGCAAACCTTGGATGCCGATGCGTTGGACGACGATCCGGAATCCGTGGAGGCCTCGGCGGAAGTCGACGAGCAGCGCGACGTGCTCGGCGAGTTGGAGATCACCGCCCGCCTGATGATTACCGGCGGCGAAGACAAGGAAGAGGCGCGCATGACCCGCGCCGACCGCAGCCTGATCCGCCAGTGCATCCTCGATGCTGCGCATCGCTGCGTCCCGGAGAAGCGCACCGTGTTGACCGGGGACGTGCGCGACGCATTGCGCGAGCGCGCACGCGACCCATCCTTGCCGGAAGCACGGCGTGCGCGCCTTCTGGAGATGGCCGATGCGATGGATATGTTCTGCCAAGGACTCGACGGAGAGACGTTCGACCGCCCCGGCACACCCTGGCCCGAAGCGGACATCACCATCGTCGATCTGGCGACCTTCGCACGCGAAGGCTACAACGCGCAGCTTTCGATCGCCTACACCTCGCTCATCAATACCGTCAACAACATCGCCGAGCGCGATCAGTTTCTCGGCCGTCCCATCATCAACGTCACCGACGAAGGGCACATCATCACCAAGAACCCTTTGCTCGCGCCCTATGTCGTGAAGGCGACCAAGATGTGGAGAAAACTTGGCGCGTGGTACTGGTTGGCGACGCAGAACATCGACGACCTGCCGGCCGCCGCCCAGCCCATGCTCAACATGATCGAATGGTGGCTTTGTCTCAGCATGCCGCCGGACGAGGTGGAGAAGATCGCCAGGTTCCGCGAGCTGACGCCAGCGCAGAAGGCCTTGATGCTCTCGGCGCGCAAGGAAGCCGGTAAGTTCTCCGAAGGTGTGATCCTGTCGAAGTCGATGGAGGTGCTGTTCCGCGCCGTGCCGCCCAGCCTCTACCTCGCCATGGCGATGACGGAACCGGAGGAGAAAGCCGAACGCTATCAGTTGATGCAGAGGTATGGCATCAGCGAACTGGAGGCGGCCTTCAAGGTGGCCGAGACGATCGACCGGGCACGTGGCATCGAACCGCTGCCCCTCGATGCGCTCTCCGAGGCATAGCGTCATGCGAGGCTCGCTGCGACATCCGCGCGCGATACGACGAATCTCCTGGGCGATCGCGGCTGCCGTCGCTGTGCTGCTCGTCGTGCTCACATGGTCGCTCGGACGCGGCCCACAGGCCGACAGGTCGCTCGTCGCGGAGACTTCGGAATCGGCGGGGCCGCCGTGGCGCTACGGCCGCGGCGACGCGCGCTTCACGGTGGTCGAGTACGCCGACCTCGAATGCCCTTACTGCAAGGCCTACTTCCCTGTGCTGAAGCAATGGATCGACACCCAGGCGGACGTGAACTGGCAATGGCATCACCTGCCACTGCCGATCCACGAACCCGCTGCGACGCGCGGAGCGCGCCTGGCGGAGTGCGCCGGAGAAGTCGGGGGTGCGACCGCGTTCTGGAACGCCATCGACTGGATTCACCAACATACGCTCGGCGGCGGCCAGGGCTTGCCGGCCGATGCTCGGCTTCCCGGATCGACACCGGCCCTGCACGAATGCCTGGCGAGCACGCGGCCCGACATCGTGATCCGTGCGCAGGCCGAGGAAGCGGTTCTAACCAACATCGTCGCGACCCCCACGTTGCGCCTGATCGACAACCACACCGGCAGATCGCTGCTGTTGCCGGCAGGGCCGATCGAAGGCGACGCCCTGCTGTCGGCGGTCGATCTGCTCGCAGCGTCGCACGATGACGCCTTGCCGGCTGAACCTGCGTCCGAGACAGCGGAGATGCCCGCCGAATCCATCGGCGACACACCCAGGTAGCAACGACTTCGAGAGGACGAATGGACGGTTCCGGCCGTACCTGGACCGGACGACCAGAAAGAGGGTGAACGCCATATCGCTTTGTTGATGGCGCGCACCCGACCGATCGGATCGACTACCACGGGTATCACTCTCCGAGGAGTCAGTCTATGTGCCCCGATCGTGTCGGGAGTCGGCAGCGCCGCCTTCGGCATTGGCCGGCAGCCGTGCTCTGCGGGCTCGTGGTGGCGACCAATACGATAGCGGCGGACATCCGGGTGTTCACCGACCGGCACAACCCCGTCGAGGCGCCGGCCGACGTGCGCGTCGTCGAGTTGGACGCTCCTTCCCGCATCGAAGCCGAGCTGGCCGCGAACCTGCCTGCCGATCCGGCTCAAGCCGCCGCCATCGTCCAGCAGCGTCTGAAGGAAGGCGGTGCCGACCTGCAGCGCCACCTGGCGAGCGCCTATCAGGGCGTCGCCGATGCCTGGAGCCTCGGCATCACCAAGATTCCCGCGGTCGTCGTCGATCAACGCTACGTCGTCTATGGCGAGCGCGACGTGACACGCGCCCTTGCACGCATAGAGGAATACAGGAGGACGCAACCATGATGCTGTCCCGTCGCGCATGGCGCACCGGCATCGCATCCCTGCTGCTGGGCACTTCCGTCAGTGCATTCGCGCTCGACACCGTAACCATCGCTGGCTCGGCGCTGTCGCTCGACTGCATCGCCTACCGGGTGCGGGGCATTTGCTTCTGGCTGCGCTGCACGCTCACCGGCTGCTCGCTGGAAACCTCGGTCAGGGTCGAGCACTACGTCCCCGACGCGGTGGTTTCCAGCTACTCGAACACGGGCGAGAACCCCTGGGTCGAAGTACGCGCGATGAGCATGCCGAATCCCACCGCCCGAGGTGGCGGCGACGGCACGACGAACGAAGAGCACGAGAACAACCTCGCCAAGTTCAAGAACGCCGATGTGATCGGGCATCCAGGCGCCACCATCTTCAGCGAGTTCGTCAGTCAGTTGGGCTACACCTGCGCTGGCGCGGGTACGGCATTTGTCCCGTATCTGCTGAGCACGCTCGATACGGTGGCCTGGCGCTACAACATTCCCGAGTCCGTCTATCCCGAATCCCTGATTCCGGGCATGCGTGAGATCGGCACCCGCCTCGGACTGAATCTCTGGGGGAACGTATACCCGCGCGGCGGATTCCTGCATCACGTGGACGACTACAAGGCCGCGGCCGTCGTCGCTCAGCGCGCCGGCGACATCGTGACCCGACGCGGCCAGCTTCACGTCTATCAACCGCTGCTCGCCAACGCGAGCGCTGGCTACTGGCCGGCCGGTGCCCTGATGGAGAGCGATGCTTCCACCGGCAAATGGCAGGAGCTGACACCGCGGTTGTCGTCGTCCTGCGCGGTCTTCCCGCACAACGACGTGCGCATCCAGGCCAAGCAAGGCGACTACGCCTGGGCGCTCTGGCGTCCGTACTCCTGCTGCGAGCGGCGTGGCCAGGTGTTCCTGGGCAGTGTCGTATTCAACTGAGGATCGGCCGATGAACTCCCCGGTATTTCGCTCGAACATCGTCGCGGCCCGTGCGTGCCGAATCCTTCTCGCCGGTCTGCTGGCTTTTGGCAGCGGTGCGCTGTGGGCGCAGACCAGCGTGAACGACTACGGGGTACACCACCGCGGCAGCGTCATCGGCGACGACGTGCTCTACAGCATCGGCGGCGGACGAGCGGTGTCGATGGGGCCGGTCGGCCAGATGCAGTCCATCGGTGTGGGTATCGGCTGGAACAGCAATTTGATCTGCGGCGACATGAGCCTGACCACCACGCTGCAGAACCAGCTCAACGGCATCACGCAGGGCTTTCAAGCGATCATGAGCAACGTGATCCAGAATGCCACGGCTGCCGTGGCGTCGCTGCCGGCGCTGATCATCCAGCGTGCCGATCCGGGGCTGTACAACCTGTTGACCAACGGCATCTTGCAGGCGCGACTCGACTTCGATCGCTCGAAGCTGACCTGCCGGGCGATCGCCGAGCGGATGGCCGACATGGCCGGTGGTCAGCTCGGGTGGAATCAGTTGGCCGAGGGCATGGCGCTCAGGCAGGCGGTAGCCAGCACCGACGCGGTGTCCGCCATCGAGCAGGCCGAAGCCAGCCGCGGTAACGACGGCGTGCCCTGGGTCGGCGGAGGCAACGCCGGCGGCGCTGGGCAGAACCCCATCCGCGTGGTCGGTGACGTGACCCGTGCCGGCTACAACCTGCTCAACGGTCGCGGCGCGACCGATACCTCGCCGATCGACAGTGCCACCTGCGGCAATAGCCTGAGCTGCCAGACCTGGCAATCGCCCCAGGCCGCAGCGGATTGGGCGATCCGCGTGCTCGGTGAGCAGGAACAGCGCACGTGCGAGAGCTGCGTCAAGACGCAGACCATTCCCGGAGTCGGCCTGACGCCGTTGATCCAGGAGGAGTTCGAGACCAGGCTGGAAGCACTTCGGAACCTGCTGAACGGAACCAATCCGACCACCGTCGCCAACCTCGAAGTGGCCGGCAGCAGCGCGCTGCCGATCACGCGCGGCGTCATCGAGGCGCTGCGCGAAGAACCGGACCAGGACATCCTGGCGCGACGATTGGCTTCCGAGGTCGCATTGGCCAGCGTGTTGGAGAAAGCCCTGCTGTTGCAGCGCACGCTGCTCACTGGCCGCAAGGAACCGAACGTCGCCGCCAACCAGCTCGCGCAGCAGGCCATCACCCATGAGAGCAGCCTGTTGGAACAGGAGATCAACAACCTCAAGACGGAACTGGAACTGCGTCGGGAGCTGGCCAACAACTCGCCGATGGCGATCATCCAGCGCCACGGCATGCGCAGTGCTGGCTCGCGGGGCGTTTTCCAGGGCGACACCGAGCGTGATCGCCTCGATGCCATCCAGCGGCCATAGAGCGGCGGCGACCCACCATGAGATGGCTGTTCAACCGCCAGTTCGGACGAACGCTCGGATGGATCGCGTTGCTCGTGCTCGTGGCCGCGGGCGTCAACCTCGTCGGCATCGGCCTCGCCGGCGACGTGGCCGGCTGGAACCGATGGCTGGACGCGCACACCGGCCACTTCTTCGTCTGGCGGCTGTGCCTGTATGGCGCCACGGTCTATGGATGGGTCTGGATGCGTCGCCGCCTGCGCGCGCGCGACGCATCCGCCGAGACGCATCAGCGGCTGCTGCGTGCGGAGATCGGCGCGGTCGCCGCGATCGCGCTGCTGGAAGTCGGCGTGCTGTTGCGACAGCCGTAGCGATGGCGGAAGACGGTCATGACCCTCTACACCACGGACTATCTTGAGTATTACCTGACGCTGGTTGCCTGGATCATCAACAACGGCATCTGGAACGTACTGGTCGCGACGGGCATCTTCGCATTGCCGTTTCTTGCCATCGTCGTTCAGGAATGGCTCAAGGCCCGTGCGGAAGGTGCGGACGAAGGCAACAAGGGCGTGCTCTCGTCCATGCGCATCGAGAACCGCGTGTGGGTGGCGATCGTTGTCATCATGTTCGCCGGTATTCCGTTCATCCCGGTCGATCTGAGCACGATCCAGTTCGATCGCACGCGCTCGACACAGTGCCAGGTCAACGTGCCACTGCCATCCGAGACCAACTGGTCCGCGTCGTTCACGACGCTCAACAATCAGAGTGCCTACGTGCCGGTCTGGTGGTTCTTCATGCACTCGATCTCCAAGGCCGTCACCGGCGCCGCCGTCGCGGCGATTCCCTGCGGCACGGACCTGCGACAGATGCGCATGGAGATCGACAGCACACGCATCGCCGATCCCGTACTGGCTCAGGAGGTGGCCGACTTCACATACGACTGCTACGGCCCGGCCCGCGCCAGGCTGTTCATGAACCGGCCGACGCTCAGTGACGAGCATATGAACGACGTGACCTGGATCGGCTCGCGCTACTTTCTGGATACGCCCGGCTTCTATGACACCTACCGCTCCAGCACGCCGCGTCCCGCCTGGCCCTATGACGACGTGCGCGACGCCGGGCTCGCCGAGGTCGGCAACGGCGGTGGCTATCCGAACTGCAGGCAATGGTGGCTGGATGGCGGCGAAGGCCTGCGCGATCGCCTGCTCGCCCAGGTCGATCCGAGCCTGCTGTCCCGCTTCGCCCAATGGGCGGGATTTCTGAGTCAGGCACAGGTCGACGACTCGGTGATCCGTGCGATCGCCTCGCCACAGCGCCAGGTCATGAACCAGGGACAGGTCTACACCGACTACGGCGGGCAGATCGGCGGGTCATTGCCCAATGTCGTGACTCGCGCCGCGTCGGATGTGGGTCTGACGGTGGGATCGCTCGGCTTCTTCCCGGCCATGGACGTGGTGCGACAGTCGCTGCCCATGATCCTGTCGTTCCTGAAGATGGCGATGGTGATCTGCATCCCATTGGTGCTGGTCTTCGGCACCTACGATCTGCGGACGCTGGTCACGGCGTCGTGCGTGCAGTTCGCGCTGTTTTTCACCGACTTCTGGTTCCAACTGGCGCGCTGGGTCGATTCGACCATCCTCAACGCGCTCTACGGCTGGCATTCACCGCACAGCAATTTCAACCCGCTGCTGGGGCTGAACAACGCCTTCGGCGACATGCTGTTGAATTTCGTGATGGCGATGATGTTCATCGTCTTGCCCGGATTTTGGGTGATCGCTCTGTCCTGGGCCGGAGTTCGAGCGGGCAACATCCTTGGCGGCCTCACGCTCGCGAGCGGAGATGCGAAATCCGCAGGCGGGAGCGGTTCACGTCTCGCCATGACCGTTGCATCGAAAGGGGCCGCCAAATAAGGCGCCCTCGATCTGCGACTATGGGTCGTCGGGATCGCCCATGTCGCGGCGCCACTCGTTCTTGTCGTACAAGCCGAAACCGGAATGTCCTTCGCGCCATTCCGCCTTGTTTTCATCCTCCCAATCCGAATCGGACTTGCGCGCGACCCAAGCCGCCACGATACCGAACAAGAGCAACAAGGCCAGCCAGAACGCGACATACAACAGCACGGCGAAGACGGCGAGCTTCACGATCCAGAGCAGGAGCCGCGCCATGCCGGCCGGCAGCCCCTTGCCGGTGAGCCAATGAACTACGCGGGCTTCTTGCCGAACGAATCCCCGCCACGCACGGCCGAGCCATCTGCCGGCGCGTTCTGCGTTGGTGGTACGGGGTGTCGTTTTCATCGCTCTTACCTCGTATGGAGGGTTTATCGCGTCTCCTGTGTAGACCAGTCGGACCGGCTCGCGGCAACCAGGCTTGTCCAATCGTCCGGCGGGTTTCCTCGTTCGAGCATCTTCTCGAACACCGCGTAGGGATCGGACTTGCTGCCCGCCGAGCGCAACGTCTGCTCATCGTTGACCCAGGCGAACACGATGGTCTTCGCTCTGGAGTCGTAGCGGAAGAACAGGCGGAACCGCCGTCCGATCTTCGCGCGCCGCCAATGGCGATGCTCCGGTCCCAGGGTGTTGCCCTGGCGGTACTCGTCCCGCGCCGGATCGCTCGGCACGGTATCCAGAATCAGTTGGCTCAGCGCCCGGAACAGCTTGACGTTGGCGTTGCGCTCGAAACCTTCCGGATCGCTGCGCCGTGCACGTTCGACCGCCGTGTGCAGCTTCTGCAATTGTTCCACGATGCACTCATGGAACAGCAGCACCCACCCATGACGCTGCATCAGAGCGCGACTTCACCCTCGATGGGCTCATCGAGGTCGTTGGCGTGGCCGACGTTGGCGAGCATGGCCTGGGCGAGATCCTCCGGTAGCGCCCGGACGTTCCTGCCGTCGCGGATGTCCGCTTCCAGCAGTCCCAGGAAGGCTTCGATCGCCGGGTCTTCGTGCTCGGCCTCGGCTCGGGTGACGACGACCTCGCCGCCGCGCAGCTCGAACGCCACCTTGCCGCCGGTGGTCACGCCCAGGGCCTGCCGGACGAACTTGGGCAGTGTGATCTGGCCCTTGGACGTGAGCGTGGCTTGTTCCTGGACGTTGGGCATGGTCGGGCTCCTGTCACTGATCTTCATGCCCTGATAGTAAGGAAATTTCCTTACATTGTCAATCCTGGCCTGCTCCAAGGCGCCGGGTGCCCGTCTGTCCAGCATGGTGTCGAACCTCCGTCGAAGTGATCCAGCGCATTCTGGACGGGACACAGCCTGCCTTCCGCAACCAAAGCGGAACGGGCCGACACCCCTTTGATGGTGGTCGGTCGCACTCGGGCTGCCCTATACCTAAAAGGCTCTGGCAAGGGCTGAAAGGTCGGGAAGGGGCAAGGGAAGGGAAGCCAAGGGGAAAGGCCCTATCCGAAAAGGCGAAAAGGCCCCGCGCCCACCACCACCGCAGGTATTTCATGTTCGCGCTGTTCCAACGCAAAAGGCTGCCGCCTGGTCCGGGTCCATCGTCCGCCGACATGCCGACGGGACTGACGCGGCCGGAATCGGCCGCGGTGCTGCTGGCGACTCCTCGCCGGCGCAAGCTGCTGGAACACATCTGGCAACGCACGTCGCTCTCGCGTGCACAGTTCGCGACGCTGTACCGCGCTCCACTGGAACGCTATGCCGATCTGGTCCAGCACTTCCCGGCTTCCGAGAGTCATCATCATGCCTACCCAGGCGGCATGCTCGACCACGGCCTGGAAGTGGTTGCGTATGCGGTGAAGTTGAGGCAATCGCGCCTGCTGCCGGCCGGTGACTCGCCAGAGGCCCAGGTCGCCCAGGCCGAGGCCTGGACGGCCGGCACGGCCTATGCCGCGCTGCTGCACGACATCGGCAAGCTCGCCGTCGATCTGCACGTCGAATACGCGAACGGCGCCGTCTGGCACCCCTGGCACGGGCCGCTGGGTCGCCCGTATCGCTTCCGTTACCGCAAGGATCGCGAGTACAGGCTGCACGGCGCCGCGACCGGCTTGCTCTATACCCGGCTGCTCGATCGCGAGATCCTCGACTGGCTCAGCAGTTTTCCCGAGCTGTGGTCTGCGCTGCTGTACGTTCTGGCAGGCCAGTACGAACACGCTGGCGCGCTCGGCGAGCTGGTCGTTCAGGCCGATCAGGCCTCGGTTGCCCAAGAACTCGGCGGCGATCCGACGAAGGCCCTGACAGCGCCGAAACACGCGCTGCAACGCAAGCTGCTGGACGGCCTGCGCTACCTGGTCAAAGAGGCGTTCAAGCTGAACCAGCCCCAGGCTTCGGACGGTTGGCTGACGCAGGACGCACTCTGGCTGGTCTCCAAGACAGTCTCCGACAAGCTGCGCGCCCATCTGCTGTCCCAGGGCGTCGAAGGCATTCCTGCATCCAACACCGCCGTCTTCGATGTGCTGCAGGACCATGGCATCGCCCAGGTCACCCCTGACGGCAAGGCGATCTGGAAGGCGACCGTAACCAGTGATGCTGGCTGGTCGCACAGCTTCACGTTCCTGAAGCTGTCGCCGGCAATGATCTGGGACGCAGCCGATCGGCCGGCGTCCTTCGCGGGCAGCGTACAAGTCGAGCAAGAGGAACCGACGTCACCGCGCTTGATGGCGCACGAAGTCAGTCCTGCGGCCGATGAAGAGGTTGCCCCGGCATGCGCGAAGCCGGTTGCCTCCGAAGCTGCTGGCGGTGGCGTGGATGCGCTGCTCGGTCTGCTGGATGAGGTGTCCTCGCCCGCAGCTTCGCCCATTGGGCATCACGCCATTGCTGAACCCGAGTCCGCGTCACCGACATCCATGACGCCGACCCGTGAAAGCCCCACGCCGTTTCCGCATCATGTCGAACCTTCCGGCACGCACTTCATGGCCTGGCTGCGCCAGGGTATCCAGACGCGCAAGATCATCATCAATGATGCCAAGGCCCTCGTGCATAGCCTGGCCGGCACGGTGTACCTCGTCAGCCCCGGAGTCTTCCAGCGCTATGCGCAGGAGCACCCGCGGATCACGACCTTCGCGAAGCAAGACAAGTTGCCGGAATGGCAGTGGATACAGAAGCGCTTCGAGAAGATGGGTCTGCATCGCAAGCAAGGCAGCGGGCTGAACATCTGGACCTGCGAAGTCACGGGGCCTCGCAAGTCCAGGCGGTTGCATGGCTATCTGTTGTCCGATCCCGCCGAGTTGTTCGACGAGCAGCCTGCCGACAATCCCTATCTTCGGCTGGTGAGCGAGGAGCACGAGGTTGGTGCTCGTTCGCAGTAGCCCTGACTCTTCAAGTCAGGGCCACATCCGCCGCACGCTCGCTTCCCTCGCGGCTCTTGGAGGCGGCAGGCCTGGCTGCGTGGTCAGTAGCGCCGAGGGCAGAATCTTCCGCGGCCGTGAGGTAGTCCGCCCACGCCTGCATCATCTCTCGGCGTTGGGACAACAAGATGGCCTTGTTGTAGGTGGCTCGTACCTTGTTGCTCTCGACGTGAGCCAGTTGACGCTCGATCGCATCCGGGCGGAACCCTTGTTCGTTCGCCCAGGTGGAAAACGTGGTTCTCCAGCAATGCGGGGTCGTCCGCGGGCCGAGGTTCATGTCGCGCATGGCATACGTCAGCCGATTGGGTGTCGCGAAGCCTTCTCCACTTCGGTGAGGAAAGAGGTAACGCCCTCCTTCGGTGATCGGGCGCAGGTCTTCGAGCACCTTGAGTGCCTCCTCCGAGAGCGGAAAGACGTGGTCGCGTCTTGCCTTCATCTTCTCGGCCGGTCGGCGCCAGAGCTTGGCCTCGAAGTCGAACTCGCTCCATTCGGAGTCCGCGGCTTCTCCGGGACGACAGGCCGTCAGTGCGATGAGCCGCAGGCAGAGAGCCGTTTCGGGGTAACCACGGTACGCGCGGAGTCCGCGATAGAACGCGCGGATCTGCTCGGTCGTCATGACCGCCTTGCTCTGACTCGATGGAATCTTGAGCAGGCCCCGGAGCGTCGGCACGGGGTTGGACTCGGCGAGCCCGCGAACCACCGCGAACTCGAAAATTGCGGACAGATCGCCTTTGACGTGAATCCCCGCCCACGCGCCGTGCGCCTTGCAGGCTTCGAGGACGGGGCGTATCTCCTTCACGCCGATTTCACTGATCGGCAGCGCATCCAGCTTGGGCGCGAGGTACTTGCGAATGCGACCCTCCTTGGAGCGGTAAGAACCAGGGGTATAGCTCGACTTTACTTCGGCCAGGTACGCGGCCGAGACTTTGGCGAACGAGCTTTCCTTGGCTCGCTTGCGTTCTTCCAGCGCCTCTACGTTGCGCTTCTTGACTTCCTTGCGGTCGTGGGCGGGATGGATGCCCTGTTTGACGAGCACTCGCGCTGCTTCGCGTGCGGCCCTGGCCTCGGCCAATCCGACGGTGGGGTAGGGACCGATCGCAAACAGGTTTTCCTTGCCGTCGATGCGGTACTTCCAGCGCCAGAGCTTGCCACCGGAAGGCTGCACGAGAAGGAAGAGCCCGCCCCCATCGCTGAGCTTGTAGGGCTTCTCTGTAGGTTTGACCGCTCTGAGCTTTGCGTCTGTGAGGAGATCCTTTGGCATCTGCGCCTCCACGTTGGGGGTACGAAAATACCCCCACTAGATGTTCGAGATACCCCTAAATCTACCCCCAATTTTTCCGGAACGCAACAATCGACGAGAGCACTCGGTGGAGCATTCATCCTGCCCGGAATGCGTGTTTAGTGATGATTATTAAAGGATTTTTCAGTCTTTGGAGAGCCATAGAAGTCCATGGCGGTCTCCTTGAAATGGTCAAACGTTGATCAGACGTTGAACAGGAAGTGCAGCACGTCGCCGTCCTTGACGATGTATTCCTTGCCTTCCTTGCGCAGCCGGCCGGCCGCGGCGGCGCCGGCCTCGCCCTGGTACTGGATGAAATCGTCGTAGGAGACGGTTTCGGCGCGGATGAAACCCTTTTCGAAATCGCTGTGGATCACGCCCGCGGCCTGCGGTGCGGTGGCGCCGCGCCGGACCTGCCACGCGCGCACCTCCTTCACCCCGGCGGTGAAATAGGTCTGCAGGTCGAGCAGCTTGTAGCCGGCGCGGATCACCCGGTTCAGGCCCGGCTCGTCCAGCCCCATGTCCTTGAGGAACTCGTCGCGGTCGGCGTCGTCCAGCTGGGCCAGTTCCTCCTCGATCGCCGCGCACACCGGTACCACCTCGGCGCCCTCGGTGGCGGCACGTTCGCGCACCGCATCCAGCAACGGATTGTCCTCGAAGCCGTCGTCGGCCACGTTGGCGATGTACATCAGCGGCTTCAGGGTGAGCAGGAACAGGTCGCGCACGAGAGCGCGCTCCTCCTCGTCCAGGCCGGCACTGCGGGCGGAGCGGCCCTCGTTGAGCGCGGCGGCGAGCTTCTGCAGCACCGGCTTCTTCGCCAGCGCCTCCTTGTCGTTCGCCTTGGCCGCGCGCTCGGCGCGGTTCAGCGCCTTCTCCACCGACTCCAGGTCGGCCAGCGCCAGCTCGGTGTCGATGGTCTCGATGTCGGCGATCGGGTCGACCTTGCCGGCCACGTGGATCACGTCACCCTCGAAACAGCGCACCACGTGGGCGATCGCGTCGACCTCGCGGATGTGCGCCAGAAACTTGTTGCCCAGGCCCTCGCCCTTCGACGCGCCGGCGACCAGCCCGGCGATGTCGACGAACTCCACCGCGGTGGGGATCACCTTCTGCGGGTTGACGATCGCCGCCAGCGCATTCAGCCGCGGATCCGGCACCGGCACCACGCCCACGTTCGGCTCGATCGTGCAGAACGGGAAGTTCGCCGCGGCGATGCCCGCCTTGGTCAGCGCGTTGAACAGGGTGGACTTGCCGACGTTGGGCAGTCCGACGATGCCGCATTTGATGCCCATGGATCTACTCCGGGATTCAGGATTGGGGATTCGGGATTCGGAAGAGCGGGACCGCCGTGCTTTTGACGAATCCCGAATCCCGAATCACGAATCCCGGCTTGTATGTAGCTGCTGCATCGCCTTGTCGAACTGGCCGTCCACGGCCAGCGGCAGCACGTGCAGCGCGCGGCCGATGCCGTCGAGGATGGCGGTTTCGTCCGTGGCGGAGGGCCGGCCCAACACCCACGGCGTGACCTGGTCGCGATGACCGGGGTGGCCGATGCCGATGCGCAATCGGTGGAACTTGCCGTGGCCCAGGTGACCCATGATGTCGCGCAGGCCGTTCTGGCCGCCGTGGCCGCCATCGAACTTCAGGCGCACGGTACCGGGGGGCAGGTCCAGGTCGTCATGCGCGACCAGGCATTGTTCGGGTTCGATCTTGTAGTAGCGCAGCGCCGAAACCACGGCGATGCCGCTCTTGTTCATGAAGGTGGCGGGCTTGAGCAGCCAGACCGGCTCGCCGCCAAGGCGCACGCGGCAGCTGTCGCCGTGCAGCTTGCCATCGAACGCAAAGCGTTCGCCCTGGCCGCCGGCAAGGGCGTCCACCAGCCAGAACCCGGCGTTGTGCCGGGTTCGCAGGTATTCGGCGCCGGGGTTGCCCAGCCCGACGATGAGGCGCAAGCCAGCCATGCAGACAAGCAGCCGTGACGGCCCGCGCTCGGGTGGAGCGCGGGCCGGCGCGACTTACTTCTTGTCGTCTTTCTTGGCCGGTGCCGGAGCCGCGGCGGGCGCGGCGGGGGCGGCTTCGCCTTCGGCCGGCGCCGCCTCGGCTTCTTCCTGCACGGTGTTGGCCGTGACCACGGCGATGTCATGGCCTTCGCCGCCATGCGCCGCGACCAGTTCCACGCCCTTGGGCAGCTTGAGCTGCGAGAGGTGGATGATGTCGCCGGGCTTCAGGTCGCCCAGGTCCAGCTCGATCGACGCGGGCAGGTCCTTCGGCAGGCAGGTGATTTCCACTTCGATCAGGTTGTGCGAGATCACCACGCCGGAGGTCTTGGCGGCCGGCGACTTCTCCTTGTTGAGGAAGTGCAGCGGCACGGCGACGCGGATGGCTTCCTTCTCGTTCACGCGCATGAAGTCCATGTGCATCATCAGCTGCTTGAACGGGTGCTTCTGCCAGTCGCGCACCAGCACCTTCTGCACCTTGCCGTCGACGTTGAGGTCGAGGATCGAGGAGAAGAACCACTCGTTCTTGGCGGCCAGCAGGATCGTGTTGTGCTCGATCTGGATGCTCTCCGGCGGCTGGTTGCCACCGTAGACGACGGCCGGCACGAAGCTCGCACGACGCAGGCGGCGGCTCGCACCTTTCCCCTCGTCCTTGCGGCTCTGCGCCTTGATTTCATGAGTCTGGGTCATTTCGTTTCACTACCTTGGGTGTGGTTTGCCGCCTCGCGGCGGCTGGGTAACTTCCCCGCGACCAGGGAAGTTGGTGTTTCGGGATTCGGGATTCGGGATTGGAGATTCGCAAAAGCACCAGCCTCAGCTCTGACGAATCCCGAATCCCCAATCCCGAATCCCGGCTCTCAATCCACGTACAACGAACTCACCGACTCGCCGAAGGCGATGCGGCGGATGGTCTCGGCCAGCAGCTCGGCGACCGAGAGCTGGCGGATCTTGCTGCAGGCCTGGACCTCGGGCCGCAGCGGCAGGGTGTTGGTGACCACCAGCCGGTCCAGCTGGGAGCCTTCGATGTTGCTGATCGCCGCGCCGGACAGCACCGGGTGCACGCAATAGGCCACCACCTTGCGGGCGCCGCGCTCCTTGAGAGCTGCAGCGGCCGCGCACAGCGTGCCGGCGGTATCGACGATGTCGTCGACCATCACGCAGGTCTTGCCTTCCACGTCGCCGATGATGTTCATCACGGTGGAGACGTTGGCGCGCGGACGGCGCTTGTCGATGATCGCCAGGTCGGCATCGTCCAGCCGCTTGGCGATCGCCCGGGCGCGCACCACGCCGCCCACGTCGGGGCTGACCACGATCAGGTCCTCCATGCTGTAGCTGCGCCAGATGTCGGCCAGCAGCACCGGCGAGGCGTACACGTTGTCGACCGGGATGTCGAAGAAACCCTGGATCTGGTCGGCGTGCAGGTCCACCGTCAGCACCCGGTCCACGCCCGCGGCGCCGATCATCCTGGCAGCCAGCTTGGCGGTGATCGGCACCCGCGCCGAACGCGGCCGGCGATCCTGCCGGGCATAGCCGAAGTACGGGATCACGGCGGTGACGCTGGCCGCCGAGGCGCGCTTGAGCGCATCGGTGAGCGCCAGCAGCTCGAACAGGTTGACCGCGCTGGGCGCACCGGTCGGCTGGATCACGAACACTTCCTGCCGGCGCACGTTCTCCTCGATCTCGATCTGCACCTCGCCGTCGCTGAACGTGCCGACCAGCGCCTTGCCGAGCGGCACGCCCAGTCGATGGGCGACATCCTCGGCCAGTGCGTGATGCGCATTGCCGGTGAACAGCATCATGGGAGTGGACGTGTCCACGGGTGCTACCTCGATACTCGGCCAACAGTGAAGTGGCTGGGGCGGCAGGATTCGAACCTGCGAATGCGGGAATCAAAATCCCGTGCCTTAACCAGCTTGGCGACGCCCCAGTGTCTGGTGTTTTTCGGTCGTGCCCTTGCCTGAATCCGTCAACTTGCGCGCTGCCGCGCGAGCGCCTCGTGCAACGGCGAGACATCCTTGCCGCTCGCCACGCATGCCCTGAATGCCGCCGGGCAACGCTCGGCCACGGCATGCGCCCGCGCGAGCGAGCGCAGCTCCAGGAACACGCAGCCGCCGCTGCCCGAAAGCCGGGCCTTGCCGAAGCCGCCCAGCCATTCCAGCGCCTCGGCCACGCGCGGATAGCGCGCCCGCGCGACGGGTTCGAAGGCGTTCTCGACCGTTTCGCCCGAAACAAAGGACGAAATTGTCGCCTGCGGCGCATTTCGTGTCAATTCAGGCGCTTGAAAGAGCGCCGCGGTCGGCACCGGCTCGCCCGGATCGAGCACCACATAGTGCCGCGGCGGCAGGTGGATCGGGCTGAGCCGCTCGCCGACGCCCTCGGCCCAGGCGGAACGCCCGCGCACGAACACCGGCACGTCGGCGCCGAGCCGCGCGCCCAGTTCCGCCAGGGTGTCCTCGTCCAGGCCCAGCTGCCACAGATGGTTCAGCGCCACCAGCACGGTGGCCGCATCGGAACTGCCGCCACCCAGGCCGCCGCCCATCGGGATCCGCTTCCCGACGGCGATCTCCACCCCGCCCGCGGCGCCGGCGTGCTGCTGCAGCAAGCGCGCCGCGCGCACCACCAGATCGTCCGCTTCCGCCACCCCCTGCGCGCCATGCAGGCGCCGGACCTGATCGTCCTCGCGCACGCGCAGGCGTATCTCGTCGCCCCAGTCCAGCAACCGGAACACGGTCTGCAGCTCGTGGTAGCCGTCGGCGCGGCGGCCGGTGATACGCAGGAACAGGTTCAGCTTGGCCGGCGCCGGCCAGGCGGTCCACTCCCCGCGCCCGGGCTGGGCCAGCGGGCGGCTCATGAACACGCGCAGATCATCGGGAAACCCGTGCTCGCGATCGCGCTCGCGCGCGTAGGCGAACGCCGGATCATTCTTGTCCACTGCCACGAAGCCATGCCGGGCATAGAACGGCGCGTTCCACGGCACGTCGGCCAGGGTGCCCAGATCCACCCGTCGATAGCCCGCCTCGCGTGCCCACTGGCAGGCGTGTTCGAGCAGCGCGGTGCCGATGCCGCGCCGGCCATGCCCGGGCAGCACGTCGATTTCGGCGATGCCGACCACGCCGTCGCCCGGCTCCTCGGACAGCCAGACGAAACCGACCGGCCCGTCCACCTCGTCCCGCGCCACCCAGACCATGCCGCGCTCGATCCCCTGCCGCAGCAGTTCGACCGGCATCGACACCGCCGCATAGGCCGGCCACGCCGGATGGCCGCGAAACAGCTGCAAGGCCTTGCGCTCGATCGCGCACAGGGCGGCGGCTTGGCCCGGCTGGGCGCGGTCGATGTGGACGTTCATGAGGGGGCAGGCGCACCGTCGGCAGGGCGCAAAGCCTAACCCAAGCGGCGGCGCTTACCGAAACTGCCAGGATTCGATCGACAGGCGCACCTTGTAGGGCGGCCGTGCCGCGTAGACCTTGGTCGGCAGCGGCGGATCGCGGGTTTCGTCCCAGGCGCGGTAGTCGATGGACCAGCCATCCTGCTGCAGCAGCGACGGCAACCGGTTCGCCCCGAAGCGGATCTCCGCCGGGCCGCCATCGGCGCGCAGGCCCAGCACCCAGGCGCGCAATTCATGCAGCGGCACCTCCCAGCCCAGCGCCTTGCGCATCAGCGCTTCCGCATCGGCGCCGCGCAGCGGGCCGCCATCCAGCCCTTCGAGCAGGGCATCGTGGGCGTCGCCGCTGAGCCGGAAGCTCTTGCCGGTCACCGGCGCGCGCAGCACGAACTCGTAACGCTCGCCGTCCTGGCTCCAGCTGAAACTGCCGCTGCCGCCGTCACGGCCGTCCGACACGCCCAGCCGACCCTGCAGCGACCAGTCGCCGGCGCCGGACAGCGCCTGTTCGCGCGCGCGCTGGGCGGCGAGCAGGCCGGCATCACCGCGCATGCGTACCGCCGGTGCGCAGGCGACCAGCAGCGGCAGGATGACGGCGACGATACGGCCCGCCGCCGGCCCCATCCACGCGCGGCTCACGGCTGCAACCGCTTCAGCGCGTCGCGCAGGCTGCTGCTGTGCGGATCGAGCTTGCGCACTTCATCGAACACTTTCTGCGCATCGTGGCGACGGCCCTGCTTCCACAACACCTCGGCCAGGTGCACGCCGACATCGGCGTCCTTGCGCGCCAGCCAGGCGCCGCGCAGCGTCTGCTCGGCCTGCTCCAGATGGCCGAGGCGATATTGCAGCCAGCCCCACGAATCGGCGATCGCCGGGTCGTCGGGCTTCGCCGCGCGGGCGGCCTGCAGCAGTTTCTTCGCCTCGGCGAGGTCGCGGTTGGCATCGGCCAGGGTGTAGCCCAGCGCGTTGCTGGCATCGACGTCACCGGGCTTGATCTTCAGCAGGTGCTGGAAATCCTTCACCGCCAGGTCGACCTGACCGGCCTGGGCATAGGCCAGGCCCCTGCCATAGAGCAGGCCGGGGTCGTCGGGCACCACCTGCAGGGCCCGGCTGAACGCGGCTTCGGCCTGTGCGTAGTCCTGTTCGCGCAGGTACAGCTCCGCATCGGCCTGCAAGGCCTGGCGCAGCTGCTCGGGCTGGTCGAGGTAATCGATCTCCAGTTGGGCCAGCAACTGGTGGGCCTGTTCATGCTTGCCCTGCGTGTGCAGGATCAGCGCGCTGCGCACCGCCGCGTCGAACGCGTGCGGATCGTCCCCGCCCACCTGGTCGTACCAGTCCAGCGCCTCGGCGTCGCGGTGCTGCATCTCGGCCAGCTGGCCCAGCAGGTAGCTGCTCTGCGTGCGCACGTCGGGCGAGGCCTGCTGCAGTTCACGGTACAGGGTGGCCAGTGCCTTGCTGTCCTGGTGGCGGGCGGCCAGCCCGGCGCGGAAGGCATAGATGTCCGCATCCTGCGTGCCGTGCGCGAGCAGCCGGCTGGCGGCCGCGTCGTCGCCCGACGCGCTGAGCATGCCGGCATAGGCCAGGCGCAGGCGCGTGTTGGACGGGGCCTGGTCGAGCGCCTTGCGCAGCAGCGCCTTCGCGCCGTCGCGGTCACCGTCCTTGAACTTCATCTGCGCCGCCCAGGCGTAGGTCTCGGCGTCGTGGAAGCGCTCCGCCGCCGCGTTGGCGATCTCCCGCGCATAGGCCTTGCGCCCCAGCTTGTCGCCCAGCTCGCTCATCGCCAGCCACGCCTTGGGATCAGCCGGCAGGCGCGCGGGCACGGCCAGCGCTTCCAGCAGGCGCGCCGCCTGTGCCTGGTCGCGCGCGCCCAGCAGCACACGGCCGAACTGGCGCCAGGCGTCCTTGTCGCCGCTGGCGACCAGGCGCTCCAGCTGCCGTTTGGCCTCGGCCGCGTTGCCCTGGTCCAGGGCCAGCTCGGCGCGTGCGCGGGCCATCGGCGCGGGCTTGGCACCCAAGGCCTGCCAACGGTCCAGCGCGCGGGTGGCTGCCTCGTCGTGATGCACGGCAATGGCGAGCTCCGCGGCCCGCTCGGCCACCGCCGGATCGTTGCTGAGCGCCATCGCCTTGCCGTAGTGCGACGCGGCCGCGGCCAGGTCGGTGCGGCCCAACGCCATTTCGCCGGCCATCAGCTGGGCCAGCAGGTCGTGGTCGGCATCCGGCGTGGCCACCACCATCCGCGCCAGCGGCTGCGGCGTCGGCGCGGCCTGCGGGCGCAGCGGTGCCGTGGTGCAGGCGCCCAGCGCGAGCGCCAATGCGGACAGTGCCGTAAAATGCCGCAGTTGCTTGAACTTGCTCGACCCGCTCCGCACACTGTTCTCCGTCAAACGACCCGCCGCAGCCGTATCCGCGATGATCGGCACCCGCGCCAAGCTTAGCCTACGCCGCCAGATTCCTGCCGCCGAGATGCCTGCCGTCCCATGCCACTGATCGCCCTCGGGCTCAATCACCTCACCGCGCCGGTCAGCCTGCGCGAGCAGGTGGCGTTCGATGAGGACGCCGCCGGCGCGGCGCTGCGCGAACTGGCCAGCGAGCCGGGCATCGAGGAGGCGATGATCCTGTCCACCTGCAACCGCACCGAGCTGTACGTGGGCGTGGCCGAGGGTGCGCAGGACATCCCGCAGGCGTGGTTGAACCGTCATCATCACCTGACCCCCGGCAAGCTCGATGAGTTCCTCTACCGCCACGAGGAACGCGACGCCGTGCGCCACGTGTTCCGCGTCGCCACCGGGCTGGATTCGATGGTGCTGGGCGAGCCGCAGATCCTGGGCCAGGTGAAGGACGCCTACCAGCAGGCGCGCCAGGCCCATGTGCTGAAGGCGCCGATGGATCGCCTGCTGCAGCACACCTTCGCGGTGGCCAAGCGGGTGCGCACCGATACCCGCATCGGCGCGCACACGGTGTCGGTGGCATTCACCGCGGTGCGCCTGGCCGAGCAGGTTTTCACCGACCTTGAACAGGCCTGCGTGCTGCTGATCGGTGCCGGCGACACCATCGAGCTGGCCGCGCGCCACCTGGCCGAGCGCCACGCCCGCCGCCTGATCGTGGCCAACCGCACGCTGGAGACGGCGCAGGACCTGGCCGGCCGCTACGGCGGCTACGCGGTGGCGCTGGCCGACCTGCCGCAGCACCTGGCCGAGGCCGACATCGTGATCTCCTCCACCGCGGCGCGGCAGCCGGTCGTCACCCGCGCGATGGTCGAGCAGGCGATGGCCAGCCGCCGGCGCAAGCCGATGTTCATGGTCGACATCGCGGTGCCGCGCGACATCGAGGAATCCGTCGCCGAAGTGCCGGACGTCTATCTCTACGGCATCGACGACCTGCGCCAGGTGATCGACGACAACCGCCGCTCGCGCGAGACCGCCGCCCGCGAGGCGGACGCCATCATCGACCTGCAGGTCGACCGTTACATGGCCTGGCGCCGCGCGCTCACCTTGAAGAACCCCGCGCTGGACATGCGCCAGCACGCGGAGGTCTACCGCGACGAGGTGCTGGGCAAGGCGCGCGCGATGATCGCCCACGGCAAGTCGCCGGACGAGGCGCTGGCCTTCCTCGCCAACACGCTGACCAACAAGCTGCTGCACCATCCCAGCGCGCGCCTGCGCGAGGCGGCGCTCAGCGGCGACCTCGACCTGCTGCACGCCGCGGGACGGCTGTACGGCCTGGACGAGCAGGACGGGGACATGTAGGAGCGCACCGAAGTGCGCGAATGCTTTCGCCGGACTCCAGACCGCCATCGCGCACAGGGTGCGCTCCTACAAAGAAGCGAACACCTCCACGCATGACCCCCTCGATCCGCCGCAAGCTCGAAGCACTCGCCGAGCGCCACCAGGAAATCGGCCTGCTGCTGTCGCAGCCGGAGGTGCTGGCCGACAACACCCGCTTCCGCGAGCTGTCGCAGGAATACGCCCAGCTGGAACCGGTCGCCGCCTCGCTGCGCGAGCACGAGCGTGCCGAGCGCGAACTGGCCGAATCGCGTGCGATGCTGGACGATCCCGAGCTGCGCGAGATGGCCCTCGACGACGTGGCGCGGCTGGAGCGGCGCCTGCAGGATCTGGACGGCGAGCTGCAACTCCTGCTGCTGCCGAAGGACCCACGCGACGAGGCCAACCTGTACCTGGAGGTGCGCGCCGGCACCGGCGGCGACGAGGCGGCGATCTTCGCCGGCGACCTGCTGCGCATGTATCTGCGCTACGCCGAGAGCCGCCGCTGGCACGTGGAGATCCTCAGCGAACACGAAGGCGAACACGGCGGCTACAAGGAGGTCGTGGCGCGCATCGAGGGCAAGGGCGCGTATTCGCAACTGAAGTTCGAATCCGGCACGCACCGCGTGCAGCGCGTGCCGGAAACCGAATCGCAGGGACGCATCCACACCTCGGCCGCCACGGTGGCGATCCTGCCCGAACTGGACGACATCGACGAGATCGAGATCAACCCGGCCGACCTCAAGGTGGACACCTTCCGCGCCTCCGGCGCGGGCGGCCAGCACGTCAACAAGACCGATTCGGCGATCCGCATCACCCACCTGCCCACCGGCACCGTGGTGGAGTGCCAAGAAGAACGCAGCCAGCACAAGAACCGGGCCCGCGCGATGAGCCTGCTGAAGGCGCGCCTGCTCGACGAGGCGCAGGGCAAGCAGGCCGCCGCGCAGGCGCAGGAGCGCCGGTTGCAGGTCGGTTCGGGCGACCGCAGCCAGCGCATCCGCACCTACAACTACCCGCAGGGCCGGATCACCGACCACCGCATCAACCTCACCCTTTACCGCCTGCCCGAGGTCATGCAGGGCGACCTGACCGAACTGGTCGATACGCTCACCCGCGAACACCAGGCCGACCAGCTGCAGGCACTCGGCGGCGCCTCGTAGCGCGGGCTCGGCCCGCCATCGTCGTGCCTCGAAACCGCCGGCGGGCAGTGCCCGCCCTACGCGCTGAAATCCATCCGATCCGCAGGAACAGCCACGCCGCATGGGTCGGCGACCTCAGGCGGTGTGGAAACCCTGCAGTTGCCGGTCGGAAAGATCCTCGCGCCTGACCGCGGTCACGGCGGCGGCTGGCGGACCTTGCCACAACCACCGCCCCAGCGCGTCGAGCGCTTCGGCATTGCCGCTGGCCAGCACTTCGACGCGTCCGTCGTCCAGGTTCCTCGCGTGCCCGGCGAGCCCCAGCGCCAGCGCCCGCTCGCGGGTGCTGGCGCGATAGAACACGCCCTGCACGCGGCCTTCGACCATGAACCGCGCCGTCGGCATCAGTCGGCCCCGATCCACTGCTTGAGCAAGGCTTCCGTCACCGGCCCCAGCTTCCGCTGCGCCACCTTGCCCTGCGGGTCGATCAGGTAGGTCATCGGCAGGCCGCGCGGCGCGTCGAAATCCTTCAGCGGCTTGTCCACGGTGACCTGGGCGATCGGGTAGACCACCGGGTGTTTGGCCAGGAACGCCTTGATGTCGGCCGGCTCGCTGTCCTCGTAGGCCAGCCCGATCGCGCGCACGTTCTTGTGCGCGGCGACGAAATGCGAGATGTCCGGCATCTCCTTGATGCACGGCACGCACCAGGTCGCCCAGTAATTGACGATGACCCAGTGGCCGCGCTGCGCGGCCAGGTCGAAGCTCTTGCCATCGAGCGTGCTGACCTTGAGCGTTGGCTGCGCGGGCATGGCCGCGTGCAGAGGAGCAACGAGGGCCAGCGCCAGGGCGATGGCGGCGAAGCGGTTCAACAGCGTCATGCGGGGAGTTCCTCGGTATCGGCCGCGGGGTCCGCAGCCGGGGGATAGATCCGGTCGAGCCGGGTGCCCAGCTTCGCCTGCAGCGCGGCCGCGACCTCGTCGAGCAGCGCCAGCAGTTCAACCGGCAGCGCCACGTTCATCGCCGCGGCTTCCTCGTGCGGCTGCAGCGGCAGGCGGTGATGGGTGCAACGATACAGCCGCAGCAGGTCGGTGCTGTCCAGGCTGCGGCTGAGCAGCCAGCCGCCCGCCTCGCCGCGCTGGATCAGGTCGGCGTCCTGCAGGTCGTCGAAATAGCCGGCGATCGCGCCCGCGCTGAGGCTCGGCGCGCACAACCTCGCCTCGGCCACGTCCACGCACGCGCCCTTGCGCTGCGCGTCGACGAACAGCCCCAGCACCACCAGCAAACCGAGGAACTCGGCGCCTGCCGGCAGGGTCTCGGCGGGCGGGACGTACTCGTAGGCGGAGATCGACGCCGCCACCGAGGCGGCCAGGATCACGATCACCCACGACAGGTAGATCCACAACAGGAAGATGGGGATCGTCGCCAGCACGCCGTAGATCTGCTGGTAGGTCTGCGCATGGCCCACGAACTGGCCGAAGCCCCAGCGCGCGATCTCGAACAGCACCGCGCCGAGCAGCGCGCCGATCGCCGCATCGCGCCGTGACACGCGGGTGTTGGGAATCACCGCGTACATCAGCCACAACGTGCAGAAGGTCACCACGAACGGCAGCGTCGCCAGCAGGCTGGCGCCGATGGAGTGGATCTGCCCCGCCGCCACGCTGAGGAACGGCATCGCGGTGACGTACGAGGTGGTGGCGATGCCGCCGCCGACCAGGATCGGTCCCAGCGTCAGCGCCGCCCAGTACAGCAGCAGGCGCGAACTCCAGCGCCGCGCCTGGTGCACGCGCCAGATCCGGTTCAGCCGGTCCTCGATGCTGATCATCATCGACAGCGCGCTGAACAGCATTACCAGGATGCTGACGCCGGTTAGTCCCTTGGCGTTGTCGGCGAAACTCTGCAGCGCCGCCTGCACTTTCTCGCCGGCGGCCGGCACGAAGTTGTTGAAGACGAAACTGATCAGCGTGTCGCGCGCGCCCGCGAACACCGGAAACACGGCGAACATCGCCAGCACCGCCACCGTCAGCGGCACCAGCGACACCAGTGTGGTGTAGGACAGCGCGCCGGCCGTCTCGAAGCACTTGTCGTCGATGAAGCGCTGCCACACGAAGCGGCGGAAATAGCGCATGCGATCGGGATCGAAGCGGCGGTCCATCGGTATCCTCGGGCGGCCGCGGCAACATGCCGGGCCAATCGTCGTCGTGTCGGCCGGTACACTAGCCCATTGCCCGTGAATGCCTCAACGCGTGGACCCGCCGCATGAACCGAGAAATCCTGGTGCTGTACTACAGCCGCAACGGCAACACCGCCCAGCTGGCGCGCCTGATCGCCCGCGGCGTCGAGGAGGTGCCCGGCATGGGCGCGCGCCTGCGCCAGGTGCCGCCGGTGGCGCCGGTGACCGAAGTGGCGCAGCCGCCCGAACCCGCCGACGGCGCACCCTATGTCGACAAGCAGGACCTCGTCGATTGCGTGGGCCTTGCGATGGGCAGCCCCACCCGTTTCGGCAACATGGCCGCGCCGATGAAGCACTTCCTCGACACCACCGGCGCCGAATGGGCCAGCGGCGCGCTGGAGGGCAAGCCGGCGGCGTTGTTCACCTCCACCGGCACCATGCACGGCGGCCAGGAATCCACCCTGCTCAGCATGGCCATCCCGCTGCTGCATCACGGCATGCTGCTGGTAGGCATCCCGTTCACCGAAGCCACGCTGAGCATTACCCGCACCGGCGGCACACCCTACGGTGCCAGCCACGTCGCCGGCGCCAAGGCCGACCAGCCGATCAGCGAACACGAACGCGAACTCGCACGCGCGCTGGGCCGGCGCCTCGCCGACGTGGCGCGCCGACTGGCGGAGCGGGCATGAAGCCACCGACCACCACGACGATCGCGCCGGTCTACCGCGTCGGCATGCTCGCCTGGGCGCTGCTGGTGCTGCTGCAACTGGCTTGGCACGGCTGGCTGTTCCCTGCGCGCACGCTGCCGGCCTGGCTGGTGCTCGGCGTCACCGTGGTGCCCCTGCTGCTGCCCTTGTTCGCGATCCGCAACGTGCGCCGCGCCCTGCTCTGGGTCGGCATCCTCAGCCTGTTCTATTTCTGCCACGGCGTGGCCGAGGCGTGGAGCGCGCCGGGCGAACGCGTGCTGGCGTGGGCGGAGATCGTGGTGACGGTCGGCCTGATCGCCGTGCTGGGCGCGGGCGTCAAGCGGCGCAGCGCGCCGCGCTGATCCTCACCGGCGCCGGATCACCCGCACCACCGATTCACGGTAGTCGACGAAGCTCGTGTACGGCCATCGTTCTTTTCTTGCATACTGCCCGCTCGGGCCGACGCGAAAGGATGGACGTCATGGCTACTACGGACAAAGCACTCTGGCGATCCGTGCGCAAAGAGGAATTTTCCGACGGGACGATAATCGACGACGATCCCGCCCCGGGTGTGCTCTATCCTGATTTTTATGCACGGACGTTGCCTGGCGGGTCAGTGCGGCAGGCGGACGTGGTGCTGTTTCGAGACAGTCTCGGGCAGGACTGGGTAAAGTCTGCTGGCGGCACCTCGCTGTTCGACGTGAAAAGCGTATTCAAGGGCAAGAGCTGGCTTTCCTTCGAGATTCCCGCCGGCACGGTAATCCCAGCCTCACTGATCATCCGCGAGACCGGCTACAACCAGCGCTTCAAGGCCAACCATTATCAGATTGAATGTGCGGCCAAATCGCTGCGTATCGATGCGTTCAAGGGCGCGTTGGACAACCTGGCACGCAACGCCGTCGTCCGATCGGTAGAGCTCGCCTGATTTCGTATTCCATCGATGAGTGAAAATCATGGCTGATATTGACGGTCAAACCCTGCTGATGGCGGTGCAGGCAGTGCAGGCGCAGATCCACGCCTTGGAGGCACAGATCGACGAGGCGGGTGAAGACGATGATGTGAGTGGCCAGGAGGATCTGCTGATGGGCTACACGCGGGCCGCCGACACCCTGCGCATCGCCTATGAAGCCGAAGAACTGGCCAGCAGCAACCTTCCCCCGTACGACAGGCTGGTTCATTCGCAGCAGTAAGCGCAAAGCATCCGGGCGCCGGCGACGTCTTGCAGCTTGTTGTCCAGAGACAAGTGCACGCACCTGATGCCTGAGCCCGCGACTGGCGGCAGCAACCGGACCGGGGAGCAATGGTTGCCACTTGCATGAACATCACCCCGCTCCACTCGACGAACGCGCGCTGGCACGGGCGGAGATCGTGCTGACAGTGGGCCTGATCGCCGTACTTGGCGCCGGCGTCAAGCGGCGCCGCGTGCCGCGCTGATCCTCACGCGCGCCGGATCACCCGCACCACCGATTCGCGGTAATCGACGAAGCCCATGCGCCGATACAGCGCGCGGGCCCCTTCGTTGGCGCGCATCACGTGCAGGAACGGCGTTTCGCCACGCAGCAGCTGGCGTCGGATCAGCCTGGCCGTGAGCTGGCGGGCCAGCCCGTGCCCCTGCGCGTCGGGATGGGTACAGATGCCACTCACCTCGCGCCAGCCGCCAGCGAAGGCACGCTCGCCGGCCATGGCGATCAGCCGCGCGCCGTCGAACACGCCGAAGTAGTCGCCCAGCTCCAGCGTGCGGGGGCCGAACGGCCCTGGCTTGGTCAGCGCCGCCAGTGCCATGGCCTGCTCCGCATGCTGCGGCTCCAGCGGCAACGCCTCCGGCGCATCGTCCCGCGCGGGCAGCTCGCCGGCCCAGCGCATCTTGAACATGGTCGATTCCAGTTCGATGCTCCACCCGACCGGCGCCGGCCCCGACCAGCCATCGGTGTAGAACGATTCGCCCGACGCGCAGAACGGCTGCAGTTCGCCGAATGCCGGTTCGGCCGGATCGGCAAAGCCGAGGATCGGCGAGAACCCCGGCGCGAACCGCCGCGCACCGCCCGCACCCTGGGCAAAGCCCGCCTGCGGCCCGCTGAGCGCATGCCAGAAGATGTTGTCGAGGATGGCTGGCACCGGTGATCCCGCGACCACTACAGCTCGCGACTCATGAACACGCTGTATGGATCGGCGACGTAATCCGCAAACGGCTCGCAGCGAACGAAACCGAAGCTGGCGTACAGGCGGTGGGCGGGCACGAACGCCGCGGTCGAGCCGGTTTCCAGGAAGAGCCGACGACAACCGCGCTGCCGCGCCTCGTCCACGATGTGCTGCAGCAGCGCCGCGGCGACGCCCTTGCGCAGGTGGCGTGCGGCGGTGCGCATCGACTTGACCTCCGCCTGCTGCGCGTCGAGCCGCTTCAGCGCACCGCAACCCAGCAGTTCGCCATGCTGCCACGCCGTCCAGAAGCTGATTTCCGGACGGCGCAGTGCGTCGACATCAAGCGCATGGATGCTCTCCGGCGGCGAGTGCAGCGCCACGCCCTGCAGATGCTCGCGCAGCAGGTCGACGACGGCAGGCGCGGTGAGATCGTCGGGCCGGATGTCCATGTGCGCGGATGGTAGCTCAGCCAAGCCCGCGACCGGGAAAGAAGGGCAGCCAAGGGGGCGGGCTAATTTTCCAGATGCAAATAATGAACCTGACCCTTTATTTAGAGTCGCTCCAGCTTTCTCAGTTTGTGGACTAGGAGCCTTGCTCCGCTCTCATCCACGAAGTCTTCGTACATGACGGTGCTGTCTCGAAAATGCAGATCCAGCCGATTCAAGACGGCTCTTAGTGCAGCGAGCATCTCCTCTACCAAGGTCCTGCTAATGCCGCTCAGGGGATCGGAATTGCGGTTGCTGAGGTAGTCGTGATCCTGATGCGCGATGCGCTTGTTTCGATGCTCGCGGGCAAACTCCGCTGCAACCAGTGCTTTGTCACAGAGTTCCTGCACCTCGCCCTGCAACTTTGTATCGGAGATCAGCAGAGGTAGAGACTGGATCGTGAGATTCTTCTTCTTGCCTGTGGTTGGCGGATCCGTCATCCGAGAGACACCCAATAAAACGCTGTCCCACAGTTCGTCTTGAACGATTTTGAAGAAGAGGCCAGAGGTCCGATTAAGGAGGTGGACCGTGGCAGGGTCGTCACCGAATAGCTGGCGGTACTGTTGCCAAAGAACGTGAAGTTCCACGAGCTTTCGGTACAGCTCGTAGAAGCTGGCCCCAAGCTCTTCTCCCATCGCGGAGATGTAATCACTACGTACTTCATCCATGGACCGAGTGACCATTGGTGTGCGCCCTAACGCCCGAGGTAAGCGGCGCAAAGACCGCGTAGCGGGATTTGCGTCCGCTTGACCGAGATGTTAGCCACTACTTGCGTAGACCCCATTGCTTTTCAATGCGTGATATTTCCGCCGTTAGATCGCGTAACTGCTTTGGAAACGAAGACCCAACGATGATAGTCATGTTTTGTGAGTAGATGGACCGACGCGCCTCGTCGCTAAGGTATGGCTCAAGAGTAAGAAAATCTTGGTGCACTTGAATGTCTGGCCCAACATTGACTTGACCGTTTGAATTGCGCTCGATGTAGAGAACCATGTCTCGCCACGCTTGAACTTGCGCGCGCTTCCGGTCTCTTTCAGCGGCCGATTGCTCCAGGTGGTGTTTGATGACCGGGCCGAGCACCGCGCTGATGAGACCGCCTACAACGGCCGAGGACGCGGCAACGAGTGCGATGATTACCTTTTCATCCATGCACTACGGTTCCCCTGTGGTGGCTAACGCTATGTAGATTTCGAAGTGAAGTGTAACCCTGCAGCCTATCCCGTGCTCGTCGCCGTACGAGACGGGGTCCAAGCCTACACAAATCAACAAGCTGCGGCGTTTGGAGCAGCCTAATCCCGCCGCCTAATCCCGCCGTGTTTCCACGCGCATGATCACGACGCGAACGCCGTACACGAAACACCCCCGTCTCACCCAAACACCACCATGCTCTGCCGACTCAGCGCCACCGGCTCCCCACGCGGCCCCCACAGCACCACGTTCTGGTTGGTGTAGCCGTCGCGGGCGGCGATCAGTTCGGCATCGACGCGCCAGTCGTCCAGGCCAAGGTCGTCGTAGCGGTCGCGCAGCAGTTCGAGCATCCAGGTGAGCGAGCTGCCGGGGGTGGGCGCGGCGAACATCGACAGGGCGATCGGCGGGATGAAGTCGGCGAAGGCGAGCACGTGGGTTTCGTCGGGCGGGCCGTCGTCGCGCAGGGAAAGCTGCAGCACGCTGTCGCGCTGGCGGCCGCCGCTGAACGGCAGGTCGCCGCGCAGCCAGCTGGCGCGGAAGTGCTGGGTGAAGGCGGGCATGCGGCCTTCGACGTAGCGCAGTTCCTGCGGCGTCGCCACCACGACGGGCGGTTGTTCGGGCTGGAAGTCCAACGCCGAGGGGCGCGCGCTGCCGAATACGCCGAGCAGCCGGCACAGCGTCTGCTCGCCGTCGCACAGGCTGGCCTCGACCTGGATCACGCTGTGCCCGGCGCGCAGCAGCCGCGCGCGGATGGCCACGCTGCCGGCCGGCACCGGCGCGATGAACGTCACCTGCAGGGTGCGCAGCGGCATGTCCGCCGGCACCAACTCGCGCATCGCACGCAGGGCCAGCGCCGCCTGCAGGCCGCCGAAGGCGCTGCGCCCCTGCAGCCAGTCCTCGCTGACCGTGGCCTGCCAGCCATCGCCGTGGCGGGTGACCGTCTGCATCGCTTCGGAAAATCGCATGGAAGGCGCCTGCGCCGGGGAATGGCTTTCGATGATGCCAGCGCCGCGCGCCGAATGCCCGCGTGCCTATACTCGACACCTCGACTCTGGACGGAGCGTGCCATGGCCTTCCTGCAGAATCCACCGCAACTGCCGCACCCGTATCGCGGCGACCGCTCGCTGCTGGCCCTGCTCGATCGTGCGCTGCCGGCCGAGCGGCGCGCGGCGCTGGATGCCGATCTCGACGCACTGGGCGACTACGCGTTGATGGCGTGGCAGCGCGCCTGCACCACGACGCGGCGCAAGCCGGTGCTGACCCAGTGGGATGCGTGGGGACGGCGGGTGGATCGCATCGAGTTGACGCCGGCGTGGCAGGAAGGCGCGGCGCTGACGACGCGGCATGCGGTGCTCGCCGCCGGTCACGCGGACAGCGAGCACGCACGGCTGGAAGAGTTCGCCCGCGTCTACCTGTACCACCTGGCCAGCGAGTTCTACACCTGCCCGCTGGCGATGACCGACGGCGCAGCCACCGCGATCAAGGCCTCCGGCAACCGCGAACTGATCGCGCGCGTGCTGCCGCATTTCCTCAGCCGCGACCCGGCCACGTTCTGGCTCAGCGGCCAGTGGATGACCGAGACCACCGGCGGCTCCGACGTGGGCAATACCGAGACAATCGCGCGCCAGGACGCAGACGGCCAATGGCGCTTGTACGGCCGCAAGTGGTTCAGCTCGGCGGTGGTCGGCGAAGCGGCGCTGGCGCTGGCGCGACCGGAAGGCGCCGGCGGTGGCACCGGCGCGCTGGCGCTGTTCTACGTCGAGACGATGGACGGCGAACAGCGCAAGCCCGAGCTGGTCATCGACCGCCTGAAGGACAAGCTGGGCACGCAGGAACTGCCCACCGCGGAAATCCATCTCGACGGCCTGCCCGCCTGGCCGCTGGGCGAGCTGGCCCACGGCGTGCGCCAGGTGGCGCCGATGCTCAATGTCACCCGCAGCTGGAACGCGATCTGCGCGGTGGCCAGCATGGCTCGCGCGATCAGCCTGGCGCGGGATTTCGCTACCCGCCGCCGCGCGTTTGGCCGTCCGTTGATCGAGCAGCCGCTGCATGCGCAGACGCTGGCCGACATGCAGGCGGATTTCGAGGCCGCATTCGCGCTGGCCTTCGAGGTCGCCCACCTGCTCGGCCGCGTCGAGCACGGTGCGGCCAGCGCGGAAGAAGCCGCGGTGCTGCGCCTGCTCACGCCGCTGGCCAAGCTGTGGACGGGCAAGCTGGCGGTGAAAATCTGTTCCGAAACGCTGGAGTGTTTCGGCGGCGCCGGCTACATCGAGGACACCGGCTTGCCGCAGCTGCTGCGCGACGCGCAGGTCTACGCGATCTGGGAAGGCACCACGAATGTCCTTTCGCTGGACAGCCTGCGCGCGCTGGCCGGCGACAGCCTCGGCGCCCTGCGCCATGCGACCGGCCGCTGGCTGGACGGCAACGACGACATGCACGCGGCCAGCGCGATCCGGCAGACGCTGGACGCCGCCGCGCGCTGGCTCGACCAGCACGCGTCCGCGCGCGACACGCTGGAAGCCGGCGCGCGCGGTCTCGCCTTCACCCTGGCGCGCTGCGCCGCCGCCGCGCTGCTGGCACGGCAGGCCACGTGGTCGAAAGGTCGCGGCGAGCCGCGCCCGGCCGCAGCCTTGCACCGCTTCGTCGGCCGCGGCCTCGACCGGCTGGTCGCGCCCGATGCCGGCAACACCGCGTCGCTGCTGAGCTGACGCAGGGCGGGCGCCGCGCGGAGGCACCAAAGCGGCGGGCAATGCCCGCCCTACCCTGAAGCGCCTCGCCGTGGGAGCGCACCCTGTGCGCGCGGGCGCGCCTGGCCGGCGCGGGCTAAAATGCGCCGATTCCCTCCCTGGCGCACCGACATGCAGCACCTGACCATCGTCACCACTGGCGGCACCATCGACAAGGTCTACTTCGACGACAAGTCGGATTACAAGATCGGCTCGCCGCAGATCGGGGAGATTCTCGGCCATCTCGGCGTGGCCTTCGATTTCGACGTGATCCCGATCCTGCGCAAGGACAGCCTGCACATCACCGACGAGGATCGCGCGCTGATCCGCTCCACCATCGAGGCGCAGCCGCACCGCCACGTGCTGGTTACCCACGGCACCGACACCATGGTGGAGACCGCGCGCGAGCTGGCGCAGGTGAAGGGCAAGGTGATCGTGCTCACCGGCGCGCTGAACCCCGCCCGCTTCCAGGGTTCAGACGCGGTGTTCAACGTCGGTTGCGCGGTGGCTGCCGTGCAGACCTTGCCGGAAGGCGTCTACATCACCATGAACGGCCGCGTGTGGGATCCGGCGCGGGTGCGCAAGAACCGCGCGGAAAACCGCTTCGAGGAAACCCGGCCGGCCTGATCGCCTGTTCGCCCGCGCGCCGCGGGCGGTGACCCGCCATTGGGGCGGCCATCACGATCGCGGCCCCCGCGGCTGGCTATAGTGCCCCCAGGATGGGGAATCCGGGGTTTCAATGAGCGACAGCACGCCAGCACCGTTTCGTCGTTCCGGCGAACGATCTTCGGGGCCGCAGGGCACCCGCTTCTTTTCGACCGAGGCTTTGCGGCAGTACGCCAGCGATGCCGCCGACGGGGTGGACGACACCGTCACCGTGCACGCGCCGGTGCTGGAGGGCAGCAGCCCCGGCATCGAGGGCCGACGCTTCGTCATCCGGCCGGGACGGCAGGCGATCGGTCGCCGGCTCGACAACGACATCGTGGTCGACGACATGAGCGTGTCCGGCTGCCATGCATGGATCACCCATCAGCATGACCGCTGCATCATCATGAACACGCTCTCCACCAACGGCACCTTCGTCAACGACAGGCGCATCCACGAGGTGGCCCTGCGCCATGGCGACCACATCCGCCTCGGCCAGGCGGAGTTCGTGTTCCTCACCCGCGAGCATGGCCGGCCGGAACGCGCGCCGTGGCGCTGGGTCGGCGCCGCCGTCGTGCTGTTGGCCATGGCCGGGGCCGCGGCGTGGTGGTGGCTCCGGTCGCCGTGAGCGCGGACGCCGCGCCGGCCAAAGTCGGCCGCTACCGCATCGAGGGCGTCCTCGGCGAAGGCGCGATGGCGGTGGTCTATGCCGGCTTCGATCCGGACATCGAGCGCAAGGTGGCGATCAAGTGCCTGCACCAGCAGGTCGCCGCCGACCCCGCCTACCGCAGCCGCTTCCTGGTGGAGGCACGTGCTGCCGGTCATCTGACCCACCCGCACATCGTCACCATCTTCGACGTCGGCGAGACCGACGACGGCCGCTCGTACATCGCGATGGAGCGGCTGCCGGGCGAGACGCTCGCCGGCAAGGTCAGCCGCGAGGGGTTCCCTCCCCTGCCGGCGATCATCGACCTGGTCGGCCAGCTCGCGGCCGCGCTGGACTACGCGCATGCCCGCGGCGTGCTGCATCACGACATCAAGCCCGAGAACATCATGCTGGCCGACGGCTGGGGCTACGCCAAGATCAGCGATTTCGGCATCGCCGAACGGCGCGCCTCGCCGCGCGATGCGCTGCGGCGGCCGGCGGAAATCGGCGGCACGCCGGCCTATATGGCGCCGGAGCGCCTGCGCGGCGAACGCAGCGATGCGCGCAGCGACCTGTTCTCGCTCGGCGTGGTGCTGTACTGGCTGCTCACCGGCAAGCTGCCGTGGCCGGAAACCGGCAACGTGCAGCAGCTGATCCGCAAGCGGTTGCGCTCGCCGCTGCCGGCGATCCGACCGCGCGACCCGGCCACGCCGTCGATGTTGATCAGCATTGCGCGCACCCTGCTGGCCCCGGCCGCGGAATCGCGCTACCAGCGCGGCGCGGAGATCATCGACGACCTGCGCCTGGCAGCACGCGAATACGAACGCGAGCGCGAGAAGCCGCTGGCCAAGCGCATCATTTCCCTGCGGCTGCGCTGGGCCAGCAGCCTCGGCGCGATCCTGAGCCTGGTGCTGGTGCTCGGCCTGGCCGCGATCTACGCCAAGCAGCACGCCGCGGTGACCGGCCTGGCGCTGGATTTCGGCAGCTCGATGGGGCGCATGATCGCCGGCGAATCGGCCGAGAACCTGCTGCTCGGCGACCACGCCGCCACCCGCGCGCTGGTGACTGACATCTCGCGCAACCGGCAGATCCACTACCTGGCGATCGCCGACCGCAGCGGCGAGGTCATCGCCAGCACCCGGCAGGGCGAGATCGGCCGCAAGCTGCTCGCCGCGCAGGGGCAAGGCGACATGCTGCTGTTCGACGTGCCGATCCACTACCAGACCAAGACGATCGGCGAGCTGCGCCTGGGCGTCAGCAACGCGGAGCTTCGCGCCGCGCAGAAGACCACGCTGGCGGTGATCGCGCTGGTGCTGGCGCTGACCCTGGCGGCCGTGGTCGGTGCCGCGTACTGGCTGTTCCGCCGGCCGCTGATGATGCTGAACCTGCTCGGCGACGCCCTGCTGCGGGTGGCCCGCGGCGACTTCGCCCATCGCATCCGGCTGGCACGCCGGGACGAGTTCGGGCGCCTGTTCGCCACCTTCAACCTGATGAACAGCACCCTGCAGACCCGCCAGCGTCGCGCCGGCGAATCCGCGGCAGCGATGGGCGAGGAAGACGTCTCCCGCCCGACGCACATCATGTCGACGATAGCCGCCGAGGGCGCGCCTCACCCAGCCCCGCAGGAGTCCGCTCGCGAGCAACGCTCTTGAACCGTGACTCAAGAGCGGGAGTTGGCGAGAGCAAGAGCACAACGACGACACGCCGCCCCGTAGGAACCCGCGCGCGGGCGATGCTCTGACCGGGATTCGGAATCGGGAGTTCGCGAGGGCAGGACGCACGAGCATCGCCCACGAACAGGCTCCTGCGGGTGTAGGTTCAGTACTGCTTGAGCCGCTGCTTGAGCTCCAGCGCGCGCGCCCGATAGGCGACCGCCGGCTCGTAGTCCGGCGCGATCGCCAGCACGCGGTTCCACAAGGCGATGGCCTTGTCCAGCTGCTGGTCGCGGTACAGCACCACGGCCTGCTCGTGATAGGAGTCCAGCAGGCGGCTGCGCAGACTCGCCGCCTCGGCGCCGGTCGGACGCAGCCGCGGATCGACCCTCAGCGCCTCGTCCATGCGGGAAAGCGCCTGCTGCGCCTGGCCGTGGTCGAGCAGGGAGACGCTCTCGTCCTGCAGCCGGCGCGCCCTGGCCACCGTCGATTCCGGGATCGGAGCCGGCGTGGCGGGTGGCGCATCAGTCGTCGCCGCTTCGGTTGCCGGCGACGCGCCCCGCGCCGACAGCGGGATGCGCAAGGTCTCGCCGGCGCGCAGCAGCGAGGGGTTGGTCGAGTGGTTGTAGCGGGCCAGGATCAGGAAAAGGTTCGCATCGCCCAGATAGCGATCGGCCAGCGTGCTCCATGACTCGCCGGGCTGCGCGACGTGCGCCCGCGAGCGACTGCCGAGCCAGCGCTCGGGATCGGCGGTGAGCTGGCGCAACATGCCCTGTGCGGCGCGGTCGCCGGGGTGCTGCCTGAGGTACTGGCGCAGCGCCTGCTCGCCCTCGGCGTAGTGGCCGGTCTGAAGTTGCCGTTGGATGATCGCCGCCAGCGACGAGCCCGCAGGCAAGGTCGGCGGGGCAGCCGCCGCCTCCGATACCGGCGCGGCGGCCGGCGTGACCACCACCGACGAATAGCCGCGCAGCGAGCCGCAACCGGCGAGGCTCGCTGCCAGCAGGGCCGCGAGCAGTGTCGCCGGCCAGCCGCTGCAGCGGTGTCGCTTGGTGATCATGCGCTTCGCAAGGTCCATGCCCGATGATCCGTCAAATCATGCCGCAGGGCAGACCGGACGGCGCAAGACGCGGCCGCGGCGCAAGCGCCGCGGAGGGCAAGGCATTGGAACTCGACATGCAGGTACTTCATCCGGCAGTCCCCCTTCGCAGCATCCGTCCCGGGGACGAACCATACCGTCGGCGCTGGCAGTATAGCCATCGCGCCGGATTGCGCGGGACCGCATCACCGGATCGAAACAAGACAGGCCCGGACGATTCGCCCGGACCTGCCTTGCGGGTACCGCTCCATGGGTACGGCGACGGACCATCCCTGGCCCGCCTGGGGGATTACCAGCTGGCCTTCAGCGTCACGCCGGAATACGCGCGATAGCCATTGAGCATGATGTAGTACGTGCCCGACTCGTTGCTGCCGGAGCAGGTCTCGTTGTTGCCCGACTTGTAGGGCCGGCAGTCGTAGCTGCTGGTGGTGGGCTGCGAACCCTGCTTGACGTAGAGGTCCACGTCGCCGCTGCCACCGGAGGTGGCGATGGTGAGCGCGCTGCCCGCCGGCACGGTGACGGTGAAGTAGGTCTTCGAGTTCTTCGCGCCGGAGAGGCCGGTCACCGGCACGCCGTTCTGCAGGCCGCCGGTATCACCGCCACCACCGCCACCGGTCGAGTAGGACGCCTTGACGGTGACGCCCGAGTACGACGAGTAGCCGTGCACCTTGATGTAGTACTTGCCCGCGGCAGGCGAGGCCACGCTGCAGCTCTCGGAGTTGCCGCTCTTGTACGGGCGGCAGTCGTAGCTGCTGGTGGTCGGCGCGCTGCCGAACTTGGTGTACAGGTCGGCGTCGCCGCTGCCGCCGGAAATCGACATCACCAGGTTGCTGGCGCCGCTCGGCACGGTGATGAAGAAGTCGTTGTCGGCACCGGAGGCGCCCGACACGCCAGTGACTCCGACGTTGTTCTGCAGTTCGGTGGTGCCGCCACCGCCGCCGCCACCGCTGCCCGGGCAGGTCACGCCCACGCTGCTGAACGCGGCGATCACCGCGTTCTTGTCGTAGCCCAGGTCGGTCGCGGCCGATTCCACGCCGCAGGCACCGGAGTTGAAGGTCGAGGTGGCCGTCCAGTACACCTTGTTGGCCAGCGCGTAGACCTGGAACGCCTTCTTCACGTCCCAGCCGCTGGTCTTGGCCAGCACGCAGAAGGACTTGTTGTACACGCCGCTGGAGTAGTGCACGTCCAGCCCGGAGTAGTACTGCGAGGCGTTGTCGATCGAGCCGCCGTCCTGCGACGGATTGCACATGTAGCGCAGCGCCTCACCGATGCCCGCGCTGGCCTTGACGATGTCCGCGCCGACCAGGAAATCGGCCGAACCGCGGTCGAAGTACTCGGCCGCCTCGCCGGCGATGTCGGAGTAGGACTCGTTCATGCCGCCGGACTGGCCGCTGTACTCCAGGCCGGAGTTCTGCTCGGTGTAGCCGTGGCTGATCTCGTGGCTGGTCACATCCAGCGACACCAGCGGATAGAACGTGCTGGCGCCATCGCCGAAGTACATCGCCGAGCCGTCCCAGAACGCGTTCTCGTAGTTGGAACGGTAGTGCACCTTCATCAGCAGCTGGATGCTCAGCGGCGGCGCGCCGGTGTAGGACTGGTACATGTCATGCACCACGCCGCCGAAATGATGCGCGTCGTTGACCGGCGAGTACGCGCCGTTGATCGCGTCGGTGTTGCTGGTGGGACAGGTGAAGCTGACCACCGAGCCGCCGCTGCTGCCATGGTTGAGGTTGTAGGTTTTCACGTTGCTGTTCTGCAGCGTGCAGGTGCTGCCGGACTGGGTTACGTCCAGTGCGGCGAAGTCGGTGCCGTAGTTGTACTTGCCGGTTTTCTGGTTGCCGCCCGGGCCGTTGGCCGAGGCATCAGTGAGGCCGTTCCAGCTCTTGATCACCGCGCCGGTGTTGGCGTCGATGATCGCGGTGGGCCGCGTCGGCGCGGCACCGTTGACGAAGTATGAAACCCGGTAGACCAGCCGCGGCGCCGTGCCTTCCTGCGGATACACGAACAGGTCGGCCCGCGCGTTCTCCATCGTGGCGCCGCCGACCAGCACCGTGTGCGCGTGCGCCTTCAGCGCCGCGATCGCGCGCGAGGCCGTCAGGCGGGGCCGCACCGAGATCAGCTGCTGGCCCTGCTGCATCAGTTCGCCGGTGGCGCGCAAGGCATTGCCCTGGGCGTCCTGCACCACGGCGATGCTGCGGCCGTACACCGGCACGCCCTGGTACATCTGCTGCTGGCGCACCACGCGGTGCTGCCCGGCCAGCGTCACCGCGGCGTGGGGCACCAGCGTCATGTCCTGGCCCAGGTTCAGCTGGGCAGCCAGCGAGGAGACGGGCACGGCGCCCAGGTTTTGCGCGTGCAGGGCTTTGGTGTTGGCGGCGGTGGCTGCCGTGGCGGTGGCCATGCCGATGGCGGCCACCAGCAATTTCAGGCGGAATGGATGGGGCATGTGATGAGCTCCTGGAAGAATTGGGGACAAACGCGCCCGATGCGGCCGCAAAGCCCCATGCAAGAATTCCCGTGCGAGACACGGCGTTGATATTCGTCAGCGGTCCGGCGATCCCGAACTACGTCCGCGGATGGCTGCCTTCCCCCTGAGGTTCCCTGCAGGGACAGCACTCGGACGCGTAACTGCAAGACGACGAGGACGCCGCCACGAGATCATCCCCCGGCCTCCCAGTCGGTGGACTCGGCGACGTTATTACTTGCGATATGCCGTGACAATCCGACTTTTTCCTACGCCGGGTGATCGCGGTCACGCATCGACGGGCGCGTTGCCGCCACGCGCGAAGCGCGCGGCATGCACCTGGAAAAGTCTGGAATGGCCTTGCCCGCCGACGTTCCCGCCGAGCGCGGGAACGTCGGCGAGAAGTGTCATGGCGATGACGGCGCGACGTGCCTCCGGGCCGTTTGCCCGGCGCAGAATATTTCGAACGGCGGTGCGCCGTTCAGAGCATGCCGGTTTCCAGCTTCGCTTCGTCGGACATCATCGAGTGGTTCCACGGCGGGTCGAACACCAGGTCCACTTCGGCCTCGGTGATGGTGGGAATCATCTCCAGCTTGGTGCGCGCGTCGTCCACCAGGATGTCACCCATGCCGCAACCGGGCGCGGTGAGGGTGAGTTTCACGTAGACCTTGCGCTCGCCGGATTCGGCGTGCTCCATGCTCAGGTCGTAGACCAGCCCGAGATCGACCACGTTGACCGGGATCTCCGGGTCGAACACGGTGCGCAACTGGTCCCACGCCAGCTTCTCGACGTCGGCGTCGGTGGCGTCCGGCGGCACCTCGATCGGCGCCGGCCGCTCCTTGCCCAGCGCGTCGGCGTCGTCGCCGGCCACGCGGAACAGGTTGCCCTCGACATACACGGTGAAACTGCCGCCCAGGGCCTGGGTGATGTAGCCGATCTGGCCCGCAGGCAGGGTCACCACCTCCCCCTGCGGCACCATCACCGCGCTGCAATCACGCACCAGGGTGACCGGTTCGCTGCTCAAACTGAAACCACTCATGCCGACGACTTTCCTGTATCGCAGGTACGGCTACACGCCTTACCAAAGTGTCCATTATGCCGCTCGCGGCGCGCGACCGCTTGTTCCAGATCAGTCCGGCGGGAGATGGCGCGGCGTTCGCCGACCGTCGCGGCGCGGGGCTCACGGTATGATGGGCGCTTTGCCGACGGACCAAGCCATGCATTGCACCCACCCGGCCGGGCGCCACCGATGAGGGCGGGCAGCGCACCGGCTCTGCTGTTTGCACTGTTCAGCGCCGCCATGCTGGGACTTGCCGCCGGCGCCGCATGGATGGTGGTGGCGCTGTATTCGCGCCATCCCCTGCCCTGGCTGGCGGTACCGATCGGCGCCGCGCTCGCATGGGTCATCCGCGCCGGCGTGCGCCGGCCGGGTACCGGCGCGATGCTGCTGGCCGCCGGGGCCACCGCGCTGTCGGCCGTCTACGTCAACCTGCTGATCGCCGGCGTGAAAGTCGCCGGCAGCATGGGCCTGGACCTGATCGAGGCGATGCGCACCGCCGGCTTCGCCATGCTGTGGCAACTGGCGCGCATGGGCCTCACCCCCGCCGATTTCGTCTGGACCGCGCTGGCCATGCTGCTGGCCGGGTGGCTGGCCTCGCGCAAGCGGCGCCAAGTCCTACCACCGCCCCAAAAGAACGTGTAGGAGCGCAGCTCCTGCGGCAATTCGCGCTTGTCGCCGCAAGCGCGTAGGGCGGGCACCGCCCGCCGGGTTGATCCGTTATCCGACAACGGCGGGCAGTGCCCGCCCTACGGCGGACGTTGCCGGCATGGAACGACCCGGCTACGAACGCGACGGTTTCAGCCGTCGATCGCCTTCACCTCGTTGACCAGTTCGCCCACCGCAGCCTGGCCGTCGCCGTACAGCATGCGCGTGTTGTCGGCGTAGAACAGCGCGTTCTCGATGCCGGCGAAGCCGGTGCCCTTGCCGCGCTTGATCACGATCACCTGCTTCGCGTTCACCACGTCGAGGATCGGCATGCCGTAGATCGGCGAGGCCGGGTCGGTCCTGGCCACCGGATTGACCACGTCGTTGGCGCCGATCACCAGCGCCACGTCGGTGGTGGCGAATTCCGGGTTGATGTCGTCCATGTCGGCGATCAGGTCGTACGGCACGCCGGCCTCGGCCAGCAGCACGTTCATGTGCCCGGGCATGCGCCCGGCCACCGGGTGGATCGCGAACTTCACCTTCACCCCGCGCTTGATCAGCAGCTGGGCGAACTCCCACACCTTGTGCTGCGCCTGCGCCACCGCCAGGCCGTAGCCGGGCACGATCGCCACGCGCTCGGCATAGGCCATCATCACCGCCGCGTCGGCGGCGTCGATCGGCTTCTGCGCGCCCTCGATCGCCTGCGCCGCGGTGCCCGCCGCGCCGAAGCTGCCGAACAGCACATTGCCGATCGAGCGGTTCATCGCCTTGGCCATCAGCTGGGTCAGCAAGGTGCCGGCCGCGCCGACCACCATGCCGGCGATGATCATCGCCTCGTTGCCCAGCACGAAACCCTCGAACGACACCGCCAGGCCGGTGAACGCGTTGTACAGCGAGATCACCACCGGCATGTCGGCGCCACCGATCGGCAGCGTCATCATCAGGCCGAACGCCAGCGCCAGCACGAAGAACGCCGCGATCAGCGCCGGGCTGGCGTGACCGCTGGCGAGCAGCACGCCGACGACCACCGCCGCGGCCAGCAGCAGCAGATTCACCGCGCGCTGGCCGGGGAACACGAAGCGCTTGTCCATCCAGCCCTGCAGCTTGGCGAAAGCGATCATCGAGCCGGAGAAACTCACCGCACCGATCAGCGCACCGAGCACGCCCAGCGCCAGCTCGGTCGGCGACAGCGCCGGCGGCAGGCCGTTCACCGCCCAGGCTTCGGGCCGCAGCGGCGAGGTGTCCGGTACCGCGTGCAACAGGCCGGACGAACGCGCGTAGCCGATCAGCTCCACCGCGCCGATCGCCGCCGCCGCGCCGCCACCCATGCCGTTGTACAGCGCCACCATCTGCGGCATCGCGGTCATCGCCACGCGCCGGCCGGTCCACCACGCGGCGGCGACGCCGATCAGCACCGCGGCGACGATCAGTCCGCGGTTGTGCATGTCCGGCAGGAAGAACGTGGCCAGCACCGCCAGCACCATGCCGTAGCCCGCCCACACGATGCCGCCGCGCGCCGTGCGCGGCGAGCTCATGCGCTTCAGGCCCAGGATGAACAGCAGCGCGGCGAGGAAATAGCAGGCCTTGATGAGGATGGGCAGCCAGCTCATCACCTGGCCCCCTTGTCGGCGCCCGGCTTGCTGGACTTGAACATCTCCAGCATCCGCTCGGTCACCACGTAGCCGCCGGCGGCGTTGCCGGCACCCAGCAGCACGCCGATGAAGCCGATCGCGATCTCGAAAGGCGTATTGGCGTGGCCCAGCGCGATCATCGCCCCGACCAGCACGATGCCATGCACGAAGTTGGAGCCCGACATCAGCGGCGTGTGCAGGATCACCGGCACCCGCGCGATGATTTCATAGCCGGTAAAGGCGGCCAGCATGAAGATGTACAGTGCAAGGAAACCGTCGATCATGAGCCCATCCCCCGTGAGAGCCGCCCGCCAGGATGCATCCGAACCCGCATCATACGGGAAGCCCGGCGCGCGTCGAGGTCGAGGCCTCGGCCGACGCGCGGCGCCCGGCGGCCCGCGCAGGCGGTCAACCCTGGCGGGCCTTCCGCGTTGAACAGGCAGGAACCACCGATGGAGCCCGCCGATGGCACAACCGAAGGCAGCGGAGTGTCGGCCGTGAATGCCGCCACCGGCATGCTCGAGGCCGACCTCCTGGCCGAGGACGGCCCCGGAGCGCGCGCCGTGCCGGCCACGCTGGATGCGTTCCTGGCCGAGGTGGAACGCCGTGCGTTCCGCATGGCGGAGTTGCAATTGCGCCATCGGGAAGACGCCATGGACGCCGTGCAGGACGCCATGCTGCGGCTGGTGCGGCATTACCGGGACAAGCCCGCCGCGGAATGGGCGCCGCTGTTCTGGGGCATCCTGCGCCGGCGCATCGTCGACCTGCAGCGCCGGCGCAAGGTACGCTCGATCGTGGTCGGCTGGCTGGGCGGCGGACACGACGATGACGGCGACGAGCTGCCCGTGTGGGAACCTGCCGACCCGGGCAAGGACCCGCTGGGCCGGCTGCATGACGCCCAGTCGTACGCCGACATGGCCGCGGCGGTGCGGCAGCTGCCCAACCGCCAGCGCGAGGCCTTCATCCTGCGCATGCTGGAAGGGCTGGACGTGGCGGAAACCGCGCGCGCCATGGGTTGTGGCGAGGGCAGCGTGAAAACCCACCTGTCGCGCGCCATGCATCAACTACGCGACCAACTGGAGGATTGGCGATGAACCCGTCCGGACATGAACCGATCGAACAACGCGCGCGCGAGCTGTGGCGCGAAGCAGCGCATCACGTGGATACGGCGACCGCCGCGCGGCTGCGTGCCGCCCGCCGCGAGGCGCTGCAGCCGTCGGCGATGCCGCTGCGCCAGGCGACCCGCTGGCTGATCCCCTCCGGCGCGCTGGCCGCGATGGCGCTGGCCCTGATGATGGTGTGGCGGCCCCTGCCGCACGCGCCGGCCCCGGCGGCGGGCAACTCCGCGCCCAGCGCCGCGCTGGATGCGGACAGCGAACTGCCGCCCGACGCCGAGCAGGTCGACCCGGGCCTGTACCAGAACCTCGATTTCTACGCCTGGCTCGCCGCCAGCGACCGGCATTCGTCCAAACGCTGAGCCATGAACAAGACCTTGCCCGCCCTGCTGTCGCTGCTGCTTGCCACGCTGATCACCGGCGTGGCCACGCCGGCGCACGCGCAATCCGCGCCACCATCGGCGCGCAGCGCAGCGCAGGCCCCGACGCCCTGGTCCCGCGTGCCGCCGGCGCAACGCGAGATGCTGGCGCCGCTCCAGGGCGAGTGGGACCGCCTGCCACCAGGCAAGCAGGCCCATCTGCTGCAGCGGGCGCAGCACTGGTCGACCCTGCCGCCCGCGCGCCGCGAGGAGATCCGCCAACGCATCGTGCACTGGCAGCAGATGACGCCGGAGCAGCGTCGCGAGGCCCGGGCCAACGAGCACAAGTTCCGCGAGATGTCGCCGGAGCAACGCATGCGCGTGCACCGCAGTTTCGAGCGTTTCCAGCAGTTGCCGCCGGCGCGGCGCGAGCAGCTGAAACGCGAATGGCGCCAGCTGTCGCCCGAGCAGCGCCAGCAGCGGATCCAGCAGCACGACCGCGACCGCGGTAACGGGCATCCGCCCCGGTAACTCGCGCCGGGCCGCGGATGACGGCGGCCATCAGCCCTGGAAGCGGCTCTCTCCGGCGTGCGCCAGGCAGCTCTTGCCGACCAGCTCGTCGTCGAAATCGGGTTTCAGCGCGCCGTCGTGGAGCAGCAATTCGACGAAGTTGTACACGTTGCGCGCATACATCTCCGAAGCGTGCAGCGGCGCGCCGGCCGGCAGGTTCAGCGGCCCGATGATGGTCACGCCACCATGCTCGATCCGCTCGCCGGGACGGGTCAGCTCGCAGTTGCCGCCGCCCTCGGCGGCGAGGTCGACGATCAGGGCGCCGGGCTTCATGCCCTCGACCATCACGGCGGTGAGGATCTTGGGCGCCGGGCGCCCGGGTACCGCCGCGGTGCTCACCGCCACGTCGAATGACTTGAGGTGGTTGCCCAGCGCCTGCTGCTGGGCGGCGCGCTCCTCGGCCGACAGCTCGCGCGCATAGCCGCCGCTGCCGGCGGCGCTGACGCCAAGGTCGAGGAACTTCGCGCCCAGCGACTCCACCTGCTCGCGCGTTTCCGGGCGCACGTCGTAGCCCTCGATCTGCGCGCCCAGCCGGCGTGCGGTGGCGATCGCCTGCAAGCCGGCCACGCCGGCGCCGATCACCAGCACCTTCGAGGGGCGGATGGTGCCGGCCGCGGTGGTCAGCATCGGGAAGAACTTCGGCGAGGCCTCGGCCGCGATCAGCATGGCGCGGTAACCGGCTACCGCCGCCTGCGAACTCAGCACGTCCATCGCCTGCGCGCGCGTGGTGCGCGGCAGCAGCTCCAGCGAAAACGCCGTCAGCTTGCGTGCGACCAGCGCGGCGAGGCGCCCGGCCGCGCCGTAAGGGCGCAACTGGCCGACCACCACGCTGCCCTCGCGCAGGCGGGAGAACACCGCGTCCTCGGGCGGCAACACGCAGGCCAGCAGGTCCGCTTGCGCCAGCACGCCGGCGGCATCGGCAAACTCCGCCTCGGCATAGGCCGCGTCGGGAAAGCCCGCCTCGCGCCCGGCGTCGTGCTCCAGCAGCACGCGCAGCCCCTTGCCATGCAGCTTCTTCGCCATCTCCGGCGTGATCGCCACGCGCCGCTCGCCGGCGGCGGTCTCTCGCAAGGCGGCAATGGTGACAGGCATGGCGCAACCCCCGTGGAATGTTCCGGCCATCTTAGCGGCAGTCGGCTTTGATCCGGGCGTGCGGGCAAGAGTAAGCTGGTCCGCCGGGCCACGCCGCATGCGCCGCCGGGGTCATCCCGGAGATCACGATGCCTGCAAGCCCCCTCGCCCTGGACGACCTGCTCGCGCTGGCACGCGCCGCGCGCGAGCACGCCTACGCGCCTTATTCAGGCTTCCACGTCGGGGCCGCGGTGCTTGCCCGCGATGGCCGCAGGTTCGGCGGCTGCAACGTGGAGAACGCCTCGTACGGGCTTTGCAACTGCGCCGAGCGCACAGCGCTGTTCAGCGCGGTGGCCGCCGGATGCCGGCCCGGCGACGTGGTGGCCATCGCGGTGGTCGCCGATACCCCGGAAGCGGTCGCGCCCTGCGGCGCCTGCCGCCAGGTGATGGCCGAACTGTGCGACGAGGCCACCCCAGTGCTGCTGGCCAACCTTGCCGGCGCCACTCGCGAAACCAGCGTGGCCGCGCTGCTACCCGGCTCGTTCAAGCTGCCGCTGCGGGTTTGAGAGTTTGCATGGAACGGCGCAGGGCGGGCACTGCCCGCCACCTCCCGCGACGCCGTCGCGAAACAAGAAAGCCGGCGGGCAGTGCCCGCCCTGCGTTCGATGGTTCGCACCTTGGCGACCCGCCCGCTAGCATGGGCGTCCCGCCCGATTGACTTGTCCATGACCACAGCGCTCTCCCTGCTGCAACAACGCCACTCCGTGCCCGCCCGCCAGCTCGGCGACCCAGCGCCGGACGACGCCACGCTGCACGCCCTGCTCGAAGCCGCGATCCGCGTGCCCGACCACGGCAAGCTGGTGCCGTTCCGGCTGATCCTGCTGCGCGGCAAGGCCAAGCTGGCGTTCGGCGAACAGCTCACCGCGATCGGCATGCGCAACAACCCGGCGATGATCGGCGCCAAGCTGGAGAAGGAACGCCACCGCTATACCTTCGCGCCACTGGTGGTGGCCGTGGTCGCTCGCCTCGACACCGACAGCAAGGTGCCGCAGATCGAACAGAAACTGTGCGCCGGCAACGTGGCCTACAACATCCTGCTCGGCGCCTTCGCGCTGGGCTACGGCGCGCAGTGGCTGACCGGCTGGGCCGCCTACGACCGCGAGGTCGCCGCCTTGCTGGGGCTGGGCGAGGACGAGCACGTGGTCGGCTTCGTCCACCTGGGCACGCCGCAAGTGGAGGTGCCCGACCGCGACCGCCCTGCGCTGGCCGACCTGCTGAGCACGTGGACGCCGTGAACGGCGCGGCGATCGGACTTCCGGACGTCCATCTGCCCACGGCCCACCTGATCGACGGCAGCCTGTACGTCTTTCGCGCGTGGCATTCGATGCCGGACGAATTCCATGACGTGGACGGCCACCCCGTCAACGCCGTGCATGGCTACGCACGTTTCCTGTGCGAGCTGCTGGAACGCGTGCGTCCCGAGCATGTTGCGGTGGCGTTCGACGCCTCGCTGACCAGCTCGTTCCGCAACGCGATCTACCCGGCCTACAAGTCCAACCGCGAGTTGCCGCCGCCGGAGCTGGAGCGGCAGTTCGTCCAGTGCCGGGCGCTCACCGAGGCGCTCGGCGTGCACCTGATGATCGACCACCAGTACGAGGCCGACGACCTGATCGGCAGCACCGTGTGGAACCTACGCGCGCTGGGCTGGCGCAGCGTGATCGTGTCGGCGGACAAGGATTTCGGCCAGCTGCTGGGCGAGCACGACGAGCAGTGGGATTACGCCCGCAACCTGCGCTGGGGGCCGGCCGGCGTCCACCAGAGGCTCGGCGTGCATCCACACCAGGTCGCCGACTATCTCGCGCTGTGCGGCGACGCGGTGGACAACATCCCCGGCGTGCCCGGCATCGGCGCCAAGACCGCGGCGGCCCTGCTCGCCCATTTCGGCAGTCTGGATGTCCTGCTCGAACGCATCGACGAAGTCGCCTTCCTGCGCCTGCGCGGCGCGGCCAGTTGCGCGGCACGGCTGCGCCTGCACGCCGAGCAGGCGCGGATGTGCCGCCGACTGACCCGCATTGCACTGGATGCTCCCGGCGCCTTCGAAGTCGAAACCCTGCGCCGGCAACGGCGCCCGGTGGATCAGCTCGATGCCTTGTGCGAACAGTTGCGCTTCGGCCCGCTGACCCGCAGTCGCCTGCGCGCGCTGGCGGGCTGACGCGGCCGCTTGTCGCGCCGCGTCCGACGGGCCACCATGGGCGTTCCGGCTTCGACCTGCGAGCACCGATGAACGACACCGCCAACCCCATCCCCGCCGACGCCAGCGCGCCGGTGGAAACCCTGTGCGAGGGCCGCTGGCTGAGCCTGCGCAAGCGGGGCCGCTGGGAGTACGCCGAGCGCAACAACCCTGCCGGCGCGGTGATCATCGTGGCGGTGACGCCGGAGGACCGCGTGCTGTTCGTCGAGCAGTACCGCGTCTCGATCCTGCAGAACACCATCGAGATGCCGGCCGGCCTGGTCGGCGACCTGGCCGACCAGGCCGACGAGAGCGCCCTGGTGGCGGCGCAACGCGAACTGGAGGAAGAAACCGGTTACCGCTGCGCCAGCGTGGAGTTCATCCATCGCGGTCCGTCCTCCTCCGGCATGAGCACCGAGATGATCACCTTCGTGCGTGCTCGCGACCTGCAGAAGGTCGGCCCCGGCGGCGGCGACGAAACCGAGAACATCGTGGTGCACGAGGTGCCCCGTCGCGAGGCCGGCGCCTGGCTGTTCGCCCGCGCGGCCGAGGGCTACTCGATCGATCCGAAGCTGTTTGCGGGGCTGTGGTTCATCGAACACGACGGCGCGGACAAGCAACCCGCGATATCCGACCGTTCGCGCTGAACGTAGCCCGCGCAGCGGGCGAAGTCGAAGCGGTGCCGACCGGGAGGCACGTCACCGCCGTGCCCTTCGACTTCGGCCTGCGCTCAGAGCCTGCCCCGGAATCGATCCAACGCAATGCGGCTTCAGCGGCCCTGGCGGCGCAGGCACCACACCGACAGCGCCACGCCGAGCAGGGTCAGCACCACCCAGCCGCCGAGCACCTGCGCGTTCTCGCCGCCCAGCCACAACACGCTGGCGACGGCGCCCACGCCGATCGAGCCCAGGCCCAGCGCCAGCAGCGGATCACGCCGCCGATGATGGGCGGCAAGCAGGACCAGTGCACCCAGCGCCGCCAGCAGCACCGACACGATCCGCCACAGCGTCACGTACTGCGGCGGCACCGGCAGATCGGGGAACAGCGCCAGCAAGGGCACGTCGCCGACCTGCACCTGGTAGCCCTTGCCGTCGGGGGCATCGCTGGCCGCCTCCAGCCGGGCGCCATCGAGCCGCGCCACGATGGTCACCTGCTGCAGCGGCACCGCGCTCCAGCTCACCCGCAGGTCGCCGAGGCGCGGATCGCCGGGGTGCGCGCTGGTCACCAGGTAATCCTGGTATGGGCTGAAGGTGACGGCGAGGTTCTGCGGCAATGCCGACGGGTCGGGTTTGATCAGCTGCGAACCGGGCAAGGCCCGCACCAGCACGCGACCGAGCTTGAAGCCGCCCATCTGCACCAGCCCGGCGTCGAACTGCCTGCCCTCGATCGGGAACGCGCCGGGGTTGGCGTGCCCGCGGGCATCCCTGAAACCGCTGGAATCCACCGGTCGGTCGACCCAGTCCAGCTCATAGTGGACGTTGCCGCCGAAGTTGATCTCGCGCCACTGGAACATCTCGACGCGGCGCACCAGCACCGGCGTGTCGGCGGTCTGGTTGAACTGCGGATCGTGCGGCGCCTCGACCACCTTGGGTGTGCCGGCCAGGCGTGCCATGTAACCGTGCTGGCCGGGTTGCGGCAGCGCGTCCGCGCCCAGCTCGATCACTTCGCCGCCGTGCCGGCCGGACGCCTGGCGGTAGTCGATCAGGCTGCTGGCGTTGAGCGCCTCCAGGCCGATGCCGGCGAGCACCAGCAGGGCGCCGATGATGTTCAGTGCCAGCAGGCGCCAGGACATGCCCTTGCCCAGCTCCATCAGGCGGCCCGCACCGGAGCGGATGACGAGGGGGGATGCAGGAGGTGGTCCAGCATGCCGGCGCCTACTGCACTTGACCCAGGCCCGACGGTCGCCGCGGATCGCTGGCGGCGTCGAGCTGGTTGGTCTTGCGGTCCCAGGTGACCACGTTCATGAATCCCCAGGGATCGCGCTGTTTCAGGGTGTAACCCATCCTGGTCAAGGCTGCCTCGGTGGTCGCATCGAATGCCTGCGGCTCGATCATTACCACATCCGGCAAATACTGGTGGTGAAAGCGCGGGTGCGCCACGATCTCCTTCGCATCCTGGCCGTCGATGAAATGCAGGATGCCTTCGAGCACCTGGGTGATGATGGTGGAACCGCCGGGCGAGCCGATCACCAGGGTGCGCTCCGGTCCGATCACGATGCTGGGCGACATCGACGACAGCATGCGCTTGCCGCCGGCCGGCGCGTTCGCCTTGCTGCCCAGCAGGCCGTAGACGTTCGGCTTGTTCGGCACCAGCGCGAAGTCGTCCATCTCGTTGTTGAGCAGCACGCCGGTGCCGGCGGCAACGAACTTGGAGCCCAGCAAGGTGTTCACGGTGAGCGTCACCGCGGCCATGTTGCCGTCCGCGTCGATGACGGAGAAATGCGTGGTGTGCATGCCCGCATCGGCCGGTTCGGCGCGCGGCAGCATCGACGACGGCGTGGCGCGGTCGGGCAGGATGCTCTGGCGCAGGCCGTCGGCGTAGTACGGCGACAGCAGCATGTCCAGCGGCATCTTCACGAAATCCGGGTCGCCCAGGTAGTCGTTGTGGTCGCGGAAGGCCCGCCGCATCGCCTCGACGACGTAATGCACGCGCGTGGCGGTGTCCATCCTGGTCAGGTCGTAGCCGGACAGGATGTTGAGGATCTCGGCGATGGCCACGCCGCCGGAAGACGGCGGCGGCGCCGTGATGACCCGATAGCCCCGGTAGTCGACGCTGATCGGCGTGCGCTCCTTGGCCTGGTACGCGGCAAGGTCGGCCAGCGTCCAGTTGCCGCCGGCCGCGCGCACCGCGTCGACCAGCTTGCGGGCGACCTCGCCGCGGTAGAAACCGTCGTGGCCGTGGCGCGCAAGCGCCTCCAGCGTGCTGGCCTGGTCCGGGTCGCGCCAAGTGGCGCCCTTGGCCGGCGGCTGCCCGTTCACCAGGTACTTGGCGGCCGAGGCCGGCCAGCGCTCGAGCAGCTTCTGCTCGGAGACGATCGCGCCATGCAGGCGCGGATCGGGGACGAAACCCTCGCGCGCGATGCGGATCGCCGGCGCCAGCGACTGCTGCAGCGACAGCCGCCCGTAATCCTTCGCCAGCAGCGCCAGTCCGGCGGGCTCGCCGGGGATGCCGGCGGACAGCGGCCCGGTCAGCGCGGTGTCGCGGTTCGGGCTGCCGTCGGGCTTCAGGTAATCCTTCGGATCGACCGCCGCCGGCGCGGTCTCGCGGGCGTCGATGAACACGTTGCGGCCGTCGCTGGCCCGATGCAGCACGGCCATGAAGCCGCCGCCGATGCCCGAGCTCTCCGGCTCCACCACCGACAGCGTGGCGGCCACCGCCACCGCCGCATCGAACGCGTTGCCGCCCTTGCGCAACACCTCCAGGCCGGCACGCGTGGCCAGGAAATTCGCGCTGGCGATCGCCGCATGGCCCGGTCGCTGCGAGGCAGTGGCCGCCTGCGGTGCCTGCTTTGCCGAACTTGCCGGCGCGAAGCCCGCGGCGCCGGTCAGCAAAAGGCCCAGCGCCAGTGCGCGCCAATCGAAGGAGATGCTCATGCCACGGACTCCTTGCTCATCAGATGCCGATACTTCAACTCAAGCTGGGCCGGAGATTCGACATGGTCGGGATCGCTGACGATGCACTCCACCGGGCACACCTCGACGCACTGCGGTTCGTCGTGATGGCCCACGCACTCGGTGCACAGCGCCGGATCGATCACGTAATACTCCGCGCCCAGCGAGATCGCCTGGTTGGGGCACGCCGGTACGCAGACGTCGCAATTGACGCAGGAGTCGAGGATCTTGAGCGACATGACAGCAAGCCAGGAGTGAGAAACGAGAAGTGAGAAGTGAGAGAAAGCCGCTCTCTCTCACCCCTCACTCCTCTGCACTCACTTCTGCTTCATCACATCTCGACGAAGCGGAAGGTCGCCCCGGTGGGCTTCATCGCGTCAGCCACTTTCTGCTCGTCGGCCTTGTCGCCGATGAACACCACGATCACGTCCTTGAACGAGCCGGGGTTGGCATTCTTGAACGCGTCGACCACGAACTCCGAGGTCGCCGCCGAGCTGGGGCCGCCGAACGCGAGCAGGTTGCCCGGCAGCACGCCGCGGGCGACGGTGTCCTGCACGCCCTGCAGCTGCCGCGCGTTCTGCGCCTGCTGCTCCTCGGTGAGGCCAGGGGTGACCAGGTAGGCATACGGCTGCGGCGCCTTCATGCCCTGCAGGTTGGCCTGCACCAGCTGGCCAAGATAGGCGTTCCAGGCCTTGGCGTCGTTGATGTCGGTGGGCTTGGGCGCCTTCTGCACCTGTTCCTGGGCCGTCTGGTCGTCGCCCTGCTTGTTGCAGGCACTCAGGCCCAGGCAAGCACTCAGCGCGACAACCGCAATGAGAACGAATTTACGCATGGTCATCACCTTCTGCTTCGGGTTGCTGGTTGGATGGATGGAGCGACTTCTGCCAGCGCTGGCGCATCGCCTGTTGCACGGCCGGATGCACGAAGCCGGAGATGTCCCCGCCGAGGCGCCCGATTTCGCGCACCAGTGACGAGGAGATGAAACTGTATTCTTCGGCCGGCGTCAGGAACAAGGTCTCCGCCTGCGGGATCAGGTGCCGATTCATGCTGGCCAGCTGGAACTCGTATTCGAAATCCGACACCGCCCGCAGCCCGCGGATGATCACCCCGGCGCCGACCTGCTCGATGAAGGTCGCCAGCAGGCAATCGAAGCCGCGCACCTCCACGTTGGGCAGGTCGGCCAGCGCCAGCCGCGCCAGCGCCACGCGCTCGCCGATGCTGAAGTGCGGGCCCTTGGTGGAACTGTCCGCCACCGCCACGATCACCCGGTCGAACAGCGGCGCGGCGCGCGTCACCAGGTCGGCATGGCCGTTGGTGATCGGGTCGAAGGTGCCCGGGTAGATGGCCAGGCGGGGGTTCCCCAGGTTTTTTCTCACGGGTGGCATGACGTCGCCGACGGCGGTGTGGCCCTTAGCTTAAGGCAACGCTGCTCAAGTATCACCACCGTCACACCCGCTCGGTTCGCAGACCACGGGGCCGTCGACAAAGGCCGACTGGCCGTCTGTCGAGGCGGCAGACCGATGGGATGCGCACAGGGAGGGCGGGCCTCAACGTATCGGATCCGGAATGATGAGGTGATGACGGGAAGGCCCGCAGGCGATGCTTGGTCCGTGTCGCCCTGCAAGCCGTCATCCCCGCGGAAGCCGGATCCGCGTCTCGCCAACGACTTGAAGACGCTGGATTCCAGCTTTCGCTGGATTGACGACGCCTCAGGGAAGCGAGCGCCGATAGAGCGCAAAGCGCACCTCGCCCGCATGCCCCTCGCGATGCACCGACCAGTTCGGCGGCAGGCCCGGCACCCCGGCGCGGGGCGATTCGACGTAGATCAACGCGTGTGCGGACAGCCAGCCGCCCGATTCCAGTTGTTGCGCCAACGGCACCCACAGGTCCAGTGCAAACGGCGGGTCGAGGAAGACCAGGTCGTGCGGCTGGGCGGCGCCACGCAGGAAAACGGCCGCCTCCAGCGTGGCGACCGTCGCCGGATCGAGCTTCAGCCGCGCCAGGTTCGCGCGCAGCGCCCGCGCCGCCTGCGCGTCGCGCTCGACAAACTGCACGGCGGCCGCGCCGCGCGAATACGCCTCGATGCCCAACGCCCCGGTGCCGGCGCACAGATCCAGGCAGCGCGCGCCGGCAATGGTCGGCGCCAGCCAGTTGAACAGGGTTTCCCGTACGCGCGCCGGGGTCGGCCGCAGGCCGGGCAGCTCCGGCACCAGCAGGCGCGAGTTGCGCAGGTCGCCGCCGATGATGCGCACCTGGCCGGGCGCCGGTTTTCGCGCGCCGCTCACGCGGCCGCGCCCTCAGCTTGGAGTACGGATCGGGGTGTTAGCATGCCGGCCATTCTCTTTGAATCGCCCCGGTCATGCTCAAGTTCTGGAAGAAAAAATCCGCCGAGACGGATGCCAACGGCAAGGAAGTGCCGGCCGCCACGCCGGACGCGGCCGTCGATGCGGGCGTGCCGGAAGCGGCCGCATCGGGCCTGCGCGAGGCGCTGGCGGAAATGCCCACCCCCGAGGACACCCGCCGCGACACCGAGCGTTTCGTGGCGCCGACGGAAGAGCCCGCCGCCGCACCGCCACCGAAGCGCAGCTGGCGCGAGCGGCTCTCCGGCAGCGTGTTCTCGCGCAGCCTGGGTTCGCTGTTCGTGCGCAACCCCAGGCTCGACGACGACCTGCTCGACGAGCTGGAAACCGTGCTGATCACCGCCGACGTCGGCGTCGAGGCCAGCAGCGCGCTGGTCGAGAACCTGCGCAGGCGCATGCACAAGCGCGAGTTCGCCGATGCCGCGGCATTGCTCTCGGCGTTGCGCCAGGCGCTGATCGAATTGCTCAAGCCGGTGCAGCAACCGCTGGACATCTCCGGCCGCAACCCCTTCGTGCTGCTGGTGGTAGGCATCAACGGCGCCGGCAAGACCACCACCATCGGCAAGCTGGCCCGCCGCTGGCGCGACGAGAAGCGCGCGGTGATGCTGGCCGCCGGCGACACCTTCCGCGCCGCCGCCGTCGAGCAACTCAAGACCTGGGGCGAGCGCAATGCCGTGCCGGTGATCTCGCAGGGACAGGACGCCGATTCGGCCAGCGTGATCTTCGATGCATTGCAGGCCGCGCGTTCGCGCCACGCCGACGTGCTGATCGCCGACACCGCCGGCCGGCTGCACACCCAGGGCGGACTGATGGACGAGCTGGGCAAGATCGCCCGCGTGCTGAAGAAGCTCGACCCCGACGCACCGCACGAAGTGCTGATGGTGATCGATGGCACCACCGGCCAGAACGCGGTCAACCAGGTGCGCCAGTTCCGCCAGATCGTGGGCGTCACCGGCCTGGTGGTGACCAAGCTCGACGGCACCGCCAAGGGCGGCGTGGTGTTCGCGCTGGCGCGCGAGTTCGGCCTGCCGATCCGCTTCGTCGGTTTGGGCGAAAGTGCCACCGACCTGCGCGCGTTCGAGGCCGAGGCCTTCGTCGACGGCTTGCTGCCGGAAAGCCTCGGCCAGGTCCGGGACCATGACTGACGCGCCTTGGCGAGGCTGAGCCGGTGACGCGCCGACTGCGCCTGGTCGCGATGGTGCTCGGCGGAGTGGTCGTGGCGGCCGCGCTCACCGTGGTGGCCGCCGTCTACCTGCTGCTGCAGCCCGACCGCTTCACCGCCATGCTGCAGAACCAGGCGAGCGAGGCGGGGCTGGAGCTGAACCTCTCCAGCCCCGCCAGCCCCAGCCTGTTTCCGCGGCCGGCGCTGGATCTGCGCGGCATCACGCTCAACGCCAAGGGTGCAAGCACACCGATCCTGCTGGCCGCGCGCGGCCGGCTGGTGCTGCCGTGGCATACGCTGTTCGGCGGCCCCACCGTGATCTCCCAGCTGGAGATCGACTCGCCGCGGGTCGACCTCGATGCCCTGCAGGCCTGGATGGCCGCGCTGCCGGCGCAGGCAAGCCAGGGGCCGCTCAACATCCCGCGCATCGAAACCGGCGTGGAGATCACCGGCGGCAGCGTGGTCCGCGGCAACGAAGTGCTGATGGACAACGTCTCGATCAGGGCCGGAAACCTGGTTTCCGGGCAGCCGTTTCCGCTCAGCGTGAACGCCATCGTCGCCGGCAAGCCGTGGCGGCTGCACCTGGCGGCGACGCCGCGCATCGAAGGCAACGCGCTGCAGGTGGACGACATCACCCTGCACCTGTCGCAGGAGGAAGCCGTGGCGCTGGCTTTGCACGGACGCGCCCACTGGCACGGCGCCGCCGACGCCGCCGCCAGCCTGGCCGGAAAGCTGGACCGCACCGGCGCAGGCCAGTACGACGTGTCGCTGCTGCTCACCCCGGCCAACCAGGGCAACCCGCTGCTGCTCGCGCTGAAACTGGACGGCCCCGGCAACCACGCCGACCTGCGCCTGCCACCGCTGGCGCTGGCGCGCTGGTGGAGTCGGCTGGGCGATCCGCAATCGCCGCAACTTGGCGTGCCGCCGGGCAGCGGCCACGCCGAGTTCGACAGCATCGACGCCGGCGGCGTGCAGGTAGAAGGACTGACCCTGCAGGCGGGCGATGCCGTGCCGGCAACCGCATCCAGCAGCGCGGCGCCGGCCGCCGCGACCGCGAAGTAGCCCAGAACCCGTGACGAACACCGACGTGGCCGCACGCCTGCTGCACTGGTTCGACCGGCACGGCCGCAAGGATCTGCCGTGGCAGTCGGAGACCTCGCTCGGCGAGCGCGACGCCTATCGCGTGTGGCTGTCCGAAGTGATGCTGCAGCAGACCCAGGTCGCCACCGTGCTGGCCTATTTCGAGCGGTTCGTGGCTGCCCTGCCCAGCTTGCCCGCCCTCGCCCGCGCCGACGAGGACACCGTGCTGGCGCTGTGGTCGGGCCTGGGCTACTACCGCCGCGCGCGCTTCCTGCACCGCGCCGCGCAGATCTGCGTGGAGCAGCACGACGGCGAACTGCCGCGCGACTTCGCCGCGCTCGCCGCCCTGCCCGGCATCGGCCGTTCCACCGCTGGCGCGATCCTGGCCCAGGCGCACGGGTTGCGCTTCCCCATCCTCGACGGCAACGTCAAGCGGGTGCTGACCCGCTACCACGGCATCGACGGCGATCCGGCCACCGGCGCGGTCGCGAAGCAACTGTGGCTGCATGCGGAGGCGCATACGCCCAGGCACCGCGTGGCCGACTACACCCAGGCCATCATGGATCTGGGCGCCACCGTCTGCGTGCGCGGCAACCCGCGTTGCAAGGCCTGCCCGCTGGCCGGCGATTGCGTCGCCTTCCGCGAAGGCCGGACCGCGCAGTTGCCCACGCGCAAGGCCGGCAAATCCGTCCCCACCCGCGCCACGATCATGCTGGTGCTGCGCGATGAACAGCAGCGCATCCTGCTGGAGCGGCGTGGCCCGCAGGGCGTGTGGTCAGGATTGTGGAGCCTGCCCGAGGCCACCGATGCCGACGACGCCTGGCGCATCGCCCAGCGGCACGCGCACATCGACGACGCGCAGGCGCTCGCGCCATTCACCCACGTGTTCAGCCATTACCGCCTGAATGTCGAACCGCTGCTGTTCGACCGCGCCGCCGCGCGACAGGAAGTTGCCGACGATGCCCAACGGCGCTGGTGCAGCACCAGCGACCTCGACACCCTCGGCCTGCCCGCCCCCGTGCGCAAGCTGCTGCTGCAGCTCACCACCGACCAGCCCCCACCCCTGCCGTAGGTCCGCACCCTGTGCGCGATGCCTCTGCACAAGTGGTGCAAACCATCGCACGCATGGGGAACGCGTAGGGCGGGCAATGCCCGCCATCACCATGCCGCGACGTTGCCGGCGGGCGGTGCCCGCCCTACGCAACGCCGTTCGTCGCGCTCGCCCCAAAGCATCGCGCACAGGGTGCGCTCCTACAAAAAGCAACGCGTAGGGCGGGCAATGCCCGCCGTCACCATGCGACGAAATCGCCGGCGGGCGGTGCCCGCCTTACGGCTATTTCGATGCTTCGGAGGGTGCGTCCTTTGCCGTCCACTGCTTCAGCCACGCGTTCACCGTGTCATGCCACTGCACGCTGTTGTGCGGCTTCAGCACCCAGTGGTTTTCATCCGGGAAGGTGAGGAACTCGCTGGGGATGCCGCGGCGCTGCAGCGCGGTGAAGGCGCCCAGGCCCTGGGTGATCGGGATGCGGAAATCCTTGCCCGAATGCACCACCAGCATCGGCACGCGCCAGTCCTTGACGTGGTCGATCGGGTTGAACTTCTCGTAGTTCTGCGGCACGTCGTATTGCGTGCCGCCGTTCTCGCGCTCCTCGAACCACAGCTCCTCGGTGGCGTAATACATCATGCGCGCGTCGAACACGCCGTCGTGGTCGACCAGGCATTTCCACGGCTGGTTCCACACGCCGGCGATCCAGTACACCATGTAGCCGCCGTAGCTGGCGCCGAGCGCGCAGGCGCGGTCGCCGTCGAGGAACTTGTACTTGTCCAGCGCGGCCTTCCAGCCCAGTTTCAGATCCTCCAGCGGCTTGCCGCCCCAGTCGCCGGAGATCGAGTCGGTGAACTTCTGGCCGTAGCCGGTGGAACCGTGGAAGTTGATGGTGACCACCGCAAAGCCCTGGCCGGCATAGGTCTGCGGGTTCCAGCGGTAGCTCCAGCCATTGCTCATCGCACCCTGCGGGCCGCCGTGGATGATGAAGGCGACCGGATAGGTCTTGCCCTTCTGGTAGTCGACCGGCTTGACCACGTAGCCCTGCACGGTTTCGTCGTTCCAGCCGGGGAACTGGAAGAACTCGAAGTCGCCGACTTTGGCGTTCTTCAAAACATCCGCATTGAAATGCGTGACCTGCTTCAGGCCGCGCCCGTCGGCCTTGGCCAGGTACAAATCGGCGGGGCGCTTCAGGTCGTCGCGCGCGAACAGCAGCTTGCCCGCCGCCAGCGAAAACGCGTTCACGTCACCGGCGCCGGACAGGCTGCGCACCTCGCCGTTGGCCGGGTCGATCGCGAACAACGGGCGCTGGCCTTCGTCGTCCGCAATGGCATACAGGGTCTTGCCGTCGGCGGAAATGGCCAGGCCGCCGGGCGAACGATCCCAGCGCGGATCGACTTCGTGCTTCGCGCCGGTGGCCAGGTCCATCGCCGTGATGGCGAAGCGGTCGGCTTCGAAGCCCGGCGTTTTCATCGCCAGGTAATAAAGCGTCTTGCCGTCCGGCGAAGGTACCGGGTACGCATCCCACGCCTTGTTGTCGGCGGTGAGGTTGACGGGCGCGGCCGAGCCATCCACCGGCACGCGATAAACGTCGAAATTGGTCGACCACGGCTCGGTGGTGCCGGCGATGCGCACGTCGAAATACACGCTCTTGCCATCCGGCGCGAAGGCGAACTCGCTGGCATCGCCGAACGGCTTGCTGGGAATGTCGCCGTCGATACCGCGGCTCAGCAGCGTCGGCTCCGCCGGCAGCTGGCCATCGGCGTTGAACGCTGCCACGTACAACTGGTTGCGCCGGCCGTCGGCCCAGGTATCCCAGTGCCGCACGAACAGCTTGTTGTACAAGGTGCCGCTGGCCTTGTCCTGCGCGCGCTTCTCGATGCGCTGCTCGGTGCACGCCAGTGTGGCGCAATCGGTGAACACCTCGTAAGAGAGCAGCACCTGCTTGCCGTCGGGGCCCAGCTTGTAATCGACGATGTCCAGCGGCGCATGGCTGACCTGCACCTGCGCCGCCGGGTGGGACAGGTCCGCACCCAGGTCGACGCGCCACAGTTGCGCCACGTCCTTCGCCGGCGCCACGAAATACAGGCTCTTGCCATCGGCCGACCAGCGCGCCGACGAGCCCTTGTCCACCACCTTCACCGGCTGCGCACCCTTGCGCTCCAGGTCCAGCACGTAGATCGCGGTGACGCCCTTGTTCGCCGCGTAATCCGTGCTGCGCACACTGAACGCCGCATGGCGCCCATCCGGCGACAGCTGCGGATCGCTGACCCGATCCATCATCACCAGGTCACGCACGTTGAAGGCGTGCGGACCCTGGGCCTTGGCAAAGGTGGTGTCGACGACATCGCCCGCCAGGGCAGGGGACGCGGCCAGGGCGAGAAGCAACGCAGCTATCAGGGGTTTCATGGGGGTCCTTGCAGGCGGGCGGAAACGTTGACGGTAAGTCGCAGGCGGGCGGCAGGCAAGCCCTGGCTTGGTTGCGCACGCCCTCGTGCGGCCGCGCAGGGCAGCGCCCGGCGCATGGTGTGAAGTCCTGTGACTGACCATGGAGGTATCGCGCTTTACACCCTCCGTTGCACGGCATATGCTTGGCATATGTCAGCGACAGTGAGGGTGCCCCATGGAAAGCCAACGTCACGTGCGCCTGTTTCGAAATGGCCGCAATCAGGCTCTGCGCATCCCGCGCGAGTTCGAGCTGCCGGGTGATGAGGCGATTCTGCGCAAGGAAGGCGGACGGCTGGTGATCGAGCCCATCGCCCGACGCCGCGATTTGCGTGAGCTGCTGCCCACACTGCTGCCACTCAATGAGTCTTTCCCGCCTATCGAGGACATGCCAAGCACGGACGAGGACATCTTCTGAGATGCCCTCGCTGCGCTACATGCTCGACACCAACATCATCTCGGCCGTAATCAGGCAGCCCGGCTGTGACGTCTCCCGCCAATTGGCCGCGATGCCGCGAGAGGTGTTCTGCACCAGCATCGTTGTCGCCGCCGAATTGCGCTTCGGCGTTTGCCGAAAACACTCGGCCAGGCTGGCAACGCAGGTCGAAACCGTCCTGGAAGGAATTGACATCCTGCCGCTGGAAGAACCCGTCGACCAGCATTACGGGAGCATCCGCGCGGAACTGGCGCGACTGGGGCAACCGATCGGCCAGAATGATCTGTTCATTGCTGCGCACGCCCGTGCGCTGGGCTTGGTGCTGGTAACCGACAACACCGCAGAGTTCGAACGAGTACCCGGGCTCGTCATCGAGAACTGGATAGCCCGCTGAAACCGCCCCTCCCACATGCAGTCGCATCCCGGAACTGCCGGCGGGCGGTGCCCGCCCCCGGGTCGAGTCCGGGACAGGCTCTACACGCGGGGCCTTTCGGCGCGCTGGCGAAGAGCATCGCGCACAACGCAAGCAAACCGCAGGGTGGCAATGCCCGCCATCGCCATACCGCGAAACTGTGCGGTGAAACAGCCACGGCAAGGCGCAGCTTCGCAACAGCAGGTCCGGCGCGCAGGGGAGCGAGGTCAACGCAGCGACAGCATTCACGAGAGCGTGTTCCTGAATGACCGTGGCAACGACATACACGACCGGCCTACTTGAACAGTATCATTATTGATACTATGTTTTTCCCATGGACAAGATCACGGATCTGATCGAACGGATGCGCCAGGCACCGAAAAACGTGGTCTATACCGACCTCGCAAGGTTTGCGACCACCATTTCGGAAAAGCGAGGCGGGAAGGCACAAGCCATCGCGTATACAAGACGCCCTGGCATGGCGATCCCCGCGTAAACATCCAGAAAGGTGACGCCGGGAAGGCCAAGCCGCACCAGGTACGGCAAGTGCTGCAAGCAATCAAGAAGCTGGAGGACAAATGATGGACGCTCGTCACTACACCTACCGCGTCATCTGGTCCCCGGAAGACGCCGAATACGTAGGCCTGTGCGCCGAGTTCCCGGGCCTGTCCTGGCTGCACGGCAACCAGGCGAAGGCGCTGGCGGGCATCGTGCGTGTGGTGGATGAAACCGTCAGCGACATGGAAGCCAATGGCGAAACACCGCCGGAGCCGATAAGCGCCAAGTCCTATTCGGGCAAGTTCCAGGTTCGCATCCCGCCCGAGCGCCACAAGGCGCTCGCCATGCAGGCAGCGGAACAAGGCATCAGCCTCAACCGATACGTCACGGACAAGCTTTGCGCGTGAACAAGGCCAATAAGCGCCTCCCCCGCACCAGGCCCTCGCGCAGAACAGCCCGTAATCTATAGGAGCGCACCTCGTGCGCGATGCCCTTAGCCACGTGACAGAAAGCATCGCGCACAAGGTGTGCTCCTACGGGAATGGGCGCGCACAAGGCGAGCGCCGCCGCGGTAACTTCCGGGACCTGTTCAATGAATCAGAGCAGGCATTGATCGAATCGCCAAAGCTTCGGGTCTGAGGAAGCACGGTCCATGGCTCCCTACCAACGAGTCGATGCCAAACCGTGACCTGAAGCACGTCATCCCCCTCAGCGTCGGTACAAAACGTGCTTGATCCGTGGCGACTTCCAGGGGGAATCCACAATGTCACGCCAGCGCCTGTCCGCCGGTTTCACCTTGATCGAACTGATGATCGTCGTGGCGATCATCGCCATCCTTGCTGCCATCGCTATTCCGGCGTATCAGGACTATCTGATAAGAGCACAGGTTGCGGAAGGCCTTAGCCTCGCCGGCGGCGCCAAAGCCGCGGAGTGGGATTTCGTGTCGAACACGGGCCGGTTCCCTCACTCCAACGAATCGGCAGGCCTAGCAATGAACACTTCAATTACCGGCACCTATGTATCCGGCTTGGATCTGGCTCCCGCGGGAAAAATTACCGTGTCGTTCAATACTTCCAAAGCAAACGCCAGCATCCGATCGAGCACCCTGGTGCTTTCGGCGATTACTCACAGTGGCAGTATCACTTGGACCTGCAACGGTGGAACGCTACCGGGAAAGTACTTGCCTTCGAGCTGCCGTCCATAGCCCCCTCTAGTGATCAGCGAGGCACACAAACTGACCCGGCGCGTCACAAATTGACGCAGGGTGCCAGCTTCTCGGTTGTATCTCCGCATCACGACTAACAGCCACATCGACAAATGCACTAGCGCTTGCGGGCATCCGTGACGAAAGGCACAATCCCGAGGCCCGCAATATGCGGGAATACACCAGCGGCAGATGTGGCATGCAACCTGCTTCATCTCCCGCGAGCTTCCTGGTCGTTCCTGACCACGAGTATGGGGTCCGATCCTGCCTAGGGGGATCCAGGACTGGGGCTCAGGGGGCATCACCGGTTAGCTAACCAATAGCAAAGAGGAACCACCATGAAGAGCATGCAGAAAGGCTTTACCCTGATCGAACTGATGATCGTGGTTGCGATCATCGCGATCCTTGCCGCCATAGCCATTCCGGCCTATCAGGACTACCTGGTTCGCTCGCAGGTGTCTGAAGGCGCTGTGCTCACCGACGGCGCTAAGACCGCCGTGGCGGAGTTCTACAGCAACAAGGGGACCTTGCCGACGAACAACGCGTCGGCAGGTTTGGCGACTGCCGCCAGCATCACGGGCAGCTATGTGAGCAGCGTTACTGTCGCCGCCGGCAAAATTACTGCCGAGTTCAGCGAGACGGCCCCGCAGAAGGCCAACCATGCCATCGACGGGTTGACCTTCGTCCTGTCTCCGGTTACCTCCACTGGCACCACCTCTTGGACGTGCAGCGGCGGCACCGTGCCTGCCAAGTACCTGCCGTCTTCGTGCCGCCCGTAATACTCTAAAGTTCGCTCAACACCCGAAGGGCCGCCTTGTGCGGCCCTTCATTCTTTATGGACGGTCTAATGCACAATCGCGTCGCGGTAGTGCCATTGATTTCGCTCATGCTGCTCTTGGCTGCGGCGTTGATCACCTATTCTCCCGGCCTGCATGGCAGTTTCCTGTTCGACGATTTCGCCAATCTTCCAACCCTCGGCGCTACCGGCACCGTCGACACGTGGCCTACATTCTGGCGCTATGTCACTTCGGGTACCGCAGACCCTATTGGCCGTCCATTAACCTTGTTGAGCTTCTTGATAGACGCCCACAACTGGCCGGCTGATCCCTACCCATTTAAGCGTACCAATCTGATCCTGCATTTGCTCAACGGCGCGTTGCTTGCATTGTTGTTGCGTCGACTGGGGCGCGAAGTGTTCAGGCATGCGAACAACCGCCGCGTCGACTTGGCCGCCGCCTTGGGGGCCAGCTTCTGGCTGCTGCATCCACTGTTTGTCTCCACCACGCTTTACATCGTGCAACGCGAGGCAATGTTGCCAGCCACGTTTACCTTGCTTGGCCTGCTCGCGTGGCTGCAGGGTCGTGAAGCCCTGCTTCACCGTCATCGTTTGCTCGGTGGCACCTGGGTTGCTATCGGTTTGGGTGCCTGCACCTTGCTCGGCGTGCTGAGCAAGGCTAACGGCATCCTGCTGCCGGCACTGGCGCTCGTGGTCGAGTATGTGTTCCTACGCAATGCCTCAAGCTGCGAAGCGCTGAGCGCCGACCCTATCGACAAACGGACTTATTGCCACTTGATGTTGCTGTTTGCATGGCTGCCCACTGCCTTGGTTGCGGCCTACCTACTGCAACAAGGCTGGAGCGGCATGACCCGGGGCATCTCCTCGGTACGCCCATGGACGCTGGGTCAACGCCTGCTGACCGAACCGCGCGTCTTGCTCGACTACTTGGATCTGCTGTGGCTGCCACGGCCATTCACACCAGGCCTGTTCAACGATCATGTGGTGGCGTCGGCGTCGCTCTGGTCCCCCGCCACCACTCTGCCCGCACTGCTGGCGGTATTCGGCCTAATCGTCGGCGCCTGGTTGCTGCGCCGGCGCTGGCCAGCTTTGGCACTGGCGCTCCTGTTCTACTTCGTTGGTCAGTCGCTGGAATCCAGCACGGTGGCGCTGGAGCTCTACTTCGAGCATCGCAACTATCTGCCGGCGCTCCTGATGTTCTGGCCGCTGGCACTCTGGTTATGTGATGTGCGATTGCACCGTCAGGCAGGATCGATCACCGCACGCCATACCCCGTCTGCCTCAAGATTGACAACTTCGAGGCTGTCCGCGAGTAAAGCCAAGCTGGCACTTGCCACGCTGCTCCTGCTGGGCCTTGGCGCGATGACCTACGCCCGCGCGAGCCTGTGGGGAAATAGCCACGATCAGGCATTGCTCTGGGCACGATTAAACCCGGATTCGCCGCGCGCCCAAGCTAATGCCGCACAAATGGAGATACGCGGAGGCCAGCCAGAGTTGGCCGTCGACCGATTGTCGGTGTCTCTGGCCAAGGCGCCTGACCAGATTCAATTGGCGCTCAACCTGTTTGGTGCGCAGTGCCTGCTTGGCCGAATCGATAGTGCAACACTCAGGGCATCGCGAGTGGCGTTGCGCACTACTCGCGACCCAGGCAGCTTGCTGGTGAGCTGGTTCGAGCGCACGATTGACCAAGTTAGGCAGGCTCCTTGTCCGCAACTAAGCTACGTCACGATCGACGGCCTGCTGCGTGCGGCGTTGGCCAATCCATATTTGGCCACCAATCCAGGACGCCAACAGGACATCCATTACCTGTTGGGGCGCCTCGCCCTGGCCCAGAGTGACGCAGACATCGCACTGGCGCAATTCAATCAAGCACTGGACAAGCAGGTACGAGTCTCCGCAGCGCTGAAGCAGGCAGCACTGCTGGGGTCACACGGCTTCCCCAAGCAAGGCTTAGCCCATCTCGACCACCTCGCCGCAGAACCTCAGCAAGCCTACAAGGCTGGCTTCGGCATGCCGCGCATCCACGCCTGGGTGCTGCAACGACAGCAATACTTGCCGAAGGAGTTGGCGCGGCTGCGCGCTACACTTCGCGACGACGCCGCACAGCAGGCCCGCACCACGGAATGAAACAGACGACCCCAATACACCGCTCAACGCGCGCGGATCACCGAGCATGGTGGTTGTTGCTCGTCGCTCTCATTCTGACAGCCGTCGTCTACTGGCCTGGGCTCTCGGGCGGCTTCCTGTTCGACGATTATCCCAATATCGTCGACAACCACGGTGTTCAACCACAAGACGCCCACTTCACCTCGCTGGTAGGTGCCGCGCTTTCCTCGCCTGCCAGCGAATTCAAGCGACCGCTAGCCTCGCTGAGTTTCGCCGTCAACTATCTTATAACCGGTCTCGACCCGTACTGGATGAAGTTGACCAACTTGGTGCTTCATCTGCTCAACGGACTGCTGGTATTCCTGCTCACCAGGATCCTGTTGCAGTGCGTACGTCTGAGCTCGACCACAGACACCCACTCGCAAACGATGGAGAGCGCCACGGAGCGCAGCGCAGGCGTTACCGCGGCCTTGGTTTCCGCCGGCTGGATGCTGCTGCCAATCAACCTCACCGGCGTACTGTACGTAGTACAGCGCATGGAGAGCATGGCCAACCTATTCGTGCTGCTTGGCTTGCTCGGATACGTCGCGGGACGCAAGCGAATGCTCGGCCTGAATCAGCCAGCAAATGCCCATGCGGACTCACGATCATGGCGATCTCCGAGGTGCTTTCTGATATGCACTCTTAGCATCACCGCGCCCACAGTGGTCGGTATCCTGGCGAAGGAAACGGCGGTCATGCTGCCGCTATATGCCCTGCTGGTCGAGTGGGCAATCTTTGGCTTCCGTCCCAGTCCCCATGTCTCAACGCATCGAGCATCACCGTCAGACAGGCGACCACCACGACATGATCGACGCGTGGTTTTCCTATTTCTGTTCGCGCTGGTCGTCCCGATGACCGTTGGCGTGGCATGGCTACTACCCGGAGTACTGAGGGCGGAAAATTGGGCCAGCCGTGATTTTACTCTGGGCACTCGCCTGCTCAGCGAGGCGCGCATCATCGTTGACTACATAGTATGGACGTTGTTGCCGACGCCCGATGCGCTATCGTTCTATCACGACGATTTCCAAATCTCGACCGGACTGCTGAAGCCATGGACCACCCTGGCAAGTATCGTCGCCCTTGCCGCGTTACTTGCGTTGGCCATCTGGCTGCGGCGACGGCAACCGCTGGCCGCACTCGGCATCGCGCTGTTCCTCGGTTGCCAGTTGCTTACCGGCACCATCCTGCCGCTGGAACTGATATACGAGCACCGCAATTACTTTGCCAGCTTCGGTCTGCTATTGACCATCATTCCGTGGCTAGCTGCGCCATCCAGTGCCAAAAAAAGGGCGGCGGACGTGATGAATACCGATGCCGCCGGCAATGAGAATCATGCAGGGATGATCGCAAGCAAAGCCGCTTCGGTTACGGCCGCCGGTCTGCCGATGGCACTTCCACGTTACGCGCTGCTGGCTGGACTCTTGCTTTGCTGGACTGCACTCACCGCACTCACAGCCTACGCCTGGGGCAATCCCTTGCGGCTCGCCGAAGACCTTGCCAGCCGCGCACCCCAATCGCCGCGAGCCGAGTACGAGCTTGGCCGCACCTATATCATCTACTCGCACTACGACCCCAGTTCGCCCTTTACGGCACTGGCCTACCCGCCGCTGGAAAGGGCCGCCAAGCTTCCCGACTCGTCCATCCTCCCTGAGCAAGCGCTGATCTTCATGAACGCGCGCATGCACCTGCCGTTGAAGGAAGCTTGGTGGGACAGCATGGCCACCAAACTGAAAGCACGCAAACCAGGTGTGCAGGACGAAAGCTCACTGGCCGCCTTGACCCAGTGCGCGCGCGAACAACGCTGCGCTTTGCCCGAACAACGCATGATCCAGATATTCCTCGCCGCGCTCGCGCACCCGAAACCCAGCGCGCGACTGCTAGCCACGTATGGGGATTACGCCTGGAACGTGTTGAACGATCATGCCCTGGGTCTGCGTATGACCAAGGAAGCAGTAAGCGCCCAACCCATCGAACCGGCCTACCAGATCACCCTGATCCGCATGCTTGCTGCGCAAGGCGAGAAGGCCGAAGCGGAAGCAGCCATCAAGAAACTCGAAACCCTCAACATTGGCGGGCGTCTGGACAATAGCCTAAGCGGCCTGCGTGCATTACCAGGGCTGCAATAGTGCTCTTAGCGCCGTATTCCCTGAATCATGCCAATGAAGCGCAACTTGCCTTCATACGGCCGTTGATACCCGATGCGCCTGCTTGATCGCACCGCATTCAGCGGCCCCATCGCCCGCGCCACGCTGCGTACCAGCTTCGTGCTCGGAATACGGCTACTGGTGCAAGCCGGCACGTTGCTTTTGGTCGCACGCATGCTGGGCCCGCACCAGTTCGGGGCGTTCGCTGGCGTGGCGGCCTTGGCCGTGGTTCTTGGCACGTTGTCCACGTTCGGCACGCATCTGGTCTTGCTCGGGGAGGTATCGCAAGAGCCGATTCGTCGTCGTCAAGTGCTGTGCTACGCCGTTCCCAGCACACTCATGTGCGGCAGCGTTCTGCTCGTAGCCTATCTGCTCATCGGCTCACTGGCACTTGGCGTCGCAAGCATTCCGATAACCGTACTGGTCGCCATCGGTGTCGCCGAAACCCTGGTGCAACCCTTGTTCACCCTACCTGCCACGGAACACTTGGCGCTCGGGCGAATCGCTCGTTCACAACTCCTCACCACACTTCCTCTTGCACTGCGCCTGACGGCGGCGGTTACGGTATTTCTGCTGCAACCAGCTGACGAGTTGGCCGCCTATGGCTACGGCTATCTACTGGCCTCGCTGATTGCACTGTCGATAGCCAGTGTCACCATGCCGGCGCCGTGGCCCGCCCCAAAGCACTGGCGGCTCATGTCCAAGGTCGAGCTGCACCACACGGCAGGCTATGCTGCACTCGCGATCACCGCTACCAGCCCGGCTGAGCTCGACAAGACGTTGGCGACAAGACTATTGCCATTGGGGGCCGCGGGCCTGTACGCCGCTGGTGCGCGTGTCATCGGCGCGGCGACCCTGCCGGTAATCGCGATGATGCTGTCCGCATTGCCACGCTTGTTTCGCGAAGGGCAGAACGACCCCAAACGCACCGCTCATCTCCTCCGATGGGTATCCGGTGCGGCATTCCTCTACAGCACCACGCTGGCCGTGCTCCTGTGGTTCATTGCTCCGATATTCGCGTGGCTATTCGGACCGAAATACCAAGGGATAGAACAGGCGGTTCGCTGGCTGTGTCTTGCCGTACCGGGCATGGCGCTGAGGCTGGCAGCAGGCAATGCGCTGATGGCCTTGGGCAAACCGTGGATGCGCGTTGGATTCGAAGCCACAGGGGTGGTCATACTGGTCATCGCCGCAGCAACCTTGACAGCCTCTTTCGGTGCGAAGGGGATGACACTGGCGCTGGCATGCTCCGAGTGGGGCATGACGGCAATCGGCTGGGTCTACATCTTTACCATCACTCGTAAGTAACACTTGCTATCAAACCAGGTAACGCACATGCAGCAGCGTCAGGAAATTACGTGGTCTCCGGAACAAGTCGCGCATTTGGGTTGCGCGCAAATTTGGAATCGTGAAACGCCAACCGCCCCATATCATCGCGATCTACCAAAGGTAGTCAGACGATGCACACGCAAGTGATGCGCTGGAATTCCACAAGGCGCAATGACAATTGCTCGCTTGACACGACTGCGGCCTTCCACCGTTCGCGCACCGAGTTCATCCCTTGCTGTATCGAGAATCGAGGGTGGGCGAGCTGATGTGTGGGGTCTGCGGGGTATGGCAACGGCCTGGCGCTTCACACGAAGCGCTTGAGCAACTTGCCACAAACATGGCCACCCGGTTGCGCCACCGAGGTCCCAACGATGGAGGCACTTTTACAGACGCCGAAGTTGGGATCGCTCTGGGACACCGCCGGCTTGCGGTGGTGGATCTGTCACCACTGGGCCACCAGCCCATGGGATCCGCTAGCGGTCGTTACGTCATCAGCTACAACGGCGAGATCTACAACCACAGGCAACTTCGAGACGAACTCGTCGCTCGTGGTTACCCATTCCAGGGGCATTCGGACACTGAAGTCATACTTGGCGCGATTGAGCAATGGGGGCTGGACGGATCGTTGCACCGCTTCATCGGCATGTTCGCGTTCGCCCTGTGGGATCGCAGGGAGCGCACGCTTTCGCTAGCTCGGGATCGGCTTGGCATCAAGCCACTGTATTACGGGTGGATCGGCTCCCAGTTCGTGTTCGCCTCGGAATTGAAGGCGCTTGCCTTGCTTCCCGGGTTTTCGCGCACGATCAACCGCGATGCGCTGAGCCTTCTTCTAAGTCACGGTTACATCCGCGCGCCTCATTCGATCTATCAGGGTATCTACAAGTTGCCGCCCGGGACATGGCTGAGCATCGACCAGAGCATGGCAGCGAGCCCTTCCAGCGCGACGACACTAATGGGGCACTTTGTTCCCTATTGGTCGGCACGCGATGCTGCCGAGGCCGGTACCAGTCAGCGTCTGGATCTGCGAGATTCCGAAGCGATTGACGCACTGGATCGGTTGCTACGCGATGCTGTGGGTCTGCGCATGGAAGCCGATGTGCCGTTGGGCGCCTTCCTTTCCGGCGGCATAGATTCGTCAACAGTTGTCGCACTGATGCAGGCGCAGTCGATTCGCCCGGTAAAAACGTTCTCTATCGGTTTCCAGGAACACACGTTCGATGAAGCGCCACATGCGAAAGCCGTCGCGGAGCATCTGGGCACCGAACATCACGAATTGTATGTCACCGCGCGGGACGCACTGGACGTCGTTCCGCAACTGACGGAAATTTTCGACGAGCCGTTTGCTGATGCCTCGCAGATACCCACGTTTCTGCTTTCGAAACTCGCCCGCTCTCAGGTAACAGTGAGCCTCACCGGTGATGGGGGCGACGAGCTATTTGGTGGATACAGCCGCTATTTCGAGGCGGAGCGGATTCGACGCTGGATGTCGCCACTCCCATTCTCTTTACGGCAAGGTGCAGCCCGATGGTTGAATGCAAATGATGTACCTGCCTCCCGGGTGCTCGGGCACATCAACCAGTTTCTGCCTGCACGGATGCGACCGAAGAATCCGCTCACCGCCACGAATACCCTGGCGGCCCTGCTGAACGCACGAACGGTCGAGGAGCGCTACCACCAACTGACCACGTATTGGGGTGATGCCTCGCACGTCGTCAACGGGTGCCGCGAAGCGCCGGACCACGACTCCGATCCGTCATGGCAAGCCAAGTTGGGCGACCCGATGGAACGAATGATGTACGCGGATCTGATGAGCTACCTGCCCGACAATTGCCTCGTCAAGGTTGATCGGGCAAGCATGGCTGCAAGCTTGGAGGCGCGCGTACCACTGTTGGATCACCGTATCGTGGAATTCGCGTGGCGTTTGCCTGTGCGGCAAAAGATCCGCGGAAAGGATGGCAAGTGGCTACTGCGCCAGGTGCTTCACCGCTACGTTCCGAAAGCGCTGGTCGACCGCCCAAAGATGGGTTTCGGCGTACCGATCGGAGACTGGTTGCGAGGGCCACTCCGCGAATGGGCGGAGTCCCTACTCGACGCACAGCGGTTGCGCGAGGAAGGCTACTTCGACCCTGGCTCCATTCGTGATGTGTGGGCAAAGCATCTGAGCGGCAAAGCAAGCGAGCCGCAAAAGTTGTGGAACGTCCTGATGTTTCAAGCCTGGTTGGAGCACGGCGGAAAGACTCCCTCCAGTTAACCGATGTTGCCCGGATATTCCACTCGCTGCTTTCAAACGCAGCACCGAATCAGACATCCAGGCTGCGCAGTACCGACTCCCACCGTGTACAACATGCGGATCGCAGAAAATCGCTCGCCCGATCACGTAACAAATGAGGCTCAACGTAAGATGTGCCGCCGATGGCTCGTGTGATGGCGTCACTCAAGGCGCTTTCGTCTTCTACCGGTATCAGTTGACCCAACTGTCCGTCATTCAATATTTCACGAGGCCCGTGGGGGCAATCCGTAGCCACAATCTGGCATTGGCAGGCCAGCGCCTCGATCAACGTGGCGGGAAGACCTTCGTGCCTCGACGACATGACAAACAGATCTGCTTCTCGCAACACGGCATACGGATCGGGTGTATAGCCGCGCAACGTGATTCTGTCTTGCAATTCGTTCTCGCTGATGAATGCTTCAAGATTCGGACGTTCCGCACCCTCACCCCAGATGTCCAATTGCCATGATCCGGTCGTGTGAGCCATCGCTCGAATCAAGATGTCGAACCCTTTCTGGTGCACCAATCTCCCTATGGCAACGATGCGATGGATGCCGGCACCACCAAGCTGCGACGGCCGCACCCATTTCAGTTGATCGTCAGGGACAGCTGGGTTGTATATCGTCGTTACACGGTCGGAGTCGATAAGATATCGTCCCAAGATTTCTTGCCGTACCCCTTCTGAAACAGTGACGATGGCGTCAGCGCGGCGATAGGCGAAACCCGCCATGCGATTTTCCAGCCGGTACCTGAGCCTGCCCCAGAATCCTCGTCGCGCCCCCGCCATCGAGTGGGTGTTATGCACGCTATGCACCCACCGTGCGCGGCTTCGAGCCAGTCGCATTGCGATCCACGCCAGAACCGCGACGTCGGAGAAAGCAGTGACCACGTGAGTTGGCTGCTCGCGTTCAATCAAGCGTGCCAGTTCGGGAATGAACTGATGGATGCCGCGCGGCGCAAGCTCATGTACCGAAACTATTTCCCGCGCCCGCTCAATAAGCTCCCCCCTGCAACGGCGGAGCGCCAATAGACACTCAATGCCGTCGGCGACGAGCTGTCGCATCAGAGTCAGCCGAACGCGCTCTACGCCGCCAACAGCGACATTGGGAAGAATGAATAAAACCTTCATCGCCTTGCGCGGCTCGTCATGCGCTGGCGTATGGATATGCATGTACCGGGCTCCAGCTCCACACCTGTCTACTCCGACTTCCCTGCAGTGCTACTCAAATTCAAGTAAACCTGTATATAGGCTTCCACCATCTGATCCATCGCGAAATACCTGAGCGCGCGCGCGCGCGCTGCCGTCGCCATAAGAGCGCATGCTTCGGGATCCCCTGCAAGTTTCCTGCAAGCAGCCGCCATTGCCGCCACGTCCCCCTGCGCGCACAAGAGTCCAGATACGCCGTCCTCAACCGCCTCTTCCAGAGAAGAGCCACGTGTAGCAATGATAGGTAGGCCGCACGCCAGTGCTTCAATCGCGACCAATGGGAATCCCTCCGTGCGTGAGGGAAACAGAAACGCATCGGCATCCTGCATTGCTTCAATTACCGCGGCAGCACCTCTCAGCTTACCCAGATCGTGCATGTTGGAGGGTCGCTCCACATGATTACTCGTCGCTACAGAGCCACCGGTGTAATGGAGTTCAAAACCATCACCGAGGTTTCGCATGATGGGAGCCAGTAGATCGACCCCCTTTAACGGAACCCATTTCCCGACATACAGCAACCGGAATGGTCGACGCCTCGGTCGATGAATTGGAGGCTTGAATCGTTTTACATCCACGCCGTTGTGGATCACTTGGATCGGTCGATCCACAAGAGTTCGGCGCGCGGTTTCGGCGGCGAACAGACTTACCGCAACAACCTTGCTGGCACGGCACATCGTGCGGCGCTCGATCGGGGCGATCCAGCGATCGTGATACACCGATCGCAGCCGCCCCTTATACGGTTTCAGGTCGGGATGATGGATGGAGTGATGCAGCGTTGCGACCACCGGCATACGCTTCGGCAGGAAGCGGGGATGCAACCAGGTATTCACATGGGCAACATTCGCCCAGGCGGGTGGCCTCGGTATGGGTACCGTCCACGGCGCAAATTCCGCACGAAGTGGTAACCACGTTATCTCTGCACGCAGGCCACGATTTTTCAACTCGTCGACCAGTCGCACGGTGAACACCTCACTACCGCTCCCGGTGCGAACGGTCGGAAACCATACGGCAGGCTCTTGCTGCTCGCTCATATAGGCCGCGGCTCGAAGCGATAAATCAGCGTTGGAATAATCCTCCGAAGTGGTGTCAGCATCGCATCGGGTGTTGCGCGCAGCACTCGCGCACCGAGTGAATGCGCCTGCTCAATCTCCAACGTCGCTCGCCACGCTTCAACGCACAAGTTGCGGTAACGGAAACCGGCGGCGTCCAACATCAGCTCCAGCTGACGCATCTGCAAAGGCTCGCAGTCGTAGACGTCGCCCTTGCGCATCATGCGTAGATACGGGGTTCGCCATGAATGAGGCCACCAACTCAGAAATTTCAATTTGAAATGGGGTTCGGTCAACATCCAGCGATTGGGTACGGCAAGATAGCCCACACCATCCGGTTTCATCACGCGATGAATTTCCGCAAGATGCCGGGATTGCGCATTGGCATCACCGACGTGTTCGATAACATGGTTCGTGAGCACGACATCGAAGGACTCATCGGCGAAGGGTAACTGCGTGTCGAGTACTTGATGGTAGCGATAACCTTCTGTCACCAGACGGTTGTCATGAACATCCACCGCGTCCACCGCGCAATGCAGCTTTGGATGGGTACCGAAATAATGCGCGATGCCGCCGGAACCCGTGCCGACTTCGAGCATACGAATAGGAGGGGGCCGACTGGCAAGGTCCAGCAGGCGTTCGATCTTCAGGCCTTTGAAACGTCGCGATGGTAGGTCCAACACGGCATGTGGCTGACGCTCCACATCGCTATCGGGAGTTTTCCCTTCGTGGAATTCATGCGGAGGCGGCGCGTCAGACATGGCACGACTCCAGCAGATTGCGCAGGCGTTCACCAAATACTGACCATGCTTTACCAGTAGCAAAGGCGCGACAAGCCGCAATGGTTGCGCTTTCGCGTGCGCAGGCAAGTTGTCGAATCACGGCCTCTCCCAGTGCGGTGTAATTGCCCGGCTCGACCAAGATGCCCGTGTGGCCATCAAGCACCGCATCCGGCACACCGCCCACAGCAAAGGCGACCGTCGGGAGTCCATGTGCCGCAGATTCCAACGCAACCATACCGAAACCCTCGACATCGCCAGGCAACTCAAGCACGGGAAAAACGTGCACGTCTGCAGCTTGATAGGCGGCGCTGAGGGTGGAGTCATCGCAGCGACCGAGAAAGCGTAAATTTTTTTCGACACCTCCCATTCGAGCCGCGTCGAGAATTCGCTCGCGTTCCGAACCGGCTCGCGCGTGCAGCGCATCGCTGGCTTCATCACCGATTACCACCAGCAGCACGTCCGGATAGCTGGCGGCGACTGTCGGCAGTGCTTTCATGACGAAATCGACCAGACCCTTGCGTTGGGTAAGTCGACCCACCGAAAGCAGCAATGGGCGTTGCCCAAAACCATGGTGTGCGCGAAAGGCGTGAGCGGCTCCTTCGTACAACGTCGGTACATAGGTGCCGGGATGCAGGACGTGTGTGATGCCAGGGTCGACACCGCGATTTTGCGCCAGCATGGCCGTGTTGGCGCTATTCACTAGCACGAGATCACAACGGCGAATGAAGGGCAGCCACAGCCATTGGTAAACGCGACTGGGCGCCACGATATCGAGTCCGTGCAGATAGACGGCCACCCTACCGCCTGCACATCGTGACGCTAACCAGGCGATCGGCGCAGTGAGACCGCTCCCGGCGATGACCCATTCAGGCTTGCGCCGCCACGCCAAACGCAGTGCGTGCCACGCGGTCGCCGTCAGAAACTGCGGCAACAGCTCTACCCGGCATTGCTTCACTTCCGTCTGCGCGGCTACGTATTGGGCGCTTCCAGCAGGTCCGCACAAGGCCGTCTGCCAGGCCGGCTGCAATGCTTCAAGCAGGCGCTGGTTGACCTTCTCCATGCCACCAAGCAGCGGTGGAAAATTACGCGTCACAAGCAAGGCCCACGGCTTTGGACGATTGTTGTCAGGCATCGCGTCGATACATCAAGCCAGTGATCTGTTCGGAGACTAAGCCGATCAGAAACACGATTACCGAAGCGCTCCACAGCAACATGCTGCCATTGGTCAGTCGGCCATAGTGCGTAAAGGTCCACGCATAGTTCGCGCACCCCAGCAGGAAAAACACCGCGCTTGCCGGCACGAACAGTTTCAACGGCGAGTAGAGCGTGGCGATCTTGAAGATGATCAGCAGGAAGCGGATGCCGTCTTTCAGCGGCCGGATGTGGCTCTTGCCGACGCGCTGGGCGGCCTTGATCGGGACGTACGCCACCGCGTAGGCGCTGCGGAAGAAGGCCATGGTGCTGGTGGTGGGGTAGCTGAAGCCGTTAGGCAGCAGGTGCAGGAATTCGCGGAACTTGTCGGCGCGCACGGCGCGGAAGCCGGAGGTGAGGTCGAGCACGGCGTGGCCGGTCATTTTGGTAGCCAGCCAGTTGTACAAGGTGTTGGCGATGCCGCGGCCGACACCGGCCTGGCTGCCCCAGTCGCGGGCGCCCACCACCATGTCGTAGCCGCGGTTCAACTGGTCGAGCAGGCGGGCGACGTCGGCGGGATCATGCTGGCCGTCGCCATCCATGAACACCAGGATGTCGCCCGTGGCGGCGCGGGTGCCGCGCTTGATCGCCGCGCCGTTGCCCATCGAGTACGGCGAGGACAGGCATTGCACGCCGTGGCTTTCGCAGATGCCGCGGGTGTCGTCGGTGGAACCGTCGTCGACCACGATGATCTCGGCCTGCGGCTGCGCCGCGCGCAGTTGCGGCAGCAAGACCGCAAGCGCGGGCGCCTCGTTCTTGGCAGGCAGGATGATGCTGAGCTGGTTCAAGATCGGGCTCCCCGGTAAAGAAGGATCATAGCGTGAAGGTTGGCCGAGGACTGCCGACGAGTGCGAAGTCAGGCAATCAAGCTCATGCCCGCGAACCTGGCTGCGGTGCGGTCGAAGGTCATGGTGCGTTCGCAGCCAGTCGAGGCGGCGGAGCTGGCGATCAGGCAGTCCGCCAAATCCGCCTTGGTTGCGCGGCAGGCACGCAGTGCCTTCCAGACCAGACTGGCGCGCTCCACGCGCAACTCCTTGATAGTCAGAATGGATTCAATCGCTTCAAGCACCTGGGCGCGCTGCAAACCATAGGCTCCACCCAATACCCAACCCAACTCGACGATGGATATCAGTGCTATCCAGCCCGGCGCATCGACAGTCAGGCTTTCGAGCAAGACGGAAGCCTTGCTCGCCTGCGCAGCATCATCCTGCATGATGTAGCGAACCAGCACGTTGGTATCGAGGCCGATCATTTGCCTGCCGCAGCCGCCGCGATCGCCGCGTTCATCTGCTCGATCGTCATGCTCTTTCGTGGCTTGCCGAACATGCCCTTGAGCGCCCTTATCGGCCGCGTTGCGGCAACAAATTCGTACCGGCCCGGCTCGATCTCCACAAACTCGATCCGATCGCCCGTACGCACCTGCATCGCCTCTCGCACGGCTGCAGGGATGGTGATCTGGCCCTTGCTGGTGATGGTGGCCGTTGACATGGTTGACTCCTTTTTCCTTACCTTACTGTAAGGAACCGGGCACCAACCTGCAAATGCCCAGACGGCAGCCTGGCGCGATCCGTGCTTGCGCTTGGAGAAAGCCGCCTTCGCGCCTCGGCGGCGAACCGACTATCCAGCTTGTGCGCCGCATCACCCTGCTGGCCGTCCGGAGGTGCAGGCAAAGGGTGACCTGAACGCCAGACTGCGGTAGATTCAACCACATACGGGGAAAGGGTCACGTAAGTTATGTCATCGCAACCGCAACCATCGCTCGCAGGCCTGACCGGCATGGCGCGCCGTCTGGTGTCCGAAGGTCTGCTGCCGGAGGACGATGTCCGCAAGGCGATGGTGGACAGCGCACAGCACAAGACGACGCTGGGCGCCTGGCTGCTCGACCACAACCTGATCGAGAACGCCCAGCTGACGCGGGTGCTGTCGCTCGAGTTCGGCATGCCGATGATGGACGTGGCCTCGCTCAACCCGACCACGATGCCGCTGGACCTGATCAGCGAGGCACTGATCACCAAGCACCAGGCGCTGCCGCTGTTCCGCCGTGGCAAGCGCCTGTTCGTGGGCATTGCCGACCCGACCCAGTCGCATGCGCTGGACGAGATCAAGTTCCACTCCAACTGCCTGGTCGAGCCGATCCTGGTCGAACGCAGCTCGCTGCAGCGGGTGATCGAGGGCCTGCTCAACTCCATGCGCGACACCATGCCGGACATGGATACCGGCGAGTTCGACGAGCTCGATCTGGAGGTCGGCAGCGACGAGGCCGAATCCACCGGCATCGACGCCAACGCGGCGGACGACGCACCGGTGGTGAAGTTCGTCAACAAGATCCTGGTCGATGCGATCCGCCGCGGCGCTTCGGACATCCATTTCGAGCCGTTCGAAACCCAGTATCGCGTGCGCCTGCGCATGGACGGCATGCTCAAATCCGTGGCCAGCCCTCCAATGAAGATGGCCAACCGGATCTCCTCGCGCCTGAAGGTGATGGCGCAGCTGGACATCGCCGAGAAGCGCGTGCCGCAGGACGGCCGCATCAAGCTCAACCTTTCCAAGACCCGCGCCATCGACTTCCGCGTCAGCACCTTGCCGACGCTGTTCGGCGAGAAGATCGTGCTGCGTATCCTCGATGGCTCGGCGGCCAAGATCGGCATCGAGAAACTCGGCTACGAGCCCGAGCAGCAGAAGCTCTACATCGACGCGATCCACAAGCCCTACGGCATGGTGCTGGTCACCGGCCCCACCGGCTCGGGCAAGACGGTGTCGCTGTACACCGGCCTGAACATGCTCAACACCGCCGAGCGCAACATCTCCACGGTGGAAGACCCGGTCGAAATCCGCGTCGAGGGCATCAACCAGGTGCAGCAGAACGCCAAGCGCGGCATGACCTTCGCCAGCGCCCTGCGCTCGTTCCTGCGCCAGGATCCGGACGTGATCATGGTCGGCGAAATCCGCGACCTGGAAACCGCCGAGATCGCGATCAAGGCCGCGCAGACCGGCCACATGGTGCTCTCCACGCTGCACACCAACGACGCCGCGCAAACGATCGCCCGCCTGATGAACATGGGCATCGCGCCCTACAACATCACCTCGTCGGTGACCCTGATCATCGCCCAGCGCCTGGCGCGGCGCCTGCACGAGTGCAAGAAGCCGATCGAACTGCCGCCGAAGGTGCTGCTGGATGCCGGCTTCAGCCAGGCGGACATCGACGCCGGCCTGACCATCTACCAGGCGGTGGGCTGCGACGGCTGCAACGAGGGCTACAAGGGCCGCGTGGGCATCTACCAGGTGATGCCGATGCTGGAGGAGATCCAGAAGATCATCCTGCAGGGCGGCAATGCGCTGCAGATCGCCGAGGTGGCCAAGGCCGCGGGCGTCAACGACCTGCGCGCCTCGGCCCTGCTCAAGGTGAAGCAGGGTCTGACCAGCCTGACCGAGATCGACCGGGTGACCAAGGAATGACGCCCGGCGGGCTGCGGAACTTGCGCAAGGCGCCACGGTTTGCGGCGCCGGAAATGACATAAGCTGTAGTAGTGACTTGCCAGCCGGCCCGCCAGCCGGCTTCGGGATCGAACCACCGGGGGAAGATGCGCATGGCTACGGCTACCGCAACTGCAAAAGCAAGGGCAGACAAGACGCGGGCGCTCGGCGCCCAGCGGGCCGAGGTCAGCCGCCTGACCACCTACGAATGGGTGGCGCTGGACAAGCGCGGCAAGCGCATGAAGGGCGACATGCCCGCCAAGAACGCCTCGCTGGTCAAGGCCGAACTGCGCCGCCAGGGGATGAACCCGCAAACGGTGCGCGAGCGCGCCAAGCCGCTGTTCGGTGCCTCCGGCAGCAAGGTCAAGCCGGGCGACGTGGCCATCTTCAGCCGCCAGATCGCCACCATGATGGCCTCCGGCGTGCCGATGGTGCAGTCCTTCGACATCATCGCCGACGGCCAGAAGAACGTCCGCTTCAAGAACCTGCTGCTGGACGTCAAGCAGAACATCGAGGGCGGCGCCTCCCTGCACGAGGCGCTGGGCCGCTACCCGCTGCAGTTCGACGAGCTCTACTGCAACCTGGTCCACGCCGGCGAAACCTCCGGCGTGCTGGACACCGTGCTGGACACGGTGGCCACCTACAAGGAACGCACCGAGGCGATCAAGAAGAAGATCAAGAAGGCGCTGTTCTACCCGATGATGGTGCTGGCGGTGGTGTTCATCGTCATCCTGATCATGCTGCTGTTCGTGGTGCCGGTGTTCGCCAAGACCTTCCAGGACGCCGGCGCGCAGCTGCCGGCGCCGACCCAGTTCCTGGTCGACGCCTCGGAGTTCATGCAGAACTCCTGGTACATCGTGGTGGGCCTCGTGGTCGGCAGCATCGCCGGCATCGTGATCGGCAAGAAGCGCTCGCCGAAGTTCGCCCATTTCCTGGATCGCGTCGCGCTGAAGATGCCGGTGATGGGCGACATCGTGCGCAACTCCGCCATCGCCCGCTTCGCGCGCACGCTGGGCGTCACCTTCCGTGCCGGCGTGCCGCTGGTGGAAGCGCTCGATGCCGTCGCCGGCGCTACTGGCAGCGCGGTCTACAGCGATGCCGTGCGGCAGATGCGCGACGACATTTCCGTCGGCCACCAGTTGCAGCTGGCCATGAAACAGACCGGCCTGTTCCCCAACATGGTGGTGCAGATGACCGGCATCGGCGAGGAATCCGGCTCGCTGGACAGCATGCTGTTCAAGGTCGCCGAGTTCTACGAGGAGGAGGTCAGCAACGCGGTCGATACGCTCTCCACGTTGCTCGAACCCCTCATCATGGTGGTGCTCGGCACCCTGGTCGGCGGCATCGTGATCGCGCTGTACCTGCCGATCTTCAAGCTGGCCGGCACGTTCTAGAGCGCTCGAAACGGGAGCGGCGGGCAGTGCCCGCCCTACGGCGTGATATCTCGTAGGGCGGGCAGTGCCCGCCGCTTTCGTTTGTGGGCGGCGCCCCGGCACCGTACCCTTGAACCCTGCCCCGCCCAGGGGCCATGAACGCACAAGGCCATCGCATGCCTGAACTTCCGTCATCAGCCTGGATCGCCCTCGCCGCCGTGCTCGGCCTGCTGGTGGGCAGCTTCCTCAACGTGGTGATCCTGCGCCTGCCCGAGCGCATGGCGGCCAGCTGGCGCCGGGAGGCACGCGAAGTGCTGGAGCTCGAGGCCGACGATGCGCCGCTGCCGCCCGGCATCGTGCGCGAACCTTCGCACTGCCCGCATTGCAAGCATCCGCTGTCGGCGGCGGACAACATCCCCTTGTTCGGCTGGCTGCTGCTGCGCGGGCGCTGCCGCTATTGCAAGGCGAAGATCTCGATCCAGTATCCGCTGGTGGAGCTGTTCAGCGGCGTGCTGAGCGCGCTGGTGGTGTGGAAGTTCGGCCCCTCGTGGGCGGCGCTGGCGGGGCTGGTGTTCACCTGGGTGCTGATCGCGGCGGCCGGCATCGACTTTCGCACGCAGTTGCTGCCCGACCAGCTGACCCTCCCGCTGCTCTGGCTGGGCATGGTGCTGTCGCTGATCCCGCTGTTCGCCAGCGCGTCCTCGGCGATCATCGGCGCGGCGATCGGTTACCTGAGCCTGTGGAGCGTGTACTGGGCGTTCAAGCTGCTCACCGGCAAGGAAGGCATGGGCCACGGCGACTTCAAGCTGCTGGCCGCCCTGGGAGCGTGGATGGGGCCGGTGGCCTTGCTTCCGGTGATCCTGCTGTCTTCCCTGATCGGCGCCCTCGTCGGTGGCAGCCTGATCGCGTTGCGCAAGCACGAGCGCGAGATCCCGATGCCGTTCGGCCCGTTCATCGCGGCGGCCGGCTGGGTGTGGTTCATGGCCGGCCCCCAGCTGCTGCAGGGCTACATGCACTTCACCGGCCTGCGATGAGCGGCAAGCCGCCCGGCCTGGTGGTGGCGCTGACCGGCGGCGTGGCCGCCGGCAAGAGCGCAGTGACGCGCCGCTTCGAGGCGCTCGGCGTGCCGGTGCACGACGCCGACGTGGCGGCCCGCGAGGTGGTTGCTCCCGGCAGCGAAGGCCTCGCCGAGGTAGTCGACGTCTTCGGCGCGGACGTGCTGGACAGCCGCGGTCAGCTGGACCGGCCCGCGATGCGCCGTCGAGTCTTCGCCGATCCTGCCGCCCGGCGCAGGCTGGAAGCCATCATCCATCCACGCGTGCGCGCCTGGCTGCGCGAGCGCGCGCTGGCGGGAACCGCACCGTACTGCCTGCTGGCGATCCCGCTGCTGGTGGAGAACATCGAGCAATACCGCTGGGTCGACCGCGTGCTGGTGGTCGACGTGCCCGAATCGGTGCAACTGGCCCGCCTGTTGGCCCGCGACGGCATCGACGAAACCCTGGCCCGCCGCATGATCGCCCAGCAAGCCAGCCGCGCCGACCGCCTCGCCCTCGCCGACGACGTGATCGACAACAGCGGCGACGAAAGCGCCTTGGATCAGGCTGTTGCCGAACTGCACCGGCGCTATCTCGCGTTGGCCGCGTAGGGCAGGCACTGCCTGCCGCTCCTTCACGGCGGGCGATGCCCGCCCTACGGGAGCGCGACCCTGCAGGGCGGGCACTGCCCGCCAATCCTCGCAAACCCACAACACCCTGCACCAACTGCCGACACGGCTCGCGCGCACCGGTCGATTAACCTCCTTGCATGCCGAACTATCGACGTGCACGGTCCGCGGGAGCGACATGGTTCTTCACCGTGGTTACCGCGCGGCGGCGACGTTTCCTGGCCGACGAACACGCCATATCCATCTTGCGCGAAAGCGTGGCGGCAACACTGCAACGGATGCCGTTCCACATGGACGCTTGGGTGATCCTGCCCGGCCACATGCATGCAATCTGGACGCTGCCCGCGGGTGACCGGGATTTCTCCACTCGTTGGGGCCTCATCAAGGCAGGTTTTTCCAGAAATTCGAATCTTCCGCACCTGTCCGCCCCACGTCGCGACGGCGGCCTTTGGCAACCAAGGTTCTGGGAACACAGAATTCGTGATGTGCGGGACTACCGCGCCCACATGGACTATGCGCACTACAACCCGGTCAAGCACGGGCTCGTGGCACGGGTGAAAGACTGGCCGTATTCCAGTTTTCACCACGCCGTACGAGAAGGTATTTATGCCGCGGATTGGGGTGGCGTCGAACCGCGGCCATCGGGACGACGCGACTTCGGCGAGTAGGGCGGGCACTGCCCGCCGGCATTGCGCGAAGGAGCGGCGGGCGGTGCCCGCCCTACGCGGCTCGCAGCCCCGCCAGGATCACCCGATCGGCGGGCGCCAGCAGCACGGGATCGATGCTTGCCGGCAGCCACCATCTCAACGGTTGGGCTTCCAGCGAGCGGGGTTCGCCACCCCACGACGAGACGCGCCAGGCGTCGAGCAGCAGCTCCCGTTCGCCGTATCGCCATGGAACGCGGATCAATGGTCGGGCGTGCCGCAGGTCGATGCCGAGTTCTTCCCGCAACTCGCGCGCAAGCGCGGCCAGCGGCGTCTCGCCGGCTTCGAGCTTGCCGCCCGGGAACTCCCAGAATCCTGCCAGGTGCTTTCCCTCAGGACGTTGCGCCAGCAGCACCTGGCCTTTGTCGTCCAGCAGCACGCCGGCCATCACGTGCATGACCGTCGCCGGCACCGGCGCGGGCATCACGCGCTGCGCAGGTACTCGACCATGTCGAAGTCGTAGGCGTGCTCGGCGTCCGCCTTGTGGTGCACGCGCGAGACCTCGGTCCAGTCGCTGAAGTGCACGCCGGGGAAGAACGTGTCGGCGCCGTCGATGGCGGCGCTGACCCAGGTCAGGTACATGCGGCGCGCGTTGGGCAACGCCTCGGCGAACACCATGCCGCCGCCGATCACCATCAGGCCGGTGTTGCTGCAGCGCGCCTGCGCCTCCTCGATCGAGCGCACGGTGATCTGGCCGGGGAACGGCGCCTCGTGGCGCCGAGTGAGCACCAGGTTGACCCGATCCGGCAGGGCACGGCCGATCGAGATGGCGGTGTTGTAGCCCATCAGCACGTTCTTGCCGACGGTGAGCTGCTTGAACCAGCGCAGGTCGTCCGGCAGGTGCCATGGCAGGTGGCCCTTGCGGCCGATCGCAAAGTTTTCATCGAGTGCGGCAATGAGCGAGATGGCCATGGGAAATCCTTGCAAACGTGATCGGCTAAAGTGCGTCGCGCGAGCGCTCCGGGCGTCCCGATCTTAGCAGGGGCAGCGCGCCGAACGGCACGACGGGCGTGACCGGAAAAGCCTAGACGGCCACCGCGGCCTTGATCGCCGGATGCGACTGGTAGCCCTCGATCGCGATGTCCTCGAAGCTGAAATCGAACACCGAATCCACGTCCGGGTTGAGCACCAGCCGCGGCAGGGGCAATGGTTGCCGGCCCAGTTGCAGGCGGGCCTGCTCGACGTGGTTGTCGTACAGATGGGCATCGCCAAGCGTATGCACGAAGTCGCCCACGCCCAGGCCGCAGACCTGCGCGATCATGTGCGTCAGCAGCGCGTAGCTGGCGATGTTGAACGGCACGCCGAGGAAGATGTCGCCCGAGCGCTGGTAGAGCTGGCAGCTCAGCTTGCCAGCCTGTCCCGAGCCAGTCGAAGGGGACACGTAGAACTGGAACAGCGTGTGGCATGGCATCAGCGCCATCTTCGGCAGCTCGCCGACGTTCCAGGCGCTGACGATCAGCCGCCGCGAATCGGGGTTGCGCCGGATCTCGTCCACCACCCACGCAATCTGGTCGATGGCACCGCCGTCGATGGTCGGCCAGGCCCTCCACTGCCGCCCGTAGACCGGGCCGAGATCGCCGTTGGCGTCGGCCCACTCGTCCCAGATGCGCACGCCATTTTCCTTGAGATAGGCGATGTTGGTGTCGCCGCGCAGGAACCAGATCAGCTCGTGCACGATCGACTTGATGTGCAGCTTCTTGGTGGTGACCAGCGGAAAGCCCTGGGCGAGGTCAAAACGCATCTGCCAGCCGAACACGCTGCGCGTGCCGGTGCCGGTGCGGTCGGCCTTCGGGGTGCCGTGGTCGAGGACGTGGCGGAGCAGGTCGAGGTAGGCGCGCATCACCCTAGTATAGGCAGGGGCGCACCCTGTGCGCGATGCTCCCCGAGGCACGGAACGGGGGCATCGCGCGCAAGGTGCGCTCCTGCAGGGGGCGCGGCTAGACTCGGGTTTTCTACCCGGAGATGGCACATGGCAGCGTGGTTTTTCAGCTACGGCAAGAACAGCGAGCGCATCGGCCCGCTCGATGACGCGGCAGCGGCAGCGCAGGCCCGGCGCCAACCGGACGGCTATTGCTGGCGCGAAGGTTTCACCGAGTGGAAGGCGATCCGCAGCGTGGCCGAGCTGGGCGCCGCCACCATGGGTCCGCCGCCGGTGCCGGCCACGCTCGGGAGCGGGCGTGCCGACGAGATCGACTACCGCATCGTGGGCACCGACATGCAGTTCGTCGAAATCGAACTCGACCCCGGCGAAAGCGCGATCGCCGAGGCCGGTGCGCTCATGTACAAGGAAGCCGCGGTGCAGATGGACACCGTGTTCGGCGACGGCTCCAGCGGCGGCCAGAGCGGCGGCGGCCTGATGGACAAACTCCTCTCCGCCGGCAAGCGGGTGATCACCGGCGAAAGCCTGTTCACCACGGTGTTCACCCACCGCGGCCAGGGCAAGGCCAAGGTCGCGTTCGCCGCGCCCTACCCCGGCACCGTGCTGGCGATGAACCTCTCCGACCACGGCGGCCGGCTGATCTGCCAGAAGGACGCCTTCCTGGCCGGCGCGCGCGGCGTGCAACTGGGCATTTTCTTCCAGCGCAAGATCCTCACCGGGCTGTTCGGCGGCGAGGGCTTCATCATGCAGAAGCTCGAAGGTGACGGCTGGGTGTTCGTGCACGCCGGCGGCACCATGATCAAGCGCGAACTGGCCGCCGGCGAACGGCTGGACGTGGACACCGGCTGCGTGGTGGCCTTCCACGACACGGTGGACATGGACGTGAAGGCGGTCGGCGGCATCAAGAGCATGCTGTTCGGCGGCGAAGGCGTGTTTCTCGCCACGCTGACCGGCCCGGGCACGGTGTGGCTGCAGTCCCTGCCCTTCTCGCGCCTGGCCGGGCGCATGCTGGCGGCCGCTCCGCAAGGCGGCGGCCAGCGTCGCGGCGAAGGCTCGATCCTCGGCGGCCTGGGCGACATCCTGGGCGGCGACCGCAACTTTTGAATGCAGGGCGGGCACTGCCCGCCGCGCGCACCTCGGGACGCGGCGGGCAGTGCCCGCCTACGAGGGTTTGGCCAACCGCAACGTAGCCTTTCGCCACGTGACAAGAGCATCGCGCACAGGGTGCGCTCTGCGTTTATCGGGCGTCCGTTGCGGGTGCCGTGGCCAGCGGCAAGGTGGGCGCGCGACGCGACAGGGTGATCAGCACCAGCCCGATCACGATCAGCGGCAGCGACTGCATCTGCCCCATCGTCACCCAGCCCGTGCCGAACAGATAGCCCAGTTGCGCATCAGGCACGCGCACGAATTCCACCGCGAAACGGAACACGCCATACAGCAGGGCGAACAGGCCCGACACCAGGTAACGCGGCCGCGGCTTCAGCGAGACCAGCCACAACACCACGAACATCACCACGCCTTCGAGGCCGAGTTCGTAGAGCTGCGAGGGATGCCGCGGCAACCCGCCGAACTGCTGCAGCGGCTCCAGCCATGCCGGGTGCGCACTGACCCAGGCCACGTCCTCGGCCTGCGCATTGGGGAAAATCATCCCCCAGGCCTGGTGTGTCGGCTTGCCCCACAGCTCGCCGTTGATGAAGTTGCCGAGCCGGCCCAGGCCCAGCCCGAGCGGCACCAGCGGCGCCACGAAATCCACCGTGTCGAAGAAGTGCAAGGCGTTGCGCCGCGACCACCACCAGCCCGCGGCGAGCACGCCGAGCAGGCCGCCGTGGAAACTCATGCCGCCATCCCAGACCTTGAACAGCACCAGCGGCTCGCGCCAGATCCAGCCGATGCCGCCCTCGTAATAGAACAGCATGTACCAGATGCGCCCGCCCACGATCACGCCCAGCATCCCGTAGAACAAGAGGTCGCCCAGCGCATCGCGGCTCACCGGCAGGCGCCCGCGCCGACGCCGGTATTCGCCCAGCACGGCGACGAAGAAGAAGCCCAGCAGGTACATCAGGCCATACCAGTGCACCTGTACCGGACCGACATGGAAGGCGACCGGATCGAACTGGGCGACAAAGGGCTGCGACATGCGGGGGACGCCGATCGGACAAAGAGCAAGTGTACCGGCACGCAAGGATTCAGGGAGATGCCGCGGGCTCCTACGGGTGCCGGTTTGGCCACGGGACACGCTTGCGCGCGTTCACAACAATGCCGGCCGATCCGGCAACTCGTCGGGGTTGGCCTTGTCGCTGGCCGGAAAGTGCTGCAGGAGCAGCGCGTGGGTGGCGGCGATGCCCGCCAGGCTGCCTTCGCGCCATTCGCCCCGGGCGTAATGATCGCGCATGGTGGCGCAGACCGCGGCCCATGCCTCCGCTGCCACCCGCGCGGCGATGCCGCGATCGGCCACGACCTCGATGCGGTGTTCGGCCATCAGCACGTACAGCAACACGCCGGTGTTGTGCTCGGTATCCCATACGCGCAGCTGGCTGAATACCTGGCGCGCGCGGGTGGCGGCGTCGAGGCCGCCGAGCACGGCCAGCGGGTGCAGCCGCGACTCGATGGCCACGCGCACCTCGCCATGGTGGGTGCGTTCGCCGGCGGCGATGGCCGCCGTGATTTCATCCAGCAAGGGCGCAGGGAAACGCCGCGGCAGCCGGAACCAGCCCTCGAACATGTTCGCCAGCAGGCGTTGCGTGCGTGTCATGTCACCAGCTCCCCGAGGCACCGCCGCCGCCGAAGCTGCCGCCGCCTCCGCTGAAACCGCCGCCCCCACCGAAACCGCCGCCGCCAAATCCGCCACCACCGAAGCCGCCGAAGCCGCCCCAGCCTCCGCCGCCGATCGAGCGCCCGCCGCCGGATGGCAGCAGCAGCACGACGCCGCCCACCACCGCGCCGAGCACACCGGCACCGAGCGAAACCAGCAGCCACAACAGCCCGCCGATGAGCGCACCGCCCAGTGGCACCCGCACCAGCGCATGCGCCCGGCCGAGCACGCCGCGCAGGAAGACCGCCGCGAACAACGCGATCATCAGCGCACCCTGCAGGCCCAGGCCGCGATGCTCGCGTGGCGCGCCTTCCACCGGCGGCGGCAACGGCTCGCCGTCGATCAGCTGGGTCAGCGCGCCGACGGCGTCCTGGATGCCGCCGAAATAGTCGCCCGTGCGGAACTTCGGCGCGATGTACTCGCGGATGATGCGCGCGTTGGCGGCGTCGGGGATCGCCCCTTCCAGCCCGTAGCCGACCTCGATGCGCACGCGCCGGTCGTTCTTGGCCACCAGCAGCAGCACGCCGTCATCCGTGCCCTTGCGCCCGATCCTGTTCGCCTCGGCCACCGCCAGCGAATACTCCTCGATCGACTGCTCGCCGGTGCTGTCGATCATCAGCACCACCAGTTGCGCGCCCTTGGCCTTTTCCAGCGCCACCAGTCGCGCGTCGAGCTCGTCGACCTGGGCCGCGCTGAGCGTGCCGGTGAGGTCGGTGGCGTGACGCGCCAGTTTCGGGATCGCCGTTGCTGCATGCAGCACCGCCGGCAGGCACAGCAGCAAGGCCAGGACCGGCGGCAGGCGGCGGATCACTTCAGTGGGCCGTGGCCGCGGGAGCGGGGGTGGCGGTGCCGAAATCGACCGTCGGGGCGGTGGAGATGGCCTTCTCGTTGTCCACGCTGAAGTTCGGTTTGACCTTGTAGCCGAACATCTTCGCGGTCATGTTGTTGGGGAAGGTGCGGATCATCGCGTTGTACTGCTGCACCGCCTGCACGTAGCGGTTGCGCGCCACGGTGACCCGGTTCTCGGTGCCTTCCAGTTGCGCCTGCAGGTTCTGGAACAGGCCATCGGCCTTGAGCTGCGGATAGTTCTCGCTCACCACCATCAGCCGCGACAGCGCATTGCCCAGTTCGCCCTGCGCGGCCTGGAACTGCTGCAGCTTCTGCGGATCGTCCAGCGAATCGGCGTTGACCTGCAGGCTGCCGACCTTGGCGCGGGCCTCGGTGACCTCGGTGAACACCTTCTCCTCGTGCTGGGCGTAGCCCTTGACCGTGTTGACCAGGTTCGGCACCAGGTCGGCCCGGCGCTGGTACTGGTTCAACACCTCGGACCAGGCCGCCTTGACCGCCTCGTCCTGGCGCTGGATGGCGTTGTAGCCGCAGCCGGACAGCAAACCGACCAGCAGCAGGATCATCACGGTACGGAATTTCATGGGATCGCTCCGGACGGACGGATGGATGGAGCCGGCATTGCAGCATCCGGCCAGCGCCAACGCAATCGCCGCGGGCGGGCCTACAGCCAGCGCGGCAGCAGGATCAGCGCCCAGCTCAGCGCCACCAGCACCAGCAGCACGAACACGGCCGCCGAACCCATGTCCTTGGCGCGGCCGGCCAGCTCGTTGAACTCGGGGCTGACCTTGTCCACCACCGCCTCGATCGCCGAGTTGAGCAGCTCCGCCGACAGCACCAGCAGCGGCCCCAGCACCAGCAGCAGCTTCTCCACGCCGCCGTCGCCCAGCCACAGGCCGAGCGGAACCAGCACCACCGCCAGCATCGCCTCCAGCCGGAACGAAGCCTCATGGCACCAGGCCGCACGCAGCCCCTTCATCGACCATCGAAACGCGTTCCAGACCTGTCGCGGTCCCCGAAAACCCTCGGCCGGCATGGCGCGGCCCTGCTCAGGCCAGCGCCGGCAGCGGGGCGCCGGCACGGGTTGCGCGTGGCCGAACGCGGGCGCGTTCCAGCGGGGAAAGGGTTGCCTGGGCCATGCTCGAACGGGTTCCTGTCGCGCCGCGGTCCGCGGGCACGCCATGATGCCACAGGTACCTGCCGGCTCCATCGCGCGCCAGGAGCCCAAGCACGCAGCGCACGAATTGTCATGCGGCGGTGCAGCTATGACCTTTGGGGGGATGCGTTACCCTTGCCCGGTTGTGATCCGTTCAGGATCCATCAGTGCCGGTACGTGCCCGCACGTCACCAGGATCCAGACCAATACCCGGGGAAAACATGGCCACCCAGAACCCAGCCGTCTCGCAGACGAAGTCCTTCAGCACCGTCTTCCTGATCGAAATGTGGGAGCGCTTCGGCTACTACGGTATGCAGGCGCTCATCGTCTACTACATGGTCCAGCGCCTGGGCTTCCCCGACGAGCAGGCCAACCTGGTGTGGAGTGCGGCCGCGGCGCTGATCTACGTGGCGCCGGCGATCGGCGGCTGGGTGGGCGACAAGATCCTCGGCACGCGGCGCACCATGCTGCTGGGCGCCACCATCCTGGCGATCGGCTACGCGCTGATGGCGGTACCGACCGAAAGCGTCTCGTTCCTGTATTTCGCGCTGGGCGTGATCGTGGTCGGCAACGGCCTGTTCAAGCCCAACGCCGGCAACCTGGTGCGCAAGATCTACGAGGGCGACGACTCCAAGATCGACAGCGCCTTCACCATCTACTACATGGCGGTGAACATCGGCTCGACCTTCTCGATGCTGCTCACCCCGTGGATCAAGGACTACGTCAACCTGCACTACGGCAACGAGCTGGGCTGGCACGCGGCGTTCGCGGTGTGCGCGTTCGGCCTGGTGGTGGGCCTGGCCAACTACATGGTGATGCGCCAGACGCTGGGCCATGTCGGCTCGCCGCCGGACGAGCAGCCGCTGCCCGTGGGCAAGCTGCTGGCCGTGCTGGGCGTGGGCGTGCTGACCGTGTTTGCCTCGGCCTACGTGCTGGCCCACGAGGATGTCGCGCGGATCTTCGTCTACGTCGCCGCCGCGGTGGTGCTTGGCATCTTCGTCTGGCTGATCGGCACCAGCGAGCGCTCCGAGCGCGCCGGCCTGATCGCCGCGCTGGTGCTCACCGTGCAGACGGTGTTCTTCTTCATCTTCTACCAGCAGATGTCGACCTCGCTGAACCTGTTCGCGCTGCGCAACGTGAACCCGAGCTTCGACGTGTTCGGCTTCCATCTGTGGAACTGGGCCCCGGCGCAGTTCCAGTCGTTCAACCCGATCTGGATCTTCATCCTGAGCCCGATCCTGGCGCTGATCTACAACGCGGCCGGGCGCGGCGGCAAGGACATTTCCATCGCCACCAAGTTCGCCCTGGGCTTCGCCGCGGTGGCGCTGGGCTTCTTCATCTACAGCTGGGCCGCGCATTTCGCGGTCGACGGCAAGACCAGCTCGTGGGTGATGGTGTGGGGCTACGGCGCCTCGTCGCTGGGCGAGCTGCTGGTCAGCGGCCTGGGCCTGGCGATGATCGCCCGCTACGTGCCCGAACGCATGGGCGGCTTCATGATGGGCGCGTACTACGTCGCGTCGGGCGTTTCGCAGTACCTGGGCGGCATCGTGGCCAACTTTGCCAGCATTCCGCAGGACATCACCGACCCGCTGCAGACCATGCCGATCTACACCAGCCTGTTCAGCAAGCTGGGCTGGGCCGGCATCGCCTGCACCGTGATCGCGCTGGCCGTGCTGCCGCTGATGCGCAAGCTGTCGGCACAGCATCACGCGCACAACAACCCGGCACCGCTGCCGACGATCGGTTCGGAGCAGTAAGCTCGACCGCGATCAGGCGACCCGCCGTCCCGGCGGGTCGCGACACCGCGCGACCCCATTACCCGCCATGCCTCAGCACATCGTCATCCGACGGGTAGGACCCCACGCACTGACCCGCGCGCTGGCGTGGCTGCGGCTGTGCGCGATTGCCGGCCAGAGCACGGCGGTGCTGGTCTGCGCCTGGTGGATGGACCTGCAGATCCCGCTGCTGCCGCTGCTGCTGGGCATCGGCGTGCTGGCGGTGTTCGCCGTGTTTGCCGCGTGGCGGTTGACCCAACCCTGGCCGCTGCGCGAGTGGGAAGCGGTCTGTCACATCGCGTTCGACACGCTGGTGCTGGGTTACCTGCTGTATTTCACCGGTGGCGCCAGCAATCCGTTCATCACCCTGCTGCTGGTGCCGATCGCGCTCACCGCGGCGGCGTTGCCCGGGCGTTCCGTGCTGGCGGTATCCGCGCTGGCCGGGGTGGCCTACGTGATCCTGCTCTACGCGCACGTGCCGTTGCCGCTGCCCCCGCACGGCAGCTCGCCCGGGCGGTTCTCGCTGCACGTGGCGGGGATGGGCGTGAACTTCGTCATCATGGCGCTGCTGCTGAGCTTCTTCATCAGCCGCCTGGCGCGGGTGCTGCGCGAACAGCAGAAAGAGGTGCAGCGCGTGCGCGAGCGCGCCTTGCGCGGCGAGGGCATCCTGGCCATCGCCACCCAGGCGGCCGGTGCCGCGCACGAGCTGAACACGCCGCTGTCGACCATGCGGACCCTGCTGCCGGAACTGCGCCGCGAGCACGTCGGAGACCCGCTGCTGGACGAAGATCTGGCGCTGCTGGAGGAGCAGGTGGACCGTTGCCGCACGATCCTGCGCGAGATGATCGCCTTCGGCAAGGCGCAGCTGTCGCAGGAGCCGGAGCGCATCCGCGTGGACAGGTTCATCCACGGTTGCCTGGAGCGCTTCCAGCTGTTGCGGCCGGAAGCGGAGCTTGCCCTGACCCTCGACGAGACGCTGGCCGCGCTGGTGCTGCGCACGCCGGCCGGGCTGCGCCATGCGCTGATCAACCTGCTCAACAACGCTGCCGACGCCTCGGCGGCCAACGGTTCCAACGCGGTGTCGCTGCGCATCAGCCGCGACGATCGCTGGCTGGAGCTGAGCGTGTCCGACCGCGGCCCGGGCTTCGACACCGCCGACGAACTGACCCGGCTCGGCTATTCGCGCAAGCAGAGCGGCCTCGGCATCGGCCTGGCGCTGGCCGAAGCCACCGCCGAACGCCTGGATGGCGAACTGGTGGCGCGCAACGTCGAACACGGCGCGGAAATGTGCCTGCGGCTGCCGCTGGCGGTGATCGCCGCCCCCGTCGAGGCCGGGCGGTAGCCCGGACGCGTGCAACGGGCAGCACTTCCGGCAAGAATGGGCGCCTGCCCGAGTTGAAGGAAATCGAACCATGTCCGAGTCGCCCCTTGCCGATCCGGTGCGTCCCCTGCTGCTGGTCGACGACGACGCCACCTTCCTGCGCGTGCTGGCGCGCGCGCTGGGCTCGCGCGGCTTCGAGGTCATCACCGCCACCAACTTCGACGAGGCACGTGCACTGACCCGGCGCCACCGGCCGCGCTACTGCGTGCTCGACCTCAAGCTCGGCGAGGAGAACGGCCTGCGCCTGATCCCCGAGCTGCATACCTTGGTACCGGACCTGCGCGTGCTGCTGCTGACCGGCTATGCGTCGATCGCCACCGCGGTGGAAGCGATCAAGCGCGGCGCCCACGACTACCTGGCCAAGCCGGTCGACGCCGACGCGGTGGTGCGCGCCCTGCTCGACGGCGACGCTGCGGCGCCCGAAGACAGCGACCCGCCCGATGCGCCCGAACAGCCGCTGGCCCTGCGCCGACTCGAATGGGAACACATCCAGCGCGTGCTCACCGAATGCGACGGCAACATCTCCGAGACCGCGCGCCGGCTCGGCATGCACCGCCGCACGCTGCAGCGCAAGCTCGGCAAGCACCCGGTGCGCGAGCGCCCCGGCGAGGAGTGAGGTTCGGCGCCGGCACCTTTTGGCGCCGCGCGCATCCCATGCACGTCCCGTACTGCGACAAGTTGCCGTCTGTCGCGCGGCATGCAGCGGACTATCATTGAACCTTGGACCCGCATCCAGAGTTTCGCTTTGAAACGCCTCCCCTCCGGCTTTTGCGCACTGGCGCTCGTGTTGTGTGCCAACCCCGCGCTGGCCTCCGATCCCACCCACCCGGTGACGCTGTCGCCGGTCTCGGTGCACGCCAGCGACACCATGGTGACCGAGACCCCCGCGGTGCAGGTGCGCGTCACGCGCATGCAACTGCAGCAGCAGAACGTGACCGACAGCGCCGACGCACTGAAATACGTGCCCAACATGCAGGTGCGCAAGCGCTACATCGGCGATCCGAACGCTGTGGTGAGCGGCCGCAACACCGGCACCCTGCAGAGCGCGCGCAGCCTGGTCTATGCCGATGGCCTGCTGCTCTCCAACCTGATGACCAACGGCTGGGATGGCGCGCCGCGCTGGGGCATGGTCGCGTCCGGCGAGATCGGCGCGGTCGACGTGCTCTACGGACCGTACTCCGCGCTGTATCCGGGCAATTCGCTGGGCACCACGGTGCTGATCCACACGGTGCTGCCGCACCAGTTCACCGCCAGTGTCGACGCCAAGTTCTTCAGCCAGGACTATCGCGACGCCTACGGCGCCGGCGGCCACTACGACGGCCACCAGGCCGCGGCCATGCTGGGCGACAAGCGCGGGCGCTTCAGCTGGCTGCTGGAATACAGCCGGCTCGACAACCACGGCCAGCCGATGCAGTACGCCACCGCCAGGGCCGGCGGCGATCCGGCGCTGGCCGTGCCGGTGACCGGCGCCACCGCCGACCGCAACCCCAACGGTTCGCCCCGGCTGGTCTACGGTGCCAACAGCATCGAGCACACCGTGCAGGATCAGGCCAAGCTCAAGCTCGGCGCCGATCTTGGCGCACACACCGCATTGCTGGCCACCGTGGGCTGGTGGCACAACCGCGCCACGGACCGCACCCGCAGCCTGATCCGCGATGCCGATGGCCGCAGCGTCAGCGACGGCGTGATCGACGCGGGCGGCAAGACCTGGACCCTCCCCGCCAGCGGCCTGGCCCCTTCCGGCGCCCGCGACACGCACCTGCTGTACGGCCTCGAGTTGAACGGCACGTTCGACAACGACTGGCGCTGGACCGCGGTCGCCAGCCACTACGACTTCCTGCATTCGCGCCTGCACAGCGCGGACGAAGCCGAACCGGGCGCGCCGCGCGGCGGTCCCGGCAGCGTGGCCAGCAAGGACGGTTCGGGCTGGGACACCTTCGACCTGCGCAGCTCCGGCCCGCTCGGCGATCGCCACCGGCTGTACGCCGGCCTGCACGCCGATCGCTACGTGCTGGACACGCGCGTGCGCCAGGCCGCCGACTGGCGCGGCGAGGCCAACGGGCCGCTGCGCAGCCGCTTTGCCGGCCGCACGCAAACGCGTGCCGCGTACCTGCAGGACCTGTGGAGCTTCTCCGACAACTGGGCCCTGACCCTGGGCGCGCGGCTGGAACAGTGGCGTGCCTACGGCGGCCTGCTCGCCGACGCCCACGACACGCTGGCCTACGCCGACCGGCAGCGCACGGATCTCTCGCCCAAGGCGGCCCTGACCTGGGACATGGCTCCCGGCTGGGAACTGCGGCTGGCGTGGGGCAAGGCGGTGCGCTACCCCACCGTGTCCGAACTGTTCCAGGGCAGCATTTCCAACGGCGCAATCGTCAACAACAACCCGGCGCTCGCGCCGGAGATCGACCGTTCCACCGACCTCACCCTGACCCGGCACGTGGACAACGGCCACTGGCGCATCTCGCTGTACCAGGACCGCATCGCCGATTCGCTCTACACGCAGACCGACATCACCGTCAGCCCGAGCGTCACCAGCGTGCAGAACATCGACCTCATGCGCGGACGCGGCATCGAGGGCGCGTTCGATTTTCACGACATCTGGCTCGACGGGCTGGACCTGTCCGCCAGCCTCGCCTGGAACGACGCCCGCACGCTGCGCGATCGCCAGTATCCGCTGGCCGACGGCAAGGTATTCCCGCGCATCCCGAAACTGCGCGCCAGCGTGTTCGCCGATTACCGCTTCGCGCCGCAATGGGACGCCTCGCTGGGCATCCGCCATTCCGGCCGCCAGTACGGCAGCCTGGACAACAGCGATCACCTCGACAGCTACGGCGCGGTGAGCCGCTTCACCATCGCCGACGCAAAGCTGCGCTGGAAGTTCGCGCCGCAATGGACCGCCGCGCTGGGCGTGGACAACATCGGCAATGCACGTTACTGGGTCTACCATCCCTACGCCGGCCGCACCTGGTTCGGCGAACTGCGCTGGGAGTTGTGATGCGTCGCCTGATGATCGCCCTGCTCTGCCTGCTCTCGTCCGTCGCCTTCGCCCACGACGGCATGCACATGGAGATGCCGAAAAGCCCCGCGCTGGGCGCCAGCGCGGCGTTCGACAGCCACGGCCGCCTGGTCGTGGTGGGCGCGGCGGAGGGCCACGTGCGGCTGCGCCACTCCGACGACGACGGCCGCACGCTGAGCGCGCCGATGCCGGTCAACGCAGTGGCCGAGCGCATCTACAGCGAAGGCGAAAACCGCCCGAAGATCGCCTTCGGCCCGCACGACGAACTCTACGTGAGCTGGTCGCAGCCGCGCGCCGCGCCGTGGACGGGCTACGTGCGCTTCGCCCGTTCGGAGGATGGCGGCAAGCACTTCAGCACGCCGATCACCGTGCACCACGACCGCGCCGAGATCACCCATCGCTTCGACGCGCTGGCCGTCGACGGCCACGGGCGCATCGTGATCGCCTGGATCGACAAGCGTGACCTGGAGGCCGCCAAGGCAGCCGGCCGTCCCTATGAAGGCGCGGCGGTCTACTACAGCTGGTCCGACGATGGCGGCCGGAGCTTCATGGCGGAACGCAAGCTGGTCGACCACAGCTGCGAATGCTGCCGCATCGCGCTGGCGCGCCTGCCCGACGGCGAGGTCGCCGCCTTCTTCCGCGGCATCTACGGCGACAACATCCGCGACCATGCGTTTGCCGTGCTGCACACCGACGGCCGCGCGCCCCACGTCGAGCGCGCGACCTTCAGCGACTGGCACATCGCCGGCTGCCCGCACCACGGTCCGGGCCTGGCGGTCGGCGCCGACGGCGTGCGTCACGCGGTGTGGTACGAGGCCAGCCACGGCCCCGCGATCTGGTATGGGCAGCTCGATCCCGGCCAGCGGCCGCGGCAGCTGCTGAAGCTCGCCGGCGCCGGGGCCAGCCATGCCGACGTGGCGGTCCACGACCGCACCGTCTGGGTGGTCTGGAACCAGGTCGGCGCGGACGGCTATCGCCTGATGCTGCGCAGCTCGAACGACGACGGCGCGCACTTCGACGCGGCGCGCGAGATCGCGACCAGCGCCGGTGCCGCCGGCTCACCGCAGTTGCTGCAGAAGGACGGCCACGCCTTCGTCGCATGGAACACTGCCGATGGCTTTCGCCTGATCCGGGTGGCGCCATGAAGCGACTGTTGCTGATCGTGGCCTTGTTGTTTCCCGCGCTGGCCACGGCCGGCGCGTTGCAACCACTGGCCGCCGGCGACATCGCCGCCCTGCTGCAGCCGCCCGCGCACGGCGAGCGGATCATTGCGCTGTGGGCGCTGGACTGCGCCTATTGCGAACCCAACCTGGCAGCGCTGGCCAAGCTGCAGCGCGCCCACCCGCGCGACATCGAGCTGGTGATCGTCACCACCGACAGCATCGAGCGTCGGCAGGCGATCGAGGCGCGCCTGCAACACATGAAAGTGGATGGTTTCCCGAACCGCGCCTACACCGACGCCACGCCCGAACGCCTCAACTTCCTGCTCGACCCGACCTGGGGCGGCGAGACCCCGCGTGCGCTGGTGATCCGCGCCGACGGCAGCCGCTTCGGCATCAGCGGCGAACTCACTCCCGCGCAATTGCGCAGGATCCGGTAGGGCGGGCACTGCCCGCCGGCTCTTTCGTGCACCGTGGCCAGGAACGGCGGGCAGTGCCCGCCCTACGCGCGAAGGTTTCGCGGGGCGTCAGGGTTGCTCGTCGCTGTCGGCCGGGGCCGGCTCCGGGATTTCCGTGGTGCCGTCATCCTCGTCGCCGTAGATCGCCACGTGCGGCACACCGTCGGCGTCGATCCAGCCACGATACATGCCGTCGGTGTTGAACGGGATCGCGATGTGGCCCTCCGCGTCCAGCGCGATGGCGCCGCCGTTGCCGCCCATCGACGGGATCTGCTGGTTGATCACCTCGGCGGCGGCGCGTTTCAGCGGCACGCGCATCTGGGTCACTTTCATGCAGATCGAATGTGCCGCGACGGCACGGATGTAGAACTCGCCCCAGCCAGTGCCGGAGACCGCGCAGCCCTCGTTGGCATAGGTGCCGGCGCCGATGATCGGCGAATCGCCGATGCGGCCCCAGCGCTTGTCGGTCATGCCGCCGGTGGAGGTGCCGGCGGCCAGGTGGCCGCGCGCGTCCAGCGCCACCGCACCCACCGTGCCGAAGTGTTTGGCCGTCTCGACGTCCGCATGCGGCTGCTTCGCCGCATCCTCCTTCAGCGCCCGCTGCAATTGCTGCCAGCGCGCATCGGTGCGGAAATACGCGGCATCTACCAGGGTGATGCCCTGCTCCTTGGCGAACGCTTCCGCACCGGCGCCGGACAGCATCACGTGCGGCGAATGCTCCATCACCGCGCGCGCCAGCAGGATCGGATTCTTCACGTGCCCGACCCCGGCCACCGCGCCGGCACGCAGGGTGTCGCCGTCCATGATCGCCGCGTCGAGCTCGTTTCTCCCGTCATGGGTGAACACCGCACCCTTGCCGGCATTGAAGTGCGGGTCATCCTCCAGCACGGTGATCGCCGCCGCCACCGCGTCCAATGCGCTGCCGCCGGCCTTGAGCCGCGCATGGCCCTGCTGCAACGCCTGGGTCATCGCCGCCCGCACGGCCTGCTCCTTCACCGGCGTCATGTCACGCACGACCACGCCGGCGCCGCCGTGGATGACCAGCACGGGCGAGACGGCGGCATGGCTCACGGCGGTGATTCCGAAGGCGAGAAACGCAGCGAGCGGACGATGAAGCAAATTCACTGCACGATACTCACGGTGGCGATGCCGCGAGTATAGCGATCCCGCCGAATCTCAGGCCTTCTTCCCGGAAGCGCTGAAAGCTGTCGAGGCGCTGCAACCGAGCGAAGGTGTGACGTTGATCCTGATGATATCGTCCTGCCGCTTCGCGTCCTCGGGATGTTTGCCTTCCACGACCTGGCCGAACACGATGCTGGCCTGCCGGCCCGGCAGGGTTCGCACGACCGGCTTGGCCGACTGCGTACGCACATGGCCGCCACCACGGTCGAAACGCGTATCGACTTCGGCATCGATCTGCAGCTGGCCGCCAGCTACCGGCGTCACTGCGAAACGGCCCTGCCACGACAGTGCGCTGCCATCGGTTCCGTTCAACCGGGTGTATTCGCCGGGCTTCAGGCAGCCGGTGAAATGCATTGAATCCGGACGACCGCCCATCGCCACATCGATCTTCAGCGTGTAGTGATCGCCGAGGCCATCGCCGGTGCTTGCCTGCGGCGCGGGCGTGGCGGCATAGACAGCCCCGGCCACGCCGATGGCGAGAAAAGCGAGGAGAACGCCGCCGGCGCGGCGGCGAGCGAGATCAGGCGGTTGCAGCTTCAACATGGCGATACGCTCCGTGACGGGATGGCGCGGTGACCAGGAACAACCGACCGGCAACGCGAATGCCGCCGGCTGGGTTTTCAACATCGCATGCGCATAGCTGCGCCGGTGGGAGCCGTGTTCGCGCAGCACGGCGGTATCGCAGGCCAGTTCCTGGTCGTGGCGCAATGCTGCCAGCGCCCACCAGGCGAGCGGGTGGAACCAGAACACCGCCGCCGCGACCCGTGCCAGCAGGCACCAGCAACCGTCGCGGCGGCGCGCGTGGATGGTTTCGTGAGCGAGGATCAGCATTTGCTCGGTGGCGTCGTAGCGGTGTTCGAAATCCACCGGCAGCACGATGCGGCTGCGCCAAGCCCCGACCAGGGCGGGCCCGATGTCCGCACCGGCTGCACGCAGCACCGGCCAGCGCGAGCGTTCGTCCACGACGCGGGTGGCATCACGCAGCCGCCTGCGATAACGCGCTTGTGCCAGAGCCGCCAGCAGCAGGCTGGTCGCGCTTCCTGCCAGCCACAGCAGCATGGCCCACGCAAGCCAGTCGACACCGTCCGGCCCGACGACGCGTACCGGCAACAAGGTGCCCATCGAAGCGACTGCGGACACCACCGGCGACAGCACCAATACCGGCGCAACGGTCGCATGCGGCAACTGACTGGCCAGCAGCGCCAGCGGCGGCAGCAGCCACAACTGGAATGCGCGCTCGGTGCCGAACAGGCGGCGGCACGGCTTGCGCAGGGCAGCCAAAACCAGCACGGCCGCGGTGAAAGCCAGCAGCGCCAGCCAGCCGCGGGCAACCCAGGCCGCCGTCAGCGCATCAATGCTGCTCATCGTCGAGCTCCTTCAGCAGCTTGCGCAGTTCGGCGATGTCTTTCTTCGACAACTTGCGCTGCTCGGAGAAGTGCACCACCAGGGGCGCCACGCGGCCGCCGAACAGGCGGTCGAGCAAGCCCTTGCTCTCCTGTTGCACGTATTGCTCGCGCGCCAGCAGCGGCGTGTAGAGATAGCGGCGGCCGTCGCGCTCGGCGTGCACGGCCTTTTTCTTCAGCAGGCGGTTGAGCAGGGACTTCACGGTGCCCTCCTGCCAGCCCTGCGCCGGCCCCACCTCGGCCAGGATCTCCTCCGCCGTGCGCGGGGATTCGCGCCAGAGCACATCCATCACCACCGCTTCGGCTTCGCTGATCGCCATGGGTCACCGTTTACGCGTGTAAGTGAACTGATGTCTACACGTGTAATTGTTCGCGTCAAGCCATGTGTCGGCCCATCTGCGACCTTGGTACAAGGCCGGCCGGTGCCATTCCGTCGTATCCTTGGCAGCTGACTCTCCTCAGAGGAAGGCACGGCAATGGACAAGGTTTATCCGAGCGCGGCGAAAGCCCTTGACGGCCTGTTGTTCGACGGCATGACGATCGCCGCCGGCGGTTTCGGCCTGTGCGGCATCCCCGAGAACCTGATCGGCGGGCTGCTGCAGGCCGGCACCAAGGACCTGACCATCGTCGGCAACAACGCCGGGGTGGACGACTTCGGCATGGGTCCGTTGCTGAAGACGCACCAGGTCAAGCGCGTGTACGCCTCCTACGTGGGCGAGAACAAGGAGTTCGAGCGGCAGACGCTGGCCGGCGAGCTGGAACTGCACCTGACCCCGCAGGGCACCCTGGCCGAGAAGCTGCGCGCCGGCGGCGCCGGCATCCCCGGCTTCTACACGCGCACCGCGTTCGGCACCAAGCTGGCCGAAGGCAAGGAAACCAAGGTCTTCAACGGCAAGGAATACGTGCTGGAGGAGTCCATCACCGCCGACCTTTCCATCGTCAAGGCGTGGAAGGGTGACGCGATGGGCAACCTGGTGTTCCGCGAGACGGCGCGCAACTTCAACCCGATGATCGCCACCTGCGGCAAGGCCTGCGTGGCCGAGGTGGAGCACCTGGTGCCGGTGGGCGAACTGGACCCGAACAACATCCACGTGCCGGGCATCTACGTCGACCGCATCATCCAGGGCGAGAAGTACGAGAAGCGCATCGAGATCCGCACCCTCGCCGGCGCCAACACCGGCAAGGAAAACCCGACGCGCACCGCGATGGCGCAGCGCGCCGCGAAGGAGCTGCGCGACGGTTACTACGTGAACCTCGGCATCGGCATTCCGACGCTGGTGGCCAACCACATCCCGGCGGGGGTGAACGTGGTGCTGCAGTCGGAGAACGGCCTGCTCGGCATCGGCCCGTTCCCCACCGAGGATCAGGTCGACCCCGACCTGATCAACGCCGGCAAGCAGACCATAACCACCCTGCCCGGCTCGGCGTTCTTCTCCAGCGCCGATTCCTTCGCGATGATCCGCGGCGGCCACATCGACCTGTCGATCCTGGGCGGCATGGAAGTCTCCGCCACCGGCGATCTCGCCAACTGGATGGTGCCCGGCAAGATGGTCAAGGGCCCGGGCGGCGCCATGGACCTGGTCAGCGGCGTGCGCCGCGTGGTGGTGCTGATGGAGCACTGCGCGAAGGACGGCTCGCCGAAGATCAAGCCGCAGTGCGAGCTGCCGATCACCGGCAAGGAATGCGTGGACCTGATCATCACCGACCTGTGCGTGTTCTCGGTGGAGAAAGGCAAGGGCCTGACCCTGATCGAGCTCAACGACGGCGTGAGCCTGGACGACGTCAAGGCGAAAACCGGCTGCGCATTCAAGGTCGCCGAGCAGCTGGCGGGCTGATCCGCGCCTTCAGCGGGCCGTCGCCGGCGACGCGCCCGCGGCGCTCACCGGCAAGGCGTCGGGGAAGCGGATGCAGGCGACGCTTTCCTGCCCCGCGCGCGTGTCCAGATCCAGCGGCCAGCCGAAGCGGTCGCTGATCTGTCGCGCAATCGCCAGCTCGAAACCGTGCCGGTCGGCGCCTGCCACGCCGGGATCGGCCCCGCTGGCGTCCTCGGCCGGGGCCAGGTTGCGCACGCTCACCATGCCGGGGTCCACGCGCACCACCACGCTGCCGCCCTCGACCTGCTGGCAAGCGTTGCGCAGCAGTTGCCAGCACAACACCGAGAACACCCGCGGGGAGCCTTCCAGCGCGAACATCGCCGGTTGTTCCAGGCGCAACTCGACGGGCCGGCCGCAGAGCATCTCGCGCGCGGCCTGCAACTCGCCCTGCAGCACGTCGTTCACCACGAAGCGTTCGGTATCCATCGGCGTGCCGGCGTCGCGCGCCAGCACCAGCAAGGCCTCGACCAGCATCTCCAGTTCGCGCGAGGCGCGCTTGATCCGGCGCACCGAACGCGTGCCGAATTCGCTCAGTTCCTTCTCGTCGACCAGCATGTCGACCGACATGCGGATCACGGTGAGCGGACTGCGCAGTTCGTGGCTGGCATCGCGGGTGAAGTTGCGCTCGCGCTGGCCGTAGCCCGCGATGCGGGTGGCGAAGCGGTGCAGGCCGCGCGCCAAGGAGGCCACGTCCGCATCCGTGCGGCGCGACAGGTGCTCCGGGCGGAACGCGTCCGGATCGGACTTGTCGTCATTCCAGGCGGCCATCAGCCGGGCCAGCGAGCGGATCTGCATCCACTCGTGCTGGGCCGCCAGGCAGGCCAGCACCGTGGTGATGAAGATCAGCACGACCACGGCTTCCCACGGCGCGACGTTGAAGATGCCCATCGCCCCGATGATCAGCAATGCCACGAACTGCAAGCCGAACACCCAGGTGATGCGGCGCTTGAAAGCCCCCGCGCGGAACGTGACGGTGCTCGGCGCCCTGCTGTTCATTCCTCCGCCGCCTCACTCACGCCGGCTGCTGCGCCGACGCCATTTCCGATTCAAGATCCGCCAGGCGATAACCCGCCGAGTGGATCGTATGTAGCAAGGGCCGCGCGAAGGGTTTGTCGATGACCCGGCGCAGGTTGTACAGGTGCGAGCGCAGCGTGTCCGAATCGGGCAGCGTGTCGCCCCAGATCTCGCGCTCGATGTCGCGCCGGCTGACCACCCGCGGCGATTCGCGCATCAGGATCGCCAGCAGTTTCAGGCCGATCGGCGACACCACCAGGTCCTGCCCGCCGCGGGTCAGCCGCAGCGTGGCGGTGTCCAGCGTCATGTCGCCCACGGTGAGCACCTCGGTGGACACCTGGCGGCGGTCGCGGCGGATCAGCGCACGCAGCCGCGCGACCAGCTCGCGCACCTCGAACGGCTTGACCAGGTAATCGTCGGCACCGGCCTCCAGGCCCACCAGCTTGTCCTCCAGCGTGTCGCGTGCGGTGAGCATCAGCACCGGCGTGGATTTCTTCGCCTCCTTGCGCAGCTTGCGGCACAGCTCCAGGCCGTCCAGCCCGGGCAGCATCAGGTCGAGCACGATCACGTCGTAGCTGTTGGACACGGCCAGGTGCAATCCGCTCACGCCGTCCGCGGCGTAGTCCACGGAATAGCCCCGCATCTCGAGGAATTCGCCCACCATCTCGGCGATCTGGCGATTGTCTTCCACCAGCAGGATCAGGCCCGCTTGCTCGTCATGAGTCGTCATGTCTTGCCTCGCTGTGGTCCGGTTTCACATTTGTGAAGGTATACCCGGACCGCCAGTGACGGCGGCGTGAACGGCGCCCGCAACGTTCAGTGGGCGTTTGGCGCGTGCAGCAGCGGCTGCAGCACCTTCCACACGTTGTCCAGCACGCGCGGTTCCGCCGTGGCCACCGGGTGCATGCCGTCGGCCTGCATCAGCGCGGGGTCCAGCGCCACGCCTTCGAGCAGGAACGGCACCAGCGCCACCTTGCGCTCGCGCGCGAGATCGGCGTAGATCGCCCGCAAGCCGTCGCGGTACTGCGGGCCGTAGTTCACCGGCAGCTCGATGCCCAGCAGCAGCACGCGCGCCCCATGCCGCTGCGCCAGTTCGACCATGGCCGCCAGGTTGGCGCGCAGGTCGGCCAGCGGCAGCCCGCGCAAGCCGTCGTTGGCGCCCAGCTCGATCACCAGCACCGCGGGCCGGTAGGTCTGCAACAGCGCGGGCAGGCGGTGGCGGGCGCTCAGCGTGGTCTCGCCGCTGATGCTGGCATTGACCGCACGCCACTTCGGCTCCATCTTGCCCAGACGGACATCCAGCAGATGCACCCAGCCGGCCTCGACCGGAATGTTGTGCGCGGCGGACAACGAATCACCCAGCACCAGTACGGTCTTCGGCGTCGCCGCATGGGCGGCTCCGAAACCGCAGAGCAGAACCAGCAACCACAGGCATCGCCGCATGAATGATTCTTCCCGTCCCGTTCTCGAAGCCCGTGATGTTAGCAAGTCGGTCGATGGCCCCGAGGGACGGCTGGACATCCTCGATGGCGTGCACCTGCGCGTGATGCCCGGCGAGAGCTTCGCCATCGTGGGCGCTTCCGGTTCGGGCAAGACCACCCTGCTCGGCCTGCTGGCCGGGCTGGACACGCCCGACCGCGGCAGCATCGCCCTCGACGGCCATGCCCTGCACCAGCTGGACGAGGAAGCCCGCGCCGGACTGCGGCGACGACTGGTCGGCTTCGTGTTCCAGTCGTTCCACCTGCTGAGCGCGCTCACGGCCGAGGAGAACGTGATGCTGCCGCTGGAACTGGAAGGCAGCAGCGCAGCGCGCAGCCGGGCGCGCGAGGCGCTGGACGCGGTGGGTCTGGGCGCGCGGCGGCGGCACTATCCCGCGCAGCTTTCCGGCGGCGAGCAGCAGCGCGTGGCGATCGCCCGCGCCTTCGTGCACGGGCCGCGCGTGCTGTTCGCTGACGAGCCCACCGGCAACCTCGACCAGCGCACCGGCCACCACATCAGCGACCTGCTGTTCGCGCTCAACCACGACCATCGCACCACCCTGGTGCTGGTCACCCACGACGGCGGGCTGGCGGCGCGCTGCGATCGCCGCATCGAGCTGGAGGAAGGACGCGTGGTGGCGGCGGCCACAGGCGTGCCGGCATGAACCTGCTGCGCTTGTCGCTGCGCAGCCTGCGTCGGGAATGGCACCTGCCGGAATTGCGCACGCTGGCCGCGTCGCTGGTGCTGGCGGTGGTGGCGCTGGGCGTGGTCGCCACGCTGGCGAGCCGGATCGAGCGCGGCATGCTGGCCAGCGCCGCCGAGCTGATCGGCGGCGACGTCGGCGTGTCCTCGCCGCAGGCGTTGCCCGCATCGTTCGCCGACGAGGCGCGCCGGGATGGCTTGCAACTGAGCCGCACCGCCGGCTTTCCCAGCGTGGCGTTCGCCCACGAACAGACCCAGCTGCTCGACGTGCAGGCGGTCGACCGCCGCTATCCGCTGCGCGGCGCGCTGGAGTTGCGCGATCGCGGCGGGCGCGCGCTGACGGGCCAGGCCCCGGCGGCCGGACAGGTCTATCTCGACCACCGCGCCCTGGTCGCGCTCGGCCTGGCGGTGGGCGATCGCCTGCAGCTGGGCGGGCGCACGCTCACCATCGCCGCCGAGCTGGTACGCCAGCCCGATGGCGGCGAGTTGCTGGCGCTGGCGCCACGCGCGCTGATGAGCCTGGCCGATGCCGAGCAGGCCGGCCTGCTCGGGCGCGGCAGCCGCGCGCGTCACCGGCTGCTGCTGGCCGGCGCGCCGGATGCGGTGCGCGCCTGGCGCGACTGGGCGGCGGCGACCGAGCTGCCCGCGGGCGCACAGCTGATCACGCCGGAGCAGACCCAGGAACGCATGCGCAATGCCTTCGACCGCGCCGGCTCGTTCCTGCGGCTGACCGCGCTGCTGTCCGCCCTGCTCGCCGGCATTGCCATCGCCCTTTCCGCCCAGCGCTATGCCCGGCGCAAGACCGCCGAAGTGGCCTTGCTGCGCGCGTTGGGCACCTCGCGCCCGCGCGTGCTGGGCCTGCTGCTGGGCACCCTGGGCGCGCTGGCCCTGCCGGCGGCCGCGCTGGGCATCGCGCTGGCGCTGGGCCTGGCGCAGCTGGCGTGGCTGCTGGCCAGCCAGCTGTTCGGCAACGTGCCCACGGTGCTGCCGCTGGCGCCGGCGTTCGCCGCGGCCGCGATGGGCATCGCGGTGCTGGTCGGCTTCGCGCTGCCGCCGCTGGCGCGGCTGGCCGAGGTACCTCCGGTGGCGGTGTTCCGGCAGAGCCTGTCGCGCCGCGTGCGGCGCTTCGATGCGCTGTACCTGATCCCCGTCCTGGTGGCGGCGGCGTTGATCTGGGGCCAGAGCGGCTCGCTGCAGCTGGCCGGCATCCTCGCCGGCAGCCTGCTCGGCGTGAGCGTGCTCGCGGCCCTGCTCGCCGGTATCTTGCTGTGGCTGGCCCGGCGCATCGCACCGGGCGCGCATCCGGCGTTGCGGCTGGGCCTGGCGGCGCTGGCGCGACGACCGGCGCTGAGCGTGATCCAGGCGACCGCACTCAGCCTGGGCCTGTGCGCCCTGTTGCTGCTCGCCGTGGTGGCGCCGGCCCTGCTGCAGGGCTGGCGCCAGGAACTGCCGGCGGACACGCCCAACTGGTTCGCGCTGAACCTGCAGAGCGACCAGCGCGCCGGCTTCTCGCAGGCGCTGGCGCGCATCGGCGCCGACCAGCTCAACATGCTGCCGCTGGCGGTGGGCAAGCTTACCGCGATCAACGGCCACGCCATCGACCAGGTGCAGTTCGCCGACCCGCGCGCGAAGGAATGGACCGACCGCCAGCTGCGGCTGTCGTGGTCCGCGGCGCTGCCGCCGGCGAACGAGGTGGTGGCCGGCCGCTGGCATGGAGCTGCGCCGGATCGCCCCGAGGTTTCGATCGACACCATGTGGCGCGACATGTTCGGCCTGAAGGTCGGCGACATGATGCGCTTCGACGTCGGCGAGGGCAGCCTGGAGGCGCGCGTGGGCAGCATCCGCAAGGTCGACTGGAGTTCGTTCCGGGTCAACTTCTTCCTGCTGCTCGACCCGGCCCACGCCGGAACGCTGCCGCACACCTGGCTGGCCAGCTTCCACCTGCCGTCCGGACACGCGGCGGAGCTGGCGCAGCTGTCGCGCGAGTACGGCAACCTCAGCCTGGTTGACGTCGACTCGCTGCTCGACCGGGTGCGCGAGATCGTCGACCGCGTGGGCAGCGCGGTGCGCTGGATCCTCGGTTTCAGCCTGCTGGCCGGCATCCTGGTGCTGGCTGCGGCGCTGGCCGCCAGCGCGGCCGAGCGTCGCCACGAGGCGGCGCTGCTGCGCACGCTGGGTGCGCTGCGCGCGCAACTGCGCCTGGCCGCGGCCTGCGAGTTCGCCCTGCTGGGGCTGGTCGCCGGCCTCACCGCCGCGCTGGGAGCCGCCGGTGCCGGCTGGTGGCTGGGGCGTTCGGTGTTCCACATCGCAGGCTTCGTGCCGCCGCCTTGGCCGCTGGCGGGCAGCGCAGCGGCGGCCGCCGTGGTGGTGATGCTGCTCGGCCTGGCCGGTACGCGCCGGGTCAGCCGCACGCCGCCGATGCGCCTGCTGCGCGAGGGCTGAGCAGGCGTGGAACCGACGTTGTCGTCAGCGGCTAGCGACTGGGCCCGGCGCCTGCAGGGCGAATGGCTGCTGCTGGCGTTCACCGCGCTGGCCGTGCTGCTGGCCCTGCTTGATCCGCGTCCGGCCAGCGACTACCGGCACTGGCTGCAATTGCCCACGCTGGCGGGCTTGACCGGGCTGCTGATCGCGATCGAAGGCATCCGCGACAGCGGCCTGGTGCAGCACGTCGCGGCCGCCTCGCTGGCGCGGGCCCGCTCGATGCGCAGCCTGGGCCTGCTGCTGGTGGCCGCCAGCGCCTTGCTGTCGATGGTGCTCACCAACGACGTGAGCCTGTTCCTGGTGGTGCCGCTGACCGTGTCCATCGGGGCGATGTCCAACCTGCCGGTGCTGCGCATGGTGGTGCTGGAGGCGCTGGCGGTGAACGCCGGCTCGGCGCTCAGCCCGATCGGCAACCCGCAGAATCTGCTGCTGTGGCAGCACTCGCGGCTGCCGTTCTTCGATTTCGCGCTGGCCATGCTGCCGGCCGCGGCGGTGATGCTGGCGCTGGTGGCGGCGTTCGCCTGGTGCTGGCTGCCGCGCGAGGCGGTGGCGCTGAACCCGCCGCGAATCGACGGCGCGGTCCGTTCGCGTCGGCTCGGCGCGTGCTCGGCAGCCGCCCTGGTCGGCATGGTGCTGGCGATGGAATACGACCAGGCGCCGCTGGGCGCCGTCGCGCTGCTGGTGCTGTTCGGCTTGTTGGCCCGCGCGACCCTGGCCCGGGTCGACTGGCTGTTGCTGCTGACCTTTGCCGCGATCTTCCTCGGCCTGGGCCACTTCGCTGAACTGCCGCTGATGCAGCGCGCGCTCGACGGGCTCCATCTCGAGCAGCCGGCGGTGCTGTTCGCCAGCGGCATCGTCGCCTCGCAGCTGATCAGCAACGTGCCGGCCACCGTGCTCCTGCTCGACCGCTCCCCGGACGCCATCGCGCTGGCGGTGGCGGTCAACGTGGGCGGTTTCGGCGCGGCGATAGGCTCGCTGGCCAACCTGATCGCCCTGCGCCTGGCCCGGCAACCGCACGGCCTGCGGCAACTGCACCGGGTGTCGATCCCGTTCCTGCTGGTGTGCGCGCCGCTGGTGTATCTGGTTTCCCGCTGGTGTGGGTAGCCGGGCTTGGGGATTCGCGAAGGCAGGAGCATCGCCCGCGAGCGGGCTCCTACCTATTCCCTACTCCCTATTCCCCATTCCCAGCCCTCAATCGTCGTGCGGCACGCTGACCTTGCCCTTGACGCCGGAGTGGTCGACGTCGCCGCTGCCCTTGGCGCCGAGCGACAGATCGCCGCCGACGTCGCGCACGGTCAGGTCGCCCGAACCCAGCGTGTCGGCATGCACGCTGCCGCCGACGTTGCGCAGCGTGACGTCGCCGGAGCCGATGCTGCCGATGCTGGCGTCGCCCTTGATGCCCTCGGCCTTGAAGTCGCCCGAGCCCACCGAGCCCAGCTGCAGGCTGCCGATGTCGCTGGCATCCACATCGCCCGAGCCCACGCTGGTGGTGAACTTGCCGGCGACCTGTTGCACGTGCAGGTCGCCGGAACCCACCGTGCTGCGCAGCTCCTGCACGCCGCGGACGTCGGCGTCACCGGAACCCACGCGCACGGTGACCGGCATGTTCGCCGGCAGGTTCACGGTGACGTCGAGGCTCGTGCTGAGGTTGCTGCCGAACAGGCTGAAGTTGACCACGCGCTGGTCGCCGCCGATGTCGATCAGCAGTTGGTCGCCATCGCGCCGCTGGCTGACCGTGAGCTGGTCCAGCGCCGCCTTCTCCGAGGCGCAGGCGCGGCCGACCAGGGTCAGGCCCTTGCGGTCGGCGTCTCCGATCAGGTGCAGGTCGTGGCTGTTGACATCGATCTGCACGCTGCGGACGCCCGCCAGGTCCAGCTGCAGGTTGCGCGGCGCCTCGAACTTGCACGAGCCGGCCGCGAACGCGGTCAGGGGGGCAAACAACAGGGCGGTGACGAAAAGACGGCGCATGGAACTCTCCTCGGATGGACGACCTTCGCTTGGATGCCGGAGGCCGCAAAAGGGTTGCAAGCATGACAGGAGTCTGAACGCGGCAGTCAACTCCGGCGCGGCCGGCGCGTTGATCATCCCACTACCCAAGGAGACAGCCCATGCATCGCAAGACCCTTCTCGCCTCCGCCCTCGTCGCCCTGCTGGCGGGCTCGGCCACGTTCGCGATGGCCCAGGACACCGCTCCGCCGCCTTCCACGGCGCAAACGACGATCACCAAACAGACCCGCATCCTTCCCGGCGACCGTGACCATGGCATGGCCGGCCACCGCATGCATCACCGCCAGCACAGCGGCGTGATCGGCGACCTGCGCGCGATGGAGCGGCTGTACCAGCAGGCCGGCCGCGGCAAGGAGATGGCCGCGGTCTACAACGACGTGCTGGCCAGGTCGCAGGATCCGCGTGTGCGCGATTACGTCCACAAGCGGCTGGCCCGGCTGCAGGCGCAACCGGCCAACGTCGACCAGGCGATCGCCACGCTGCGCAAGAGCCTGGACGAAAACCTCGCCAACGAAGCGAAGATGCGCGCCGAGCGCGAGAAGATGCGCGCCGCCTGGCAGAAGCGCGCCAGCGAAACGACTACGCCCGCGAAATAAGTCCCCTCGCAGCAGCATGACGACGCGGCGGCACGGCCGCCGCGTCTGTTCAGTGGCCCACCTCGTCCTGCTTGGCACGCCGCCACAACCGCTCCTGTTCCTCCAGCGTGCGCCCGGCAAACGCCGCGCCATCGGCCGCGGCCAGCTGCTCCATGCGGCGGAAGCGACGCTCGAACTTGGCATTGGCATGCCGCAGCGCCTGCGAGAAATCCACGCCGGCATGGCGCGCCAGGTTCACCATCACGAACAGCACGTCGCCAATCTCGTCCTCGAGGCGCGCCGGGTCGGCGCCGTTGGCGAACTCGACCCGCACCTCCTCCACTTCCTCGGCCAGTTTCTCCAGCACCGGCTGCGGCCCGGGCCATTCGAAGCCGGTCGCGGCGGCGCGCTGCTGCAGCTTGTGCGCACGTTTCCATTCCGGCAGGCCGCTCGATACCCCGGCCAGCGCGCTGTCGTCGTCGGTACGGCCCCTGGCCGCGCGTTCGTCCGACTTGATCTGCTCCCACGCCCGCGTCTGCTCGGCCAGGTCGGCGTAGCGCGTGTCGCCGAACACGTGCGGGTGGCGGCGCAGCATCTTGGCGCTGATCGCGTGGACGACGTCGGCAAACTCGAACAGGCCCCGCTCGGCGGCCATCTGCGCGTGGAACACCACCTGCAGCAGCAGGTCGCCGAGTTCGTCGCAAAGATCGGTCCAGTCCTGCCGGTCGATCGCATCGGCCACCTCGTACGCCTCCTCGATCGTGTAGGCCGCGATCGAGGAGAAATCCTGCTGCACGTCCCACGGGCAACCGTGCTGCGGGTCGCGCAGGCGCGCCATGATGGCGAGGAGGTCGTCGAGGCTGTGCTTGGTCATCGGGGAGAAATGAGTGGCGAGGGAGCGAAAGCAAACCAGGGAGCATGCATGGCGTGACGAGCGGAGGGCGAGGCCCTCTCCCTTCTCACTCTTCACTCGTTCCGGGCTGCAACCGCGCGGCCCAGTCGACCGAGCCATCGCCCACCGCGACGAACTCGGGGTTCAGCAGCGACTCGCCGCGGTTGTAGCGGAACGGTCGGCCGGCGAGGTCGAGCACGGCGCCGCCGGCCTGCTCCAGCACGCACTGCGCCGCGGCGGTGTCCCATTCGCTGGTGAGGCCAAGGCGCAGGTAGATGTCCGCCTCGCCGCGCGCGATCAGGCAGAACTTCAGCGAGGAGCCCAGCGGCACCTGCTCGTAGCCGGCGCCGATCAATTGTTCGAGCAGGTCGCCCTGTCCGCTTCCGTGCGAACGGCTGCCGACCACCCGCGGCGGGTTGCCCAGCGGCCGCGTGCGGATCCGCCGCCACGGGCCGCCTTCGCGCTCCTGCAGCCACGCACCCTCGCCTGCGGCGGCCACGTAGAGCTCGCCGGTGACCGGGGCCAGCACCACGCCCAGCACGCTGCGGTGGTCGTCGACCAGCGCGATGTTGACGGTGAACTCGCCGTTGCGCTTGACGAACTCGCGGGTGCCGTCGAGCGGGTCGACGAGCCAGTAGCGCGTCCAGTGCCGGCGCTCGACCCACGGCAGGGCCCTGGCCTCCTCCGACAGCACCGGCAGCTGCTCCGGCAGCGTGGCCAGGCCGGCCATGATCACCCGCTGCGCGGCGAGGTCGGCGGCGGTCAGTGGCGAGTTGTCGCCCTTGGTCTGCACGGCGAAATCGCCGTGGTACACCTGCAGGATCGCCGTCGCCGCGGCGCGGGCGATGGCACCGACCTGCCGCGCCAGCTCGGGCGGAGTGCTTCCGGACGGCATGCTCACGATTTCCGGAAGCGCCCGGCGAGGTACTCGCGGGCCATGAACAACGCGGCGATCGAGCGCCCCTCGGTGACGTCGTCGCGATCGAGCAGCGCATGCAGCTCGGCCATCTTCCACGGCACCACTTCAAGTTCCTCCGGTTCGTCGCCGACGAGCTTCTCCGGATAAAGGTCCTGCGCCAGCACCACATGCGCCATGTGCGTCATGTACGAGGGCGACAGCGAGAGGTTGTGCAGGATCTTCAGCCTGCGCGCGCCGTAGCCGATCTCCTCCTTCAACTCGCGCTCGGCGCCCTGCTCGGCGGTTTCGTCCTGGTCGAGCCGGCCCTTGGGCAGGCCCAGTTCGTAGCGGCCGACGCCGCCGCCGTACTCGCGTACCAGCAGCACGGTGTCGTCATCCAGCATGGGCACGATGATCACCGCGCCCAGGCCACTGCCCTTGAGCCGTTCGTAGGTGCGCCGCACGCCGTTGGAGAATTCCAGGTCGAGCTGCTCGACCTGCAGGAAACGGCTGTGGGTGACGTCGCGCGTGGCGTGGATGATGGGCAGTTTGCGCATCCGGCGATTCTAACCCTTGCGATCCATGCGCAGGCGCTGCAGCGCCTGCGCATGGATCGCCGGCGTGCCGGCCAGCACGCTGGTGGTGTCCAGCGTCGGGGCTGCGCCGTCGAGGTCGGTGAACACGCCGCCGGCTTCGCGCACGATCACCGCGAGCGCGGCGATGTCGAGGATGTTCACGTCCGACTCGATCACCAGGTCCAGGCTGCCGCGCGCCAGCAGGTGGTAGTGGCAGAAGTCGCCGTAGCCGCGGATGCGGTTGCTGTCGCGGATCAGCGCGCCCAGCGCCGCCCAGCGGCCGTCACCGGCAAGCGTCCTGACGTTGCCGATCGAGATCGACGCCTGCGCCATGTCGACGGTGTCCGCCACGCGCACGCGCTCGCCCTCGAACCAGGCGCCACCGCCCGCGCTGGCCCACATCGTCTCGCCGTAGACCGGCGCGCTGGACACGCCGAGCAGCAGTTCGTGGCGGTCCATCAGCGCGATCTGGGTGGAAAAGAACGGCGTGCGGCGCACGAAACTCTTGGTGCCGTCGAGCGGATCGACCAGCCACAGCAAGCCGTCGCGCCCGCCCTCGAGGCCGAATTCCTCGCCGTAGATCGCCGCCTGCGGCAACGCGGCCTGCAGCACGCGGCGGATCGCCTGCTCGGCTTCGCGATCGGCCACCGTCACCGGCGTGGCATCGGCCTTCAGTTCCACCTCCACGCCGCGGCGCCAATGGTGCGTGATGATGTCGGCGGCCGCAGCTGCAGCCTCGCGAGCCGCGGCCAGCGCGGCGGCGGAAGTCCGGGGATTCATGGCAAGGTGTCGTCCTGGTGGTTCGGAGGAGAGTTGGCGGCCAGGCCGCCGGCCTGCCGGATGTGCACGCTGCCGTCAGGCGCGACCGGCCCGAGCCGGGCGAGCCAGCGCTGCAACGCCGGATCGCGATGGCGGGCGCGCAGCGTGCTGTCCAGGCGCCAGCCCAGCGGGCTCAGCTGCAATTCGCCGCGCACCCGCAGCGGGCCGGCGCCCTGGTCGTGCCATTGCGCGTGGATCACGCCGCCCTGCGCCTGCGCGTCTCCCTGCCATTCGCCCAATGCGAGCTCGCCATCGGCCGTGCGCACGGCGGCCGGTTGCCACTGCCCCTGCGCCTGCAACCGCAGCGGCCAGCCGCCCTGCAGCACCACGTGGTCGACCGCCACGTGCAGCTCGCCGAGCGGCTTGCCCCACCCGACGGGCAGCGGAACCTCCGTCGCGGCGAGATCGGCGTGCAGCTGCCAGCCTTCGGCCTCGATGTTGCCTTGCGGCGTGCGCCGCACGGTGCCGGAGAAATCCGCCTGCGGTCCGTCGAAGGACAACCTCACCTGCAACTGGCCGAGCAGCGCGCGTCGCGACAGTTGCCATTGCAGCCGGCCCAGCCGCCGCCCGTCGACACCGAGCACGTCGCCGGCCGTGCCGTCCCACACCGTGCCGTGTACCTGCCGCAGATGCAGGCCGTGCAACTGCGGCTCGACCCACGGCATCACCCAGCGCGCCGGCAGAAACCACGCCAGCACCAGCATGGCCGCCACGAGCACGGCCAGGACGAGCAGAATTTTCCGCAGTCGAATCAAGCGCCGATCCCGAATGTTCCGCGCGCGGCTTGAGCATCCCCGGCGCTGCGTCGATCATAGCCGGATGACCATTCCCGCAAACAGCAACGCCGCGCTCGCCGGGCGCGATCTCAGGCATGTCTGGCATCCATGCACGCAGATGCACGACCACGGCGAAGGCGCAGTGCCGCTGGTGCCGATCGTGCGCGGCGAAGGCGCGTGGCTGGTCGATGCCGAAGGCCGGCGCTACCTGGACGGGGTCAGCTCGTGGTGGGTCAACCTGTTCGGCCACGCCAACCCGCGCATCGCCGCCGCGCTGGCCGACCAGGCCCGCACGCTGGAGCAGGTGATCTTCGCCGGCTTCACCCATGAGCCCGCGATCCGACTGGCCGAGGAGCTGGTGCGCGTCACGCCCGCGCCGTTGCAGCGCGTGTTCTTCGCCGACAACGGCTCCTCCGCGATCGAAGTGGCGCTGAAGATGAGCTTCCACTACTGGCTCAACCGCGGCCATGGCGAAAAGACCCGCTTCATCGCGCTCAGCGGCAGCTACCACGGCGAGACGCTGGGCGCGCTGTCGGTCAGCGATGTTGCGCTGTACCGCAAGACCTACGCGCCGCTGCTGCTGACCCCGCTGCTGGCGCCTTCGCCGGATGCCTACGAGGGCGAGCCGGGCGAAACTCCCGCGCAAGCCGCGGCGCGCCGGCTTGGCGAACTGCGCGCGCTGCTGGAACGCCACGCGCACGAAACCTGCGCGGTCATCGTCGAGCCGCTGGTGCAGTGCGCCGGCGGCATGCGCATGTACCACCCCGATTACCTGGCCGGCCTGCGCGCGTTGTGCGACGAGTTCGCGGTGCACTTCATCGCCGACGAGATCGCGGTGGGCTTCGGCCGTACCGGTACGCTGTTCGCCTGCGAGCAGGCTGCGGTCAGCCCCGACTTCATGTGCCTGTCGAAGGGCCTCACGGCCGGCTTCATGCCGCTGTCGGTGGTGCTTACCACCGACGCGGTGTACGAGGCCTTCTATGCCGAATACGACGCCGGCAAGGCGTTCCTGCATTCGCACAGCTACACCGGCAACCCGCTGGCCTGCCGGGTGGCGCTGGAGACGTTGGCGATCTTCCGCGACGAGCCGGTGCTCGAGCGCAACCGGCAATTGGCCGCCCATCTGGCTCGTCGACTGGCGCCGCTGCGCGAGCATCCGCAGGTCGCCGACGTGCGCCAGACCGGCATGATCGCGGCCGTCGAACTGGTCGCCGACAAGGCCAGCCGGCGCCCTTACCCCGCGCACGAGCGCCGCGGCCTGCGCGTCTACCTGCACGGCCTGCAACAGGGCGTGCTGCTGCGTCCGCTCGGCAACGTGGTGTATTTCATGCCGCCGTACGTGGTCACCGAACAGGAGCTCGACCTGCTGGTGGACACCGCCATCCAGGGCATCGAGCGCGCGATCGCCGACTGACCGAACGCCGCCCGCACGCTCCGTTATGCTTGAACTTTTGTGGCCCTGACGCATGCGCACCATCCGACTTCACGCCGACCTGCCGCTTGCCGCGAGCGCGGACTTCGTGCTGCCACCGGAAGCGGCCGAGCACGCCACGCGCGTGCTGCGGCTGCCGGTCGGGGCGCCGCTGGTGCTGTTCAACGGCGACGGTTGCGACTACGCGGCCACGATCACCGCGATCGACAAGCGCGCGGTGCGGGTGCAGGTGACCGCCCGCGAACCCGTGCACAACGAGTCGCCCCTGCCGCTGCTGCTCGCCCAGGGCATCGCGCGCGGCGACAAGATGGATCTGATCGTGCAGAAGGCCACCGAACTGGGCGTAGCCGGCATCGTGCCGTTGCTGACCGAACGCTCGGAGGTGCGCCTGGACGCGGAGCGCTCCGCCAAACGGCTGGCGCACTGGCAGTCGGTGGCGATCAGCGCCTGCGAACAGAGCGGCCGCGCGCGCGTCCCGCGCATCGCGCCGATCCAGCCGCTGGCCGCATGGCTGGGTGGGCTGGCCGACGACGGTAGGCTGAGGCTGGCCCTCTTGCCGCAAGCCGCGAAGACGATCGGCGAGCTGCGCTTCGGCGCTGCCGGCGGCGTGCTGGTGATCGGCCCGGAGGGCGGCCTGGGCGAGGCCGACAACCGTGCGCTGGCGCAACACGGCTTCCTTGGCCTGCGCCTGGGGCCGCGCATCCTGCGCACCGAGACCGCCGGCCTGGCGGCGCTCAGCGCCCTGCAGGCCTGCCACGGCGATCTGGCAATCGGCGGCGGGTGAGGCCTGCCTACAAGGCGTAGTTGACGCCGAGCAGCACGGTGCGGCCCCAGGTGTCGTATTCCAGCGGGCGCGCGACTTCCACGCTGTTCGGCAGCCCGCTGACCTGTTCCGACTCGAACGGCTCGTTGGTCAGGTTGGACACCTGCAGCAGCAGCGACAAGCCCTTCAGCCGCCCATCCGGAAACTCGTAGCTGGCCTGCAGGTCGGTTTCCTTGTTGGCGCGGATGCGCGTGTAGCCGATCTGGTCGAACAGCGCCACGGCCTCGCCGGTGAAACTGGAGCGGTAGCGCTCGGCCACCCGCAGCGCAAAACCGTGTGCCTCGTAGTAGAGCTGCAGGTTGGCAGTCTTGCGCGACAGGCCCGGCAGCGATTTCGGGCCGCCCGGGATGTTCGAGATGGTGCTCTCGGGAATCGTGCTGTTGGTCAGCGCGAAATTGGCCTGGACGCCGAACCCGGCCAGCGCCGGCGACAGCCGCGCCCCGGACAGCGCCCCTTCCAGCTCGACGCCCTGCATGCGCCCGCCGGTGCCGTTCTGCGGCGTGGAGAACGTGCCGATGTCGCTGCTCGGCGTCAGCAGCGGGTTGTTGTTGGTGTAGCCGCTGAAGTCGTAGTCCGCCACGGTGCGGGTGTAGATGTAGTTGAGGATGTTCTTGTTGAACACGTCGATGCCGACATAGGTGGCGTCGTCGAAGTACTTCTCCCACGCCAGGTCGGTGCCGACGGCGATGTACGGGCGCAGCTTCGGATTGCCGCCGCTGCCCGACCAGCGCACCTGGCCGGCACCCGGCCCGTCCTGGACTTCGGAGACGGCGGCGGACGAGGCCACCTTTTCGTCGTCGATGCGTCCGCGGGTGAGCGTCTTGGCCAGGCCGAAACGCAGGTATTGCCGGTCGCCGACCTCGGCCACCAGGTTCAGGCTCGGCAGCACGTCGGTGTACGTGGCGCCGCCGGTGAGCGTGCCGACCTTGTCGTCGCCGGTGGTCTGGAAGGCCTGCGAGGACTGTTCGGTGCGCACCACCTGCACGCCGGCATTGCCGCGCAGGTGCACGCTGCCCAGCATGGTGTCGAGGTTGAACTTCAGGTAGGCCACCGGCACCTTCTCGCGCACCGAGTAGTTGCGGTCGTAGTCGCCCGCGCCGTTGCGCTGGGTGAGATAGAACTGCCGGTCCAGCGCGGCCAGCACGTCGTAGTCCACGATCGGACCGATGCCGCCGTAGCCCAGCGAGGTGGTGCCACGCAGCAGCGAGGGATCGATCGGCGCGCCGAAGGCGTGGTCGTAGGTGCCCGGCTCGGAGCCGTTGCCGTCGAGGTAGGCGAAGAACACGTCGGCCTGCTTGGTCTTCTCGCGGTCGGACCAGGCGATGCCCGCGTCGACACTGGAGAAGATCCAGCCCAGCGGATGGGAGATCGCCAGCCGCGCGGACTTCAGGTGATCCTTCTGCCGGTCGAATTCCTGGCGGCCGTTGTAGCTGTAGTTGTCCGGGTCGGTGAACACCAGGCTGGCCGGATCGCCGGGGTTGAACGAGGTGCGAAAGTCGGGGAAACCGAAATCGCGCGGCGTGGTGAACTGCACGTCGCCGAGCGCGCCGCCGGGCAGCCCGGTGAACGTGTAGGCATCGAGCAGCTTCACCCGCGCCGAGGAGTAGGCCAGGTCGCCGCTGACGACCCAGCCGTCGCCGAAGTGGATCTGGTTGCTCCAGTCCGCGGAGAACAGGTAGTCGCGCTCGCGGTTGTAGCCGTTCTGCAGGATCGGCGCGATGCCCGTCAGCGTGCCGGAGGTGACCAGCGGATAGGGCTGCATCGGCACGGTCCCGACGTTCGCGTAGGACACGTTGTCGTACGGGCTGCTGGACCACTGCAGGCCGTTCTTGTACGCACGCTTGTCGAAGCGCGAATAGAACAGGTTCAGCGTGGAGTAGTAGGTGTCGTTGGGCGCCCACTCCAGCACGCCCATCACGCCGTCGCGCACCTGGTCCTGCGACAGCGCGCGCAACTGCATGCCTTCCTGCGAGATCACGTTGTCAGGCATGCCGGGCGTATGCGGGCCGCCCCAGTTCTGATCGATGCCGGCGGTGCCGTTGTCCACGCTCCACCACCAGGCCTGGTATTGCCGCTGCTGGATCGGCGCATCCTCGCGCGCCACGCCCAGCGCGATGCCCAGCGTGTGGTCGAAGAACTGGTCGATCCACGACAGGCTGAAGCGATGCCCCCAGTCGCCCACGCCCGCGCCGGGGTTGAGCGAACCGTTGCTGCTGCGCTGGCCGCGCGCGTTCGCGGCGAGCTTCGCCCCATCGAAATCCAGCGGCTTGATGGTGTGCATGTCGACGGTGCCGGCCAGGCCCTGGCCGAGCAGGCTGGCATCGGGCGTCTTGTAGACCACCACCTGGTTGATCAGCTCGGCGGGGTACTGGTTGAACTCCACGCCGCGGTTCTCGCCCGTCGAGGCCTGCTCATGGCCGTTCAACAGCGTGGCGGTGAAATCCGGCGCCAGGCCGCGGATGGAGATCTGGTTGGCCTGCCCGTCCAGCCCGCGCTGGGTGGCCAGGCCGGACAGCCGCGACAGGCTGTCGGCGATGCTCGGGTCGGGCAGCTTGCCGATGTCCTCGGCGGAGACGACCTCCACGATCTCGTTGGACTCGCGCTTGACCTGCAGCGATTTCTCGATGCTGCCGCGGATGCCGGTGACGACCACGCGCTGCAGGTTCTTCACCGGCATGCGCGGATTCGTCGCGTCCGCCGGCGACGGCGTGCTCGATGCGGTGGCCGGCCCGGCGTTGTCCTGCGGCGTCGCGGCGCCGGCCGGCAGTGGCGACAGGGCGAAGGTCAGGGCCGCCAGGAACAGGCCCACCGGGTGATGGCGGCCCAAACGCAAGGCGGCAGGGAACGACAGGCGCGAACTCGGCATGGCAACGGCTCCTCGAAGTGGACCCCCGCAGGCGAGTCCCCTGCCCGGTGGCACGAGCGAGTTCGCCGGGGAGAACGATCACCCCAGCAAGGTGCACAACGCGTCAAATTTCGCCATCCGGAGGTTGCACACCCGCGACGTGCCCGGCCCGCGACCGGCGCGAAGTCGCGCCGATGCGGTCCGCTCAGTGCAGGGTGTCGGTCGCGCCGGGCGCGTCCGACGGAGCCTCGGCAGCGACATCCTGGCCGGCATCGAGCAGGTCGAGCAGGTTCGCCTCGATCCACTCCAGGTCGGGGATCATCGCCACGTCGTCGCGCACCAGCACGTGCGCGCGAACGCCGTCGCGCAGGCCCTTGCCATCGTGGGTGGGGATGATCAGCTCGGAATTGAGCGTGGTCAGGCGGGGGAACCCCTGGGTCTGCACCGCGATGAACGGCAACCGCGGATCGCCGCCCAGCGCCTTGAGCACGGCCACGCGCACGACCAGTTCGCTGTCGCCTTCCGCGGTGCCGGACAGCTGCGTGAACGACACCAGCGGTACGCGCCAGCCGCGCCAGGCGATGCGGCCCAGCAGCCAGTCCGGAGCCCCTTCGACGGGCTCGGGCGCACTGTGCGTGACCACCTCCGCGATCGTGGCATTGGGCAGCAGCATGCGCGCTTCGCCGACCGGCACCAGCACGCAGCGGATTTCACGCGGCAACGGATCACTCATGGGAACACCTCGATCAGGTGCGCCGCCAGTTCGGTCGGCGTACCGGAGAAACTGACCAGCCGCTCGGCGAAGATCCCGCTGACCATGTCGGCGAAATGTTCCCCGGACGACGCTTCGACCCAGACCTGGCCTCCCCGGTCATGGATCGCCTGCGAGCCGGCGATCGCGTCGTTGCCGCGGCCGGCGAAGACGATGGCCACGGCATCGCGGCCGAAGCCGTTCGCCGCCATGCTCAGGCTGGCGTCGATCGACGGCTCCGCCGAGCCGTCCGCCAGCAGTTCCACGCTGCCGTCGCGGCGCAACCGCACCTGCTGCCCGGCCGGCACCATCAACACCTCGCCCATGCCGACCCGGCGCCCGGCCTCGGCCAGGCGCACCGGCAGCGGGCCCCCGGCGAAACGCTCGAGCATCTCGCGGTCTGAACGGTCACCCAGGTGCTGGGCAAGCAGGAAGGTCAGGCGGGTCGTGGCAGGCAGGGCGCCCAGGAACGCGCGGACCGATTCCACGCCATCGACCGACGCGCCAAGCAGCACGATCCGGCTGAGCGCGGAGCCGAGCTCGTCCAGCACCATCTCGTGGTCCGGCACGAACGCCTGCGGCGCCATCGCCTCTTCCATCGACACCAGTTCCAGGCTCATCGTCGGCTCCAGATCGGGAGCGACCTGTTCGACATCCGGCGCCAGGAACTCCGCCGCGCTGAGCTTCTCGATGCCGAAGGCGGCTGGATCGGGCTTGTCGGAAGCGTCCAGCGGCGCCTCGTCGTCCAGCAGGGCCCAGCTGTCCGGGGCACGTACCGGCGTCGGCGCCGCCGGCGGAACCGGCCCGGCAGCGGCGGCCGGCTCGACGGACAAGCCCGGGTCGGCCAGTGCCGACAGGTGCGGCTCGTCGGGTGCGGCCGGCGCCGCCTCAGCGATGTCCGACCGCGCATCGCCGTCGAGGCCATCGGTCTCCACCGGGCCGAAAGCGCCATCGTGCAGCGGCGGCAGCTCCTCGTCGCCGGTAAAGCGCAAGCCCGAACCCATCGTTTCGTCGTTGTCTTCGCCCGGCAGCTCGCCGGAGGCGAGCAAGGCCTCGAGTTCGGCAGCCAAGTCGTCCGACTCCGCGGCCAGGCCTGGAGCCGCAGGCTCCGCGACCTCGAGGCCGGCAGCCAGCTCATCCGTTTCCGCGCTCGCGCCCGCGTCCGCCGCCATTTCCATTTCCAGCGCGGCAGCCAACTCGTCCGATTCCGCGCTCAGGCTCGCGTCGGCGGCCACCTCGATGTCGTCGACTTGCAAGGCGGCGGCATCAATGATGCCGGGATCGGCGCCAAAAGCCTCCCCGTCGGCGACCTCAGCCATGGCCGGCTCCTCGGCAGGCAACTCCGTCGGCTCGATGGCCGCGACAGGTGCCGGGGCGTCTTCCACGATCGGCGCGGCAACCTCGTCGTCATCCGGGGAGAGGGTCGCCGCGGGCTCGTCGATCGCGTCGCGGGCGAAATTTTCGGCCGGCGCCGGAGCGACCGGCGCCGCGGCGGCAACCTGGATCTCGCGCGCGTGCTCCGGCCGGGGCGGGTCGATGTCGCCCGCCGCCAGCACCTTCACCGCCAGGTGGCGTGCCCAACGCGCGCGATCCCAGCCGTCCAGCGCACGGCTGGCCTGGGCGTCGTTGAACACCACGCGCGGCCGGTCGCCGTCGAGGATGTCGTACAGCTGGTCGAGCGCGTCGTCGGCGCCGTCGTCCAGGTTGACCACCAGCACGTCGGCGCCCACCTGTTGCAGCAGCTCGCGGCTCAGCCCGGCCACGCCGCCCTCGTGGACGATGCGCGCGCCGCGCTCGTGCAATGCCTCGCGCAACTGTCCACCAAGTTCGCTGTCGTCGAACAGCAGGGCGACGGCGGGCGGCGTGTCAGTCATGAATCGGCTCCGCGGCACGTTGCTCCAGCACCTCGGCGATCTGCAGCAGCAATTCCGCCTCCTGGTACGGCTTGCCGAGGTAGCGATCCACGCCGATGTCGAAGGCCCGCTGGCGATGCTTGTCGCCGCTGCGCGAGGTGATCATGATGATCGGCACGTCGCGCAGCCGCGGGTCCGCCTTCATCTGGGTGGCCAGCTCGTAGCCGTCCATGCGCGGCATCTCGATGTCCAGCAGCATCAGGTCGGGCACGCGCTCGTGCAGTTTCTCCAGTGCGTCGACACCGTCCTTGGCGGTGCTCACCTCGTACTCGTGGCGTTCCAGCACGCGGCCGGTGACCTTGCGCATGGTGATCGAGTCGTCGACCACCATCACCAGCGGACGCACCTGCACCTCCTCGACGACCGGCGCTTCCACCGCGCTGAGGCCTTCGGCCAGGCGCTGCTCGCGGCGGATCATGCCGTGGCGCACCAGCGGCGCCAGGTCGAGAATGATCAGCACCGAACCGTCGCCCATGATGGTGGCGCCGAGCAGGCCGGGCACCGAACTGATCTGCGGGCCGACCGACTTGACCACGATCTCGCGCGAACCCAGCACGGCGTCGATGCGGATCGCCGCGCGCAGGTCGCCCGCGCGGGTCAGCAGCAGCGGTTGCTGCTCGTCCTCGGTGGCGAGTCCGGGCGGCAGGCCGAGTAGTTCGGCCAGGTCGTGGATGCCGTAGTCCTCGTTGCCGTGCTGGAACGAGGGCTCGTCGGCGGCCAGCAGCGCGGCGAGTTCTTCCGGGTTGACCCGCGCCACGCCCTGCACCGAGGTCATCGGGATGGCGAAGGTCGCCTCGCCGATGCGCACCAGGATGGCCTGCGTGACGGCGAGGGTGAACGGCAGGCGCAGCACGAAGGTGGTGCCCTGGCCTTCCTCCGACTCGATCGACAGCGAGCCGCCGAGCTGCTTGATCTCGTTGGCGACCACGTCCATGCCGACGCCGCGACCGGCCAGCTGGGTGACCTGGCTGGCGGTGGAGAAGCCGGGCTGGGTGATCAGCGACAGCAGCTGGTTGTCGGTGGGACGCGTTTCCGGGCGCAGCATGCCGCGTTCGATGCCGCGCTTGCGGATCGCCTCGCGGTTGAGGCCGCGACCGTCGTCGCTGACCCGCACCACCACCTCGGTCGCCTCGCGGGCCACCTTGATCCGCACCGCGCCCTCGGCCGGCTTGCCGAGCTTGCGCCGCTCGGCCGGGCTTTCGATGCCGTGTGCGATGGCGTTGCGCAGCATGTGCTCGAACGGCGCCTTGATGCGATCGAGCAGGTTGCGGTCCATTTCGCCGTGTGCGCCGTCCACGTACAGCTGGGCCTGCTTGTGCTCTTCCTGGGCGGCCTGGCGCAGGGTGCGGCGCAGGTTGGGCACCATCGTGTCGAACGGCAGCATGCGCGTGCGCAGCAGGCCGTCCTGCAGTTCGGTACTGACGCGCGACTGCTGGATCAGCAGCGTTTCAGCCTGGCGGGTCAACTCGTCCAGCATGTTCTGGATGGACACCAGGTCGGAGACCGACTCGGCCAGCGCACGCGAGTACTGCTGCAGCTGCGAGTAGCGGTCGAGCTCGAGCGGATCGAACGCGGTCAGGCCCGCCTCGCGATGCTCGCGCTGGAAGCGCGCGATGATCTGCGCCTCGGTTTCGATCTCCAGCATGCGCAGCTGGCTGCGCAGGCGCGCCACGGTCTGTTCCAGCTCGACCAGGTTGAAGCGGTAGCCCGCCACCTGCTGTTCCAGCCGCGAGCGGTAGATCGCCACTTCGCCGGCGTGGTTGACGAGGTTGTCGAGCAGATCGGCGCGGACACGGATCTGTTCCTGCGGCGAGCGCGATTCCGGCGCCGTCTCGGGCAGCAACTCCGGCAAGCCGCGCGCGTCGTCGCCGTGGACGGCGGGCTGCGGCGCCTCGGCCACCGGCACCTGCGCGCTCTCGGGCGTATCGTCGCCGTCGCCGACCAGGGCCGTGGCACCGGCCAGTTCCAGCAGGCGGTCGATCGTGGCCTGCGGGTAATCCGGCATGTGCCCCTGCGACACCCGCTGCACCATCGCGTTGAGCTGGTCGAAGCTCGATTCGAGCGCGCCGATCAGCTCGCCGGTCTTGCCGGGATCGCGGATCGGTTTCTCCAGCACCGTCTCGATGGCATGGGCGAGATCGCCCACCGAAGCCAGGCCGGCGATGCGTGCGCCGCCCTTGAGCGTATGCAGGTCGCGCTGGAGTTCGCCGACGTAGGAAAGCTCGCCGGGTTCGGCATGCCACTTGGCCAGCACGCCATCGGCGCTGTCGAGGATCTCGCGCGCCTCGTCGATGAACACCTCCAGCAGGTCCGCGTCTATGCGGCTGCCATCGGGGAGCAGGAACGCGGGCGTCAGCTCCACGGGAGCGGCGGCTGCCCTGGCGGCCGCTTCGGCGGCGGCCTGTTCCGCCGCAGCCTTCTCGGCGGCGGCCTGTTCCGCCGCAGCCTTCTCGGCCGCAGCCTGTTCCGCCGCAGCCTTCTCGGCCGCGGCCTGCTCCGCCGCGACTCTCTCGGCGGCTGCCTTCTCGGCGGCCGCCTGATCGGCCGCCGCCTGCTCCATGGCGGCCTGGCGGGCAGCCTCGTCGGCGGCCTTGGCCGCGGCAACGGCGGAATCGATCTCGAACGCATGCAAGGCCGCTGTCATCTCGGCGGCGGCATCCACGTGTTGGTCCTGGTCGTCCTGTTCAGCCACCGGCGCGCCAGGCTGCCCGGCGGCCAACGACGCGTCGTCGGTTGCCGCTTCGGCCCCGTCGAACTCCTCGCCCACGGCTTCGTCACCCACTTGCGGCTCGAACACGACATGCGCGACCTGCGACTCGGGATAGTCGTCGCGCATCTCGGTGATCTGCGCGGTGAGCGCGTCGACGTCGGGCAGCTGCGACACCGGAGCGTCGAACTGGGTCATCACCTGGTCGACCACGTCGGCGGCCTGCCCCAGCAGGCGCACGCCCAACGGGGACAGCGGCTCGCTGGAAGCGCGCAAGCGCTTGAACAGCCCCTCCAGCGGCGACAGCAACTGGGTCAGCAGCGGGATGTCGACCATCGCGATCGCACCGTGCAGGGTGTGCACGGCGCGCAGCAGCTCCTCGCTGACCGGCAAGGCACCCTCGCTGCGCTGGGTCGCCGCACGGATGGTCTGCAGGTACTGGGCCACCTCGCTGCGAAGGATCTCCAGCAGGACGGGGTCGATCGGCGGCATCGCCGGCATGTCCACGAGGGATTCCGGCTCGCCAGCCACGGGCTCGGCCGTCACGGAAGCGCTGGCCACGTCGGCATCGGTGAGGCTGGCCCGCGGCACGTCGGCCGCCTCGACGGCGGCGCGCGGCACCCGGCGTACCACGGTGCGGGTCACCGTCTCGGTACCCCGCGACATGAAGTCTTCCACGCGGGCCGGCTGGCCCGACGCGAGCCGTTCGGCGGCCTGCATGATCGCGCTGAGCGGTGCCTGCGGATCGCCCTCGCCCTTGAGCGCGGCCAGCAGCTGCGGCAGCGCGTCGATGGCGTGGCGAACCACGTCCTGCACGTTCTGGTCCGGCTCGATGGTGTGGTCGAGGACGCGGTTGAGCATGTCCTCCACCTTCCATGCGAACTCGCCCAGCACACCGGCGCCGACCAGGCGGCCGGAACCCTTCAGCGTATGGAACGAGCGGCGGATGCCGACCAGCGCCGGCGTCTGCGCCGGATCGGCCAGCCAATCCTTCTGGGCCACCGCGAGGTTGTCGATCTCCTCCTGCATTTCCTCCAGGAAGATGTCGCGGATGTCGTCGTCGATGCCTTCGGCGTCGGCGTTGAAGCGGGTGTTCGCTGCCAGCGGGTCGGCCACCGGTACCTGCTCGACCACTTCCTCCTCGATCTCGACCCAGTCCTCGCCGGCCTGGCCGGCGGCGGCGTCCGGACCCGCCGGCGCTCCGGTCTCCGCAAGCCGCAGGCCATCGAGGTCGTGCGTGGCCTCTCCTGGCGCCTGCGTGTCGCCGATGAACAGGCTGCCGAGATCCGCGCCCGGCAGCACGCTGACCGGTTCCGAGAGATCGGGATGCGATTCGTCCGCGGGCTGCGCCGGGACGACGGTTTCGGCGGCCGCTGCGGCGGGCTCCACCGCCGCACGCTGCGCGGGCACCGGCCAGTAACCGAGCTGCGCGAGGCTGTGCTCGGCAACGTCGAGAATGTGCTCGAGCCCGCCACGATGCTCGCGCGCGGCCTCCAGGTAGTACTCCAGCGCGGCCAGCGCGTCGGCCAGGTGGTCCATCTGCGCGCCGCTGGGCACGCGGCGATCCTGCAGCAATTCGTAGTCGATGAACCGCCCGACGCCCTGGGCCAGCTCGGCTGGCCGCGGCGAAGACAGCATGCGCATGGCGCCGGCCACCTCGTCCATCAGCTGCGGCGCACCGGCCAGCCGGCCGTGCTGCCAGCCCGACTCCACGAAGGCGACAATCGCGTCCTTCACCTTGCCGGTGTTGCCGATCGCTTCCTGCATCAGGGTCGAAACCACGCCCAGGGCCTCGCTGCGCGGCAAGCCGTGGGTGGGGTCGGCGGCGGCCGCGGGCTCGCCTTCGGAGCCGAGGCTCTCGATGTGGTCGTCCAGCGAAGCCTCCACGTACAGCAACGCGCCAGCGACATCCAGCAGCGTCTCCTCGTCCGCGGGGCGCAGGCGGTTGGCGATCTCGTCCAGCACGCGGCGCTGCTCGCCGACCACCCGGCGCGGCACGGCCAGCGCCAGCATGCCGAGGGTGTCGCCGACCCGCTCGAGCACCTCGCCCTGGACCGCGAGTTGGGCCGGGTCGCCATCCTGCTCGCGCAGGAACAGGTCGAGGGCTTCCTTGACGCGCAGCAGGTCGTCCTTCAGCGCGCGCGACACCGAGTCGAGCAGCGCGCGGTTGTGCCCGGCCATGGAGCCGCGGGCATGTTCCAGCTCACCGGCGTCGGGCAGCAGGCTGTCCAGCGCATAGGTGCTGCGCAGCAGCTCCATGTGCGGGCTGCGCTGCTTGGCCTGGGCCACGATGTAGAGCAGCTTGCAGGCGACCTCGTCGGCGTCGCCTGCACGCAGGCTGTTCTCGCCGTGTTCGATCAGCAGGCGGATGTTGCGGTCCACCTTGCCGATCAGCTGGCGGACCTCGGTGGCGTGGCCCTTGAGCATGCCCTGCTCCAGGCCCTCCAGCACGCCGGCGGCGATCCACCACAGGCGCCGGCCGTGCACGTGGTAGCAACGCGCGGTGATCGCCAGCAGGGTCTTGCGCATGGCGACCAGCTGCTGGGCCGCGTCCTGGCCGCGGAACCACGCCAGCAACTGGTGCTGGAAGCGCAGGCGCAGGCCCGCCAGCTCGACGCGATGCGCCGCCGCATAGGCCTCGCTCATCGCCGCCGGGGCCTGTTCGGGCAGGAAGGCGTCGAGGTTCGGATGGAACATCGACGACTCGGGCAGCGGTTCCAGCCCGCGCGTGGCGCGCAGGTCGTTCAGCAACGGCAGCAGCACGACCGGCACGTCGCGATGGCCGCTGGACAGCCGTTCCAGGTAGTCGGGCAACTGCATCAGGCCGCGCATCAGGGCGGCGTAGGCTTCCTCGCGCTGGACCACCTGGTCGTTCAGCAGCGCGCCGACCAGGGCCTCCATCTCCGCGGTGACCGCCGCCGCGCCATACAGTTCGACCATCTTCAGCGTGCCGTGCACCTGATGCAGATGATCCGTGCAGGTGCGCATGAAATCGCGCTTGGACGGATTGTCGACGTAGGACTCCAGTGCCTCGCGCGCAATCGACAGGGTGTCGTCGAGTTCCGGCTTGACCCACTGCAGCGTGGTGAAATCGATGTGGTCTTGAAGTCTCATGCGCCTCTCTCAGCGGTCGCGCCATGCGGACATTGCGAAACCAGCGAGACTGCCCCCCCGTACTGTGCGTGTATTCATCCGGCTGCTGCCCACGTCGAGCGACATCATCCCGGCAGCTTGAAGTGCGCCACCGAACGCCGCAGGTCGCTCGCCAGTTGCGCCAGGGTACCGATGGAGTCGGCCGTCTGGCTCGCGCCCTGCGAGGTCTGCGAAGTGATTTCCTGGATAGCGTTCATCGACACGGAGATATCGGTTGCCGCCGCGGACTGCTCGCGCGCTGCGGAGGAGATGTTCTGAATCAGCGCCGACAAGTCGTGCGAGACGCGCTCGATGTCGCCCAGCGCACTGCCGGCGTCCTCGGCCAGGCGCGCACCGGCGACCACCTCGGCGGTGGTCTGCTCCATCGAGTTCACCGCTTCGTTGGTATCGGACTGAATGGTCTGCACCAGCGTCTCGATGCGCTTGGTCGCGCTGGTGGAACGTTCCGCCAGTCGCTGCACTTCGTCCGCCACGACCGCGAAACCGCGGCCCGCCTCGCCGGCCGAGGCCGCCTGGATGGCCGCGTTCAAGGCCAGGATGTTGGTCTGCTCGGCGATGTCGTTGATCAGTTCCACGATCGAGCCGATCTCCTGCGACGACTCGCCCAGGCGCTTGATGCGCTTGGAGGTCTCCTGGATCTGGTCGCGGATGGAGTCCATGCCGGAGATCGTCTCGCGCACGACTTCGGCGCCGCGCGAGGCGATCTTCACCGAGCGCTCGGCCACGTCGGCCGACTCGGCGGAGTCCTTGGACACCACGTCCATCGAGCTCACGATCTGGTTGATCGCCGAGGTCGCCGAGGTGATCTGCTGCGCCTGCTGCTCGGCCGCGTTGGCCAGATGGCGGGCGGTGGTCTGGGTTTCCTGTGCCGAGGACGACACCTGCTCGGAGGTCTCGTTGATGGTGGTCACCAGCGATCGCAGCTCGTCGATGGCGTAGTTCACCGAGTCGGCGATGGCGCCGGTGATGTCCTCCGACACCGTGGTCTTCACGGTCAGGTCGCCTTCGGCCAGCGAGCCCATCTCGTCCAGCAGGCGCATGATCGCCTCCTGGTTGCGCTGGTTCAGCTCGGTACTCTGGGCGAAGCGCTTGCGCTGGTCGGTCACCAGGGCGATGACCAGCAGCAGGGCGAAGGCCACCGCGGCGATGGCGCCGAACAGGCCCCACCACACGTTGGGGAACAAGCGGCGCAGCGGCAGCTTGCCGATCTGGTCGGACAGGTCGTTGGCGCGCAGCAGCACGGTCTGCGAATCCAGCGAGGCCTGGTTGCCGGCGCGTTTCACGTCGGCGATGTTGGCCGCGGCCGCGGACAGCTTGGCCACCGGGTCGGCCAGCTTGGCCCAGTTGGCGTCCATCTCGGTGAGGATCTTGCGCGCGTTGGCATCGGAAATCGGCCGCACGCCGCTGTCCGGGTTGCCCTCGATCAGGCCCTTGAGCACGTTGCCGTACAGCTGCGCGTCGCGCGACAGGCCGTCGGCGGCGGACTGGGCGTTGTCGCCACCCTGCAGCACCTCCTGCACGCGGCGGATGATGCGGTCGGCGGACAGCATCTGGCGCGAGGTGCCCAGCATCTGCTCGGAACTGCCGTTGCGCTGCTGCAGGATGTTGACCACCTGCTCCATGCTGGAGTTGAGCAGCGGCATCTGCTGCGAGATCGTCGCCGCGCGCTGGGCGGAGTCCAGCACCACCGCCTTGTTCGACAGGATCTTGCCGATGTCGGCGTCGAGCTGGGCCCACGCGGCGCCGAGCGCGGTCACCGCGCGGCCTGCAGGCGACTTGTTGCCGTCGGCGTAGGGTTCCATGCCGCTGGTGGAGTCGCCCTTTTCCAGCCGCTTGACCGCCGAGTCGATGGCGTTGCGGGTGGACTCGAGTTCCTTGAAGGAGTCCACGTTGCCGTCGGCGGATTCCAGCGCGAACTTGGCCGTCTGCTGCGAAAGCACCTGGATCTGCGTGGTCAGCGCGACCGCCTGGCGATCCTCGCCGTTCTTCTGGTTGAGCATGAAGAAGTCGAGTGCCGCGAAACCGATCGCGATCAGCAGCAGGACAATGAGTGCGGTATATCCGCGTTCCCGGCTGACGCCCCCTGTAGTACTCATGTTCACCTCATCGGTCTAACTGATATGTGCCGCTGCTACGCACCGCCCCCTGCCGCGACGTTCCGGGGCGGGCACTTGCCTCCGGCAAGCCTCCCCGCCTCGCCGCACGGCATCCCCTGCCGGATCACCCCGCCATCAGGCAGCCGCCTGACGGAAATCCGGTGCACGCACCAGCCGGGCCATGCTGAAAATCGCCAATTGCTGCTCGCCGACCCGGTTGTCCACGAAGCGGGCCAGCCGCGGATCGTCCTCTTCTCCCGCCTGCTGCCGCTGTTCGGCGTCGACCGTGCGCTGGCCGAGCACTTCGTCCACCAGCAACGCCACGCTGCCACCGCCCTGGCGCACCACCAGCAGGCGCGAGCGCTCGGAATGCTGGGTGCGTTCGCCGAACAGGAAGCGGCCGATGTCGACCACCGGCACCAGGTTGCCACGCACGTTGGCCACGCCAAGCAGCCAGGGCTGGGTACCCGGCACGGGGGTCAGCACGGGCACGGCGAGCAACTCGTTGATCTCGTCAATGCCGCTGACCAGCAGCCGCGAGCCCACCCGGAAACCGATGCCGCGCCACAGCCCCGGCGCCTCGAACTTGTCCTGGGTGTCGGAGGCATGCGCCAGCGACAGCCGCTCGTAGCGGGCCAGGATCTCGAACGGGGTACGGTTGACGGCCTGGTTCATGACCCACTCGTGAGCAGATCGTTGATGCAGGCCAGCAGGTCCTTCTCGTTCACCGGCTTGGTGATGAAGGCGCGTGCGCCCTGGCGCATGCCCCAGACGCGATCGGTTTCCATCGACTTGGTGGTGATCATCACCACCGGCACGTGCTGGGTTTTCGGGTCGCGGGTGAGCGTGCGGGTGGCCTGGAACCCGTTCATGCCGGGCATGATGACGTCCATGATGACCAGGTCGGGCAGGTCGGCGCGCACGCGCTCGATGCCCTCCTCGGCGGTGCTCACGGCTGCAACCTGGTGGCCGGCCCGTTCAAGCAGCGTGGTGAACACGCGCACGTCGGTCGGCGAGTCGTCGATGATGAGAATGTTTGCCACAGTTCCCCCTCAGGATCGGCCGTCAGTGCGTTGCCGCAGCGCTGACATGTCGATGGATTGCGCCAAGCAGCTCGTCGCGGGTGAACGGCTTGGTCAGGTATTGTTCGGCCCCCACGATGCGGCCGCGCGCCTTGTCGAACAGCCCGTCCTTGGAGCTGAGCATGATCACCGGCGTGGCGCGGAACTCGGGGTTGTTCTTGATCAGGGCGCAGGTCTGGTAGCCGTCCAGGCGCGGCATCATGATGTCGACGAAGATGATCGCCGGCTTCTGGTCGGAAATCTTGGCCAGCGCCTCGAATCCGTCGACCGCGGTCAGCACCTCGCAGCCCTCTTTTTTCAGCAGGGTCTCCGCGGTGCGGCGGATGGTCTTGGAGTCATCGATCACCATGACCTTGAGACCCGCCAAATCGGTAACGCTCACGTTCAAATTCACTCACTCCCCCCTGTGGCTCGCCACGAGCTCAGGACAAGTATCGGGACATGCAACTGTTGTGCCCAATGGTTCGGATGTGGAAATCCCGGTGATCCGGCTGCTGCAAACCCGCACCGTGGCGGCATTCCCGAAGCTTTGCTGTTTACTGCCTGCCCGACGAAACTGTCAAGCGACCGCCATCGCCCGATGCCCGCCGATTGCACTAGTTGACACATATTGGCACCCGTGCCTGCACGGACCGCGTCCGGCACGGTGCGCGCTCCGCCGCTAGTATAGCCGGCAGTCACCGCGCCCCTGCCGGCGCCAGCGCACAAACCAGGCAACCCGTGGAGCACCCAAGATGACCCTCTCGGTCGGCGTCCTGATGGATCCCATCAGCGACATCAAAGTGGCCAAGGACACCACCCTGGCGATGCTGCTGGAGGCCACGCGGCGGGGCCATGAGCTGCACTATTTCGAACAGGGGAGTCTCGCCCTGCGCGATGGCGCGCCGTGGGTGCGCAGCGCGCCGCTGCAGGTGCGGGACGATCCGCGGAACTGGTTCGCGCTGGGCGAGCCCCGCTGGCACGACCTGCGCGAGCTGGACGTGGCGCTGATGCGCAAGGACCCTCCGGTCGACGCGCAGTTCGTGTACGACACCATGGTGCTCGAAGTGGCCCAGCGCGGTGGCGTGCTGGTGGTGAACGATCCGCGCTCGCTGCGCGACTGCAACGAGAAGCTGTTCGCACTCCAGTTCCCCCAGTGCATCGCGCCCACCCTGGTGGCGCGCGATCCGGCCGAACTGCGCCGGTTCGCCGCCGAGCACGGCGAGGTGGTGCTCAAGCCGCTGGACGGGATGGGCGGGCGCGGCATCTTCCGCGTGCGCCACGGCGACAGCAACCTCAACTCCATGCTGGAAACCCTGCTCGGCGGCGACGGCCACGGCGCGAACCGGCAAATGGCGATCGCCCAGAAATACCTCCCCGAGATCAGCGCCGGGGACAAGCGCATCCTGGTGGTGGACGGCGAACCGGTGCCGTATGCACTCGCACGCATCCCGCAGGGCAGCGATTTCCGCGGCAACCTCGCCGCCGGCGGGCGCGGCGAGGGCGTGCCGCTGTCCGAACGCGACCGCTGGATCGTGGCGCAGGTGGCCCCCGAACTGCGCCGCCGCGGGCTGTTGTTCACCGGCCTGGACGTGATCGGCGACTACCTGACCGAGATCAACATCACATCCCCGACCTGCGTGCGTGAACTCGATGCACAGTTCGGCCTTAACATTGCAGGCCAGCTGTTCGACGTCATCGAACGGCATGCCACTGGAAACCGTCCTGCGTGAGTGCAACCGCCACCGTCCATGAGCGGCCCGACCCGATCGGCGCCACCATGCTGTTCTCGCTCCTGTTGCACGGCGTGCTGCTGCTGGGCCTCACCTTCCATTTCGCCAAGCCGCAGCCGAGCCTGCCCACGCTCGACGTGGCGCTGGTCAACGTGGCCAACCAGGAGGCGCCGGACAAGGCGGATTTCCTGGCCCAGGCCAACAACCGCGGCGGCGGCCAGAGTGACCGCGCCGCCCGGCCCTCGCAGCTGTTCTCCGGCGCGCTGCCGCGCCCCGACCCCGGCGTGGCCGCGCAAGCGGTGGAGGAATCCACGCCGCTGCCGCGGCAGGCCACGCCCACGCGCATGGTCACCACCAGCGGACGCAGCGATTTCAGCGTCAGCAGCGACACCGCGCAGACCGAGGTCGATCCGCAACATGCCACCCCCACCGCCGCCGAGCTGAAGCGCCAGCAGGCGATCGCCCAGCTCGCCGCCGAGCTGCGCCGCAAGAAGGTGGACTACGCCAAGCGTCCGAAGGTGAAATACCTCACCGCCAGCACCCGCGAGTACGCCTATGCCGCCTACATGCGCGGCTGGTCGGACCGGGTCGAGCGCGTCGGCAACCTGAACTACCCCGAGGAAGCGCGCCGGCGCGGCCTGCACGGCAACGTGCTGCTGACCGTGGTGCTCAACCTCGACGGCAGCATCAAGAGCATCGACGTGATCCAGAGTTCGGGCCAGCCGGTGCTCGACGCGGCGGCGGCACGCATCGTGCGCCTGGCCGCACCGTTTCCGCCCGCGCCGCGGGTCGGCGACCATATCGACGAGCTGAACATCACCCGCACCTGGCAGTTCCAGCCCAACAACGTGCTGCAGACGCGCTAGGGGCGCCCGGCTCGACCACACGGCGGCGTGGTGCGCGAACGGAACAGCGCTTTGCCCTGCGCCGGGAGGGCGCTGCGACTACAATGGCCGCATGGCTGCCATGCAACCCCAGACCCTCACCGGCCACTTCCTGATCGCCATGCCCGGCCTGGCCGAGCCGCCGTTCTCGCGCGGCGTGGCGCTGCTGTGCCAGCACGACGAGGATGGCGCGGTCGGCCTGCTGGTGAACCAGCTGTCCGAATATCGCTTCGGCGACGTGCTGAGCCAGATGAAGCTCGAGTGCGCGGACGCGGAACTGGCCGACGCGCCGGTGCTGATCGGCGGCCCGGTGCAGCAGGAGCGCGGCTTCGTGCTGCATCGCGAGCCGGGGGACTGGGAATCGAGCTACCGCATCAACGACGACTGGTCGGTGACCACTTCGCGCGACATCCTGGTGGCGATGGCCGCCGGCGAGGGCCCGCGCCAGGCGATCATGGTGCTCGGCTACGCCGGCTGGGATGCCGGCCAGCTGGAGCAGGAACTGATGGCCAACGCCTGGCTCACCGCCGAGGCCAGCGGCCGGGTCGTCTTCGACACGCCGCTGGAGGAGCGCTGGAGCGCCGCCGCCGGCCTGGTCGGCGTGGACCCGCGCCAGCTGTCCGGCTACGCGGGCCACGCATGAGCCGTGTGCTCGGCTTCGACGTCGGCAGCCGTTTGACCGGCGTGGCCATCGGCAACCATTTCACCGCCACCGCCCGCGCACTCGACGTGGTCGCCATGCGCGACGGTCAGCCGGACTGGAGTCGGCTCGATGCCCTGCAACGCGAATGGCAGCCGGACACCCTGGTGGTCGGCCTGCCGCTGACCCTCGACGGCGCCGAGCAAGCGGCCAGTCGCCGGGCGCGGAACTTCGCCAGCCAACTGGGCCAGCGCTACGGGTTGCCGGTGCAGCTGGTCGACGAACGCCACAGCTCGCGCGAGGCCGCGCAACGGTTCGCCGCCGGGCGGGCGGCCGGCCTGCGGCGACGCCGCGACGCGGCCGGCATCGACGCCGAAGCGGCAGCGGTGATTCTAGAGCGCTGGCTGGCCGGCACCGCGAACGCTCCCCTCGACGACACCACGCGCTGACGCGCGCGCCCCATCCACCTTCGCGAAGATCCCCCATGAGCCCTCGCCTGCGCCACCTGACCACCCTGGAAAACCTGCCGCGAGAAACCATCGAGCGCCTGCTCGACCGCGCCGAGGCGCTGCGCGACGCCTGCGCCCACGGCACGCGCAAGCTCGACGTGCTGGCCGGGCGCACCGTGCTGAACCTGTTCTTCGAACCCTCCACGCGCACGCGCACCTCGTTCGAGCTGGCCGCCCGCCGCCTGGGCGCGGACGTGGTGAACTTCAACATCGCGCTGTCCTCCACCAGCAAGGGCGAGGAACTGTTCGATACCTTGCACACGCTCGAGGCGATGCACCTGGATGCGATCATCGTGCGTCACAAGGAATCCGGCACGCCGGACGAACTGGTGCGCCACGCGATGAGCGGCGTGTCGGTGATCAACGCCGGCGACGGCAACCACGCGCACCCGACCCAGGGCCTGCTGGACGCACTGACGATCCGTCAGCACCGGCCCGATTTCGAGAACCTCACGGTGGTCATCTGCGGCGACATCAGCCATTCGCGGGTGGCCCGCTCGGACATCAACGCCTTCACCGCGCTGGGCGTGAAGGAGATCCGCCTGTGCGCCCCGCCCGAGCTGATGCCGGCCGCGGACGAGATCCCCGAAGGGCGGCGCTTCGATGATTTCGACGAAGCCATCGAAGGGGCCGACGCGGTGGTGATGCTGCGCCTGCAGAAGGAGCGCATGGCACGCATCGAACTGCCCGACGAGGCCGCCTATTTCGCCCGCTACGGGCTGGACCGGCGCCGCCTGGCGCGCGCCGGCAAGGGCTGCCTGGTCATGCATCCGGGGCCGATCAACCGCGGCATCGAGATCGCCTCGGAAGTGGCCGACGGCGCGCAGTCGCGCATCCTGGAGCAGGTCGGCAACGGCGTGTTCGTGCGCATGGCCGTGCTCAACGAGGTGCTCGCGCGCTGAATGCCCGCTGCCGCGCCGCGGCCGCGCCCGCCACGGACCCGGCCTTGCGGGCATAATGGCCGCTGCTGCTCACACACGGGGATCAACATGCGCGCGACAACCCGCTATCTCGCGATGGGACTTGCCAGCGTCCTGCTGGCCGCCTGCTCGCACAAGGACAAGGATGCACCGCTGGCCTTCGTGCCGGCCGATACGCCGTACGTCGTGGCCAATCTGGACGTGCTCGACGACGCCACCCGCAAGGCGCTGCTGGCCCAGGCCGACGCCCAGTTGCCCTCCCAGCTGGAGCAGATGGACGCCGCGGCGGACCGGCTCGCGGAAAAGGATCCCGACGGCGCACGCCTGCTGCGCGCGCTGCGTGCCGAGTTCAACGGCAAGACGGTGGAAGGCTTCGCCCAGTCCACCGGCCTGGACATGAAGGGCTACTCCGCCTTCTACGGCCTGGGCCTGGCCCCGGTGCTGCGCTTCCAGCTCGCCGATCCGGCCGCCTTCGATGCCTTCGTGGGTCGGCTGGAGACCGCCTACGGCAAGAAATTCGAGGTGGCCAGCGAGGGCAAGCAGAGCTATCGCCGCTACGTTTCCACCGAATCGGGCACCGAGGTGATCCTGGCCACGGTCGACAAGCAGGCGGTGGCCGCGCTGCTGCCGCTCGACGCGCCGAAGACGCTGCTGCGCGAGGCGCTGGGGCTGGACCGTCCGCAGAAGAGCCTGCAGGACGATGGCCGCCTGGCCGACCTGGCCAAGGCCAAGGGCTACAAGAAGTGGGTGGTCGGCGAACTTGACCTGACCCGCGCCTTGCCGCTGGCGCTGGGCGGCAAGGACGCACTGGCCAATGCGATGCGCAAGGCCCGCGCGGAGGCCGAGTCGGCCAAGACCGGCGAGCCGGTGGCCAATCAGCTGCAGACCCCGCCGGAATGCAGCACCGACGCGGCACGCATCGCCGCGCGGGTGCCGACGATCAGCTTCGGCTACACCCGGCTTGATGCCAAGCACCAGGATGGCCGCCTCGACATCGCGCTGGCCGACGACATCAGCAAGGCCTTCTCCGGCCTCAAGGTCGCGCTGCCCGGCCTGGGCCAGGACGGCACCGCGCCGTTCGACGTGAGCCTCGCGCTGCCGATCGCCGACCTGCGCACCTTCTGGATGGCGCAGGCCGAAGCGGTGGCGGCCAAGCCGTTCACCTGCCCGGCGCTGAGCGATCTCAATGAAGGCTTCGCCAAGCTCGGCCCGGCCACCCAGAAAGCCGCGATCCCGCCGTTCGGCGACCTGCTGGGCGTGCGCCTGGCGCTGGACACCTTGACCAACAACCCCACCTCCAGCCTGCCCACCTTCAGTGGCCGGCTGGTGCTGGCTACCAGCAACCCGACCGGCCTGCTGGCGATGGGCCAGATGATGGTCCCCGCGCTGGCCCAGTTGAAGGTGAGCAACGACGGCAAGCCGGTGGCACTGCCGCAGCAGATGGCGGGCATGCTCGGCCAGCCGGGCTGGGTCGCGATGGGCGACAAGGCGCTGGCGCTGGGCGTGGGTGCGGGCGAGGACGCCAAGCTGGCCGACACCCTCAAGGAAGCCGGCGGCAACGCGGGCCAGATGGCGCGGATGAACCTGAGCGGCGCGATGTACCTGTCGTGGGTACAGCTGATGCAGGACAAGGTCGACGCGCTCACCGCCGCGGCCGGCGCGATGAGCGCCAACGGCGATGCAGACAAGACCGACGACAGTGCTGCCCAGGCGGCGGAGGCAGCCGCCCGCTCCAAGGCGCAGTTCGAGGCGATGAAACAGCAGGCGCAGCGCGTGGAGAGCATCCGCGCGGAAATGCACGTCGATAACGGCGGCATGGTGATCACCAGCCAGACCACGCTGAAGTAGACGGCGACCGACCACGCCGCTTCACCCGGACCGGGGCGCCACGAGCGCCCCGGTTTTTTTTGCGCGCAACGCGCCGCAAACATGCTCGTGACCTCGCCTTCGCAAAGCGTGGCGGTACCTGAATCGAAACGCCGCTTGCCCACATGCCATTCACTTCGGCGCTGCTGTCATGTCGCCACGGAATCCCGGTCCGGCGATTCCCCGTTGTCTCCCCCGACAACCCTTCCTCAAAGGAGATCACCATGCACAACCATTCCCTGATTCGCCGCAGCATGATCGCCGCCGCCCTGACCCTCGCCTTCGCCGCCGTGCCGCTCAGCCAGGCCGTGGCGCAGGACAGCGAGCCCGCCATGCAGGCATCGGACAACCAGACGGTGCCCGACAAGGCCGCCGATGCATGGATCACCACCAAGGTGAAGACCGAACTTGGCACCACCAAGGGCGTGACCGCCACCGACATCAACGTGACGACCAACGATGGCGTGGTCACCCTGACCGGCAACGTCGAGAGCTCGATGGAGAAGAACCATGCCGTGCGCGTCGCGCGGCAGATCAAGGGCGTCAAGAGCGTCGACGCCTCGGGCCTCACGGTGGGTCCCGCCAACCATGACGGCCAGTGACCGGCCGCGACCAAGCCTGAAAAAAAAGGAGCCGCAAGGCTCCTTTTTTTTTCGCGCCGCGATGGCAGGTTCAGCGGTTGAGCAGGTTGCTGCCGCCGAAGCTCCTGTCGTTGGGATCCTCCTCCAGCTCGACGCCGTCCAGCCCCTGCGACAGCGTGTGCGCGTCGCCGCCCTGGGCCAGCTTGATGCGCAGGCGCACCTCGTTGGAGCTGTCCGCGTAGCGCAAGGCATCCTCGTAGCTGATCTCGCCGGCATGGTAGAGCTCCACCAGGGCCTGGTCGAAGGTCTTCATGCCCAGCAGGGTCGATTCCTTCATCAGCTCCTTCAGCTTGTGGATCTCGCCCTGGCGGATGTAGTCCTGCGCCAGCGGCGTGCCGAGCAGCACCTCCACCGCGACCCGGCGCGCCTTGCCATCGGGCGTGGGGATCAGCATCTGCGCCACGATGCCCTTGAGGTTCAGCGACAGGTCCATCAGCAGCTGCTGGCGGCGATCCTCCGGGAAGAAGTGCAGGATGCGGTCCATCGCCTGGTTGGCGTTGTTGGCGTGCAGGGTGCACAGCACCAGGTGGCCGGTCTCGGCGAAGGCGATGGCGTGGTCCATGCCTTCGCGGGTGCGGATTTCGCCGATCATGATCACGTCGGGCGCCTGGCGCAGGGTGTTCTTCAGCGCCGCATCCCAGCTGTCGGTGTCGATGCCGACCTCGCGCTGGGTGATGATGCAGCCCTCGTGCTTGTGCACGTACTCGATCGGGTCCTCGATGGTGATGATGTGGCCGGTGGAGTTGAGGTTGCGGTAGCCGACCATGGCCGCCAGCGAGGTCGATTTGCCCGAGCCGGTGGCGCCCACGAAGATGATGATGCCGCGCTTGGTCATCGCCAGCTGCTTGATCACCGGCGGCAGGTTCAGCTCCTCGGTGGTGGGGATCTTCGACTCGATCCGGCGCAGCACCATGCCGACGCAGTTGCGCTGGTAGAAGCACGACACGCGGAAACGGCCCACGCCCTGCGCGGAAATCGCGAACTGGCACTCGTGGGTCTTCTCGAACTCCTCGCGCTGGCCCGGCGTCATCACGTTGAGCACCATGTCGCGCGCCTGCTGCACGCTGAGCGGGCTCTGCGTGATCGGCACGATGCGGCCCTGCACCTTCATCGACGGCGCCACGCCGGCCGTGATGAAAAGATCCGATGCCTTCTTGTGCACCATCAGTTTCAGGAACGAGGTGAAATCGAAGTCGCTCATGGTGTGTACCCCCGGGATTCGGGATTGGGGATTTGGGATTCGTCAAAGCCGCCGGCCGGCAAGTTGTGCGTGCAACCGGTGGCTTGCTTGTTCACGTGGGCACAGGAAACGCGGACCGTGACGCCATGGCGGTTTTTGCCAATCCCGAATCCCGAATCCCCAATCCCGACGCTCATTTGAAACTTTCCTTGTTCTTGGCGTAGCCCTGCGCCTGCTGGCGCGTGACGACGCCACGCTTGACCAGGTCCAGCAGGCACTGGTCCAGGGTCTGCATGCCGAACTGCTGGCCGGTCTGGATCGACGAGTACATCTGCGCCACCTTGTCCTCGCGGATCAGGTTGCGGATGGCCGGGATGCCGACCATGATCTCGTGCGCCGCGATGCGGCCGCCGCCGACCTTCTTCAGCAGCGACTGCGAGATCACCGCGCGCAGCGATTCGGACAGCATCGAACGCACCATCGGCTTCTCGCCGGCGGGGAACACGTCGATGATGCGGTCGATAGTCTTGGCCGCCGAGCTGGTATGCACGGTGGCGAACACCAGGTGGCCGGTTTCCGCGGCGGTCAGCGCCAGGCGGATGGTTTCCAGGTCGCGCAGCTCGCCGACCAGGATGTAGTCCGGGTCCTCGCGCAGCGCCGAGCGCAACGCCTCGTTGAAGCCATGCGTGTCGCGGTGCACCTCGCGCTGGTTGACCAGGCACTTCTGCGAGGTATGCACGAACTCGATCGGGTCCTCGATCGTGAGCATGTGCCCGTATTCGTTCTTGTTGATGTGGTCGACCATCGCCGCCAGGGTGGTCGACTTGCCCGAGCCGGTGGGGCCGGTCACCAGGATCAGGCCCTGCGGCTGCTCGATCAGCTCCTTGAACACGCGCGGCGCGCCCAGGTCCTCCAGCGTCAGCACTTCGGAGGGAATCGTGCGGAACACCGCGCCGGCGCCCCGGTTCTGGGTGAATGCGTTGACACGGAAGCGGGCCAGGCCGGGGATCTCGAACGAGAAGTCGGTCTCGAAGAACTCCTCGTAATCGCGCCGCTGCTTGTCCGACATGATGTCGTAGACCAGCGAATGCACCTGCTTGTGCTCGAGCGCGGGGATGTTGATGCGACGGACGTCGCCGTCGACGCGGATCATCGGCGGCAGCCCGGCGGACAAGTGCAAGTCCGAGGCCTTGTTCTTTACCGAGAAGGCAAGCAGTTCGGCAATGTCCATGAAATGGTGTCCCCTCAACCGATCGTCTGGTGGCATGAATGCGGATGCACACGGGGTCCGGACCATCGCCGCCGGCCGCCGCCCGGGCGCGCAATCGCTGCCCTGGAACCGCGCGGACCGGCAACCCGAATCCCCCTGTAGCCGCGTCGATACTACTCGCGCAAGCGGCTGTGCGGCCAGCCTTTGCCCCTATCATGCCGGAACCGTCGGGGGGATTTGCGCATCCCGTCGAAAAACGCGGATTTGCCCGCTGGCGGCCCCGCGGACGCACGGCCGCCGCCCGGGTGCATGGCCGGCGCCCATGCACCGGCTTGCAGTAAGGTAGGCGGCTGCAACGATCGAGGAGCCCTGCATGACACGACTAGCCTTCATCGGCGGCGGCAACATGGCCCGCAGCCTGATCGGCGGCCTGCTGAAGACGGGCGTCGCCCCCGCCGACATCCGCGTCGCCGAGCCCCGCGCCGAGGGCCGCCAGCAACTGGGCCGCGATTTCGGCATCGCCTGCTATGCCGAAAACCGCCTGGCGGCGGCCGAGGCGGAAGTGATCGTGCTGGCGGTCAAGCCGCAGGTCATGCCCTCCCTCCACGGCGAGCTGCAGGACATCCTGCAGCGCCAGCGGCCACTGCTGATCTCGATCGCCGCCGGCGTGCGGCTGGACCAGCTCGAGCGCTGGTTCGGCGCCGGCCTGCCGATCGTGCGCTGCATGCCGAACACCCCGGCGCTGATCGGCGCCGGCGCGACCGGCCTGTGCGCCAATGCCCGCGTCAGCCCCGCGCAGAAAGCGCAGGCCCAGCACATCCTCGACGCCGCCGGGCTCACCCGCTGGATCGAGGATGAGGCCCTGATGGACACCGTCACGGCGATTTCCGGCTCCGCGCCGGCCTATTTCTTCGCCCTCGTCGAGGCACTGGAGGAAGCTGCCGTGGCGCAGGGCATGGAACGCGACACCGCGCGCGCACTGGCCGCGCAAACCTGTTTCGGCGCCGGCCGCATGCTGACCGAAGGCGGCGAGGATCCGGCCGTGCTGCGCCAGCGGGTAACCTCGCCGCACGGCACCACCCAGGCCGCGCTGGAAAGTTTCGGCGCCGACGGACTGCCGCGCATCGTGGCCAGGGCCGTCGCCGCCGCCACCCGCCGCGGCGCCGAGCTCGCCGCCGAACTGGACGCGCAGCCGTGAGCTACCTGTTCAACGCACTCGCGATGCTGATCGGCCTGGCGTTCGATGCCGTGGTGATCCTGTTCCTGCTGCGGGTGGCGGCCGAAGCCTGCCGCGCCGATTTCAACAACCCGCTCAGCCAGTTCATCTATCGCACCACCAACCCGGTGCTGGCGCCGATCCGGCGCGTGCTGCCGAACTGGCGCCGGATCAACCTCGCCGGCCTGCTGCTGGCGTGGCTGGCGATGCTGCTCAAGCGCCTGCTGCTGTTCGCCCTGCTCGGGACGATGCCGAGCCTTGCCGGCCTGCTGGTGCTGTCGCTGGCCGAGCTGTTCGATTTCGCCTTGCTGTTCTACATCGTGCTCATCTTCGGCTGGTCGCTGCTGAGCATGTTTTCCGTCGATCGCCGCCAGCCGATGCTGCGACTGGTGGAGAAGATCGTCGCCCCGCTGCTGCGTCCGCTGGACGGCAAGCTGGTGTTCGGCCAGATCGACTTCGCGCCGATGGCGGTGATCATCGTGCTGTTCCTCGCCCGCATGCTGATCGCCGCCCCGCTGCTGGATCTGGGCGCCAGGCTGGCCCTGGGCGGCTGAGGCCGCTTGCCCGGACGGCGGGCATTGCCCGCCTCGCCGCGTGCCGTCATCCCCGCCCCGCCTTGGGCTGGCCCGGGCCCGCACCGTACAATCGCGTCTTTACCCGATATCCGCGCGCATCTGCGCGACAGCGAGCGCTTCCCGATGGAAAAGAGTTTCGAACCGGCCCGGATCGAGTCGAAGTGGTACGAACGCTGGGAAGCCAGCGGCGCGTTCCGCCCATCGGGACAGGGCGAGCCGTACTGCATCCTGCTGCCGCCGCCGAACGTCACCGGCACGCTGCACATGGGCCACGCGTTCCAGCAGACGGTGATGGACATGCTGGTGCGCCACCAGCGCATGCGCGGCATGAACACGCTGTGGCAGGTCGGCACCGACCACGCCGGTATCGCCACGCAGAAGATCGTGGAGAACCAGCTCGCCACCGAGGACAAGACCCGCCACGACCTGGGCCGCGACGCCTTCGTCGAGCGGGTGTGGAAGTGGAAGGAGGAATCCGGCTCCACCATCACCCGCCAGATGCGCCGCCTCGGCGCCGCCGCCGACTGGTCGCGCGAGCGCTTCACCATGGACGAAGGCCTCTCCGCCGCCGTGCGCAAGGTGTTCATCGACTGGTATCGCGCCGGGCTGATCTATCGGGGCAACCGCCTGGTGAACTGGGATCCGGTGCTGGGCACGGCCGTTTCCGACCTCGAAGTGAACAACGTCGAGCGCGATGGCCACATGTGGTCGATCCGCTACATGACCGTCGACGGCGCCGCGTCGCTGGTGGTCGCCACCACCCGCCCTGAAACCATGCTCGGCGACGTCGCCGTGGCAGTGCATCCCGAGGACGAGCGCTACGCGCACCTGATCGGCCAGATGCTGCACCTGCCGTTGACCGGGCGGCAGATTCCGGTGATCGCCGACGACTACGTCGACCGCGAGTTCGGCACCGGCTGCGTGAAGATCACCCCCGCGCACGACTTCAACGACTACGCAATCGGCCAGCGCCACAAGCTGGCGCCGATCACCATCTTCACGCTGGACGCCAAGGTCAACGACAACGCGCCGGAGAAGTATCGCGGGCTGGATCGCTACGACGCGCGCAAGGCCGTGCTGGGCGACCTCGAAGCCTCCGGCCTGCTGGTCGAAACCAGGGCGCACAAGCTGCAGGTGCCGGTGAGCCAGCGTTCGGACGCGGTGATCGAGCCGATGCTGACCGACCAGTGGTTCGTCGATCTCACCTCGGAGACCTTGGCCGATGGCCGCCCGGGCGGCCGCAAGGCCATCACCGAACCGGCGCTGGATGCCGTGCGCTCGGGCGAGATCAGGTTCGTGCCGGAGAACTGGGCGAACACCTACACGCAGTGGCTGGACAACATCCAGGACTGGTGCATCAGCCGCCAGCTGTGGTGGGGTCATCGCATTCCGGCGTGGTACGACGAGGCCGGCAACATCTTCGTGGGCGAGGACGAGGCCGACGCGCGCGCCAGCGCCACCACCGCGCCGGTCGGCACGCTGCGCCAGGACGACGACGTGCTGGACACCTGGTTCTCCTCCGCGCTGTGGCCGTTCTCCACGCTCGGCTGGCCGGCCGACGGCCCGGTGAAGAACGAGCGTGGCGAGGTGGTCGCCAACTGGGCGCAGGACAAGGTCTTCCTGCCCAGCGCCGTGCTGGTCACCGGCTTCGACATCATCTTCTTCTGGGTCGCCCGCATGGTGATGGCGACCAAGTATTTCACCGGGCAGATTCCGTTCCGCGAGGTCTACATCAACGCGATCGTGCGCGATGCGGAAGGCCAGAAGATGTCCAAGTCCAAGGGCAACACGCTGGACCCGCTGGACCTGATCGACGGCATCGCGCTGGAACCGCTGGTGGAGAAATCCACGAAATCGCTGCTGATTCCGCAGGTGCGCGCCAAGGTCGAGAAGCGCATCCGCAAGGACTACCCCGACGGCATCCCCGCGATCGGCACCGATGCGCTGCGCTTCACTTTCGCCGCGCTGGCCAGCTACAGCCGCACCATCAATTTCGACATCAAGCGCGCCGAGGGCTACAAGGCGTTCTGCAACAAGTTGTGGAATGCCGCGCGGTTCGTGTTGATGAACGTCGGGGATTCGGGATTCGGGATTGGGGATTCGGAAAAGCCGGTGACCGAGGCGGAGCGGTGGATCCTCACCCGCCTCAAGCAGACGCTCACCGAAGTGGAGCAGCATTTCGCCAGCTACCGTTTCGACCATCTGGCGCAGGCCTTGTACGAGTTCGTGTGGAACGAGTACTGCGACTGGTTCCTGGAACTGTCCAAGCCGGCGTTGAGCGGCGACGACGCGGCCGCCGCGGCATCGACCCGCCACACCTTGCTGGTGGTGCTGGAATCGGTGCTGCGCGCGCTGCATCCGGTGATCCCGTTCATCACCGAGGAGATCCGGGGGGAGTTGCCTGTGCGCTCCTCCCTGACCGCAAAGAACAAACCGGCATCCATGCCGGACTCTTCAAAGGAGCAAATCATCCTCGAATGCGCTTATCCACGCGCGAGCGATTACGAAGCGGACGACGAGGCGACGGCGGAGATCGAGTGGTTCAAGAGCGTGCTGTCCGGCATCCGCCGGATCCGTTCGGAAATGAATATCTCGCCGGGCAAGACGATCCCGCTGCTGTTCGCCGATGGCGATGCGGGCGATCGCGCGCGGGTGGCCAAGTTCGCCGCGCAGATCAGCTTCCTGGCCCGCACCGAAGCGCCGCAGTGGATCGAGGCCGGCGCCGATGAACCGGCAGCGGCCGCGGCCGTGGTCGGCTCGCTGCGGGTGATGATTCCGCTGGCCGGGCTGATCGACCTGGACGCGGAGAAGGCCCGCCTCGCCAAGGAGATCGCGCGCATCGAGGTCGAGATCAGGAAGTGCGAAGGCAAGCTCGGCAACGCGAACTTCGTCGCCAACGCGCCGGCCGAAGTGGTGGCGCAGGAGCGCCAGCGCATCGTGGACTGGAACACCACGCTGGCCGCACTGCGCGAGCAGGCCGGCAAGCTGTAGCGCGGGCACGGCCCGCCGACTTTTCTGGCGGGCCTGGCCGCCGTGGCGTATCGAAAACCGGCTGGCGTTGCCCGCCCTGCGCCACTTCGGGCTTCCTGGCGAGCGGGCTTTTGCTTATTTCTCGATATGGCCTGCGGCCATGTCGAGCGCCATCACGATCGCATCCTCGCGCCCGTCGCGGGCCGGGTAATAACGCGGCCGCCTGCCGATCTCGCGAAAGCCGACCGATTCGTACAGCGCCTTCGCCCCCGGATTGGACGGGCGCACTTCGAGGAACACCCGCTCAGCCCGGTTCCAACGCGCCACGTCGAGCAGCCGCATCAGCAGATGCCGGCCGAGTCCGCAGCCGCGATGGTCCGGGCCGATGCACAGGTTCAGCAGGTGCGCCTCGTCGGCGCCGGTCGAAAGAATGCCGTAGCCGGCCACGGTGCCATCCACGCACAGCACCCAGCATGAGTGCCCTGCCCGCACACAGTCGCCGAAGATGCCGGGCGACCACGGGAATTCGTACGAGGCGTTCTCCAGCGCGCTGACCGCCGGCAGATCGTCCAGGTACATGCCGCGCACCTGGATCGATGCCCTCGGTACGGCGACCATCGCTCAGCCCCCCGCGCCGACCAGGGCGCGACGCACGCTGCGCAGCGCGTTCCACAGCCGGCGCTTGGCCGCCGCGTCGGCCAGTACCTGGCCCGGCTCGTCAGCCAGCACGATCTGCGCCTGGCTCATCACCGCCGCCGGCAAGGCCCGGCCGAGCGCATGGGCCTGGGCATCGCCGAACACCAGGTAGGCGCGTGCCGCCGGCACCGCCGTCAGCTGGCCGCCATGCACGGTGAGCCGCGCGGCGCGCGCCAGCACGGCACCGCCGGCGTGCAGCGCGCGGCCCAGCAGGTCGAGTTCGCGTGCATTGCAGGACGCCGGCAGCACCACCACACACGCCACGCCGTCCGCCACCGGTTCCGCCGCGGCCGGTGTCTGCTCGATGCCCGTCGCGGTACGACGGACCCAGGGCGTCAGCCCCAGCGCGTGCAGGACGCGTGCGCGATGGGCGGCTTGCGCGGACGCATTCATCTCGCGGCCCGCCGCGCACGGCGCCGGTGGGTGATCCGCGCCGCGATCGTCCACACCGGCCCGGACAACAGGTACACCGAGAACCCCGCCAGCAGCACCCGCGCCGGGGCCAGATACAGCAAGGCAAGCAGCAGCACCGCCACCACCATCCAGGCGAACGGCACATTGCCGCGCTCGCCCATCGGCAGCGACTTGAAACTGAAATAGCGGAACCGGCTGACCATCAGCAGGCCGGTGACCACCACGATCGCCGCGCTGGCGAAAGACAGCTCCGCGCCGGTCCAGCCGGCCTTCTCCATGGTCCACACGAACGACATGTTGACCGCTGCCGAGGCCGGGCTGGCCAGGCCCTGGAAATAGCGCTTGTCGGCCACGCCGGCCTGGGTGTTGAAGCGGGCCAGCCGCAGCGCGGCGCAGGCGGCATAGATGAACGCACAGGCCCAGCCCAGCTTGCCCCACAACGGGCCCATGTCGCGCAGCGCCGACAGCGACCACGTGTACATCACCAGCGCCGGCGCAAGACCGAAGCTGACCAGGTCCGACAGCGAGTCGTACTGCACGCCGAACTCGGTCTGCGTGCCGGTCATGCGCGCCACGCGACCGTCCATGCCATCGAGCACCGCGGCCAGGAACACCGCGATGGCGGCCTCGATGTAATGCCCGCCGATGCTCGCGATGATGGCGTAGAAACCGGCGAACATCGCCGCCGTGGTGAACAGGTTGGGCAACAGGTAAATGCCGCGATGCCGGGGCGGTTGAACGGGCATGGATGGACTCATGAAGCGGGATCGTGACGGAGTAGGCGCAGTGTAAACCATTGCCTGCTTGAGTCCGGGACGCCGGAGTGATAACAAGGAACGACCGATTTTTCCCTCTTCCGGAGACACCCATGCACCGTTCGCTGATTGTCGTGGCACTGCTGCTGTTTGCCCCGCTGTGTGCCGCGCAGGTCTACAAGTGGACCGATGCCAGCGGCACCGTGCATTACTCCGAGGCGCCGCCCGCCCAAGGGGTGAAATACACCAGGGTCACCACCACCGGCACGGTGGAACCGCTGGCTGCGCCAGCCGAGCATGCCAACCCGGAAGACGCCGGCGGCAGCAACGAACCCACCGCCGCGCCGGCGACCGTGGCCGACACGCCGGAGAACCGCAAGTCGCTGTGCGCCTCGCTGGAGTCCAACCTGGCGACCCTGCAGGGCAGCGGCCCGGTGGTGATGGAGAAGGACGGCAAGCCCAGCGCACTGGACGCGAGCCAGCGCCAGCAGCAGATCGCCACCGCCCAGGCCCAGTACGCCCAGTACTGCCAGAAGTAGTCCTTCGGGCCGCACTCCGGCGGCGGTGGCGCCCGCTACAATGGGCGCTTTACACGCCGGAACGCCCCGCATGCGCCTCAGCCAATTCCACCTGGCCACCGTCAAGGAAGTCCCCGCCGACGCCGAAATCGCCAGCCATCGCCTGATGCTGCGCGCCGGCATGATCCGCCGGCTGGCCTCGGGCTTGTACACCTGGAGCCCGCTGGGCCTGCGCGTGATGCGCAAGGTCGAGCGCATCGTGCGCGAGGAAATGGACCGCGCCGGCGCGATCGAGCTGCTGATGCCCACCATCCAGCCGCGCGAGCTGTGGGAGGAAAGTGGCCGCTGGGCCAAGTTCGGCCCCCAGCTGCTGAAGATCCGCGACCGCAAGGAGCAGGAGTTCTGCTACGCGCCGACCGCCGAGGAAGTGATTACCGACTACGCGCGCAACGAGCTGAAAAGCTACAAGCAGCTGCCGGTCAATTTCTACCAGATCCAGACCAAGTTCCGCGACGAGATCCGGCCCCGTTTCGGCGTGATGCGCGCGCGCGAATTCCTGATGAAGGATGCTTATTCATTCCACCTCGGCCAGGAATCGCTGGCTGAAACCTACGCCGCGATGTACCAGGCCTATGTGCGCATTTTCACCCGCCTCGGCCTGGGCTTTCGTGCGGTGCAGGCCGATACCGGTGCCATTGGCGGCAATGCCAGCCACGAATTCCAGGTGCTGGCCGACTCCGGCGAGGATGCGATCGCGTTTTCCGATGGTTCCGATTACGCGGCCAATATCGAAAAGGCCGAGGCGCTCGCCCCCTCCGTCGAACGCCCTGCACCGGGGGCCGACCTGCAGCGCGTCGACACGCCAACCCAGAAAACCATCGCCGACGTCGCCGGCTTCCTGAAGGTGCAGCCGCGGCAATGCGTGAAAACCCTGCTGGTGCGCGGCGTCGACGGCCTGGTGGCGCTGTGCCTGCGCGGCGACCACGAACTCAACGAGGTCAAGGCCGGCAAGCTGGCCGAACTCCCCGGCGAGATGGTGCTGGCGAGCGAAGAGGAAATCCGCGCCGCCTGCGGTGCGCGCCCGGGCTTCATCGGCCCGGTCGGCCTGGCCGACTCCATCCCGGTCATCGTCGACCGCGACGCCGCCGTGCTGGCTGACTTCGTCTGCGGCGGCAACGCCGACGGCACGCATTGCACCGGCGCCAACTGGGAGCGCGACGCACGCATCAGCCGCGTTGCCGACCTGCGCAACGTGGTCGAGGGCGACCCCTCGCCCGACGGGCATGGCACCTTGCACCTGGCCCGCGGCATCGAGGTGGGGCACGTGTTCCAGCTGGGCCCCAAGTACGCCGAGGCGCTGGGCGCCACGGTGATCGACGAAGGCGGCAAGGCCCAGGTGATGAGCATGGGTTGCTATGGCATCGGCGTCACTCGCATCGTCGCCGCCGCCATCGAGCAGCGCCACGACGAAGCCGGCATCGTCTGGCCCGAGGCCATGGCGCCGTGGCGCGTGGCAGTGTGTGTGATCAACCCGAAGAACGCCTCGGCCGCGGTCAACGAGGCGGCGGAGGAGCTGTACCAGGCCCTGCTCCAGCGCGGCATCGAAACCGTGCTGGACGACCGCGGCCTGCGCCCCGGCAACATGTTTGCCGACATGGAACTGATCGGCATTCCCCATCGCGTGGTGGTGAGCGAACGCGGGCTGGCCGCCGGCACGCTGGAATACCGCGGCCGCGAGGACAGCGAGAGCCGCACCCTGAGCCGCGACGAGCTGATCGAGCTGCTGGAAAAGGCCTGATGCCGACGGCCTCCCGGCCTGTTAATAACGTGGCGAATTGAATATGGCCGTAATCATCCTGCGGGCCCGCTTCATAATCGCCACCAATACGAACTGGATCGCGTCGCGCCGAATCCATCGCTTTACAAACCTTTGTCCGATCATGGAGAATCTCCGCAAGCCGGCATTCCACATGTCCGCATTGCCCCGATAATGGGGCGTGATTCACCCCCTGACCCGGAGCCCATCCATGGCCGTCGATATCAAGAACCTCAATCACAACCAGCTCAATGACCTGATCAGCAAGGCGCAAATGCGCCAGGACGAATTGCGCAAGGAAAAGGTCGTCAAGCTGCGCGAGAAGATCCACGCCCTGATCAAGTCCGAGGGTTATACGTTCGAAGACATCTTCGGCGCGGCCCGCAAGAGCAAGCGCGCCGGCGCCAAGGTGGCTCCCAAGTACCGCAATCCGGCCAACCCGGCGCAGACCTGGTCCGGTCGCGGCAAGCGTCCGCACTGGTTCAACGACGCGCTGAAGGCCGGCAAGAAGGAAAAGGATCTGGTGATCTGATCGAAGGCTTTCCCGCCATGGACGAAAAAAGCCGGCCTCGCGCCGGCTTTTTTCTTGGGCGCCCTACAGCGAACGCCGCGGAGAAATCAGCAGGTCGCCGAACATCAGGCCCGCCACCAGCGACACCAGCAAGGTGACCAGCAGCAGGCCGGCATCCAGGCCCAGCGAAGTGTCGCGTTCGAGCAGGAACGACATGCTGCGGAAGCCCACGCTGCCCGGCACCAGCAGCAGGATGCCCGGTTCGCGGATCACGGCGCCGGGCCGGTGCGCGTAGCGGGCGTAGATGTTGGCCAGCGCGCCCAGCAGCAGTCCGCCCAGGAACACGCCCACCGGCGCGCCAGGCAGCGAGGCAGAGATCTCGCCGCCCCAGCGCGTGGCCAGGTAACCCACCACCACTGCCGCGACCACCGCCGGCCAGTCGCGCCGCGCGGCGCGGAACAGGATCGCGAAGGCGACCGCGGCCACCACCAGCGCCGGGTAATCGGTCCACGCCGGCAGCGGCGGCAGGGCGAAATCGCGCGCCACGATGCCGAGCGCGCCGCACAATTCGGTGGCGGCGATGACGCCGAAGGTCAGCTTGAGCAGGGTCGCCATCGCGCCGCCCATGCGCGACACGCCGGAAACCAGGTGCTGGCTGGAGATCTCGCGCACGGCCGTGGTCAGCGACATGCCGGGGACCAGGATGATCAGGCTGGACAGCACCACCGACTTGATCGCCAACGGCACGATGAAGGCGCTGACCAGGATCGCCACCGTGGTCGCCACCAGCGCGCTGATCGCATCGCTGGCCACCGCCAGCTGTGGCCGCACGGCGGCGGCCAGGGTGATGCCGCCGATGACCACGCCGATCACCGCCGCGACCACCAGATCCACCCACGAGCTGTGCAGGAACAGCGCCGCGATGGCGGCCGCGGACAGGCCGTAACTGGCGATCACGCCGATTTTCTCGCGCCGGCTGTCCGGTCGGCCGAGTTCGCGCAGCAGGCGAAAACCCTCGCGCAGGCCCAGTTCGCCGGCGATCGCGCGGTCGGCGATGTCGTCCGCCTGGCACAGCCGCTCCAGGTTCACCTCGCCGGGCGGCAGCCGCACCACCTGGGTGGTGGTCGCCACGCTCTCCTCGCCCTGGGCGAGGTCGGCAAAGGAGATGATGACCGCGGTGGGGCTGGACCACACGTCCGCGGACAGGCCCAGCCGCTGCGCCACCCCGGCCACCGCCATCTCCAGCCGCGGCGCGGTGGTGCCGTACTGGTGCAGGCGCCGCGCCAGTTCCAGCACGAACGCCATGCGCGTGTTCAGCGCGGTGGTGGCGAACTGCTGCTGGCTGATGGTGGCGCCGGCGCTCATGCCACCGCGCGTACCTGCAGGGTGGAGCCGTCGACGGCGACCACTTCCACGGTGGCGCCCAGCGGCAGGTCCGGCCCGTTGACCAGCCATTGGCCGTCGCCGACGCGGGCCTTGCCGCGGCCGTTGACGATCGCCTCGATCAACTCGTAGCGCTGGCCGATCATCTGCTCGGCGCGGCGGTTGAGCCGCTCGCTGCCCGGCGCGCGACGTTCCAGCTTCGGCCGCAGCCAGCGCGCGTAGGCTACGCAGAAGGCGAACGCCAGCAGGCCGAAGACGATCGCCTGCGCCAACAGGCCCAGCGTCGGCACGGCCCACAGCAGCACGCCCATGGCCGCCGCGGCCAGGCCGATCCACAACAGGAAATATCCCGGCAGCAGCAGTTCACCGGCGATCAGCAGCAGCGCCAGGATCCACCACAGGTAATGCACGGCTAGTTGCCACATGGTCGGCAGCTCCGGATCAGCGCAGCGGCGGCACCGGCGCGGACGCCGGGCGCTGCTGCTGGGTCAGGGATTCCTTGGCCAGTTCGGCGATGCCGGCCATCGCGCCGATCACGCCGGTGGCCTCGATCGGCAGCAGCAGCATTTTCTGGTTGGGCGAATTGGCCATCTCCTTCAGCGCGCCGATGTAGTTGTTGGCGACGAAGTAGTTGAGCGCATTGATGTTGCCGCTGGCGATCGCGTCGGAGACCATGGTGGTGGCCTTGGCCTCGGCCTCGGCGGTGCGTTCGCGCGCCTCGGCGGCGCGGAAGGCGGCTTCCTTCTCGCCCTCGGCGGACAGGATCGCCGACTGCTTCTCGCCCTCGGCCTTGAGGATCGCCGCCTGCCGGAAGCCCTCGGCGTCGAGGATGTTGGCGCGCTTCTCGCGCTCGGCCTTCATCTGCCGCGCCATGGCGTCGATCAGGTCGCGCGGCGGGGAGATGTCCTTGATCTCGATGCGGTTGACCTTGACGCCCCACGGATGGGTCGCCTCGTCCACCACGCGTAGCAGGCGGGCGTTGATCTCGTCGCGCTTGCTCAGGCTTTCGTCCAGGTCCATCGAGCCGAGCACGGTGCGGATGTTGGTCATCACCAGCGCCAGCGACGCCTGCTCCAGGTCGGCCACCTCATAGGCCGCCTTGGACGCGTCCAGCACCTGGTAGAACACCACGCCATCGACGCGCACCACGGCGTTGTCCTTGGTGATGACGTCCTGCGAGGGGACGTCCAGCACCTGCTCCATCATGTTCATCTTGTGCCCGATCGCCTGGTAGATCGGGATCAGGAAATGCAGCCCCGGGCTCAGCGTGCCGGTGTACTTGCCGAACGTCTCCACCGTCCATTCGTAGCCCTGCGGCACGATGCGCACCAGCTTGACGATGCCGATGACGACCACGACCAGGATGACCAGCGCCAACAGTTGTGCCATACCCATGAAGCTCTCCCCTTTCCATGAAGATGTCAGTATAGGCGAGCGCAGGCCCGTCGAGCGGGCCCGGCCATGGCGTCATGGAACGATCATTACGGCCGCGGCCGGCAAGCCGGCGCTGTCATCGTCGCGTAACATGGCCATGGTTCCATGGCGCCGGCTGCCACCGGGCACGTGCATGCAAAAACGCATCCTGATCATCGAAGACGAGGCACCGATCCGCGACATGGTGGCGTTCGCCCTTCGCCGGGCCGAGATGCTGCCGGTCTGCGCCGCCGACGCCGGCGAGGCCCAGCTGGCGATCGCCGAGGCGGTGCCCGACCTGATCCTGCTCGACTGGATGCTGCCGGGCATCAGCGGCATGGACCTGGCCCGACGGCTGCGCCGCGAGGAACTGACCCGCGACCTGCCGATCATCATGCTCACCGCCCGTGGCGAGGAAGCCGATCGCGTCGCCGGGCTGGACGCCGGCGTCGACGACTACGTGGTCAAGCCGTTCTCCACCCGCGAGCTGGTGGCACGCATCAAGGCCGTGCTTCGCCGCAGCCAGGGCGAGGATGGCGCCGGCGTGATCGAGCTGGGCGGCCTGCGCGTGGACGGCCAGGCCCACCGGGTGTTCGCCGGCGACGAGCCGGTGCACCTGGGGCCCACGGAGTACCGCCTGCTGCACTTCTTCATGAGCCACAGCGAGCGCGTGTACTCCCGCGCGCAACTGCTCGACCACGTCTGGGGCGGCAGCGTCTACATCGAGGAGCGCACCGTCGACGTGCACATCCGGCGCCTGCGCAAGACGCTGGAAACCTGGGGCCTGGATGCCCTGATCCAGACCGTGCGTGGTGCCGGCTACCGGTTTTCCGCACAACCCGCGCCTGCGCGTCCCTGATCCACCGGCGCATGCGCAACCTCTGCGCCAGCGTCGCCAGCGGACCGGTCATCGTCCTGCTTGCCTCGATGGCCGTGGCCATCCTGGCGGCGCTGTGGGCCTCGGCATGGTGGGCGCTCGGCGCGGCGCTGCTCGGGCAGCTGATCGCGGCGGCATGGTGGCTGGCCGGCACTTGGCGCGCGGCACCGGATCCGACTCACCCGCAGCGCCCACGGACCTCGCGCCGCGCACGCCTGCGCACGCTGTTGCGCGACGTGCGCGAAGCGGTGGGCGCGCTGGACGACGCCGTGGTGCTGTTCGACGATCAGGGGCACGTACGCTGGTTCAACGCGGCCGCCACCCGACTGCTCGGCGTGCGGCGCGAACACGTCGGGCAATCGCTCGCACAGTGGCTCGAGGGCAGCGAACTTGGCACGTGGCTGCGCACGAATGCCACGCAGCCGGCCACCGACCTGCCGGCGCCGGCGGATGCGTCGCTGCGCCTGGCCGCGACGATCATCCCCTTCGGCCAGCATTTGAAAGTGCTGCTGGCACGCGACATCAGCACGTTGAGCCGACTGGAGCAGGTGCGCCGCGATTTCGTGGCCAACGTCTCGCACGAATTGCGCACGCCGCTGACGGTGATCCACGGCTACCTGGAGTTGCTTGACCCGGTCGACGTGCCCGAGCTGTCGCCGGTGCTCGGCGAGATGCGCATGCAGTCGCAGCGGATGCAGCAGATCGTGGAGGATCTGCTGACCCTGTCGCGGCTGGAAACGCGCGAGGCCCTGCCGGAAGAGGAAGTGGCCATGGTGCCGCTGCTGGAGACGCTGCGCCGCGAGGCGGTGGCGCTCAGCCAGGGCCGGCACCGCATCAGCGTCGAGGCGACCACCGGAGTGCGCCTGCGCGGTTCGATCCACCACCTGCACAGCGCGTTCTCCAACCTGGTGAGCAACGCCGTGCGCTACACGCCCAGCGGCGGTGAGATCGTGATCGGCTGGCGGCAGACCGCCGACGGCGGCGCGATCTTCTCCGTGCGCGACAGCGGGCTGGGCATCTCCGCCGAACACCTGGTGCGGCTCACCGAGCGTTTCTACCGCGTGTCGTCCAGCCGATCGCGCGAGTCCGGCGGCACCGGCCTGGGCCTGTCCATCGTCAAGCACGTGCTCAACCTGCACCAGGGGCGCCTGGTGATCGAGAGCGAGCCCGGCCGCGGCTCGACCTTCTCCTGCGTGATGGACGCCTCGCGCGTGTTGCCTCCGGATCGCGGCGGCATCTTCCGCGCCGAGACGCCGACGAACTGAGCGGCGCCTGCGCGCAACTCCTTGTCGCAAAAAAACGGCACGGAGAAAGTCCGCGCCGGGAGCCGATTCAGGAGGAGAGCGGCATCTCGAAGATGCCTGCCATGGAGGGGAGTGCCTGGCAGGCGCAGGCATTATCGCGACGCCGCGTGACAGGCCGATGACACGCGAGGCGGGTCCGGTATTCTCGTCTGGCGACGGAGCGCACCGCGCGTTGCACTGCCGAAAGCCGTCGACGACGGCCGTGCGCGCTGCCTCCCGGCGCGCAGGACACCATCGCACAAGCGTCATGCAGCCGTCGCCCGCGTGCAACAGGGCCGCGCCACGACCGTTGCCAGTTCCGATCGGAGAGCAGCGATGCGCGTCAGCTTCGTCACGGAAACCTGGCCGCCCCAGGTCAATGGTGTCGCCCTCACCGTGCGTTCGCTTGCCACCGGCCTGGCGGCACGCGGGCTCGGCGTCGACGTGATACGCCCCGGCCATGGGGGCCGCGACGGCAAGGTCGAGCTGGTGGGCGCACGCGGCGTGGCGCTGCCGCGTTACCCGGGCATGCAGTTTGGCCTGCCCGCCGGCAGTGCGCTGCGTCGGCGCTGGCAGGCGAAGCGGCCCGACGCGGTGTACATCGCCACGGAAGGCCCGCTGGGCGCCTCGGCGCTGCGCGCGGCCAACGCGCTGCAGATCCCGGTGGTCAGCGGTTTCCACACGCGCTTCCACGACTACGCCGCCCACTATGGCGTCGGGCTGCTGGCGCCGCTGGTACGCAGCCACCTGCTCGGCTTCCACCGCCGCGCGCAGATGACCCTGGTGCCGACCAGCGCGCTGCATGCCGAGCTGACCGGCGCCGGTGTCGGCCACGTACGCAAGCTGCGCCGCGGCGTCGACGTCCGGCTGTTCTCGCCCGAACGGCGCGATCCGGCACTGCGCCGCAGCTGGGGCGTGGATGACGAGACGCCGGTGCTGCTGTGTGTCGGACGGATCGCCGCGGAAAAAAACCTGGGCCTCGCCGTGCAGGCCTTCCGCGCGCTGCAGGCGCGCACGCCCGCCGCGCGTCTGGTGATGGTCGGTGACGGTCCGCAGCGCGCGGCACTCGCCAGCGCCTGCCCGGAGGCCTTGTTCGTCGGCACCAGGCGCGGCATGGAACTGGCCGCGCACTACGCCAGCGCGGATGTGTTCCTGTTCCCGAGCCTGTCGGAGACCTTCGGCAACGTGGTGCTGGAAGCGATGGCCTCGGGGCTGGCACTGGTCGCATTCGACCACGCGGCCGCGCAGGAGCACGTCGTCGACGGACTTTCCGGGCGCGTGGTGCCGCCCGCGGATGCGCGCGGTTTCATCACCGCGGCCTATCAGCTCGGCGTGGACCCGGCGACCCGGTGCCGACTGGCTGCCCATGCGCGGCACGCCGCGCTGCGGTGCCCGCCGGACATGGTGATCGCGGAATTCGAGACCTTGCTGGTTTCCCTGCTGCATGGCTACCCCGATGACCGCCTCCGCGCCGTCGCCTGAACCGGCAGCCCCGTCGCTGGACGCGCTGCTGTGCCGCGCCGCCAGCCGCTGGGGCGCGCGTCGCGCGGTGCAACGGACCTTCGGCGTGGTCAGCCGCCTCGGCGACGGCTGGCTCTGGTACGGCCTGATCGCCACGCTGGCCATCGGCGGCGGTGACCGCGGCCGGCACGCCGCGCTGCAGATGGCCGGCACCGGCATCGTGGCGTGGCTGCTCTACCGCACGCTGAAACGCCGCACCCGTCGCCCGCGGCCGTTCCGCGTGCATCGCGAGGTGATCGCGCGCGCACCGCCGCTGGACGAGTTCAGCTTCCCGTCGGGACATACGCTGCACGCGGTGAGCTTCGGCATCGTCGCCGTCGGCTGGTTTCCCGTGCTGGCCCTGCCGCTGACACTGTTCGCCGTGCTGGTGGCGATGTCGCGCGTGGTGCTGGGCCTGCACTACCCCAGCGACGTGCTGGCCGGTGCCGCACTCGGGGCCCTGCTCGGCCTCGCCTCGCGCGGGCTCGACGCTGCGCTGGTCGGCGCCTGGGCGGGTTGAAGGGCACCATCACGCCGCCGATGGCGCAAGCTCCCCGCGCCACGGCCACTCGCCAGAAAGAAACGGCGGGCATCCCGGCCCGCCGCTCTCCATCCCTGGCTGGAACTCCTTCACGATAACCGCTGCCCGCCGCACTGCGGCGGCACGGGCCTCAGAAGCGCACTTCGCCGAACACGCCGATCTCGTTGGTCTTCACGTTGCGCACGTGCGGCGGCACCGGGGTGCCGACCGTCTTGTCGGCCTTCTCGTGCTTCCACACGCCGGCCAGCTTGAAGCCCTTGGTCACCTGGTACTCGACGCCGGCGTTGTAGTAGACGTTCTTGTTGGCGCCATCCAGCGTCTTGCTGAGCTTGGCGTTGTCGTAGCGGGCGAACAGGCTCACGTCGTCGGCCACCGCCACGCTGCCCCACAGCGAGTAACCGTCGGCCTTGTCGGTGGCCGTGGTGAGCACGTTGTTCCAGTTCTTCGCCGTGAAGTACTCGGCGCCGAGACGGAACGCGTCGCTGGCATAGGCGACCATGATGTCGCCGCGCTCGGCCGTGTTCACGGCGTCGAGGTTCTCGGTCTCCTGGCCGCGATGGCCGCGGTAGCCGCCGATCGCCACCACCATGTTCTCGAACGGCACGAAGCCGAGGCGGCCCTCGACATCCACGCCCTTGCTGCGGCCCGGATTCTTGTAGCCGTTGCCGTTGACCACCGACACCGCGTAGTTGAACGACTTGCCGGCGCCCAGCTCGCCACCCAGGTGCAGGCCCCAGTCCGCCGAGTTGCCGTACTTCAGGCGGTCGGTGATGGTGTTCTCGACGTAGCGGAAACCGTAGTACTGCTCGGCGAACGGAATCCACGGCATGTCGGTCGAACCGATGCGCAGCACCGCCGCGTCGTCGAACTTGCCCTGCACGTAGGCCTTCTTGACGAACAGGCTGGTCTGGCCGTCGCTGCTGGAATAGTTGAAATCGGTGGTCAGGTTCATCGACCAGATGTCGTTGAACTTGTGGTCGACGCCGAGGTAGAAGCGCTTGACGTCCATGCCGATGCCGGACTTGTCGGTCTTGCCGCTGTCGCTGTCCTTCTGGTCGATGCTGGTGAAGTCGAAGTACATGCGGCCGGACAACCTGGTGTTGTTGACCAGCTTCTCCAGCGACTCGAGTTTCTTGTCGCTGGCGGTGGTCACCGCCGTCGCCTTCTCCACCGCCTGGCCGGTGCTGACGTTGATGTCGGACTGCGCATCGGTGCGCTGTTCCAGTTCGTTCACCTTGGCCTGCAGTGCGGCGAGCTGGGCCTTCAGCGACTCGACCTCGGCGCTGGTGGTCGCCGACGTCCGGTTCTGCGGCGCGGCCGCGGCCGTGAAGCTGGCAACCCCGAGGCCGGCGGCAATCGCCACCGCAATCAGTTTGGAACGCATGTCTTTCTCCGCAAGTGGGTGGGAAATCGCTGGGTCGCCGCCCGAACCGGAGGGGCCTGGCCGGCGATTGGTTAAAAGTTTGCAGACGGACTTTTACGGCTGGATGCCACTGACGTGACAGATTCGAGACACTCCCGCGTGCAGCCCGCCGGCACTGTCGCAGGGGCTGTCATCTTGCTGCAACATTCATTTCATTCAATGGCAACACGAAAAGCCTGAAATGGCGGGGTCGCATCCGACCCCACTCGAAAGGAGCTTCCATGTTGACCCTCCGCAAACTGCCAGTCCGGCTCGCCGCCGTCGCCACGTTCGCCGTGGCCTCGACCTTCGGCGTGGCCGCCCACGCCACCGACATCACCGGCGCCGGCTCCAGCTTCGTCTACCCGGTCATGTCCAAGTGGTCGGCCGCGTATGCCGAGAAGACCGGCAACCGCCTCAACTACCAGTCGATCGGTTCCGGCGCCGGCATCGCGCAGATCAAGGAAGGCACCATCGACTTCGGCGCCTCCGACGCGCCGATGAAGGCCGAGGACCTGAAGAAGTACGGCCTGGGCCAGTTCCCGATCGTGGTCGGCGGCATCGTGCCGGTGGTCAACATCGCCGGCGTGCAGCCCGGCCAGGTGAAGCTGGACGGCGCCACCCTGGCCGACATCTTCCTGGGCAAGATCAGGACCTGGAACGATCCGAAGATCGCCGCGCTGAACGCGGGCCTGGCCCTGCCGGCCGGCAAGATCACCGTGGTGCATCGCTCGGACGGTTCGGGCACCACGTTCAACTTCACCAACTACCTGTCCAAGGTCAGCCCGGAGTGGGCCGGCAAGGTGAAGTTCGGCACCGCGGTCGAGTGGCCGACCGGCGTGGGCGGCAAGGGCAACGAGGGCGTGTCGCAGTACGTGCGCCAGATCAAGGGTTCGATCGGCTACGTCGAATACGCCTATGCGGTGAAGAACAAGATCAGCTGGGTGGACCTGAAGAACGCCGCCGGCCAGGTCGTGTCGCCCACCGCGGAAAGTTTCGCCGCCGCCGCGGCCACGGCCGACTGGGCCAGCGCGAAAGACTTCAACCTGATCATGACCGACGCGCCCGGCGCGCGGGCGTGGCCGATCACCGCCACCACCTGGATGATCATGTACAAGTCGCCGAAGAATGTCGGCAACAGCAAGGTCGCCTTCGACTTCTTCAGGTACGCGCTGGAGCACGGCCAGCAGGCGGCCAGCGAACTCGACTACGTGCCGTTGCCGGCCTCCCTGGTGAGCCAGATCGAGGCGTATTGGGCGGCGGAGTTCAAGCATTGATGGCTTGGGCAACGGGTTGCTCCTGGTTTGCATGACACCTGCCCGAGCACCGTCATCCCGGCGAAAGCCGGGATCCAGCGACTCCTGGCAACCGCGCAATGGCGCTGGATTCCAGCTTTCGCTGGAATGACGGATCTCGTAGATCGACCTTCCGCAGACCCCACACATGTCTTTAGCCTCATCCACCGACATCCTCGAACAGCGCAGCCGCCGCGACGCCCGTCACGAGCGGCTGTTCCGCTGGCTGCTGCGGGCTTGCGCGCTGCTGGTGCTGGCGTCCCTGCTCGGCGCCGCCGCGGCCACCCTGTGGGGCGGCCGCGACGCGTTCGCCACGTTCGGCTGGCATTTCCTGGTCAGCGCCGAATGGGACCCGGGCGACGAGGTCTACGGTGCGCTGGTGCCGGTCTACGGCACCCTCATCACCTCGTTCATCGCGTTGGCCGTAGCGGTGCCGGTGAGTTTCGGCATCGCCGTCTATCTGTCCGAAGTGGCGCCGACCTGGCTGCGCACGCCGGTGGCCTCGGCCATCGAGCTGCTGGCCGGCATCCCCTCGATCATCTACGGCATGTGGGGGCTCTTCATCTTCGCCCCGTTCTTTGCCGAGCACATCAAGCCGTGGCTGACCAACAACCTCGGCAACCAGCCCGACGACGGCCAGCTGTCGTGGGTGGCCGAGCACGTGCCGTTCGTGGGCAAGCTGTTCGGCAGCAGCTATCCGTTCGGCGCCAGCATCCTGGTCGCCGGCATCGTGCTGGCGATCATGATCATCCCGTTCATTTCCTCGGTGATGCGCGAGGTGTTCCAGACCGTGCCGACGCGGCTGAAGGAATCGGCCTATGCGCTGGGTTCCAGCACCTGGGAAGTGTCGTGGGACATCGTGCTGCCGTACACCCGCTCGGCGGTGATCGGCGGCATCTTCCTCGGCCTCGGCCGCGCGCTCGGCGAGACCATGGCAGTAACCTTCGTGCTGGGCAACGCGATGCACCTGTCGGCCTCGCTGCTCGACCCTGGCACCTCGATCGCCTCGACCATCGCCAACCAGTTCAGCGAAGCGGCCGGCCTGCAGAAGTCCGCGCTGATGGCGCTGGCATTCCTGCTGTTCGTGGTCACCTTCATCGTGCTGCTGATCGCGCGGCTGATGCTGCGCCGACTGGCGAGCAAGGAGGGGCGCTGATGCGTTGCCGGGATGCGGGATTGGGGATTGGGGATTCGCAAAGGCCGAAGCATCGCCCGCGAGCGGGCTCCTGCGATCGCCGCATGAAGCGGAGGGCAGGCGCATGAACGTTCTATACCTGCGCCGGCGCATCGCCAACGCGGTCGCGATGGCGCTGAGCATGCTGGCCACCCTGCTCGGCCTGGTCTTCCTCGCCTGGATCCTGTGGGAGACGCTGCGCCAGGGCATCGGCGCGCTGGACCTGAAGCTGTTCACGAAAATCACGGCCTATGGCGAGGACGGCGGCCTGCTGAACTCGATGGTCGGCAGCCTGGTGATCAACTTCATCGGCATCGGCATCGCCACGCCGATCGGCGTGCTGGCCGGCACCTGGCTGGCCGAGTACGCCAACCGCACCAGGCTGGGCGAGTCGATCCGTTTCCTCAACGACATCCTGCTGTCGGCGCCGTCGATCGTGATGGGCCTGTTCGTCTACACCATCGTCGTGCTGCCGAGCACGGCGCTGAGCCACGGCTCCACCTCGTTCTCCGGCTTCGCCGGCGGCGTGGCGCTGGCGCTGATCGCGCTGCCGGTGATCGTGCGCACCACCGACGAGATGCTGCGGCTGGTGCCGTCCACCTTGCGCGAGGCGGCGCTGTCGCTGGGCGTGCCGCAGTGGAAGCTGACCGTGCAGATCCTGATCCGCGCCGCGCGCTCGGGCATCATCACCGGCGTGCTGCTGGCGCTGGCGCGGATCAGCGGCGAGACCGCGCCGCTGCTGTTCACCGCCTTCGGCAACAACTACATGGCCATCAATCCGATGGAGAAGATGTCCAGCCTGCCGCAGATCATCTACCAGTACGCCAACGATCCGGGCGAGGCGATGCACGCGCTGGCGTGGGCCGGCGCGTTCGTGATCACCATGTTCGTGCTGCTGCTTAGCCTCGCCTCGCGCCTGATCCTGTCCCGCAACAAGGTGTCCCATGACTGACCCCGCCCTCGCCATCACGCCGTTGCCGGTGGCGTCGCCCAAGTTCACCGTGCGCGACCTGCACTTCCACTATGGCGATTTCCATGCGTTGAAAGGCATCGACATGGAGATCCCCGAGCGCAAGGTCACCGCGATCATCGGGCCGTCCGGCTGCGGCAAGTCCACCCTGCTGCGCATCTTCAACCGCATCTACGCGATCTACCCGAAGCTGCGGGCGACGGGCGAGATCCTGCTCGACGGCGAGAACATCCTCGACCCGCGCTATTCGATGAACCGCCTGCGCAGCAAGGTCGGCATGGTGTTCCAGAAGCCGGTGCCGTTCCCGATGACGATTTTCGAGAACGTCGCCTACGGCATCCGCCATCACGAGAAGCTGTCCAGGGCCGACATGGAGGGCCGCGTGGAGCAGGCCCTGCGCAGCGCCGCGTTGTGGGACGAGGTGAAGGACAAGCTCAAGCAGAACGCGCTCGGCCTCTCCGGCGGCCAGCAGCAACGCCTGTGCATCGCCCGCGCCATCGCGCTCAAGCCCGAGGTGCTGCTGCTGGACGAGCCCACCTCGGCGCTCGACCCGATCGCCACCGGCCGCATCGAGCAATTGATAGAAGAGCTGAAAAGCGAGTTCACCATCGTCATCGTCACCCACAACATGCAGCAGGCCGCCCGCGTCTCCGACCTCACCGCCTTCATGTACCTGGGCGAGCTGGTCGAGTTCGACCAGACCGAAAAGATCTTCACCAAGCCGGACAAGAAGCAGACCGAGGATTACATCACCGGGCGGTTTGGATGAGGGTCGGGATCCGGGATACGGGATGCGGGATTCGAAAGAACCCCCCTGCCAGTCCCCGAAACCATCCCATCAGCCGACGCCTCCGCCTTTACGAATCCCCAATCCCGAATCCCGAATCCCATGAACGAAAACCACATCATCAAGAGCTACGACGCCGAACTGAGCCGGCTTACCGCCGAGATCGTGCGCATGGGCGAGTTGTCGGTGAAGCAGCTGGAGGCGGCGATCGACGTGGTCGAGCGGCGCGACGAGCGCGCCGCCCAGCGCGTGGTCGACAACGACGACACCATCGACCGGATGGAGCGCGACATCAGCCACGACGTGGTGCGCCTGCTGGCCCTGCGCGCGCCGATGGCCGGCGACCTGCGCAACGTGTTCGCCGCGCTGCGCACCGCGGCCGACATCGAGCGCATCGGCGACTACGCCGCCAACGTGGCCAAGCGTTCGATCCCGCTGTCGATGGTGGCGCCGGTGCAGCCCGCCACGGGCCTGGAGCACCTCGCGCGGCTGGCGGCCACCGGCGTGCGCGAGGTGCTCGCCGCCTACCAGGAGCGCGACGCCGAGCGCGCGCATGCGGTGTGGAAGAACGACACCGTGCTGGACGAAGCCTATACCGGCTACTTCCGCCAGCTGCTGACCTACATGATGGAAGACCCGCGCAACATCACGCCATGCACGCACCTGCTGTTCATGGCCAAGAACATCGAGCGCATCGGCGACCACGCCACCAACATCGCCGAGAACGTGTGGTTCCAGGTCACCGGCGAAGCGCTGCAGGCGCAACGCAGGAACCTCGACCGGACTTCCAGCGCGGATTTCTCCGGACTGGCGTCACCACCCGAGCGGCCCTGAGTCAGCCGCGGCCCTGCCGGTTGCCGGCCGGCAGCAACAGGGTCACCCGCAGGCCGCCGCCCTCGCGGTTGGCCAGCAGTACCCGGCCGCCGTGCGCCTCGGTGATCTCGCGCGCCAGCGCCAGGCCCAGGCCGGTACCGGAGCGCTTGGTCGAATAGAACGGCAGCAAGGCCTGCGCCAGCACCGTCTCGCTCATGCCGGGGCCACGGTCGGCCACCTCCACCCGCGTCTCGCTGCCGCCGTCGTGGATCGACAGCGTGACCTCCTCGTCTGCTCCGCCGGCCTCGTGCGCGTTCTTGATCAGGTTGATCAGCACCTGCTCGATCTGCGCGGCATCGAACCAGCCCGGCCGCTCCGGCACGGCCGAGGCCAGGCGATAGCGGCAATGCAGCGACAGCCCTTCGAGGAAGCCGGCCCACTCCACCGCGACCGGGCGCGGCGTCGGCAGCTTGGCGAAACTGGCGTAGCCGGCAATGAAGCCGTGCAGGTGGCGGGCGCGCTCGCCGATGGTGGCGAACACGCCGGGCAGGCGGTCGACGTCGCCGCGCCGGGCCAGCTCGGCGCCCGAATGGGCCAGCGAGGAGATCGGCGCCAGCGAGTTGTTGAGCTCATGGCTGATCACGCGGATCACGCGTTTCCAGGTGGCCACTTCCTGGCGCGAAAGCTCGCGCGTCATGCGCCGGAACGAGTGCAGCCGATGCGGCCGCCCCTGCAGCCGGAACGCGCGTTGCGACAGATGGAAGGTTTCGTCGCTGCCGTCCATGTCCACCGTGAGCAGCGCATCCTCGCCGCTTTCCACCGCCTGCCGCAGGACCTGCGGCGCCTCGGCCAGCAGCTCGGCGAAATCCAGCCCGGCCAGGCTGCGCCCCTCGTTGAACAGGTGGCGCGAGGCGATGTTGGCGTAGGCCACGCGGCCGGCGGCGTCGGTGAGCACCAGCGCCACCGGCGTGTTCTGCACCACCGTGTCCAGCAGCAGCTCGCGTTGCGCCAGGTGCTGGCGCTGTTCGCGCAAGGTATGGCCGAGCTCGTTGTGCATGCGGATCAGCTGGCCCAGTTCGTCGCGCCGGTTGGCGGCGATGGAGAAGCTGAAATCGCCGTCGCGATAACTGGCCACCGCCCCTTCCAGTGCGCGCAGCAGGCGGCTGACCGGGTCCAGCGCCCGCCCGGCCAGCCAGATCGCCGCCAGCACCAGCAGCACCAGCCCCACCGCCAGCAGGGCATAGAGATCATGCGGCGGCAGCGGCAGGGCCGCCGGCGTCGCCGCGGTGGCGGTGGCCGGGGGCGGCACCACGGCGTCCTGGCCCATGCCGCCACGCAGCCATGCCAGCAGTTGCGGCAGCGGCCAGTGCGTGACGCCGGCCAGGATCAGGGCACCGACCACGCCGGCAGCGACCAGCAGCAGGCTCAGCCGCGTGCGCAGCGAGTTCAGGTATTGCCACATGGGACGCCGCTCCGGCGGGTGCGCGGAAGAGCGATGGCCACGCCCCCGGCCAGCCGTCGTGTCAGGGGCATCCGGAGGCCCTCGGATGGACCGCGCAATCGACCGGCGGTCGGCCGTCCTGCCATGGCCGCTGCTTGCCCATCACGGCGGCCTTGTCGTTGGCCCGCGGCGGCGGCGGCTCCTCCATCCAGGCCTTGCGCTCGCCCTTGAACTTGAATGGCGAAGGCTTGGCTGCGGTCGCGCCGCCCTGCAGCGGCGTGGCGGCATGCGATGCGACGCTGGCGGCCGCGGCCGGCTGCCACTGGTCGCTCGCCGGCGGCGGCACGGACTGCGCCAGCGCGCTGGCGCCGACGAGGCAAAGTGGCAGGAACAGGCTCGATACCTTGCGCATGATCGATCTCGCTGGTGGTGTTTTCAGGTAACGCGCACCGGAGGGCGCGACGGACTGCCGACGGAAACATCATCGCGCATGGCGCGCCCCCGTGCGACGGAACCCGCATCGCGCGCAGATCGCCCGGCTCACGAGGTCGCCGTCAGCCCGTAGCGCTCCATCCGCCGATACAGCGCCTGGCGCGACAGGCCCAGCTGCTGCGCGGCGCGGCTGACCACGCCGCCGGCGTGTCCCAGCGCATCCTCGACGGCGTCGCGGCTGGGTTCGTCCAGGTTGCGATTGCCGCTCGCCGCATGCTGCGGCAGGTTGAGCAGCTCCGGCGTGATCGGGCCGTCGCCGGCCAGCAGGGCGGCGCGCTCGATCGCATTCTTCAGCTCGCGCACGTTGCCCGGCCACGGATAGCGCTGCATCGCCTCGCGCGCCGCATCGCCCAGTTCGGCGCGGCCATCGAGGAAGAACTCCGCCAGCGGCAGGATGTCGTCGGTGCGCTCGGTAAGCGGCGGCAGGTTCACCTCGATCACATTGAGCCGGTAATACAGGTCCTCGCGGAAGGTGCCGGCCTGGATCATGGCCTTGAGATCGGCGTTGGTGGCGCTGAGCACGCGCACCTTGGCCTGGCGCGTCTTGCCGGAGCCGAGCCGCTCGAACTGGCCGGTTTCCAGCACGCGCAGCAGCTTCATCTGGCCGGGCAGCGGCAGGTTGCCGATCTCGTCCAGGAACAGCGTGCCGCCGTCGGCCAGCTCGAAGCGGCCCTCGCGCGCCTTGTTGGCGCCCGTGTACGCGCCGGCCTCGGCGCCGAACAGCTCGGCCTCGATCAGCTCGCCCGGCAGCGCGCCGCAGTTGACCGCCACGAACGGCCCGCGCCTCACCGCCGAATTCGCATGCACGATCGCGGCGATGCGCTCCTTGCCGCTGCCGTTGGGGCCGGTGATCAGCACCGGCACGTCGGAACGCGCCACCTGGCAGGCCAGGTTGAGCGTGCGCCCCATCGCCTCGGAGGCGAACACCAGCCCGTCGAGGTCGTACTTGCTGCGCAACTGCTCGCGCCGCTGGCGGCGTTCGCGCCGGCTGCGGGTCAGCTCGCGGCTGGATTCGGAAAGCTCCAGCAGGTTCTCCACCGTGGCCAGCAGCTTGTGGTCGTCCCACGGCTTGGCCAGGTAGTCCGCGGCGCCGGCCTTGACCAGCTCCACCGCGGTTTCCAGATGGGTCCAGGCGGTGAGCAGGATCACCGGCAGGTCGGGATGGCGCTCGCGGATCGCGCGGAACAGCTCCACGCCCTCCTCGCCCGAGGTGGTGTCGGCGGTGAAGTTCATGTCCTGGATCACCACGTCGACAGCGTCGCGCTCCAGCACGGCCAGGCCGTCTTCCGGCGTCAGCGCCGTCAGGGGGCGGATCTCGTGCAGCGACAGCGCCAGCGAGAGCGCCTCGCCCACCGCGGGATTGTCGTCGATGATGAGTACGGTTCGGGTCATTCGCTTTCTGCACATGCGGACATGGATGCCGCCCAGGCCCACAAGGTTGCCATGACCATCGGGCTATGCAAGCCCCGATGGCATGAATGGCATAGCGCGCGTAGGGCGGACACCGCCCGCCGGCCGTTCCGTGGTGCCACGATGGCGGGCAGTGCCCGCCCTACGATCCACGTGGCTAGATCGCCACCGGATGCGCCGGCGCCTTGCCAGCCTTCACCGCGGCGATCCAGTCGTTGACGCGATCCTCCAGCACGTCCAGCGGCAGCGCGCCGCCGCTGAGGATCTCGTCGTGGAAGGCACGGATGTCGAACTGGTCGCCCAGCGCCTTTTCCGCTCGCGCGCGCAGCTCCAGGATCTTCAGCTCGCCGGTCTTGTAGGCCAGCGCCTGGCCCGGCCAGGTGATGTAGCGATCCGTCTCGGCCTGCACGTCGGGCTCGTCCTCGCTCGAATGGGCATGGAAGAAGTCGACCATCTGCTGGCGCGTCCAGTGCTTGTAGTGCACGCCGGTGTCGAGCACCAGGCGATCGGCGCGCAGCAGCTCGTCGGACAGGCGGCCGTAGTCGGACAGCGGATCCTTGTAGAAACCGACCTCCTTGCCCAGTTGCTCGGCATACAGCGCCCAGCCCTCGATGTAGGCGGTGTAGCCGGCCTGCTGGCGGAACGGCGGCAGCTTGGGCAGGGTCTGCGCGATCGACAGCTGCAGGTGGTGGCCGGGGATGCCTTCGTGGTATGCGGTCGACTCGATGGTCAGCACGCTGCGGTTGGCGAAGTCGCCGGTGTTGACGAAGATCTGCCCGGGGCGCGAGCCGTCCGGCGTGCCCGGATGGTACTCGGCGGCCGCGGCCTCTTTCTCGCGGAATTTCTCCACCGGCTTCACCACCACCCTGGTCTTGGGCAACAGGCCGAACAGCTTGGGCAGCTCCGGCTCCATGCCGGCGATGTAGCCGCGGTAGCGGTCGAGGATGTCCTCGCGCGAGGTGGCATGCGTCTTCGGGTTGGTCTTCAGCGAGGCGCGGAAGCTGGCCAGATCCTTGAAGCCCTGCGCGTGGGCGATCTTCGTCATCTCGCCCTCGATGCGCTTGACCTCGGCCAGGCCGATCTCGTGGATCTGCTGCGGGGTCTCGCTGGTGGTGGTCATCTGCTCGACCTGGAAGCGGTAGATCGCCTCGCCGTTGGGCAGGTCCCACACGCCGGGCTGGCTGCGCCCGTGCGGGGCGTAGTCCTCGGCCACGAACTTGCCGAGCTTGGCGTACGCCGGACGCACGTCGTGGTCGATCGCGGCAAGGATGGCGTCATGCAGGCGCTTCTGGTCGGCGGCCGACACCGACTTGGGGAAGTGCTTCAGCGGTTCGGCGAACACGCTGTCCATGCCGCCCTGCTGTTCGATGCTGGCGATCTGCTTGACCACTTTTTCCAGCAGGTACTTCGGCGGCATCATCTTGTCCGCCATGCCCTGGCGCGCCACCGCGGTGACCTGGTCGAACAGCTTCGGCACCGCCTTCAGGCGCGCCAGGTAGTCGTCGTACTCCCTGGTGCTGTTGAACGGAATCGAGCTGACGAAGCCGGCCAGCGCGATGTGCACGCCACTCATCTGGTCCAGCGGCATCTCGTAGAGCTTGAGGTCGTACGAGCGCAGCGCATCCTTCAGCTGGCGCACCATCAGTTGCTGGTTGAGCTTGTCGCTGTCGGGGAAGCCGGTGGTGTCGATCGCCTCGAAGCGCTTGAGGAAATCCTGCGTCGCCTGGTGGTCCGCGCGCACGTGCGCCAGCGAGACATCGCTCCAGTGGTCGTTGTAGCGCAGGTCGCCCAGCGCGGTGGCAAACTCGGGGCTGTTCTTCAGCGTGTACTGCCACTGCTCGTCGAGCAGGGCGTTGAGCGCCTGCACGCGGCTGGCCACGTCACCCTTGGCAATGGACTGCGCGGCGGGCGCCGCCTGCAGCGGGGCGGCCACGGTCACCGAGCCCGCGAGGGCCAGGCAGATCAACAACGGCAAGGTTTTCATCGGACGGGATCCTCCGCAGGCAGGTAGGGGTGGCGGCAGGATTGTGGCGCCGCGCGATGCGGACAACCCGTGCCAGATAGCATGGTCACGCCGAACGCATCGCCGCCACCGGTGGTATGCGCGCGGCGCGCCGTGCTGGCGACAGCACCGACAGCTGGCCAAGCGCCCACAGTACCGCCGCGCCAATGGGCAAATACCACAGCGGCAGGCGCGGCAGTTCGTAGTGCGCCATGAGCAGCAGGTTGAGCAGCACCGCCAGCACGCCGCCAAGCACGATGCCGACGCCGACGATCAGGAGGTTCTCGCCCTGGAAGTAGCGCAGGATGTCGCCGCGCGTGGCGCCGATCGCGCGCCGGATACCGATGCTGCGCCAGCGCTGCTGCACCCAGAAATTCGCCAGCCCGGCGATGCCCAGCGCCGTGACGAACAGCAAGCCCGAGGCAGAGGCCACCAGCAGGCCGATCATGGTGGTGTCGCGCTGGAAATAATCATGGCGGATCTGCGCGTAGGTCTGCATCTGTTTGGGGTCGATGAGGCGGCTGGAACTGACTTTGAGCAGGGCGCCCCTGGCGGCCTCGAGCACGCGCCGGCGATCGCCCGGCGCGCTGCGCAGCAGGTAGGTGACGCCGGAAATATCAGGCAATTGCGGCCAGAGCATGCTGTCGCCCTCCGTACCCGGCTCGCGCAGGCTGGGGCGCAGCAAGGTGTCCACGATGCCCACCACGCGGATGACGGAAGGGCCGAGGTACATGTCCTTGCCCAGCGCCGACTGCCCCGGGTAGAGGCGCCTGGCCAGCGCGCGGGTGATGATGGCCACCGCCGGCGTGTGGCCCATGCCCACCACGTAGTCGTCCGGCTGGAACTGGCGCCCGGCGACGAGATGCAGGCCAAGGGTATCGATCAGCCCCGGCGTACCGTCGTAGATGCTGGGCGTCATGCAGGCCGTGCCGTCAGCGGAACGCTGCTGCATCGCGCGTTGCAACGATGCCTGGTCGGGGCAGACGCCGCGTGAGGAACTGTTGCGGTTCAACGGCAGCGAAAAACTCACCGCCGCCACCGATGTCACGCCGGGAATCGCGCGCAAGGCGGCAAGATCTGCCCGGTGGCGCGCCTGCTTGTTCTCGTTCTTCTCGATGCCGCTGCTGTGGATCACCGACAACTCGTCCTCGACGATGCCGGTAGCCACGCTGATCCGCTGCGCGCGCTTGGCCACCATGAAGGCCACGTTGCAGACGATCGCGCAGGTGAAGGCGACCTGCAGGGTCAGCAGGATGGATGTGAGCTTGTGGTGGCGCAGGGTGGAAAGGATCGGTCGCAGTTCCATGATCTTGCCCCATGCTCCTGATCGGAGCGGCTTTGCTTGAATAGTGCGGCCATGGATGGCCGCTTCCACGCGCAGGGAAAGCGCACTAGGTGCTCTTGAGCTGCAGCGCCGGCGGCACCCGGCAGGCGCGCCAGGCCGGCAGCAAACCGGCCAGCACGCTGGCGATCACGGCCAGCACCAGGGTGCCCAGCAGCATTGATGCATCCATCTGCGCCAGCCTGGCGTAGTCGTCGGGCCGCTGGCGGATGCTCCACAGGCCCAGTTGGGCCACGGCCAGGCCCAGCGCACCGCCGGCCACCCCGATCAGCGCCGACTCGACACCGAACTGCACGAAGATGTCGCCCCGGCGCGCGCCCAGCGCACGCCTGACGCTGATCTCCCCGCTGCGGCGCAGGAACTTGGCCAGCAGCAGCGCCACGATGTTGACCATGCACACGAACAGGAAGCCCAGCGCAAGCCACAATTGCAGGCGCACGTCGGTGGGCACCAGGTTTTCATGCGCCAGCCAGCCCATCAGGCTGTACAGCCTCGCGTTGGCGGCCGGGCGCTGGAAACGACCCAGCGCCTTCTGTTGCGCCGAGTAGTCGACCAGATACTGGCGGTACGCTGCTACCTGCGCCGGCGTATCCAGCTGCACCCAGAACTGCAGCCAGCTCGTCGTGTCGCTGCGCTTGGACTCTCCCTCATCCTTGCCCCAGCCTGATTGGTTGCCGCTGACCTGCAGGTCCTGGTTCACCGCCACCGACAAGGGCAGGAAGAACTGATCCGCGTCGCTGTACTGGCTGCCCACGTTGTCGGCATAGAACAGCGGCTTCGGCGCCCAGTCGGCGGTGACCCCGACCACCCGGTAATCGTGTTCGCCCAACCGCACCGTGCGCCCCACCGCATCGGCGATGCCGAACAGCTTGCGCGCCACCGTCTCGGTCAACACCACCACCGGCGCGCCGGCCGCGTCGTCCGCGGCGCTCCAGCCGCCACCGTGCAAGAACGGCACGCCGAACATCGTGAAAAAATCTGCGCTGGTGTACCTGCCGGCCACATAGAACGGCTGCACTCCTACCCGGTCGGGACGCAACAGCAGATAGCCACCTGCCATCGCCGCCTGCCGCGTCGCGCGTCGCGCCGTGAGCAGCGCCATCGCATCGGGCCAGGTGAGGTTGTCGCTGGCGTCGGGACCGCGATCGTGCCTGTAGTCGAGCGGCAGCGGATCGATGTGCGGCGTGTAAAGCTGCGCGCTGCGCCCCGGCAACGGATCGTCCGTCATCACGTGCAGCACGGTGACCATCGTCATGCTGGCGCCGATGCCCAGCCCGATCGCCAGCACCATCAAGCCGGTGAGGATGGGGTTTCGCCGCAAACTGCGCGCCGCCATGTGGATGTAGTAGCCGAACATGTTGCGTCCCTCCCCTCAAGCACCAAAATCACCTGCTGCGGAAACGCTCGTCACACCGACCGCGTCGCCACCACCGGCGGCACGGCCGCAGCCCGCAACGCCGGCCCCAGCACTGCCAATTGCCCCAGCCCCCACAACACCAGCGCGCCGATCGGCAGGTAGGCCAGCGGCAGGCGCGGCAGTTCGTAACGGGTCATCAAGAGCAGGTTCAGCGCATAGGCCAGCACCATGCCGAGCGCGATGCCGAAGCTGACGATCAGGAAGTTCTCGGTCTGGAAGTAGTGCAGGATGTCGCGGCGGGTGGCGCCGATGGCGCGGCGGATGCCGATCTGCCGGCGGCGCTGCGCCACCCAGAAACTGGCCAGGCCGACGATGCCCAGCGCGGTGACCAGCAGCAGCGCCACGATCACGCCCACCAGCATGCCGATCATCGCGCGGTCCTTCTGGAAGCTGCGCGTGCGCAGGTCGCCGAGGGTCCGGGTGCCATCTTGGTCGAGCACGGCGTCCGGGGCGATCTTGGCGATCGCCGCGCGCGCATCGCGCAGCACGCGCGGCAGATCTTTCGGCGCGGCGCGCAACAGATAGCTGCCGGAAAGGTAGACGCTCGACTGCGCCGGCACGAACACCGACCAGTCGCGGCTGTCGCCGGGCCAGCCGCCCGGGTCGGGGCGCACCAGGTGGTCGATCACGCCGACCACGCGGAAATGCGACTTGTCCAGCCAGAACTCCTTGCCCAGCGGATCGGCGCCCGGCCACAGGTGTTCGGCCAGTGCCCGCGTCACCTGCACCGCGGCATCGTCGGGCATCAAGGCGGTGAACGGGCGGAAATCGTCAGGCTGCGGATTGCGTCCGGCGACCAGCCGCGTACCGAGCGCCGCCAGGCTGCCGGGGCCACCGACGTAGAACTCGACCACGCCGCCGAAATGCTTGCCGGCCATGTCGGTGGTGATGCCCGCCGTGCCGCGGCGCGCACCGAACGGGATGGAGTTGAGCAGGCTCACCGATTCCACGCCGGGGATGCTGCCCAGCCCGGCCAGCACGCGGGCGTTGAGGTCGACCGCATGCGCGTTCTCGTAGCCGGCCAGTTGCACCGTGGCCAGCGAGGCTTCGTCCACGCCGCTGTCGACCTGGATCGCGCCGATCCGGCCGGCGATCAGGAAACAGGCGTTGCACAGCACCGCGCAGGCCAGCGCGATCTCCAGCGCGATCAGCACGGTGGCCATGCGGTGACGGCGCAGTGCGGCAAGGATGGGTCGAATCTGCATGTCTGGTTACCTGATGCCTGCTGGAAGACGCCTTTCCGAAAAGTCCGGCCAGGGGTGGCTTGGTTGTGGCATGGACAGCGCGCTAAACATTCTTGAGCTGCAACCCCGGCGCCACCCGGCTGGCGCGGAACGCGGGCAGGATCCCGGCCAGCAGGCTGGCGGCCAGCGCCATCGCGAAGGTGACCGCGAACATCGCCACATCCAGATGCACCAGGTCGGCATATGCGACCGGCTGCTGGCGGATCAGCCACAAGCCGAGCAGGGTGAGCGCGAGGCCGCCGATGCCGCCGATGAGGCCGACCAGCCCGGCCTCCACCAGGCATTGCGAGAACACCGCGCCACGGCTGGCGCCGAGCGCGCGGCGCACGCCGATCTCGCCGCTGCGGCGCAGGAACTTCGCCAGCAGCAGGCCGATCATGTTGAACAGGCAGATGGCGAGGAACGCGAACGCCAGCCAGGTCTGCAGCCGCACGTCGCTGGGCACCACGCCGTTGTAGTCCAGCCATTGCATCAGGCTGCGCAGGCGGGTGTTCTGCGGTCGCACGATGCGTCCCAGCACCTTCTGCTGCGCCGCGTAGCCATCGAGGAAGTGCTTGTACGCCGCCACCTTGCCGGCATCGCCGAGCTGCACCCAGAGCCGCACCCATGCGCACGGCGAGTTCTGCAGATGCCCCGGGCGTTCCGGCATGTGCCAGCAGGTGAACTGCTGGAAATTGCCGTCGTTGAGCTCCAGGCCGGTGAAGAACGGCGTGAACACGTCCTCCGTCTTGCCGTAGAAATCCGCGGTATCGCCGTTGGCGAAACGCCCGCCGGCCACGGTGTAGAACACCGGCGAAGGCCGCCACGGCTTGAGCACGCCGACGATGCGCACGTCCGTGTCGCGCAGGCGCAGCACCTGGCCGACGCTGTCGCGGCCGCCGAAAAGCTTGTGGTTGAGATCGTCGGAGATCACCGCCACCCGCGCGTGACGCTCATCGTCGTCCGCGCTCCAGCCGCTGCCGTAGCGGAACGGCACGTCGAACATCGGGAAGAAGTCGCTGGTGGTGGAGAGCATGGTCGGCATCAGGGCCGGCAGGTTGGCTCCGGGCGCGGTGAGCCGCACCGGGCTGTCCACCACCAGCGCCTGGCGGTCGGCGCGCTGCGCGCCCCACAGGTCCACCGCCGACTGGTAATCCATCACGTCCAGCGGCTGGCTGTAGTTGCCCGGCGTGGGGTTGCCGTCCACCTGCGGGTAGAACAGCGTGCCGCTGCGCGTGGGCACCGGGTCGCCGGACAGCAGGTGCATCACGGTCAGCGTGGTCATGCTGGCGCCGATGCCCACCGCGATGGCGATGACCATCAGCGCGGTGAGCACCTTGTTGCGCTTGAGGCTGCGCAGGGCCAGATCCAGGTAATAGCCGAACATCATTGACCTCCGTCGAGAACGGTTCGGGATACACCCGCAGTACGTAGGGCGGGCACCGCCCGCCGCTCTGCCTCGGCGCTATCCGATACGGCTTTGGCGGGCAATGCCCGCCCTACGTGCGAACGATCCGCGGATCCGTCCATTACACGCTCCGAGTCGCCACCACCGGCGGCACCGCGGCGGCGCGCAGCGCGGGGCCGAGCACGGCGAGCTGGCCGATCAGCCACAACGCGATCGCGCCCACCGGGAAATAGATCGCCGGCAGGCGTGGCAATTCGTAGTGCAGCATCAGGAACAGGTTGATCGCATACGCCAGCCCCATGCCCAGCACGATGCCGATGGTGGCCAGCAGCAGGTTCTCGGTCTGGAAATAGTTGAGGATGTTGCGGCGCGTGGCGCCGAGCGCGCGGCGCACGCCGATGGTGCGCCGGCGCTGCGCCACCCAGAAGCTGGCCAGGCCGACGATGCCCAGTGCGGTGACGACCAGCAGCGCGGCGATCGCGCCGACCAGGATGCCGGCCATCGAGCGGTCGTTCTCGAAGAACTGGTTGCGCACCTCGTCGTAGGTGCGCTGCTCGGTCACCACCCGTCGCGGGTTGGCTTTCTTCAGCGCCGACACGGCGGCCTTGAGCACGGCCTGGCGATCCTCGGGGCGGGTGCGGACCAGGTAGCTCTGGTCCTTGCCGGCGCCCATGAACATCGGCAGGATCATCGAGTAGTGCGCGGTCGCGTCGTCGTAGGCGTTGGCGCGCGCCAGGTCCGCCACCACGCCGACCACGCGCACGCCGACCGGGCCGACGTAGATCGTCTTGCCGAGCGCCTCGGCGCCCGGCCACAGCCGCTGCGCCAGGGCCTGCGTGATCACCGTGACCGGCGCGATGACCTTGGTGTCCCCGGTGGCCAGCGCCTTGATCACCACGTCGGCATCGAGAACCTCGTCGGGCCGCAGGTCGCGTCCCGCCACCAGGCGCAGGCCCATCGTCCGGGCCAGGTTCTCGCCGAAATAGGTGCCGACGCTGGCCAGCGTCGGTTCGCGCTGTTCCGGGTCGAGCTTGATGCTCGCGTTCGACGAGGAGCCGCCCAGCGGCAACTGGTTGACCAGCGCCACGTCCTCCACGCCGGGCACCTGCCGCAGCACGGCAAGGTCCTCCCGCGCCCGCGCGTAGATGTCCGGCGATGGCGTCACCTCGGCCAGCTGGATCTGCACCAGCGCATGCTCGTCGATGCCGGTGGACATGTGCATGTGCTGCAGGCGGTGGTTGATCATGAACACCGCGTTGCACACGATCGCGCAGGTCAGCGCGATCTCCAGAATCAGCAGCCAGGCGGTGGTCTTGTGCCGCCGCAGCGTGGAGAGGATCGGTCGCAGTTCCATGAATTTTGCCTCATGCTCCAGATCGGAGCGGCTTTTCTTGAGTAGTGCGGCCATGGATGGCCGCTTCCACGCGCAGGGAAAGCGCACTAATTGCTCTTCAGCTGCAGGGCCGGCGGCACCTGGCAGGCGCGCCACGCCGGCAGCATGCCGGCCAGCAGGGTCGAGCCCAGCGCCAGCGCGAAGGTGGTCAGCAGCATCGTCGTGTCCAGGTGGGCCAGTTCGGCGTAGCTGGACGGACGCTGGCGCACCACCCACAGCCCCAGCCCCGCCAGCAGCAGGCCGCCGGCGCCACCGACCACGCCCACCACGCCGGATTCGATCAGCAACTGCCCGAACAGGGCGCGCTTGGAGGCGCCCAGCGCACGGCGCACGCCGAGGTCGCCGGCGCGGCGCATGAACTTGGCCAGCATGAGTCCCACCGTATTGACCAGGCAGACCAGCAGGAAGCCGAACGCCAGGCCGGTCTGCAGGCGCACGTCGTCCGGCACCACGCGTTCATGGGCCAGCCACTGCATCACGTTGCGCAGGCGCACGTTCGGTTCCTTCGCAAAACGCCCCAGCGCCTTCTGCTCCTGCGAGTAGTGCACCAGGAATTCCTTGTAGTCGGCCGCCTTGGCCGGGCTGTCCAGTTGCACCCAGAACTGCAGCCACACGCAGCTGTCGGACGGGTAGACGCGGCCCACGCCGCCGGCGCCCCTGCCCCAGCAGTCATTCGAGCCGTTGTGCTCCATCTTCTGGTCCAGCGCGGTTTGCAAGGGCACGAACACCTGCTCGGTGCGGCCGTAGGAGCCGGTGTTGAGGTCGTAGAAGTGCGGGTTGGGCGCCCAGTCGTCGAGCACGCCCACGATGCGGAAGCTGGTGTCGGCGATGCGCAGGCTGCGGCCCACGCTGTCGGCGCCGCCGAACAGGCGCTCGTTGAGCTCGCTGTTGATCACCACGTCGCGCGCCTTGGCCTCGTCGTCGGCGGCATCCCAGCCGCGGCCATAGCGGAAGCGCGTGCCGAACATGGGGAAGAAATCGGCGGTGGTGTATCGCGACTCCACGTAGAACGGGTCCACCGCCGAGGAATCGGGCTGGATCGGCACGGAGCCGCCGGTCATCAGCGCCTGGCGGTCGGCGCGTTTCGCGCGCCACAGGTTGAGGCCGTCGATCAGGGTGACCTGCTCCGGCGGCTCGGCGCCAGGCAGCTGGCCGCTGCTGTCGCGCGGGTCGATCTGCGGGTAATACAGCGTGCCGCTGCGCCCCGGCAGCGGATCGCCCGACAGCACGTGCAGCACCGTGAGCGTGGTCATCGACGCGCCGATGCCCAGCGCGATCGCCAACACCATCAGCGCGGTGAGCGCCTTGTTGCGCCTGAGGCTGCGCACGGCCAGTTCGAGGTAGTAGGCGAACATCAGGTGTCTCCTGCGGAGGGATTCGGGATTTGATTCGGGATTCGGGATTCGGGATTCGGGATTCGAAAGAGCGGCGGTGTGGCGAGCCTTGGCTTTGACGAATCCCCAATCCCGAATCCCTAATCCCGTCTCCCGACTCCCGGCATTCCACTCATGCCGCCCGCGTGGCCGACACCGGCGGCACGTTGGAGGCGCGTCGCGCGGGTACGAACACGGCGGCCTGGCCGATCGCCAGCATCGCCAGCACGCCCACCAGCACGTAGGGCACCGGCAGCCGGGTCATCTCGTAGCGCGTCATCAGCCACAGGTTCAGGCCGACCGCCAGCGCGATGCCCAGCGCCACGCCGATGCCGGCGATCAGCAGGTTCTCGATCTGGAAGTAATGCAGGATGTCGACCTTGCGGGCACCCAGCGCGCGGCGCACGCCGATCTGCCGATGCCGCTGGCCGACCCAGAAACTGGTGAGGCCGACGATGCCCGCGGCGGTCACGGCGATCAGGATCAGGCAGATCACGCCCATCAGCAGGGCCATGCCCACGTCGGCGCGGTACGCCCTGGCGCGGATCTCCCCGAACGACCGGATGCTGTCGTCGTCGAGCACGCGCAGGCGATTCACCTTGTACAGCGCGGGCGTCACCGCGTGCATCACCGATTCCAGCTGGCCCGGCCGGGTGCGCACGGCATAGCGGGCGAAGTTGGCGTCCAGGCGCGTCGGGATGAGGGTGGAGTACCAGGCAAAATTGCTGCTCCAGCTTTGCGTGCTCGGTACCTGCATGCGTTCGACCACGCCGATGATGGTGGTCGGCGAATCGCTGCCGTCGCTGTAGATCGCCTTGCCGACCGCGTCGCCGTGCGGGTACAGCTTGTCCGCGAGCGCCTTGGAGACGATCGCGACGGGGCGCGGCTTCTGGTCACGGAAGCCCTGGTGCTGCACGTCGCCCGCATTGAACGGGCGGCCCGCAACCAGCTTCAGGCCCAGGGCCGCCATGGCCTGGTCGTCGACAAAGTAATAAGCCGTGCGGACGTTCTCCTTGCCGCCCAGTTGCGCGCCCGGCGAGTGCGACAGCGAGCCCGTCCACGACGATTGCAGCAGCGGGATCGAGTTCGTCGGCGTCACCGCCACGACCCCCGGCAGGTTGCGCAGCGCGGCGAGATCCTCGCGCTGCATCGCGTCGAGCTGCTCCACGCCATCGGCGGTGTCGGCGCTTGGCGCCCCCACCCACTGCTGGCTGATCAGGAACAGGTTGCTTTCGTCCAGCCCGGTGGGCCGGTTCACCCGTTCGATGCGCTGTCCGATGATGAAGATCGCATTGCACACGATCGCCAGGGTCAGCGCGATCTGCACCGCGATGAGCACGGTACCGGCCTTGTGCTTGCGCAACGCGGCGAGGATGGGATGCAGTTTCATAATAGTGTTCCTTTTCGCACCTTCAAAATGGAACCGGCTTTCTTGAGGAGTGCGGCCATGGATGGCCGCTTTCCCGCGCAGGGAAAGCGCATCAATTGCTCTTGAGCTGCCAGGCGGGTTGCACCCGCGAAGCCCGCCAGGTGGGATACAGTCCGGCCAGCATCGTGGCGACCACCGCCACCAGCAGGGTCAGCGCAAGCAGGCTCACGTCCACCCGCGCCAGCGCGGCAATGTCGCGCGGCAGCACCCAGCCCACGCTGGCCACGCCCGCGCCGGTGAGCAGCAGGCCCAGCACGCCGCCGGCCGCGCCGACGATGCCCGCCTCCACCAGGAACTGCGTGTAGATCGCCCCACGTGGCGCGCCGAGCGCGCGACGCACGCCGATCTCGCTGCTGCGGCGCAGGAACTTCGCCAGCAGCAGGCCGATGGTGTTGACCAGGCACACCAGCAGCAGGCCCAGCGCCACCAGCAGCGACACCCGGGTGTCGCTGGGCACCACGTGCTGGCTGTCCAGCCATGCCGGCACGTCGCGCAGGCGATTGTTGGGCGGCCAGCTGAAACGTCCGGAGGCCTGCTGCGCGCGTGCGTAGCCGTCGAGGTAGCCGCGATACGCCTGCACCGCCGCGGCATCGTCCAGTTCCGCCATGAACGCGATCCAGGCGCACTCGGAGTGCTGCAGGCCGACGAAGCCCGATTCGCTGGGCACCGCATTGCAATTGGTGTTGCCGTCGTTGCTGATGCCTGCCTGGATGGCGGTCTGGAACGGCAGGAACACGTCCGCGCTGGCGGTGGAGAAACCGCCGGTGTTGACCACGTCGTAGAAACGCGGCTGCGGATCCCAGTGGTCGAGCACGCCGACCACGCGGTAATCCTTGCCCTCGATGTTGACCACCTTGCCCACGCTGTCGGCGCCGCCGAACAGCTTCTGGTTGAGCTTTTCGCCGATCACCACGACCTGTGCGCGGTTGGCGTCGTCGCTGGCGCTCCAGCCGCTGCCGTACTTGAACGGCACGTCGAGCATCGGGAAGAACTCGCCGTACACCGCGTGGCCGCTGACGTTGAGCGGGTGCTTGCTGGCGTCGGCGGGCACGACGGAGGGCGAGATCTGGTACATCGCCGACTGGCGCTTGGCCCGATGGTCCCGCATCAGGGCGACTGCATCGGTGTAGGCCATCGCGTCCGGCGGCTCGCCGTCCGGGCTGCGGCCGTTCGGCCCCCACATGTCGATCTGCGGCACGAACAGCTTGGAGGATTTCCACGGGATCGGGTCGCCCGACACCGCGCGGAACACCGACCACGAGGTCATCGAGGCGGCCACGCCGAAGCCGATTGCCAGGACCATCAGCAAGGTCAGTCCGGGGCTGCGTTTCAGGCTGCGTATCGCCAGTTCGAGATAGTAGGCAAACATTCCGTCTCTCCGTCGTTTGAGCCCTTCTCCCGTCGGGAGAGGGGTTGGGCCCAGGGCTCGGTAGGAGCGAGAAAGCCTCGCTACGCCCGTACCCTCACCCGCCCCTTCGGGGCACCCTCTCCCACCGGGAGAGGGAAAAATCACACAGACCGCGTCGCTTCCACCGGCGACACGCGCGAGGCGCGCAGCGCCGGCGCCAGCGTGGCGGCCTGGCCCAGCAGCAACAGCATCAGCACGCCCACGCCCACGTAGACCAGCGACATCCGGTCCATCGCGAAGTGGGTCACCGTCCACAGGTTGAAGGCGAAGCCCAGCACGATGCCCAGCGCCGCGCCGGACGCGCTGATCAGGAAGTTCTCGGTGAGGAAGTAGGCGAGGATGTCGCGCTGGCGCGCACCCAGCGCGCGACGCACGCCGATCTGCTTGCGCCGCTGCCCCACCCAGAAGCTGGTCAGGCCCACGATGCCGGCCGCGGTGATCGCCAGCAGCACCACGCAGATGATGCCCATCAGGATCACCATGCCGCGATCGCTGTCGTACACCTTGTGGCGGATGCTGGCGTAATCCCGGACGCCATCCTTCGGGTCGATGATGCGCTGGCGGCTTTGCGCCAGCAGCGCCTTGGGCGCCTCGCGCATGGCGTCCGCCCGCTGGCCGGGCCGGGCGCGCACGATGTAGTAGATGCCGCGCGAGTCGTCCGCGCGCAGCGGCCAGATCAGCGACTGCCCGGCATAGCTGTTGCTCCACTGGTCCACGCCCTGCCGGTGCAGCGGATCGACGATGCCGACGATGGTGCTCGGCGTGGCGCCCATCGCGTAGAAACTCTTGCCCAGCGCGTCGCCGTCGGGGAACAGGCGATCGGCCAGCGCCTTGCTCACGATCACGGTCGGCGGCGTGATCGCCTGCTGGGTGCCCATCACCATCACCTCGTCGGGGCGGAAATTGCGGCCCGCGACCAGCTTCAGCCCGAGCGAGTCGATGAAGTGCTCGTCGCCGGTGTACACCGCCACGTCCGTGGTCGGCTTGACCTGGTCCGGCGTCATGGTGACGAAGTTGTCCCAGCCGCCGCCGCTCATCGGGTAGCCACTGGCGGGCGTGGCGTCGAGCACGGCGGGCAATTGCCGCAGCGCGATCAGGTCCGCGCGCACCTGCGCGTCAACCTGGTCGGTGGAACGCCCGCCGTCGGCCCACATGTTGGCGATGACGAACACGTTGGCCTCGTCCACGCCGCTGGTCGCGGACACGTTGGCCAGCCGCTGGTGGATGATGAACAGCGCGTTGCACACGATGGCCAGCGTCAACGCGATCTGCAGCGCGATCAGCATGGTGCCCGCCTTGTGCCGGCGCAGCGCGGTGAGGATGGGCCTGATGGTGATCATGTATTTTTGCAACCAGTCCGGCAAATGCCGCTCTTCTTGATGAGTGCGGCCACGGATGGCCGCTTCCACGCGCAGGGATAGCGCACTAACTGCTCTTCAGTTGCCAGGCGGGCTGCACGTGCGCCGCGCGCCACGCCGGGTAGAACGCCGCCAGCACGGTGGCGATGATGGCCACGACCAGGGTCAGGCCCACCAGCGAGATGTCGAGCCGCGCCAGCGCGGCGATCTCCGGACGGAACAGGATGCCCACGCCGGACACGCCGGCGGCGGTGAGCAGCAGCCCCAGCACGCCACCGGCCAGGCCGACCGTGCCGGCCTCGATCAGGTACTGCGCGTAGATCTCGCGCCGCGTCGCGCCCAGCGCACGGCGCACGCCGATCTCGCCGGAGCGGCGCATGAACTTGGCCAGCAGCAGGCCGATGGTGTTGACCAGGCAGATCAGGAAAAAACCCAACGCCACCACCAGCGAAATGCGGCTTTCCGGCGGCACCACGCGCTCGTAATCCAGCCACTGCATCACGTCGCGCAGGCGCACGTTGGCGGGCCAGTCGAAGCGCCCGGCGCGCTGCTGGTCGGCGGCGTAGCCGGCCAGGAAGCTGCGGTAGGCGGCGACCTCGGCGGGGCTGTCCAGCTCCACCCACGGCGTGATCCACACGCAGTTGCTCTGCAGGTAGCCCTGCCACGTCGTGTAGGTGATCGAACCGCGGCAGCTGTTGCGGCCGCCCGTGCGCATCTGCAGGTCCAGCGCCCGGTTGAACACCATGTAGATGTCCGGCTCGTCGGCGAAGCCGCTGGTGCTGAACAGGTCGTAGAAGCGCGGGCGCGGGTTCCAGTGGCTGGCGACGCCCACCACGTGGTAGTCGTGGCCGCCCATGTTGAACGTGCGCCCCACGCTGTCGGCGCCGCCGAACAGCTTGGCATTGAGCCCGCCGCTGATGACCACGTCGCTGGCGCGGGCGTCGTCGTCCTGCGTGCTCCAGCCGCTGCCGTGGCGGAACGGCACCTCGAACATGGTGAAGAAGTCGGCGGTGACGGCGTAGCCCTTGACGTGCAGCGGAAGCTCGCGCCTGCCGTCGGGCATCACCGACAGCTCCACCGGATACAGCAGGGTCTGGCGCTTCGCCTTGTGTGCCCGCATCAGCGCCATCGCGTCGATGTAGCCCAGCGCCTCGCCCGGCTCGCCTTTCAGGTTCTGCTGCGGCCCCCAGCTGTCCACCTGCGGCGTGAACAGCTGCGCCGACTTGCCCGGTATCGGGTTGCCCGACACGGCGCGGAACACGGAGTACGTGATCATCGACGCGGCCACGCCGAAACCGATCGCCATCACCATCAGCGCGGTGAGGGCGGGGTTGCGGCGCAGGCTGCGCAATCCGAGTTGGAGGTAGTAGGTGAACATGCGACTCCTGGAGCCGGGATTCGGGATTGGGGATTGGGGATACGTCAAAGCAGGCGCACGCGCGCGGCCGCCTTTCCGAATTCCCTATTCCCGGTTCCCTGCTCCCTGCTTCACGGCGTGGAAACGCGGCTCCTCGGCCAGATCCACCACCTGGCCGTCGATGATGTGCACGTTGCGCTGGGCGCGGGCGGCCAGCTCCGGATCATGCGTGACCATCACGATGGTGGCGCCGTCGCGGTGGATCTCCTCCAGCAGCTCCATCACGCCGCGGGCCATCTGGGTGTCGAGGTTGCCGGTGGGCTCATCCGCCAGCAGCAGACGCGGCGAGCCGGCCAGCGCGCGGGCGATCGCCACGCGCTGCTGCTGGCCGCCGGAGAGTTCGGCGGGGTAGTGCTTGGCGCGCGAGGCCAGGCCCACGCGTTCCAGCGAGTCCATGATCCGCTGCTTGCGCTCGGCCGACTTCATGCCGCGATAGCGCAGCGGCACCTCGATGTTGTCGAACACGTTGAGGTCGGGGATCAGGTTGAACGCCTGGAAAATGAAGCCGATCTTCTCGTTGCGGATCTTCGAGCGGGCGTTGTCGTTGAGGTTGCTCACCTCCACGCCGTCGAGGTGGTACTCGCCGCCGGTGAACGTCTCCAGCAGGCCGGCGATGGTCAGGAAGGTGGTCTTGCCCGAACCGGACGGCCCGGTCACGGCCACGAACTCGCCCTCCTTCACGTCGATGTTGAAATCGCGCAGCGCGTAGGTCTCGACGACCTCGGTGCGGTAGACCTTGGACAGGTGGGTCATCTTGAGCATGCTGGTTCCTCGGTGGTTGGAGCGGTGATTCGGGATTCGGGATTTTGGGATTCGGGATTCGGAAAAGCGGCGATGTCGCGAGCATGTGCTCTTGACGAATCCCGAATCCCCAATCCCGAATCCCTGCTAATTGCTGATGGCAACCTTCTGGGCGCCCTTGAAGTTGTCGGTACCGGAGATCACGATCCTGTCGCCTTCCTTCAGGCCTTCGAGGATCTCCACCTTGTCGATGCTGGAGGCGCCGACGCGGATCGGGGTTTTCGTGGCGATGCCGTCGTGCACCAGGTAGGCGTAGCTGCCGCCGGATTCGTCGACGAAGGAGCCGCGCTGCACGGTGAGCACGTTGTCGCGCTTGTCCAGCAGCACGCGCACCGACAGGCGCTGGTTCTGGCGCAGCTGCTTCGGCGTGGTGCCGTCGAAGCGCAGCCGCGCGGCCACCTGGCCGTTGACCACCTCGGGCGAGATCGCGCTGACGATGCCCTTCCAGGTGTGGCCGTTGCCGCTGATCTCGCCGGTCATGCCGATGCCGAGGTCGCGGGCGAAGCTCTCCGGCACCTGCATCTCCACCTGCAGCGCGGACAGGTCGACCACGCTGAGCAGTTGCGCATCCTTGGCCACGGTGGCCTTTTCGGCGATGAACAACTGGCCGACCTGGCCGTCCACCGGCGATTTCACATCGAGGTCGTCGACCTGGCGCTTGAGGTCGGCCACCAGCAGCAGCTGGCGGTCATGCGCCAGCTTCTTGGACTGGATGTCGAAGTTGAGACTGGCGTTGTCCATGCCCAGGTCGGACTTGGCGTGCTCCAGGGCGATGTTGGCCTTGTCCAGGGTGTCCTTGGCGCGGTCGACGTCCATGCTGGGCACGGCACCGCGGGCGAACGCCTTCTGGTAGCGGGCGAGGTCGCGCTGGGCGGTCTGCAGGTCGATCTTGGCGTTGTCGTAGGCCTTCTGCAGCGCGGAGCGCTGCTTGCGCGCATCGACCTGCGCGCGCATGTAGTCGACCTGCATCGCGTCGGCGTTGCTCTGTTCCTGCGCCAGCTTGTTGGTCAGCTCGGGGCTGTCGATGGTGGCCAGCACCTGGCCCTTCTTCACCGTGTCGCCGGCGTGCACCTTCAGCGTCACCGCGCCACCGGAGGTGGCATACAAGGTGGGGCTGACCGCGGCCACCACCTTGCCCTCGGCGGCGATGTCGCGCACGAACGGGCCGCGCTCGACGGTGGCGAACGACAGCCGCGAGGCACTCACCGAACCGGAGGCGGAGAACAGCCGCCCGATGCCGGGCGCCAGCCACACCAGCAGGCCAAGCACGAGCACGCCGACGGCGCCGAAGATCAGCTGCCGTTTGCGATTGGGTTTGACCTCTACCAGTTTGTCCTGTGCGGATGTGTCGCGGATCATCGTGTCGTTCCCGGCCGCATGAGGTGCGGCTACGCAGGTGACACAGCAATCCGCGTGCCATCCGGCGATGGCGCGAAAAATCCGGTCGTTTCAATAAGTTGCGAAGCACCGCCGGCAGCGGAAAAGTGTCCGCGGACACCGTACGGACAGACGGACGCCGTGGCCGGCCAAGCCCGGCTCAGCCCAGCGTCGAACCCTCGCGGGCGATGCGCGCGGCCAGTTCGCGCACCAGCGGGGAACTGGCCTCCACCGCATCGGCACCCAGCAGTTGCAGGCCGGCGTGACGGTGCAGGCGGAAGCGCAGCAACTGCGCCCGGGCCGGTCGCCACGCGTGGACGTCGGCGCAGGCAACGGCAACCGCGCCCGCGTCGGCGCGGGCGTACAAGGCATCCCAGGCGAGGTAGTCGGTGTCCGGCAGCAGGTACAGTCGGGCCAGCAGGCGCCCGGCCGCATCGCGGCATTCCATCCATTCGCGCGGCCCGTCGGCAGTGATCGCACTGGCGCAGGCGAGGCTGCGGGTGTGCAGCAACGGCGCCAGCTCGATCGATTCGACCAGCAACCCCGGCAAGGGGCTTCCGCGCAGCATGCGACGCACCGCCGGCGCATACAGCACGCTGCCCAGCGCCGGCAGGCCGGCGAGCCAGCGCGCCGTGCCCAGGCACAGCGGCGAGCGGCAGGTGCGCACGGCCTGGCGCGGACCGCAAGGGCCGGGCCAGCCGCCCGCGCGAGGGACGATCCGCGCCGCTGCCCGGCGCCACAGGTTGGCGCGATCCTGCCGCATGCGCATCGCTACTTGGTCAGGATAAGCTTGTCGTTGCGGGTCAGGCGCAGGTGGTATTCGCCGCCCTGGTGCTGGATCACCAGCTCGCGACCGCCGGCCAGCAACAGCTCGCTGGCCACGCGAGGCACGGACGGGTTCGCGCTGCACGGCGCACTTCGCCGCGCAACGGGGTGGAGGGTGGGCGCGCGGGCAGAGAGGACGGACATCGGCTTTCCTGCGGCAGGACGATGCCTCAAATAATAATCATTCTCATTTGAGAGTCAACCGACCGGCGCCTCTCAGGCCGCCGCCGCTTCCAGCCGCTGCGCGATCGAGACATCCAGCCGCGGCAGCAGTTCCAGTGCGTCGAGGTTCTGCGCCAGCTGGTCGAGCTTGCTCGCGCCCAGCATCACGGTGGACACATGCGGGTTCAGCAGGCACCAGGCGATGGCCAGCTGCGCCAGGCTGGTGCCCAGCTCCGCGGCGATCGGCTGCAGCGCGCGCACCCGCGCCAGATGCGCGTCGCCCTCGCCCAGCACGCTCTTGCGCAGCCATTCGTAACCCGGCTGCGCCAGCCGCGAATCGGCGGGAATGCCCTGGTTGTACTTGCCGCTGAGCAAGCCCGAGTTCAACGGCGACCAGATCGTGGTGCCCATGCCGTATTTCTCGTACAGCGGCGCGTATTCGCGCTCGACCCGCTCGCGATGCAGCAGGTTGTACTGCGGCTGCTCCACCACCGGTGCGTAGAAACGGTTTTCGCGCGCCACGCGGTGCGCCTCCTCGATCGCCTCGGCCGGCCATTCGCTGGTGCCCCAGTACAGCACCTTGCCCTGGCGCACCAGCGTGTCCATCGCCGCCACCGTTTCGTCGATCGGCGTGTCCGGATCGGGCCGGTGGCAGAAGTACAGGTCCAGGTAATCCACGCGCAGGCGCTGCAGCGCCTGGTGGCAGGCCTCGATCACATGCTTGCGCGACAGGCCGCGCTGGGTCGGCCGTGGCTCGTCCACCGCGCCGAAAAACACCTTGCTGGAGACGCAATAGCTGTCGCGCGGAAAGCGCAGGTCGGCCAGCACGTCGCCCATCACCTGCTCGGCCACGCCGTTGTTGTAGGTCTCGGCGTTGTCGAAGTAGTTCACCCCGCGGTCGTGCGCCAGCGCGAGCATCTCGCGCGCCTCCTTGCGCTCGACCTGGCGGCCGAAGGTGACCCAGGCGCCGAAAGACAGCGCGGACAGTTGCAGGCCGGCTCGGCCGACACGACGGTATTGCATGCTGCGTACCCCGGGGAAAACGAGGCGCCAAGCATGCCACGGCCGCCGTCACGACGCCGTCGAAACGGCGCGCCTGTCACGGCGACGGCAGGCCGGACGCAGCGCGCCCGTGCCTGCCATGCCGGTGCCCGGTCAGGGCATCGGGATACCGACCAGTTTGCCGGCTTCCTCGGTGACGTAGAGGATGCCGTCGCGGCGATCGAGCGTCATCGAGGTGGGCGCGTGCAGGCAGTCGGCAATCCTGGTCGGCGGGCCGGAGGGCTTGTCGAAGCGGAGCACCGTGCCCGGGCCGCTGAAGAACGGCCCGGCCGAGGAATACTCCAGCACCAGCAGGCGGCGATCCGGGCCGTTCGGCGCGAGGGTGCCGATCGCGGTGGTGAGGTTGGGGATCAGCGGCGCGTGCGTGCCCTTGCGCGGATCCACCCGCTCGATCGTGGAGGTGCCGGTGGCGAACGGCGCGCCGCGCAGCAGCGACACCAGCAGTTGCCCGTTGGCCTCGGTGATGCCGGTGGGTACGGCCTGCATGAACGGGCCGCCGACGCGCCCGGCCAGCGGGTTGGGGATGTCCGCGAAGGTGGCGAGCGGTGCCGCCGCGCCGCTGAACAGATCCACTTTCCACGCCAGGTTGCGCCCACCATCGGTGACGTAGAGCGAGCGACCCAACCCGGCGACGCCAAACGGATTGGACAGGCTGATGTTGTCCGGTACGTCGGGCAGCGGGGCGCGCACGTAGTTGGGGAACTTGGTGACCATGCGCAGGATCATGAAGTTCCAGTGCTTGTCATGCAGCCACACCAGCCGTCCCGCGGCCAGGTCGCGCTGGTCGGCGGTACTGAGCTTGAACCCGCTGGTGCGCTTTTCGGCTGCGGCGCTGAAGTGCATGGCCAGCACCGAGCTGAAGATCGGCGAGGACGGCCCGGCCAGGTTCACCAGCGTGGTGCCGGCACGCGGACCCATCACGCCGGTGTCGCCGGTGCCCATCGCCAGATACAGGCTGCGCCCGTTCATCAGCAGGCCCGACGGACCCGATGGCGTGCCCACGTCGGCCGGGCCCGAAGGCAGGCCGTCGATCAGGGTACGGCGCTTGCCGTTGCGGTCGAGGATCGAGATGCGTCCGGAACCGGCGCTGCCATCGCCCGCCTCGGCGATCAGCAGACGTCCCTGGTTGGTCAACGCCGTACCAACCGGCGCCCGCAAGCCGTCGAGCAGCCCGACGCATTGCGCCTGCGCCTGCGCCGTGCCGGGCATCGCCGCGGCGACCGCCAGCGCCAACGCACAGCAGGCCAGCGAACCGGCTCGCCCGGCTCTTCGCAGCCGTCGACCCATGCGCACGATGGCCGGAACCGTGGAAACCCCTGCACCCATGCTGGAAGTTGCAACCATGAGCTTCTCCTCGCAAGCGGATGGAAGTGCCCGGCGCGGGCACTGCTGTCGCACCATCGGCAGCATCACGGACTGTCCCGGCATGGCGCGCGGCCGTCTTGCGAAAACTTCTGAAAAGTTCTGAAATCCGGGCATGGACGCGACGATGGCGAGGGGGCGGCGTCAGGTCGAGTTTTCCGGCTTCAGGCTGGACATGGCGTCACGCCAGCTTTTCGGCCCCGACGGCGGCGAATTGCCGGTGACGGCCAGGGCCCTGGACGTGCTGGCCTACCTGATCGAGCACCGCGGCCGCATGGTCGGCAAGGACGAGCTGCTCGACGCGGTCTGGCCCCATCGCGTGGTGGAGGAGAACAACCTGCCACAGGCCATTTCGGCCCTGCGCCGCACCTTCGGCGTCGGCGCGGGCGAGCGCCGGTTCATCGTCACCATCCCCGGCCGCGGCTATCGCTTCGTGGCGCCCACCAGCACGCAACCATTCGTCGAACGCCGCCACCGCGGCGGCGCCGACCGCGGCGATGACGCCTACCGGCTCTGCATTGCCGGACGCGACCTGATCGACGCCCCCAGCCAGGCGCGCTGCAAGCGGGCGATCGGCCTGTTCCGCCAGGCGCTGGACCGCGACCCGCGCTGCGCCCGCGCCTGGTGCGGCCTGGCTACTGCCTGGCGCGCGCTGACCATCACCGGCGACATGGACCCGGCCGACGCGTTTCCGCTGGCGCGGACCGCCGTGCAGCGGGCGCTGGCGCTGGCCCCGCAACTGGCCGAGGCGCACGCCGTGCGCGGCTACATCCTGTTCTGGAACGACTGGGACTGGGCCGGCGCCGAACGCGTGCTGCGACACGCGATCGAACTGGACGCAGGCAGCCCCGACGGCCATTTCGCCTACGCCAACCTGCTCAACAACCTGGGCCGCTTCGAGCAGGCGCTGGAGCATGCGCGCAAGGCGCGCGAGCTGGATCCGGTCTCGCCATTGTTCAACACCATCGAGGGCGCCTGCCTCGCCGCCGCCGGACGCATCGCGGATGCCCAGACGCGCATCACGTGCGCGCTGGACATCGCGCCGGCGTTCTGGATCGCGTTGCTGGCGCGCGCCAGCATGACGCTGGCGTGCGGCGAGCCGGAAGCGGCGATCGACACGTTGGAGCTGGCCGCCCGGTTGTCCTCACGCAACAGTCGGGTGCTGGCCATCCTTGCTGCCGCGCGGGTAGCCTGCGGCGACCACGCCGGCGCACGACAGTTGCGCGACGAACTGGCCGCGTTGTCCGAAAGCTCGTACGTGCCGGCCACCAGCCGCGCCGCGATCAGCAACGCGCTGGGCGACCACGGCGAGGCGCTCGACCTGCTGGAACTCGCCTTCGCCCAGCGCGACGTGCGCATGACCTTCCTGAAAACCGATGCCCGCTGGAACAACCTGCGCGGAACCCCGCGCTTCGACGCGCTGATGCACCGGCTGGGTTTCGCCGGCGGCGAGGCGCTGGGCATCCTGTAGCCGCAGGACGTGCGGCTGGTGCGCTGCTGCGCGCCCGTGCGAAGCCGGCCGTGCACGTGGCGCAGCGGGGTTTGCGCGATCTCTTCATCGGGCGTGAATGTGCCGATTGGAACGATAGGCAGTATTTCGGCGCTGTTGAGGAAAGGACGTGAGCTTTGTCGGGTGGACAGCGGCGGCGGGCGCGCTGTTGCTGGTCGTGTCGCTGGCGGCCGGCTGGATCAAGCGCCTGCCCATGACACCCTTCGTGGTCTACCTGGCGGTGGGCGTGATGATCGGGCCATCCGGCCTGCGCCTGCTCGACGTCGACTTTTTCCGCGACAGCCACTGGCTCGAACGTGTCACCGAGATCGCCCTGGTGGTTTCGCTGTTCATCGGCGGCCTGAAACTGCGCGTTCCCTGGAATGGCCGCGGCTGGCAGGTTGCCCGTCGACTGGCCTTTCCCGCCATGCTGCTCGGCGTGGCGGCGACCACGCTGATCGCACACTACATGCTGTCCCTCGCCTGGCCGGCGGCATTGATCCTGGGCGCGACGCTGGCGCCCACGGACCCGGTGCTCGCCGGCACCGTCTCGGTGGACGACGCATGCGATCGGGACAGCCTGCGGGTTGCATTGTCCGGCGAAGCCGGTTTCAACGACGGCTCGGCAATGCCCTTCCTGTTTCTAGGCCTGGCCCTGGTGCACCAGCCGCTTTCCTGGGGGTTGCTGGAACACTGGATCGGCCTGCACGTGCTGTGGGGCCTGTTTGCCGGTTCGGTGATCGGCCTGGTGCTTGGCTGGACCGTCGGCTTGGTCAGCACGTGGCTGCGGGTGCAGTCGCGCGAACATCCGCCCGGGCCGCTGCTTTCCCTCGGTCTGATCGGGGTGACCTTCGCCGTGGCGGAGTGGGCCGGAGCGCTGGGGTTCGTCGCCGTGTTCTGCGCGGGGCTCGGGATGCGCAAGGTGGAAATCCGGCAGATGCAGAAGCATGTCGAGTCGAGCCGTCTGCGGGAGGATCCGCTGCAGACGGCTCCAGCCGAATCGCTGGTTCACCAGCAAGCCAGCCATCCCGGCAAGCTGGCGCAGCCGGCCAGGGCCGTTGGCCGGATTGTCGCGGACGCACTGAAATTCGGCACCGTCATCGAAATGCTGCTTGCGCCCCTTCTGGTCCTGTTGCTCGGCATCAGCGTGAGCCGGTACTGGAGCACCGACGGCTTGCTGTTGATGCTCCCCCTGTTCTTCGTGATCCGGCCGCTGGCGACATGGGCCACCACCGTGGGCCTGGGCCTGGACTGGCGCCGTCGCCTGCTGCTGGGCTGGCTCGGGCTGCGCGGCATTGGCGGCCTCTACCATCTCGCCTACGCGCTCGGCCACGGGCTGGCCGGCCCGCAGGGACACCATGTCGCCAGCGCAGCCATCACGGTCATCACCCTCAGCGTGATACTGCACGGCCTCAGCGCACAACCGTTGATGGCCTGGCGCAACCGCAGGCTTCGCCAGGACGATGTCCCGGACCAGGGATGAAGGACGCGCCGCCGTTTCGGCGAGGTGCCGCGCGCGCGCCTCGCGACTGGATCAGGCGATGCCCAGCCCCTCGATGTTCGCGCTCGACGACGGGCCAATGCCCGACAATGCCGCGAATCGCCGGCCCCGCTCGGCGTAGTCCCTGAACTGATCGAAGCTCGGCGCACCCGGCGACAGCAGGATTACGCCAGCGCGCGGGGAAAGCCCCTTCGCCGCGGCCACTGCGCTGGCCAGGTCGGCTACGCGCTCGACCGGACACCCCACGTCGGCCTCGCGCAACGCGCGCTCGATGCGCTCCCCATTGGCGCCCATGCACACGATGGCGTGGGTAGGCGAACGGCGCATCGCCTCGACGAACGGCGTCCAGTCCAGGCCGCGGTCGTGGCCGCCGACCAGCACGGTGACGGTGCGGTCGTGCAAGCTTTCCAGAGCGGCCAGCGTGGCCAGCGGCGTGGTGCTGATCGAGTCGTTGACCCAGTACCGGCCGTCGTGCTCGCCCAGCGGCTGCAGGCGGTGCGGCAGCGGGCGGAAGGTGGCCAGGGCGGGCGCCGCCGCGAGCGCGTCGAGGCCCAGCGTTTCCAGCGCGGCCAGCGCGGCGCAGGCGTTGAGCGCGTTGTGCAGGCCCGGCGCCGCCAGCGCGGCACTATCGAACACCGCCCGCGCGCCGCGGCAGATCATGCCCTCGCGCACGTGCCAGCCTTCCGGCGTGCCGAATACAAGGCGGTGCGGATGCGTGGCGGTGTGCTGCAGCAGGTTCGGCTGCAGGCCGTTGACCAGCAACCGGCGCGACACGTCGGCCAGCTTCAGCTTGTCGGCCACGTAGCGCTCGCGCGAGCCGTGCCAGTCCAGGTGCTCCTCGTACAGGCTGGTGACCACGCCCAGTTCCAGCGGGCCGGCTTCCCCGGTCTGGAAGCTGGACAGTTCGATCACCCACAGCCCGGCGTGCTGGTCGAGCAGCTCCAGCAGCGGCAGGCCGATGTTGCCAGCCAGTGCGGTGCGCACGCGCAAGCTCCGCGCCAGGTGCGCAATCAATGCGCTGGTGGTGCTCTTGCCCTTGGTGCCGGTGACGGCGACCACGCGCACGTCGGGATTCTCCCCGAACCACAGTGCCGTGCCCGAGGTGAACTGCGTGCCGAGCGCCTGCGCGGCCAGCAACGCGGGTTTGTAGGCCGAAATGCCGGGCGACTTCACCACCACCTCGAAGCGGGCCAGCGCGGCGGCATCCGGCTCGCCGGCAACGATGTCCAGCGCGGGGTCGAACGCGCGCGCGGCGTCGAGTTCGGTGGCGCGGCAGAACAAGGTCAGCGCCTGCGTCGGCAGGCGCGCGCGCAAGGCCTTGATCACCGCGTGGCCTTCGCGGCCGAAGCCCCAGATCGCCACACGGCGCCCCGCCAGTTCAGCGATGCGCATCGAAGCCCATCCGCAGGAGCCCGCTGGCGATCGGTGCTTCCTCGCATCGGTCAAAAATCAAAGGCATCGCCCGCGAGCGGGCTCCTACAAAAGGTGTGGCGCGCTTCATCATCCGATCGCCGCCAGCGCTGACTGCAATCGCGCGGGCACGCGGTGCTCCGGCGAGGGTTCCAGCCACGGCTCCAGCGCCAGTTGCGCCACGTCGAGCTGCGGCAGGATCTCGCTGCGGAAGCGCGCCACCAGCGCATCCTCCTGCCACTCGGGGCGCTGGCTCAGCGCAACCATCGCGGCGCGCGCCTCGGCGCCCTCGCCCACGCATTCAAACGGCTTGTGGTCGCGGTATTCCAGCAGCGCGTCAAAGCCGGCGGCCTGGTTCTCGTCGTCCAGCAGGTTGCGGCCGAAGATCGACAGCAGCCGCGGCTTGGGCAAAAACGGCGCCAGCGCCAGAAACACGAAATGGCACTTGGGACATTGCCCGCACCAGCGGTCGACCGGCTTGGGGCCGAGCAGCTTGAAGTTGCGGTTGCAGCTGGAAAACACGTCGAAGTACGGGGTCAGCTTCGCGAACGCGCGGGTGATCGCCAGCTCCGAAAACGGCCGCAGCAGCGAGCAGTAATCGAGGTCGGCCGCGACGTGGCTGTGCAGCCAGTCGCCGAGCAAGGTCTCGAACGCCAGGCTCTTGCTCCACTGGTGGTTCACCTGCTGGCCGTCGTATTCCAGCGTGGCGGCCGAGGCGGAACGCTCGTTGGCGAAGGCGATCGAGTCGTAGCCGTAGAGGATCGCGGCCACGGCGAGGATCGCCGAGTTCACCGCGGTCACCGGGATATGGCCGTTCCACGCGCCCAGCCGGTTCAGCTCGAACAGGCCCGGCGCCAGTTCGCGCTGGATGTTCAGCAGGGCCAAGCCGGTGCGTTCGGCGCAGGCCGCGATCAGCGCGGAGTTGCCGACCCACACCGCCGTCGCCTCGCCACCGATCGACTTGATCGCTTCCACCGCCACCAGCGAATCCTTGCCGCCGCCGATGGGGACCAGGGTGCGCCTGGGCAGGTCGAGCGCGCCGACCGCGGGTGCGCTGCCACCCCGCGAACCTGCCGATCTCTCCGCGCCAAGGCGCGGAAAGGCAATCCGACCGCGCAGATCCAGCCCGTTGCGGTAGGCAAACTCGGCCAGGCCATGCAGGTAGAGCTGGTCCAGCAGCTCGGCGGTGGCGTCGTCGAGCGGGCCGTCGGCCAGCTCGAGTTGCGGCGGCACGCCGGCTTTGTAATAGCTGACGCCGGCGATCAGGTGCAGCAGCTTCAGCGCGGCGTCGAACCCCGCGCGCCGCTCGGGGGGCACTGGCGGCGCCTGCGGAAAACGGATCGTCTCGACCAGTTCCTCGCCGTCGTCGAACGCATACGCCAACTCGGCCACGCCATCGGCGTAGCTGGCACGCACGAAGCGGAAGACCCGGGTGAGGCGCGGTTGCATCGTGTTGCTCACATCTTTCTCCATCGCCCGCATCGTCGGAGGCGAACAGGCTGATTCTAGCTTCGGGCGGTGCCCGTTCGATGTCTTGCGGCGGGCAAGGCGCTGGACAGGCGCGCGCCGCATCAGTCGTCGATCACCACCTCGTCGGCCTCGTCGCGCATGTTGTAGAGGCTCGACATCACCTTGCCGTAGGCGCCGGCCTGGGCGATCAGGATCACGTCGCCGTCGACCGCCTCGGGCAGGCGGCGGTCGCTGCCCAGCACGTCGCCGCTTTCGCAGATCGGCCCCACCACCTGGTACAGCGCGGTGGCCGGTTCGTGCAGGCGGGTCAGGTTGACGATCTCGTGCCAGGCGTCGTACAGCGCCGGCCGGATCAGGCTGTTCATACCCGTATCCAGGCCAAGGTAGCGCCGCGCGCCCTTGCCCTTCTGCTGGGTTGCCTTCGCCAGCAGCACGCCGGCATCGGCGACCAGGTAGCGGCCCGGCTCCATCCACAGCTGGTAATGCGGATATGCCGCCTTGACCTCGCGCAGCACGCGATCCAGCGCGGGGATGTCCAGCCGCGCCTCGCCCGGATGCGACGGCACGCCGAGGCCGCCGCCGATGTCGATGAAGCTGACGCTGCCGATGCGCTCGGCCAGGCTGGCCAGCTGGGCGTGGACGTCGCCCCAGTGGGCGGCATCGAGGACGCCCGAGCCCAGATGCGCATGCAGGCCGCGCACCGTGACGCCATGCGTGTCGGCCAGATGCAGGAAGTCGTCCAGCTGGTCCACCGGCAGGCCGAACTTGCTGCCGCTGCCGCCGGTGCGCACCTTCTCGTGATGGCCCAGGCCGCGCCCCAGGTCCACCCGCAACACGATCTCGCGGCCGCGGAACAGCTCGCCCCAGTGCTCCAACGGATGCAGCGCGTCGAGCGACACCGTGGCGCGCGTGGTCAGCGCGAAGGCGTAGTCCTCGCGCGGCGCGAAGTTCGGCGTGAACAGCAGCGGCGCGGACTCGGGCACGTGCGCGAGCACGAACTTCAGCTCGCCCGGCGACACGCATTCGAACCCGAAGCCCTCGTCGGCCAGGACGGCAAGGATCGCGGGGTGGGTGTTCGCCTTCACCGCGTAATGCAGGCGATCGACTGCCGCCAGCGATTTCAGCTCGCGTGCCTGGTGGCGCACGGTGGGCAGGTGGTAGACGTAACGCGGGGTGGCTTCGGCGGCAAGCTGCAGCAGGCGACCGCGCTGGGCCTCGTGCCACCAGGCTGCCGCCGCGTCCAGCGTCTCGCCGCTGCCGTACAAGGCCTGCCAGCTCGGGCCGAACAGGGCGCTGTCGTCGGTGCGCAGTGAGCCGGCGCCGATCAGCAGGTCGTGCAGGTGCGGCAGCAGCGTGTCGACCACTTCCTCGTCGACCACGAAGGTGAGGTTCAGGTTGTTGGACGACTGCGAAATCATGTGCACGCGCAACTGGCCGAATTCCGCCAGCACGCCGGACAGGGTGTGCAGCAGCGAACGCATGCCGCGGCCGACCAGGGTGATCGCCGCGCACGGCGCGATCACCTTGACCCGGCACACCTTGGCCAGGTCCGAGGCCAGGGCTGCGATCGCGTCCGAATCGAGCAGGTTCTCGGTGGGGTCGAGCGACACCGTGACATTGGTCTCGGCCGAACCGATCAGGTCCACCGACAGGCCGTGCGTCTTGAAATGGGCAAACACGTCGGCGAGAAAACCGACCTGCTGCCACATGCCCACCGACTCCATCGACACCAGGGTGATGCCCTTGCGCGCACTGATCGCCTTGACGCTCGGCGCATGCGCGCGCACCTCGGGTCCGATCACCGTGCCCTCGAGTTCGGGGCGGTTGGTGTCCTTGATCAGCAGCGGCACGCGCGGTTCGCGCAGCGGGGACAGGCAGCGCGGGTGCAGCACCTTGGCGCCGGTCGAGGCGATTTCCTGCGCCTCCTCGTAATCCAGCCGCTGCAGCAGGCGCGCGCCCGGCACCTGGCGCGGGTTGGCGGTGAACATGCCGGCCACGTCGGTCCAGATCTCCACCCGCTGCGCCTTCAGCAGCGCGCCGAAATACGCGGCCGAGGTGTCCGAACCGCCACGGCCCAGCAGCACGGTGCGGCCCTGGCCGTCGCGGGCGATGAAGCCCTGGGTGATGAACACCTCGCCCAGCGCGGCGAGCCGCGCGTTCAGGGCGGGCTCGGGGCGAGTCTCCACCATCGCCGACAGCAGCCGGGTGCGCTCGTTCTGGTTTGGCAGCGCCACCGCCGCCAGGCACTCGCGGGCGTCCAGCCACTGCGTGGGCAGACCGCTGTGGCTGAGGAAGGCGGCACCGAGCGCGCTGGACATCAGTTCGCCGTGCGCCTGCACCTCCGCCTTCCACGCCAGTTCGGCGCGGCCCGCCGAGCCATCCTCCGCCAGGCGAACCAGGTCGCCCAGGCGCTCGTTGAGCGTGTCCGGCAGGGCCAGCTGCATGTGCTCCAGCAATTCGTAGTGACGCTGCACGATCGCCTGCGCCGCCTCCACCCGTTGCGCGCGACCGGCCTGCCGGCACAGCTGCCTGAGCGCATCAGTGATGCCGGACAGCGCGGAAACCACGACCAGTACGCGGGCCCCCTCGGCGCGGCGGCTCGCCACCAGCTCGCGGATGTTCTGCCAGCGCGGCAAGGTGGCCACGCTGGTGCCGCCGAACTTCATCACGATCCAGGGAGCGTCTGCAGGCAACGGTGCTGAGGTTGGCGAGGTCACGGGGTTCGCTGCTGTCTAGAGGAACATTCGGCCAGTGTTGCGCTGCGGCATTGGAATTGCAAATGATTTTGTCGTGGCGATCATTTGGACGTTTAGACTGCTGTTTTCGTTTTCGTCCGGGCGCTCCCACGGGTGTAGAAGATCTACGGAACTGCTCCCTCCCCTGCTTGCAGGGGAGGGCCGGGGAGGGGTGCTTCCGGTGATCCTGAGCTACCCCTCCTCAATCCTCCCCTGGGAGGGGAGGAGGCGATGGTGCGCGCTTCGCGCACTTCGTTATTGAACAAAGACGGGGATCTTGCCGATGCGCGACTGCCATTCGCGCGGGCCGGTCTGGTGCACCGAGCTGCCGCCGGAATCCACCGCCACGGTCACCGGCATGTCCTCCACGTTGAACTCGTAGATCGCCTCCATGCCCAGGTCGGCGAAACCGACCACGCGCGAGGCCTTGATCGCCTTCGACACCAGGTACGCCGCGCCGCCCACCGCCATCAGGTAGACCGACTGGTGCTTCCTGATCGCCTCGATCGCGGCGGGGCCGCGCTCGGCCTTGCCGACCATGCCCAGCAGGCCGGTCTGCGCCAGCACCTGCTCGGTGAACTTGTCCATCCGCGTGGCCGTGGTGGGGCCGGCCGGACCGACCACTTCCCCGCGCACCGGGTCGACCGGGCCCACGTAGTAGATGAAGCGGCCCTTGAATTCCACCGGCAGCGGCTCGCCCTTGTTCAACATCTCGACCATGCGCTTGTGCGCGGCGTCGCGGCCGGTGAGCAGCTTGCCGCTGAGCAGAAGGGTTTCGCCGGGCTTCCAGCTGGCGACCTCTTCGCGCGTCACGGTGTCGAGGTTGACCCGGCGCCCCTTCGAGGCGTCGTAGGTGAGCCTCGGCCAATCTTCCAGCGACGGCGGATCGAGCATCACCGCTCCGGAGCCGTCCAGCACGAAGTGCGCGTGGCGGGTGGCGGCGCAGTTGGGAATCATCGCCACCGGCAGGTTGGCCGCGTGAGTGGGGAAATCCTTCACCTTGACGTCGAGCACGGTGGTGAGGCCGCCCAGGCCCTGCGCGCCTATCCCTAACGCGTTGACCTTCTCGTACAGCTCGATGCGCAATTCCTCGGCGCGGTTCGACGGGCCGCGCGCGATCAGCTCCTGGATGTCGATGGACTCCATCAGCGACTCCTTCGCCATCAGCATCGCCTTCTCGGCAGTGCCGCCGATGCCGATGCCCAGCATGCCCGGCGGGCACCAGCCGGCACCCATGGTGGGCACGGTCTTGAGCACCCAGTCGACGATGGAGTCGGACGGGTTGAGCATCACGAATTTCGATTTCGCCTCGGAGCCGCCACCCTTGGCCGCCACGATCACCTCGACCGTGTCGCCGGGCACGATCGACATGTTGACCACCGAGGGCGTGTTGTCCTTCGTGTTGGTGCGCTTGCCGGCCGGGTCAGCCAGCACGCTGGCGCGCAGCTTGTTGTCCGGGTTGAGGTAGGCGCGGCGCACGCCTTCGTTGGCCATGTCCTCCAGCGACATGGTGGCGTCCTCCCAGCGCACGTTCATGCCCACTTTCAGGAACACGGTGACGATGCCGGTGTCCTGGCACAGCGGGCGGTGGCCTTCGGCGGCCATGCGCGAGTTGATCAGGATCTGCGCCATCGCGTCCTTCGCGGCGGGCGACTCCTCGCGCTCGTAGGCGGCGGCCAGCGCCTTGATGTAATCGACCGGGTGGTAGTAGCTGATGTACTGCAGCGCGTCGGCGACGGACTGGATCAGGTCGGCTTGCTTGATGGAGGCCATGGATTCGATGTCGGCAGGGAGGGGACGTCGCGGCGCGGACCGGCGGACGCAAACCGCCATTGTGCCGCACCTGCCACGGCGACAAAACCCGCTCGCCGCACCCTCGGGGCGGGGCCGGCTGGCCGTCTTTATCTTCCCCCGCTTCGGTACTAATCTCGCGCGAGCGGCGCAACGCCGGTCGTCAGGGGGAACTGACGACGTCGCTGGGGAAGAAAGCAGTTCACATGTGAAACGTCGGGCTGAGCTCCAAAGCGCCGCCACCTTCCGTTTATCTGCCGAAAGTGCATCCGCTTTCCAGCCAGCCCTGTCCACTCCAGGGAGAAACACTCATGCACTTCAAGCTGCGCAGGAAAATCCTCGCCCTCAGCCTCGCGACCATGCTGGCCGGCATGGCCGCCTCGGCTTCCGCCGCCGGCCTGCAGGCCGTCACCGACCAGGGCCTTGCACCCACCGACCAGAGCGTCACCGTCAGCCTCGTGCTGCGGCTGCGACACGAGGCCGAGCTCGAGAACTACGTTCGCCAGACCGCCACGCCGGGCAGTGCGAACTTCCAGAAATTCCTCACCACCGCCCAGTTCGCCGAGCGCTACGGCGCCACCGACGCGCAGATCGCCCGGGTGCAGAAATACCTGGCGCAGCACGGCCTGCAGGGCGAGGTGCTGGACAACCACATGGTGATCAGCGTGCGCGGCACGCTCGGCCAGTTCAGCCAGCTGTTCGGCACGCCGGTGCACAACTACGTGTCGCGCAAGACGGGCCAGCGCTTCCACCGCCCGGCGCGTCCGCTGGCGATGCCGGTCGGCCTGGGCGACAGCGTGATCCTGGCCAGCGGCCTCAGCAACGAGTGGCACTACGTGCCGCACCACACCTCGAAGCTGCCGGTGACCAACCTGCGCCTGGCCAACCCGCCTGCCACGATGTCGGCCCAGGCGCGCACGGCGGCGGCCGGCAACCCCACGGCCACCGGGATACCCGGCCAGTACACCGTCGGTGACGTGGCCAACATGTACAACATCAACCCGCTGTACCAGCGCGGCATCACCGGCAAGGGCTCGACCCTGGCCATCGTCACCCTGGCCACCTTCGACCCGGCCGACGCGGAGGATTACTGGACCGCGATCGGGCTCGACACCAAGCCGAACCGCATCACCCAGGTGCATGTCGATGGCGGCGGCGGCACGGCCGGCTCGGACGAAACCACGCTCGACGTGCAGCAGGCCGGCGGGCTCGCGCCCCAGGCCAACATCATCGTCTACGACGCGCCCAACGCCGGCTCGGGCTTCGTCGACGCGTTCGCCCGCGCGGTCTCGGACAACCAGGCCGACAGCATCTCGGCCAGCTGGGGGCTCGGCGAGATCTTCAACTTCGCCGCGCTGAACGTGGATGGCGCGCGCAACACCGACACCACGGACGTCGGCGACCTGCGCGCCTACCACCAGATCTTCCTGGAAGCGGCCGCCCAGGGGCAGTCGATGTTCGCCGCCAGCGGCGACTCCGGCGCCTACGACACCGTGCGCGCGCTCGGCGCCGGCGACGGCCCCGGCGAGTTCAACGCGCCGCTCACCGTCGACGCCCCGGCATCGGACCCGTACATCACCGCCGCCGGCGGCACCACGGTGCCGGTGAAATTCGTCAACTCGGCCGGCGACGTGGTGCTGTCGATCGACCAGGAGAGCGTGTGGGGCTGGGATTACCTGCTGCCGTTCGTGCCCAGCCGCGACGCCGTGTTCTCCGTCGGCGGCGGCGGCGGCGTCAGCGTGTACTGGCGCCAGCCGCTGTACCAGTTCTTCACCAGCGGCACCAGGCGCAGCGAGAAGAAGCAGACGCTGACCTACAACGACCCGGCCAGCGGCCCGTACACCTACCTGAAGCTTCCCGGCAACTTCAACGGCCGCAACGTGCCGGACATCTCGCTCAACGCCGATCCGGAAACCGGCTACCTGCTGGTGTTCCAGGGCGGGCTGTACAGCTCCGGCGGCACCAGTTTCGTGGCGCCGCAGCTGAACGGCATCACCGCGCTGTTGCGGCAGAGCACGGGCCATCGCATCGGCCTGTGGAACCCGCACATGTACCTGGTGCAGAACCTGTTCGGCTACGGCAAGTGGTCGGCGTTCAACCGCGTCAGCGCCGGCAACAACTGGTTCTACGCCGGCAACGGCCGCTACAACCCGGGCGCCGGCATCGGCACCCTGGACGTGGCCAATTTCGACACGTTCCTGCGCGTGGGCTTCTGACCCGGCCGCCGGCCCGCGCGCGGTGCGCGGGCCGGTTCGCCGGCTTGCCGGCGGCAAGCCATCGGTGCGATCTTGCGGCGATTGCCTGCCCCGGAACCACCATGCGACCACGCCGCTTCCTGCAACTGGACGTCTTCGCCGAGCGCCTGCTCGAGGGCAACCCGCTGGCCGTCGTGGTGGACGCCGCGGACCTGGATGGCGCGGACATGCAGCGCATCGCGCGCTGGACCAACCTCTCCGAAACCGCCTTCCTGCTGCCGCCGACGCAGCCGCAGGCGGACTATCGCGTGCGCATCTTCACCCCGCGCCAGGAGCTGCCGTTCGCCGGCCATCCCAGCGTGGGCAGTGCGTATGCCGCGATCGAGGCCGGGCTGGTCGATGCCGGCAAGCGCGCGCTGATCCAGCAATGCGCCGCCGGCCTGCTGCCGGTGCGCGTGTGCGGCGATGGCCCGGCGCGGATCATCCACGTGCAGGCGCCGACGGCCCGCTGGCACGGCATCGACGACACCCTGCGCGCGCAGCTGGCTGGCGCGCTGCGGGTGGAACTGGCGCCGGACGAGCTCGCCCTGGTCGACAACGGCCCGCACTGGATCGTGTGCAACCTCGGCGAGGCGCGGGCGGTGCGCGCGCTGCAGCCGGACATGGCGGCGCTCGCCGCGCTGTGCCTGCGCCACGAGGCCGTGGGCGTCAGCGTGTTCGGGCGCGAACATGCCGGCGCCGCGGCCATGGCGGTGCGCGCCTTCTGCCCCGCCGACGGCATCCCGGAAGATCCGGTCACCGGCAGCGCCAACGCGGCGATCATGGCCTGGCTCGGTGCGCGCGGCGATCGCGACGGCTATGGCCCGGCCTACCGCGCCAGCCAGGGCCGCGAGGTGGGCCGCGACGGCCTGGTCGAGGTGACGCACGACGCCGCCACCGGCGCCGTCACCATCGGCGGTGCCTGCGCCATCGGCGTGCGCGGCGAGTTGCAGCTTACGGCCGCGGGCTGATCGCCCCAGCTTGCCGAACGCGCGACGCGCCGCCATGCTGTCGCGCCGCCTTTCCGTGACCCGTCCGATGCCTCCCTCCCCGTCCCCCGAAAGCTACCTGCGCAGCCTGCGCCCGTGGGACGCCGCGCTGGTGGTGGTCGGCGGCATCATCGGCGGCGGCATCTTCCTCAACCCCGGCATCGTGGCGCAGCGCACGGAGTCGGGGCTGGCGCTGCTGCTGATGTGGGTCGCCGCCGGCGTGCTCACCCTGGTCGGCGCGCTGTGCTACGCCGAGCTGGGCGCGCGCCGGCCGCATGCCGGCGGCACCTATGTGTACCTGCGCGAGGCGTTCGGGCCGCTGGCCGGGTTCCTGTTCGGCTGGACCATGCTGCTGGTGATCTACTCCGGCTCCAGCGCCGCGGTGGCGACGATCTTCGCCAGCTACGCGGCCTCGCTGTTCGGGCTGTCGCCCGCGTGGGCGCTGCCGCTGACCGTGGCGGGGCTTACCTTCGTCACCGGCATCAACCTGTTCGGCATCCGCCTGGGAGCGCAGATCCAGAACCTGTTCGCGCTGCTGAAACTGCTGGCGGTGGCGGTGCTGGTGGCCTGCGGACTGTTCTTCGCCGGCGCCGGCCAGGGCCAGGTGCTGGCGGCCGACCCGGCGCGCCATGGTGTCGGTTTCATCGGGGCGGCGCTGCCGGTGCTGTTCGCCTACTCCGGTTTCACCTACCTCAACAACCTCGCCGGCGAAGTGCGCGAACCGCAGCGCACGCTGCCGCGCGCGCTCGCGCTGGGCATGGCCCTGGTGATCGTCGCCTACGTGCTGGTCAACGTCGCCTACCTGGCCGTGCTCGGCCACGCCGGGCTGGCTGCCAGCACCGCGCCGGCGGCGGACGTGATGCAGCGGGTGGTCGGTCCGGCGGGGGCGAAGGTCATCGCGCTGGGCGTGGCGATCTCCACCCTGGGCTTCTGCAACATCACCCTCGTCGCCGGCGCCCGCGTGCTGCAGGTGATGGGCGAGGACGGCCTGTTCTTCGGCGCGGTGGCCCGCCTGCACCCGCGCTGGCGCACGCCGAACATCGCGCTGGCGCTGTTGTCGGGCTGGGCCATCGTGCTGGCGCTGTCGGGCAGCTACGGCCAGTTGCTGGACTACGCCACCTTCGGCGACTGGCTGGCCTGCGCGGCCGGCGTGGCCACGCTGTTCTGGTATCGACGCCATGGCGCCGCCGGGACCGGCTTCCGGGTCCCCGGCTATCCGTGGCTGCCGTTGCTGTTCATCGCGGCGGTATCGGCCGTGGTGGTGGCCACGTTGCTCGACAACCCGCGCAACGCGGGCATGGGCCTGCTGATCATGGCCGCGGGCATTCCGGTGTATGCCGCCTGGCGCCGCCGCGCCGGGCGCACGCCCGCGGGCTGAAGCACGGGGCCAATGGCTGCCGGTTCGCAGCCATTGACTCAAGTTTCGCGGCCTGCGGCCGATGGAGGGGCAGCGCGGAGCGATCCGCGCGTTCCCCTTTCCCCCCGAGAGTCCCAACATGTCCCCCCGAGTAAAACACCTCGCCGCCGTGCTGGCGGTGTCGCTCGCGGCTGCTTCGGCGGCCCATGCCGAAGACGGCTTCAGCTATCGCCTGTCCGGTTTCGGCACCCTCGGTTATGCCGCCACCGACAGCGACGACGTGCGGCTGACCAACCCGAACCAGCTCAAGGGCGCCCGCGAGAGCGGTTCGGCCCTGGTCGACTCGCGCATCGGCGGCCAGCTCGACCTCACCTTCAGCCCGGCCCTGAGCGCCACCGTGCAAGGCATCGCCATGCAGGACGCCAAGGGTCGCTTCCGGCCCCAGCTGGAGTGGGCGTTCCTGCGCTACAAGCTTGCCGACAGCGTGGCGCTGCGCGTGGGCCGGCTGGGCTTCCCCGCCTACCTGGTTTCCGACTACCGCTACGTCGGCTACGCCAACCCGTGGGTGCGTGCGCCGCTGGAGGTCTACAACCTCGCCCCGCTGGACAACTTCGAGGGCGCCGACGTCAGCTGGAACCACGACGTGGGCAACGGCTACCTGACCGTGCAGGCCCTGGCCGGCCACGCCTCCACCCCGATCGCCGACAGCGCCGATGCCAGCGGCCGGCTGAAGGTCAACCAGCTCGTCGGCGGCTACGCCACCTGGGAGATCGGCAACCTGCGCCTGCGCGGCGGCGTGAGCACGGGCAAGGTCAGCTACCGCAGCAGCGGCACCGAGCAGCTGTTCGGCGGCCTGCAGCAGGCGGGCTTCGGCGGCATCGTCGACCAGTTCGAGGCGGACAACTCGCGCACCACCTTCACCAGCTTCGGCGGCAACTACGACGCGGGCAACGTCCTGCTGACCGGCGAATACGCCAAGCTGCGCTCGGCCTCGCGCCTGCTCGGCCATGCCAGCGGCTGGTACGGCACCTTCGGCTATCGCCTCGGCAAGGTCATGCCGTACGTCACCTGGGCCGGTTACAGCAAGGCCAGCGACACGGACAGCTACCAGATCCCGGCGGTCGACCCGCTGCTGCCGCTGGCCACGGGCCTGCACGGCATCGCCGCGAGCAACTCCCAGCACACCACGTCGCTGGGCATGAAGGTGGACGCGCGCAACAACGTGGCGCTCAAGGCGCAGGTCGACCGCGTGCTGCCCTCGGCGCGGGGCGGCACCTTCTCCGGCGTCGTGCCGGCTTACGACGGCCATGCGGTGAACGTCTACTCCGTCGTCGTCGACTTTGTCTTCTGAGGAATCGCCATGCATCGCATCGTTCGCAACTGCATCCTCGGCGGCGCGCTGATGTTCGCCGCCGTGCCGGCGTTCGCCGAAATGGTGGTGATCACCAGCGCCAAAAGCGCGGTGAAAACCCTGGGCAAGGCCGACGTGGCCGCGCTCTACCTGGGCAAGACCACCAGCGTGCCCGGCGGCGGCACCGCCAAGCTGTTCGACCTGGCCGACGCCAACCCCGGCCGCGAGAAGTTCTACCAGGCCGCCACCGGCAAGTCGGCCAGCCAGGTCAAGTCGGTGTGGTCGCGGCTGGTCTTCAGCGGCCGCGCCGTGCCGCCGAAGGAACTGCCCAGTGACGCGGCCGTGGTCAAGGCCGTCGCCGCCGACCCGGACGCCATCGGCTACGTCGACGCCAGCGCCGTGGACGGCTCGGTCCGTGCCGTAACCAGGCTGCCGTAACACCCCGGCCCGCGCCCCGCATGAGGCGCGGGCCTCTCCCGGAGTGAGTTCCATGAAGTTCAAGACGCGTATCCTGCTGCTGCCCGCCGTCACCCTGGTCCTGTTCGTGGCCGGCTGGCTGGTGGGCGGGGCACTGGCCACGCACGCGGCCACCTCGGTAGCGACCCTGGGTGCGGTGGATTATCCGTACCTGGAAGGCGTAAACCGCCTCGACGAGCTGGTCCAACGCACCACCCAGACCACCCAGAGCGCGGTCGCCGAAGGCGACAAGACCAAGCTGGACGAGGTCAAGGACATCGCTGCCGAAGCCGCCGCCACGTCGGCGCGGCTGGCCGCCCTGGAGGGTCGCAAGAGCTCCGCGGATTCCCTCGGCAAGGCGTATGCCGCCTACGTCGACGCCGCGACCGCGGCGGCGCAGAGCATGCTGGACACGCGCGACGACACCGCCGCCCGCGTCGGCACCATGCAGCAGACGCAGAAGGCGCTCACCGACCTCGTCGCCGGCGAGCTCAAGGACGCCCGGCATCGCGTGGAATCACGCCTCGAGACCTCGCGCGTCGGCGTGCGCCGGGTGATGCTGACCAACGCCGTTTCGGGCGCCGCCATCGTGCTGGCGCTGGTGCTCGGCGCCTGGCTGGTGCTGCGCGCGATCGCCCGCGACCTCGGCGCGGAACCGGAATACCTGCGCGCCGTCGTCGAGCGCATCGCCGCCGGCGACCTGCACACGCGGGACGACCTGCAGCAGGCCGACCCGCGTTCGGTGCTGGGCAAGCTGCGCGCCATGGCCACGCAACTGGCGCAGATCGTGGGCTCGATCCGCAGCGTGTCGCAGGAAGTCGGCGACGCCTCCGCGCAGATCGCGCAAGGCAATGACGACCTCTCGCGCCGCACCCAGACCCAAGCCGCCGCGCTGGAAGAGACCGCCGCCTCGATGGAGCAGATGACCGCCTCGGTCAAGCGCAACGCCGGCAACGCCAGCGAGGCCGAGCGGATCACCCGCGACGCGCGCCGCAAGGCCGAGGAAGGCGGCCAGGTGATGAGCGACACGCACGAGGCGATGCAGGCGATCAAGAGCTCCAGCCGGCGCATCGCCGACATCGTCGGCCTGATCGACGAGATCGCGTTCCAGACCAACCTGCTGGCGCTCAACGCCGCAGTGGAAGCGGCCCGCGCCGGCGAACAGGGCCGCGGCTTCGCCGTGGTCGCCGGCGAAGTGCGCAGCCTGGCCCAGCGTTCGGCCGGCGCGGCCAGGGAGATCAAGGGGCTGATCGACGACAGCGTCGGCAAGGTCACCGCCGGCAGCGAACTGGTGGCGCGCTCCGGGCGCACGCTCGGCGAGATCATCGAGGGCGTGAAGCAGGTTACCGACACCGTCGCCGACATCGTCGCGGCCAGCCACGAGCAGGCCGCCGGGATCAGCGAAGTGAGCCAGACCGTCACCGACATGGACGAGAGCACGCAACAGAACGCGGCCCTGGTCGAGCAGGCCTCCGCCGCCAGCCGCGCCATGCGCGAGCAGGCCGCGATGCTGCTGCAGCAGGTGGCCTTCTTCAAGCTTTCCGGCGAGGCGGAGGAAACGCCCGTCGCCGCCATCGAACCCGCCCGCGCGCCACCGCCGACGGCGCCAGCCGCCGTGCCGGAAAACGTCGCGGGTGCGGGCATGCAACCGGCCTGGCAGGAGTTCTGACCGCACGCCGCGCCCAGGCACTCGCGTGCGAGCCCGGGCGCGGCGCCTGTCGCCCGATGAACGGCGCGCGGCGGCGTGGCTGCCGCAACCACACGGCAATGCCACAATAGGGAGACGACACCCGGGAGAACCGCCGATGCTCCAAGCCCACGCCCTGCCGGCTGAACCGGCCAGCGCCATCGTGCCCGAGAAGGCGCGCGGGGGCATCGACGTGCAGATCAACGGCGAGTCGTTCCGCCATACCGGCGACCCGCAGATGCCGCTGCTGTGGTACCTGCGCGACGTATTGAGGCTGACCGGCACCAAGTACGGCGGCGGGAACGGCGCCGACCTGGTGCTGGTCGGCGACGCCGCGGTTTCCGCGAACACCGTGGCCATGCACACGCTGGCGGGCAAGTCGGTGACCACGGTGGAAGGGCTGGCCGCCGCCGACGGCAGCCTGCATCCGCTGCAGCAGGCCTTCATCGACGAGGACGCGATCGGCTGCGGCTACTGCACGCCGGGCTGGCTGATCGCCGGGGTCGCGCTGCTGCGGCGCAAGCCCAGGCCCGACGACAACGACATCGACCAGCTGCCCAACCTGTGCCGCTGCGGCTGCCAGACCCGCGTGCGCCGCGCGATCAGGCGGGCCGCCGCCGGCAAGGCGGGCCAGCCGTGAGCGCGGAGCCGCGCGAGCCCGTGATCCGGCTCGACCGCCGCCGCTTCCTGCAGGTGCTGGCCGGCACCGCCGGCGCACTGGTGGTCGGCATCCGCCTGGCCGAGGCCGCCGATGCGCCCCTGCCGCCGGCCCTGCTCGGCGACGACTTCCACGACCTCGGCGCCTACGTGCGCATCGATGCCGACGGCAAGGTGCTGATCGGCGCGCGCGATCCGGACACCGGCACCGGCGTGGCCACGGCGCTGCCGCGGATCATCGCCGACGAACTGGACGCCGACTGGAACCAGGTCCGCGTGGTGGCGCTGGGTTTGGGTGTCAGCAACGACAACGGCCGGCCGAAGTGGACCTACGGCCACCAAGTGGGCGGCACCGGCAATTCCATCCCCGCCGCGTGGCGCGACCTGCGCCAGGTCGGCGCGCTGGCGCGCTGGCTGCTGCTGCAGGCGGCGGCGCGGCGGCTGGGCGTTCCTGCCAACCGATTGCGCTGCGATGCCGGCACAGTGATTGCCCCGGACGGCCGCCGCGCCACCTACGGCGCCCTGGCCGCCGACGCCAGCCAGGTCGCCCTGCCGAAGCAGGCCCCGCCGGTGAAGGCCGCCAGCAGCTACCAGCTGATCGGCCGGCCGGCCGGCGACGTCGACGCCGCAGACATCGTCACGGGCCGGGCGCGCTATGCGATCGACGAACATCTGGGCGATGCGCTGGTCGCCGTGCTGGTGCACTGCCCGTGGCCGGACGGCACCCTCGCGCGAATCGATACCAGCGACGCGCTGGCGCACGCCGGCGTGGTCAAGGTGATCCAGCTCAAGCCGGAACCGGGGCAGCCGCGCGGCATGACGGTGATCGCCCCGGCCGTCGCCGTGCTGGCCACCGACACCTGGGCCGCGCTGCAGGGTCGCGCCAGGCTCAAGCTCGAATGGAAACCCGGCCCCAGCGCCGAGGAAAGCAGCAGCGCCCTGGAACAGCAGGCGCAAGCCATCCTGGCCGGAACGGCGGCGCCGACCACGCGGGTACGCGACGATGGCGACGTCGACGCGGCCGGCAAGAAAGCCGCGCGCCGCCTCGAAGCCACCTACGTGCAGCCGTGGCTGGCCCACGCCACCGCCGAACCGATGAACTGCCTGGTGCGGCTGGAGAAGGACCGCGCCAGCCTGGTGGTGCCGACCCAGGCGCCGCAGAAGGCCTGGGCCGTGGTGCAGCACCTGACCGGGCTTCAGCCCGCGCAGATCGACATCCGCGTGCCGCGCGTGGGCGGCGGCTACGGCCGCCGGCTGGACCACGATTTCGTCGCCGAGGCGGTGATCCTGGCCCAGGCGGTGGGCAAGCCGGTGCGCCTGCTGTGGACCCGCGACGAGGATTTCGCCCACGATTTCTACCGCTCCGGCTGCGTGCACCAGCTGCGCGCGGTCATCGACCGCAAGCGTCAGCTGATCGGCTGGAGCCAGCGCATGGTCAGCGCCCCGGCGGGCAGCCTGCGCGGCGTGCCGGAGGATCGCCTGTGGCGCTCGGAGCTGCGCGCCGACCAGCTGCCCGCCGGCCTGGTGCCGAACTACCGCAGCGACTGGTACGCGCAGGCCTCGGCGATGCCGCGCGGACCGTTCCGCGGCATGCCGCACGTGAGCAACGCGTTCGCGGTGGAAAGCTTCATCGACGAGATCGCCCACCAGCTGCGCGAGGACCCGCTGAAGACGCGCCTGCGCATCCTCGGCGAACCGCGCCAGTTGCCCCTGGGCGGCGGCGCCACGCTCGACGTCGGGCGCCTGCGCAACGTGCTGCAGCTGGTGGCCGACCGCATCGTGTGGAAGAACTGGCTGCACAGCATCAACGGGCTGGGCCTGGCCTGCTGGCACGTCGACGGCGCCTACGTGGCGCACGCGGTGGAAGTGGCGCTGCAGGGCCAGACGCTGGTGATCCGGCGCGTCGCCTGCGCGGTCGACGTCGGCCGCGTGGTGAATCCGCTGGGCCTGGAAGGGCAGATCGCCGGCGCCACGCTGGACGCCCTGTCGCTCGCGCTGCACCCGGCGATCACCTTCAAGGAGGGCCAGGTCCAGCAGCACGGCTACAAGGATTACCCGCTGGCGACCATGACCCAGCTGCCGCGCGAGGTGGAAGTGATCACCGTGCCCGGCGACCGCGAACCCTGCGGCGCGAGCTTCCTGGCCATGCCCAGCGCCGCGCCCGCGCTGGCCAACGCGGTGTTCCGCGCCAGCGCCGTGCGCGTGCGCCGGCTGCCGTTGATGAAGGAACTGATGCGCCTGCTCTGAGCGGGCTCAGTCGGCAGGCGCGCCCGTCACGGTCACCACCACTCGCCGCCGGTGCGCCGCATGGCGGTGTTCCCACAGGTAGATGCCCTGCCAGGTGCCGAGGGTCGGCGTGCCGTTGCCCACCGGCACGCCGAGGCTGACCCCGGTGAGGATCGAGCGCACGTGCGCCGGCATGTCGTCGGGGCCTTCGGCGTCGTGCCGGAAAAGCGGATCGCCGTCCTGCACCGCGCGGGCGAACCAGCGCTCGAGATCGGCGCGCACGGTGGGATCGGCGTTCTCGCCGAGCAGCAGCGAACAACTGGTATGCGGCGTGAACACCAGCGCGGTGCCGAGCCGCACCGTGCTGGCCGCCACCGCATCGGCCACCTTGGCCGTGATGTCGTGGAAGCCGCGGCCGCGGGTGTCGACCACGAACTCGCTCTGCACGACCACCACCGGCGCGCTCACGGGTACAGCAGCCGGCTGGTCCAGGTCTGCCCGTGACGGCTCCAGCGCACCCGCTCGTGCAGGCGGAACTCGGCGCCGTACCAGAACTCGATCATGTCCGGTTCCACCAGGTAACCGCCCCAGTGCGGCGGCCGGCTGACGTCGCGCCCGGCGAACTCTTCCTCGTAGTGCTGCACGCGCCGCTCGAAGGTTTCGCGGTCGGGCAGGGTCTGCGACTGCAGCGAGGCCCAGGCACCGATCTGGCTGCCGCGCGGGCGGCTGGCGAAGTAGGTATCAGACTCCTCCTCCTGCAATTTCCGCGCGACTCCTTCGACGCGCACCTGCACGCCCTGGCGCACGTGTTTCCAGTGGAAGCACAACGCGACCTGCGCGTGCGCCTCCAGTTGACCGCCCTTGTCGCTCTGGTAGTTGCTGAAAAAGCGGAAACCGCGCTCGTCGACGCCCTTCAGGAGCACGATGCGCGAGGCGACCCGACCGGAGCTTTCCGTCGTGGCCAGGTTCATCGCGGTGGGTTCGGGGTCGCCGCTGGCCCTGGCCTCGTCCAGCAGCCGGTTGAAAGTGTCCAGGATTTCAGGTTTGAGCATGATGTGTGAAACTTCCCTTTTGCGTCGTGGCCAAAGCGCGCCATCATGGAGCGAATGAAACTGTCCGATGATAGTGCAATGAACCCCGCACCCCGCGTCCCGCCCCCGGCGGCAACGGCGCGATGCTTCTCCACGCCAGGTGAAAATGGCGGCAATGGTTGTGCGCCGGAATGCCGTCGCACCGGCCCGGGCCGGTGCGGGAGCCGCCGCCGGTGATGTCGCTGGCGCAACAGCAGAACGAGGCGCTGGCCGGGCACCTGCTGGACCAGTACGCCGGGCGCATCGCGCGCTCGCGGCGGCCCTACATCCTGGGCCTCTCGGGCCTGCAGGGCAGCGGCAAGAGCACGCTGGCGCGGGTGATGAAGGCCCAGGCCAAGGCGCGCGGCTGGGCCACCGAGGTGCTCTCGCTGGACGACTTCTACTACGCCCGCAGCGAACGCGAGGCGCTGGCGCGCGACGTGCACCCGCTGCTGCGCTCGCGCGGCGTGCCGGGCACCCACGAGATCGAGCTGCTGCTGTCGGTACTGGCCGCCGTGCCGCACGCCTCCGACCGGCTGGCGGTGACCCATCCGCGCTTCGACAAGGGCCGCGACACGCGGCTGCCGCCCTCGCGCTGGCCGCGCATCACCCGGCGCCCCGCGCTGGTGATCGTGGAGGGCTGGGCGCTGGGCATCCGCCCGCAGCCGCTGTCCGCGCTGGCCCGCCCGATCAACGCGCTGGAACGCGACGAGGACCCGGACGGCACCTGGCGGCACTGGGTCAACAAGCAGTTGCGCGGCTACCAGCCGCTGTGGCGCAAGTTCGATGCCCTGATCGTGCTGCAGGCCCCGAACTGGGACATCGTGCGCCGCTGGCGTGGCGAGCAGGAAGAGGAGCTGGTGGCACGCCACGCGCCGCTGGCGATGGACGCGGCCAGCATGGGCCGCTTCCTGATGCATTTCGAGCGCCTCAGTCGCCACGCCCTGGCGACATTGCCCGCGCTGGCCGACACGGTGGTGGAATACGACGACGACCGCCACGTGACCGGGCTCACCCACGGCTGACGGGCATCGGCGCCGCTGCCCCGATGCCCGGGCCGCGCTCAGTCGACGACGAAGTTGACCTTCATGTTGACCCGCCACTCGGTGACGCTGCCGTCGTCGGCGGTGACCACCTTGATCTCGTTGATCCAGGCGCCCTTGATCCGCTTCACCGACTCGCCGGCCTTGCGCAGGCCGTGCTGCACGGCGTCCTCGATACCTTGCTTCGACGACGCGTTGATTTCGATGACCTTGGCTACTGACATGGCGTGAATCTCCCGTCCGGGGCGTGCAGGCGGCACGCGGCGCTCCCTGTCCCGAAGCCCGAGTCTGGCCCGCACGCGCGGCCCGGCACAAGCCGCACCGCGTCACGCCTTCAGGCGGGCTGCACCTGCACCGCGGTGCCGTAGGCGAGAACCTCGGTGACGCCCTGGGCCACGTCGTTGGCGTCGTAGCGCATCGCCACCACCGCGTTGGCACCCATCGCGGCGGCGTGCTGCAGCATCAGTTCGAACGCTTCCTCGCGCGCCTTCTCGCACAGTTCCGTGTAAATCGAGATGTTGCCGCCGACGATGGTCTGCAGCGCCGCGCCGAGGTTGCCGACCACGCTGCGCGAGCGCACGGTGATGCCGCGCACGATGCCGAACGAACGCACGATGCGGCAACCGGGGATGTCGTTGCCGGTGCTGACCTGGTGGTGCGGGATGGATGCAGTCATGAGGCTCTCCTGGGTGGCGGGTGGAACGAGGATCAGGTGTCGAGCAACGCCGCGTAGCCGACGCGCGCATCCGGCCAGCGCGGCGCGAAACCGCTGGCGCGCAGCCGCGCATTGCTCAGGCGCTTGCTGCCGACGCCCGGTGGGGGCGGCCCGGCGGCCGGCGGGGGCACGCCGAGCAGTCGCGCCAGGTGGTCGTACAGCAGGTCCAGCGGCAGCGGCGTGTCGTCCACGCCGAGATAGCACGCCTGCGGATCGTCGAGCGCCAGCAGATGGACGATCGCCGCGGCCGCGTCGTCGACGTGGATCCGGTTGGCCCAATGCGGCGTGGCGCGCGGCACCTGTACCGTGCCGGCGCGCAGGCGTTCCAACAACTGGGTGCGGCCCGGCCCGTACAGCCCGGCCAGGCGCAGCGTCACAGACGGCAACGGCTGCGCCGCCAGCCAGCGTTCGGCCTCGAGCAGGCTGGTGCCGTTGAAGCCGGGCGGATCAGGTGGCGTGTCCTCGTCCACCCACTCCCCGCCGTGGGCGCCATACACCGCGCTGGAGGACACCAGCAGCACGCGCCGCAGCGCGCCGCCGTCGAGCGCGGCCAGCAGGTGGCGCAGCCCGTCGACGAAGATCGCGCGATAGGCCGCGGCGTCGCGATGGTCGGGCGTGGGCGAGTAGACCATCCGGGTGAACGCGCGCGGCAACGCGGCGAGGCTGTCCGGCCGGGTGAGATCCGCCTGCAGCCAGTGCACGCCCGGTTCGTCCGCCACCGGCGGTCGCCGGCGCAACGCCCACACCTCGTCGCCGCGCGCGCGCAGCCGCCGTGCCACGCGCAGGCCGAGATCGCCGCAACCGGCCAGCAGTACCCGCTCGCTCACCGCAACCCTCCTTCGGCGCCTGTTAGCATCACGCCATGAATCCGTCGTGCAACCTGTTCATCGTCGGTCCGACCGGTGCCGGCAAGACCTCGGTCGGCAGGCGGCTCGCCGTGCATTATGGGCTCTCGTTCGTCGATCTCGACCAGCAGGTCGAGCAGCATTGCGGCGTGGACGTGGGCACGGTGTTCGAGCTCGAGGGCGAAGCCGGCTTCCGCCAGCGCGAGAGCGCGCAGCTGGACGCGCTGAGCCGGCGCTGCGGCATGCTGCTGGCGACCGGCGCGGGCGCCGTGCTGGCGAGCGACAATCGCCGCTGGCTGAGCCACCGCGGTTTCGTGGTGTGGCTGCAGGCCAGCGTCGAGCAACAGCTTGAACGACTCGAACGCGACCATCGCCGCCCGCTGCTGGCCGTGCCCGATCGCCTCGCACGCCTGCAGGCGATGGCCGCGGTGCGCGAGCCGATCTACCGCGACCTTGCCGACCTCGTCGTGCCCGGCCACCATGGCAGCGTCGGCGCCGCCAGCGAACGATGCATCGAACTGATCGACGCGCACTGGCAACGCGACCCTTCTTCCCGTCCCGCGCAGCACGCATGAACAAGCCCCCCTTGCACAGCATCAACGTCGCGCTCGGCCTGCGCAGCTACCCGGTATGGATCGGCAGCGGCCTGCTCGACGATCCGGCGCGCTGGCGCCCGCTGCTGCGCGGGCGCCATGCGTTGGTGGTCAGCAACACCACGGTGGCGCCGCTGTACCTGGAGCGGGTCGAGGCGGGGCTGGAGGGCTTGCACTGGTCGTCGTTCCTGCTGGACGACGGCGAGGTGCACAAGAGTTTCGCCAATGTCGGCCGCGTGCTGGACGCGCTGGGCCAGCTCGGCGCCACCCGCGACGCCTGCGTGATCGCCCTGGGCGGCGGCGTGGTCGGCGACCTCGCCGGCTTCAGCGCCGCGTGCTGGATGCGCGGCATCGACTTCATCCAGATGCCGACCACCTTGCTGGCGATGGTCGACTCCTCGGTCGGCGGCAAGACCGGGGTGAACCTGCCGGTGGGCAAGAACCTGGCCGGCGCCTTCCACCAGCCGCGTGCGGTGATCGCCGACATCGACACGCTGGCCACCCTGCCCGCGCGCGAATACCGCGCCGGGCTCGCCGAGGTGGTCAAGGGCGCAGCGATCGGCGACGAGACGTTCTTCGTGTGGCTGGAGCAGCACGCCGACGCGCTGGCCGCGCGCGACGTCGACACCGTGCTGGAAGCCATCGCGCGCAAGGTGCAGTACAAGGCCGGCGTGGTGGCGCGCGACGAGACCGAGCAGGGTGAACGCGCCCTGCTCAACTTCGGCCACACCTTCGGCCACGCACTGGAAACCGCGGGCCACTACACCAGCCTGCTGCACGGCGAGGCGGTGGCGATCGGCATGCTGCTGGCCGCGCAATTGTCCGAACGCTCCGGCATGAGCGAACCCGGCGACACCGCGCGGCTGGAACGGTTGCTGCGCACGCTCGGCCTGCCGCTGGCGATCCCGGCGGGGATGGACACGGCGCGGCTGCTGCAATGGATGCGGCTGGACAAGAAGAACGCCGCCGGCCAGTTGCGCCTGATCCTGTGGCGCGGCATCGGTCGCGCGGAGATCGTCGCCGCGGTGCCGGAATCCGCCGTCGCGGCGACACTCGATGCCGCCGCGCGCGGGCCAGGGGTTCCGGCCGCCTGACCGGGCCGGAACCCGGCGCGCCGGTTACTGGACGCTGATGCTGCCCTTCATCAGGGCCGAGTGGCCCGGGAAGCTGCAGAAGAACACGTACGGACCGTCACCCTGGATCTTGCTGACCGGGAAACTCACCGAGGTGGTCTCGCCACCGCCGATCAGCTTGGTGTGGGCGATCACGCGCGAGTCGTCCGCCTTGACGTAGCCGGCGGCCGCGCCCGCGGCAACGCCGTCGGCATCCACGGCCTGCATGTCGGACTGTTTGGTGATCACCACGTCATGGCCCATCGCGGTGACCGGCATGGTGCCGGTGTGCTTGAGCGTGATCTTGAAGTCCTTGCACGAGGAAGGCACCACGATGGAGGACACGTTGTACTGCATCGCGTCCGAACCCTCGATCTCGGTGGCGCAATCGGTGACCACCGCGGTGCCCTTGCTGGTGTCCATGGCCGACCCGGCAGGCGCGTTGGCCATGCCGGCGGCGGTCGTCGCCGGAGCGGGCGTCATCGCCACCGGAGCCTGGGCCGGGGTCGTGGTGGCGGACGGGGCCGGCGCCGACTCGGATGTCGCCGGCGACGACGAGTTGTCGCTGCAGGCGGCCAGCGCCAGCGCACAGGCGGCAGCAAGCAGACTCAGTTTTGCGTTCATCGACCGTTCTCCTCCGTTGCAAAGTCGCATCATCAGCCAGCGCGGCTCTGCATTGCGTGAAGGCCGGCGCGGCATCGCGCGAGCGGGTGAGATCGGGCCTGGCTTCAGTGCCGCGCCTGCAGCAGCACGGCCAGCACGATCGCGGCGAACACGCCGGCAATCGCATCGTCGATCATCACGCCGAAGCCGCCCTTGACGCGCCGGTCCAGCCAGCGGATCGGCCATGGTTTCCAGACGTCGAACAGGCGGAACAGCGCAAACCCCGCCAGCGGCATCCACCACGCGAGGCCGTCCGCAGGAAGCAGCGCGCCGAGCAACGGCAGCAGGGCCAGCCACTGGCCGATGAACTCGTCCCAGACCAGGCTGCGGTGGTCGTCCACGCCGAGCGCGCGGCCGGCCACGTCGCAGGCGCGCACGCCGATGGCGAAACCCGCCAGCAGCACCAGCAGGTAGCCCCATGCGGGCAGGCCGCGCAGCGCCAGCCACGGTAGCAGCGCGGCCAGCGAACCGAAGGTGCCTTGCGCCAGCGGTGCCAGCCCGGAACCGAAACCGCAGGCGAGCCAGCCCCACGGCGAGGCCAGCAGCGCGCGCCGTTGCGCGGCGCCCAGGCGTTTTCTGTCATTCACGCGAAATGCTCCCAGCCCGCCGTGCCGGGCTCCATCCAGCCACCGTCGTGGCCACGCACGCGCACGCCGGCACCGGCCACGATGCGGCCGATGCGGGTCACCCCGCAGCCCAGCCGGGACAGATCGCCCTGCACCTGGCTCAAGCGGTCGGGCGGCACGCAGAAACACAGTTCGTAGTCGTCGCCGCCGCCCAGCGCAAAGTGCAGCGCGGTGGCGTCGTCGTACAGACCCAGCAACGCCGACGAGCGCGGCAGCAGCGCCGCGTCGATCTCGGCGCCCACGCCGCTGGCGGCGCAGATGTGGCCCAGGTCGGCGAGCAGGCCGTCGGAAACGTCGACGCAGGCATGCGCCTGCCCACGCAGCGCGACACCGGCGGCCAGCCGCGGCGTCGGCCGGTTCAGCCGTTCGACGAGGTAGTCGCGCAACTGGCCGCGATCATCCTCTTCACGGCGCCATTGCTGCAGCACGTTCAGGCCGGCGGCGGCATCGCCCAGCGTGCCGGTGACCAGCACCGCGTCGCCCACGCGCGCACCGGCCCGGGTCAATGCCTTGCCCGGCGGCACGAAGCCGTGCACCGCGACGCTCACGGTCAGCGGGCCGCGCGTGGTATCGCCACCGACCAGCGCCAGCCGGTGCACAGCGGCCAGCCGCGAAAATCCGTCGACGAAGCCTTCGACGAAGGCGCGATCCGCCTGCGGCAGGGTCAGCCCCAGCAGCGCCCAGGCCGGCGTGGCACCCATCGCCGCCAGGTCGGAGAGGTTCACCACCAGCGCCTTCCAGCCGATGTCGGCCGGATCGGTACCGCGCGGAAAATGCACGCCTTCGACCAGCGTGTCGATCGCCATCGCCAGCTCCTGCCCGGCGGGCACGGCGAGCACGGCCGCGTCGTCGCCGATGCCCAGCCGCACGTCGTCGCGCGCCTGCACGGTGCGCTGCCGGATCAGCTCGATCAGGTCGAATTCCATCAGCGTCGCTCGCCTCTGTTGCCGGGCCCGTCAGCGCGTGAACAGCAGCACCGGGTCGCCCATGTAGGTGGTCTGCTGGCGCAGCGCAAAGCCGGCCTTTTCGGCAAGGCGGATCGAGGCGGCGTTGTCCGGATCGATGATGCATACCGCGGTGTGGTCGCCCAGATGCGCCTGGCCCCAGGCCAGCACCGCCGCCAGCGCTTCGCTGGCGTAACCCTTGCCGTGACTGTCGGCGGCCAGCACCCAGCCGAGTTCGGGCATGCCTTCGAGCGAGGGTTCGATCTCGCGCCGGAAATCGGCGTAGCCGATGTCGCCGATGCAACGGCCGCTGGATTTCTCCTCGATCGCCCAGTAGCCGTAGCCGAGCACGCACCACAGGCCGGGGTAGCGCAGCAGCCGCAACCAGGCTTCCTGCCGCGTGGACGGGCGGCCGCCGATGTAACGCACCACGACCGGATCGGACCAGATCGCGAGCAGCGCATCGTGGTCGCCGGCGCGATGGCCGCGCAGGCGCAGGCGCGCGGTTTCGAGCGGAGGCACCGGATCGATGCCCGCAGGCACGACGGCGCGCTGCATCAAGCGCCCTTCTCGAGCGCGCGCAGCTCGGCGGCCAGCTTGTCCAGCACGCCGTTGACGTAGCTGTGGCCGTGGTCGGCGCCGAAGCGCTTGGTCACCTCGATCGCCTCGTTCAGCACCACGCGGTACGGCACGTCGGGGCGATGCTTCAACTCGTAGGCCGCCAGCCGCAGCGCGGCGCGTTCGATCGGATCGACCTGCGCCACCTCGCGATCCAGGTGCGGGCGCAGGCAGGCGTCGAGCTCGTCGACGTGCTGCTCGACGCCGTGCAGCAGATCCTCGAAATACTCGAGGTCGGCCACTTCCATGTCCTGCTCGTGGCGGAACTGTTCGATCACCGCGTTCATGTGGCTGCCGCTGAGTTGCCACGCGTAAAGCGCCTGCAACGCGCGGCGGCGCGCCCGCGAGCGCGCCTGCAGGTCGAGGCCGTGGACACGGGCGCTCATCCGAGTTTCCGGTAGAGATTGGCCATCTCCAGCGCCGCCAGCGCGGCGTCGGCGCCCTTGTTGCCGGCCTTGGTGCCGGCGCGCTCGATCGCCTGCTCGATGGAGTCGGTGGTCAGCACGCCGAACGCCACCGGCACGCCGGAGCCCAGCGCGGCCGAGGCCAGGCCCTTGGCGCATTCGCCGGCGACGAAGTCGAAGTGCGGGGTGGCGCCGCGGATCACCGCGCCCAGCGCGATCACCGCCGCGTACTCGCCCGAGTGTGCCAGCTTGTGCGCGACCAGCGCGATCTCCCAGGCGCCGGGCACGCGCACCAGCTCGATCGCGTCATCCGCCACGCCGTGGCGCAGCAGCGCGTCGCGCGCTCCGGCGACCAGCGGCTCCACCACGAAACCGTTGAAGCGGCCGGCGACGATGGCAAAGCGGCCGTTGGGCGTGGCGAAATCGCCTTCGATGGTCTTCATGATCTGCTTCCTGGGCGCGGGACCCGTGCGGGCCGGCCATTTTACGGGTTTTCGGGCGGGCCGGCCGGGTTGGCGCAATCGAGGTGGGGATAGCCGCCGAATTCCAGCCGCGCGCGGCCGCCCTCGACGCGCAGCTGCGCGGCGGCGCCGAACGGCAGCGTGAGCTGCTCGGCGCCGTGGCCGTGCGGCAATCCGTCGACCAGCGGAATCCCCGCCACGGCGCCGATCTGGGCGAACGCGTCGCGCAGTTCGTAGCCGTTGTCGCGATGACCCGGCGCGCACTGGCTGAAGCTGCCCAGCAGCAACGCCTGCTGCCGCCCCAGCACGCCGGACAGATGCAACTGGTAGAGCATGCGCTCCACCCGGTACGGCGCCTCGCCGACGTCCTCGACGAACAGGATGCCATCGTCGATGGCCGGAAAGTACGGCGTGCCCAGCAGGCTGCACAGCATCGCCAGGTTGCCGCCCCACAGCGGGCCGTGCAGGTCGAGCCCGGCACGGGCGGAAGTCGTCCAGGCCACGCTGGCGGCCGGCGCGGTCAGCGTGTTCCAGAACTGGCGCCAGCTGAACTCGTCGGGCACCGCGGCCCCCAGGTCGGCCAGCAGCGGCCCGCTGAAGGTGCACAGGCCGCTCTTCGCGTGCAGCGCCAGTTGCAGCGCGGTGAAATCGCTGTGGCCCACCAGCGCGATCGGCGCGCCGTGCAGGCGCTCGCGCAGCGCCGCGTAATCCAGCTGCGCCAGCAATCGCGCCGCGCCGTAGCCGCCGCGGGTGGTCAGGGCCATGTCCGGCAGCACCGCCGCCGTCGCCAGCGCATTGATGTCGGCCGCCCGCTCCGCGTCGCTGCCGGCGAAGCGCAGCGCGAAACGGCCCAGCACTTCCTCGCCATCCACCGTGCAGCCGGCCTGGCGCAGGCGCGCCACGCCGCGTGCCATCGCGGCGGGGTCATGCGCGTGGCCGGAGGGGGCGATCAGGCGGATGTGAGCGGGGTGCATCGGAAGTTCCCGGCAGTCGGGGCGGGTCGCGGTGCCGGCGAGTATGCCGCGCGTGACGGGGCGATGCGGTGGCCGCGGCGGGCGTGTTGGCGGAAGCGGGCCACGCCGTTCAGCAGGGCGCGGCCAGCGGATCGTCGGGCAGCTCGTCGATCGCGTGGGGGGCCTCGCCCAGCATCGCCTCGACCTCGCGCACCACGTCCTGCGCCCGCGCCAGGCCCGATTCGGGCACCATCACCGCGATGTAGTCCATCGCCGGCAACTGGCCCACGCCGCCAGTGAGGTATTCGCCGGCAATGAACGCGGGGATCTCCACCGCCTCCAGCGCATCCTTGACCAGATGGGCGTCGAACAGGTTCTGCGCGCGATAGACGGTGTGCATGACCGGCAAGCTACCCCGCGACGCCGCGCGGGGCAAGGCCGCGGCGGCCTGCGCCGGGGGCCGGCGACAGGGTAAACTTGGCGGTTTCCACCACCGCGTGCGAGCGTCACTCGATGCCGACCGACCACCCCGCCTCCAACCCCGCCTCCGCACCGCAGGATTTCATCCGGCAGATCGTGCGCGACGACCTGGCCTCGGGCAAGCATCGCCAGATCCACACCCGCTTCCCGCCGGAGCCGAACGGCTACCTGCACATCGGCCACGCCAAGGCGATCTGCCTCTCCTTCGGCATCGCCGGCGAGTTCGACGGCTGGTGCAACCTGCGCCTGGACGACACCAACCCGGGCCGGGAAGACCCCGAGTTCGTGGAGGGCATCAAGGAGGACGTGCGCTGGCTCGGCTTCGAATGGCACGAGCTGCGCCACGCCTCGGACTATTTCGACGTGTTCTACCGCGGCGCGCTCAAGCTGATCGAGGATGGCAAGGCCTACGTGGACGATCTTGACGCCGATCAGGTGCGCGCGTATCGCGGCACGCTGACCGAACCGGGCCGCAACTCGCCGTACCGCGAGCGCTCGATCGAGGAAAACCTCGACCTGTTCAAGCGCATGCGCGCCGGCGAGTTCGCCGACGGCAGCAAGACCCTGCGCGCGAAGATCGACATGGCCGCCGGCAACATCAACCTGCGCGACCCGGCGCTGTACCGCATCCGCAAGATCCCCCACCAGAACACCGGCGACGCGTGGCCGATCTACCCGATGTACGACTACGCGCACGCGCTGTCCGACGCGATGGAAGGCATCACCCACTCGCTGTGCACGCTGGAGTTCGAGGATCACCGGCCGCTGTACGACTGGTGCGTGGACAACGTGGACCTGCCGGCGAACCCGCAGCTGTGGCAGTCGGTGGTCGAGGCCGGCCTGGAGGCGAAACCGGCCAAGCCGCGGCAGATCGAGTTCTCCCGGCTCAACCTCAGCTACTGCATCACCAGCAAGCGCAAGCTGGCGCAGCTGGTCAGCGAGAACTTCGTCGACGGCTGGGACGACCCGCGCATGAACACCTTGCGCGGCCTGCGCCGGCGGGGCTTCACCCCGGCCGGCCTGCGCTTGCTGATCGAGCGCGTCGGCGTCTCCAAGCAGAACAGCGTGATCGACTACGCCGTGCTGGAAGGCTGCATCCGCGAGGATCTGGACGCCACCGCCGCGCGGCGCATGGCGGTGCTGGACCCGCTCAAGCTGGTGCTGACCAACCTGCCCGAGGGCCACGAGGAAACCCTGGCCTTCCCCAACCATCCCAAGGACGAAAGCTTCGGTACCCGCCAGGTGCCGTTCGCGCGCGAGGTGTGGATCGAGCGCGACGATTTCGCCGAGGTGCCGCCGAAGGGCTTCCACCGGCTGAAGCCGGATGGCGAGGTGCGCCTGCGCGGCGTCGGCATCGTCAAGTGCACCGACGTGATCAAGGACGCCGCGGGCAATGTGACCGAACTGCGCGGCACGCTCGACCCGGACACGCGCCACGGCCTGCCCGGCGCCGACCGCAAGGTGAAAGGCACCATCCACTGGGTCAGCGCCAGGCACGCGGTGGCCGCGGAGGTACGCCTGTACGACCGCCTGTTCAGCGTGGCCGCGCCCGATGGCGAGGACGATGGCAAGAACTGGCTGGAACACATCAACCCCGAGGCCAAGCGGGTGGTCCACGGCTGGCTGGAGCCCGCCGCCGCGAAGGTCGAACCCGAGCAGCGTTTCCAGTTCGAGCGGCTGGGTTACTTCGTCGCCGATCGCCACGATCACCGCGCCGACGCCCCGGTGTTCAACCGCACCGTCACCCTGCGCGACGTGTGGGCACGCGCGGCCGGGCAATAGGAAGACCGCGATGCTGCCGCTGCAGATCCACCTGACCCTGCCGCCCTGGATCGGCGACGTGGCCGACACCAACAAGCGCTACCACGGCGACGAGGAGCGCGTGGCGCTGGCCATCGAGCTGTCGCGCCAGAACGTCGAGCGCGGCGGCGGCGGGCCGTTCGGCGCTGCGGTGTTCAACAACCACAGCGGGCGGCTGGTGGCCGTCGGCGTCAACCGCGTGGTGCCGCAGAGCTGCTCGGTCGCCCACGCGGAAATGATGGTGATCATGATCGCGCAGCAGCGCCTCGGCCGGCACCGCCTCAACGAGGACGGCAGCCACTACGTGCTGGCCACCAGCTCGCAGCCGTGCTGCCAGTGCTACGGCGCCAGCGTGTGGGCGGGCATCGACGAGTTGCTGATCGGCGCGCGCGCGGAGGACGTGGAAGAACTCACGGCGTTCGACGAGGGTCCGCTGCCGGCGGACTGGATCGGTGAACTGGCCCGGCGCCACATCGCCGTGCGCCGCGACATCCTGCGCGACCAGGCCCGCGAGGTGCTCGCCAGCTACGGCGCCACCGGCACGCCGTATTGAGCCGCTGGCGCGCCGCCCTGCCGCTGGCCCTGCTGCTGCTGGCAGGCGTGGCGCTGTTTGCCTCCGGTTCCCTGCACGCGCTGACCCCGCGCGAGCTGCTGGCCCACCAGGCCGAACTGCACGCGCTGATCGCGGAACATCCCTGGCTGACCCGGCTGGCCTACGTCGGCCTGCTGACCCTGGGCGTGGCCACCGGCATCCCCGGCACCATCGTGATCATCCTGGCCGGCGGCTTCGCCTTCGGCGTGGTCGATGCCACGCTGAGTTCGTCGGTGGGCATCACCCTGGGCGCGCTCATTCTGTACCTGGCCAGCCGCCAGGCGTTCGGACCGGGCAGCGCGCAGCCGCCGCCGCTGGTCGCACGCCTGCACCACGGTTTCGAGCGCCACCCGGTCAGCTACACCCTGTTCCTGCGCTTCGTGCCGGTGCTGCCGTTCGGCGCGGTCACCGTGGCGCTGGCCTGGCTGCGCTGCCCGCTGTGGCTGTTCCTGGGCGCCAGCTGGCTGGGCGGCACGGTGTCGCTGGTGTTCGAGACCTCGATCGGCGCCGGCCTGGCCGACGCGATGGGCGAGAGCGACAGCATCGGCATCGGCCTGCTCATGCACCGCGAGGTGCTGCTGCCGCTCGGCGCCATCGCCCTGCTCGCCCTGTTGCCGCTGCTGTTTGAACGGGTGATGCGCTGGCGGCGTCGCCGCACCGGAGAGTAACCGCCAGGCCCTGCCGGGTCGCCCCGTGCCACCCTTTCCCGCGGGCGTTGCGCTACATTTCCGGCAACGGCATGCGGCGTGGACAACGCGTCTCCCGGCGACACCACGGTGTCAAGCGGGGACGGACCGACGGGGCAGGCGAGCGATGGATCTGGCGGGCAACTCGTGGCTGGCAAGGTTGTGGCACCACACGTCGCTGGTCCAGCGCATGGCCTTCGTGGCGCTTGTGCCCACCCTGGTCACGGCCGCGTTGCTGGTTACTTTGCTCACCCAGCGCCAACTGGGCACCCTGCGCCGGATGGCGCAAAGCAACGCCGACGCCATCGCCACGCAGACCGCCTCGGTGAGCGTGCAACCACTGCGGGCCATGCGGTTGCGCGAGTTGTTGCGCATCGCCGACTCGATCGGTGAATTGCCCCACGTGACGCGCGTGCAGATCCGCACCGCCGATGGCCAGATCCTGGCCGACCATCGCGCCGCCGACGACGACGAGCGCGACGTGACCAGCGTGGTGCGCGAAGTGGTCGACAACGACGACCAGGCGACACCCCGGGTGCTGGGCTCGGTGCTGGTCGACGTGAGCCTGCGCGACGCCGTCACCGCGCAACGCGCCACCCTGCGCCACGCCCTGGTCGCGCTGCTGCTGAGCCTGCTGGTGGCCGGGGTGATCGGCTGGCAGGTGGCGCGCTGGATCAGTGCGCCGCTGCGGCGCCTGGCCGGCGCGGTGGGCCAACTGGACCGGGAGGACGAGCCGGTCAGCGTGCCGGTAACCGATCGCACGGAGATCGGCGAGCTGCAGCGGGGATTCAACCACGCCGCCGCGGCGCTGTTCGAGAGCCGGCGCGGACTGCACGAACGCATCGAGGAGGCCACGCGTGAACTGGCGCTCAAGAACGCCGCACTGGAAGCGGCCAGCGAGGCCCGCTCGCGTTTCCTCGCCGCTGCCGCGCACGACCTGCGCCAGCCGCTCTACGCGCTGACCCTGTTCTCGGCGGCGCTGGCACTGGACGAACACGATCCACGGCGGCTGGACCGCATCGCGCACATCCAGGAATGCGTGCACTCGCTCGACCACCTGTTCGGCGAGCTGCTGGACCTCTCGCGACTGGAGGCGGGCGCGGTGCAGGTGGAGATCAGCGAGTTCCCGCTCAACCAGGTGTTCGAGGAGGTCAGCCGCACCTTCAGCATGGTGGCCGAACAACGCGGGCTCGAGCTGCGCGTCCATCCGGTGCGCGACTGGGTGCGCACCGACCGCACGATGCTCACGCGCATGCTCAACAACCTGGTCAACAATGCCTTGCGCTTCACCCATCGCGGCGGCGCGCTGATCGGGGCACGGCTTCGCGGCGACCGCCTGCGGATCGAGGTGTGGGATACCGGCAGCGGCATCGCGGCCGAACACCTGCCGCACGTGTTCGACGAGTTCTATCGCATCGACGACCACACCGACGCCGGGATCGCCAACGGCTCGCAGTCCGGCCTGGGCCTGGGCCTGGCGACGGTGCAGCGGCTGGCGCAGCTGCTGGATACCGTGGTTGAGGTGGATTCGCGGCCGCGCCGGGGCAGCGTGTTCCACTTCGAGTTGCCGTTGGCCAGCGCGCAGATGCTGCCGCCACCGCCCGCGGTGGACGAACCCGCCGGCGACCTGGCCGGCCGCCGGGTGCTCGTGCTGGACGACGACCCGGCCATCCTCTCCGGCATCCGTTTCCTCCTGGACAGCTGGGGCTGCGACGTGGCGGTGGCCGAGGACCACCAGCAGGCGCAGGAGGCGATCGAGAACTGGCCGGCACCGGTCGACATCGTGATCTGCGACCTGCACCTGCGCTCGGGCGAACGCGGCACCGACCTGTTCGCCGAACTCGACCGGCTCTACGAACGCGACGGCGAGGCCCGCTTCGCGCGCCTGCTGGTGACCGGCGAGACCCGTGCCGAACGCCTGCAGGACGTGCTCGCCGGCAAGCTGACCGTGCTGTACAAGCCGGTCTCGCCGCAGCGCCTGCGCAGCGCCATGCTGGCGGCGCTGGCCGCGCGTGACGGCACGTGATGTCGCGTGGAGCCGCGACCGGCGGGAGTTGGTGGGTCGTCCGGGACTCGAACCCGGGACCAATAGATTAAAAGTCTACTGCTCTACCAACTGAGCTAACGACCCGTGCGTGTGCCCGGCGTAGGCCGGGCAAGCCTACGATTTTACGGCGTGCACCATGATGGCACAAGCAAACGCGTGCTTACGCGTAGCGGGTGGGGTCGGCCATGCCCGCGTCGCGGAAGCCCTGCGCGCGCAGCCGGCACGCGTCGCAGTGGCCGCAGGCGCGGCCCGCGGCATCGGCACGGTAGCAGCTGACCGTGGCCGAGAAATCGACGCCCAGGCGCTGTCCCTCGCGCGCGATGTCGGCCTTGCTCATGTGCATCAGCGGCGCATGCACGCGGATGCCGGCGCCTTCCACCCCGGCCTTGGTGGCCACGTTCGCCAGCGCCTCGAACGCCTCGATGAAGGCCGGCCGGCAATCCGGATAGCCCGAGTAGTCGACCGCGTTGACGCCGCACCAGATGTCGCTGGAACCGAGCACTTCGGCCCAGCCCAGTGCGATCGACAGCATGATGGTGTTGCGCGCCGGCACGTAGGTGACCGGAATGTCGTGGCTATCGCCCGCGTCGAGCGGGACCTCGATGTCGGCCGTGAGCGCCGAGCCACCGATGCTGCGCAAGTCGACGGCCACGGTCTTGTGCTCGACCGCGCCCAGCATGGTCGCCACGCGATCGGACGCTGCCAGCTCGGACTGGTGGCGCTGCCCGTAGGCCACGCTCAACGCGTGCACCTGATAGCCCTGCTCACGGGCGATCGCGATGGTGACGGCCGAATCCATGCCACCGGAAACGAGTACGACGGCCTTGCGGGAAGATGTCTCAGACATGGTTGTTCATCCATCGGTACGACCGGTCACCGGCCGGAAAGCGCATGCGGCGACACAGGCCACGGCGCGTATCAGGCAGAAGCGGGCGAAGAGCAGGGAGAAGCGGGTGCTGCACGCTCTCTTCCCACTTCACTCCACAGCATTGCTCGCCTATTTTCCGCGCGCGTCATTCCACAGGAGCTTGTGCAGCTGCATCTGGAAACGGACCGGCAGCCGGTCGGCGAGGATCCACTCGGCCAGATCGCGTGGCTCGACCGCGCCATGTACCGGGGAAAACAGCACCATGCACCGGTCGGCCAACGCACGCTCGGACAACACGCTGCGCGCCCATTCGTAGTCGCCGCGGCTGGCGAGCACGATCTTGATCTGGTCGTGCGCCAGCAGGTGGTCGAGGTTCGACCACAGGTTGCGGCCGCTCTCGCCGGAGTCCGGCGCCTTGAGGTCCATCACCTTGCGCACGCGCGGATCCACCGCGGACACATCCAGCGCCCCGGAAGTCTCCAGCGAAACCTCGTAGCCGGCATCGCACAGCTTGCGCAACAGGATCAGGCAACGCTTCTGTGCCAGCGGCTCGCCGCCGGTGACGCAAACGTGCTTCACCTCGTGACGCGCGACCTCGGCCAGGATGTCGTCGATCGCATGCCAGTCGCCGCCATGGAACGAATACTCGGTATCGCACCACACGCAGCGCAGCGGGCAGCCGGTGAGGCGCACGAACACCGTGCGCCAGCCGATCGCATCGGCCTCGCCCTGGATCGAGTGGAAGATCTCGGTGATGCGCAGGCGCTCGGCCACCGCCGCAGGCGTGGCGGACACCACGCGTGCCTCATCGCCATTCACCGCGGCGCCTCAGCCGCCGGCCTGGATCTGCAGGCGCTGCAGGCGCTCCTGCGCGAGGCTGGCCGAGTCCGACCCGGGATACTTGGCGATGACCTGCTTCAACGTGGCCCTGGCCGCGTCGACCTGCTTCAGTTCGATCTGGCAATAGCCGACCTTGAGCAGCGCATCGGGGGTCTTGTCGCTTTGCGGGAACTGGGACACCAGCTGCTTGAACGCATCCAGCGCCACGCCATAGTTGGTGGTGACGAAATACGACTGCCCCAGCCAGTACCAGGCATTGGGTACCAGTGCATGGTCCGGATACTGCTGGATGAACGCGCGGAACTCGCGCGAGGCGGCCGCGTAATTGCCATTGCGGATCGACTGGAACGCCTTGTCATAAGCTGCCTGGGCCGCGACCGGATCGGTCGTGGCGGCGCTGCTCGATGCCGCGGCGGGCGGGCTCGACGCGCTGGCGGAAGCCGCCGCCGTCGTCGACGCTGCCGGACCTGCGGCCTGCGTCGACGCATTGCCCGCATCGCCACCTTCGAGGCGCGCCAGGCGCGCGTCGAGGTCGCCGTACTGGGCCTTGTTCTTGTCCTCGAGCACTTGCAGCTGGTGCTGCAGCTCCTCGATCTGACCCTGCATCTGGCGCACCTGCGAGCTCAGTTGCTGGATCTGGTTGACCAGGCCGGTGCCGTTCTGGTCGCGATTCTGTGCCTGCTGCTCCAGCCGGCTGACGCGATCGGCCAGGCTGAGCCGGGCGTCCTGGGCCAGTACCGGGAACGCGAACAGCATGGCGGACGCCAAGGCGCCCGCCATGCTGATCCTGGCCGAAAAACGCTTAGCCAGTCGCTTCATCATTACTGCGCCGTGTAGACGATCTCGACGCGGCGGTTCTTGCTCCAGCAATCCTCGTTGTGCTCACGGCAGACCGGCTTCTCCTTGCCGTAGCTGATCACCGTCATCTGGCTGGCCGAGGCGCCATTGGCCTGCAGCGCGCTGTCGACGGCATTGGCACGACGCTCACCCAGACCCAGGTTGTACTCGCGGGTGCCGCGCTCGTCGGTGTTGCCTTCCAGACGCATCTGGGCGCTCGGGCGATCCTGCAGGTACTTGGCGTGGCACGCCATGATCTGCTGGAACTCCGGCTTGATCTCGGACTTGTCGAAGTCGAAGTACACGACGCGCTGACGCAGGCAGGCATCGGTGTCGAGGTCGGCGGGGGTGTACTTGCCGTCGGACACGGGCGCGGTCGGCGTCGGTGCGGTCTGCTCGACCGGCGGCTGCGGCTTGACTTCCTGCTTCTTGCTGCACGCAGCTGCACCCACGCAGAGCAAGGCAACCAGGGCAATGCGAACGGTATTGTTCATGGTGACGTTCCTTATAACGAGTTGAGTTCCGACAAACAGATGACGATGGAGGTTACAAACGCTGGCCGCCGGTTGACCGGCTGTTATTTTGACATGCGAAAGATCGACGATGCGTGACGCTGCATGGCCGCTCTGCCTGGCGGGTCCGCAATCGCGCGTCCCACCCGAAACCGAAACGCGCCGGAGGCGCCGTCCGGGCCCGCTCCATGGGCATCATGTCGCCGCGCGGCTGACCGCGGGCGACACGAAAATTCAAGGTTCCCGATAAGGCCCCCAAGAGGGTTCCTGGACGTTGCCCTCGGCGAGGCGCAAGCGATCGCGCACCATCCCGTCGCTGGACACGGAATACAGGACTCCACGACTACCTTCGGTGGCTGAATACAGCAGCATGCTGGCGTTGGGTGCGAAGCTGACCGAGTCGTCCAGCGGGCCCGGCGAGATGAACCGCTGCTGCCCGCCCAGGCTCTGGTCCTGAACGACAATACGATACACGTTCCCGCCGCCCTGCACCATCGCCAGCTGCTTGCCGTCGTAGCTCACCGAGGCCTTGGCGTTGTACTGGCCCTGGAAGGTGATCCGCTGCGGCGTACCGCCCGTGGCCGGCACCTGGTAGATCTGCGGACGGCCGGACCGGTCGGAGGTGAAATAGATGCTCTGCCCGTCCGGCGCCCAGACCGGCTCGGTGTCGATCGACAGGCTGTTGGTCAACCGGGTGGCCTGGTGGGTGGCCAGGTCGATCACGAAGATTTCGGGGTTGCCGACATAGGACAGCGACACCGCCAGCTTCTTGCCGTCCGGCGACCACGACGGCGCGCCGTTGATGCCCTTGCGGGCGGACACCAGCTGGCGCGCGCCGGTGAGGATGTTCTGGATGCGGATCGAGGAGTTGCCGTCCTCGAACGACACGTAGGCGATGCTGGAACCGTCCGGCGACCATGCCGGCGACAGCAGCGATTCGCGCGAGCGGACCGCCACCTGCGGGTTGTAGCCGTCCGAATCGGCGACGATCAGCGAATAGGTCGTGTTGTTGCCCAGGCCCACCGAGGTGACGTAGGCGATGCGCGTCCAGAATGCGCCGCGCACGCCGGTGATCTTCTCGTAGATCTTGTCGGCCATCCGGTGCGCCACCCCGCGCAGATCGCCGGCCGGCGTGGTGAAGGTGCCGCCGAGCAGCTCCTGCTGCTTGTTGACGTCCCACAATTCGTAGGTGACGGTGAGCGTGCCGTTGCCGGCGTCGCCGATGCGCCCGACCACGATGTAGTCCTGCTTGAGCAGCCGCCAGGTGGCGAACTTGATCTCCGAGCCCTGTGCCGGCGTCTCCACGATGTCGCTCCTGGCCAGCGAGCGGAACTTGCCGGAGCGGTTGAAGTCGTTGCGCATCACGTCGGCCACGTCGGTCGACAGCGGCGCACCGCCTTGCTGGGCGAACGGCACCACCACGATCGGCGTGGCGGTCTTGACACCGCCGACGATGTCCACCGTCAACGGCGATTGCGCCGCCACCGGGCCGGCAAACAGTGCGGCTGCGGCCAGCACGAGGAGGGCGACACCGAGACTGAACTTTCGCGTGGGCTTGTTCATTGCGGCCTGAAGGTGAAGATGAGATTGCGCCGGAACACTTTTTCGAAGCCCTTGTACGGCAAGGTCTTGGTGCGCAGCACGGCGTTTTCCACCGAGCGCCTCCCGGCCTCGTCATAGGGGCAGCTGGAATCGACTGTGGCGCTCAGGACGTCACCGCCGGGTGATTGCACGATGTGAACGTCGCACGGAGCCTGAGGCATGTTATCCGGACGCAGCCAGTTCGGTGTGACCGCATTCTGAATGGCCGCTGCGTATTCGCTGCTCAGATCGCTGTCCGGGCTGTTGTTGCCGGTCTGCAGCTGGGAGGTGGCCGGCAGGTCGGGGCGGGCGTTGTCCTGGGCGTTTTTCAGGTCGGCCAGCTGCTGCTGGGCCTGCTTGGCCTTGTTGTCCAGCTGCCGGGTCTGCGCGGACGCGGCCGCCATCTTGGCGAAGATCGCGTCGAGTTTCTTGCGCTCCTCCTCCTTCTTTTTGGCCGCCTGGGCGTCCAGTTCGGCCTGGCGCTGGCGCTCCTTTTCCTCCTGCACCTTCTTCGCCTCTTCGGCCTTCAGCGCGGCGTCCTCGACCACGCGCTCCTGGTCGACTGTGTCCGGATGCTTGGGCGGCGGCGGCAACTGGCTCTCTGCCGGCTTCTCCGGCGTCGGCTTGGGCGGGGTGACGGTGGGCGGCGGCGGCACCGTGTTCGGCACCGGCTTGGCCTTGACCGCCTTCGGCGGCGGGCTGCCGGTGGGGCCGATCAGGGTGGCCTCGATGATCGGCCCCTGCAACTTGAGCGGCGCCGTGCAGGTGATCGGGTTCATCCACGAGGGCAGGTGCAGCGCGTTGAAGAAGCGCTCGTACGACGCGCACGGCAGCACCGCGAGGAACAGGAACCCCACGATGCCGATGTGCAATACGGCGGACAGCACGACCGCCTTCGGCGTCGCCCTACTTTCGTCCATCGGACGCGCCCTTGCCTGGCTCGTTCGCGGGGCCGGGCTGGCCCATCAGGCCGACCTTGGCCACGCCGGCGGCCTGCAGGTCGGCCAGCACCTTGAACACGCCGCCATAGCTGCCGCGCTCGTCGCCGCCGACCAGCACGTTCACCTGCGGGTTCTCGCGCACGAAGGCGCCGACCTTGAGCTTGAGCGTGTCCTCGTCCACCAGCTCCTTCTTCGCCCCGCTCAGGGTGAGGTAGAGCTGGCCGTCCTGCAGCACCGACACCAGCACCGGATCCTTCTTCTGCTGCAGCGACTTGGCGTCGGACTGCGGCAGCTGCACGTCGACGCTGTTGTTGAGCATCGGCGTGGTGACCATGAAGATGATCAGCAGCACCAGCATCACGTCGATGTAGGGCACCACGTTGATCTCGGACTTCAGCTTGTAGCGCTTGTGGCGCGCGGAGGTTCGCATGATCGCTCTCCGCTCAGGCCGCGTCGTCGGTCTGGATCTGCCGCTGCAGCACGGAGGAGAACTCCTCCTGGAACACGTCGTAGCGCGAGGCGATGCGCTCGACCTTGGTGGCATAGCGGTTGTACGCCCACTGCGCGGGAATGGCGGCGAACAGGCCCATGGCGGTGGCGATCAGCGCCTCGGAAATGTGCGGGGCGACCACCGCGATGGTCACGTCCTTCATGTCGCCCAGGCCCTGGAAGGCGCCCATGATGCCCCACACCGTGCCGAACAGGCCCACGTACGGGCTGATCGAACCGACGTTGGCGAGGAACTCCAGGTTGCGCTCGAGCAGGCCGATCTCCCGGGTGCCGGCCACCTGCATCGCGCGCTCGGAACCCTCGATCGCCGCGCGCGCATCGTGCGTCTTGCGCTGGCGCTGGCGGGCGAACTCGCGGAAACCCGATTCGAAGATGTTCTCGATGCCGCCGCTGTCGCCGCCGCGGTTGCTGACCTCGCGGAACAGCTGGGCCAGGTCGCCGCCGGACCAGAAGCGCTCCTCGAACGCCTCGGCGTCTTCCAGCGCAGCCTTGGTCTGGCTGTACTTGCGGATGATGATCACCCACGACAGGAACGAGAACACCAGCAGGATCAGCAGCACCAGTTGCACCGGCAGGCTGGAATCGGCCACCAGCGTGAAAATGTTCAGTCCACCATTCATGGCTTGCGGGTTCTCCGTGGGGTTCGGCGAGGATCGGTTTCCAGGCTCAGGGCAGCGGGATCAGGTCGGGCGGTATCGCCGCCGGTCGCATCCGTTCGAGTTCCACACAGGCCACCCGCACGCTGGCGCGAACCAGGCAATGGCCGTCCGCCTTCAGGATCGTCTGGGCGAACAGGATACTGGCCGCGCGCCGTTCTTTGACTTCCACCGTCACGGACAGTTCATCATCCAGCAGGGCAGGACGCAGGAAGTCGATATGCATGTCGCGCACCATGAAGGCCAGCCCGGTAGCCTGCTTGTACGCCATCTGGTCGACGCCCAGCGCCCGCATCCACTCGCTGCGGGCGCGCTCCATGAAGCGCAGGTAGCCGGCGTGGTAGACCACGCCGCCGGCGTCGGTGTCTTCCCAGTAGACACGCACCTTCCAGCTGAAGGGCGGCTTCGCGGCAGGCTCAGCCATCGGCGTTTCCGCCATCGAACAGGTCGGCCGCCTGCGCCTGCCGCGGCGGCGGGGCCAGCCCCAGGTGGCGCCAGCCCTTGGCGCTGACCATGCGGCCGCGCGCGGTGCGCACCAGGTAACCCTGCTGGATCAGGTACGGCTCGACCACGTCCTCCAGGGTGCCACGGTCCTCGCTCAGCGCCGCGGCCAGCGATTCCACTCCGACCGGGCCGCCGTCGAAATTCTCGATGATCAGGCCGAGCAGGCGCCGGTCCAGTTCGTCGAAACCCTGCGGGTCGATCTTCAGCATGTCCAGCGCCGCCTGCGCCGCCGCCAGGGTGATCTCGCCGCCGGCGCGCACCTCGGCGTAGTCGCGCACCCGGCGCAGCAGACGGTTGGCGATGCGCGGGGTGCCGCGCGAGCGGCGGGCGATTTCCTGCGCGCCATCCGCCGCGCAGGCGATGCCGAGGATGTTCGCCGCCCGCCGCACGATCGCGGTGAGCTCGTCGGTGGTGTAGAACTCCAGCCGCTGCACGATGCCGAAGCGGTCGCGGAGGGGTGCGGTGAGCATGCCGGCGCGCGTGGTGGCGCCGATCAGGGTAAACGGCGGCAGGTCGAGCTTGATCGAACGCGCGGCCGGGCCCTCGCCGATCATGATGTCGATCTGGAAATCCTCCATCGCCGGATACAGCACTTCCTCGACCACCGGCGACAGGCGGTGGATCTCGTCGACGAACAGCACGTCGTTCGCCTCCAGGTTGGTCAGCAGCGCGGCGAGGTCGCCGGCGCGCTCCAGCACCGGCCCGGAGGTGGTGCGCAGGTTGACGCCCAGCTCGTTGGCGATCACATGGCTCAGCGTGGTCTTGCCCAGGCCTGGCGGACCGAACACCAGCACATGGTCCAGCGCGCCGCCGCGCTTCTTCGCCGCCTCGATGTAGATCGACAGCTGCTCGCGCACCGCCTGCTGGCCCAGGTACTCGGCCAGCCGCCTGGGCCGGATGGTGGCTTCCAGCGCCTCGTCGTCGAGCTGGGCGGCGGCGGTGATGATGCGGGGTTCGGTCATGAGGGCCGGGAATGGGGAATAGGGAATGGGAAATCGGAAAAACCTCCAAGTCCCCGGCGATTCTACTATTCCCTATTCCCCATTCCCTATTCCCGGCAATTCAGATCTCCACCTGCGCCCCCAGCTCGATCAGCCGGTTGCCGGGGATCTGGAAGAAGGCGGTGGCGGGCAGCGCATTGCGCGCCATGAAGGCGAACAGCTTGTCGCGCCACGGCGCCATGCCGGGGCGCCGCTCGCTGGAAACGATGCTCTCGCGCGACAGGAAGAAGGTGGTATCCATCATGTCGAAACCGAGCCCTTCGCGGGTGCAGCGCGACAACGCCAGCGGGATGTTGGGGTCCTCGGCGAAACCGAAGCGCAGTTCCAGGCTGTGGAAGTCGTCGCTCAACCGGCTGATCTGGATGCGCTCCTCGGCATCGGCCACGGGCGTCTCCAGGATCGCCACGGTGAGCAGCACGTTGCGCTCGTGCAGTACCTTGTTGTGCTTGAGGTTGTGCAGCAGCGCATGGGGCACGGCTTCCTGGTTGGCGGTCAGGAACACCGCCGTGCCCGGCACCCGGATCGGCGGGTGCTCGGTCATGTTCTCGATGAAGGGCGCCAGCGCCAGACCGCCCTGCTTGATCTCACGCACCACCAGTTCGCGGCCGCGGCGCCAGGTGGTCATCACGGTGAACAGCAGCACGCCGAGCACCAGCGGGAACCAGCCGCCGTCGGGAATCTTCAGGGTGTTGGCGCCGAAATAGCTCAGGTCGATCACCAGCAGCAGGAGGCCGGCGAGGATCACCACGGTGCGGCTCCAGTGCCACATGCGGCGCGCCACGATCATGGTCAGCACCGTGTCGATCGCCATGGTGCCGGTCACCGCGATGCCGTACGCGCCGGCCAGCGCGTTGGAGGAGCCGAACCCGATCACGGTGGCGATCACCGCCACCATCAGGCCGCGATTGATCCACGGCAGGAAGACCTGCCCGATCGCTTCACGCGAGGTGTGCACCACCTGCATGCGTGGCAGGAAGCCCAGCTGGATCGCCTGGCGGCATACGGTGAACGCGCCGGAGATCACCGCCTGCGAGGCAATCACCGCTGCCGCCGTGGCCAGCCCGATCATCGGGTACAGCGCCCAATCCGGCACGGAGTGGTAGAACGGGTTGGCGATGGCGTCGGGGTGATGCAGCAGCAGGCCGCCCTGGCCGTAGTAATTCAGCAGCAGGGCCGGCATCACGAAGCCGAACCATGCCGCACGGATCGGATAGCGGCCGAAATGGCCCATGTCCGTATACAGCGCCTCGGCGCCGGTCACGCACAGCACCACCGAGCCCAGCGCCAGGAACGAGGCCGCCCCGTGGCTCATGAAGAACTGCACCGCATGCCAGGGGTTGAGTGCCCACAACACGCCCGGCGCCTTGATGATGTTGTGCACGCCGATCACCGCCAGTGCCAGGAACCACAGCATCATGATCGGCCCGAACAGCACGCCGATGCGCGCGGTGCCGTGCCGCTGCAGCCAGAACAGGCCCAGCAGCACCGCCACCGTGACCGGCACCACGTAATGCGACAGCGACGGTGCGGCCACCTGCAGGCCCTCGATCGCGGACAACACGGTAATGGACGGCGTGATCACGCCGTCGCCGAAAAACAGCGCCGCGCCCAGCAGGGCCATCAGCATGATCAGCCGCCGCGCCCGCACCGACTTGCCGGCCGCGCGCTGGGCCAGCGTCATCAGCGCCATGATGCCGCCCTCGCCCTTGTTGTCCGCGCGCATGACAAGGCTGACGTACTTCACCGCCACCACCATGATCAGCGACCATGTGACCAGCGACAGGATGCCCAGCACCGTGCTCGGATGCGGGTGCAGGCCGTGGTCGGGCAGAAAGGTCTCGTGCATCGTGTACAGCGGGCTGGTGCCGATGTCACCGAACACCACGCCCAACGCACCGAGGATCAAGGCCGACTTGGCGCCGTGGCCGTTGTCGGCGCCGCCGGAAACCGGCGCCTGGTCGTGCACTTGTTCGCTCATGGAAATCCTGACGGCCTAGTTGCCCAACGCGGCGCGCAAGGCCTTGCGAATGATGGCCTCGGCGCTGTCGCCGTCGGCGGCGACCTTCTGCACCAGCCGGCTCACTTCGGCCGGTTTGTAGCCAAGCTGTTGCAGCGCCACCGTGGCCTCTCCCGCCGCGTCGAGGGGCGCCGCGGCACCGGGCAGGGATACGCCGCCGGGAGTGGACAAGCCGTCGACGCGATCGCGCAGCTCCACCACGATGCGCTCGGCGGTCTTCTTGCCGATGCCGGGGATCTTGGTCAGCGCCACCACGTCGCCGGCATGCACCAGCCGCGCGAAATGATCGGTGGAAACCCCGGACAGCACCGCCAGCGCGATCTTCGCGCCGATGCCGCTGACCTTGAGCAGGCTGCGGAACAGGGTGCGCTCGTTCTCGCGCAGGAAGCCGTACAGCGCGACGCTGTCCTCCTTCACCGCGTGGTGGATCAGCAAGGTCACTTCCGCGCCGGTGGCGGGCAGGTCGTAGATCGTGGACATCGGCGATTCGACCTCGTAGCCGACGCCCGCCACTTCCACCAGCAGCGAGGGCGGCTGGCGGGAAACCAGGATGCCGCGCAGCCGGCCGATCACCGGCGCCGCCTCCAGGCCGTGCGCGGGATGCCGACGCGGGCCAGGCTGGCGCGGGTATGCGCATGCGCCACCGCGATCGCCAGCGCATCGGCGGCGTCCGCCTGCAGCGGACCCTTGAGGCCGAGCAGCACGCCGACCATGTGCTGCACCTGAGCCTTGTCGCCGCGCCCGCTGCCGACCACGGACTGCTTGACCTCGGTTGCCGCGTATTCCTGCACCACGATCCCCCGACTGACCACCGCGCAGATCGCGGCACCGCGCGCCTGCCCCAGTTTCAGCGCCGAATCCGCATTGCGTGCCATGAACACGCGTTCGATGCCGCACTCGGCCGGCTGATGGGCGGCGATGATGTCACACAGTTCGTCAAAGATGCGTTTCAGGCGCAGCGGGAAGCTGGCTTCGCCGCCGACGGCCAGCGCGCCATGGAACACGTGCGCCAGCTTGCCGCCGTCGTCGACGTCGATGATGCCCACGCCGGTGCGCTGGCTGCCGGGATCGATGCCGATGATGCGTACGGCACGGGATTCGGGATTCGGGATTCGGGATTCGGAAAAAGCCACGGCTCGCACCTTACTCATCTGGCGAGCACAGGGGTGAGTCGAAGCCCTGACCCTGCGCGCTTGCGAATCCCCAATCCCGAATCCCGTCACAACGCCGCCGGCAAGGCGGCGTTGTGCGAGACCTCGCTCACGTCGTCCAGCGCGTCGAGCCTGTCGAGCAGGTCCTGCAGCGGCTCCAGCGCTTCCGCCGGCACCTCGACGCGATTGTTGGGCCGCATCACCACGCCGGCGTGCACGGCGTTCAGGCCGGCGTCGATCAGGGCCTGCTGCACCGCCTCGAAATGCTCCGGCGCGCACAGCACGATGCTCTCGCCGTGCTCGTTGATCACGTCGTCGGCACCGGCCTCCAGTGCGGAATCGAGCACGAACTCCTCGGCGCTGGCGTCGTTGCCGGTGGCGAATACCAGTTCGCCGCAGCGCGTGAACTGGAACGCCACCGAACCGGAGGTGCCCAGGTTGCCGCCGTGCTTGGTCAGCGCATAGCGCACGTCGGCGACGGTGCGGGTGGGGTTGTCGGTGAAGCAGTCGATGATCAGCGCGATGCCGGCCGGGCCGTAGCCCTCGTAGCGCAGCTCCTGCATGTCGGCGCCGCCGTCGGCGCCGGAGCCGCGCTTGATGGCGCGCTCGATGGTGTCCTTGGTCATGTTGGCCGACAGCGCCTTGTCCACCGCCGCGCGCAGGCGCGGGTTGCCGGCCGGGTCGGCCACGCCGGCGCGGGTGGCGACGGTGATCTCGCGGATCAGCTTGGTGAACACCTTGGCGCGCTTGGCGTCCTCGGCGTTCTTGCGACCTTCGATGGACGGGCCTCTACCCATGGCGATTCCTGCACGAAGCGATTGGACAAGCGGGCAATTTTACCTGAAATCGGCAGGCGTGCCGGCCGGGGGCGCGGCGGCGAACCGTCCCTCGCGCAGGAAGCACGCCACCCGCCGCGCCACCTCCGGCGAGAACAGCAGGCTGGTGTGGCTGGACTCCACCACGCAGTGATCGGCCAGCCCCGGCAATCGGGTCTCGGCCACCGCCACGGTGCCGTCGTGCTCGCCTTCCAGGTGGCCGAGCACGGCGCCCAGGCCAAGCGCCACGCGGCCGGCGATCACGCCCACCTGGCGCGGGCCGTCCCAGCGTTCGAAGCCCTGTTCGAGCAACTGGCGGTTGTGCCCGAGCAACAGCTCGCCGCCGCGCCCCCAGCGCGCGAAGCCGCGGGCGGCGGCACTGCCGCGCAGGGGCGAGCCTAGGCAGACGATCCGCCCCGGCGGCAGCGACTCGCCCTCGCCGCAGGCGCGCAGCGCCAGCAGGCCACCCAGGCTGTGCCCGACCAGGTGCACCGCGTCGGCCTCGCCCGCCAGGCGCGTGATGCGCTCATGCAGCCGTTCGAGAATGTACTGCTCGCTGGCGGCCACGCTGAGGTAGTCGAAACGGTGCACGCGGAAGCCCGCCTCCATCAGCCGATGGTGCAGCAGGGACAACGCGAATCCGCGCATCCACAGCCCGTGCAGCAGGATCACGTGCTCGCTCATGGCGTGTCGCCGGAAGGTCGCACGGCGTTCCGCCGGCGGATCAGCCGGCAGCCTCCGCGCCGGCCACGCGCACGTGCAGCTCCTTCAGCTGCGCGTCGCCGACCATCGATGGCGCGTCGGTCATCAGGTCCTGCGCGCTGGTGGTCTTGGGGAAGGCGATCACGTCGCGGATCGATTCGGTACCGGCCATCAGCGCGGCGATGCGGTCGATGCCGAAGGCGATGCCGCCGTGCGGCGGCGCGCCGAACTTCAGCGCCTTGAGCAGGAAGCCGAACTTGGCCTGCGCCTCCTCCGCGCCGATGCCGAGCAGGCCGAACACGGCGCTCTGCATCTCCGGGCGATGGATGCGGATGGAGCCGCCGCCGATCTCGTTGCCGTTGAGCACCATGTCGTAGCCGCGGCTGACCGCCGTGGCCGCGTTCGCCCGCAGGTCGTCGATGTCATCCACCTTGGGCGCGGTGAACGGATGATGCAGCGCCACGAAACGCTGCTCCTCGTCGTCGTACTCGAACATCGGGAAGTCGGTGACCCACAGCGGCTTCCAGCCCGCCTCGACCAGGCCTCGATCCTTGCCGACCTTGAGCCGCAGCGCGCCCATGAAGTCGGTGACGGTCTTCCACCTGCCCGCGCCGACGAACACGATGTCGCCGGTCTGCGCGCCGCTGGCGGCGAGCACTGCCTCCAGCGCCGCGTCGTCGAGGAACTTGGCCACCGGCGAGCTGATCCCCTCGCGGCCTTTCGCGCGATCCTCGACCTTGATCCAGGCCAGGCCCTTGGCGCCGTACCTGGCGACGTACGCGGCAAGCCCGTCGATGTCCTTGCGCGAAAGCGTGGCGCCGCCCGGCACGCGCAGCGCGGCCACGCGGCCGGCCGGGTCGTTGGCCGGCTCGGCGAACACCTTGAATTCCACGCCCTTCAGCGCGTCGGCCACGTCGACCAGTTCCAGCGCGATGCGCAGGTCGGGCTTGTCCGAGCCGAAGCGGCGCATCGCCTCCGACCAGGTCATGCGCGGGAACACGGCGTCGAGTTCCACGCCCTGCACCTCGCGGAACACGTGGCGGATCATCTCCTCCACCACGCCCTGCACGTCCTTTTCCTCGACGAAGGCGAACTCCATGTCGAGCTGGGTGAACTCCGGCTGGCGGTCCGCGCGCAGGTCCTCGTCGCGGAAGCAGCGCGCGATCTGGTAGTAGCGGTCGAAGCCGGCCATCATCAGGATCTGCTTGAACAGCTGCGGCGACTGCGGCAGCGCGTAGAACTGGCCCGGATGCACGCGGCTGGGCACCAGGTAGTCGCGCGCGCCCTCGGGCGTGGCCTTGGTCAGGATCGGCGTCTCGATGTCCTGGAAACCGCGCTCGTCGAGGTAGCGGCGCAGGGTCTGCACCAGGCGGGTGCGCTTGCGCATCATCGCCTGCATCTCGGGCCGGCGCAGGTCGAGGTAGCGGTAGGCCATCCGCATGTCCTCGTTGGGGTTCTCGTGCAGCGCGAAGGGCAGGTCCTTCGCCGCGTTGAGGATCTCCACGCGCTCGGCGAGCAGCTCGACCGTGCCCGTCTTCAACTTGTCGTTCGCCGCCAGCCGGCGACGCAGCGTGCCGGTGACGCGCAGGCAGTACTCGTTGCCGATCTCGCCGGCGACGGCGAAGGCCGCGGCGTTGTCGCGCTCGATCACCACCTGCGCCACGCCCTCGTGGTCGCGCAGGTCGACGAAGGCCACGTGCGCCTGCAGGCGGATCGTGTTGACCCAGCCGCAGAGGGTGACGGTCTGGTCGATCAGGGTCTCGTTGACGAGGCCGCAGTAATGCGTGCGCATGCGCTGGAAACTCCGGGCCGCGGGGGCGGCATGAACGGGGAAAAGACCCGGAATCTTAGCATCGCCCGCACTCCGGCGAGCGCAAAACCCGCTGCCGGAGCCGGCAGGCTCAATCGGCGGTGGCGGCAGCCGTGGTGCTCGCGGCCGGCTTGGCGGCGGCCGGCTCCGGCGATGCGGGCTTGCCTTCCGAACCCGCCGCGGCGGTGCCGGCGAGGTTGTGCTTCTTCTCGCCGTCCTTCTTGAAATCGGTCTCGTACCAGCCGCTGCCCGCCAGCCGGAACGCCGGCGCGCTGACCCGCCGCTGCAGCTTCTCCGCGGCGCAGGCGGGACAGGTGGTGGGATCGTTGTCGGAGAGCTTCTGCAGGCGATCAAAACGATGGCCGCAGCCAGTGCATTCGAATTCGTAGATGGGCATGGTGGTTCCTGCTGTGCCAGGCCGTGAGGTGCCGGGCTGGTCGCAATATCGGGTGGGTCGGCGCCGATTTCAACGCGGACGGCGCGGCCGGGCCGGAAGGCCCGCGCGCGGGGCGCCATCGTAGCGATCGCGCCGGGCGATCGCCAGATTCCGCGGCAGCGGCGGTCCCGTCGCGCGCGGCGCTTGAACCGGGAACCGCAATACGGCCACTATGGCCCGTGCGGCAGCTGGCGCAGCCCGACCGGCGGTGCCGGCTGCAGCCGCCGCACCGGCAAGCCGGAACGGGGAGGCGGTATTCCGACCCAGCCGGCAAGCAGGGGGTTATCAGCGCTCATCAAGCGGAGGGGACAACCATGAAACGTACACGACGACTGGCCACCGGCGCGATGCTGGCTCTTGCCGTGCTGGCCAATGGCGCGGCGATGGCCCGCGAGGCACCCACCCTGACCGTCGCGGTGATCGACTTCACCAACAACAGCGACTCCGTCGGCTGGTGGCACGGTGGCGTCGGTTCGCAGCTGGCCGACGTGCTCAGCAACGAGCTCAGCGCCACCGGCGACTTCAAGGTCATCGAGCGGCAGAAGATCAACGCGGTGCTGGCCGAACAGGACCTCGCCAGCTCGTACCGCATGCGTCCGGGCAGCAGCCCGCACACCGGCAACGTCACCGGCGCGCAGTACCTCATCACCGGCAGCGTGGCCTCGTACACGGAAGACACCTCCAACACCGGCGGCGGCCTCAGCTTCGCCGGCTTCCACGTCGGCGGCGGCCAGGCCAAGGCGTATGTGGCGATCGACCTGCGCGTGATCGACGCGGAGACCTCGGAGGTGGTGTTCTCGCGCACGGTGGAAGGGCGCAGCACCGACAAGGCGATCCGCCTGAGCGGCTACACGCGGGGCGTCGGCGGCGACTTCGGCCACAAGCAGAAGACCCCGGCCAGCAAGGCGGTGCGCGCTGCGCTGATCGAGGCCACCGATTACCTCGACTGCGCCATGGTCAAGCGCGACGGGTGCGAGGCCCGCTTCGAGCAGAAGGAACAGAAGCGCCGCCAGGGCGACCGCGAAACACTCGACCTGGACTGACCGCATCGGCAGCTGCCGTCGGCACATGCGCGAAGGACCGGGCATGTGCCGCGGCGCCCAGGGGCGCCCGCCCACACCGGCGCCCCACTCCACCGCCCGTCCAACCCCGATCGTTGACAGGCCGTTCCATGCGGACCAACCTTGCGACCGAGCAAGGACCCATGGACTCCACTCCGTCGATGATCCGTTGTGCCGGCCCCGATCGCGCATTCGCGATCCCCGAACATTCCTGCCCGCTGACCGGACGCTGCATCGCGCGGGCAAAGCCGTCCGCGTCGCCCACCGCGCGCCACCGCCGCGGCAGCACGGCCCCTGCTCCGCGACGGCGCGGCCGCCCGTCCGCGAACTGCGGTGCAGCCCGCCGACAGGCATGAAACGCCGGCGCGCCGGAACCGCTGCCGCCACCGAAAGCAGGAAAGACATGATTTTTTTGGACGTCTATACGGCTATTGACGTGCGAAGGGCACGGCGCTAGCCTCGTTTTGTTGCGTCGCAACAAGCCACTCTGCAAAGGATCACCATGAGCAAGCGCCTCCAGCCCCTCCTCCCCGCCTCCCTGGCCACCGCCATCCTTCTTGCGCTGGGGCCCGCGGTCGCCCGCGCGCAGGACAACACCTCGCCGGCGAGCACGCCAGCGCCCAAGGTGCAGAACCTCGGCGCCATCATCGTGACCGGCACGCGCTCGAACAGCCGCACCGAGAGCAGCTCGCTGACGCCCATCGACGTGGTCTCGGCGCAGGTGCTGCAGCAGACCGGCACCACCGACCTGCCCACCGCGCTCGCGCGCATCATCCCCTCGCTGAACTTCCCGCGCCCCGCCGCTGCCGACACCGCGGACACTCAGCGCCCGGCTCAGCTGCGCGGGCTCTCGCCGGACCAGGTGCTGGTGCTGGTGAACGGCAAACGCTGGCACCAGGGCGCGATCCTGCTCAACAACGGCGTGATCGGCCGCGGTTCGCAGCCGGTGGACCTCAACACGATCCCGCTGACGGCGATCGACCACATCGAAGTGCTGCGTGACGGCGCCTCGGCACAGTACGGTTCCGACGCCATCGCCGGCGTCATCAACATCATCCTGAAAAAAGGCGCCAAGGGCGGCGACGTCGAGCTGTCCGGCGGCCAGTACTCCGCGGGCGACGGGCGGCAGTGGCAGGGTTCGGCCAACTTCGGCATCCCGTTGACCGACAAGGGCTGGCTGCGCGTCGCCGTGCAGAGCGGCAACCAGGACCACACCAATCGCGCCGGCCCCGACAGCCGCCCGGGCTTTTCGCAGCTGGGGGTGAACTTCCGCCAGGGCGATCCGGACGTGCACGACAACAACCTGATGCTCAACGCGGAATACGACTTCACGCCGGGCGTGCAGTTCTATGCGTTCGGCCACTACGGTCGCCGCCAGAGCACGTCGCCGGCATTCTTCCGCTACGGCACCAACTCGCCCGCGCCGAACAACCCGCTGGTCGGCCTGGTCTATCCGGACGGCTTTTTGCCGCTGGAGCATGCCGACTCCACCGACCAGTCGCTGGTGGCCGGCCTGCGCGGCACGATCGGTGGCTGGCGCTGGGACCTGAGCGGCAACTTCGGCCGCAACCGGGTCGCCTACGAAACCATCAACAGCCTCAACTACGCCTACCTCAACGACTTCGGCAGCACGCCGAGCGTGTTCCATGACGGCACCCTCATCTCCCGGCAGGAAAGCGTCGACCTCGACATCGCCAGGGACATCTCCACCAGCTGGCTGCCCAACCCGCTCACGGTGGCGTTCGGCGCGCAGTATCTGCGCCAGGGCTACGCCATCGAGGCCGGCTCGCTGCCGTCGTGGTACGTGGGCACGTCGGGAGTTTCCGGTGGTGCGCAGGGCTTCGCCGGCTGGCAGCCGGGCAATGCCGTCGATGCCACGCGCCAGGACGTGGCCGAGTACATCGACCTGGAAACCAACCTCACCGACAGGTTCGCGCTGGCGGCCGCCGCACGCCACGAGCACTACAGCGACTTCGGCAATACCACCTCGGGATCGCTGTCCGGGCGTTTCGATTTCACCGACACGTTCGCCTTGCGCGGCAGCGTGTCCACGGGCTTCCGCGCGCCCGCGCTGGGCCAGGAATATTTCTCGCAGACCTCTTCGCTGTTCTTCGCCAACGGCAACTCGGCGGGCCTTCCTGCCGGCATCTACAACTCGGGCCTGGTGCCGGTGAACAGTCCGATCGCGCGGCTGCTGGGCGCCGAACCGCTGCGCCCGGAGAAATCGACGAACTACACCCTGGGCACGGTGTGGAACCCCACCCAGGCACTGAGCCTGAGCCTGGACATCTACCAGATCAACATCCGCAACCGCGTGGCGCTGTCCGGGGCGATCGCGACCACCACGCCGCAATCGGTGGTGGACTACCTGGCCGCCAACGGCATCGGCGACCTCAACTTCCGCAGCATCAACTACTTCACCAACGCGGCCAACACGCGCACCCGCGGCGTCGATTTCGTCGGCACGTATTTCGCCGACTTCGGCAACGGCGGCACCCTCGCCAGCACGCTGAGCGCGAACTACAACCAGAACTCGGTGACCAGCGTCAAACCCAATCCGGCCGTGCTGGATGCCCTGGGCGTCAACTTCACGCGCCTGAACCGGCAGGACATCAAGGGCTACCTGGCCAACTCCAGCCCGCGCAGCAAGCTGATCCTCAGCGAGCAGTACAACCGGGGCAACTGGGGCGTGACCGGCACGGTCACCCGCTACGGGCGGTACACCAGCTACGTCAGCAGCCTGGCCAGCTACAACCCGAACGCCACGCCGCCGGTGGTCGACCAGACCTTCTCGCCCAAGTGGCTGCTCGACGTGGCGGTGAATTACCACCTCGACCGGTGGATGTTCACCCTGGGTGCCGACAACGTGCTCGACACCTATCCGGACCAGAACATCCCCAACAACACCAACCGCGGCACCCTGAAGTACTCGACTTTCTCGCCGTTCGGCTACAACGGCGCGTACGTGTACGGCAAGGTGCGCTACAGCTGGTAGTCCCGCCCGTTGCGGGAACAGCCCGCGGCGGCATGAGGTGGTGGCCGGTGCGCCGCACCGGGCCACCACCGCCGTCCGGCGAGGGACGGCGCTGCCGTCACTCGAAGACCAGCTGCCCGCCGGCGGCCTTCACATGGATGGTGTCGCCGCCCTGGAACCGGCCCTGCAGGATCTGCCGGGCCAGCGGGTTTTCCAGCTGCTGCTGGATCGCCCGCTTCAGCGGCCGCGCGCCGTAGACCGGGTCGAAACCGACATTGCCCAGCAGGGTCAGCGCGTCGTCCTCCACCTCCAGCTTGAGCTGACGCTCGGCCAGGCGCTTCTCCAGGTACTCCAGCTGGATCTTCGCGATGGCGCGGATCTGCGCCTTGTCCAGCGGGCGGAACACCACGATCTCGTCCAGCCGGTTGATGAACTCGGGACGGAAGTGCGCCTGCACCACGCCCATCACCGAGGCCTTCATCTGCGTGTACTGCTCCTCCGCGTCGCCTCCGCTTTCGGCCGCATCCTGGATCATCTGCGAGCCCAGGTTGGAGGTCATCACGATCACCGTGTTGCGGAAGTCCACGGTGCGGCCCTGGCCATCGGTGAGGCGGCCGTCGTCCAGCACCTGCAGCAGGATGTTGAACACGTCCGGGTGCGCCTTCTCCACCTCGTCCAGCAGGATCACGCTGTACGGCCGGCGGCGCACCGCCTCGGTGAGGTAGCCGCCCTCCTCGTAACCGACGTAGCCGGGAGGCGCGCCGACCAGGCGCGAGACGGAGTGCTTCTCCATGAACTCGCTCATGTCGATGCGCACCATCGCGTCGGTGGTGTCGAACATGAATTCGGCCAGCGCCTTGCACAACTCCGTCTTGCCCACGCCGGTGGGGCCCAGGAACAGGAACGAGCCGTTCGGCCGGTTGGGGTCGGACAGGCCCGCGCGCGAGCGGCGGATGGCATCGGCCACCGCGTGCACCGCCTCGTCCTGGCCGACCACGCGCTTGTGCAGCTCGTCCTCCATCTTCAGCAGCTTGTCGCGCTCGCCCTCCAGCATCTTGCTGACCGGGATGCCGGTCCAGCGCGCCACCACCTCGGCGATTTCCTCGGCGGTGACTTTGGTCTGCACCAGCTTGAAATCCTGCGTCTCGGCGGCCTGCGCCGCGGCGAGCTGCTTCTCCAGCTCGGGCAGCTTGCCGTACTGGATCTCGCTCATCCGTGCGTAATCCTGCGCGCGCCGGGCGGCTTCCAGATCCTGGTTGGCCTGCTCGATCTGCTCCTTGACCTTGGTCGTGCCCTGCAGCGCGGCCTTTTCGGATTTCCATACCTCGTTCAAGTCGGAGAACTCGCGCTCCAGCTTGTCGATGTCGGTTTCCAGGTCGGCCAGGCGCTGTTTCGACTCGGCGTCCTTTTCCTTCTTCAGCATCTCGCGCTGGATCTTCAGCTGGATCAGCCGGCGTTCCAGGCGGTCCAGCTCCTCCGGCTTGGAGTCGATCTCCATGCGGATGCGCGAGGCGGCCTCGTCCATCAGGTCGATGGCCTTGTCCGGCAGCTGGCGGTCGGCGATGTAGCGGTTGGACAGGGTGGCGGCGGCGACGATCGCCGGGTCGGTGATCTCCACGCCGTGATGCACCGCGTAGCGCTCCTTCAGGCCGCGCAGGATGGCGATGGTGTCCTCGACGCTGGGCTCGCCCACGAACACCTTCTGGAAGCGCCGCTCCAGCGCGGCGTCCTTCTCGATGTACTGGCGGTATTCGTCCAGCGTGGTGGCGCCGATGCAGTGCAGCTCGCCGCGCGCCAGCGCGGGCTTGAGCATGTTGCCGGCATCCATCGCGCCTTCGCCCTTGCCGGCGCCGACCATGGTGTGCAGCTCGTCGATGAACAGGATCACCCGGCCTTCCTGCTTGGCCAGGTCGCTCAGCACGGCTTTCAGCCGCTCCTCGAATTCGCCGCGGAATTTCGCGCCGGCGATCAGCGCGCCCATGTCCAGCGCCAGCACGCGGCGGCCGCGCAGGCCCTCGGGCACCTCGTCCTTGACGATGCGCTGGGCCAGGCCCTCGACGATCGCGGTCTTGCCCACGCCGGGCTCGCCGATCAGCACCGGGTTGTTCTTGGTGCGCCGCTGCAGCACCTGGATGGTGCGGCGGATCTCCTCGTCGCGGCCGATCACCGGGTCGAGCTTGTTGCGCTCGGCGCGCTCGGTGAGGTCGATGCAGTACTTCTCCAGCGCCTGGCGCTGCTCCTCGGCGTTCTCGCTCTGCACCTTCTCGCCGCCGCGCAGCTTCTCGATGGCGGCCTCGAGATTCGCCTTGTTCGCGCCGGCCGCCTTCAGCGCCGCGCCCAGCTCGCCCTTGTCCTCCAGCGCCGCCAGCACGAACAGCTCGCTGGCGATGAACTGGTCGCCGCGCTGCTGCGCCAGCTTGTCGGTGAGGTTGAGCAGCCGGTTGAGGTCGTTGCCGAGGTTGATGTTGCCCTCCTGCCCGCTGACCCGCGGCAGGCGCTCGAGCATCTCGTTCACGCGCTGGGTGAGCATCGGCACGTTGACCTGGGCCTGGGTCAGCAGCGGCGCGGTCGAGCCGCCCTGCTGGCCCAGCAGCGCGGCCATCACGTGCACCGGTTCGAGCATGTTGTTGTCGCGGCCCACGGCCAGCGACTGGGCGTCGGCCAGCGCCTGCTGGAAACGCGAAGTGAGTTTGTCCATGCGCATGTCGAGAAATCCCCGCATCGGTAGGGCGGCAACCGCCAAGGCGCAAACGTGTGGCCGGACCGCCTCGATTCAAGCTGGCCCACGCGATCGCCGGCGCCGCGCCACGTAGCCAACTCTTCACATTCGCCCTGTTACGGTGCCGCCCGATGTCCACGCCACGTTCCGCCAGCACTGCCTCAAACACCGCACTCCCCGCGCCACCGCTGCCCGCTGCCGGCGCCGACTGGGCGCTGCTGCTGGACGTGGACGGAACCCTGCTCGACTTCGCCGACGATCCGGACGCGGTACGCGTGGACGCGGACCTGCGCGCGCTGCTCGATGCGCTGCACGCGGCGACCGGCGGCGCGCTGGCTTTGGTCAGCGGGCGGCGGCTGGACGACCTGGACCGCCTGTTCCGGCGCCCGCATTGGGCCGCCGTCGGCCTGCACGGGCTGGAGCTGCGGTCGGCCGCCGGCGAACTGCGCCAGCACGCGGTGTCGCCGCTGCAGCAGGCACGCATGCAACGCGAGGTAAGCGCCCTGGCCGACCGTTTCGCCGGTGTTCGGCTGGAGGACAAGCGGCAGGCGGTCGCGTTGCATTGCCATGAGTCGCCGCAGCGGCTGCAACGGCTGCACGAGGCGGCCGCCGCGCTGGCGGCGACCCTGCCCGGCTACGAGCTGCAGGCCGGCCACCGGGTGCTGGAGTTCAAGCCCGGCGGCATGGACAAGGGCCGCGCCGTGCGCGAACTGCTGCAGCACGTGCCATTCGCCGGCCGCCAGCCGGTTTACCTGGGCGACGACCTCACCGACGAGCACGCCTTCGACGCGGTCAACCGCGCCCACGGCCTCAGCATCCGCGTGGGCGACCGCCAACCCAGCGCAGCCCGCTTCACCCTGCCCGGCACGGCCGCCACGATCGCCTGGCTGGCCCGCGCCCTGGACGCATTGACGCTAGGAGCCCCCGCTCATGTCCGACCAACCGACCGGGAAACCGCACGCCAGCCTTGAACTGGGCGTGATCGGCAATGGCAGCGTGGCCGCACTGGTCGACGCCCACGCGCGCATCGTCTGGTGCTGCCTGCCGCGTTTCGATTCCGACGCCAGTTTCTGCAGCCTGCTGTCGCCGAGCCTCGACGGCGGCGACTGGGCCATCGAGCTGGAAGACCTCGACCACGTCGAGCAGTTCTACCTGCGCAACACCGCGGTGCTGGTCACGCGGCTGTTCGACCACCACGGCGGAGCCATCGAGATCACCGACTTCGCTCCGCGCTATCGCACTTCCGGGCGGCTTTACCACCCAGAGATGCTGGCGCGGCGGGTGGCACCGATTGCCGGCTCGCCGCGCATCCGCGTGCGCATGCGGCCGCTGTGCGACTACGGCGCACGCACGCCGCACACCACCTCCGGCAGCAACCACGTCCGCTACCTGCTCAGCGACACCACCCAGCGGTTGACCTGCGACGTGGCGCCGCTGCTGGTCCAGCGCGGCCTGCCGTTCGGCCTGGAGGAACCGGCCCACTTCCTGTTCGGCCCGGACGAGACGCTGGAAGGCAACGTGTCCGACTTCATCCACCTGGCCCTGGAGCGCACGCTGGACTACTGGCGCGAATGGACGCGTTACCTGTCCATCCCGTTCGAGTGGCAGGAGGCGGTGATCCGCGCCGCGATCACCCTGAAGCTGTGCCAGTACGAGGCCACCGGCGCGATCGTGGCGGCGCTGACCACCTCCATCCCCGAATCGCCGGGCAGCGCGCGCAACTGGGATTACCGCTATTGCTGGCTGCGCGACGCCGCCTTCACCGTGCGCGGCCTCAACCGGCTGGGCGCCACCCGCTCGATGGAGGATTACATCCGCTACACCTTCAACCTGGTGGCCAACCGGCCCGACGGCGAGCTCGGCCCGGTGTTCGGCATCACGTTCGAACGGGAGCTGCCCGAGCGGCAGGTCGAGCACCTGGCCGGCTATCGCGGCAACAGCCCGGTGCGCGTGGGCAACGAGGCCTGGCAGCAGCGCCAGAACGACGTCTACGGCTCGGTGGTGCTCGCCTCGGCGCAGCTGTTCTTCGACCACCGCCTGCACCATCGCGGCGACAAGGCGACGTTCGAGCGGCTGGAGCAACTGGGCAAGACCGCGCTGCGCATGGCCGAGGTTCCCGATGCCGGCCTGTGGGAGTACCGCGGCCGCCTGGCCGTGCACACCTACTCGGCGGCCATGTGCTGGGCCGCCTGCGACCGCCTGGCGCACATCGCCACCGAGCTCGGCCTGGAGGACCGCGCCCGCTGGTGGCACAACGAGGCGGCGCAACTGCACGGGCGCATCGAGGCACGCAGCTGGAACGAGTCGCTGGGCCATTTCGTCGACGCCTACGACGGCGAGCGGCTGGATGCCAGCCTGCTGCTGCTGGCGAACATCGGCTTCGTGAAGGCCAGCGATCCGCGCTTCGTCGCCACCGTCGACGCCATCGGGGAAAAACTCGGCCACGGCGACTACATGTTCCGCTACATCGCCCCGGACGACTTCGGCGCGCCGGAAACCAGCTTCAACATCTGCACGTTCTGGTACATCGACGCGCTGGCCGCCACCGGCCGCGAGAAGCGCGCCCGCGCCACCTTCGAGAACATGCTCGCCCAGCGCACCTCACTGGGCCTGCTGTCGGAGGACATCGCGCCGAAGACCGGCGAGCCGTGGGGCAATTTCCCGCAGACCTACTCGCTGGTGGGGCTGATCCAGTCGGCGATGCGCCTGTCGCGCGGCTGGGAGGAAGCAATGTGACGACGCGCAAGCCGGCCGGCCGGCTCATCGTGGTATCCAACCGCGTGGCGATGCCGCACCAGACCGCCACCGGCGGGCTCGCCTCGGCCCTGCGTGCGGCCCTGCTCGACAACGGCGGCCTGTGGTTCGGCTGGAGCGGCAAGCTTGCCGCCGACACCGGCGCCGAACTGCACCAGACCAGCAGCGACGGCATCGACTACGCCACGCTGGACTTCTCCCGCGCCGACCACGACGCCTTCTACACCGGCTTTTCCAACGGTGCGCTGTGGCCGCTGCTGCACTACCGGCCCGACCTCGTCGACTACCAGCGCAGCCATCTGGACGGCTATCTGCGCGTCAACCAGATCTTCGCCGACCGGCTGCGCCCGCTGATCGGCCCGGACGACACGATCTGGGTCCACGACTACCACCTGATCCCGCTGGCCGCCATGCTGCGCAAGCAGGGGGTGAAGAACCGCATCGGCTTCTTCCTGCACACGCCGCTACCCGCCGCCGGCCTGCTGATCGCCCTGCCCAACCACCACGAGCTGCTCGAAACACTGGCCAGCTACGACCTGATCGGCGTGCACACGCGGCGCGACCTGCGCGCGCTGGAGGATTATTTCCTGCACGAGGCCGGCGCGGTGATGCGCCTGGGCGGGCGCATGCGCATGCCCGGCGGGCGCGAGTTCCGCGCCGGGGCCTTCCCCATCAGCATCGACACCGGGCAGATCGCCGGGATGGCGCAGAAGGCGGCGACCCTGAAGGAAATCGCCGACCTGCGCGAGAGTACCCGCGGCATCTCGATGATCATCGGCGTGGACCGGCTGGATTACTCCAAGGGCCTGCCGCATCGCTTCCAGGGCTATGCCCGGCTGCTCGAACGCGACCCGCGCCTGCACCGCCGGGTCACCTTCATGCAGATCGCGCCGCCCTCGCGCGGCGCCGTGCTGGAGTACCGCGCGATCCGCCGCGAGCTCGAACGCAGCGCCGGCCACATCAACGGCAAGTACGCCGCGCCGGACTGGGTGCCGATCCGCTACATCAACAAGTCGTTTCCGCACCGCCTGCTCGCCGGCTACTACCGCAGCGCCCGCGTGGGACTGGTCACGCCGCTGCGGGACGGCATGAACCTGGTGGCCAAGGAGTACGTGGCCTGCCAGGACCCGGACGACCCGGGCGTGCTGGTGCTGTCGCGTTTTGCCGGCGCCGCGCTGGAGCTGACCGACGCGCTGCTGGTCAACCCGGCCGACACCGAGGAGGTCGCCGATGCGCTGGAGCAGGCCCTGTGCATGCCGCTGGCCGAGCGACGCCGGCGCTGGAAGTCGATGATGGAAGTGCTGCGGAAGAACGACATCACGCACTGGCGCACCAGTTTCCTCGACACGCTGCGCGCGCCCCGCAGGTCGGCGCGGGATCAGTCCTGAGCGAGCCAGACCAGGCTGGCGAAACGGCCGCTGGCGGCGCCGTCGCGCCGGTAGGAATAGAAGCGCGCATCGGCGTGGGTGTCGACGCCGCCGCCGTGGATGCGCGTCACGCCGGCCCGCTCCAGGCGCCGTCGCGCCAGCGCCGTGAGGTCGCAGCGCCAGTGGCCCGCGCGCGTGGGCTCGAAGCACGCCACCGCGGCCGCGTCGCGCGCCACGAACGCGGCGCGCACTTCCTCGCCGACCTCGTAGGAGGGCGCGCCGATGCAGGGTCCCAGCCATGCCAGCACCCGCGACGGGGCACTGACCATCTGCGCCAGGGTGGCCTCCAGCACGCCCGCGGCGAGCCCGCGCCAGCCGGCATGGGCGGCGCCGATTTCGCCGCCGTCCTCCGCGCACAGCAGCACCGGCAGGCAATCGGCGGTGAGAATCGCCAGCACCGTGCCGGGAATGTGCGAGACCGCGGCGTCCGCCTGCGGCTCGTGCGCGCTGGGCAGCGGGCCCAGCTCGGCCACGGCGCAGCCATGTACCTGGTGCAGCCAGCGCGGTGCCGCCGGCAAGCGCAACGCCTGCTGCAGCGCGCCGCGGTTCGCCATCACCGCGTCGGTGGCGTCGCCGCTGCGCAGGCCCAGGTTGAAGCGGTCGTACGGTGAGGACGAAACGCCCGGCCCCAGCCGCGTGGTGACGGCGGCATGCACCTGCGGCGGCGCGGGCCAGTCGGGAAAGATCCAGCTTTCGGTCATGGGTCCGGGTTCGCGATGGGGGATCGGGTATCCGCCAAGCATCGCACGGCTGGCGGCGGCGCGTGGCTGCGACTCAATACTGGTCTGCACCGTGCTCGGCCAGATCCGCGCGCAGCGCTTCGATCAGCGCGGCCTGATCGGCGGGGCGTTCGGCGCTGAACGACAGCGCCTCGCCGGTGGCCGGATGCACGAACGAGAGTCGCTCCGCGTGCAGCGCCTGCCGTCGGAAGCCCCGCAAGGCGGCGATCAGTCCCGCGCTGGCGCCCTTGGGCAGCTTCAGGCCGCCGCCGTAGAGCGGATCGCCGACCAGCGGATGGCCGATGTGCGCCATGTGCACGCGGATCTGATGGGTGCGGCCGGTCTCCAGCTGGCATTGCAGCAGGCTGTGGGCACGGAAGCGCTCGCGCAGGCGGTAATGGGTCACCGCGCGCTTGCCGTCCTCCTCGTCGCGCACCGCCTGGCGCAGCCGGTCGCCCATGCTGCGGCCGATCGGCTCGTCCACCGTGCCGCCGGCCACCATCGTGCCCAGCACCACGGCTTCGTACTGGCGCTCGACCTCGTGGCGCGACAACAGATCGACCAGCGCGGTGTACGTGGGCAGGGTGCGTGCCACCACCATCAGGCCGGAGGTGTCCTTGTCCAGCCGGTGCACGATGCCGGCGCGCGGCAGTTCGGCCAGCCGCGGATCGTGGTGCAGCAGGCCGTTGAGCAGGGTCCCGGCCGGGTTGCCGGCGCCGGGATGCACCACCAGCCCCGCGGGCTTGTTCAGCACCAGCAGGTGCTCGTCCTCGTGCACGATGGCCAGCGTGATCGCCTCGGGCTGGCTGTGCACCTCCGTTTCCAGTTCGACATCCAGCTCGACCCGCTCGCCGCCGCGCAGCAGTTGCCGCGGCGCAGCCCTGGCACCGTCCAGGGTGGCGGCGCCGGACTTGATCCAGCCGCTGAGCCGCGAGCGCGAATAAGCCGGGAACATCTCGGCCAAAGCCTGGTCGAAACGACGACCTGCCGCGCTCAGCGGAACCTCTGCCTGCTGCCGTATGGTGGTCATGCCAGCCCCCGCGGGCGGCAGCCGGTTTCAGTTATCATGCCTGTTCGTTCCGACATCCGAATTCATTCCTATGCGCCCATCCAGTGGCTCGACCACGCCGCCGTTGTTCCCGTTGCAAGTCGCCAGGCTGCTCGCCGTGGTTGCCCTGGTGGCCGTGCTCGGCGCCTGCTCGATGTTTGGCCGCAAGGGCAACACCATCGACACGATGCCGCTGGAGCCGCTGTACAACCGCTCCCACAGCTTCCTGGTAGCGGGCAATTATTCCGGCGCCGTGCGGGCATTCCAGCGCCTGATCGCCCGTTTTCCGTCCGGCCCGTACAGCGAGCAGGCGCAGCTCGAACTGGCCTACGCGCAGTACAAGGACAACCAGCCCGATGAGGCATTGTCCACGATCAACCGCTTCATCAAGACCTATCCGGCCAACAAGCACGTCGATTATGCCTACTACCTGCGCGGCCTGATCAATTTCGACCGCACCAGCGGCTTCATCGAACGGGTCACCAGGCGCACCGGCGGCATGACCCGGCGCGACCAGGGCTACAACCTGCAGGCGTTCGACGACTTCTCCGAGCTGTCGCGGCGCTTCCCCGACAGCGCCTACACCGCCGACGCGCGCCAGCGCATGATCTACCTGCGCAACCTGCTGGCGCAGTACGAGATCAACGTGGCCGAGTTCTACCTGCGGCGCAAGGCCTACGTCGCCTCGGCCGACCGCTCGCAGTACGTCATCGAGCACTACCAGCAGTCGCCGCAGACCGGCGACGCGCTGGCCATCCTCACCCGCAGCTATCTCGCGCTGGACCGCAAGCAGTTGGCCGCGCAGACCCGCGAAGTGCTGGCCCTGAACTACCCCAACCACCCCTACCTCACCGATCCCAAGTGGCCGCACGCCCCCTCGCTGCTGCGCAAGATGATCCCGTTCTCGGGCCATCATTGAGGAGACGCTACGCGTCTCCCGGGATTCGGGATTGGGGATTCGGGATTCGTGAAAAGCCGCCGTCTGGCCAGGATCCGCTTGCCGAATCCCGAAGCCGTCTCAGTGCCACCCTGAAGTGATCGGGTAGCGCCGTTCGCGGCCGAAGGCGCGGGTGGTCACGCGGGGGCCCGGGGCGGACTGCCGGCGCTTGAACTCGTTGATCAGCACCAGTCGCACGACGCGATGCACGGTATCGGCCTCGAAGCCCGCCGCAATGATCTCCGCCTGCGATTCCTCGCCTTCGATGAAACGCTTGAGTATGGCGTCGAGTATCTCGTAGGGCGGCAGGGAATCCTGGTCGGTCTGATCGGCACGCAACTCCGCCGACGGCGGGCGGTCGATGACCTCTTCCGGGATCGGTGATCCGGGATGGGGCATTCGGGAAAAGCCGCCGTCTGGCGAGGATCCGCTTTGCCGAATCCCGAATCCCGAATCCCCAATCCCCGCTCCATTGCGCCAGCGCGCCAGCCGGTACACCACCGTCTTGTACACGTCCTTGAGCGGCGCGTAGGCACCGCACATGTCGCCGTACAAGGTGGCGTAGCCCACCGCCATCTCGCTCTTGTTGCCGGTGGCCAGCAGCAGCCGGCCGTGCTTGTTGGACAGCGCCATCAGCATCACGCCGCGGATGCGCGACTGCAGGTTCTCCTCGGTGGTGTCGGCGCCCTTGCCGGCAAAGGCGGGCGCCAGCGCGTCCATGAACGATTGGCAGGTCGCCTCGATCGGGATCACGTGGTAGTCCACGCCCAGCTGCTCGGCCTGCACGCGAGCACCATCCAGGGAAAGATCGGAGGTGTAGCGGGTGGGCATCATCACCGCGGTGACCCGGTCGGCACCGAGCGCGTCGACCGCCAGCGCCAGCGTCAACGCCGAGTCGATGCCGCCGGAAAGGCCCAGCAGCACGCCCTCGAAGCGGTTCTTGTCGATGTAGTCGCGCACGCCGCGCACCAGCGCCGCGTACAGCGTCGCCTCCATCGAGGCATCGGCCGCTGCCGGCCAGTCGATGGGCGTCAGGGTGCGCGTGGCCGCATCGAACTCGGCCTGCAGCAGCGCGTCGACGAAGGCCGGCGCCCGCGCCGCGATCGAACCGTCGCCGTTGACCAGGATCGAGCCGCCGTCGTAGACCACCTCGTCCTGGCCGCCGACCAGGTTGAGGTAGGCGATCGCGCAACCGGTCTCGCGCGCGCGAGCCGCCAGCACCGCCTCGCGCTCGCCCTGCTTGCGGTCGTCCCAGGGCGAGGCATTGATCACCACGATCAGCTGCGCCCCCGCCGCGGCGGCCCGCGCCGCCGGTTCGGGCTGCCACACGTCCTCGCAGATCAGCAGGCCCACGTTCACGCCGCCGATCGCCGCGACGACCGACTCGTGGCCGGGTCGGAAATAGCGCTTGTCGTCGAACACGCCGTAGTTCGGCAAGGCCTGCTTGTGCGCCGTGCATTCGACCCGCCCCTCGCGCAGCAGGCTGGCGGCGTTGAACACTTCGCCCTCGCTGTGCGGGTGGCCAACCACGGCCGCGATGCCGTGGGTCGCCGCCGCCAGCGCGGCCAATTCGCCGTCGCAGGCGGCAAGGAAGCTCGGCCGCAGCAACAGGTCCTCCGGCGGATAGCCGCTCAGGGTAAGTTCGGGAAACGCCACCAGTTCGGCGCCGCCCTCACGCGCCTGCGCCATGAGTTGCGCGGCCGTGGCGGCATTGGCTGCCACCGCGCCGACGGGAAAATCGTGTTGGGCCAGGGCCAGACGCAGCGTTGCCATGGAGGCGGCATTCCTCGGATTGAACCGCGCAATGGTAGTGGAAGGCCGCGCCGGCCGGCGGCTCGCGGAGCATCGCGCGGCGGTTCAGATCTGCTGGTCGCGCTGCGGATCGTTGCCGCTCTGGCTGCCGCTGGTCATGGCGTCGCTGTCGCGATCCTCGCCGGGAATGCGCGGCGGTGCGCTGGCCGGGCCGCCCGGCGAGCCCGCGATACCGCCGGCATTGGGCGAATCGGCGCCGCTCACGCGTTCGGCCGGGTCGTCCGGCATGCCGTGCTTGCGCTGGTCGCCCTGCGCGCCGAGATCGGCGGCCGCCCCGGGCTGCGGCGAACCGGCGCTGCCCTGGCTGTCCGTCGGCAGGTGCTCGCCGTCGTCGCCACTGAGGCCGTGATGCGCGCGGTTGTCGTGCGGACGCTTGCCGCCGCCGTCGTCCAGCGAGGGGCCGGGCACGTCCACCGCACCGTGCGGCGAACCCGCGCGCGGATCGACCGGGCCGCCATCGGCGCCATGACCGATGCCGCCCTGGCTTTGCACGTTGCTGCCGGCAGTCTTGTGCTGCTCGGCTCCGGGCGGCGCGTCGGCCGCGCGGTGGCTGTCGTGGCTGTCGTGGTTGTCGCGATTCATGCGTGTTCCTCGGTGCGCAGGCTATTGCTTGCCGGGCGCGGGGTCGGCCCCGCCTGCAGGGGAGCGCGAGGGCGCGGTGCCCTCGTCGACCTTGCGCTCCTCGTCCTTCTGCGCCCGATCCTGGCGCGTGCCGCCGGACTGGTAGCTGCCGCCGTTGCCCGGCATCGGCGGAGGCGCGCCGGGTTCGGTCGGTGGGTTCAGCGCCGCGCCGCCCTGCGGTGGCTGCACGCCATGGTGCGGTGCCTTCTGCCCGTTGCCGCTGCGCCCACCTACGCCACCGGTGGGCGTGGGCGTGGTCTCGTGCGATGGCTTTCGATCGTTCATGCGTTGCTCCTGCCGTTCGCTGCAGTGTCCCGCCCCACGCGTCGGCATGGCGTGGACAGCATGTTGCGTGCAGGTGTTCGCGCCGGACGCATCGACGTCGGGCAAAAAAAAGGCCGCGCAGTGCGCGGCCTTCTTTCATGGTGCCGGGCGCCTTACTTTTTCATCAGGCCGGCGAGCGCCTTGCCCAGGTCGGCAGGCGACTTCACCGTGGTGACGCCGGCTTTCTCCAGCGCGGCGAACTTGGCCGCGGCGGTGCCCTTGCCGCCGGAAATGATCGCGCCGGCGTGGCCCATGCGCTTGCCCGGAGGCGCCGACGCACCGGCGATGAAGGAGACCACCGGCTTCTTGACGTATTCGCCGATGAACTCGGCGGCGTCTTCCTCGGCGCTGCCGCCGATCTCGCCGACCATGATGATGCCTTCGGTCTGCGGGTCGTCCTGGAACAGCTTCAGGCAGTCGATGAAGTTGAGGCCGTTGATCGGGTCGCCACCGATGCCGATCACTGTCGACTGGCCCAGGCCTTCGTTGGTGGTCTGGAACACCGCTTCATAGGTGAGCGTGCCGGAGCGCGAGACCACGCCGACCTTGCCCTTGCTGTGGATGTGGCCGGGCATGATGCCGATCTTGCATTCGCCCGGGGTGATGATGCCGGGGCAGTTGGGCCCGATCAGCACGGTTTCCGGATGCTGCTGCAGCACGTTCTTGACGCGCAGCATGTCCAGCACCGGGATGCCCTCGGTGATCGCCACGATGGTCTTGATGCCCGCGTCGATCGCTTCCAGGATCGAGTCGGCCGCGAACGGCGGCGGCACGAAGATCACCGACGCGTCGGCGCCGGTTTCCAGCACCGCTTCGTCGACCGAATTGAACACCGGCAGGCCGATGTGCTCGGAACCGCCCTTGCCGGGGGTGACGCCGCCGACGACCTTGGTGCCGTAGTCGATGCACTGCTGCGCGTGGAAGGTGCCCTGCTGGCCGGTGAAACCCTGCACCAGCACCTTGGTGTCTTTGTTTACGAGAACGCTCATGTTTCGATTGCTCCTCAGGCCTTGGCCGCAGCCACGGCTTTCTGCGCCGCGTCGTTGAGATCATCCGCCGGCGTGATCGCCAGGCCGGAGTTGGCCAGCAGTTCGCGGCCCTGGTCGACATTGGTGCCCTGCAGGCGCACCACCACGGGAATCTTCAGGCCCACTTCCTTGACCGCGGCGATGATGCCCTCGGCGATCAGGTCGCAGCGCACGATGCCGCCGAAGATGTTGACCAGGATGCACTTCACCTTGTCCGAGGACAGGATCAGCTTGAACGCCTCGGTCACGCGCTCCTTGGTGGCGCCGCCGCCCACGTCGAGGAAGTTGGCCGGTTCGCCGCCGGCCAGCTTGATCACGTCCATGGTGGCCATCGCCAGGCCGGCGCCGTTGACCATGCAGCCGATCGAGCCGTCCATGGTCACGTAGTTGAGGTTGTACTTCACGGCGGCGGCTTCGGCCGCGTCTTCCTGGGTGAGGTCGCGCATCGCGGCCAGGTTCGGGTGGCGGAACTCGGCGTTGTCGTCGGAGTTGACCTTGCCGTCCAGCGCGGCCAGATTGCCGTCTTCCAGCACGGCCAGCGGGTTCAGCTCGACCAGGGCCAGGTCCTGCTCGTTGAACAGCTTGTACAGGCCCAGCATGATCTTGGTCAGCTGGTTGACCTGCTTGGCGGTGAGGTCCATCGCGAAGCCGAGCTGGCGGCACTGGTACGGCTGCAGGCCTTCGACGAAGTCGACCACGATGGTGTGGATGTCCTCGGGCGTCTCGCGGGCGACCTGCTCGATGTCCACGCCGCCGTGCTTGGAGGCGATAAACGAGACGGCCTTGGAGTCACGGTCGACCAGGATCGACAGGTACAGCTCGCGGGCGATGTCGGTGGCATCGGTGACCAGCACCAGGTTCACCGGCAGCGCGCGGCCGGCCGACTGGTAGGTTTCCATGTTGGTGCCGAGCATGCCCTTGGCGGCGGCGCGCACGTCGTCGAAGCTCTTGCAGAACTTGACGCCGCCGGACTTGCCGCGGCCACCGGCGTGGATCTGCGCCTTGACCATCCACTGGGAACCGCCCAGCGCCTTGGCGGCATCGACGGCGGCGTGGGGAGAATTGGCGACCTTGCCCGGCGGCACGGCGATGCCGTACTGCGCGAACAGTTCTTTGGCCTGGTATTCGTGGAAATTCATTCGATACCTCGAGCGAACGGAGAAACGATGGCGGCCGCACGCGTGGAAACCGGCGTGGGTCAGGGGATTGGCGGTGGAGTCGCACACGGCCTGGTCGCGGCACGGGGGCCGGACGCGGGCCGAACCGCAGCAAACGGCCGCCCATTTTCGCGGAAGCGGGCCGCAATGGAAAGGGCGCCGCCGCGCCGGGGCGGCCCGGGGCCCTGTTTTCCGGCGTCCGCAAGCCCTGCGGAGCCCTCGCGCGGGGCCGCCCGGGGCGTCATATACTCGACCGCAACCGCCCCGGAACGCAGCCTACGTGTCGACCCTAGCCACGCTCAACGATCCGCGCACAGGGATGGCGACGATCCGCCACGAGCTGTCGTTCCTCAATGCCTTCCGGCTGGTGCAGTCGCTGGTGTACGTCGCGCTGGCCTTCAGCCCCGCCGGCATGGGCTGGCCGCAGCTGGCCGCGCCGGGCTTTGCCCGCACGCTGGCCACGGTGTACCTGATCTTCGCGCTGCTGGCGCTGCTGATGAACCGGCGCAGCATGGCCCACGCGAAGGGCGCGGTGGCGAGCACCCTGGTGGTGGACATCGTCGCGGCAGTCATGGCGATCGTGGCCATGCACGACGCGCGCATCGGCATCGCCATGATGCTGGCGGTCAACCTCTGCGCCGGCGCGCTGATCCTGCCGCTGCGCATGTCCGGCTTCTTCGCCGCGCTGGCGACGCTGGGCATGCTGGGCATTTCCCTGTTCGGCTGGTCGCTCTCGCACCAGGCCGGGGATCGCGACCTGCTCGAGGCGGCGCTGTTCGGCCTGGCCTATTTCGCCACCACCGCGCTGTGCAGCGTGCTCGGCCAGCAGTTGCGCGCCACCGAGGCGCTGGCCGAGCAGCGCAGCACCGACCTGGCCAACCTGTCGCAGATCAACGAGCTGATCATCCGCCGCATGAAGACCGGCGTGCTGCTGGTGGACGACGCCAACCGCATCCACCAGATCAACGAGTCCGCCTGGATGCTGCTGGGCAATCCCGGCGCCGACCAGCGCGACCTGGGCCTGCTGGCGCCGGAACTGTCGCGCCGGCTGTACCACTGGATGACCTCCGGCAAGCTGGACGAGACCGCCACCCAGCTCGCCGACGGCGTGCCGGAGGTGGTGCCGCGCTTCACCCGCCTGGCGCCGAACGACGACTCGCACGTGCTGATCTTCCTCGACGACACCTCGCTGCTGTCGCGCCGCGCCGAGGAACTCACCCTCAGCTCGCTGGGCCGGCTGTCGGCATCGATCGCGCACGAGATCCGCAACCCGCTGGCGGCGATACGCTACTCGGCGCAGCTGCTGGCCGAATCGCGCACGATGGACAGCGCCGACCAGCGCATGGTCGAGATCATCAACAACCATTGCGTGCGGCTCAACGAAATCATCGAGAACATCCTGCAGCTGTCGCGGCGTGAGCGCTCGCGTCCGGAGACCCTGGACCTGGGCGACTGGGCGCAGGATTTCGTCGAGGAATACCGCCAGGGCAACGACCTCGGCGCCGACTCGCTGCGCGCGATCGCCAGCAATGGCGTGGCGGTGGTCGCGCTGGCCGACCCGCAACAGCTGCAGCAGGTGGTGTGGAACCTGGTGCAGAACGCGCTGCGCTACGGGCGCCTGCCCGGCGAGCCGGCCCGCGTGATGGTGGTCGCGCGCCAGGGCGAACACGGCGTGCCGATCCTCGAGGTGATCGACCGCGGCCCCGGCATCGCGCCCAAGGTGGCCGCGCAGATCTTCGAGCCGTTCTACACCACCCACGAATACGGCACCGGCCTGGGCCTGTACCTGGCCAAGCAGATGAGCGAGGCCAACCAGGCCGCGCTGGAGTACGTGCGCGTGGCCGGCGGCGGCAGTTGCTTCCGGCTCACCCTCACGCCAGCGCAGATGAGCCGCGGCGCCAGCGAGGCCGAAGCCGAGGCCTGACGGCTGCCGTTCCCGCTTTGCTCTTGACTTGGCCGGCGGTTATTCTCTGGGCCAATCCTCTCCGCGCGACCTGCCATGAGCCTCCAGACCGTCCTGGTCATCGACGACGAACGCGACATCCGCGAACTGCTCACCATCACCCTCGGGCGGATGGACTTGCAGGTCGAAGCCGTCGGCACCGTGGCCGACGCGCGCCGTGCGCTGAGCGAGAACAGCTACGATCTCTGCTTCACCGACATGCGCCTGCCCGACGGCAACGGCCAGGAGGTGATCGAGCTGATCGCCGAGACCTGCCCGGACACGCCGGTGGCCATGATCACCGCCTACGGCAACGTCGACGCGGCGGTGAACGCGCTCAAGGCCGGCGCCTTCGACTTCGTCTCCAAGCCGGTCGACATCCAGATGCTGCGCGGCCTGGTGCGCACCGCGCTGCGGCTGGCCGAGGAGAAGCGCGAGGGTGGCGCCGCCGCCAAGGCAGGCGGTTCGGGTGACCGCCTGATCGGCAGCTCCCCCGCCATGGAGCAGGTGCGCGCCACCATCGCCAAGCTGGCGCGCAACCAGGCGCCGGTCTACATCGCCGGCGAATCCGGCGTGGGCAAGGAGCTGGTGGCGCGGCTGATCCACGAACAGGGCCCGCGCGCCAGCGGCCCGTTCGTGCCGGTCAACTGCGGCGCGATCCCGTCCGAACTTATGGAAAGCGAGTTCTTCGGCCACCGCAAGGGCAGCTTCACCGGCGCCGGCGCGGACAAGGAAGGCCTGTTCCAGGCCGCCCAGGGCGGCACGCTGTTCCTCGACGAAGTGGCCGAACTGCCGCTGCACATGCAGGTGAAACTGCTGCGCGCGATCCAGGAAAAGGCGGTGCGCCCGATCGGCGGCCGCGACGAGATCCCGGTCGACGTGCGCATCCTCTCGGCCACCCACAAGAACCTCGGCCAGCTGGTCGAGCAGGGCCAGTTCCGCCAGGACCTGTTCTACCGCATCAACGTGATCGAACTGCGCGTGCCGCCGCTGCGCGAGCGCCGCGGCGACGTGCCCCAACTGGCCGCGTTCATCCTCAAGGCGCTGGCCGGCAAGAGCGGCCAGGAAGTGGGCCGCCTGTCCCCGGGCGCGCTCGAGGCGCTGGAGGCCTACGACTTCCCCGGCAACGTGCGCGAACTGGAGAACATCCTCGAACGCGCCATGGCGATGTGTGACGGCACCCTCATCGAGGCGTCGGACCTGATGCTGCCCCAGCGCGGCGCACGCCCGGCGCCGCCCGACGCCATGGCCGCCGGCGGCGCGGCCGCGCCGGTGGCAGCCCCGCCCAGCGCCGACGGCGGGCTGGACGACTACATCAGCAACATCGAGCGCACCGCCATCGTCAAGGCGCTGGAAGAATCGCGCTACAACAAGACCGCCGCGGCGCGCAAACTCGGCATCACCTTCCGCGCCCTGCGCTACAAGCTGAAGAAGCTCGGCATCGACTGATCCCGCTCAACGCCTTCCTGCGCGCGATGTTCTTCGTCACGTAACGGAGAAGCACGGCGCACAGGGTGCCTCCTGCAAGTGACAGCGCGGCGGGCGGTGCCCGCCCTACCCGCCGCGCAGCGCCTTGCGCACGGCACGCAGCAGGTCCGTCGTTTCGACCGGCTTGTCCACCAGCACCAGGTTGTCCAGCGGCGGCAGTTCCTGCAGGTTCGGGGGCGTGTCGGGGCGAGCCAGCAGCACCACGCCGCCCCGGTACCCCTGCTCGACCAGGGCGGCCAGGGTGCGCACGCCGGTGAGCAGGTTCATGTCCGCGTCCAGCAACACCAGGTCGGGCAGGCCGCCGGCCTCGATCCACTGCAGCGCGGCGGTGCCGCTCTGGCTGGCGTGCGCCTGGTAGCCGTAGGCGTCGAGCGTGTCGGACAGCAGCGACAGCTGGCCGGCCTCCTCCACCACCACCAGCACGCGTTCGGCGGCGCCTTCGAGGTTCTGCATGTCCTCGGCCGCCGCGGCATCGGCCTCCAGCTCGTCCAGCGGGATGTAGAGGTCGAAGCGGGTGCCGGTGCCGGGCTTGCTGTCCACCCGCATCACGCCGCCGTGGCTGGCCACGATGCGCTTGCACGAGATCAGGCCCAGGCCGGTGCCGGCCTCCTTGGTGGTGAAGAACGGCTCGAACAGGTGCTCTAGGACCGCCTTCTCCATGCCCGGGCCGGAGTCGATCACGCTGATGCGCAGGTAGCAGCCGGCGCGCGGCTCCTCCTCGGCCAGGAAGAAGTCCTCGGCCAGCCGCTGCTGGCTGGCCTCGATGCGCAGGTTGCCGCCGTCGGGCATCGCCTGGATGGCGTTGAGGCAGAGGTTGAGCAGGCACTGCTGCAGTTCCGTGTGGTTGCCTTCGAACGCCAGCTCCGGGTCGTCAATGGCCAATTCCATCGCCACCGAACGCGGCACGCTGCCCTGCATCAGCAGATTGAACGCGCTCATCAGGGTGCCCACGCGCACGCGCTCCGCGCGCCGCGCGCCGCGCGCGAAGGAAAGCATCGAATGCACCATTTCCAGCCCGCGCCTGCCGCAATCGCGCACCAGGTTGCCCAGCCGCATCAACCGCGGATCGTCCTGGTAGTCGCGCAGGCTGTCGCCGGCCAGCAGCAGCGGCTGCAGCAGGTTGCGCAGGTCGTGGCTGAGGCCGCCGGCAAGCATCGCCAGGCTTTCGAAACGCTGCGCGCGGATCAGGTCAGCCTCCGCCCGGCGGCTGGCCTTGCGCGCTTCCGCCTCGACCAGCGCCCTGCGCACCGCGCTGGCCAGGCGCACGGGGTTCTGCTTGAGGATGTAGTCGGTGGCGCCGTTGCGCAGCGCCTCGATGGCGGCATCCTCGCCCAGCGTCGCCGACACGAAGATGAAGGGCAGGTCCTCGTCGCGCTCGCGCAGCAGTTCCAGCGCGCGCTGTCCGGAGAAACCCGGCACGCTCAGGTCGGACAGCACGATGTGCGGGGCGAACTCGTCCAGCGCGGCCAGGTAGCCGGCCTCGTCATCGACCAGCCGCGCCTCGTGCGGGATGCCGTCGGCGTCCAGCTCGGCCAGCACCAGCTCCGCATCGAGCTCGCTGTCCTCCACTTGCAGTACCCGTATCGTCGGCATCGACTTGAGCTGCCGGTTGGGCATGGTGTTCTCCATCACTTGCCAGGCCGCTACCACGTGAACCGGAGGGCCGTCCGGTAGCGCAAGCGGAACGGCCCCGTCGTTGCGTCAACTGCCTTCGGGCGCCTCGTTCAGCAGCGCCCAGAACCGCCCCAGCGTGCGCACCGCCTCGAAGAACTGGTCCACGTCCACCGGCTTGATCACGTAGGCGTTGGCGCCGAGGTCCCAGCTGCGGGCCAGGTCGCTCTCCTCGCGCGAGGAGGACAGGATCACCACCGGGATGCGCCGCAGGTGTTCCTCCGCCCGCATGCGGGTGAGCACCTCAAGCCCGTCCATGCGCGGCATCTTGATGTCCAGCAGCACCACCGCCGGGTCGCCGGGCTCGCGTCCGGCCCAGGCGCCGGTGCACTGGAGGTACTCCAGGCATTCCACGCCGTCCTCGACGTGCACCACCGGGTTGGCCAGGTGGGCCTCGGCCAGCGCGTCCATCGCCATTTCGGCGTCGGCCATGCTGTCCTCGACCAGGAGCACGGTGCGCAGCTCTTTCTTGTTCATGCCGCCTGATCTCCGTTTTGCGCCCCCGCCACGTCGGTGGCCGGCAGCGTGAAGTGGAACGTGGCGCCCTCGTCCGGCGCGGCCTCGGCCCAGACCTTGCCGCCGTGGCGCGTGATGATGCGCCGCACGTTGGCCAGGCCGATGCCGTTGCCCGGGAAATCCGAAGCGCGGTGCAGGCGCTGGAACACGCCGAACAGCTTGTCCGCGTACTGCATGTCGAAGCCGGCGCCGTTGTCGGAGACGGCGAACTCGTAATCGCCACGGGTGCTGCGCCCGGCGCGGACCCCGATCCGCGCCACCTCGCAGCGCCCGGTGTATTTCACGGCGTTGCCGAGCAGGTTCTGCCACACCGTGCGCAACATGTTGGCGTCGCCGATGACCATCGGCAAGGGGCCGATGGTCCACACGATGCGCCGCCCCTCGGCCGACGATTCGGCCAGCGCCTTGGCCTCCTCCACCAGCGACTGCATGTCCACCGCCTGCAGCCGCAACGGCCCGCGGCCCAGGCGCGAGAACACCAGCAGGTCGTCGATCAGCAGCGCCATGCGCTGGGCCGCGCTGTCGATCACGCCGATGTAATGGGCGGCCTTGTCGTCGAGCTGGCCGGCGAGGTGGTGCTCGAGCTTGCGCACGAAACCGGCCACGTGGCGCAGCGGTGCGCGCAGGTCATGCGAGACGGAATAGCTGAACGCCTCCAGCTCGCGGTTGATGTCGGAGATCTGGTCGATCTTGCCCTCGAGCTGGCGATTGAGCTCGATCACCTTCTCCTCGGTCAGCGCGCGCACGGTGACGTCGCTGACCGTGAGCAGCAGCGCCGGCTCGTCGTCCGGACCCTGCTGCAGCCGGCGCGCGTTGACCACGATGTGGCGCTGCGAGCCGTCGGGCATGCGCTGGACCAGGTCGTGATCCCACAACTCGCGGTCGCTCAGCAGCACGTCGCGGAAACGCTGCAGCAGGGCGGTGTCGTTCCACACGCCGCCGCCGATCTCGGTCAGGGTGCGTGAGGGTTGCTGCGGATCTTCGCCGTACAGGTCGCCGAAGGCGTTGTTGACCAGCAGGCTGTCGAGGTTGGCGTCGAACAGCGCGATCGGCTCGCGCACCGACTGCAGGATCAGCCGCGAGCGCAGCACCGCGCGTCCCTCGCGCGTCTCGGCCAGGCGCCGCTGGCGGATCTGCCGTTCCGAGGCAACCACGATGATCGCCAGCAGCAGCACCTGCGCCAGCGCGGTGATGCCCTGCACCAGCTGCCCGTTGAACTCGCGGCGCTGGGCGGACTGCTGGCGCGCCCGCAGCAGCTGGTCTTCGTTGGCCACGATGTCGTCGATCTTGGAGGCGAACGGAAACAGTTCGGCCGCCTCGCTCAACGCCTGCCCCGCGCGCGCCACGTCGCCCTTGCTCTGCAATTCGCGCGCGCGGGCCATCAGGGTGAGCCGCCCGGTGACGCTGTTCTCCAGTGCGCCGATCAGGATCTGCTGGGCCGGGTTGTCGCGGGTCATCGCGTGCAGCTGTTGCAGCAGCTGCGGCACCTGGGCTGCCGCGCTCTCGGCATCGGTGCGGGCGACGTTGCCGGCATCGCCGACCAGCAGGCGGTAGGTCGCCGTCTCGCTGCTGCGGATCAGGTAGGCGATGCGGTAGGCCATCGAGCGCACCGCGGTCGAATGGGTGACCCAGCTGTTGGCCAGCACGGTGTCGCGCGTATTGAGCCGGGTCACCAGGTACGGCAGGCCGACGATGATCAGCATGGCCACCAGCAGGCCGGCGACCCGCCAACTCATGTAGCTGCGGAAATTCATTCGACCCGGCCCTCCGCGATCTCCGGCATCAGCAACCGTTCCATTCTGGCACGTCCGGGTGCCTCATCCCTGCGGCGGGGCACCCGTGCTTTCGCCGCGCCTCGGCGTGGCCTGCATGCGGAAATGCAGCTCGCCGCCGGCGAGGATCTGCGCGTGCTGCAGGAACGGCCCGGCCAGCGGCTTGCCGTTCAGCGTCACCTCGCCCACGTAGGGATGGGCGTCGTCCAGCGGTGCCGCGCTGACGGTGAAGTTCTTGCCGTTGGTCAGGTGCAGCGTGGCGCGCTCGACGAACGGCCGGCCGATCGCGTAGGTGTCGCTGGCCGGCGTGACGGGATAGAAGCCCAGCGCGGTGAACACGTACCAGGCCGACATCTGGCCCAGGTCGTCGTTGCCCGAGAGTCCGTCCGGCCGCGCTGCGTACTGGCTGTCCATGATCTGCTTCAGACGCTCTTGCGTCTTCCACGGCGCGTCGGCGTAGTCGTAGAGGTAGGCGATGTGGTGGCTGGGTTCGTTGCCGTGCGCGTACCAGCCGATCAGGCCGGTGATGTCCTCGACGTGCTTGAAGTGCGCCGGGTCGACCCTGGCGTCGAACAGGGCATCGAGCTTGTCCACGAATTTCGCCGCGCCACCCATCGCTTCGATCAGGCCCGGCACGTCCTGCGGCACGTACCACGAGTACTGCCACGCGTTGCCTTCGGTGAAGTCGCTGCCGTAGCCGGCCGCGGTGGGATCGAACGGCTCGCGAAACGCGCCGTCGGCGAGCCGCGCGCGCATGAAGCCGGTTTTCGGGTCCCAGGCGTTCTTCCAGTTGCCGGCGCGCTTTTCGAAGGTGGCGGCGACGTCCTTGCGGCCCATGGCCTTCGCCATCTGCGCCAGCGACCAGTCGTCGTAGGCGTATTCCAGCGTCTTGGAGGCGCCCTCCGGCTCCTTGTCGATCGGCACGTAGCCGAGCTTCATGTAGTCCGCGAGGTCGCCGTATGGCGCGTAGGTGGCGCTGGCGACCATCGCCTGCAGCGCCTTGTCCGCGTCGAAGCCGCGCACGCCCTTGATCCAGGCGTCGGCGATCACCGGCACGGCGTGGTAGCCGATCATGCACCAGGTCTCCAGCCCCTGGTACGCCCACACCGGCAGGATGCCGAACGGGCTGGCCTCGCGCGCGGCGACCAGCGAGCGGATGAAGTCGGTGCTGCGCTGCGGGTTCAACAACACCATCAGCGGCTGCTGCGCGCGGTAGACGTCCCACAGCGACCAGGTCGAATAGAACTCGTAGCCATCCGCCTTGTGCACGGCGTGGTCGGGACCGCGGTACTCGCCGTTGACGTCCATGCTCAGCGTGGGCGAAAGCATGGCGTGGTAGAGCGCGGTGTAGAACTGCGTGCGCACGGTGGCGGGGGCGTCCACGTCGACCACCGCCAGCGCCTGGTCCCAGGCGGCCTTCGCCTGCGCGCGGCGGGCGTCGAAATCCCAGCCCTTGCCGTCGGTGTCGAGGTTGGCCACCGCGTTGGCGGCGCTGACCGGCGAGATCGCCACCTTCACCTCCAGCGGCTGCTTCAGCGCACCGAAATCGAACACGCCGACCAGCGCGCGGCCGTTCTGCGCGTCGTGGTCGACCGGCTGGTTGCCGGGGCCCTTGAAGCCCTTGTAGACGATGTCGCTCTCGCGGTTGTACAGCGTGCGCGAGGTCATCGGCCGGTTGAAGCGCATGGCGAAACACAGTTCGCGCCCCGGCGCCCAGCCGCGCGTGGCGCGGCAGCCGGTGACCGTGCCGTCGTTCGCCACCTGCAGCTGCGACCACAGCACCTTGCCGGGGTAGTCGTAGATGCTGGGGCGCAGGTCGAGCAGCAGGTGGGCGGGCTTGTTCTTCGGAAAGGTGTAGCGGTGCCAGCCCACGCGGCGCCCGGCGGTGAGTTCGGCGCGGATGCCGTAGTCGCTCAGCGTCACCGCGTAGTAGCCGGCCTGCACCACTTCGCTGTCGTGCGAGAAACGCGAGCGGTAGCCGCTGCCGGGTTTGGCCGCGTCGCCGGGTTCCAGCCTCACCTCACCGGCGATCGGCATCACCAGCACGTCGCCCAGGTCCGAATGGCCGGAGCCGGAGAAATGCGTGTGCGAGAAACCCATGATGCTGGAGTCGCCGTACTGGTAGCCGGCGGCCCACTTGTAGGCGTGCCTGAAGTCCGGCATCGCCGTGTCGGGCGAGAGCTGGATCATGCCGAACGGCACCGTGGCGCCGGGAAAGGTGTGCCCATCGCCGCCGGTGCCGATGCGCGGGTCGACATTGTCGGCGTGGCCTCCCGCGGCCATCGCCGGCGAACAGGCGGCACAGGCCAGCAGGGCGAGCATCAGCGTGGTGCGACGGGTCATGGCGATCTCGGGGAGGCGGGCAAGCGGGGAAAGTACCATCCGCGGGCACATGTTGCAGCGCGCGACCGGTGCCGGCGTGGAAACGGTTACATTGGCGCGGTTGCCCGCGCGCCGGGCCACACGCACCCGACCGTCTTTCGCACCGGAATCGCCATGGCCTCTGCCGCTACGCCCCTTCCCGTCCGCCCCGCGCCGGATCACGGCGCGCCCCGGGCGCCCTACACCAGCAGCTGGCTGGCGCTGGGCGTGCTCACCACGATCTTCTTCATGTGGGGCTTCCTCACCAGCCTCAACGACATCCTGATCCCGCACCTGAAGTCGATCTTCCAGCTCAACTACGGCCAGGCGATCCTGGTGCAGTTCACCTTTTTCGGCGCGTATTTCCTGATGGGCATGCCGGCCGGGCGCATGGTCGCGGCACTCGGCTACAAGAAGGGCATCGTGGCCGGGCTGGCCATCGCCGGCGTCGGCGCGCTGGGGTTCTGGCCGGCTGCCGCGCTGCATCTTTACTCCGCCTTTCTCGGCGCGCTGTTCGTGCTGGCCACCGGCATCACCGTGCTGCAGGTGGCGGCCAACCCGTACGTGGCCCTGCTCGGGCCGGAGAAGACCAGCTCCAGCCGGCTCACCCTGGCGCAGGCGCTGAACTCGCTGGGCACCACGCTGGCGCCGCTGTTCGGCGGCCTGCTGATCCTCTCCAACGTGGTCAGGAGCCCGGAGGAACTCGCCGCTCTGGAACCGGCGCAACGCCTGCTCTACGACACCCAGCAGGCGCAGGCGGTGCAGTTCCCGTACATCGGGCTGGCGGTGGTGCTGTTCCTGCTGGCGCTGTTCGTGTGGATGTTCCGGCTGCCGGCGCTGACCGAATCCACCAGCAGGGACGACCACGGCCGCCACGGCTTCACCGACGTGCTGCGCCATCCGCACGTGCTGTTCGGCGTGCTGGGCATCTTCTTCTATGTCGGCGCCGAGGTGTCGATCGGCAGCTTCATGGTCAATTACCTCTCGATGCCGGACATCGGCCACATCAGCGAGCAGGAGGCCGCCAAATACGTGTCCTGGTACTGGGGCGGCGCGATGGTCGGGCGCTTCGTCGGATCCGGCCTGATGGCGGCCATCTCGCCGCGCAAGCTGCTGGCCACGTTCGCCGCGATCAACGCACTGCTGGTGCTGACCACCATGTCGAGCACCGGCGCCACGGCGATGGTCAGCATCATCGCGATCGGCCTGTTCAACTCGATCATGTTCCCGACCATCTTCGCGCTGGGCATCGAGCGGCTGGGGCCGATGACCAGCAAGGCGTCGAGCCTGCTGATCATGGCCATCGTCGGCGGCGCGGTGATCCCGCAACTGCAGGGCATGCTGGCCGACCACATCGGCCTGCAGCACGCCTTCGTGCTGCCGCTGCTGTGCTATCTGTACATCGTGTTCTACGGCGCCAGCGGCTCGAAGATCCGCAGCGATCTCGACTGACGCCGCGCGGAAGCATGGCGATACTTCGCGCTGCTGCAGCTCGTCATCCCGGCGAAAGCCGGGATGACGAGTCGCGGAAGACCCATCGAATTTCCCGGCACAACGCTCCCATGACCGAACGACCCATCCTCTGCTTCGGCGAGGCGCTGATCGACCTGCACGCCGGCGGCGTCGACGCGCACGGCTTCGCCGCCAGCTTCATCCCGTTCGCCGGCGGCGCGCCGGCAAACGTGGCGGTGGCGGTGGCGCGGCTTGGCGGCAACGCGCGCTTTGCCGGCATGCTCTCCACCGACCGCTTCGGCGATTTCCTGCTGGCGGAGCTGCAACGCGCCGGCGTGGGCACCGCGGACGTGATGCGCACGGCCGATGCGCCCACCGCACTCGCGCTGGTCACGCTGGATGCCGCCGGCGAGCGCAGCTTCATCTTCCATCGCGAGCGCACGGCCGACCTGCAGTTCCGCCCCGGCGATTTCCGCGCCGGGGCATTCGACGACGTGGCCGTGTTCCACGTGTGCTCCAACTGCCTCACGGAGCCGGTGATCGCCGACGCCACCCGCGAAGGCATGCAGCGCGCGCAGCGGGCCGGCGCGCTGGTCAGTTTCGACCTCAACCTGCGCCCGGCCTTGTGGCCGGCCGGCGTGGATGCGCTGCCGCGGGTATGGCCGGCGCTGCACCTGGCCGATGTGGTGAAACTCTCGGCCGAGGAATTCGCCTGGCTGGCGCCCGATGGCGAGGAGGCCGCGCTGGACCGCCTGTGGCGCGGCCGCGCCCGGTTGCTGCTGGTCACCGACGGCGCGCGGCCGATGCGCTGGTTCCACCCGGATGCCGAAGGCGAATTGCCCGGCTACGCCGTGACCGCGGTCGACAGCACTGCCGCGGGCGACGCCTTCGTCGGCGGCCTGCTGTGCCGCCTGGCCGAACTCGACGCCACACCCGACCGCCTCGACCGCCTGGTGAGCCAGCTGCCGCGCCTGCACGCGATGCTGCGCTTCGCCGCCGCCTGCGGCGCGCTCACGGTGACCCGCCAGGGCTCGTTCGCCGCGATGCCCAGCAGCACCGAGGTACTCGACTTCATGGAGCAGCAGGCATGACTGCCACACCCGATTTCCGTTCGCCCGATTTCCTGCGCGAGCACATCGCGCAGACGATGGCGTTCTACCACCCACGCGCGATCGATCCGGCCGGCGGCTTCTTCCACTACTTCAGGGACGACGGCACGATCTACGACCGCAGCCATCGCCACCTGGTCAGCAGCACGCGCTTCGTCTTCAACTACGCCATGGCGGCAATCGAATTCGGGCGCGCGGACTACCTCGACGCCACGCGGCACGGCCTGCGCTACCTGCGCGAGGTCCATCGCAACGAAGCCAACGGCGGTTACCACTGGACCATCCGCGACGGCCGCCCGGAAGACAGCTCCAACCAGGCCTACGGCGTCGCCTTCGTACTGCTGGCCTACGCCACCGCGCTGAAGGCCGGCATCGACGAAGCCCGCGGCTGGATGGACGAGACCTGGAACCTGCTCGAGCAGCGCTACTGGGAGGCCGACGCACGGCTGTACCGCGACGAGGCCGATACCGACTGGCACTTCAGCGACTACCGCGGCCAGAACGCCAACATGCACATGTGCGAGGCCATGCTCGCCGCCTACCAGGCCACCGGCACGCCGCGCTACCTCGACCGCGCGTACACCCTTGCCGACCGGATGACCCGCGACCAGGCCGCCAAGGCCGGCGGCCTGGTGTGGGAGCACTACGACCGCCACTGGAACATCGACCCGGATTTCAACCGGGACGACCCGAAGAACCTGTTCAAGCCCTGGGGCTTCCAGCCCGGGCACCAGACCGAATGGGCCAAGCTGCTGCTGATCATGGAGCCGCTGCTGGCCGCGCGCGGCACGCCGCACGACTGGCTGCTGCCACGCGCGAAGGAACTGTTCGACCGCGCCCTGGCCCATGCGTGGGACGCGACCCACGGCGGCATCTGCTACGGCTTCGCGCCGGACGGCAGCATCTGCGACGACGAGAAATATTTCTGGGTGCAGGCCGAATCGCTGGCCGCCGCCGCGCTGCTGCATGCGCGCACCGGCGAACCCACCTATGACGACTGGTACAGGCGCCTGTGGAGCTACGCGTGGGAGCATTTCGTGGATCACCGGTACGGCGCCTGGTACCGCATCCTCACCCCCGACAACCGCAAGATCAGCGACGAGAAGAGCCCGGCCGGCAAGACCGACTACCACACCATGGGTGCCTGCCACGAACTGCTGGCGCTGCATCGTCGCCGCGAACACACCACGCCCCCTTCCCAAGGCCGCGCATGAACAAACTCACCTGCACCCTCGCCGCCACGCTTGCCGCCTTGCTGGTGTCGCCCGCCTTCGCCGCCGACACGGCTGCACCTGCGTTCAACCCGCTGCAGACCTTCGCCCCGTACACCTACCCGCAGCCGGCCAACGCCATGCGCGATGCCAGCGGCAAGCCCGGCCCGGCGTTCTGGCAGAACCGCGCCGACTACCGCATCGAGGCGACGCTGGATCCGTCGACGCGCAAGCTCAGCGGCAGCGAAGTGATCAGCTACACCAACCACAGCCCCGACACGCTGGACGTGCTGTGGCTGCAGATCGAACAGAACCGCTACCGCAAGGATGCGCGCGGCGCGTTCGGCGGCGGCAAGTTCCCCACCGAGTTCACCAGCGGCGAGCACATCCGCTCGGTCGAGGTGGAAGACGCCGGCGGCCACAGGCAGAAGGCGCACTGGGTGATCAGCGACACCCGCATGCAGGTCACCCTGCCCACCGCGCTCAAGGGTCACGGCGGCCGGCTCAAGCTGCACATCAGCTGGGATTACACCGTGCCCGGCGAGTTCGGCGGGCGCACCGACGTCAACGCCAACAGGCAGGGCGAGATCTTCGAGATGGCGCAGTGGTACCCGCGCATGGCCGTCTACGACGACCTGCGCGGCTGGGATACCCAGCCCTACCTCAACAGCGAGTTCTACCTCGAATACGGCGACTTCGACTATCGCGTCACCGTGCCCTCGGACATGCTGGTGGTCGGCTCCGGCGAACTGCTCAACCCGCAGGACGTGCTGACCGCCACCGAACGCAAGCGCCTGGACCAGGCCCGCCACAGCGACGCCACCGTGACGATCCGCAGCGCCGCCGAAGTCGGCGACCCGGCCAGCCGCCCGAAACAGGGCGGCACGCTGACCTGGCACTTCGCCATGAAGAACACCCGCGACGTCGCCTTCGGCGCGTCCAAGGCCTACATCTGGGATGCGGCGCGCATCAACCTGCCCGACGGCAAGACCGCGCTGGCGATGTCGGCCTATCCGGTGGAAAGCGCCGGTGCCCAGGCCTGGGGCGCAGCCACGCAGGACCTGAAGAAGTCGGTCGAGTTCTTCTCGCGCACCTACTACCCGTATCCGTACCCCGTCGCCATCAACGAAGCCGGCACCGCCGGCGGCATGGAGTACCCGGGCATCACCTTCGACCACAAGAAGGCCGCGGGCAAGAACCTGCAGATGCTGATCGCCCACGAGATCGGCCACACCTGGTTCCCGATGATCGTGGGCAGCAACGAGCGCCGCGATGCGTGGATGGACGAGGGCTTCAACACCTTCGTCGACGTGTACGAAGCCGAGGCCTTCGACGGCGGCAAGTACGCGCCCAAGCGCGACAGCGAATACGCCCCCGGCAAGGGCACCCCGGCCGAACAGATCGCCGCCATCCTCAAGGATGCCGACGCCCCGCCGCCGCTGACCTACGCCGACGCCATCGCGGAGAAATACCGCCACCCGATCACCTACTTCAAGGCCGCCTTCGGCCTGGTGCTGCTGCGCGAGCAGATCATCGGCCCGGACCGCTTCGACCCCGCCTTCCGCCGCTACATCGCCACCTGGGCCTACAGGCACCCCAGCCCGTCCGACTTCTTCCGCTTCATCGAAAGCGACACCGGCGAAGACCTCGGCTGGTTCTGGCGTGGCTGGTTCGAGCACAACTGGCAATTCGACATGGCCGTGCAGAAGGCCGCCTACACCGACGGCGACTACCGCAAGGGCGTCGACATCACCGTGGCCAACCTCGACCAGCTGGTGCTGCCCGCCACCTTGCAACTCGTCTACGACGACGGCAGCAAGCAGGACGTGCGCGTGCCGTGGGAAACCTGGATGCAGCACCGCAGCTACGTGATCCACGTCGACGGCATGCGCAAGCTGAAGTCCGCCACGATCGACCCGGACCTGGCGTTGCCCGACAGCAATCGCGGCAACAATAGTTTCGCGATGCCGTGAGCGGAAGGTGTCGGAGGCAGCTTTCTCTGTGACAGCCACGGATTGCCCCTGACGCCATTTCCGGTTTTGTAGGTGGCTCGACATAGTGTCTCGATCCGGTTCACGATCGTCCAATGACACCGGCTTCGATCCGCTGGTCAGGCATTTGGCGGTTGAATCACCAATCGCATACGGGAACAGCCGATAGCTTCAGCCGCAGGCAGCCTGGCCCACAAGGTCATGAATTCGACAGTCCTAGGGACCAATTGGACAAGCAGCGCCGATGTTCACGGCGTTCCCGATTCCTACCATGGCGCAAGTCAAGCAAACCTACGATTACGGGTCTGCTTGCACGACACGACAGGAATCCGACATGGCCATAGACCTCGACCGCCCCTACCCGCTCACGGCGCAGCAGATCGCCGACTATCGGCGTGACGGCTTCATCAGGCTCAAGCAGGTGTTCAATGCCGCGGAGCTGGCGCATTACGGCGCGGAGATCACGCGCCTCACCATTGCGCTGAACACGCAGACCAGGCCGCTGGAGGAGCGCAGCACCTATGACCGCGCGTTCCTGCAGGTGATGAACCTGTGGTGCGAGAGCGAGACGGTGCGCGAGTTCGTGTTCGGCAAGCGCCTCGCCGGTCTTGCCGCCGCGCTGATGGAGGTGGATGGCGTGCGGCTGTACCACGACCAGTCGCTGTACAAGGAGCCGGCCGGCGGGATCACGCCGGCGCATGCCGACCAGTATTACTGGCCGCTGGCCAGCAACCGCACCATCACCGCCTGGGTGCCGCTGCAGGCGGTGCCGCAGGACATGGGGCCGCTGGCGTTCTTCGCCGGCAGCCAGCACGTGGAGTTCGGTCGCGACCTGGGCATCTCGGACGAGAGCGAGCACGCGATCACCGCCAACATGGAGGCGCACGGCTTTCGCGTGGTGGACGAACCGTTCGATCTCGGCGAGGTGAGCTTCCACTCCGGCTGGACCTTCCACCGCGCCGGCCCCAACCGCTCCACGCGGCCGCGCGCGGTGATGACGGTGATCTACATGGATCGCGACATGCGCCTGAAGGCGCCGGACAACCCCATGCAGCAGGCCGACCGGGAACGCTGGTGCACGGGCGCGGTGATCGGCGAGGTCATCGACACGCCGGGGAATCCCATATTGTTCGAGGCCAAGGTGGCCACCGCGTGACGGCCGACGTACTCCGAGGCAGCGGCTTCCGGCGCGAGCGGCAACGTGCTGTCCACCACCGGAGACGATCCATGAACCTCGCGCGCTCGCTCATCGCCATCCTTGCCGTCGCCGTGCTCGCCGGCATGGCTTCGCCGTCGGCGCGCGCTGCCGCACCGGCAGCCGCCCAGCCGCAGAGCCAGGTGTTCTACCAGATCTTCTTCCGCAGCTTTCGCGATTCCGACGGCGATCGCATCGGCGACCTCAGGGGGCTGACCGCGAAGCTCGGCTACATCAGGCAACTCGGTGCCACCACCGTGCTGCTCACGCCGCTGCAGCCCTCGCCGTACTACCACAACTATTTCGCCACCGCGTTCAAGGCGATCGACCCGGCCTACGGCACGCTGGACGACTACTTCGCCTTCGTCCGCGCCGCGCATGCGCAGGGCCTCAAGGTCTACCTCGACCAGGAGTTCCAGTACGTCGCCGAGGGCCACCCGTGGTGGCGCGACTCGATCTGCAAGCCGCACGCGAAGCATGCCGATTACCTGCTGTGGAAGGACAAGCAGCACTGCGTGGCCGAGCCCTTCCTCGGCAAGGCGAAGTGGGCCGGCTACGACGGCCGCGACATCGGCATCGCGATGGTGAACCTCGAAAACCCCGCGGTGCGCGACTACTTCCGCGACCTGCTGCTGTACTGGGCCGACCCGCACGACGACGGCAGCGGCCGCGACGGCGTGGACGGCTTTCGCATCGACCACATGATGGACGACCTCGACCACAAGGGCCTGGACACGGACCTGTTCGACGGCTTCTGGACGCCGATCTTCCACGCGCTGAAAACGCGCCGGCCTGAGCTGCGCATCCTCGCCGAACAGGCCGACTGGGGCTACGGCGGTAAATGGCTGCGCAACGGCCACGCCGACATGGTGTTCGCCTTCCCGCTGCGCGGCGCGCTGGTGTCGCTGGACAAGGCGACCATCGTGGAGAACATCCGCGCCACCGACGCCGCCACGCCGCCAGGCAAGCGCCAGCTGGTTTTCCTGGAGAACCACGACACCGACCGCTACATGTCCGAGGTGCACGGCGATCCGGCGAAGGCGCGTGCCGGCGCTGCCATCGCGCTGATGCTCAAGGGCGACCCGCTGATCTACTACGGGCAGGAACTGGGCATGCGCGGCGTGCAGCCGAAGAACTTCGGCAAGTCCGGCGGCATCCCGCTCACCGACGCGGTGGGCATCCCGGTGCGCGAGGCGTTCCGCTGGGACGCGAACCTGGAAGCCCCGGGCTCGGCCATCTGGTACCGCGGCGACCAGTGGTTCTGGAAGGACCGCTTCAACCGCTCCCACGACGGTGTCTCGCTGCGCGAAGAACAGGCACGGCCGGATTCGCTCTACCACTGGTACAAGCAGCTGCTCGCGCTGCGCCATGCGCGAGCGGAAATCTCCGCGGGCAGCCAGCGCATCCTGTGCGACGACGACAGTGCGGTGCTGTGCATCCTGCGCGGGGAAGGCACGCAGCGGACGTTGCTGCTGGTGAACCTGGGCAAGGTCGACGCAAAGCCGCGACTCGATCCTGGGCTCCTCGCCGGCAGCACCTGGGGCGACCTGCTGGACCACGGCGCGCCCGCTTCGCCCGGCGCCACCCTGCATCCGATGCAGGTGCGCATCGTGGGTACGCCTGCGCGCTGAGAACTCTCGCCACCGTTCACCCTGGGCGCAGGCCGGAAGGACGAAGTCGAAGGGTCCACCAGCAGCGAGACGTTTCGACTTCGCCCGCTGCGCGGGCTACGCTCAACCCGAACGGTGGACGAGAGCCCGCCCCTCTTGCCCGGCCCCGACAACCCTTCCCGCCGTCATCCCCGCGCAAGCGGGGATCCAGCGTCTTTTCGTCCGACTGGAAAGCTGGAGTCACTGGATTCCCGCTTGCGCGGGAATGACGACTCTTGAGTATTAGCCTTGAGTGAGTGCCATTCGCCTCCGACACCGTTCACCCAGAGCGTAGGCCTGGAAGGCCGGAGTTGAAGGGCTCCCAGAAGCCATGGGCCGGACATATTTTCGCTGCACATCCGAAGTGCGATTCCGGCCTTCGCCGGAATGACGACGTGAGAGTTCGGCGTGCACGACGGCGCAAGCCCACGCGACGCCCCAGCCGATGGGCGACAATCCTCCCATGGCGCTGCCCCATCTCGACCGTCCCATCTGCGAACCCGTCGAACTGCCGCCGGGTGCGCCGCTGCGCGTCGAGCGCGTGCGCGAGGATGCGAGGGCCGCGGCCAGCGAGCCGTTCGTGCACTTCCACGACGTGCACGAGCTGGTGCTGTTCGGTCGCGTGGCGGGCCATTTCGATGTCGAGGATCGTCGCTACGCGCTGATGCCCGGCTGCATCGCCTTCATTCCCTCGATGCACCAGCACGATTTCGCGCTGGACGCCGGGCCGCGCGACTGGGTGCTGCTGCAGATCGAGGCGGCCGCCGGGGAATCGCTGGCGCGCCTGGCCGAACTGGAGCGGCTGCGCAAACCGTTCTGCGCCAGGCCCGGCCGGACCCTCGGCCGCCGCCTGCAGCAGCTCGCCGACTGGCTGGCCGGGCTCGATGCACGCGATCCCCTGGCCCTGCCGCTGGCCGAACTGCTGCTGCGCGCGGCGGCACTTGCACCGCCGGTCGCCGCCGAGAAATTTGCCATCGACACGCGCGGCCTGCAGCGCCTGCGCCCGGCCATCGACCGCCTGCGTCGTCGCCCCGCGGATGCCCCCGGCGCGGAACAGGCCGCGGTGCTGTGCGCGATGTCGGCCGCCTATTTCAGCCGGCGCTTCAAGCAGCAGGTCGGCATGAGTTGGAGCGACTACGTGCGCACGCACCGCCTGCACCTGGCCAGCCGGCGCCTGCTGGAAACGCCGCAGAGCATCGCCGCCATCGCGGCAGGCCTGGGCTTCGCCACGCCCTCTCACTTCGGCGAGCTGTTCCTGCACCGCTACGGCATGACGCCCGGCGAATACCGGCGCGCAGGGCGCAGGCGAACCGCCACGCCGCGCGATTGAACCCGCGCCGGAGCGGCCGCCACCCCGGTCAGGTGTTCAGGGCGCCTTGCCGGCCCGCAGCCGCTGCACGATCGCCAGCGACTTCTTTACGTGCTCGTCCGGGCGCAGGTGGTCGGTTTCGGAAGAGAAGGTGGCGACGATCTTGCCGTCGCCGGCGATCACGAACGTGGTGCGCGGGATGAACGCATGGTCGATGGCCACGCCGCGCACGTCCTTCATGCCCGGGCGAGCCTTCATCGCCTCCAGGCCGTAGGAAAGCGCGATCTTGACCTCGGCATCCGAGGCGACGGGGAACTTGCCCGCGCAGTACTTCGGGTCCGCCGAAAACTCGTCCAGCCGTTCGATGCTGTCGGCCGACACGCCGATGATGGTCGCACCGGCGGCATCGAACTTGTCGCGGTTGACCGCGAAGGTATGCGCTTCCAGATCGCAGCCGTCGGTATAGGCCGACGGGTAGAAGTACACCACCACCGGCCCCTTCCCGAGCGCGTCGGCCAGCGAGAAGGTGAACTGCTTGCCGGCCTGGCTGGCCTGGGCGGTGAAGGTGGGCGCGGTGGTGCCGGGCGCGAGTGCGGCGGCCACCGACGCCGACGAAGCCAGCGCCAGCAGCGCAACCAATGCCATGGATCCTGCAAAACGCATTTTCATTGCCGTGACCCTCGTGAGGGAGCATCGCACCGGCCTGGAACGCCAGGCCGACCGTGCCCGTTGGACGGAGAAACGTGAAACCGGGAAACCCCAGCTTACTTCGCCTGCGCCACAAGGGGGTTACCTCCGGCGCGGTCGTGGCTCGCGCACCCTTCACGAAAACAGCCCGCCGAAGGGCGGGCTGTTGGGAAACACGGTCGCCGTCGGCGTGAGTGCTAGAACGGGATCTCGTCGTCGGTGAAACCGTTGTCGGCCGGAGCCGGCGAGGATGGGCGCGAGGAGCCGCGGTCGTCGCTGCCGCGGGACTGGCCGCCATAGCTGCCGCCGCCCTGGCGCTGGCCGCCCTGCGGACGCTCGCGCTGGTAGCCGCCGCCACCGCCGCCTTCATTGCTGCCGAGCATCTGCATCTCGTTGGCGATGATGTCGGTGAAGTACTTCTCCACGCCATCCTTGCCGGTGAACTTGTCGGTGCGGATGGAGCCCTCGATATAGACCTGGCGGCCCTTCTTCAGGTACTCGCCGGCGATCTCGCCGAGGCGGCCGAAGATCTTGATGCGGTGCCACTCGGTGCGCTCCTGCTTCTCGCCGCTCTGCTTGTCGGTCCATGACTCGGAGGTGGCCAGGCTGAAGCTGCATACGGTGGTGCCGCCGCCGGTGCTGCGCACCTCGGGATCCGAGCCCAGGTTGCCGATCAGGATGACTTTGTTGACGCCACGTGCCATGGGTTGTTTCCTCGGTTGAGCCGGCCGCAAATTTCGCGTTGCGTTGCGGCCGGATTGATGAAGCAGGCTGGCTATCATACCTGCGGGAAGGGCCCCGTCCAGCGGGCGGAAACGCGCGGATGCGCAGGCTCTGGCCTGGGCCGCCCGCACGCGCCCGACGATCCCTCAAGCCGGCGTACCGACCGTGTCCCGGTCGGTCGCGGCGGCGGCCGGCACGCGTTCGACGCCATAACCGGCCGCATCCCACGCCTCCAGCCCGCCCAGCAGCGGCCGTACCCGGCGGTAGCCCTGGGTCATCAGCACCTTGGCCACGCGGGCGGCGGACACCTCGTTCGGGCAGTTGCAGTAGACCACCAGCTCGCGGTCGAGCGGGATGTCGTGCACGGTGCGGTCGATGCCTTGCGCGTCGACAAGCAGCGCGCCCGGGACGACGCGCGAGTCGAGCTGGCGGGACGCTTCCGGCCGCACGTCGACCACCACCGGGGCGCGCCCGGCCCGCATCGCCTGATGCAGTTCGTCGACCGTGATGCGCGCCATCCGCAACGTGCGCAGCAGGCGGCGGCGTTGCCACCAGCGCGCCAGCACGTACAAGGCCAGCAGCGCCAGCAGCAGCTGGATCGCCACGGTACCCGCGCTGGCGATGGTGGCCAGCAGGCGGTCCACGCGGGTGGCGAAGGCGTAGCCCAGCCCGGTCCACAGCGCGGCCCACAGCAGCGCGCCGAGCCCGTCGAACAGCACGAACAGCGGCCAGCGCAGGCCCATCGCGCCCACCAGCGAGGAGCCCACGGTGGACAGCCCCGGCACGAACTTGGCGATCAGCAGCACCTGCCCGCGCCAGCGCTGGAAGCGCAGTTCCGAGCGTTGCACGCAGGAGTCGGGCGACAGCGAGATGCGGCACAACAGGCGCATCACTCCCGCGCCGTTGCGCCGGCCGGCCACGTACCAGAATCCGTCGCCGAGCAGGCAGCCGGCCACTACCGCGGCCACCGTGACGGCCAGCACCGGCGGGCCGCTGGCCGCTGCCAGCGAACCGGCGACCACCAGCGTGGGCACCGCCGGCAGCGGCGCGCCCAGCTGGGTCACCAGCACGTTGAGGAAAACCAGCAGCACGCCGTACTGCGCCATCAGCGCGATGATTTCGTGAGCCATCGGAGCACTACTCGATGCAGCGCGAACCGCCGAGACTCCATCATTGGCCCGCCGATCGGCTATTGCAAACCCCAGCGCAGGCCCACGGCGTAGGGCGGGCACGGCCCGCCGTTTGTCGGGATCCCGCAGAGCAGGCGGGCCGTGCCCGCCCTACGCGATCTGGGCTTCGCCGGCGGCCTGGCGACCGATCCGGCGCGAGCCGGCGATCACCAGCGGCAACCACAGCAGGGTGAACGCGGCGGCGCAGGCGAACACGCCATCCGGGCCCAGCCGACCCAGGGCGATGCCGCCGAGCGCACCACCGACGAAGGCGCCGATGAACTGGCTGGTGGAATACGCGCCCATCGCCGCGCCGCGCAGGTGCCCCGGCGCCAGCCGCGAGACCAGGCTGGGCAGTGCCGCCTCCAGCAGGTTGAAGGCGGAGAAGAACACCGCCGCGGCCACCCCGAACGCCGCCAGATGGCTGCCGGAAAGGGCGAAACCGAGCAGCGCCAGCCCGATCGCCACCACGCACACCGTCACGATGCGCAGGCTCTGCGCCACCTCGCGCATGTGGTGCAGGCTCGCGCCCATCACGAACGCGGCCACCGTCATCACCGGCAGGTACAGCTCCCAGTGCCGGTTCACCGGCAGGTGCAAGGTGTTGGCCAGCAGCAGCGGCAGGCCGACGAAGCTCGCGGTCAGCAGCGCGTGCAGGAAGAACACCGAACCGTTCAGCACCAGCATGCGGCCGTCGCGCAGCATCGCCAGCACCGCGCCGAACCCGGCCGCCGCCGGCGCCTGCGCGCGCGCCGGCGTGGGCACGATCAGCCACAGCAGGGCCAGCGAAGCCAGCGCCAGGATCGAGGTGGTGCCGAACAGGCCGGACAAGCCGGCGACCGCCTCCAGCGGCGGCCCCAGGATCAGCGCCAGCAGGAAGGCCAGCCCGATCGACACGCCGATGATGCCCATCGCCTTGCCGCGGTTTTCCTCGGCGGTGAGATCGGCCGCCAGCGCGATGCCGGCGCCGGCCACCGCGCCCATGCCCTGCACCGCGCGCCCGACCACGATGCCGACCAGCGTGTGCGACATCGCCGCGATCACGCCGCCGATGGCGAACAGCACCAGCCCGATGGTGATCGCCGGCTTGCGCCCGATCCGGTCCGACAACAACCCCAGCGGGATCTGCAGCAGCACCTGGCCGATGCCGTAAACGCCCAGTGCCAGCCCGATCATGAAACCGGTGGCGTCGGGCATCGCCTTCGCGTACAGCGAGAACACCGGCATGATCAGGAACAGGCCGAACAGGCGCAGGCTGATCACGCAGGCCAGGGTGAGCGCGCTGCGTCGTTCGAGGCTGGAAAGTTTGCTCACCGGGGGACAGGCATCGCCAAAGACATGCCCGGCATTATAGAGGGCGCCACGCGCGGGAACTGTGGCGACATGTCGCGGCGCAAGTTCCTGCAGACTCTATAATCGCGGCTTACGCCGCTGCGATGCACCCATGAATTCGATGCCTGCCGACGCCACCCGATCCGCCGACTTCGCCCAGGTGCGCGACCTCGCCGCCGCCGACATGCAGCGCGTCGATGCGCTGATCCGCCGGCGCCTGTCCTCCGACGTGGTGCTGATCAACCAGATCGCCGACCACATCATCGCCGGCGGCGGCAAGCGCCTGCGCCCGATGCTGCACGTGCTGGCCGCCGGCGCCGCCGGCTACCGCGGCGAACACCACGTCAAGCTCGCCGCGATCATCGAGTTCATCCACACCTCCACCCTGCTGCACGACGACGTGGTCGACGAGTCCGACCTGCGCCGCGGCCGCAAGACCGCCAACGCGCTGTGGGGCAACGCCGCCAGCGTGCTGGTCGGCGACTTCCTCTACTCGCGCTCGTTCCAGCTGATGGTGGAACTGGACGACATGCGCATCATGCGCATCCTCGCCGACACCACCAACACCATCGCCGAGGGCGAGGTGCTGCAGCTGCTCAACATCGGCAACGCCGACGTCGGCGAGGGGGCTTACCTGGCCGTGATCGAGCGCAAGACAGCGGTGCTGTTCGCCGCCGCCACCGAGCTGGGCGGCATCCTCGGCGGATTGCCGGAGAACCAGGTGGCCGCGCTGCGCCGCTACGGCATGGAGCTGGGCTACGCCTTCCAGATCGCCGACGACCTGCTCGACTACACCAGCGACGCCGGCACCCTGGGCAAGAACATCGGCGACGACCTCGCCGAGGGCAAGCCGACCCTGCCGCTGATCTACGCGCTGGAGAAGGCCGGCGCGGAACAGGCGCAGTCGCTGCGCCATGCGATCGAACACGGCGGGCTGGATTCGCTCGACCGCATCATCGCCTCGATCCGCGACTCCGGCGCGCTGGAACGCACCCGCGACCGCGCCCTGCGCCATGCCCAGGCCGCCCGCGAGGCCCTGGACGCACTGCCGGCATCGGCCCATCGCGATGCATTGGCCACGCTGGCCGATTATTCCGTGCAGCGCACGTTCTGAAGTTTTCTCTTGGCGCGAACGTGGCCGTCCACGCGCACCTGTAGGAGCGCGCTTGCGCGCGATGCTCTTGGCTGCATTCAGAACCAGAGCGGTCGATCGCCTTCGGCGACCGAGTCACTTTTCTCTTGCATGGCCAAGAGAAAAGTAACCAAAAGAGTAAAGCCACCCCGCTTGGCGCTTGCCGGGCATTGGGCAACCGCTCCTGCGTTGCCTCAACTCGGGCATCCATGCCCTCGCCATGCCCGGCAAGTCCGTGAGCCGGGGCCGGGCTTTTCGACAGGGCATCCTGCCCTGGCGAAAAGGAGTCGACATCCCTGTCGACTCCCGCTGCGCGGCCTGTCGTCCCCGACTCACCGCCGCACAGGGGCCCCGGGTAGAGCAGCGGGCCATCCTGGCCCGCACTCGGTGGAAAGCCGAAAAGCATAAGAGCCACAGCCACAGCAACAGCAACAGCAACAGCAACAGCAACAGCAACGGCAAAGCGCGGCTCGGTTGTTGCCGTGCTTTTGATCTGGCCTTTCTGAAGAGTGCGCGCCGGGAGCGCGCTGCTTTACCCGGGGCCCCTATGGCGCGGCGGGTGGGCGAAGGAAAGCCCGCAGAATGGCCGGCATGGATGCCGGCCAGTTTTTCGCCAGCACATGGATGTGCTGTCGAAAAACCCCGTAGCCCACCCGCGTACCCGCAGGGCAGGATGCCCGGAGGGCGCGCCATGGGGTGGCCTTCTCTTTGGTTACTTTCTCTTGGCCACGCAAGAGAAAGTAACTCGCCCTCCGAAGGAGGACGAAAGCTCTTGATCTTGAAGCTCTTCGCGCTGCATGCAGCAAGAGCATCGCGCACAGAGCTTGCCCTGAACTCCCGGGTGCCTCCGACAAAATGCCGAACGACAACAGCATTCGCTCAAGAACGAGGCCGGCGAGCACGCCCACCAACCCCCATTCGATCAACCAGGGAAACCCATCGTTCAGCCCCCGACGCTGGCAGCCGGGCCGCCGATCGGCCAGACTTCGGTGCATGTTCGGTCTGCGCCCAACCCGCTGGCGGTGGAGTCTCGCGGCAATGCTGCTGCCGCTGGCAGCGCACGCGGCCGCGGATGCCTGGCGCTACGACACCGTGCACAGCCAGGTCGTCTTCAGTATCAGCCACAACGGCTATTCGCGGCCGTTCGGACGGCTGCACATCGCCCGTGGCTGGTTGCGCTTCAACCCGGATGACTGGAGCACGGCGGCGACCGAGCTGGACGTCGACCTGGCCAGCCTGGACATGGGCGACGCCGACTGGAACAAGGCCGTATGCAAGCCGGCCTTGCTCGACTGCGCGAGGCAGCGCTACGCGCATTTCCGCAGCACCGGCGTCACGCGCACGGACGATCGCCATGGCGTGCTGCATGGCGAGCTGAGCTTGCACGGCGTCACCCGCCCGCTGGATCTGGCTTTCACTTTCAACCGTGCCGCCCGGACCATCTACGAACGGCACGAGGTGGCCGGTTTCTCGGCCACGGCCAGCCTGGATCGCAACGACTTCGGCATCACCGCCTTCCGCAACTCCATCGGTGCCCATGTCAGCGTGTGGCTGGAGCTGGAAGCCACCCGCGAGCAACCGTCGACCAAGGAACAGCCATGAGCCTGCGCAACAACGATCGCCAATGGGGCGCAGTCAGCAAGTTCTTCCACTGGACCATCGCACTGGCGATCATCGGCAACGGCATCTTCGGCCTGATGATGGACCTGGCCGGCTCGCCGATGCGCAAGCTCAACTGGCTGGCGCTGCACAAGTCGATCGGGCTCACCGTGCTGGCGCTGGTGCTGTTGCGCATCGCCTGGCGCGCCTTCGACCGCCGCCCGCCGGACGAACCGATGCCGCGCTGGCAGGCGCTGGCGGCGCACGCGATGCATGCCGTGCTGTACGTGGTGATCCTGGCGATTCCGCTCAGCGGCTGGTGGTTCAACTCGGTCACCGGCAAGCCGCTGCAATGGTTCAAGCAGTTCAACCTGCCGGCGCTGGCGCAGAAGGACGACGCGCTGCGCCACTTCGCGCACGGCGTGCACGAGTACCTGTTCTGGTTTCTCGTCCTGCTGCTGCTGGCCCACGTCGGCGGCGCGCTGAAGCATCATGTGTTCGACCAGGACAACGTGCTGCGCCGGATGCTCCCGTTCGGCCGCCTGCGCCAGGACCCGCCCGAAGGAGACCGCCGATGAAACGCCTCGCCACTCTTCTGCTTGCCCTCGCCCTGCCCGGCCTGGCCGCCGCGGCGGACTACACCGTGCAGCCGGCGTCGAGCACGCTCGGCTTCAGCAGCACCTTCCAGGGCGAAACGTTCCAGGGCCATTTCGGCCAGTGGACCGCCGCGATCAGCTACGACCCGGCCAACCTCGCCGCCTCGAAGTTCGACGTGACCGTGCACACCGCCAGCGTGCAGACCGGCGACAGCGACCGCGACTCGGCCCTGCCCGGCGAGGCTTTCTTCGACGTGGCGAAATACCCCGAGGCCCACTTCGTCACCACCGGCTTCCACCAGCGCGGCAACCAGGTGATCGCCGACGGCACGCTCACCCTGCGCGGCGTAAGCAAGCCGGTGAGCCTGCAGGTGAACTTCGCCCCGCGAGGGAGCGGCGCCACGCTGGAGGTGACCGGCACCGTGCAGCGGCTGGATTTCGGCGTGGGCTCGGGCGAGTACGCCGACACCTCGGTGATCGGCGCCGAGGTGAAGATCGCCGCGCACCTGCAGCTGGCGGCGAAGTAGGCCCTCGATGAGCGACGACACCTGGTGGCGGCGCCTGCGCAGCCGGCTCCGGCCGGGCGCCGCACAGCCCGTCGCGCGAACCGACGCCGGCCCCAACCGCGTCGCCGACAGCCTGCGCAGCCTGCTCGACGACCCGGCCATCCCGCCCTCGGTGCGCAGCGAGCTGGCCGGCGAATTCCGCCGCGTCGAAAGCATGCTGGCGCGGCTGGAACGCGGCGAGTTGCACGTGGCGGTGTTCGGCCGGGTGTCCGCCGGCAAGTCGGCGCTGGGCAACGCCCTGCTCGGGCGCGAGGCGTTCCGCGTCGGCGTCCTGCACGGCACCACCACGGACGCCGAACACGCCGTGCTCGACGAGGCGCAGCACGACGGCCTGGTGCTGATCGACACGCCCGGCATCAACGAGCTCGACGGCGAGGCGCGCGAGAAGCTGGCGTTCGACGTCGCCGAGGTCAGCGACCTGGTGATCTTCGTCTGCGACGGCGACCTCACCCGCGAGGAACTCGACGCGCTGAAGACGCTGGCCGCCACCCAGCGTCCGCTGCTGCTGGCGCTGAACAAGGCCGATCGCTACGGCGCCGACGAACGCGACGGCCTGCTCGACCACCTGCGCCAGCGCACCGCCGGCCTCGTCCGCACCGAGGACGTGCTGGCCGTCGCCGCGCACCCGACCCCGCAGCGTGTGGTGGAAGTCGACGCGCGCGGTCAGGAGCACGTCCACGAACAACCCCGCGTGGCGGATGTCGCGGTGCTGCGCGAACGCCTGCTGGCGATCGCCGCACGCGAAGGCAAGGCGCTCTCGGCGATCAATGCCGGCCTCTACGCCGGCCGCCTCACCGACCAGGTCAGCGCGCGCATCGCGCAGACCCGCAAGGCCGTGGCGGCGAAACTGATCCACAACTACTGCATCGCCAAGGGCGTCGCCGTGGCGCTCAACCCGATCCCGGTGGCCGACCTGCTCGCCGCCGCCGGGCTGGACGCGGCGATGGTGGTGCAGCTCTCGCGCATCTACGGCCTGCCGCTGACCCGCGCCGAGTCCGGCCGGCTGGTGGCGGTGATCTCGGCGCAGCTGGCCGCACTGATGGGCGCGATCTGGGGCATGCAGCTGGTCGCTTCCGCACTGAAGGGCATCAGCGCCGGCCTCTCCGTGGTGGTCACCGCCGCCGCGCAGGGCGCGCTGGGCTGGTATGCCACCGTGCTGATCGGCCGCGCCGCCGAACGCTACCTGGTCGGCGGCAAGTCCTGGGGCGAAGCCGGCGCCAAGCGCGCCGTCGCCGATGTCGTCGCCAGCCTGGATCGCGATTCGATCCTGCGCGAGGCGCGCGAGGAAATCCTCAAGCGGTTGAAGTCGCGCTCCCGCTGATCGCAACAACGGGGCACCCTACGGACCGCGTAGGGCGGGCACTGCCCGCCGCCCTTGCCCAACCTTGCACCCTGTCGAAAAGCCGGCGGGCGGTGCCCGCCCTACGGCAGACCCAGGAACGCGCGCACCGCCGCGGCGTCGAACGGCCAATCCAGCTCGCGCCCGTCGCGCACATCGCGCAATACCGGCACGCGGGTGCCGTAGCGCTGCTCGAGCTCAGGCGAATCGTCCACCCAATCGCTGTCGAAATCCGGCGCGCGCGCCTCGGCCATCACGGCGAGGGCCTTGTCGCACAGGTGGCAGTAATCGCGCTGGTAGAGGATGAGGTCGGACATGCTGCTGCGAATGGATCGGGGCGCCGCGTAGAATAGCTGGTTCAATCCTTCACCTCGCAGCGCATCCATGGCCGTTAGCGTATTCGACCTGTTCAAGATCGGCATCGGTCCGTCCTCCTCGCACACGGTCGGCCCGATGCGCGCCGCCGCGCGCTTTGCCGAACGCTGGCTGGAGGAAAAGGGCGTGCTCGACCGCGTCGCCCGCGTGCGCGCCGAGCTGTACGGCTCGCTGGCGATGACCGGCCGCGGCCACGGCACCGACAAGGCGGTGCTGCTAGGCCTGGAAGGCCAGCACCCGGACACCGTCGATCCCGACCGGATCCCCGCCACGCTCGAACGCATCCGCGGCAGCGGCCGCATCCTTCTGCTCGGCAAGCGCGAGATCGCGTTCGACGAAAAGGCCGACCTGGTCTTCAACAAGCGCCAGAAGCTGCCGTTCCACACCAACGGCATGCGTTTTTCCGCGTACGACGCCGACGGCAACGAGCTGGCCAGCCGCGACTACTACTCGGTCGGCGGCGGCTTCGTGGTCAACACCGACGAGGCGGCGGAGGATCGCATCGTCGCCGACACCACCGAGCAACCTTATGCCTTCATCACCGGCGACCAGATGCTGGCGCTGTGCAAGCAGCACGGGCTGACCATCGCGCAGTTGATGATGGCGAACGAAAGCGTGTGGCGCCCCGAGGCCGAGACCCGCGCCGGCCTGCTGACCATCTGGAAGGCCATGCAGGACTGCGTCACCCGCGGCCTGCGCTCGCCCGGCACCCTGCCCGGTGGCCTGAAGGTAGCGCGCCGCGCTCCGGCGATGCTCGAGGATCTGCGCAACCAGCCCGAAGCCGCACTGAAGGACCCGCTGACCATCCTCGACTGGGTGAACCTCTATGCGCTGGCGGTGAACGAGGAAAACGCCGCCGGCGGCCGCGTGGTCACCGCACCCACCAACGGCGCGGCCGGCATCATCCCCGCCGTCGGCCACTACTACCTGCGCTTCTGTCCCAAGGCCGACGACGAAGGCATCATCGAGTACCTGCTCACCGCCGCCGCCATCGGCATCCTGTACAAGGAAAACGCCTCGATCTCCGGCGCCGAAGTCGGCTGCCAGGGCGAAGTCGGCGTGGCCTGCTCGATGGCCGCCGGCGGCCTCACCGCCGCGCTCGGCGGCAACGTGATGCAGGTCGAGAACGCCGCTGAGATCGGCATGGAACACAACCTCGGCCTCACCTGCGACCCGATCGGCGGCCTGGTGCAGATCCCCTGCATCGAACGCAACGCGATGGGCTCGGTGAAAGCCATCAACGCCAGCCGCATGGCGCTGAAGAGCGACGGCAAGCACCGCGTCAGCCTCGACAAGGTCATCAAGACCATGCGCGACACCGGCCGCGACATGAAGGACAAGTACAAGGAAACCTCGCGCGGCGGGCTGGCGGTCAACGTGATCGAGTGCTGAGGCGCCAGCGCGGATTTCGCAGCAGCCGAGCTGGAACCACGTCGGTCGGGCCATTGCACCGGTGGCCGCCAATACTGATGCTCCCCCGGAAGCACAGGCCAATGCGAAACCCTGCAGGCAGCCCCCGACGGGGTCACGGCCCGGTGCAGCGGCTCAGTGCACCAAGGCGGCCCTGATCCACGGCCACGCCACCCAGAGAACGATCAGCACCAGAAGGAGGCCCGTCATCCACTTGCCCCGCTTGACTCGGCGCCTGATTTCCGCCGTGACCAGGGCGATGTCTTTGGCGCTGTCGTCGAACTGCCGCCGCAGTTGGTCGGAATCTTCCCGCAACGCCCGTTCCATGGCTTCCGGGTCGGCAACGCTCGAGGCAAACGCCGTGCTGCGTTTCAACGCCTGGTTGGCCTGCTCCGACCAATCGGGGTTCCATTCGTAGTCATTGCCGGTCGCCTGCTTCCACAGGAACCGGGCGGCCGCATGCACCGCCGGCGGCTTCTCGCGCGCATCGCGCAACACCACGCCGACCTTGCCCCGCGCCAGCGCACCCAGCCGGAACACGGCCAGCCACCGCTCGCTCCAGTGGATCTTCGTTGCCACCCGGGCGAAGCGCTCGACCCGGAACATCAGGACGTAATTTGTGCGATCGCGCGCGGTCACGGCGCTCAGGTGGATACCGGAAACGTCGCGCCAGGCAATGAAGCCATGCACGGGCGTGGTGAAGCCGCGACTATCCAGCTGCAGCGCCGGCTGCCCCAGCCCGGCCAGCTCACGCGGCAACAGCAGCAAACCCAATCCACACAGGAAGCCGCCCGCGAGAACGAGTGGCCAGTCCACGCTGGCCTCGTGCCACGCCATCCACGACAGCCAGCCGCCGCCCAGTACCAACAGCAGCAGGAACACGCCGATCCAGATGCTGCCGCGGACCACCAGGGTCTGCCCGGCGCGCCACGGTGCGGCGGTCAGTTCGGCGATGCGCTGGTCCGTGTCGGTGCGCAGCCGTTGCTCGGCGCGCGCCCGCCGCCTCCGGTCGCTGACCCAGGCCAGCGCGATGAGGCCGACGCCGAACACCAGCATCACGATCGACTCCAGACGGTCTCCGTGTCTCGCCAGCCCGATGCCGAATGCCACGATGCCAACGATGAGCAGGAGCAGGTTGATGATCTGTGGCATGACGGGTGACAGCCTTCCATGAGCGAAGCGGCGATTATCCCGAAGAATCCGTCGCGCGCAAAAACATGCGGTTCGCGTGGACTCCGGAGCGACGGGCATTCCCCCGAAAGGTCCGCGCCAAACGCCAGCCGCATGGCGCTGAAGAGCGACGGCAAGCACCGCGTCAGCCTCGACAAGGTCATCAAGACCATGCGCGACACCGGGCGCGACATGAAGGACAAGTACAAGGAAACGTTGCGTGGCGGGCTGGCGGTCAACGTCATCGAGTGCTGATGCTGCTTTGCTCTCCTTCCAGCCCACCCGATAGACCGGCTTCCCGGAACAGCGATCGTAGGGCGGGCACCGCCCGCCAGACTTTCGGCAATATCGAGAGCGGCGGGCAGTGCCCGCCCTACGGCCAGGCTCACCTCGCTCCTACAAATGCCGGGGCGCGCGGGTTACGGTCGGCGGCGCGGTGGCTTGGCGCCCAGCCCGGGCCTGGCCGGGCTGGACCGACTGGACGCCGTCGCAAAGGCCATGATCACCTCGCATACGGCCTTCTGCTGGGTCCCCGGCAGCGTACGGTAGATATCGAAAACCTTCTGGTCGTCGTAAACCGGCGCATCTTCCTTGATTTGCCTGACTTGGCGGCCACCACGCAGCGCGCGGTCGCCGAACAGCAGGAAGCACGGGTCCGCCTTCAGCCAATCCGCCAAGGCGATGAGCTTCTCGTACTCCGGAATCGCTCCGCTGTTCAGCCAGCGCGAAGCGGTCGTAAAGCTCACCGAGGCGCCCTTGAACCGCACGTTGAACTGTGTCGACAACACCTTCGGGCGAGGCTCATGGCCCTGCGCGACCATCGCGGCAGCCAGGCGTTTCGAGAATTCGGCGCGTTCGTTGCTCATCCCTCGCCAACTTAGCGGCCGCCCGATCTGGCGGTTAACGTATTGAGTTCACTATGATCACCGTTTGACGTTGATTCATGGGGAACCGCTGCGTGGCCAAGTCACTGCTGGAACAGCTGCCCGACATCGTCGCCCGCGGACGGCAGCAGGCCGAGAAGATCCTCGAGAGCCTGGAAGGGCGCCATCGGGTCAGCCTGCAGACACGCGAATGGGTGCTGCCGTCGAAGGACACCCGCGACAGCGACTGGATCACCGCGGCGAACCGGCAGGCGCACTTGGGCGACGAAGGCACGGCCGACTGGACCAACCGGCTGATCTACGGCGACAACCTGCTGGCGATGGCCGCCCTGCTGGCCGGCGACGAACGCACGCCCAGCCTGCGCGGCAAGGTCGACCTGATCTACATCGATCCGCCGTTCGATTCGAAAGCCGATTACCGCACCAAGGTTTCGCTGCCTGGCGTGGAGCTGGAGCAGAAGCCCACAGTGATCGAGCAGTTCGCGTATTCCGATACGTGGTCGGATGGCACGGCGTCGTATCTGGCGATGATCACGCCGCGGTTGATCTTGATGCGGGAGTTACTTGCTGACACCGGACAGATCTTTGTCCATTTGGACTGGCATGTCGGGCACTACGTGAAGATCGTCCTTGATGAGTTGTTCGGAAAGAAGCAATTCCGCAACGAGCTCATCTGGTACTACTACAACAAAATGCCAGACACGCGAAACAAAATCTTCCCTCGATCACACGATGTCATCTATTGGTACGCAAAGAACGAAAAATCCGAATATTTCTTTGAGCATCAGGAAGAGCGCAGAGCGAAGCCAGTTAAGCAGCTTGTCCGAAAGAAGGTGGACGGGCGCATGGTTAATGCGCGCGATGAACATGGCAACGTCCAGTATGTCGAGCGAGATGCCCGGACGGTGGACTCCGTTTGGCGCCTCTCCATGCTTCAACCCGCTGACAAAACGCAAAACTCTGGATACCTGACCCAAAAACCTGAATCGATACTTGAACGAGTTCTTCTAGCTGTCTCGAAACCGAATGATCTAGTCGCCGACTTCAACGGCGGCTCCGGCACCACCGCCGCCGTTGCCGAAAAGCTTGGCCGCCGCTGGATCACCACCGACCTTGGCAAGCCCGCCTGCATGATCATGCGCAAGCGGCTGATCGACCAGGGCGCCAAGCCGTTCCTGTACCAGGCGATCGGCGACTACCAGGTCGAGGCGGCCAAGAGCGCGATGGGGCGCAGCTTCCGCGTCGGCGACCTGTCCGGCATCGTGCTGTCGCTGTATGGCGCGCTGCCGCTGCAGCCGGAGGACAACCCGCTGCGCAATCTCGGCGCGGTGGTGTTCGCCAGCAAGAAGACGCTGGTGATGGTCGACTCGCCGAACAAGCTCACCGGCGACGCCACCCTGCGCAAGGCGATCGCCCAGCGCGATCACCTGCTCGGCGGCTGGGACCGGGTGGTGGTGCTGGGCTGGAACTTCGAGCCGTCGATCGGGCAGAGCATCACTGCGCTGAACGACCCGCGGCTGGAAGTGCTGGTGATCCCGCCCGACCTGCTCGACCGCCTGCGCAAGAAGGGCGGCATCGAGAAGCTGCGCGGTCAGGTGCGCTTCTCCAGCCTGCAGTACCTCACGATCAAGCCGGTGCGGCGCACGCGCAGCGGCGGCGAAGAGCAATTGCAGGTCACGCTGGACAACTACGTGCTGCTCTCGCCCGAGGCGATCAACCTGGACGAGGACAACCGCAAGAAGCTGCTCAAGGTCGCCAACGCCGAACCGCTGGCGCTGATCGAATACTGGGCGGTCGACCCCGACTACGACGGCCAGGTATTCCGCTCGGTCTGGCAGGACTACCGCGGCAACACCGCCAACGACGACGACCCGCTGCGCGTAGTGACCGCCGCCGAATTCAGCGTGCCCTACAAAACCGGTGAGCGCAGGGTATGCGTGCGCGTGGTCGACGTGTTCGGCTTCGAGGCCGAGGTGGTGCAGGCGGTGGCGGAGGCGCGGGCATGAGCCCACTGGCGGATTCCGTCCACTCGTCATTCCGGCGAAAGCAGGAAGAGCTTTTCAACAGCGAAAGCTGGTCATCCAGTGACCTCAAGCGGGGCAAGGCGCTGGATTCCGGCTTTCGCCGGAATGACGGCGAGGAGAAGTCAGGCCGCGAGGCGCCGCACCTTCTTCAGGCTGCTGCCGAGCTCGCGTTCGGCGATCTTCAAATCGTAGGAAGTCTGCAGGTTGATCCAGAACTGCGGACTTTGCCCGAAGGCACGCCCGAAACGCAGCGCCAGTTCGGCTGTCACCGGCCGCTGTTCCCGGACGATGTGCGAGATGCGCATGGGGGACACGCCGATCGCACGCGCAAACGCCGCCTGGCTCATGCCGAGGTCGCTCAGGATTTCCTCCAGCAGTTCGCCGGGATGGATGGGCGGAAGACCGTTGACGGTGGCTGGAATGGACATGATTACAAATCCTCAGTGGTAATCAACGATCTCGACATCAAATGCGTGACCGCCCTCGAAGCGAAAGCACAACCGCCATTGGTCGTTGATGCGGACGCTCCATTGGCCGGCTCGATCCCCACCCAGAAGCTCCAGCCGGTTGGAGGCCGGTTGGCGCAGGTCTTCGGGACTGGTGGCGATATCGAGGTACCTCAGGCGAGTCAGCGCACGGCGCAAGATGTCCCGCGGCAACCGCCTGGCCGTTCCGGTCGCGAACAACCGTTCCGTTTCCTTGTCGGCGAAGCTCCTGATCATCCGGTGACTCCTGTCGGGATGGCTGATGACGGCCCGCCAAGCATAAACAACATGTTTACGTCATGCAACGCTGGGGAGTGTGCGCATGTCTGACGCCAACCACCCATTGGCGCTCGCCGCCGCCCTCACCCGCCGCACCGAACAGCTGTGCATCGGCCTGGAACAGGGCATCGCCGACATCTACGAACTGGTGACGCCGGTCACCGCCGAACTGCTGCGCTGGTGGTTCGGTGAGGATGCCTGCCAGTCGCGCTCGTTCAACTTCCACCCGGGCCAGCGCCAGGCCATCCTCAACGTGATCGTGGCGCACGAGGTGCTGGACAGCCCGAACCTGAAGAATCTTTACGAGCAGGTGTGTACCGAGGCGCTGCTGGAAGGTACGCGGCTGGCCGACGTGGCGCAGGACAAGCACGGCCATCCGAAATACTGTCTGAAGATGGCCACCGGCACCGGCAAGACCTGGGTGCTGCAGGCGCTGCTGGTGTGGCAGCTCTTGAACAAGACCGCGGCACTCGACGAGGGCCGAGACGATCCGCGATTCACCCGCCGCTTCCTGATCGTGGCGCCGGGACTGATTGTGTACGAGCGGCTGCTCGACGCATTCCTGGGCAAGGAGAAGGAGGACAAGAGTCGCGATTTCGCCAGCTCCGACATCGCCAGCTATGCCGAGCTGTTCACCCCGCCGGCGCGGCGTGAACGCATCGCGCAGTTCGTGCGCGGCAATGTGTGCCAGAAGCAGGAGATCGGCCTGAAAGCCACCGGCAACGGCATGATCGCGATCACCAACTGGCACCTGCTCAGCGAGGCCGAGGAGGATATCGAGGAGGACGAGCAAGCCATCGCGCCCGGCATGATCGCCGATGCCTCGCGCGTGGCCTATGACGTGTTGCCCCTGACGCCCGGTCGCGCCACCGGCAACAGCCTCGACGTGCTGGACCGGCGCTGGGCACGCGGCAACGTCCTCTCCTACCTCGCCGACTTGCCCGACCTGATGGTGTTCAACGACGAAGCGCACCACATCCACGAGTTGAAGAAGGAAGGCGAGACCACCGAGGTCGAGTGGCAGAAGAGCCTGTCGATCATCGCCGAGGGCAAGGGCCGCCGTTTCGTGCAGATGGATTTCTCCGCCACGCCGTACAACGACGTGGGCAGCGGCAGGAAGAAGGCCAAGCTGTACTTCCCGCACATCGTGGTGGACTTCGACCTGAAGGACGCGATGCGGCTGGGCCTGGTGAAATCGCTGGTGCTGGACAAGCGCAAGGAACTCGGCGCACTGCCGCTGGAGTTCAAGGCCGAGCGGGACGCCGATGGCAATGTCGCGCTGTCCGAGGGCCAGCGCGTGATGCTGCGCGCCGGCTTGCAGAAGCTGCGCAAGCTGGAGACGGACTTCGCCCGGCTCGACGCCACGCGCCACCCGAAGATGCTGGTGGTATGCGAGGACACCACGGTGTCGCCGCTGGTGGCGCAGTTCCTGCTCAACGAAGGTCTGCATGACGACGACGTACTTACCGTCGACTCCGGCAAGAAGGCCGAGCTGGGCGAAAAGCAATGGGCACCGCTGCGCCAGCGGCTGTTCAACGTGGACCGGCACGCGCAGCCGCGGGTGATCGTCAGCGTGCTGATGCTGCGCGAGGGGTTCGACGTCAACAACATCTGCGTGATCGTGCCGCTGCGCTCCAGCCAGGCGCAGATCCTGCTGGAGCAGACCATCGGCCGCGGCCTGCGCCTGATGTGGCGCGATCCGGAATACGCTGACATCAAGCGCGAGAACCGCGAGCGGATCAACCGTGGCGAGGAGCCCGGATCGCTGATCGACATCCTTTCCATTGTCGAGCACCCGGCCTTCCAGAGCTTCTACAACGAGCAGCTTGGCAAGGACTTGGTCGGCGAGACCGGCGACGATGAGGGCACCAGCACCGGCGACGTGATTCCGTCCGGGCTGCGCGAGGGCTACGAACCATACGACTTCGCGATCCCGTTCATCTTGCGCGAGGCGGACGAAAGCGTGGAGCACCTGCCGATCGACATTGCCGCCCTGCCGGCCTTCAGCGCGATGGGTCGCACGAAGCTGGCCGAACTGCTGGGCAAGGGCGACACCTTCACCTCGCAGGACCTGCAGAGCAGCACGCTGTTTGGCGACTACCGCGTCGACGGCGCCGCAATGAACGTCAGCGGCTACAACGAACTGCTGTCGCGGCTGACCCGACGGGTGAGCCAGGCGCTCAACCATCCGCTGCCGAAGGGCAACAGGATCTCACCGCATCTGGATCGCCCGTACCTGCAGATGAACACGGCGGCGCTGGCGACCGCCCTGGACGACTACATTCGCGAACGGCTGTTCGGTGAAGCGTTCGAGCCGTTCGAGGACGAGGGCTGGCGTCTGTTGCTGCTGCAACCGGTGGTCGACCACATCGTGAAGATCTTCGGCCTGGCGCTGGTGCGTGCCGAGGAACACACGGTCACCGGCAACACCGAGGTGCGGCATCGCCGGCTGTCGGAAGTGACGAAGCTGATGGTGCGCGAGAGCGCCTCGCTGGAAGTGACCAAGTGCATCTACGAGCGCCTGCCCTACCCCAGCCGCAGCGGTGGACTGGAACGCGCCTTCATCGAATGGGCACAGAGCGACGCCGGCATCGAGGCGTTCTGCAAGATCAGCGAGAACCGGCATGATTTCGTGCGATTGCGTTACGTGAAGGAAGACGGCATGGCCGCCGTTTACATCCCGGACTTCCTGGTCCGCACGGCGGACGCAATCTACCTGGTCGAGACCAAGGGACAGGAGCAGGTCAGCCATCCGAACGTGCAGCGCAAGCTGAAAGCGGCGACCACCTGGTGCGGGCGGATCAATGCGCTGGCGCCGGAACTGCGTGACGGGCGCCAGTGGCATTACGCGCTGGTCGGCGAGTCGCTGTTTCATGACTGGCGCCAGAAGGGCGCGCGGCTGGGCGAGTTGCTGGCGTTCTCGCGTGCCCGGGCGGTGCCGACGGCGCAATCGCAAGGTGGGCTGGCGCTCTAAAAAACGGTGCAAGGCCGACCGCCATGACCGCCGGCAGGTGACAGCCGCCGTCCGATTCTGCAACCATCGCCCCCTTCACGGCGCGCTTGGCGTCGACAAGGGAACCCTCCATGACCCAAGAACGCGCGATCCGCCGCGACGTCGGCCCGTTCGCCCTGATGCTTACCGGCCTGGGCTCGATCATCGGTTCGGGCTGGTTGTTCGGCGCGTGGCGCGCCGCGCAGATCGCCGGCCCCGGCGCGATCTGGGCCTGGGTGATCGGCGCGGCGGTGATCCTCGCCATCGCGCTGACCTACGCCGAGCTGGGCGCGATGTTCCCCGAATCCGGCGGCATGGTGCGTTACGGGCACTATTCGCACGGCTCGCTGGTGGGCTTCATCGCGGCGTGGGCGAACTGGATCGCGATCGTCTCGGTGATCTCGGTCGAAGCGGAAGCCTCGGCGCAGTACATGTCGTCGTGGAAGTGGGATTGGGCGAAGGACCTGTATCACCAGGTGCCCGGCGGCCACGGCGAGCTGAGCACCGCCGGCCTGCTGATCGCCGCGGCGCTGGTCATCGTGTACTTCCTGTTCAACTTCTGGAGCGTGAAGCTGTTCGCCCGCTCCAACACCGCGATCACGCTGTTCAAGCTGGTGATCCCCGCGCTCACCGCGGTGCTGCTGATGATGAGCGGTTTCCATGCGGAAAACTTCAGCGTCGGCATCCACGGCGAGCTGCACAAGACCGATTTCGCCTCGGTGCTCACCGCGGTGGCGATTGCCGGCATCGTGTTCAGCTTCAACGGGTTCCAGAGCCCGGTGAACCTGGCCGGCGAAGCGCGCAACCCGGGCCGCAGCATCCCGTTCGCGATCGTCTGCTCGATTGCGCTGGCCACCGTGGTGTACGTGCTGTTGCAGGTCGCGTTCATCGGCGCGGTGCCGCGCGAGATGCTGGCCAACGTGGGCTGGCACGGCATCGACTTCTCCTCGCCGTTCGCCGACCTGGCGATCATCCTCGGGCTGCAATGGCTGGCCACGCTGTTGTTCATCGACGCGGTGATCAGCCCCAGCGGCACCGGCATGACCTACACCGCCACCACCGCGCGCATGCTCTACGGCATGGAGCGCAATGGCACGCTGCCGAAGATCCTCGGCACCGTGCATCCGAAGTGGGGCGTGCCGCGGCCGGCGATGTGGGTGAACCTGGCGGTGTCGTTCCTGTTCCTGTTCTTCTTCCGCGGCTGGGGCGCGCTGGCGGCGGTGATTTCGGTCGCCACGATCATTTCCTACCTCACCGGCCCGGTCAGCGTGATGACGCTGCGGCGGACCGCGCCGGAATTGAACCGTCCGTTCCGCCTCGAGGGCCTGCCGATCCTGGCCGGCATCGCCTTCATCATGTCCACCGAACTGCTGTACTGGGCCAGGTGGCCGCTGACCGGCGAGATCATCGTGCTGATGGTGGTCGCGCTGCCGGTGTACTTCTACTACCAGGCCAAGGCCGGCTGGCACGATTTCGGCCGGCAGATGAAGGGCGCCTGGTGGCTGGTCTGCTACCTGCCGACGCTGGCGGTGGTGTCGTGGGCCGGCAGCCCCATGTTCGGCGGCAAGGGCTACCTGTCCTACGGCTGGGACCTGGCACTGGTGGCGGTGATCGGCCTGGTGTTCTACCTGTGGGGCGTGGCATCCGGCTGGCGCACGCCGTCGGTGGAGGCGGTGCAGATGGAGGTGCACGAGCACCCGGGCGAGCTGCAGGTGCCGCCGGACGAGGAAAGCGCCGAGCGCATCACCGGCCGCTGACGCACTCCACCCGATCGACCAGACGCACGGCCTCGGCCGTGCGTTTTCGTTCATGCGTGCGCGGCCATGTCGAAAACGTGATGGCCGGTTCGTCGTCCGGACATGCAGCCATCTCCGGCTGCACATTCCGAACGGGAGTCGCCCATGTCCTGCATCCGCACCGCCGTCGCCACCACCGTGCTCCTGCTTGCCGCCAGCGGCAGCGCCATCGCCGCCGCGGTGACGTACCGGATCGACCCCGCCCACACCTATCCCAGCTTCGAGGCCGATCACCTGGGCGGGTTGTCGGTGTGGCGCGGCAAGTTCAACCACAGTCGCGGCACGATCACGCTGGACAAGCTCGCCGGCAGCGGCACGGTCGACGTCACCGTGGACATGCGCAGCGCCGATTTCGGCCAGGATGCGTTGAACCAGAGTGCGCAAGGCAAGGAGCTGTTCGAATCGGACAAGTATCCGACGGCGCACTACACCGGCAAGCTCGCCCGCTTCGTCGATGGTGCGCCGACCGAAGTGGTGGGCACGCTGACCCTGCACGGCGCCACCCGCCCGCTGACGCTGAAGATCGACAGCTTCAAATGCATGCCGCACCCGGTGTTGAAGCGCGAGGTCTGCGGCGCCGATGCGCTGGCCACGTTCAGGCGCGACGCCTTCGGCATCGAGGCCGGCAAGGACTACGGCTTCGGCATGGACGTGACCTTGCGCATCCAGGTCGAGGCGATCGCCGAGGCAGGCTGAGCTGGCAGCCGGATACACTTTATATCAGGTCCAGTCTGGCCATATCGGCCAGCAAAACATATTATATTGTATTTAATGACCCGCAAGAGATAGACTGCACCTGTTTTATTGGGCATCGAGAGTTCTCGTGGAACCCCTCACCGTGCAGCTCTACCTCGACGGCCAGTGGCACGACGCCATGGAACTGGCGTTCCTGCGCCCGGCCGACGGCCACGCCAGCCCCTGCACGCTGGGCTACCTGGGCGACTACGTGGTGGCGCACCTGGACCGGCTGGGCGCCACCACGGCGGCAGCCGTCGGCGCCACGTTGCCGCTGGACTGGACCATCCGTACCGAGCCGCAATGGCCGGCGTTCCTGTTCGACCTTGAGCCGAGCGGCGCGGCGCGGCGCTTCCTGCTGCAGCGCCTGGCCCTGCCGGCGCGGGCCGACGATGCCGCCACCGACCTGCAGCTGCTGGCGCAATGCACGCCGGCGCCGGTCGGGCACCTGCGCATCAAGTCCGCGTTCGAGGGGCTGGCCGGGCCATCGGTCGGCTTCCCGAGGGCCGAGGTGGTGGCCCGTGACGCGCGCTTCCTGGAATACGCCTACGAACAGGGCGCGGCGATCGGCGGCGCCACCGGCGCCGGCGGCGAGGCGCCCAAACTGCTGCTCACCGAGGACGCCGGCGGCCTGCTGCACCCGGACGCCACGCTGGACGACGCCCAGGCGCGCCGGCACTGGTTCGTGAAGTTCCCGCGCGGCAACGGCGGGCCGACCGACCAGGCGATCCTGCGCGCGGAGCACTGCTACTACCGCGCCCTGGCCAAGCTGGGCATCGCCGCGGTCGGCGGCGACACCATGCGGCTGGAGGAAGCGGCCCGCCCCAGCCTGTGGCTGCCGCGCTTCGACCGCGCCATCGCCGCCGGCACCGTGCGGCGCACCGCGGTGGAATCGGTCTATTCGCTGGCCGGCGTGACCCGCCCCGGCAGCTACATGACCCACCCGCAGGCAGTCGCCGCGCTGGCCTCGGCCTGGACGGCCGCCGGCCAAGCCGGCGGCGTGCCGGCGCTGCTGCGCGAGTACCTGCGCCGCGACCTGCTCAACCTGGTGCTGGGCAATAGCGACAACCACGGCCGCAACATCGCGGTGCTGCGCCACGCCGACCGGCTGGAGCTGGCGCCGGTCTACGACCTGGCACCGATGGTGATGGACGAGGAAGGCATCTCGCGCACCACCAAGTGGCCCGCGCCAGCGGAAGTCGCCGGCGAGGTGGACTGGCGTGCCGCCTGCGCGACGCTGCGGCCGTGGGGCGACCCGCAGCGCCTGTACGACGAGCTGCGCGAAGACGCCGAGGCGCTGCGCGCGCTGCCCGACCTTCTGCGCGACCTCGGCCTGCCGCAGGCGGTGTTCGAGCACCCGCGCATCGCGCTGGGCGCCCTGGACGCGCGCCTGCGCCGCTGGGATCTGCTGGTATGAGCGCCTCCCTCGCCGACCGCCAGGCCCTGCTGGCCCAGTTGCAGGCGGAGCTGATGGACGGCCGCGCCAGCATCGGCGCGGCCGTGCGCCGGCTGCGCATCGAACTGACCGGCCTGCGCCAGGAGCCGTTTGCCCGCATGTGCCGGATCTCGCTCAACACCCTGCAGCAGCTCGAGCACGACCAGGGCAACCCGACCGTGCGCACACTCAACGCGGTGTTCGCGCCGTTCGGCATGCGCGTGGGCATCGTGCCTCGCACGCCGCCGGCTCGCGGCTGAATCACCCCAGCGCCAGCACGTCGCCCAGCAAGGCCTGCGCGGTCACTTCGGGCCCGGCACCCGGGCCCTGGATCACCAGCGGCTGGGTGTTGTAGCGGGTGGTGGTGAGGGCGAACTGGTTGTCGGTGCCGTACAGGCGCGCGGCCGGATGGGTCAGCGGCACTTCGGCCAGGCCCACGCGAGCCAGGCCGCGCTGGTTGAGCCGGGCGAGGAAGCGCAGCACGCAACCGCGCGAGGCGGCGGCCGCGTGACGCGCGGCGAGCGGCGCATCCAGCTCGCCCAGTCGCGCCAGGAACGTGTCGGCATCGAGCGCACGCAGCGCCTCGGGTACCAGCCCTTCCACCTGCACCTCGTCGCTGCCCAGCGAGAAGCCGGCGTTGCGCGCGAGGATCAGCAGCTTGCGCGCCACGTCCTCGCCGGACAGGTCCGAGCGTGGATCGGGCTCGGTGTAGCCCAACCGACGCGCCTCGCGCAGCAGCTCGGAAAACGGCCGGCTGCCGTCGTACTGGTTGAACAGCCACGACAGCGAGCCGGAGAACACGCCCTCCAGCGTGAGCAGGTGATCGCCGCATGCGCGCAGCCGACGCAGCGTGGACAGCACCGGCAGGCCCGCGCCGACCGTCGCCGAATCACCATAACTGCCGCCACTGCCCAGCGCCGCCTGCAGCGCGCGCCAGCCGGAGAGTTCACCGCCGGCCAGCGCCTTGTTCGCGGTGACTACGTGGTAGCCGTGCGCCAGCCACTCGGCGTGGCGCGCGGCCAGCGTCGCGCTGGCGGTGGCGTCGACGATCACTTTCGTCGCCGCCTCGCTGGCGTCCAGTGCCGCGAGCAGGCTGGCGTTGTCGCGCGGCGCGCCGTGCTGGTTGAGCTGCTCGCGCAGGCCGCGCCGGGCCAACCGGTCCGGATCGGTCTGCTGGCGCCGCGAGTTCGCCGCACCGACCAGGCGCAGCGAACGGGCCGCGTCGGTGTTGAGCAGCTTCAGCAAGGCACCACCCACCACGCCGGTGCCGAGCAGCACGATCGCCGTGGTCGACGCCGCCGCGCCGCGCGCGTGGAGCGCGTGCTCGGCCAGCACCGCGCTCATGCGGGCACCCGGCGTTTGGACGTCCGTACCGCTTCGGCGCGGGCCAGTGCGGCGTCGACGTCGCGCAGCAGGTCGTCGCCGTCCTCGATGCCCACCGACATGCGCAGCAGGCTGTCGGAAATGCCCGCCGTGCGCCGCGCCTCCGGCGCCATCGAGGCGTGCGTCATGGTCGCCGGGTGCGCAATCAGGCTTTCCACGCCGCCCAGCGATTCGGCCAGCGAGAAATATTCCAGTCCATCGACGAAGGCCTCGATCTGCGGCACGTCGCCGTCCAGTTCGAAGCTGAGCATGGCGCCGAAGCCGAGCTGCTGGCGCGCCGCCAGCACATGGCCGGGGTGGCCGGCCAGGCCCGGGTAGTAGACCTTGCGCACGGCAGCATGGCCGTCCAGCCGCTCGGCCAGGCGCGCCGCGTTCTCCTGGTGCTGGCGCAGGCGCACGCCCAGCGTGCGCAGGCCGCGCAGGGTGAGGTAGCTGTCGAACGGCGCGCCGGTGAGCCCGATGCAGTTGGCCCACCACTTCAGCTGCTCGGCCACCGCCGCGTCGCGCGCCACCACGGCGCCGCCGACCACGTCGCTGTGGCCGTTGATGTACTTGGTGGTCGAGTGCACCACCACGTCGGCGCCCAGCAGCAGGGGCTGCTGCAACGCGGGCGACAGGAAGGTGTTGTCGACCACCAGCAGCGCGCCGGCGGCATGCGTGGCTTGCGCGACATGGCGGATGTCGGTGATCCGCAGCAACGGATTGGACGGCGTCTCCACCCACACCAGCGCCGGCGTGTGCGCCAGCGCGGCGGCCAGTGCCACGTTGTCGGTGAGGTCGGCAAACTCGACCACGAAGCGTCCCTTTTTCGCCCACGCATCGAGCAGGCGCCAGGTACCGCCGTAGCAGTCGTGCGCCGCCAGCACGGTGGCGCCGGGCGGCACCAGCTCCAGCGCCAGTGCCACCGCCGACATGCCGCTGGAAGTGACCACCGCGCCGGCGCCCTGCTCCAGCTCCGCCAGCGCCTCGGCCAGCAGGTCGCGGGTGGGATTGCCGCTGCGCGAATAGTCGTAGGCGCGCTTGCGGCCGAAACCCTCGAAGCTGTAGTTGGTCGACAGGTGCAAGGCAGGCACCACGGCGCCGTGCTGGGTATCGCTCTCGATGCCGGCGCGCACGGCGCGGGTGCAGGGGGCGGGGGTGGTGCTCATGTCGTTCTCCGGATCGTCTTCGTCATGTCTTCTGGTCGCAGGGCGGGCACCGCCCGCCGCCAGTGCCGGGCGAATGGCGGGCAGTGCCCGCCCTACAGGGCTAGCGCCTCGCGCAGCAGCGGCGCGAGTTGTTCGGGTTCTTTCAGGAAGGCGTCGTGGCCGTAGGGCGACTCGACCACTTCGAGCGTGGCCGGGCCGCGCAGGCGGCGCTGCAACTCGCACAGGTCGGCCAGCGGCACCAGCCGGTCGGACGGAAAGCCGATCAGCGTCGCCGGCGCGGCCACCTGCTCGGGCTCGACCTGGTGCAGGTCGATCGATTCGGACAGGGCGAGGAAGCGATCGGCATCGAAGCGCTCGACGAAACGCCGGCCCTGGTGCTCCAGGTAATCCTCGACCGGGAAATGGAAGCGTTCCGCGCGCTGCTCGGGCGCGCCGGCGAAGCGGCGACCGAATTCGGCGCTGCCGCGATAGGTGGTGATCGCCAGCTGCCGCGCCAGCGCCAGCGCCTCGTCGACATGGCCGCTGGCCTGGCCCAGCCGCACGATGCCGCGCTGCACGCTGCGCTGGGCGGTGCTGAGCGGGTGCGGCCGGTGGGCACCGGCCAGCAGCACGAGTCGGTCTGCCGCACGCGGATGGCGGGCGGCGAAGGCCAGCGCCACCATCGCACCGTAGGACGAGCCGACGAAGGCATGCGCGCGGGCGATGCCCAGGGCGCGCAACAGGCCAGCGAGCGCGTCGGCCTGGTCCTCGCTGGAGACCGCGGAGGCGCCGAGTTGGGCGCGGTCCAGCCAGTCGATCGACAGCACCCGGCAGCGCGCCAGGTCGATCGCCGCACCCTCGTCGGCCAGTTCCCGCCACCACCCGGCCGCGCCGGCGACGTCGCGATCGGCCGAGATGCCGCCCTGCACGATCACCGTGGGTGCACCCGCCGCACCGCGCCAGGCGTAGGCGATCTCGACCTCGCGCGGCCCGTTGCCGTACTTCGGCGCCAGGGTCACCCGGCGGCTGCCGCGCGGGTCGGCCAGCCGCACAATCGGCTCCGCCGCCGCGTAGGCGTCCCGCGCGGGTTCGGTACATCGGGATGGGATCTGCAAGGTCATGCCAGGTGCTCCGGTCGGCATCGCCCTGCGGGGAACCGGAGTGGCCACCACCCGTGGCCTGGCGGCCCATGCCGCGTACCGGGTGACGCCCATCTACCGGCAGGTGCGCGCGGCACCTCCGCAGGAGTTGGCACCGTGGCGGAAACGCTCCGCCGGTTGCCCCGGCTTCAAAGGGCCTGTCCCTCAGCCGGTCTCGATGAGTGGGCGGATGGTGGCTCCTCGAATGCCTCATGTCAATAGACGTCTAAACATCTAAACGTTTATATGGGTACACGGTGCCACATGGAACATTCAGGCGGCGGCGGGTGGAGGTGCCCGCCCTGCGGGCTGCGCGGTCGGCGCACTGTCCGGCCGCGGGGGATGCTGCTACCGTGTCGCCCCATGACTCCCCCCATCGACCGCCCCGCCTTGCAGGCCCGCTTGCATCGCGACGGCTTCGCCTTCGTCACCGCCGAGCACATGCGCCAGTTGCTGCCGATGCCGGAGATGGACGACTGGCAGGCATTCCGCGCCAGCTGGAACGACCTGGCGCCGGACACCTACCTGGCGGCGGTTGGCCGGCATCGCAGCCGGCGCCACGCCACGTTCGCGATCGAGCCGGACGGCACGCTGCAGCGGCAGCCGCATCAGCCGCACTGGCAGAGCGCGCGTTACAACCCGTTGCAGGGCGACATCCAGCGCTGGTTCCTGCCGATCCGGCCGGCGCTGGCCGGTGGCGCCAGCATGCGCCGCATCCTGCAGTTCGCGCATGCGCTGTTCGCCCCGATGGCAGCCGGCGGGCCGCGCCGCTGGCATGTCGAGACGCACCAGTTCCGCATCGAGGCACGCGCCGACGAGCCTGGCGAGCCCACTCCGGAAGGCGTCCACCACGATGGCGTGGACTACGTGCTGGTGCTGCTGATCGACCGCCTCAACATCGAGAGCGGCACCACCACCATCCACGCCGACGATGGCGCGCTGCTGGGCAGCTTCACCCTGGCCCATCCGCTGGACGCGGCGATGGTGGTCGATGCGCGCGTCAGCCACGGCGTCACCGCCGTGACCCCGATCGACCAGACGCAACCCGCCCACCGCGACGTGCTGGTGGTGACCTTTCGCGCCGCGGCGCCAGCCGCGGCGCCCGCTGCCTGAGCCCGCCGGCGGTTTGCGCGCTGCGATCGCCGGCTGCAACAATCGCCCGACCGCGCCGGCAGCCTCCAGCGAGCACGCCATGTCCCTCGTCGCCAATGTCCTGATCGTCCTGATCGCGCTGCTGCACCTGTGGTTCCTGATCCTGGAGATGTTCCTGTGGACGCGCCCCTCCGGCCGCCGGGCGTTCGGGCTGAGCGAGGAGTTTGCCGAGCAGTCGCGGGCGCTGGCGGCCAACCAGGGCTTGTACAACGGCTTCCTGGTCGCCGGGCTGCTCTGGGGCGTGTGGCTGGGACCGGCGGGGTTCGCCATCAAGGTGTTCTTTCTCGGCTGCGTGCTGGCGGCAGGCGTGTTCGGCGGGCTCACCGCGGCGCGCAAGATCCTGTGGTTCCAGGCGCTGCCGGCCGCGATCGCCCTGCTGCTGGTGCTCGCATGAGCGCACCCGGCGCGCCTTCGCCGCGCGAGGCGACGGGCGCGCGTTTCGATCCGACGCTGATGCTGCGTGCCCGCGAGCGCAGCTGGGCCGCGTTGCACGCCATCCGCGCACGCATGCTGCCGGGGATCAGCGAGCCCGAGGCCGTGGCGATGGCCACCGAGGTGTTTGCCGAACAGGGCTGCGAACGCCTGTGGCATCGACCGCTAATCCGCATCGGCCGCAACACCACCAAGGGGTTCCGCGAACCTTCCGTGCCGGATGTGCGGCTGGGCGAGAACGACAGCTACTTCATCGACCTCGGGCTGGTCTTCGACGGCCACGAGGGCGACGTGGGCGACACCTTCGTGGTCGGCCACGCGCCGCAACGCCAGGCCTGCGCCGACGCGGCGCGCGAACTGTTCCGGCAGGTGGCCGATGCCTGGCGCCAGAACGGGCTGAGCGGCCAGGCCCTGTACGCCTTCGCCGCGCAACGCGCGTCAGCAATGGGCTGGCGCTTCAACCAGGCGATCAAGGGTCACCGGGTCGGCGACTTCCCGCACGCGATCCACCGCGGCGGCGACCTTGGCGACCTCGACCGCGTACCGGCCGCCGGGCTGTGGATCCTGGAGATCCAGATCGCCCACCCGAGCGAACCCTTCGGCGCCTTCTACGAAGACCTGCTCCAGGGCAACCCCCGGACCTGAGGTCGAGCCCGTCACAAGCTGACGCATCGCGTCGCCGGTCACCGGCAGCGCGGCGCGGCGGCGCGGCCGCAAGCTTCCGGCGCCGCCCGTACTGGCGCGGTTGGCGGCACCGGCAAGACCATTGGCACCGCTCGTGCATGAGCCAGGGCAGGCAACGCGACCAGACCCCTCGCCGGGTCGTCGCCACTTCGGCACGAGGACAAGCACATGCTGGCCATCACGGGCGATTCCGCCGGAACATCCGATCGGCACGACCAGACCGTACGCCGCTTCATGGAGCACGCCCGCGCGGTCGCCGCCGGGGAAGCCGAGGGCGACGTGTTCACCTGGTTCCTGGCCAGCGAATACCAGTGGGAGATGGAAGCGGCCGGCACCTGGCTGGTGGAGTCGCCGGCGAGCCGGCTCTCGGCCACCGAAAAGGAGACCATGCGCCACTTCATGTCGTGCATGCCGGCGATCCGCGACGCCATCATCGACGGCCGCAAGGCTGCCGCGCACCGCGCCGATCGCTCGCTCGCGCCGGAGTGGACCGACTGGCTGGAACTGGCCGCGCTGCCGAGCTGGAACGACTTCACCATCCGCACCGCGATCCTGCTCAGCCAGCTGGGCGAACCGGCGCGCAACGACGCGAACTACGGCATCGTCGCGCGCTGAGCGTGCCCTGACCCGCCCCATTCCGGCGAACGCCGGCATGCAGGCCGCGTGGACAGCAGCCGGGTACATGCGTGCCCCGCTGCGGGCCGCCGCCCATCCTGCCTGATCCTCGCCCGCGCTCCTCGCTACAATCGCCCGATCGCCGGCCGCGATCCGCAGTGCCGGCTCCCTCCAACGGATCCGCGCCATGGCTCGCAGCAAACCCCTGCAACGTTTCCGCAACATCGGCATCATCGCGCACATCGACGCGGGCAAGACCACCACGACCGAGCGCGTGCTGTACTACACCGGCCGCAAGCACCAGATCGTCAACACGCACGAGACCAAGGACGGCAAGGGTTCCACCACCACCGACTACATGGAGCAGGAGCGCAAGCGCGGCATCACGATCCAGTCGGCGGCGGTGACCACGGAGTGGAAGGGTTACCAGATCAACCTGATCGACACCCCCGGCCACGTCGACTTCACCATCGAGGTGAACCGCTCGCTGCGCGTGCTCGACGGCGCGGTGGTGGTGTTCGACGGCGTCGCCGGGGTGGAGCCGCAGACCGAGACCAACTGGCGCCTGGCCGACCAGTACCACGTGCCGCGGCTGTGCTACGTCAACAAGATGGACCGCATCGGCGCCAACTTCGCGCACTGCGTGAAGGGCATCCGCGAGCGCCTCAACGCGCCGGCGCTGCTGTGCCAGGTGCCGCTGGGCAGCAGCGACGAGTTCTGCGGCATGGCCGACCTGGTCGCCGGCGTGGCGCTCGTCTGGCAGTCCGACGACAAGGACAGCAAGTGGGAAACCCTCTCCTTCGAGGAGGCGCAGCAGCGCCTGAAGTTCGCCGCGTCCGCCGACAACGAGTGGCTGGCGCAACTGCCCGCGCTGCGCCAGGAAATGCTCGAACACGCGCTGGCGATGGACGACGACGCCTTCGAGCGCCTGATCGAAACCGGCGAGCACGACCCGGAGGTGCTGAAGAAGTGCATCCGCACGGGCTGCGTCAGCGGCAAGCTGGTGCCGGTGCTGTGCGGTTCCTCGTACAAGAACAAGGGCGTGCAGCAGTTGCTGGATGCCGTGGTCGACTACATGCCCTACCCGGGCGAGAACGGCGGCATCTCCATCGTCGACGAGGACGGCAACGTCATCGGCGAGCAGCCGGTCACCGACGACGCGCCGGCCCGCGCGCTGGCGTTCAAGGTGATCAACGACCAGTTCGGCACGCTGACCTTTTGCCGCATCTATTCCGGCGTGATCAAGAAGGGCGACACCCTGCTCAACGTCACCCGCGGCAAGCGCGAGCGCATCGGCCGCATCGTCGAGGTGCAGGCCGACCACACCCGCGAGATCGAGGAGACCCGCGCCGGCGACATCTGCGCCTTCGTCTCCCTGAAAGAGACCGAGACCGGCGACTCGCTGAGCGACCCGGCGCACCCGGCCCTGCTCGAACGCATGCGTTTCCCCGACCCGGTGATCAGCGTGTCGGTGGAACCGAAGAGCCGCAACGACGTCGACAAGCTCTCCACCGCGCTCTACAAGATGGTCAAGGCCGACCCCTCGCTGCGCATGGAGGTGGACCAGGAAACCGGCCAGACCGTGCTCAAGGGCATGGGCGAGCTGCACCTGGAGATCACCATCGACCGCATGCGCACCGAGCTGGGCGTGGAAGCGAACATGGGCAAGCCCAAGGTCAGCTTCCGCGAGGCATTCGGGCAGACGGTGGAGCACACCTACACGCACAAGAAGCAGTCCGGCGGCTCGGGCCAGTTCGCCGAGGTGACGATCATCTTCGAGCCGGGCGAACCCGGTTCGGGCGTGGTGTTTTCCGACGAGGTGGTCGGCGGCCGCGTGCCGCGCGAATACATCCCGGCGGTGCAGCACGCGATCGAGGTCGAATCGCGCCAGGGCCAGGTGGCCGGCTACGAGGTGGTGGATTTCAAGGCGCGCCTGATCGACGGCAAGTACCACGACGTCGACTCCTCCGCGCTGGCCTTCGAGATCGCCACCCGCGCCTGCTTCCGCGAGGCGCAGAAGCTCAGCAAGCCCAAGCTGCTCGAACCGATCATGAGCCTGGAGGTGGTCACCGAGGCGAGCTACCTCGGCGACATCATCGGCGACATCAACCGCCGCCGCGGCAGCATCTCCGACCAGGGCCAGAAAGGCACGTCGGCCTTCGTGCAGGGCTTCGTGCCGCTGTCGGAGATGTTCGGCTACATCAACTTCCTGCGCTCGGCCACCAGCGGCCGCGGCAACTTCTCGATGATCTTCGACCACTACCAGGAAGTGCCCGCCAGCATGGTGGAGAAGCTGATGGAGAAGGAAGCGAAGTAGCCCATGCTGCCCACCCGCCAGCGATTGCATGCGCTGTGGATGCGCGAAGGCACTAGCGGCATCGTCCGGCGCCTGCTGCGGCGCCCGTTGCTGCGCCAGCGCTTCGTCGACCGCCATGCGCCCAAGGCCGGCCCGGGGCTGGAGATCGGGCCGAGCTTCAACCCGCTGGCGCCGAAGGCGGCCGGCTATCGCGTCGACATCCTCGACCACGCCGATGCGGCGGCGCTGCGCGCCAAGTACCGCGACGCCGGCGTCGACACCGGCCGGATCGAGGAGGTGGACTTCGTGTGGCACGGCGAGCCGCTGTCCGCCACGATCGGCCGGCGTGGCTGCTACGACTGGATCATCGCCAGCCACGTCATCGAGCACACGCCCGACCTGGTCGGCTTCCTGCTCGAATGCCAAACCCTGCTCGCACCGGCGGGGCGCCTGGTCCTGGTGGTGCCGGACAAGCGCTACTGCTTCGACCACCACCGCAGCCTGACCTCGACCGGCGAGGTGCTGGACGCGCACCAGCAAGGTTGCACGAGGCCTTCGCCCGGGCGCGTGTTCGACCACTACGCCAACGCGGTGCGGAAAGGCCGCGCCGGCCAGCTGAGCTGGCACCGGCACGCGCCTGGCACACTGCATCCGGTGCACGACATGGCCAGCGCCCGCGACGCCTGGCGGGCGGCGCAACGCGGCAGCGACTACGTGGACGTGCACAACTGGCGCTTCACGCCAGCGAGCTTCCAGCTCCTGATCGACGACCTGCGCGAACTGGGCCTGCTCGAGCTGGGCATCATCGACGGGCCGACGGGCGCCGGCGGCGAGTTCTGTGCCTGCCTGCAGCGCGGCGCCGGCGAGCGCAGGCAGCGCATGCTCACCCTCGGCGCGATCGAGCGCGAGGGGCGCTGACGTCGCCCACGGTCGCGGTGCCGCGCTCGACCAGGTCCCGGCGGGCGCCCGGCGCGGTCACCCCGCCAGATGTTCGTACAGGATCACCAGGCCCACGCCGATCAGGATCAGCCCGCCGGCCATCTCCGCACGCTTGCCCACCATCTCGCCGAGCACCCGCCCCAGCATGATGCCGAGCGTCACCATGCTGAAGGTGCACAGGCCGATCACCAAAGCCACCACGGCGATGGGGGTGTCGACGAAGGCCAGGCTCACGCCCACCGCCAGCGCGTCGATGCTGGTGGACAAGCCGGTGAGCGCCAGCCCGAGAAAGCCGTGCCTGCTCGCCTCGTCGACCGGCTCCTCCGGCTCGGGCTTGAGGCCATTCCAGATCATGTGCAGGCCCAGTGCCAGCAGCAGGCCAAACGCGGCCCAGTGGTCCCACGCCTCGATGTAGCGCGAGGCGCCCTTGCCGAGCAGCCAGCCGACCAGCGGCGTGATTGCCTCGATCACGCCGAAGATCGCGCCGGCGCGCATGGCCTGGAACAGCCGCGGGCGCGTCATGCCCGCCCCCTTGCCGATCGCCGCGGCGAAGGCATCGGTGGACATGGCAAAGCCGAGCAACAGGATGGAAACGGGATTCATGGGTTGCCATTCGGTCGGGCCAGGCGCAACGGCACGACGGCGCGCCCAACCGTCGTGGCGCCGTCAGCCGTTGGTCTCGCCAACCAGGATCGGTGTCTTCGCCACGGCGGATGGACGCCGAGCATGTTGACGAAGACGCCTCGCCGCAGCGAGGCAGGCTACTCCCCAAGGGATGTTGCGCTGCCGGCAAAGCCCGCAGCGCGGCGGTCAGATTACCACAGACGCACCGCCGGTCCGGTGCCGGCGCGAAGGATGCACAGCCGCGGGCGGGCGCCAATGGCGCACCCCTCGGCGCCTGGCGGAAGCAACCCCACGGCTGGAATCATCGTGCATCGGGTCTCCGACTGTGCTCGCCGGAGTCACGGAAAGGCCTGCGGCCGCACCCTTGCGCATGGTGACGGTCGTGCCCAAGCAACGATTCGTCGTGGCGCATCAAGCGTCCTTCCGCAATGTCGGCGCTGCCACACCATGCGCCGATGCATCGGCGACTTCATCGTCGTAGAACGCAATCCCGCCCGTGCCCTGTCTCTTGGCCCGGTACATGGCGACGTCGGCTTGGTGAATCAGCGTATCGCCCTGTGAACCGTTATCGGGATAGACACTGACGCCAATGCTTGCGCTCATCCGTACCACGTGCTCGCCAAGCTGCATCGGCGCTGCCAGCGCCACGACCATCTTGTCGGCCACCGCGGCGGCGTCGGCCCGGCCGGACAAATCCGACAGCAGGATCAGGAACTCATCGCCGCCGTGGCGGCTTACCGTGTCCACATCGCGAATCGATGACGAGAGACGTTGCGCCACCACCTTGAGTGCCTCGTCGCCGGTCGCGTGACCGAGTGTGTCGTTGACCTGCTTGAAGTCGTCCAGGTCAACGAAAACCACCGCCAACAGACGCCCGCCCCGTTTCGCCATGGCGATACCCTGGGCAACGCGATCGAGCAATACGCGTCGATTCGGCAATCCGGTCAACACGTCCAGCTCGGCAGAGCGCGCCGCCACTTCCAGCGCATGCTTGGCGGCATCGGCATCGCCCTGGGCCAGCACGGCTGCCTGGATCAAATGCTCGTTGGCTTCACGGAGCTGCGAAGCCCGGATGGTATCCGGACCGGGCTCGACTTGAGCCAGAGTCTGTTGCAAACCGGTCAGCACTTCCCGTACGCGCTCGAGCTCTCGTTGCAGCTGCGCGAGTTCGCGAGCTGCGAGCGCTACGGCTTTGCCATCGACGGACCGCTGGCTGCTCTTGGCAGGGGAACCGAGGGGCCAAATCATTCACGAGGACTCCCCGATTGTCTGGCGGTCGAGTCACCGGGATGCTTCCTGGTGGGCCGGCCGCCCAGCAAGCCCTCCTGGTCGGTGATCATCCCGCGGATCTGGATGCCCTCGTCATTGATATCGAACAGACGCAGCTCATCGGAGTGAGCGCTCCCGCGCACCTTGACCACCGCCATCATGCGCAGCAACCGGCTGTCCACCTCGATATAGCGCTGCACGATGATCGCGTCCGTCATGAAGGCCGTGCCGTAGGGGCTGAAGCGCAGGTCCGTATAGCGATCTTCCAGCTCGGAGGTCATCAGCAGGGTGACGCCTTCCGCGGCGAGCGCGCCGATCATGCGCGACAGATTTTCGCGAAAGTCCGGACGGAACGTCGGCGCCACCGCCAATTCGAAACCCGACAGCGAATCGATCACCACGCGGGTGGCCTTCAGGCGGCGGATCTCCGACACCAGCAACCACAGGATTTCGTCAATCGACAGATCGGACGCGCGGTTGTTCACCAAGCCTACCGAACCCCTCTCGATCAGCTCAACCAACATCGGGGATTGCGCGAGACTGGGCATCTGCTCGAATGCCGCGATCACGCCCGTCTCGCCACAGCGCGCGCCTTCGGCGAGAAAGGCTGCCGCAAGAATGCTCTTGCCCGCACCCGAGGGCCCGGCAACAAGCATCGAGTACCCACGCGGCAGGCCGCCACCCAGCATCTCGTCGAGACGATCGATGCCCATCTTCAGTCGTTCTGTGGCACCGACACCAACCGGCCTCGCGACCGGAACCGCAACGGGGGTGAACACGTGCAGTCCGGCGGCATTGATGCGGAACGTGTGCAAGCCCGGCAACGTGGCCTGACCGCGCATTTTCCTGACCTCCAGCTTGCGCACCATCGAGTTGCGTTGCACGCTCTGGCGCAACCAGATCAAGCCATCCGCCACGGTAAACACGGGATTGGCCTCGGCTTCATCGAAATATTCCCCGATCAGGAACGTCGTCGCCTGCCAGCCTGTCATCAACACGCCCAATTGCTGCACGAAATGTTGAATATTGAGATGGGCGCCGTCTTCGACGGTATTCGTTTGCATCAGTGACCGGAACGAGTCAACGAACACCAATGCCGGGTTCCGGGTTTCCACCTCGGCCACGATCCGGCGCAGTACCTGCTCGAGGCCACCCTCGGTCATGTCGTCGGAAAGGCTGATGAAGCGAACCGTCCGATCGATCGCCGCGTCGTCGAAGAATTCAAATTGCTGCTGATAGCGCAACATCTTCAACGGTGGCTCGCCCAGCACCGTGAAATAGATCGCAGGACGTTGCGGCGTGGCCAGGGCGAACATCATCTGGTGCGCAAGCGTGGTCTTGCCGCAACCCGGCGGCCCCGCGATCAGGTTGAACGAAAATTCCGGCAGCCCTCCGCCAAGCACGTCATCCAGACCGGGGATTCCCGTATTCAAGCGGTTGATGGTCACGATGTTGTTCATGCTGATTCATCCTGTGCAGGGGCAGGCAACAGATCGGCCCATACGGATTGCAGTAGTTTTTCGGTGAGCGATGCGCCAAGCAGATTGGCAAGTACCTCGTAGAACATCTGCAGTGCGCGGCCCGCACCGGCGGCAATCTCGGCGCTGCTCTGCTGGAGCAACGCGGATTGCAGCGCAGCCAGATTCATCGTTGTCTGCATGCCCTGATGTATGTCCATCAACCAGAGGTGTTCGCGGCTGGCGAGATAGCAACTGCGCTTGTACAGCGTGGCCACGCTGCGCTGGCCAACGATGGGTGTCAGCGAGGCTTCGATCGTCTGCCAGGCCGATACGACGAACTCGGCCAATTCGGGCGCAGTGGCACCATCGCCGGCCCGATGAACCAGCGTTGCGACAATCCGATGGCTTTCCTTGCTTTCCACTGGCCTTTTTGTATTCATCTTTGCAGTTGATAGGCCAGCCTAGCCTTGGGTCAGTTCGGGTGCCGTGACGACGCCGCGGGCTCCCGCGGGAAGGTGCACAAACCGTGCGCGGCTTGCTGCATCAAGCCGTGCCTGGCCGGCCGCCCGGTGGACGGCATGGGGGCGGGTCAACCCGGGTCCCGCCTGTGATCCAAGCTACAATTACCGGCTCGCGTTCCCGCCGAACCCTGTATCCATGCCCCCTCATCTGCAAGAAACCCGCCGCCGCCGCACCTTCGCCATCGTCAGCCACCCTGACGCGGGCAAGACCACGCTGACCGAGAAGCTGCTGCTGTTCGGCGGTGCGATCCAGATGGCCGGCTCGGTGAAGAGTCGCAAGACGTCGCGCAGCGCCACCTCGGACTGGATGGCGCTGGAGAAGGAGCGCGGGATTTCGGTGACCTCGTCGGTGATGCAGTTCCCGTACGAGGGCAAGATCGTCAACCTGCTGGACACGCCGGGCCACGCGGACTTCTCCGAGGACACCTACCGCGTGCTGACTGCGGTGGACTCGGCGCTGATGGTGATCGACTGCGCCAAGGGCGTGGAGGAGCGCACGATCAAGCTGATGGAGGTGTGCCGCCTGCGCGACACGCCGATCATGACCTTCATCAACAAACTCGACCGCGAGGGCCGCTCGCCGATCGAACTGCTGGACGAGGTGGAGTCGGTGCTGGGCATCGCCTGCGCGCCGCTGACCTGGCCGATCGGCATGGGCAAGCGGCTGAAGGGCGTGTACCACCTGGCGCTGGACGAGGTGCACATCTTCGAGCCGGGCAAGAACTTCACGCGGCAGGACTCGACCATCTTCCAGGGCCTCGACGCGCCCGGCCTGGCCGAGAAGATCGGCGCGGAGGCGATGCACGAGCTGCGCGAGGAACTGGAACTGGTGCAGGGCGCCGCGCCCTCGTTCGACCTCGACGAATACCTCGCCGGCCGGCAGACGCCGGTGTTCTTCGGCTCGGCGGTGAACAACTTCGGCGTGCAGCTGCTGCTGGACTTCTTCGTCAAGCACGCACCCAGCCCGCGCCCGCGCGCCACCACCACGCGGGAGATCGAGCCGGAAGAAGAAAAGTTGTCCGGCTTCGTGTTCAAGATCCAGGCCAACATGGACCCGGCGCACCGCGACCGCGTGGCCTTCATGCGCGTGTGCTCGGGCACCTACAGCGCCGGCATGAAGATGATCCAGACGCGCACCGGCAAGGAGGTGCGCATCGCCAACGCGCTGACCTTCATGGCGTCCGACCGCGAGATCGTCGAGACGGCGTATCCGGGCGACGTGATCGGCCTGCACAACCACGGCACGATCACCATCGGCGATACGTTCACCGAAGGCGAGTTGGTCAAGTTCACCGGCATCCCGAACTTCGCCCCCGAGCTCTTCCGCCGCGCGCGGCTGCGCGATCCGATGAAGATGAAGGCGCTGCAGAAGGGCCTGGCGCAGTTGAGCGAGGAAGGCGCCACCCAGTTCTTCCGCCCGCTGATGTCGAACGACCTGATCCTGGGCGCCGTCGGCGTGCTGCAGTTCGAGGTGGTCGCCTACCGCCTCAAGGACGAGTACAACGTCGACGCCAGCTTCGAGCCTGTGACGGTGAGCACCGCGCGCTGGGTGCACTGCGACGACGAGAAGAAGATGGAGGAGTTCCGCGAGAAGAACGCGATGCACCTGGCGTTGGACGCGGCCGGCGAGCTGGTCTACATCGCGCCGACGCGGGTCAACCTGCAACTGGCGCAGGAGCGCTGGCCGCAGGTGCGCTTCGCCGCCACGCGCGAGCATGCCGCCTCCGTGGAAGCCTGAGCAAAGCCGGGCAGCGCGCCCTGCTGGTCAGCGCGTCGACACCCCGCTACTTTGGGCGTTCGCACAAGGGGAGGCTGCATGCAACAACAGCGGTTGGCGTTTTCCACACCAGTCACGGCACCTCGGTGGCAGCGTTGGCTGCTGTTTTCCCCGCCGGCGCGGATCGCGATCTTCGTGGCCTGGCTGGCGGGTCTCATGGTGGCGGTGCAGTTCGCCTTCTTCGCACTCGGCCTGGACAAGGACACGCCGGTGTTGCAGCGCGACCTGGCGCAGTTCGCCGTGCGGGCGCTGGTGCCGCTGGCGGCGTACCTGATCCTGGTGAAGCTGATCGAACGCCGAGCGCTGGTCGAGTTGGCGCCACGCACGCTGCTGCCGCAGGGTTTGCTCGGCATGCTGGTCGGACTGGTCCTGTTCAGCGCCGTGGTGGCGGCCCTGTGGCTGGCCGGCAGCTACCACGTGGAGGCCATCCGCGCGGATGCGCCCTGGCTGGGCGCGCTGCTGGTGGTGGGGCTGGGCGCCGGCATCGGCGAGGAGATCATGTTCCGCGGCGTGCTGTTCCGCATCGTCGAGGAAGGCCTGGGCACCTGGTGGGCGCTGGCCATCTCGGCCCTGCTGTTCGGCGCGGTGCACATCGCCAATCCCGGCGCCACGCTGTGGAGCTCGGCGGCCATCGCGATCGAGGCGGGCCTGCTGCTCGGCCTGCTCTATCACGTGACGCGCTCGCTGCCGACATGCATGGGCGTGCACGCGGCATGGAACTTCGCCCAGGGCACGATCTACGGCATTCCGGTCTCGGGCTCGCCGGCGGACGGCTGGCTGGTTTCCAGCCGCCACGGTCCGGACTGGCTCAGCGGCGGCGTGTTCGGCGCCGAGGCGTCGGTGGTCGCGCTGGCGTTGTGCACGCTGTGTACGCTGGGCCTGCTGGTGTTCGCCCTGCGCCGCGGCAGCATCGTGCCGCCGTGCTGGCGGCGTCGGAATCCGTAAAGCTCAGCTGCGCTTGCGCGGCGACAGCCACATCAGCACGCGCGCCCGGAACACCGTCTCGCCCGCGTCATCGACCACCTCGACCTTGACCGGCCACTCCTGGCTCGCGCCCGCCAGCGGCGCGGCCGCCTCCGGCGTTGCCGTACCGTGCATCGGGCCGACTGCCTTCTTCAGGTACTCGACGTTCATGCCCTTGGGTATCCAGCGCATGTCCGCCGGCACGGTCACCTCGGCCATCATGCCGGCAGTGAGCTCGGCCAAGTTGCACAGTGCGATCGCATGCACCGTGCCGATGTGGTTGTGCACGCGGCGGCGGTCGCGGATGCGCACCTCGCAGCGGCCCGGCTGCAGCATCACGAAGCGCGGCGCGATGGTGGTGAAGTACGGCGCCTTCAGGCAGATCAGTCGCGAGAAGAGCCAGTGGCCGGCGGGCCAGCGCGTGATGCGCCGATACAGCGACAGCACCGTGGCGCTCATCGCTCATCCTCCGACATGGAACCGGCCCGCACGATTCACTCCGCGTCGGCGCGCGTCTTGAACGCACGCATCTCGTCGGCATCGAAATCGTCCACCGAGATGAACTCGAACACGCCCTCGCGCACGCGCTTGAGCAGATCGGCCTCGGCCCGGGAGATCACTCCGGCCTGCAGCGCCTCGGCGAGCTGGTCCAGGTAATCGTGCGAGCTGAACTGGCCGGCCTTGAGCGCCTTGCCGAACTTGCGGTCGACCGGCTCGGCGGCGATCACGTCCGGCAGCAGCGCCTTCATGCGGCCGACGGTGTTGTTTGGCGTGGGCGTGGTGTAGACCCACGCGGTGAGCCGGTCGAGCACCTCGTTCGGCGCGGTGAGCAGCGCCGCCACGCGACGCCCCAGCCGGTCGGACGGCGGCACTTCGCGCCGCCCCAGCGGAAACACCAGGGCGCGCAGCAACCACGCCACCGGGCGCACCGGGAAGTTGCGGATCGCACCGTCCAGCGCGTTCTGGGTAAGCCACATGCACTGGTGGAAGGCCCAGGCCAGCATCGGGCGGTCGGCCTGCGGGCGACCGTTGTCCTCGTACTGCTTCAGCATTGCGCTGGCGATGTACAGGTAACTCAGCACGTCGCCCAGCCGGGCCGACAGCTTTTCCTTGAACTTCAGCTTGCCGCCCAGCACGCCCATGAACACGTCCGCGCACAGCGCCAGCGAGGCGGAGTAGCGATCGAGCTTGCGGTAGTAGCGGCGCGTGTAGGCATCGCCCGCCGTCTCGCCGAGTTGCGCTCCGCTCAGCGCCATGGCAAAGCTGCGCACGGCGTTGGAGATGCCGAAGCCGATGTGGCTGAACAGCAGCCGGTCGAACACCTTCAGCTGCTCGCCGCGGTCGGCGATCGACAGCGCCTGCATTTCCTTCAGCACGTAGGGGTGGCAGCGGATCGCGCCCTGGCCGAAGATCATCAGGCTGCGCGTCATGATGTTGGCGCCTTCCACCGTGATCGCGATCGGCACGGCGGACCAGCCGCGCCCGGCGTAGTTCTTCGGCCCCAACTGCACCGCCTTGCCGCCGTGCACGTCCATCGTGTCGGCCGCCACCTGGCGCGCCCATTCGGTGGCATGGTACTTGGCGATCGCCGAGGTGACTGCCGGCTTCTCGCCGCGGTCGACCGCCGCCGCGGTGGCGCGCGACAGCGCGGTGGTGGCGTAGGCCAGGCCGCCGATGCGCGCCAGCGCCTCCTCGACGCCCTCGAAACGCGCGACGGCCAGGCCGAACTGCTTGCGCATGCGCGCGTAGGTGCCGGTGGCCAGCGCCGAGGCGCGCATGCCGCCGGTGGCGTTGGACGGCAGCGAAATCGCGCGGCCCACCGACAGCACCTCCACCAGCATGCGCCAGCCGTGGCCGGCCATCTTCGGCCCGCCGATCAGCACCGACAACGGTGCGAACACGTCCTTGCCGTGCACCGGGCCGTTCTGGAACGGGATGTTCAGCGGGAAATGGCGGCGGCCGATCTGCAGCCCCGGCGTCGAGCGCGGCAGCAGCGCCAGGCTGATGCCCAGATCCTCTTCTTCACCCAGCAGGTGCTCGGGGTCGTACATGCGGAACGCGAGCCCGACCACGGTGGCGATCGGCGCCAGGGTGATGTAGCGCTTGTCGAAGGTGAGCTTCAGCCCCAGCGTTTCCACGCCGTCGACCATCTGCTTGCACACGATGCCCACGTCGGGGATCGAGGTGGCGTCGGAACCGGCATACGGCCCGGTCAGCGCGAAACAGGGGATTTCCTCGCCCACCGCCAGGCGCGGCAGGTAGTGGTTCTTCTGCTCGTCGGTGCCGTAATGCAGCAGCAGTTCGGCCGGCCCCAGCGAGTTGGGCACCGCCACGGTCGAGGACACCGTGGCCGACATCGTGGACAGCTTCTGCAACACCGCCGAGTGAGCCAGCGCGGAGAACTGCAGGCCGCCGTACTGCTTGGGGATGATCATGCCGAAGAACTTGTTCTTCTTGATGAAGTCCCACACGTGCGGCGGCAGGTCGGCCAGCTCATGGGTGATCTGCCAGTCGTCGATCATCGCGCAGAGCTCTTCCACCGGGCCGTCCATGAAGGCCTGCTCCTCCACCGAGAGCTCGGGCCTGGGCTGCTTCAGCAACTCGTGCCAGTCCGGCTTGCCGGAGAACAGCTCGCCCTCGAAACCCACGGTGCCGGCTTCCAGTGCGGTCTGCTCGGTCTCGGACAGCTTCGGCGTGACTTTCGCGAACATCTTCAGCAGCGGCGCGCTGATCTGCCTGCGGCGGAAATCCACCATCAGCAGCGGTAGCGCGATCGCCAGCTCGATGATCAGCAGGATCACCATCGCGGCCGGCGCGCGCGCCAGCAGGCCCACCACGAGGGTGGCGGCGATGGTGACGATGGCCCAGGTACGCAAACTGGTGCGGTGGTAGGCGCAGACGCCGGAAGCGATCAACGCCGCCAGCAAGGTCAGCAACACGGACATCTCAACACCTCTTCGGGTCAGGGAGCGGCGCCGGCGGTACGCGGCGCCGCGGGGGTTTCAAGGCTGTGCACGTAGTGGATCACTTCGTTCGCAAAGGCGTCATTGGCGTCGCCGGCCACCATGTGGGTGGCGTGCGTCAGTTCGACGTGGCGCGCTTGCGGCACCAGTTCCAGGAACTCGTCCACGGTGCCGCGCGAGACGACGTCGCTGCGGCCACCGGACAGCAGCAGCACCGGCACCTCGATCTTCGCCGCCGCCGCCAGCAGGCGCGGCTGGTAGCGCTCGCTCTCCTGCACCAGGTCACCGGCCAGCAAGGCCGGATCCCAATGCCAGCGCAACCGGCCATCGGCGCCTTCGCGCAGCAGCGGGCGCAGCTGTTCGGCGCTCTTGCGTTCGCGTCGCTGCGGCAGGTAGGCGGCGACCTGCTCGGCCGCGTCGGCGTAGTTGGCGAAGCCGTCGGGGTGCGCCTGCATGAAGGCGAGGATGCGTTGCACGCCGGCGGTTTCCCAGCGCGGCGTGATGTCGACCAGCACCAGCGCACGGAACGGCGAAGGCCGTCGCTCGCCGGCCAGGACGATGCCCAGCAGGCCGCCCATCGAGGCGCCGACCAGGATCGGCGGCTGCGGCTGCGCCATGGCCAGGCGCCAGAGGTCATCGGCGAACTGGTCCATGTGATAGCCGGTCGCGGCCACCACCCGGTCGCTCTCGCCATGGCCGCGCGCATCGAACGTGACGCAGCGGCAGCCGGCACGGGCAAGCGCCGACGCGGTGGCGTTCCATGCCCCGCGGGTCTGGCCGAAGCCGTGCGCGAACAGCAGGCCGGGCGTGCCCTGCGGATTCCAGGTTTCCACCGCCAAGCTCAGGTCGCCTGCGGCGACGCGTTCGACGGTGTGGGGCATCGGGACGGCACTGACCATACGGAAGAGTATGGATTGTCGGCGCGACGGCCGTCAACCGGTGCCGGCAAGCCCGCGGCTCACGTCGTTGCGACCCCGCCCATTACAAATGCCCGGTGTGTGGCTACCATACGGACATGAATGTCAGCAGCAAGCCGGAACGCACGCGCCTGTCGGCCGAAGACTGGGAACTGGCCGCCCTGCAGATGATCGCCGACCACGGCGTCGGGGCCTTGGCCGTGGAAGCCCTGGCGCGCCAGCTGGGCGTGACCAAGGGCAGCTTCTACTGGCATTTCCGCACGCGCGAAGCGCTGCTCAACGCGGCGATGGAACGCTGGGAACAGTACGGCGAACGCGAGATCATCGGCCAGATCGAGCAGATCGCCGACCCACGCCAGCGCCTGCCCGAGCTGTTCCGCCGGGTCGCCCACGAATTGCAGCCCCACCGCGTGTACGCCGCGCTGCTGAAGGCGCTGGATCATCCGCAGGTGGTGCCGGTGATGGCCCGCGTCTCCCAGCGGCGCATGGAATTCCTCACTACCGTGTACCGCGAGGCCGGCCTGCCGCCGGCGCAGGCATTGAACCGGGCGCGGCTGACCTACGCCGCCTACGTCGGCTTCCTGCAGCTGAACTTCACCCTGGGCCTGCCGCGGCTGAGCCACGAGGAGTTCGACGCCTACGTCGAACACATGATCGCCACGCTCACCCCGGTGTAACTCCCCCTCCAACGGCCGTCCGGCGCCATCCGGCGCCGCTCTTGCTGCGCCGTTCCTTGCAATACCAGTGCACGCAAACTACCGTGCCGCTTCCATTTTTCCACAAGCCTTTCGAGGGACATGATGACCAGCAAGCTGGAAGCGCTCACCGATTGGGTCAACCAGGTGGCGGCGCTGACCCGCCCTGCGCGGATACATTGGTGTGACGGGTCGCAAGCCGAATATCAGTCGCTGGTGCAGCAGATGCTGGCCGACGGCACCCTGATCGAACTGAACCAGACGACCCATCCGGGCTGCTACCTGCACCGTTCCGATCCGAAGGACGTGGCCCGCGTCGAGCAGCTGACCCTGGTCTGCCACCCGAACCGCGAGGACGCCGGCCCCAACAACCACTGGATGGATCCGGCCGAGGCGCACGCGAAGATCGACGCGCTGTTCGACGGCTGCATGGAAGGCCGCACGATGTACGTGATCCCGTACTGCATGGGCCCGATCGACTCGCCGCTGTCGCGCTGCGGCGTGGAGATCACCGACAGCCCGTACGTGGTCGCCAACATGAAGATCATGACCCGCATGGGCGCGGCCGCGCAGGCGCGCATCGAGCGCGAGGGCCATTTCGTGAAGGGGCTGCACTCCAGGGGCGAGCTCGATCCCGAGCGGCGCTGGATCATGCACTTCCCGGCGGAACTCTCGATCAAGTCCTACGGTTCCGGCTACGGCGGCAACGCGCTGCTGGGCAAGAAGTGCCACGCGCTGCGCATCGCCTCCAACCAGGCGCGCACGGAAGGCTGGCTGGCCGAGCACATGCTGATCGTGGGCATCGAGAACCCCAGGGGCGAGACGCACTACATCGCCGCCGCCTTCCCGTCGGCCTGCGGCAAGACCAACCTGGCCATGCTGATTCCGCCGGAAGGCTACGCTCGCGACGGCTGGAAGGTGTGGACCGTGGGCGACGACATCTGCTGGATGCACCCCGGCGCGGACGGGCGGCTGTACGCAATCAACCCGGAGGCCGGCTTCTTCGGCGTGGCGCCGGGCACCAGCAACGCCACCAACCCGAATGCGCTGCAGAGCATCTCGCACAACACCATCTTCACCAACGTCGCCGTCACCGCCGACAACCAGCCGTGGTGGGAAGGCCTGCCCGGCACGCCGGTCACCGACTGGCAGGGACGTCCGTACGATCCGGCCAACGGCCCCGCCGCGCATCCCAATTCGCGCTTCACGGTCAGCGCGAAGCAGTGCCCGACCTGGTCGGAATTGGCCGAGGCGGCGCAAGGCGTGCCGATCAGCGCGATCGTGTTCGGCGGTCGTCGCCCTTCCCTGCTGCCGCTGGTGATGGAGGCGCGCGACTGGACCCATGGCGTGCTGATGGGCGCCGCGATGGGCTCGGAAACCACCGCCGCCGCCACCGGCGCGGTCGGCGTGCTGCGCCGCGACTCGATGGCGATGAAGCCGTTCTGCGGCTATCACTATGGCGACTACTTCGCCCACTGGCTGTCGTTCGACCAGCCCGGCGCGAAGCTGCCGAAGATCTTCCACGTCAACTGGTTCCGCAAGGGCGCCGACGGCAAGTTCCTGTGGCCCGGCTTCGGCGAGAACCTACGCGTGCTGGAATGGATGATCAACCGCGCCGAAGGCCGCGCAGCCGGCGTCGAGACGCCGATCGGAATCCTGCCGGGCGAGGGCGAGCTCAAGCTGGACGGACTCCGGCTGGAGCCCGCCGAGCTGGCCGAACTGCTCGCCGTGGACCAGGCCGGCTGGCAGGCCGAACTGGCAGCCATCGGCGAGTACCTGGCCAGCTTCGCCCCGCGCCTGCCGGAGCAACTGGCCCATGAGCAGCAGCGCGTGGCGCAGGCGCTGCACGGCGGAGCGGCCAGGCCGGCACGCCGCGCTGCCGCGTCCTGACCGGGTGGCGGGTGGGCCGGCAC
>JBASAF010000036.1:0-49672 GCA_049650465.1 Rhodanobacter sp. | reverse complement strand
ACGCAAGACGTCCACACAATTCACCTGCGCACACTGTCAAAGATCTTCGTCCTGCCCGACCACCCTTTCGGTGATCGACCCGTGACCTTTCGTCCCGGGTGAGCCGCCCATTCTACATCGCTTTCCGAGGCCGTCAACACCCGCAATGAAAAAAATTTCGACGGGATTTTGCCGCGGAACCTTCGTTGACGGGGCCGTCATCGAAGGGGCGAGCATCATAGCGCCGCGCCGCGTCCGTGGGAAGGGTCTGCGTGCAGTTTCTTCCCGTTGGCAGCGCGCCGGTCGCCGCGAAACGGCGCCGACGCGCCATCGCCAGAGAGTCCGCGCATCAGCATCCCGCGAAGCCGCGCGGCGATATCTGCCGTGGCAGATGCGTCGCCTGCGATGGCGTCGTGGCGGGCGCGACAGGCGCTTCGGGTGCCGGCTCGGGCAACAAACCGACCCGATAGGGAATGAGATCCCCCGGACGCATGCGCTCGAACGCGTCCCAGTCGTCTTCAAAAGGAATGAACTGCAGCATGGAGATGCTCCCGATCCGCGCACCCATCGTGCGCGAGTTCATCAGAGCAGCCGGCGCGGTCAATTCGCCGGCAGGGTCTGGCCGTTTGCGGGCGCAACGCTACGCTTGGTCGATCTCGATCATTTCGAAGTCGTCCTTGGTCGTGCCGCAATCCGGGCAGGTCCAGGTCTCGGGCACGTCTTCCCAGCGCGTGCCCGGCGGGATGCCCTCGTCGGGCACGCCCTCCGCTTCGTCGTAGATGTAACCGCAAACGACGCACATCCACTTGCGCGTGGCAGCGGCGCCGGGAGAACTCTGGCTCATGGTGGGGGTTCTTCGGATGACTGGAAATAGGACATTCTCGCAACTCGATCGACAATGCGAAAGCATGGCGACAGCCTCTCCACCCCCAACCCACGGAAAATCCGCCCTTGGAACACTCTGCGAAGCTTGCACAAGGTGGTCTGTACGCGATCACCAATGGGCCACGCCCGGATCTGCTCGAGGTGGTGGCACAAGCGCTGGCCGGCGGCGCGCGGTTGCTGCAGTACCTGGACGAGGAGTCCGGTGATGCGCGCCGGCATGCCGAGGCCGCCGCGATCGCCCGGTTGTGTCGGCGCCACGGCGTGCCGCTGATCATCCACGAGGACGTGGCATTGGCGCAGGCCATCGGTGCCGACGGCGTGCACCTGGCGCATTCGGTCGCCGCGATCCGCGCGGCCCGCGAGAGCCTTGGTCCCGCCGCCATCATCGGCGTGGCCTGTCGCGATTCGCTGGCCGATGCGCGTGCCGCCGCGCAGGCCGGCGCCAGCTACGTGTCGTTCGGCGTGATGTATCCCTCCTCCACCAAGCCGCTGGCGCCCATCGCGCCGGTCGATCTGCTGAGGCAAAGCGCCGCGCTGGGCGTGGTGCGGGTGGCGATCGGCGGCATCACGCCGGACAATGCCGCGTTGCTGATCGAGGCAGGCGCCGATTACGTCGCCAGCATTTCCTCGCTGTTCGAAGCCGCGGACGTACGCCAGGCGGCGCAGCGCTTCGCCCAGCTGTTTCCCCCGTCCCGACCCTGAGAATCCGATGACGACCAACCACGAATTGTTCCAGCGCGCCCTCCCGTTGCTGCCCGGCGGCGTGAATTCGCCGGTGCGCGCATTCAAGTCGGTCGGCGGCGAACCGTTCTTCACCGCCCGTGCCGACGGGGCCTATCTGTGGGATGTCGAGGGCACGCGCTACATCGACTACGTCGGCTCGTGGGGCCCGATGATCGTTGGCCACAACCATCCGGTCGTGCGCGAGGCGGTGGAGCGCGCGGTGCGGGACGGGCTTTCGTTCGGCACGCCGTGCGCGGCCGAAGTGGCGATGGCCGAAACGATCACGCGGCTGGTTCCGTCGATCGAGATGGTACGCATGGTCAACTCCGGAACCGAGGCCACCATGTCGGCAATCCGGCTCGCCCGCGGCGCCACCGGACGCAGCAGGATCGTGAAATTCGAGGGCTGCTACCACGGCCATGGCGACAGCTTCCTGGTCAAGGCCGGTTCCGGTGCGCTGACATTCGGCGTACCGACCTCGCCGGGCGTGCCGAAGGCGAATGCCGACCTCACGCTCACCCTTCCCTACAACGACCTCACCGCGGCGCAGGAGCTGTTCGCCCAGCAGGGCAACGAGATCGCCGGCCTGATCATCGAGCCGGTCGCCGGCAACATGAACTGCATCCCGCCGGTGGACGGGTACCTGCAGGGGCTGCGCGACCTTTGCACGCGGCATGGTGCAGTGCTGATCTTCGACGAGGTGATGACCGGTTTCCGCGTGGCGCTCGGCGGGGCTCAGGCGCACTACGGGGTGACGCCAGACCTCACCACCTTCGGCAAGATCATCGGTGGCGGCATGCCGGTGGGCGCCTATGGCGGCCGGCGTGAACTGATGGAGCAGATCGCCCCGTCCGGCCCGATCTACCAGGCTGGCACGCTCAGCGGCAACCCGGTGGCGATGGCCGCGGGTCTGGCCATGCTGGAGCTGATCCGGGAGCCCGGCTTCCACGATCGCCTCGCCGCGCGCACGCGCCTGCTTTGCGACGGTCTGCAGTCCGTGGCCGACGGCGAAGGCGTGGCGTTCAGCACCAATCGCGTCGGCGGCATGTTCGGCCTGTTCTTCAGCGCCGAAACCGTGCACAGCTTCGCGCAGGCCACGGCCGCCGACGTCGCGCTGTTCAACCGCTTCTTCCACGGCATGCTGGAGCGTGGCGTGTACCTGGCGCCTTCGGCGTTCGAGGCGGGATTCATGTCCAGTGCGCACAGCGACCAGGACATCGCCGACACGCTGGAGGCCGCGCGCGGGGCCCTGCGCGGCGCGCGCGGCTGACTCACCAGGTGCCGGTATTGGGCATGGATGCCCACGGTTCGCGCGGCGGCAGATGCCCGTCCTGCAGCAGCTCGATCGAGATCAGGTCGGGCGAACGCACGAACGCCATGTGGCCGTCGCGCGGCGGGCGATGGATGGTGTAACCCATGTCCATCAACCGCTGGCAGGTCGCATGGATGTCCTCCACCCGAAACGCCAGGTGGCCGAAATTGCGTGCGCTGCCGTAATCCTCGGTCGAGCCCCAATTGTAGGTCAGCTCGATTTCCGCCTCGGGACTTTCCGGCGCGGCGAGGAAAACCAGGGTGAACCTGCCCTGGGGATTCTCGCTGCGGCGCACTTCGCGCAAGCCCAGGCCTTCGCAGTAGAAGCGCAGCGACGCGTCGATGTCGCGCACGCGCACCATGGTGTGCAGATATTTCACGGGCCGCTCCTTTCCGGGTTCCGCAATCGCTTCAGCCTGCCGCAAAATTGCTCAAGGCCGCGTGCAGGCGCGACAACCCCTCGGCCAGTTCCTCGTCGGTGATCGACAGCGGCGGCACGAAGCGCAGCACGTCCGGTCCGGCCTGCAACAGCAACAGGCCGCGGGCCGCGGCGTGGTCGAGGATCTGGCCGGCCTTTCCGCGATGCGCGTCCGCCAGCACCGCGCCGATCATCAGGCCGCGTCCGCGCACTTCGTCGAACAATTCCAGTTGCCGGTTGATCCTGGCCAGGCCGGCGCGCAAGTCGTTGGCCTGGCGTTCCACGTTGGCGAGGATGGTCGGCGAGGCCAGTTTGGCCAGCGCCACGCGCGCCACCGCAGCGGCCATCGGATTGCCGCCGAAGGTGGTGCCGTGGGCGCCGTACTGCATCGTGTCGGCCACTTTCGGACCCGCCAGCATCGCGCCGATGGGGAAGCCGCAGCCCAGCGCCTTGGCCAGGGTGACGATGTCGGGCCTGACCTGGCCGTGCGCGAACAGTTCGCCGGTACGGCCCATGCCGCACTGGATTTCGTCCAGCACCAGCAAGGCGTCATGCTTGTCGCACAGCTCGCGCACGCGCTCCAGGAAACCCGGGGCCGCCGGAACCACGCCGCCCTCGCCCTGGATCGGCTCGAGCATTACCGCCGCCACGTCGCCGCCGGCCAAGGCCGGCTCCAGCGCGGCGGCATCGTTGTACTCGAGATAGCGGAAGCCGGAAGGCAGCGGCTCGTAGCCGGCCTGGTACTTCGGCTGCGCCGTCGCCGTTACCGTGGCCAGGGTGCGACCGTGGAAGGAACCCTTGAACGTGATGATGGTGCGCCGCTCCGCAGCACGCCCGCGCGAGGCGGCCCAGCGCCGGACCAACTTGATCGCGGCCTCGTTCGCCTCCGCCCCGGAGTTGCACAGGAACACGCGTTCGGCAAATCCCGAGGCCTGCACCAGTTCCTCGGCCAGGCGCAGCGGCGGCTCGGTGTAGAACACGTTGCTGGCATGCCACAGCTTGTGGGCCTGCGTGTTGAGCGCGGCCAGCAGATCCGGGTCCTGGTGCCCCAGGGCGTTCACCGCGATGCCCGCGCCGAAATCGATGTAATCGCGGCCCTGGGTATCCCACACACGCGCCCCACGGCCGCGGTCCAGCACGAGTTCGCGCGGCTTGTAGACCGGCAGCCAGTAACGCTTGCCGAGGTCCAGCAGATCCTGCTCGGGCGATGTCATGCCGGCTCCAGGAACAGGTCCGGCAGCAAGTCGGCGCCGGGTTGCACGGCATAGTGGTCGAAGTCGGTCACCCCGGCCTCGCGCAGCACCTCCTCGTCGATAGCGAAATGTCCGGTGTAGTCGCGTGCCGGCCGGGTCAGGATGGCGTGGGCGGCATCGGCCACGATCTCCGGTCGGCGGCACTGCGCGGCGCTGACACCATCGATCATCGCGATCGCCGCGGTGGCGATCACCGTGCGCGGCCACAGCGCGTTGACCGCGATACCGAGCGGCGCGAACTCGGCGCTCATGCCCAGTACGCACAGGCTCATGCCCATCTTGGCGATGGTGTAGGCGGTGTGCGGCGCGAACCATTTCGGATCGAGGCTGGGTGGCGGCGACAGCATCAGCACGTGCGGGTTGGCGGCCTGCTTCAGGTACGGCAGGCAGCTGCGGGTGACCAGGAAGGTGCCTCGCGTGTTGACCTGGTGCATCAGGTCGAAGCGCTTCATCGGCGTGCCTTCGGTGCCGGCCAGCCAGATCGCGCTGGCATTGTTGACCACGATGTCGATGCCGCCGAAATGTTCCGCGGCCCGCGCCGCCGCCGCGACCACCTCGGACTCCTCGCGAATATCGACCTGCAGCGCCAACGCCTGCCCGCCGGTGGCCTCGATCTCGGCCGCGGCGGTGTGGATGGTGCCGGGCAGCTTGGGATTGGGCACGGCGCTCTTGGCCGCGATCACGACGTTGGCGCCATCACGCGCTGCCCGGCGGGCAATCGCCAGGCCGATCCCGCGCGAAGCGCCGGTGATGAACAGGGTCTTGCCAGCGAGCGAGCTCATGCGAATCGACTCCATCGGATCGTGGGCCATTGTAGCGGCGTCGCTTACGCTTTCTGGAAGCGGGGCAGGATGTCGCGCAGCTCGGCCAGGCGCCGCAGCGGGTCGGTCAGTTCCAGCATGCGCTGCTGCTCGCCGGTGTCCAGCGGCAGCAGTTCGGCCAGGCGAAAACCCAGCCAGCCGGCGTCCTCGTAATCACTGCGCGGAGCGTGCCGCCAATGCGGCGCCATGGTCTCGATCAGGCGTTCTAGGATGCTTTGCAACAGAGCGAACTCCACCGGCACCTCCTGCGCCGGTTCGTCCGGCCAGCGCTCGGCGTTGCCGCGCAGCAGGCCGTCGGCACGGACCCGGCTGCGCGAGACCCGGAAGCGCGCACCGCCCTCGGCCACGATGCCGAGCAGGCCGTCTTCGTCGCGCTGGAAATCGCTGATGCGCGCCAGCGTGCCGATCGCTGCCGGCACCGCCGGCTCGCCGGTCTCGCGGCCGGCGAGGATCAGGCACACACCGAATGGGCTGCCGTCGCGGCAACACTCGCGTACCAGGTCCAGGTAACGCGGCTCGAAGATGCGCAGGTGCAATCGCCCGCCGGGAAACAGCACGGAGGAAAGCGGGAACAGCGGGATGTCGAGCAAGGTGGAACGATCAGCCATCGGTCGAGTGTACCCAGTGCCGCCGGTTCGGTCCGCGGGGGATTCAGCCGTCGCGCAGGCGCTCCACGAAACGCCGCGGCGCGGCCTCGAAACCGCCGTTGGACATGAACACCACCTGGTCGCCCGAGCGCACCTGCCGGTGCAATCCGGCGATCAGCGCGTCGACAGTCGGCACCGCGGTGCCGCGGCCATCGAGGGCGGAGATCACCGCGCCGGCATCCCACGGCAACTCGGCGCGCTGCAGGAGCCACACGCCGTCGGCATCGGCCAGCGACGGCGCCAGCGCAGCGGCGTGCGCGCCCTGACGCATCGAGTTGGATCGGGGCTCCAACGCGACCCAGATGCGCGCATCGCCGACTTTCGCGCGCAGCCCGGCCAGGGTGGTGGCGATTGCCGTGGGATGGTGGGCGAAGTCGTCGTAGACGCGCACGTCGCCCACCTCGCCGACCAGCTCCATCCGCCGCTTCACGCTCTCGAAGCCGGCAAACGCCGGCAGCAGCGCCTGCGGATCGGCTCCGGCCGCCGCGGCCGCGGCCAGTGCGGCCAGCGCGTTCATCACGCTGTGATGGCCGAGCAGGTTCCAGCGGACCTCGCCCAGCAGTCGCCCGCCGTGATGCACGGTGAAGACCGAGCCGTCCGCCTCGACCAGGCTGGCCCGCCAGTCGCCGGCGCCGATGCCGAAGGTTTCCACCGGCGTCCAGCAGCCCATGGCGAGCACATCGGCCAGGCGCTCGTCGTGCACGTTGACGATCAGCCGCCCGTTGCCCGGCACCGTGCGCACGAGGTGGTGGAACTGGCGCTGGATCGCGGCCACGTCGGGAAAGATGTCGGCGTGGTCGTACTCGAGGTTGTTGAGAATCGCGATGCGCGGGCGGTAATGGACGAACTTCGAGCGCTTGTCGAAGAAGGCGGTGTCGTACTCGTCCGCTTCGATGACAAACGGGGAAAGGGGGTCAGAGTCACTTTTCCCGCCGGAAAAGTGACTCTGACCCCCCTTCCCACCCAGCCGCGCCGACACCCCGAAATTGCCCGGCACCCCGCCGACCAGGAAGCCGGGCGTCATCCCGGCGCTCTCCAGCAGGTGCGCCAGCAGGCTGGTGGTGGTGGTCTTGCCGTGGGTACCGGCCACGGCCAGCACGTCGCGCCCGGCCAGCACCGTCTCGCCCAGCCACTGCGGCCCGGAGACATAGCGCAGGCGCGCATCGAGCATGTATTCGACGGCCGGGTTGCCGCGGCTCATCGCGTTGCCGACCACCACCAGGTCGGGAGCCGGTTGCAGGTGCTCGGCGGCATAGCCGCTCATCAGGCCGATGCCGAGCGCCTCCAGCTGGGTGCTCATCGGCGGATAGACGTTGGCGTCGGAACCTTCGACCGTGTGGCCCAGCTCGCGCGCGAGCGCGGCGACCCCGCCCATGAAGGTGCCGCAGATGCCGAGGATGTGCAGACGCATGGCGGGCGATCCCCTGGCCGGGCGCGGGAAGCGGGCTCAGCCGTTCGCGGCGGCGGCTTCGTTCTGCAGCGCGCGCTCGATCCGCGCAGTGACCTCGGCCAGTTCCCCGACGCCGTCCACCACCTGGAGCTTGCCGCGGCCGGCATAGAAATCCGCCACCGGCGCGGTCTGCTCGGCGTAGACACCCAGCCGCCTGCGCACGGTGTCGGGGTTGTCGTCGGCGCGGCCTTCGGCCTTGAAGCGGATTTCCACACGCTTGATGATCGCCGCGTCCGGCACCTCCAGCTTCACCACCGCATCCAGCGGCTGGCCGAGCTTGGCCAGCAGGTGGTCGAGCGCGTTGGCCTGGGCCAGGTTGCGCGGGTAGCCATCGAGAATGAAGCCGGCCTTGGCGTCAGGCTGGGCGAGTCGCTCTTCCAGCATGCCGAGCAGGATGTCGTCGGAAACCAGTTGCCCGGCTTCCATCACCGCCTTGGCCTTGAGCCCCATGGCGGTACCGGCGGCAACGGCGGCGCGCAACATGTCGCCGGTCGAGATATGCGGGACACCCAGCGCGGTCTTCAGCCGGGCCGCCTGCGTACCTTTGCCCGAGCCGGGCGCACCAAGTAGGACGAGTCGCATAATGCTCCACGAATTCGGCGGGCCGCCGCATGCTGCAGCCGCCCGCGCGATGCACGAAATTGCCGTCAAATTAGCCGCTGCACCGGGTGCCGTCAAACAGCGCATGTCGTCGCACCCGGCCAAGTAATTGTTGCGGAAACGATTTGCCGACGCCACGAGCACGCCACCACTTCCCGATCGAGGAATCCCATGAGCCCGAGCCGCCGTTCCCCCACCCTCCCCGGCAAGCTGCTGTACGCCCAATCCGGTGGCGTCACCGCCGTCATCAACGCCACCGCCGCCGGCGTGATCGAAGCCGCGCGCGCGAAGGGCGTCACGGTTTACGCGGCGCGCAACGGCATCCTCGGCGCACTGCGCGAGGAGCTGATCGATACCTCGAAGGAACCCGCCAGCGCGATCGCCGCACTGCGCCACACGCCTGGCGGCGCGTTCGGCTCGTGCCGCTACAAGCTGAAATCGCTGGAGGACAACCGCGACGAGTACGAACGGCTGATCGATGTGTTCCGCGCCCACGACATCCGCTGGTTCCTCTACAACGGCGGCAACGACTCGGCCGACACCGCGCTGAAGATCTCGCAGCTGGGCAAGGCCATGAATTACGACATCCGCTGCATCGGCGTGCCCAAGACGGTGGACAACGACCTCGCCGTCACCGATTGCTGTCCGGGCTTCGGCTCGGTGGCGAAATACACCGCGATCTCCACCCTGGAGGCCAGCCTCGACGTGGCCTCGATGGCCCAGACCTCGACCAAGGTGTTCATCCTCGAAGTGATGGGTCGCCACGCCGGCTGGATCGCCGCCGCCGCGGGCCTGGCCGGCGAGGGCGCGGACGCGGCGCCGCATCTCATCCTGTTCCCCGAGAACGCGTTCGACGAGGCGGCCTTCCTGGCCAAGGTGAAGGCCACGGTCGAACGGGTGGGCTGGTGCACCGTGGTCACCTCCGAGGGCGTGCGCAACGCCGCCGGCGAGTTCCTCGCCGAAGCCGGTTCGCGCGACGCCTTCGGCCACACCCAGCTCGGCGGCGTGGCGCCGGTGCTGGCTGCGCTGGTGAAGGGGAAGCTCGGCTACAAGTGCCACTGGGCGCTGCCTGACTACCTGCAACGCTCGGCGCGCCACGCTGCCTCCAGGGTCGACGCCGAGCAGGCCCACGCCGTGGGCAAGGCCGCCGTGCAATACGCACTGGCCGGCATGAACGCGGTGATGCCGGTGATCGTGCGCACGTCCGACGCGCCGTATCGCTGGAAGATCGAAGCGGCGGCGCTGGCGAAGATCGCCAACCGCGAGAAGAAGATGCCGAAGGGTTTCATCAGCCGCGACGGCTTCGGCATCACCGCCGCGGCGCGTCGCTACCTCGCCCCGTTGATCCGCGGCGAGGCTCCGCTGCCCTACGGCAAGGACGGGCTGCCTCGCTATGTACGGCTGAAGAATGTCCCCGTCGCCCGGCGGCTCCCCGGCTTCACCGCCTGACCCGCCACCGCGTGCCTGAACCATCCGCGGCGCCGGCCGGGTTGTGTTCAGGCGCAGTTTCCTACGGTGGCCCGGAACCCACTTGTGCCGCAGCATCGCGGCCGGAGGAACCCGGATGAAATTCGTCAGTCGCCTGCTCATCGCCGCAGCGCTGCTCGGCACCAGCTCGCTTGCACTGGCCGACCGCGGCCATCACGACCACGATCGCCGCGGCCAGCAGCACGGCCAGCGCCATCATCAGGACCGCCGCCACATGGAATGGCGCCATGGCGACCACCGCTACAGCCGCCACGATGATCGACGCCACGGCTGGCGCGGCGACTACCGCGGCCATCGCCACTTCCGCCACCATCACGACTACCGCCCCGTGCGGCCGCATTACCGGCACACCCGCTGGGTGCGCGGCCACCGCTATTACGGTCCCAGCTATGTCGTGCGTGACTACGGCTACTACCGGCTGCGGCCGCCGCCGTACGGTTATCACTGGGTGCGCGCCGACAATGATTTCCTGCTGGTGGCGATCAGCACGGGCATCATCCTGGACCTCGCGCTGCGCTGATCGCACCGCGCTGAACTATGACATCCCACCCAGGGCCATGCCTTCGCGCATGGCCCTGTTGCTTGCTGCGTGGCCGCTGGGCGGGGTGGTGCGTCGCACAACGGTGGCGCCGACAAGGTCTGCTTATACTCCCCCGGACCGCCCGCTCCGGACGGCCACTCACAATCCTATGGGGAGGCTCAGATGCTGCAGCAGTATGGCTGGATCGTTCTGGCGTGTGCGGTGGTGGCGATTCTCTACGGCGCGATTTCCGCGCGCTGGATCCTGGCCCAGTCGCCGGGCAACGAGCGGATGCAGGAAATTGCGGCGGCGATCCAGGAGGGCGCGCGCGCCTACCTCAACCGCCAGTACACCACGATCGGCATGGTCGGCGTGGTGCTGCTGCTGCTGATCGGCTTCTTCCTCAACTGGCACACCGCGATCGGCTTCCTGATCGGCGCCGTGCTGTCCGGCGCGGCCGGCTACATCGGCATGAACGTCTCGGTGCGCGCCAACGTGCGCACCGCCGAGGCTGCCCGCGGCGGCCTGAGCCCGGCGATGAACGTGGCGTTCCGCGGCGGCGCGATCACCGGCATGCTGGTGGTCGGCCTGGCCCTGCTCGGCGTGACCGGTTACTGGCTGGTGCTCAACCACCTGGGCGTCACCGGCGAGACCGCCCTGCACGCGCTGGTGGGGCTGGCCTTCGGCAGCTCGCTGATCTCGATCTTCGCGCGCCTGGGCGGCGGCATCTTCACCAAGGGCGCCGACGTGGGCGCCGACCTGGTCGGCAAGGTCGAGGCCGGCATCCCCGAGGACGACCCGCGCAACCCGGCGGTGATCGCCGACAACGTGGGCGACAACGTCGGCGACTGCGCCGGCATGGCGGCCGACCTGTTCGAGACCTACGCGGTGACGGTGATCGCCACCATGCTGCTGGCCGGGCTCACCTTCGTCGACAACCTGCAGGCGCTGCTCTACCCGCTGGTGATCGGCGCGGTCTCGATCATCGCCTCGATCATCGCCACCTTCGTGGTGCGGGTGAAGGCCGGCGGCTCGATCATGGGCGCGCTGTACAAGGGCGTGATCGTCTCGGCGCTGCTTTCGGCGATCGCCTTCTGGTTCGTCACCGGCAACCTGTTGCCGCAGGGGCTGACCGACGCCGACGGCGTGGTGACTTCCAAGCTCGCGCTGTTCGAGTGCTCGCTGATCGGCCTGGTGCTGACCGGGCTGATCGTGTGGATCACCGAGTACTACACCGGCACCGACTACAAGCCCGTGCAGCACATCGCGGCGGCATCGAGCACCGGCCACGGCACCAACATCATCGCCGGCCTCGGCATCTCGATGAAATCCACCGCGCTGCCGGTGATCGTGATCTGCGCCGCGATCTGGGGCGCATACGCGCTGGGCGGCCTGTACGGCATCGCCATCGCGGCGACCGCGATGCTGTCGATGGCCGGCATGATCGTGGCGCTGGATGCCTACGGCCCGATCACCGACAACGCCGGCGGCATCGCCGAGATGAGCGACCTGCCGCCGGAAGTGCGCGGCGTCACCGACCCGCTCGACGCGGTCGGCAACACCACCAAGGCGGTGACCAAGGGCTACGCGATCGGTTCCGCCGCGCTGGCCGCGCTGGTGCTGTTCGCCGACTACACGCACAACCTGAAGACGCACTTCGGCTTCGAAACCACGTTCGACCTCTCCAACCACTACGTGATCATCGGCCTGCTGATCGGCGGCCTGATCCCCTACCTGTTCGGCGCGATGGCGATGGAGGCGGTCGGCCGCGCGGCCGGTGCGGTGGTGGAGGAGGTGCGCCGCCAGTTCCGCGACATCGCCGGGATCATGCAAGGCACCGGCAAACCGCAGTACGACCGCGCGGTGGACATGCTGACCAAGTCGGCGATCAAGGAAATGATCGTGCCCTCGCTGCTGCCGGTGCTGGTGCCGGTGGTGGTCGCGTTCGGCTTCAAGTGGCTGGCCGGTTCCTCCGAAGCCGGCGCGCAGGCGCTGGGCGGCGTGCTGATCGGCACCATCGTCACCGGCCTGTTCGTGGCCATTTCGATGACCACCGGCGGTGGCGCCTGGGACAACGCCAAGAAGTACATCGAGGATGGCCACCACGGCGGCAAGGGCTCGGAGGCACACAAGGCCGCCGTCACCGGCGACACCGTGGGCGACCCGTACAAGGACACCGCCGGCCCCGCGGTGAACCCATTGATCAAGATCATCAACATCGTCGCGCTGCTGCTGATCCCCTTGCTGTAACCCACCCGACCCGGACGTCAACGAGAATCCCGCCACGGCGGGATTTTCGTTTCACCGTCCACCAAACATGTGCGGTGCTCCGCATCCGATGTTCCGCACTGGAGGAAATCCCATGAGACTGGTCTGGCTGACTCTGGCTCTCGGCGTCACACTGGCGGGCATGAACCACGCCGACGCCAGCCAAACCCCTCCCGCAACGACCGCCGCCCACCAGGTTGCATCCGACGACCCCTGGCTGTGGCTTGAAGACATCCGCGGCGCCCGCCCGCTGGCCTGGGTGAAGCAGCAGAACGCACGCACCCGGGCGCGTTTCGCCAGCGATGCCGGCTTCGACAGGACGCGCGAGCAGATCCTGCAGGTGCTCGACTCGGATGCGCGCATTCCCTATGTCAACCGCATGGGTGGCGAGCTGTACAACTTCTGGCGCGACAAGGCCCACCCCCGCGGCGTCTGGCGTCGCACCAGCCTGGCCGAGTACCGCAAGGCCGAGCCGGCCTGGGAAGTACTGCTGGACATCGACGCGCTGAACAAGGCCGAGGGCAAGCGCTGGGTGTTCAAGGGCGTGCAGTGCCTGAAGCCCCGCTTCGAGCGCTGCCTGGTCTCGCTCTCGCCCGACGGCGGCGACGCGGTGGCGGTGCGCGAGTTCAGCATCCCGCACAAGGCTTTCGTGAAGGACGGTTTCGAACTGCCGGTGGCCAAGAGCGACGTCGGCTGGATCGACGAGGACACCATCTACGTGGGCACCGACTTCGGCCCCGGTTCGATGACCGCGTCCAGCTATCCGCGCATCGTCAAGGAGTGGAAGCGCGGCACGCCGCTGTCGGCTGCCGCGACGGTGTACGAGGGCAAACATGACGATCTCGCGGTGAGTGCGTTCCACGACCGCACGCCGGGTTACGAGCGCGACTTCGTGTCGGTGGCCAAGGATTTCTTCCACAGCGAGCTGTTTTTGCGCCATGACGGCAAGTTGACCCGCCTCGACGTGCCGGACGACGCCGATGCCAGGGCCCACCGCGAGTGGCTGCTGGTGGAGACGCGCTCGCCGTGGACGGTCGGCGGCGCCACCTATCCGTCGGGTGCGCTGCTGGCCACCCGTTTCGACGACTTCGTCGCCGGCAAGCGCCGGTTCACCGTGCTGTTCAAGCCCGACGAGCACACCGCATTGTCGAGCTACGCGTGGACCCGCAACCACCTGATCCTCGACGTGCTGGACGACGTCAAGAGCCGGCTGGAAGTGCTCACCCCGCCGCGCATGGCCGGCCCCGACGACGGCTGGCACCCCGAGGCGCTGCCGGGTGCGCCCACGCTCAGCACGATCAGCGTGATCGACACCGACCCCGACCACAGCGACGAATACTGGCTGGACGTGGCCGGCTTCCTCACCCCTGCCTCGCTCGAGCGTGGCGTGCTGGGCAGCGCGCCGGCCGAGACGATCAAGCAGGAGCCGGCGTTCTTCGATGCGTCGAAGTTCACCGTCAGCCAGCACTTCGTGACCTCGAAGGACGGCACGCGCGTGCCGTATTTCGAGATCGCACCCAAGGGCATCAGGCTGGACGGTTCCAACCGCACCCTGCTCTACGGCTACGGCGGCTTCGAGGTGTCGCTGCTGCCGCACTACAGCGGCAGCATCGGGCGCGCCTGGCTGGATCGCGGCGGCGTCTACGTGGTGGCCAACATCCGCGGCGGCGGCGAATACGGCCCGCGCTGGCACAAGGCGGCGCTGAAGGCGAACCGTCCGCGCGCCTACGAGGACTTCGCGGCCGTGGCGCAGGACCTGATCAAGCGCGGCGTCACCTCGCCGGAACACCTGGGTGCCGAGGGCGGCAGCAACGGCGGCCTGCTGATGGGCAACATGCTCACCATGTATCCGCAACTGTTCGGCGCGATCGCCTGCGAGGTACCGCTGCTCGACATGAAGCGCTACTCGCACCTTTCCGCCGGCGCCTCGTGGATGGCCGAGTACGGCAACCCGGACACCGCCGACTGGAACTTCATCAAGACCTTCTCGCCGTACCAGAACGTGAACAAGGACGGCCACTACCCGCCGGTGCTGTTCTACACCGCCACCAGCGACGACCGCGTCGGCCCGGTGCAGGCGCGCAAGATGGCGGCGAAGATGCAGGCGCAGGGCCACCCCGACGTGTGGTTCTACGAGAACCTCGAAGGCGGCCATGGCGCGGGCGCCGACAACCAGCAATCCGCCCACATGCACGCGATGGCCTACGACTTCCTGTGGGATCAGCTGAAGTAGCCCTGCGTGTCGCACGCCGGTCCGGCCGGCGTGCGACCGGCGCGGGCGCTGAAGTATGCTTGCGTGCCGACGCAACCATCTTTAGCCATGCCGTCACGCACCGCCATCAGCCATGAACTGCGCGAGTGGATCCTCGCCACCACGCGAGCCGGCCACGGCGTGCCGGAAGTGCTCAAGCTGATGAAGGACAACGGCTACGATCCGCGGCAGAGCCGCAGCATCGTCGCCGAAGTGCTGAAGCTGCCGCTGGCCACGCTCAACGCCAGCGCCTCGGCCCCGGCGCCGCGCGGCTTGCGCACGAAACACCCCGAGGCGCCGGCGGTATCCGTCGGCGCGCGTTCCGTCGGCGTGTCGCTGTGCGTCAACCAGCCGCCGCTGCGCGTGCTGGAGAACCTGCTGGACGAAGCGGAGTGCGACGAGCTGATCGAGCTGGCCCGGCCGCGACTGGCCCGCGCCATGACCGTCGACGACAACGGCAAGCAGCAGGTGGACCAGCGCCGTACCAGCGAGGGCATGTTCTTCTCGATCGGCGAGTTGCCGCTGGTCGCGCGCATCGAGCAGCGCCTGGCCGGACTGCTCGGCCTGCCGGTCATCCACGGCGAGGGGTTGCAGATCCTGCATTACCGCCCGGGCCAGGAGTACGAGCCGCATTTCGACTGGTTCGACCCCGCCCTGCCCGGCTACGACGCCATCACCCGCTCCGGCGGCCAGCGCATCGCCAGCGTCGTGATGTACCTCAACACGCCCGAGCTGGGCGGCGGCACCGCCTTCCCCGAGCTGGGCCTGACGGTGACCGCGCGCCGCGGTTCGGCCGTCTATTTCGCCTACGAAGGCGGCGACCCCAGTTCGCTGCATGCCGGCCTGCCGGTGATCTGCGGCGAAAAGTGGATCGCCACCAAGTGGCTGCGCGAGCGCCCGTTCCGGCAGGCCGGCCGGGGCTGAGGCCGGACGCCCGTCCCGCGGCAGGGTGCTGCGATGCAGCACGGTTTGGCGTATCCTAGCGGACTGTTTTTCCCCCGCTTGAGGATTCCCATGGGCCTGCATCTTGTCGCCGCCGGTCGCGACGTGCCAAACGAAATCAACGTCATCATCGAGATCCCCAAGGACGCCGAGCCGGTCAAGTACGAGGTGGACAAGGAGTCGGGCGCGATCTTCGTCGACCGCATCCTGTCCACGCCGATGCGCTACCCGTGCAACTACGGCTACGTGCCGGGCACCCTGGGCGGCGACGGCGATCCGCTGGACGTGGTGGTGATCCTGCCGTTGCCGCTGGCCGTGGGCTCGGTGATCCGTTGCCACCCGGTCGGCATGCTGCAGATGACCGACGAGGCCGGTGCCGACGAAAAGCTGGTGGTGATCCCCTCGCCCAAGGTGTTCCCCGGCTATGCCCACATCAACGACATGAAGGGCGTCTCGCCGCACTGGCTGCAGCGCATCGGCCACTTCTTCGAGCACTACAAGGACCTCGAGCAGGGCAAGTGGGTCAAGGTGGAGGGCTGGGTCGGCGCCGACGAGGCCCGGGCCGAAATCCTGGCTGGCATCGCCCGCTACCAGGCCGAGCACGGCCCCAAGGCCTGAGCCGCAACCCGATTCGATCCACGGGCCCGCGCGGCTCGTGGATCGGACCGCATCAGCCGCGCTTGAGCAACTCGCGCAGGTCGATCAGCGCTGCATTGGCGCGCGACACGTAGTTGGCCATCACCAGCGAATGGTTGGCGAAGAAGCCGAACGGCGAGCCGTTCAGCACCATCGGGCTGTGCAGCGGTCGCTGTGCCTCCTCCAGCTCGCGGATCACCTGCTCCAGGCTCACGTCGGCATGCTTGGAACGCAGGATCGGGCCGAAGTCGCGCTGCATCGCCCGGAGCTGTTCCAGCAGCGTCCAGGTGTAGCCGCGCGCCTCGTAGAAGTTGTCGTCGATCTTCGTCCATGGCGTCTTCACCAGCTTGCCACCACCAGGCGCCGCCGCCGTGGACGCGCCGGCCGGGTCGGTGGCGTCCACGTCGCCGATGCGGATCTGGCCCACGCTGGCCGACAACCGCTGCGACAGCGAACCCAGCCGCGCCGAGACCAGCTGCAGGTAATCGGCCAGGTTGTCGGCGCGGGCATAGAAGTGCGCGTTGCTGCCGTCGGCGTCGCCGAGCCTCGCCAGATAGCCGTCCAGATGGCGGATTGCCTTGCGGTACTGGCTCTCCGAGCTGGGCAGCAGCCAGCGGTCGTTGGGACTGTTGAGCAGCGGGTCGGCCTCGGCCAGGTCCTTGTCCTCGGTCGACTGCGTCTGCGAGCGGCTGAAGTCGTTGCGCAGCGCGCGCACCAGGTCGCGCGAGGCAGTCAGCGAGCCGAACTCCCAGTTCGGCAGGTTGTCCAGCAACACGCCAGGCGGCAGCTTGTCGTTGCTGAGGTAGCCACCGCGCTTGTCGAGCAGGGTCTGCACCGAGGTGATCAGGGTGACCGTGGTGGTCGTGCCGGTCGAAACCGGGCGCTTCAATTCCTGCATCCGCGCCTGGGTGACCGCCGCCGGATCGAACAGTGTCGGCTCGGTATCCCACCACCACATCGTCGCGGCGATCAGCAGCACCACCGCGGCGACCACCGCCAGGATGACCCGACGCAGGCCGCGCCGCGAAACGGATGGAGTGTCGGGATTCGACATCGGGGCGGCTCCTGCGGCTGTGGTGAACAAGGCTCAAGCTTACAACGCGGCCATGCGGCCAATCCTCAGCGAGTGCGGCGCCCGGCGCGGTCGCGCGACGGGGCAGCCTCGCGCTCCCACGGCGGCGGGTCGCCCAGCTTCTCGACCAGGAAATCGGTGAAGGCGCGCACCCGCGGCGGCACCAACCGGCGCTGCGGCGTGACTGCCCAGATGCCACTCTCCGGCAAGCGGTAGCCGGGCAGCACCACTTCCAGCCGGCCGGCGCGCAGTTCCTCGTGCACGTGCCACAGCGAATGCAGGGCGATGCCCTGGCCGGCCAGTACCGCATCGCGGACCAGCTCGCCCATGGTGGTCTCGAAGCGGCCGCGCACGCGCACCGCATGCTCGCGGCCGCGGCGGTCGACGAGCCGCCATTCGTCCTGGCGACCGTGCCGGCCGGCCAGGATCAGGCATTCGTGCCGGGCCAGGTCCTGCGGCGTGCGCGGGTGGCCATGGCGACGCAGATAGCCGGGTGCGGCGCAGAGCAGGCGCCGGTTGCTGGCGATCGGCCGCGCCACCAGGCTGGAGTCGCGCAAGGCACCGATGCGGATGGCCAGGTCGTAGCCCGCGCCCACCAGGTCCACCATCTCGTCGCTCAGGTGCGTGTAGAGGTGCAGTTGCGGATGGCGCGCCATGAACTCCGGCAGCAGCGGCGAGATGTACTTGATGCCGAACGCGGCGGACAAGGTGACGCGCAGCGTGCCGGCCACGCCGCTCGCGCCCTGGCGCAGGCCCGCGGTGAGCGCATCGAGATCCTCCACCAGCGCGCGGCCCTGGCTGGCCAGCTCCAGCCCTTCCGGCGTGGCGTGCAGCCGGCGCGTGGTCCGGTGCAGCAGCCGCACGCCCAGCGCGTGCTCCAGCCGCTTCAGCCGCTGGCTGGCCACGGCCACCGAGATGTCCAGGCTGCGCGCGGCCGCGCTGATCGAGCCCTGGTCGAGCACGCGCAGGAACAGGCCGAGGTCGTCGAGGCGGTCCATGATTTCAACCATTCATTGAAAGTGATTCGCCATTCTTGTGCTTTTCAATGAAAACGCCAGTGCCCAGGCTATGCGCTTTCCGCCTCCGGTCCCGATCATGTCCCCTTCCGCCCACCGCACTCCGCCAGCGCTGTACGCGCTGGCCATCGGCGCCTTCGGCATCGGCACCACCGAGTTCATGCCGATGGGCCTGCTGCAGCAGATCGCCGGCAGCCTGCACGTCGACATCGCGCGCGCCGGCTTGCTGGTTTCCGCCTATGCACTGGGCGTGTTCATCGGCGCGCCGCTGCTCACCCTGGCCACCCGCCGGCTGCCGCGCAAGGCCGTGCTGCTGGGGCTGATGGCGATCTTCACCGCGGGCAACCTGGCCAGCGCGCTCGCGCCCGGCTATGCGAGCCTGCTGGCCGCGCGCGTGCTGACCTCGCTGGCACACGGCAGCTTCTTCGGCGTCGGCGCGGTGGTGGCCACCTCGCTGGTGGCGCCCCGGCGGCAGGCCTCGGCCATCGCCACCATGTTCAACGGCCTGGCCGTGGCCACCGTGCTGGGCGTCCCGGCGGGCGCATGGCTGGGCCTGCATTTCGGCTGGCACGCCGCGTTCGGGGCGGTGACGGTGGTGGGCCTGCTGGCAATGCTGGCCGTGGCCTGGCTGGTGCCCGCCTCGCGGGGCGCGGCCACGCCGGTGGCATTGGCCACCGAGCTGCGCGCCGTCGCCGGCGCGCCGGTACTGCTCGGACTCGCCACCACGGTATTCGGCTTTGCCGGCGTCTTCGTGGTCTACACCTATATCGAACCGCTGCTCACCCGCGTCACCGGCTTCGCCGATGCGGCGGTGTCGCCCATCCTGCTGGTATTCGGCGTGGGCATGCTGATCGGCAACCCGCTCGGCGGCCGGCTGGCCGACCGCGCGCTGGCGCCGGCCCTGCTCGGCAGCCTGGCAGCGCTGGCCGCGGTGCTGCTGGGGCTCGGCCTGCTGCTGGCGCAGCCGTGGCCGATGGTGCTGTTCATCGGCCTGCTCGGGCTGGCGACGTTCGCCACCGTGGCGCCGCTGCAACTGTGGGTGCTGCGCAAGGCCGCCGACGCGCCAAGCCTGGCCTCCAGCCTCAACATCGGCGCGTTCAACCTGGCCAATGCGCTGGGGGCGTGGCTGGGCAGCGCGACGCTCGCCCGCGGCCACGGCCTCGCCGCGCTGCCGTGGGCCGCGGTGCTGGTCGTCACGGCCGGCATTGCCATTGCCGTGCTGGCCGTGCGCGGCGAGCGCGCGAGCCGCAGCACCGCTGTCGCCGCCTGCCCGCAAGCCTGACTTCTCCACCATCCCACGAGGTTTCGCCATGGAATACCGCTTTCTCGGCCGCTCCGGCTTCAAGGTTCCCGCGCTGGGCTTCGGCACCGGCACCTTCGGCGGCAAGGGGCCGCTGTTCAGCGCCTGGGGCAGCAGCGGCGTCGCCGAGGCAAAGCGCCTGGTCGACCTCTGCCTCGATGCCGGCGCGAACCTGTTCGACAGCGCGGACGCCTATTCCGATGGCGCCGCGGAGGAGATCCTGGGTGCCGCGCTGAAAGGCCGCCGCGACCGCGCCATCCTTTCCACCAAGCTGGCCCTGCGCGTCGGTGAAGGCCCGAACGACCTGGGCGCCTCGCGCCACCACCTGCTCGCCGGCGTGGAGCGCGCGCTGAAGCGGCTGGGCACCGACTGGATCGATCTGCTGCAGCTGCATCAATTCGACGCGATGACCCCGGTGGACGAGGTGATGGCCACGCTGGACGACCTGGTGCGCGCCGGCAAGGTCCGCTATCTCGGGGTGTCGAACTTTTCCGGCTGGCAGATCATGAAAGCGCAGGCCGCCGCCGAGCGCTACGGTCGCACGCGCCTGGTGGCCAACCAGGCCTACTACTCGCTGGCCGGGCGCGACTACGAGTGGGAGCTGATGCCGCTGGGCCAGGACCAGGGCCTGGGCGCCATCGTGTGGAGCCCGCTGGGCTGGGGCCGGCTCACCGGCAAGGTGCGGCGCGGCCAGCCGCTGCCCGCCGGCAGCCGCCTGCACGACACCGTCGGGTTCGCGCCACCCATGGACGCCGAGCGCCTGTACCGCATCGTCGACGCGCTGGACGCCGTCGCCGCCGAGGTCGGCAGGAGCGTGCCGCAGGTGGCGATCAATTGGTTGCTGCAGCGCCCCACCATCGCCAGCGTGCTGATCGGCGCCCGCAACGAGGCACAACTGATCGACAACCTGGGCGCGGCAGGCTGGCAGCTCGCAGCGGAACACATGGCGCAGCTGGATGCCGCCAGCGCGGTGACGCCGCCGTATCCTTGCTATCCGTACTGGAACGGCCCGTTCGCCGAGCGCAATCCGCCGCCGGTGGCCGTCCATCCCGCTGCCCTGGAGCCCACGCCATGAAAGCCGTCGCCCTCACCCGTTACCTGCCGATCGACGATCCGCGATCGCTGCTCGACGTGGAACTGCCCACGCCCGTGGCGGACGCACACGATCTGCTGGTGCGTGTCGAGGCCGTTTCCGTGAACCCGGTCGACACCAAGCTGCGCGCACCGAAACCGCAAGTGGCAGCGCCGCCCCGGGTGCTGGGCTACGACGCCGCCGGCGTGGTGGAAGCGGTGGGTTCCGCCGTAGCGGGCTTCGGGCCGGGCGATCGCGTGTACTACGCGGGCGACGTCACCCGACCGGGCAGCAATGCACAGTATCAACAGGTGGACGCGCGACTGGCAGCATTGATGCCGCACAGCCTGGAATTCGCCGACGCGGCGGCACTGCCGCTGGTGGCGATCACCGCGTGGGAGTTGCTGTTCCAGCGCATGCCGTTCGACAGCGAGCGAGGCGGTGAAGGCAGGTCCTTGCTGGTCATCGCCGGCGCCGGCGGCGTGGGCTCGATCGCGATCCAGCTGGCGCGGCGCGCGGGCTTCACCGTGATCGCCACCGCCTCGCGCGCCGAGAGCGCCGACTGGTGCCAGGCGATGGGCGCGCAGCACGTGGTGAACCATCGCCAACCGCTGGCGCCGCAACTCGCCGCGCTGGGTTTCACCACCATCGACGCCGCGCTCAACCTCGCCGACACCGACGCCTACTGGGACGAACTCGGCGCGCTGCTGGCGCCGCAAGGCCACGTGGGCCTGATCGTCGAGCCAAAGGCTGCGCTGCACATCGGCGACCCGTACAAGGCCAAGTGCATCGGCATCCACTGGGAGTTCATGTTCGCCCGCGCGCGTTTCAGGACCGCGGACATGGCCGAGCAGGGCCGCATCCTCGCCCGCGTGGCCGAACGGGTGGACGCCGGCGAGCTGAAGGGCATCCGGCGCGAGACGCTGCAACCGATCAACGCCGCGAACCTGCGCGAGGCGCATCGCCGCCTGGAATCGGGCGGCAGCATCGGCAAGTTGACCCTGGCGGGCTGGTAAGCCGCCGGCCTCGCTGCGTCAGCCGCGCAGCGGGGCCGGCTTGGCCGGCTCGCCCTTCCTGCCGAGCTGTTCCAGCAGCGTGTTCATGTCCTCGGCGTGCTCTTCCTCCACCGCCAGGATGCTCTCCAGCATGCGGCGCGTGGTGGGGTCGTCGGTGCCGACGTAGGCGATCATCTCGCGGTAGCTGTCGATCGCGATGCGTTCGGCGACCAGATCCTCCTTGATCATGTCCACGATGTCCTCGCCCTCGACGTAATCCGAATGACTGCGGCTGAGCAGGCCCTCGGGCGACAGGTTCGGCTTGCCCTCGAGCTGGGTGATGCGCTCGGCGATCTGGTCGGCGTGGCCCTGTTCCTCGTTGGCGTGCTCCAGGAACTCGGCACGGATCGCCTGCGAATTGATCCCCGAGGCCATGTAGTAGTGGTACTTGTAGCGCAGCACGCACACCAGCTCGGTGGCCAGGGCATGGTTGAGCAGCTTGATCACGGTTTCGCGATCGGCGCTGTAGCCGGCGGTCATCGCGCCGCGGTCGATGTCCTGGCGCGCGCGCTGACGGATGTTCTCGAGATCGCTGACGAACGGCTTGGTCTTGGCCATGGCTGGCTCCTGCAGATGGGGCGGCGACGGCTCGGGCCGCCAGACGCGCGGAAATCAGCCAAGCATAGGCACCGTGCCGAAAAAGCCGGGTGAAGGAACCGAGGCCGCGGTCAACGCGGCAGGAAAGCGCGCAGGAAGGTATCCACACCCGCGCGCGCGGTGGCCTCGATTTCCTGCAGGTAGCTTTCCGGGCAGTCGGTGCAGCCAAACATCTGGCGCATCATCAAGTTGCCCTTGATCAGGGTGAGGAACTGCATGCTGGCCCGGCGCACGTCGTCGATGTCGAGCTTGCCGGCGTCAACCGCCTGCTGCAGCAGACGTTCCATCAGGCCGTGGGTGCGCGTGGCGCCCTCCTCCCAGATCAGCCTGCCATAACGCGGGTTGCCCTGGCGGCAGTCGCTGAGGATGGCGCGGAAGGTGCCCACGGTCTCCGCGTTGCAATCCAGGTGGGCATGGGTCAGCGCCACCCGCAGCAAGGTCTCGCGGATGTCCGCCTGCGGGTCGAAACGGTAGGTTTCCTCCGGCAACAGATCCTGGATGCGCGAGCGGATGACTTCGCGGAAGAGGTTGTCCTTGTCGCCGAAATGGCTGTAGACGGTGAGTTTGGACACCCCAGCATCCGCCGCGATGGCATCCATGCTGGTGCCGCTGAAGGCATTGCTGATGAACAGCGCCTTGGCCGCCGCCAGGATGGCCGCACGCTTCTCCATGTCCTTCGGGCGACCGGGACCCTGGGCTCTGATGGGCGCGCTGGTACTCATGTCCTCCACCCTCAAGAATGCAGATTGCCAACCTTTAGTATACGCTTCGGTTTATTTATTTGCCATGCTGCGGCAATCCGACCACATGAGCCGGGATTCCGGCTCGTGCGGCACGGGTGACGCGCGTCAGCTGGCGGCGGTGACTTCCGGCACTTCGTGTGCCGTGGTGCAGCCGTCAGGCTACGTGCCAAGCGGCGCCGCCATTGTCGCGGCAGGTGGCAAAGCTTATCCTTCCGGGTTCTTCCGGGACAGCGCAGGCACGCACAGATGGCGATGAATTTCGAACAGGCACGCACGAACATGGTGGAGAACCAGGTGCGTCCGTGGGAAGTGCTCGACGGCCGCGTGCTCGACGTGATCAGCCGCGTGCGCCGCGAGGATTTCGTCGCCGCCGAACACCGGAAGCTGGCCTTCGCCGACATGTGCCTGCCGCTGGGCCACGGCGAGGTGATGATGAAGCCGGTGGTGGAAGGCCGCCTGCTGCAGGCACTGGACGTGCAGCCGACGGACCGCGTGCTGGAGATCGGCACCGGCTCGGGCTATCTCAGCGCGTGCCTGGCCACCTTGTCGGCGCAGCTGGTCAGCGTCGACATCCATGCCGACTTCACCGCCGCCGCCGGCGAGCGGCTGCGCCAGGCCGGCATCGGCAACGTCAGCCTGGCCACCGGCGAGGCGGTGCGCTCGTGGCAGCCGGACGGGGTGTTCGATGTGCTGGTGGTCACCGGCGCCGTGGCGGAAATCCCGTCGCGCTGGCATGCCTGGCTCAAGCCCGGCGGTCGCGCGTTCGTGGTGAGCGGGCAGTCGCCGGTGCAACGCGCCAGCCTGCTGGTCCACGAGGCCGACGGCAGCTTGCGCGAGCAGAGCCTGTTCGAGACCGACCTGCCGTACCTGGTGCATGCCGGGCCGGCGCCGCGATTCGTTTTTTAGGAGCGTTGGCGGTGCAAACTCTCGAGGCGAAAAAGTGGTTGCGCGAGGGCGGATTTTCGACGGTTCGCCGGCCCATGGTGGTGCCATGGGCCAAGAATCGGCGGCAATACGAACCGCGCAGCCGCTTTTGCAGCTCGGAAGATTTCCGCTGCCCACGCTCGTAAATCCCCATTCCCCGACGTCCCCGATCGACACGAGGCATTCCATGCATTTGAAGCTGCTCACCCTGGCCCTGGCGCTGGCCGCCGTCTCGCTGCCCAGCCATGGCGAGGATCTGCTCGATGCCTACCGCGACGCGCGCGCCAACGATCCGGTACTGGCCCAGGCCGACGCGACGCGATTGGCCACCGGCGAGGGTGTGCCGCAGGCGCGTGCCGGGCTGCTGCCGCAGATCGACGGCTCGCTCACCCTGCAGCAGGCCAACGGCAACCAGGGCGGGACCGACCTGGGCTTGGGCACCGGCACCAACAGCTTCCTGTGCAGCGGCATCGCCGCCGGCAGCGGCAACTACACCTGCACCGGCCCGCTGGCCTCCGACGGCACCACCTCGAACGGCGGCCATCTGCGTACGCGCAGCCTCAACGCCACGCTGACCCAGACCATTTTCGATTTCGGCAAGTACGCCAACCTCAAGGCCGCCCACTCCGCCAAGAATGCGCAGGAAGCGACCTACCAGGCCGCGGCGCAGGACCTGCTGGTGCGCGTCACCTCCGCCTACTTCACGGTGCTCAACGACGAGGACCAGCTGACCTTCGCCAAGGCCAACGAAGACGCCTTCAAGCGCCAGTACGACCAGGCCAACCAGCAGTACAAGGTCGGCCTGTCGGCGATCACCAACGTGTACCAGGCCAAGGCCTACTACGAGAACGCCAAGACCCAGACCATCGCGGCGCAGAACACGCTGGACAACGACCGCGAAGCCCTGCGCGTCATCACCGGCAAGCCGGTGGGCGACCTCAAGAAGCTGCGTGACGACCTGCCGATGGATCCGCCCGCGCCGAGCGATCCGCAAGCCTGGGTGAAGCAGGCGCTGGAGAACAACCCCACGCTGCTGGCGCAGCAGGAGAACGTGGAGACCGCCGAGCACAACATCACCGCCGCGCGCTCGGGCCACCTGCCCACGCTGAGCGCCAGCGTGAACTACGGCAAGAGCAGCAGCTGGTACCAGGATCCCGCGCGCTTCGGCTCGGAGCGCCCGGCCTCGACCACCATCGGCCTGACCCTCAACGTGCCGATCTTCTCCGGCGGCTACACGCAGTCGCGCGTGCGCCAGTCGATCTACCAGCGCGACGCCGCCAGCGACGCGCTGGAGCTGCAGCGCCGCCAGGTGATTCAGAACACGCTCAACTACTACCGCTCGGTGCTCGCCGGCATCTCGCAGGTGGAATCGGGCAAGGCCTCGGTGGAGTCGGGCCAGAAGGCTCTGGAAGCCACCCGCGCGGGCTTCGAGGTGGGCACGCAGACCTTCACCGACGTGCTGCTGGCAATCCAGACCCTGACCCAGTCCGAAAGCGCCTATTCGCAGGCACGCCACCAGTTCATCCTGAACAAGCTGCTGCTGCAGCATGCGGCGGGCACGGCCGACTTCAAGGACATCCAGAGCATCAACGCGCTGCTGCAGTAGGGCGCTGGCCGCCTACTCCTGCAGCAGGCCGTCGACCAGGCGCATCACCCGCTGTACGGCGCCGCGCTCGCGCTCGAACACCGACTGCGCGGCCTCGCCCATCCGCTTGCGGCGCGGCGCATCGAGCAGCAGCTGCAGCAGGTGCGGGCCAAGCTGGTCGGCCGCCGACACCCGCTCGGCGCCGCCCTGCTCGATCAGGCTGCGGGTGATCTCCTCGAAGTTGAACGTGTGCGGCCCCACCAGCACGGGTACGGACAGTGCCGCCGGTTCCAGCACGTTGTGGCCGCCGATGGGCACCAGGCTGCCGCCGACGAAGGCGACGTCGCTGCCCGCGAAAAACGGCATCAGCTCGCCCATCGCGTCGATCACGCAGACCTGGTGCGTGCCCGTCGGTATGCCGTCGGCGCTGCGCGTGGCCACCCGGAAACCGAGGTTGCGCACGGTGTGCTCCACCAGCCGGAAGCGCTCGGGGTGGCGCGGGGCCAGCAGCAGCAGCGCATCGGGCAGGCGCTGCAGCACTTTGAGGTGAGCCTCCAGCGCCGCCAGTTCCTCGCCGTCATGCGTGCTGGCTGCCATCCACACCGGGCGCCGCGCGCCCCAATGCGCGCGCATGGCCGCGCCGGCGGCGACGGCGCCCTCGGGGATCGGCATGTCGAACTTCATGTTGCCGCTGACCAGCACCGACTGCGGGTCGGCGCCCAGCAATCGGTAGCGCGCCGCGTCGGTGCGCGACTGGGCGGCGATCACGCTCACGCAGCGCAGCGCCGACGCCGCCAGACTGCGCAACGGCTTATAGCCGCGCATCGAGCGTGCGGACAGGCGCGCATTGACGATCATCAACGGGATGCCGCGCCGCCGGCAGGCAAAGTAGAGGTTGGGCCAGATCTCGGTTTCCACGATCACCGCCAGGCGTGGCCGTACCCGCTTCATGAAGCGGCGTACCGCGAACGGCAGGTCGTACGGCAGGTAGACGTGGAACACGCTGTCGCCGAACAGTTGCTGCACCCGGGCCGCACCCGTGGGGGTGACGGTGGTGATCACCAGCGGCGCGTTCGCGTAGCTGCGTTGCAGCGCCTTGATCAGCGGTTCGGCGGCATTCACCTCGCCAACCGACACCGCGTGGATCCACAGGCTGCCGCTGAAGCCGGGTGCCTCGAACGAGCCGAAACGCTCCAGCCAGCGCCGATGATGTTGCGGTGGCGAACGCAGGCCCCGCACGAGCAGGCGCAGCACCAGCACCGGCGTGGCCAGGAACATCGCGAGGGTGTACAGGAGGCGCAACGGTCGATCCTTGCAATCAACGCGCGAGTATAGCGACAGTGTCCTGGGCGAGCTCGCGCGTGGGTGGCCCGCTACAATGCCGACGATGCCCGGCATGCCCCGCCCCGAGTTCACCCGATCGCTGCTCGCTCCCCGCCATTGGCCGGCATGGCTGGGCGTGGCGGCGGTGTGGCTGATCGCGCACCTGCCGCAGGCGCTGTTGCCGTGGCTGGGGCGTCGGTTTGGCGCGCTGGTGGCGCGTGTTCCCTCGGCACGACGGCGCATCGCGGCCGCCAACATCGCACTGTGTTTTCCCGGACTGGACGCGGCGCAACGTGCCGCACTGGTCGACGCCAACCTGCGCGACATCGGCATGATGATGGTGGAGTTCGCCCTCGGCTGGCTGGGCAGCGACCGGCGCATCGCCGCGTTGCCGACCGCCATCGAGGGCCTGGAGCACCTGGAAGCGGCGCGTGCGCGCGGCAAGGGCGTGCTGCTGGTCGGCGGCCACTTCTCGCACCTGGAGCTGTGCGCGCGGCTGGTGTCGCAGCGCATCCGCATCGCCGGCATGTACCGGCGCATGGATTCGACCGTGTTCGAATGGGTGGTGCTGCGCGCGCGGCTGCGCTATGCCGCGGCGATGTTCAACAAGGACGACATCCGCGGCACCGTGAAATACCTGCGCGCCGGCGGCACGCTGTGGTACGCGCCGGACCAGGACATGCGCAGCAAGGACAGCGTGTTCGTGCCGTTCTTCGGCGTGCCGGCGGCGACCATCACCGCCACCCACCACCTGGCGCGGCTGTCCGGCGCGTCCGTCATTCCGTTCTTCCACCGCCGCCTGCCCGACGGTTCGGGTTACGTGCTGCGCCTGGGCGCGCCGCTGGGTGATTTCCCCGGGCCCGATGCGGCGGCCGACACCGCCCGCGTCAACGCCTGCATCGAGCAGATGGTGCGCGAGGCGCCGGAGCAGTACCTGTGGGTGCACAAGCGCTTCAAGACCCGGCCGCCGGGACTGCCGCGCGTCTATTGATCGTACCGTGGCTGATCCGCCCCCGCACCCACGGGGCCCATACAGCCTGGCGTATTTCAGGAAGGCGGGTGGACCCCGCCACCGCTGAATGTGGCCACCGCCACCGATATCGGTTCAGGCGCCATCACGTGTCTCCCGGGAGGGTGCTTCTTTGAGGAGTCCGGCATGGATGCCGGTTTCTGCTGTGCCGGCAGGGATGCCGGCTACAAATAGACTCGCGCACCACAGGCCCAGCAGCCAGGCGAACAGCAGGCCCCACCAGGCCGAGTAGAACGCCAGGTGCGAGTTCAGCGGGAACAGCATCACGCCCAATGCCAGGCTGGCCGGGAACGCGCGTGCGCGCGCCGCCGCGCCCACCCGGCGCCACGCCCGCCATGCCAGGCCCGCGGCAGCCAGCCACAGGGCCAGGCCGAGCGCGCCGGTATTGGTGAGGATCTCCAGTACCAGCTGATGCGGATGGCAGGCGCCCTCGCCCACGCCACATGCTTCGGCCGAAACCACGAAGTGGTCGTTGGCCGGCGCGAACTGCGGATAGGCGTAGCGGAATCCGCGCACGCCCACGCCGTTGAGCGGATGCGCCGCGGTCATCGCCGCGCCGACCTGCCAGATGTCCAGCCGGCCGCTGAGCGCCGTGTCCACCGAACGGTCGGTGCCGTGCAGCAGCAGCAGGCTGCGCGCCATCCGGTCATGGAAGCGCGCCGAGGTATTCCACGCCACCACGCCGGCCAGGGCCAGCAACACGGCCGCGGCTCCGCACCACACGGCGAATCGGCCCGGCGTGCGCGCCTCATGCCACGCGAAACCGGCCAGCACCAGCACGTAGCACAGCCACGCCGAGCGCGAGCCGGCCAGCAGCACCGGGCCCAGCACCAGCACCGCGGCAAGCACCAGGCCCGGCCTGCCCCAGCGCCGCCGCGCCGCCCACAGCGCGAACGGCGACAGCACCGCCAGGCTGGGACCCAGCTTCAGATTGTCGGCACCGAAAATGCCCGACACCCGCAGCGCTTCCGGGTGTCCGCCCAGGCTCCAGCCGGTGAACGCCTGCACCCACGCATCCACGCACCACAGCGCCAGCACCGCGGCGACCGCGGTGTACAGGGCGTACAGCTTGGCCTCGCGGCGGATCGCGAAGCATGCGTAGAGGCCCAGCGGCACGTAGCGCAGGGAGGCGGCCACCGTGCCCCAGCTCTTGCCCGGACGGATCGCGTCCACCGCCGAGAACAGCGCCGCCGCCACATACGCGCCCAGCAGCCACAGCAGCAGTCGCGCACCGGGGTGCTGGCGCAGCGCCGACGGGTCGCGCGCAAACAGCATGATCACGCCGAGCAGGCACAGCAGCGTACCCAGTTCCGCGCTGCGTCCGAACGGCAACAACGCGATCACCAGCCAGAACGGCAGCAAGGGGGAGCGCAACGCGGCCTTGAGTGAACTGCCGAAGGTGGTCATGGGCGAACCAGGCGGGAACCAGCGCGCATTGTAGGCGCGCCGCGAAGGCGCGCGCTCAGCCCTGCGGCTGGCTCACTTCGTCGTAGAGCGCCAGCGTGGCCTGCTGCATGTCGCTGAGCCGGTAGCTCTGCAACGGCGAGATCGGCGGCGCTACCCGCAGCAACTCGGCCGCGCGCTCGACCAGCCGCTCGCGATCGCCCAGCGGCACCCGTCCGGCGGGGTACAGCTCGGCCAGCAATTCGCCGACGCCGCCATGGGCGTAGCCGAGCACCGGCCGGCACAGCGACAGCGCCTCGATCACGGTGCGTCCGAATGTCTCGGGCTTGTTCGACAGCTGCAGCACCAGGGCGGACAGCGCATAGATGTCGCGGATGTCGTCGCGCGGCGGCGACAGCACCACCTGCGAGGTCACCCCGCGCAGGCGGATCAGCTCCTGCAGCTCGGCCACGTAGGCCTCGCGGCCGGGTTCGACCACGCCCAGCAGCAGCAGCCGCGCCTCGATGCCGCGACGCTTGAGGTCGGCCAGCAATTCGATCGCGTCGTGATGGCCCTTCAACCGCGTGCCGCGCGCCGGCATGGTCAGCAGCGGGGCGCCGGCGAGCGCGGGGAACTCCGCGAAGAAGGCCTTGTGCCACGCATCGTCCGGCCGGTGCCCGTAGGGAAACGCCTCCTGGTCGATGCCGCGCGGGATCACCCGCACCCGGCCCGGCTCCAGCCAGCGATAGTGGCTGAGCACGTAGTCGCGCAAGGTCTGCGACACCACGATGACGCGCTCGCCGCGCAGCAGGATCGAGCTGTAGCGGCCGGGCGAATTGAAGCCATGCACGGTGGTGACGAAATGCGGCCGCGGGGAAACGCCGCGCAGCGCCCACCAGCCCACCCACGCCGGCAGCCGCGAGCGTGCATGCACGATGTCCGGCTTCAGCTCGCGCAGCAGGCGTCGCAGCGCGCCGATGCGGCCCAGCGTGCTCAGCGACTTGCGCCCCAGGTCGAGGGTGACGTGCTCGCTGCCCTCGGCCTGCAGCTGCTCGACCAGCCGTCCGCCGGCGGAAACCACCACCGAGCGATGGCCGGCCTGCACCAGCGCGCGCGCGATCTCCAGCGCCGAGCGCTCCGCGCCGCCGGAATGCAGCGCGGGGATCAGCTGGACCACGGTCAGCAGCTTGGCGGGCACGGCGATGCTGGGCATGAGCTCAGGGCTGGCGGCTTTCATGGCAAAAAAGAAGCAAAAAAAATGCCATGGCGAACCGCCGATCGGGTTGCGGGATCAGTCGCGCAGCACGTAATGCGCGCCACAGTAGGCGCAGGTTGATTCCCCGCCATCGTCGACGATCGGCAGATAAACCTTCGGGTGGGAGTTCCACAGCACCATGCCCGGCATCGGGCACGACAGCGGGAGGTCCCGCCGCGTCACTTCGTAACGATTTTCGGCATTTGCCGGCACCAGGGGCACCGTCGCGACAGCGGGGGAAGACATCAGCGGACTCCGGACTGGACAGCAGACTGCAAATGGTAGCAGGCTGGCGGTTGGTGTCAGGGGGCGGCAGCCGCGGCCGGATCCGGAGTCGCTCCCCGCCGCCAGCCGGCGGCAAGCGGCGTCACGCACAAGGGGAAAATCAACCATGACCCGGCGCTCCGCGCCGGATTTCGGGCATCTGATCGGGAGCAGACCAATGGATTCCGCAAAGCTCATTGCGCGCGCAAAGAACATCCTGACCACACCCAGGACCGAGTGGCCGGTGGCGGCAGCCGAACCGGCCACGGTCAACGGCCTGTACACGGGCTACATCGCCATCATCGCGGCCTTGCCGGTGATCGCGCAGTTCATCAAGAGCAGTCTGATCGGCACCAGTTTCCTGGGCGTCACCGTGCGCGCGGGCATCGGCGCGGGCATCGGCCGGATGATCCTGGGCTACATCCTGTCGCTGGTGCTGGTCTACGTGATGGCGCTGATCATCAACGCGCTGGCCGGCACCTTCGGCGCCAGGCCGAACCTGATCCAGGCGCTGAAGACGGTGGCCTACGCGTGGACCGCGTGGTGGATCGCCGGCATCGGCGTGATCGTGCCATGGCTTGGCCTGCTGATCCTGCTCGCTGGCGGCATCTACAGCATCTACCTGCTGTACCTGGGCCTGCCGCACACCATGCAGTGCCCGGCGGAAAAGGCCGGCGGCTACACCGCCGTGAGCGTGATCATCGCGATCGTGCTGGGCTGGATCGTCAGCCTGATCCTGGGCCTGATCTTCGTCGGCGCGCTGGGCGGCGCGGCGATGGGCAGCATGCACGTGACCGGCAGCAACGGCGACACCGTCACCATCGACGGCAACAGCGCGCTGGGCAAGCTGGCGGCGATGGGCCAGCGCGCCGAACAGGCAAGCAAGGAGCTGGAAGCGGCGCAGAAATCCGGCGACAGCGCCGCGCAATCGGCCGCGATGGGCAAGATGATGGGCGCGATGTCCGGCAGCAACGGGCCGGTAGAGGCGCTGGCGCCGGATCAGATCAAGGCGTTCCTGCCTGCTGCCGTGGGCAACCTCAAGCGCACCGCCATCTCCGCTGAACGCAACGGCGCGATGGGCATGCAGGTGTCCGAGGCGAGTGCCGAATACAGCGGCGACGACAACCAGCACATCACCCTGGAAGTGACCGACACCGGTGGCGCCAAGGGCTTCATCGCGATGGCCAGCGCGATGGCGCCGGAGGAGGAGAAGGAAACCGAAACCGGCTACGAGAAGACCTACAGCGACAACGGCAACCTGATCCATGAGGAATGGGACCACCAGTCCAAGTCGGGCGAGTACAGCGTGATCGTCGGCAAGCGCTTCACGGTCAAGGCGAACGGCAATGCCGACAGCATCGACGAGCTGAAGGCGGCGGTGGGCAGCATCGACCTGGGCAAGCTGGAGTCGATGAAGGACAGCGGCGTGAAATCCGAATAGCCCGCGGCAGCAGGCACAAAAAAACCGCGCCGATGACGGCGCGGTTTTTTTCGCGTGCGCCGGACGGGCGCGACGTTTACTTCGCCGTGCCTTCCTTCGGCACCGAACCTTCGGTGGTGATGCGCACGCGCACCTCGTCGCTGACGTTGGGCACGTAGGCGCCGACGCCGAACTCCGAGCGCTTCAACGTGGTGGTGGCGTCGAAACCGATCGACTGCGCCTTGCTCATCGGATGCGGGCCGATCCGGTTCAGCGTGGCGTCGAGCACCACCGGCCGGGTCACCCCATGCACGGTGAGGTCGCCGGTGACCTTGAACTTGTTGTCGCCCAGCGGTTCCACCTTGCTGCTCTTGAAGGTCACCACCGGATACTTGCTTGCGTCGAAGAAATCGGCCTTCTTCAGATGCTCGTCCAGCGCCGCGACGTGCGTGTCCAGCCGCGCCAGCGGCAGGGTCACCTCGACGCTGGATTGCGCCGGATGCTGTTCGTCGAACACCACCGTGCCCTCGCCCAGGCCGAGGTCCGCGGTGGGATTGGAATAGCCGAAATGGTTCCAGCTGAACAGCACCATCGTATGGTTGGGGTCGAGCTTGTAGGTCACCGGCGCCGCCTGCGCGGACACCGCCGCACCCAGCAGGCCGGCCAGGAAGAGATATTTCAGAGAGGACATGCAGAGACTCCGTTGAACAGGACGAAAGTTGTTTCGGGCTGCCGCACGGTATCCTTCGCGAGAGCCACACCGACACGGTGGTCGGAAACTCCAGTGTACAGGCCGCCGGCGCGCGGCCGACCTCCGATGGAGAAACGCATCGTGTTGATTCGGGAAACAATCTTGCCGCGAACACGCCCATGCTGAAGCTCCACGGCGAATGCTGGGTGATCACCGACGCGGCGGCCGGAAACCAGCGCCAGGCGCTGGCGCTGGCCGAGCACCTGCAACTGCCGCGCCGCCATCTGCTGCTCGAGCCGCGCGCGCCGTGGTCATGGCTGGCACCGCGCCTGATCGCGGGCGGACGTCTCGCCCTGCCGGCCAGCCAGCGGGCGTGGTTCGCGCCGCCCTGGCCGGCGGTGGCAATCGGCTGCGGCCGCGCGGCCGCCTTGTTCACCCGCCTGCTGCGGCCGCTCGCCGAAGGCCGTTGCCACACCGTGCAGATCCTCGACCCCCGCCTCGACCCGGCGCTGTGGGACACGGTGGTGGCGCCACGCCACGACGACCTGCACGGCGCCAACGTGCTGACCACGCTGGGCTCGCTCAACACCGTCGACGACGAGTGGCTGGCCGACGGCCGCGACGCGTGCGCGCAATTCGAGGAGCTGCCGCGTCCGCGCGTGGGCGTCCTGCTCGGCGGGCCGCGCCGCGGCATCGCGCTGGATGCCGACTACGCCGGTGCACTGGCCCGGCATCTCCTCCAACGCCGGCGTGCGGAAGGCGGCAGCCTGCTGGTGCTCGGCTCGCGGCGCACGCCGCCGGCGCTCATCGAGACCCTGCGGCCACTGCTGGCCGAGGTGCCGGGCCTGCTCTGGGCCGGCCGCGACGACGGCCGCAACCCCTACCCCGGCGTGCTCGGCTGGGCCGACCGGCTGGTGGTCACGCCCGACTCGGTGAACATGCTGTCCGAAGCCTGCGCCGTCGGCTGCCCGGTGCTCACCTTCGTCCGCGCGCCACTGCCGCCGAAGCTCGCGCGCTTCCACCAGACCCTGCGCGACGCCGGCCTGCTGCACGATCTCCACGCCGCTGGCGCCGCCGCGCAACGCCCGCTGCGCGAAACCGCGCGCGTGGCGGCGCTGGTGCGCGCACGCATCGAGGCCACCGTGGCCGCGGTCGCCGCGCGGTCCTGAGCGCTGCCAGCGCCTATCCGGCCGGACGCATCCATTGCAGCCGTCCCGCGGCAAGCAGGGCATCCAGCTGCGGCACCAGCGGCTCGGCGAGCACGGTCGGCGGCAGCGGCCCCGTCGCCAGCAGCCCGACGCAGCGGTCGCGACCCAGGTACTTCGCGCGGTACAACGCCAGGTCGGCCAGCTCCAGCGCCATCTCGAAAGTGGCCATGTCGCCATGCGCCGCCAGCGGATGCATGCTGAAGCCGATCGAACAGGTCAGCCGGATCACGCCGCCACGGCCATCGGCAAACGCCTTGGCGGCGATGTCGCGGCGCAGGCGCTCGGCGATGCGCAGCACGTCGTCGGCTTCGACGTCGCGCAGCAGCAGCAGGAACTCCTCGCCGCCCCAGCGCACGGTGATGTCGCTGTCGCGGCGCAACTCCGCCAGCTTGCCGCCCAGCTCGCGCAGCACCGAATCGCCCGCGGCATGGCCCCAGGCATCGTTGACGTGCTTGAAGTGGTCGATGTCGATCTGCATGACGCCGATGCGGCTGCCACCCGCCAGCAGGGCGGGCAACTGGGCCAGCAGGTAGCGGCGGTTGTGCAGCGCGGTCAGCGTGTCGGTGTGGCTCTCCTCGGCCAGCGCCAGGTTGGTGACGCGCAGGCGCTCCAGTGCCCGCGAAAGTTCGCCTGTGCGTCGCTCGACCTGCTCCTCCAGCCAAGCGTTGCGGCGGCGTTGCCGGCGCATGCTCCAGCGCGCCAGGGCGAACAGCAACAGGCCCAGCGCGACCGCCGCCGCCAGGCGCACCAGCAGGTTCTCGTACCAGTACGGGGTGACGTCCACCGCCATGCCGGCCTCCGGGCCGTAGCCGCTGGCCCCCGGCAGCGTGGCAGCGACCCGGAAGCGGTAGTCGCCGGCGGGCAGGTGCGTGTAGAACGCCTCGCGGCGCACGTCGGCGTATAGCCAATCCTTGTCGTAGCCGTCGAGCCGGTAGCGGAAGTGCAAGGTGCCCACCGGCAGGTAGGGCGCGGTGTAGTGGATGGTGAGGTCCCGGCTGCCGTGGTCGAGGGTGAAGGCGTCGCCGCCGTACTGGCGGCCGTCGTGCTCGACCGAGACCACCTGCGCGCGCGGCGCCAATGGCGGATCGCCGAGCATGCGCGTGTCCACGCCCAGGATGCCGTCGGTGGTGGGGTACCAGATGAGGTCGCCCGCCACGGCGCTGCGTGCCCGGCCGCCGCCGTTGCAGCAGTGCAGGCTGTTCACCGTGGTGGAACGCTGCTCGCCGGCCAGCCGCTGCGGCGACACGGTGCGCGGCGGCGAGCCGGGCCGCGGCAACTGCGCCAGCGGCAGGCGCCAGGCCCCGTCCATCGAGCTGACGTAGAGCTGCTCGCCGAGCAGGTCGAAGGTCCACACGTTGTCGCTCGGCAGGCCTTCCTTCTGGCCGGTCATGCGCAGGCTGCCGTCCACCATCACGCCGATGCCGGCGTCGCTGGTGGCCACCACCAGCAGGTCCGGCCGCGGCATCGCCAGCCGGGTCACGAAATGCCCGCGCAGCGGCTCGGCCCACGCCGGCCGCGTCCACTGGCCGTCGCGCCACTCGCGCACGCCATCGCGGGTGCCCACGTAGAGGTGCTCCGGGCCCAGCACGAGGATCGAACGCACGATGGCCTCGGCCGCGCTCGCTCGCGGGTCGAGGCGGGTCAGCCTGCCCTGTTTCCAGCGGTAGAGCCCGGCGGAGGTGCCGATCAGGAAATCCCCGTCGCCGACCTCCTGGATATCGTTGACCTGCAGGTTGTGCAGCCCCGCCAGCGCCGGCGGGGTGACATCGGTGCCACGGTCGAACACCGCGATGCCGCCGCGGGTGCCCACCCACAAGCGCTGCTGGCGATCGTAATGGAGCTCGTACGCCGACGGATTGGGCAGCGCACTGCCGGGAATCAGCGTGCGCACGCGCTGGCCGTCGTAGACCTCCACGTCGGAGTTGGTGCCGAACACGATCCCGCCGTCGGGCGCGCGCAGCACGCTCCACACCAGCGGATCGCGCACCCCGTCGCGCACCGAGATCCGCCGGGTCCAGCCATTCCAGACCCGGTACAGGCCGCGGGTATACGTGCCCAGCCACAGGTTGCCGTCGCGATCCTCCAGCATGCTCTTCACCCACGGCCGCCGGCTGACGTCGAGGTCTTCGCGTTCCAGCGTGCCGTCGGGCAGCCGCCGGTACAGGGCGCTGGCGGTACCGATCCACAACGAGCCGCCGCGGTCGCTGAGCAGGCTCTCGATCGGCTGCGCATCGAGCCCGTCGCCGAGCTGCGCGGCGACCCAGCGTCCATCCACGATCCGCATCAGGCCCGCCGACGTGCCCAGCCACAGCTGGCCATCCTGCAACGCCAGGTGGTTGACCACCAGGTGCTGCCACGATGCCCGCCCGGCGCCGATGCAGGCCGGCGCACCGTCGCCGCCCTGGCGACACACGCGCCCGGCCCCGCCGATCCACACGTGCCCGCCATCACGCAGCAGGCTGAAGGCCGGCCCGTCGACCTTCCCCGCCGGTTCGAACCGGTCGCCGCGCAGGCGCTGCACGCCGTCGGCCGTGGCCAGCAGCGGCGTGCCGTCGCCGGCGTCGATGATCGCGTTGACCGCGGGCCCGCCCAGCGCCTGGAAACGGCCGGCGCGCTGCCGGATCAGGCCACGGGTGCCGCCGAACCACACTCCGCCATGCGGGTCGGCCCACACGGCGCCCAGCATGCTGGTGTCCACGCCGGTGCTGGCGCGGTCGTAGCGCACGAAGCGGCTGCCGTCGAAACGGGCCACGGCCGATTGCGTGTTGAGCCACAGGAAACCCGCACTGTCCTCGGCCATGTCCAGCACGGTGATCTGCGGCAGGCCCTGCTCCACGCCCCAGTGGTCGAGCACGTAGGAATGGAAGGGTTGCCGCGGATCCATCGCCCGCGCGGCCGGCGCGGCCACCAGCCAACCGGTCATCAGCACGAGTGCGATCAGCACCCGCCGCCCCGCTCCCCCTGTCGCCCGTGCCCTCATCCCGCCCCTGCCGACCGCCCGTGGCCATGGTCGATCTTGCCTGCGGGGATGGGCGCAGACAAGCGACCGCCCGCTCAGCGCGGCGCCGGCGTCTCCGCGGCCGGGGCGAAGGCGAAGCCCAGCGCGCCGGTGACTGCGCGCACGCCGTCGCACAACTGCTCCAGTGGCGCATCGCGCGGGGCGATGCGCGAGCGCAGGTCCAGGGTGCATGCCAGCGCGCGCTGCAGCAGGCCGGCGTGCGCCGCCGCGAGGGTCGCGGCCTGCGCATCGTCGAGCAGGCCGGCGACGCGGCAGGCCTCGATCAGGCCGGCGTTGGCGGTGACCCCGAGCAGGGCCGGCTGCTGCGCGGCGTGCGCCAGCACCAGTCCCTGCAGCGCGAACTCGATGTCGAGCAGCCCGCCGAGGCCCTGTTTCAGGTCGAACTGGCGTTCGTCGGAACGGTCGCGCTCGGCGCGCCAGCGCTGGCGCATGCTGCCGACCTCCGCGCGCACTGCCGCGGGGTCGCGCGGCACGGCCAGGATGTCGCGCCGGACCGTCGCCAGCTCCGCGCTGAGCGCCGCATCGCCGGCCACCGGCCGCGCGCGCAACAGCGCCTGGTGTTCCCACGTCCACGCGCGGCTGCGCTGGTAGGCCACGAACGCGTCGAGGCTGCTCACCAGCAAGCCCTTGGAGCCGTCCGGGCGCAGCCGCGTGTCCACTTCGTACAGGCGGCCGGCGCGAGTCAGCACGGTCAGCCAGTTCATCACCCGCTGGGCCAGACGCTGGTACCAGCGATAGCCTTCCAGCGGACGCTCGCCGTCGCTCATCGCCTGCGCGCGCTGGCCGTCGAACACGAACACCAGATCCAGGTCCGAGGCGAAACCCAGTTCCTCGCCGCCGAGGCTGCCGTAGCCGAGCACGGCGAAACCCGACCCCACGCCGGGCAGGCGGCCGTGCCGCGCCACGAGGTCGCGCTCGGCCAGCGCCAGCACCGCACCGACCACCGACTCGGCCAGCGCGGCCAACCGGCGCGCGGTGGCTTCGGCGTCGACGCGGCCATCGTTGAAGGCCAGCCCCAGCCGGAACGCGGTGGACGAGCGGAACTCGGTGATCCGCTCCAGCTCGGTTTCGGCGTCGCGCTCGTCCAGCGTGCCAAGCACGCGGGTGATCTCGGCGGCGATGTCGGCGCGACGCAGCGGCAGCTGGTCGATGCGCGGATCGAGCACGTCGTCCAGCAGCAACGGCTGGGCGATGACGCGTTCGGCGAGAAAGGCGCTGTCGGCGAACAGCCGCACCAGCCGGCGCCGCGCCGCGGGCTGCTCGTCCAGCAGCGCGAGATAAGCCGAGCGCCGCGCCACCGCCTGCATCAGCCGGCACAGCCGCAGCAGCGCGGGCACCGGTGCCGGGGTGTTGCGCGCGGCGCCGAGCAGTTGCGGCAGCAACCGGTCGAGCCGTTCGCGCGAACGCGGCGACATCGCGCGCACCGACGAGGCCTGCGGCAGCTTGAGCAACGCGTCGGCCAGTTCGGCGGCCGGCGCGAACCCGGAAGCCCCCAGCGTGGCCGCATCCAGCGTCTCGTCGCAGGCCTGCTCCCACAGCCGCACGTCGGCGACCGGTGCCGCCGTCACATGGCCGTGCTCGGGCATCAGCACGGCGGCGAACTCCTCGCTGACGATCGCGCGATGGTGGGCCAGCGCCGCAGCCAGCGCGTCCCAGCCGGGATAGTCGAGGCCGAGCGCGATGCGCTCGCGGCCCAGCGCGTCGTCGGGGATGTCGTGGGTCTGCGCGTCGCGCAGCATCTGCACCCGGTTCTCGGCGCGGCGCAGCAGCGCGTAGGCTTCGCGCAGACGCCGCGCGCGTTGCGCGCCGATGTGGCCGCGCGCCTCGCACGCGGCCAGCGCGGCGAGCAGCCCGCGCACGCGCAGGGAGGGTTCGCGGCCGCCGCGGATCAGCTGCACCAGTTGCACGATGAACTCGATCTCGCGGATGCCGCCGGGGCCGAGCTTGAGGTTGTCGGCCAGGTCCTTGCGCACCACTTCCGCGTCGATCAGCGCCTTCATCTCGCGCAGCCCGGCGAAGGCGGTGTAGTCGAGGTACTTGCGGTAGACGAACGGACGCAGCAGCTCCTGCAGCTGCTTGCCGTCGGCCCGGTCGCCGGCCACCGGGCGGGCCTTGATCCAGGCGTAGCGCTCCCAGTCGCGGCCCTCGCTCTGGTAGTACTGCTCCATCGCGGCGAACGACAACGCCAGCCGGCCGACGTTGCCGAACGGTCGCAGGCGCATGTCCACGCGCGCGCAGATGCCGTCCATGGTCGGCTCGCCGAGCAGGCGCACCAGCTGACGGCCGAGCCGCACGAAGTACTCGCTGTTGTCCAGTGGCCGCGCGCCGTCGCTCTGCCCGCCATGCGGGTAGGCGAACACCAGGTCGATGTCGGAGGAGAAATTCAGTTCGCTGCCACCGAGCTTGCCGAAACCGATCACCAGCAGCCGCTGCAGCTCGCCCTCCGCGTTGCGGCTGTGGCCATAGCGCGCAACCATCGCCCCGGTGGCCCAGGCCAGCGCCTTGCCCAGCAGGGATTCGTACAACACGCTGGTGGCGGACAGGGTTTCCGGCAACTCGTCCAGCGCGTTGACGTCGCGGAACACCAGCCGCAGCGCCTCCGCATGCCGAAAGCGCCGCAGCGCCGCCATGCAGCCGGCCTCGTCGTCGGGCAGTTGCAACCCCTCGATGCGCGCGCCGGCGTCGGCGCCGGAGCGCAGGCGATCGAGTCCCTGCGGCGCCAGCAGCTGCGGCTGGCGGCACCAGGTGTCGAACGCGAAATCACTGGCCAGCAAGGTGCGGCGGATGCGCTCGGCGACGCCGGCATCGTCGTGCAGCGGCACGCCGGCCGCGCGGCAGCGGCGCTCCAGCTCGCGGTAGCGATCGTCGATCAGCGTGCGCAGCGCGGCGGATTCGGGCGGGTTCATCGGGCCATTGTGCCGCAGCGCGCCGGTGCTGCCGCACATCGTGGGTACACCGCGCGCCCGCCGGCGCGTTGCGCAGGGTGGCGTCAGGCCCGAGACTTGCCGTTTTTACGCCTACCCCCCGTTCATCGACGCCTGTTTACATTCTGGAGCCCCCCATGACGACCCCGGCAGTCGCCGCATGTCCCTGAACCCTTCCGACACCCGCCGCTGGTTGCCCCTGGCCGAGCGCATCGCGCTGGTGCTGGCGCTGACGCTGGCCTTCGTGCTGCTGACCGGGCTGGTCGACGGCGGCGTGGGGGTCACCACGGCGCAGTTGTTCAGGCAGCCGCGGTTCCCGCTGGCCAATGCGTTGCCCGGCCTGCTGCTGGCCGGGGCGCTGCTGGCGTGGAGCCGGCGCGCCTGGCTCTCGTTCGGCCTGGCGTTCACCCTGCAGGGGCTGGTCTACGGCGTCAACGCACTCAAGGTCGCCAACCTCGGCACGCCGCTGCTGCCGGACGATTTCCGCATGATCGGCCAGTTGCGCAAGGGCGGCATGCATCTGCTCGCCGGCTACCTGCCCCATAGCCCGTGGCCGTACCTGGCCCTGCTGGCCGCGGTGCTGCTGGTGGTGCTGGCGTGGCGCTACGAGCCGCCGCTGGCGCCACGGCGTACCGGCGGCAAACGCCTCGCCGCCGGCGGCCTGCTGGCAGCGGCATTCGTCAGCCTGCTGGTGGGCCTGTCCGCCTGGGGCAGGATCTACAACGCTCGCGTGCTGTGGCTGGAGCCGTGGTCGGCCCGCGTGACCGCCAACCATTCGGGCCTGATCAGCTCGCTGATGTTGTTCCACCTGCAATACGGCGGCGGCCACCGCAAGCCCGACCGCACCGCCGCCGAGCGGCTGATCGCGCAATCCATCCCGGCACTGCAGCAGGCGCTGCAGCAGCCGGCGCCGACCGGCGAGTTGCCCGATGTCGTCGTGGTGCAGAGCGAATCGTTCTTCGATCCCACCATCATGCGCGGCTACGAGCACAGCGATTTCGCGCCCAACCTGCGCCGGCTTTCACGCCACGGCATCAGCGGCAAGTTGCACGTACCCACCTTCGGCGGCGGCACCATCCGCACCGAATTCGAATTCCTCACCGGGCTCTCGCTGCGCTACTTCGACAACCTGCAGTTTCCCTACCTGCAGATGAGCCACAAGTCGCTGCCCAGCCTGGTGCGCACGCTGGCGTCGCACGGCTACCGCACGCTCGCCCTGCACGGCAACGACCCCGCGTTCTGGAACCGCACCACCGCGTTCCGCGCCATCGGCTTCGACCGGTTCGTGTCGCAATCCTCGTTCCCGCCCGATGCGCCGAAGGACGGCAAGTACATGGCCGACAGCGCGATGACCGACGAGATCATGGCCCAGCTGCAGGACAGCGGTCCGCCGCAGTTCATCTTCGCCATCAGCATCGAGGCGCACGGCCCGTACGACATCGCGCCGGCCGACGTCGCCGAACGCGACGCGATCCCCGTGCCCGAGGGCATCGAGGGCCGCGACAAGCTGGAACTGCAGAACTACCTGTACCACCTCCGGCACGCCGACGCGGAGCTCGGCCGGCTGGTGAAACTGCTCGCCAAACGCAGCCGGCCCAGCGTGGTGCTGTTCTACGGCGACCACCTGCCCGCGCTCAGCAACAGCTACCACATCACCGGCTTCGTGGACGGCGGCGACATGCTGAGCCAGGCCGGCGTGTGGCTGCTGGTCGATCCGAAACAGCCGTTCAAACCGGTGCATGCGGACACCGCCTCCTGGTTGCTGCCGGGCAAGCTGCTCGCCCACCTCGGCATCCACGACGATCCCTACTTCGCGCTCACCGAACTGGTCGGCCCGCAGATCGCCGCCCTCACCACCGCCCCCGGCGCACCGCCGCGCCCGGAGAGTGACGCGCAGCGCCAACTGGACCAGGCCATGGCCAGCGTCGACCAGTTGCGCATGGGCGGCAAGCTGGACCCGATGCTGGCCAAGGCGCTCGCCGGCACAATGACCCAGGTAGTGCACGCACCATCGTCGCCTCCTGCGGCGGAGGCGCAGGCCGCGACGGCACATTGATCCGCGCACGGTGCCCGCCACCGCAAGTTGCCTTCATCCGGGCCTGAGTAAACAATCCGAACTCATCCCGGTGAGCAACAAGCCCTGCATCCATGCGCTACTGGTGGGTCAACCAGAACCAGACTTACCGGCATGAAGTGCCCGGTGGGTACCTGTGGTCACCGAAGCGCAAACAAAACAACACGCGCAATCCGTACTACGACTTCATGCGCGAGGTTGCGCCTGGCGATGTGATCTTCTCCTTCGCCGACACCTGGATCAAAGCTGTCGGAGTGGCGCGATCACACGCTTACGAGGCCCCCAAACCACTGGAATTCGGCACCACGGGCGCTTATTGGGAGCTTATCGGTTGGCGGATCGACGTGCGCTTCAGCGAGCTGCACGGGCCCATCCGACCGAGCGAGTACATGCACCGGCTCGCCGGACTGCTGCCTGCCCGCTACGCTCCGCTGAACGCGGCGGGGCGAGGGATGCAGAACATCTATCTCACTTGCCTTCCGCAACGCTTCGCGGCGGAACTGGCCGACCTCATTGGCTTTGAAGCCCGCCAGCTGCTGCGACCGGCAACGGTGGGTCAACCGGAAGCCGGCGCCGCCATCGGCCTGGCACAGTGGGAGGAGCACGAATTGGATAAGATCCGATCGGACCAGCTCATCATCAGCACCGAGCGTGAGGCCCTTGTGCTCGTGAGGCGGGGGCAGGGGCTGTTCAAATCGCGGGTCATGGACCATGAGTCGCGTTGCCGCATCACGGGCGTCGACCGCGTTGAGCATCTGCGCGCCAGCCACTGCAAACCCTGGCGCGATGCAAGCAACGAGGAACGGCTTGACGGGGAAAACGGGCTGTTGCTCACCCCCAACGCCGACCATCTGTTCGACCGCGGCTTCATCGCATTCGAAGACGACGGGCAAGTCGTGATCTCGCCCGTCGCGGACCGGCCGTCCATCCAGCGCATGGGCATTGATCCCAGATCACCGCCGAACGTGGGCACGTTTTCCCCACGCCAGCGCAACTATCTGCAATTCCACCGTGAGAACGTCTTCCTGGAATCGAAATTCCTCGGCGGATGAAGCACCCGACGGCGCCAAAGAAAAACCCCGCAGAAGCGGGGTTTTTCGTGTTGCATCGCTCTTCCTGAGCAGTGCAGCCATGGATGGCTGCTCTTGATTCATGCCATCAGGGACGATGGCATGGGGAAGGCATCAGAAATCCATGCCGCCCATGCCGCCCATGCCACCGCCCATGCCGCCGGCGCCGTGGTTGTGCTCTTCCTTCTTCGGCAGCTCGGCGACGATCGCCTCGGTGGTGATCGCCAGGCCGGCGACCGAGGAGGCGTGCTGCAGGGCCGAACGGGTCACCTTGGTCGGATCCAGGATGCCCATCGCCACCATGTCACCGAACTCGCCGGTGGCGGCGTTGTAGCCGAAGTTGCCCTTGCCTTCCTTGACCTTGTTGAGGATCACGGACGGCTCTTCGCCGGCATTGGCGACGATCGCGCGCAGCGGCGCTTCCAGCGCGCGGCGGGTGATCGCGATGCCCAGGTCCTGGTCGGCGTTGTCGCCCTTCAGTCCCTCGACCGCCTTGAGCGCGCGGATCAGCGCCACGCCACCGCCGGGGACCACGCCCTCTTCCACCGCAGCGCGCGTGGCGTGCAGGGCGTCTTCGACGCGGGCCTTCTTTTCCTTCATCTCGATCTCGGTGCCGGCACCGACCTTGATCACGGCAACACCGCCGGCCAGCTTGGCCACGCGCTCCTGCAGCTTCTCGCGGTCGTAGTCGGAGGAGGTCTCCTCGATCTGCGCCTTGATCTGGCCGATGCGCGCCTGGATCTTCTCGGCCTCGCCCGCACCGTCGATGATGGTGGTGTTTTCCTTGGTGATCACCACGCGCTTGGCGCGGCCCAGGTCGTTGATGGTGGTCTTCTCCAGCGACAGGCCCACTTCCTCGGACACCACTTGGCCGTTGGTCAGCACGGCGATGTCTTCCAGGATGGCCTTGCGGCGGTCACCGAAGCCCGGCGCCTTGACGGCGGCGACCTTGACGATGCCGCGGATGGTGTTGACCACCAGGGTGGCCAGCGCCTCGCCCTCGACTTCCTCGGCGACGATCACCAGCGGCTTGCCGGCCTTGGCGACGGCCTCGAGCACGGGCAGCAGCTCGCGCACGTTGGAGATCTTCTTGTCGTGGATCAGGATGTACGGGTCATCCATCTCGACCTGCTGCGAGGTCTGGTTGTTGATGAAGTACGGGCTGAGGTAGCCGCGGTCGAACTGCATGCCCTCGACCACGTCCAGCTCGTTGTCCAGGCCGGAACCTTCCTCGACCGTGATCACGCCTTCCTTGCCGACCTTCTTCATCGCGTTGGCGATGATGTCGCCGATGTCGGTGTCGGAGTTGGCCGAGATGGTGCCGACCTGGGCGATTTCCTTGTCGTTGGCGGTGGGGTTGGAGAACTTCTTCAGCTCGCCGACGGCGGCGGTCACCGCCTTGTCGATGCCGCGCTTGAGGTCCATCGGGTTGATGCCGGCGGCCACGGCCTTGAGGCCTTCCTGGATGAACGCCTGCGCCAGCACGGTGGCGGTGGTGGTGCCGTCACCGGCCACGTCGGAGGTCTTGGAAGCGGCTTCCTTGACGATCTGCGCGCCGAGGTTCTCGTACTTGTCGGCCAGCTCGATCTCCTTGGCGACGGACACGCCGTCCTTGGTGATCGTGGGCGCGCCGAAGCTCTTCTCGAGCACGACGTTGCGGCCCTTCGGGCCCAGCGTGACCTTGACCGCGTTGGCCAGGGTGTTCACGCCCTTCAGGATGCGGGCGCGGGCGTCTTCGCCGAAACGTACTTCTTTGGCTGCCATGATTTTTTTGCCTCAAAAAAATTGAATAGGAATGGGAAACGTCACGAAAGAGCTACAGGAAGGAGCCGCAGGCGACTGGCGTGCGCGCTTTTGACTTTCGTCGCGCTCAACCGGCCATCGGCCCCGAACCCATCACCCCTCGATCACCGCCACAATGTCGTCTTCCTTCAGGAACACGAGCTCTTCGCCGTCGATCTTGATTTCCTGGCCGGCGTACTTGCCGAACAGCACGGTGTCGCCTTCCTTCAGCGACATCGGGCGCACCTTGCCATCGGCCATGATCAGGCCGGTGCCGGCCGCGACAACCTTGCCGCGGGTGGGCTTCTCGGTGGCGCTGTCGGGGATGACGATGCCGCCGGCGGAAACGCGCTCTTCTTCGAGACGCTTGACGATGACGCGGTCATGCAACGGACGCAGTTTGCTCATGGAAGGACTCCGATGTCGTTTTTGAGGTGGAACAAGGCTTTGCGAGACCCCGGCGCCGGCGATCTTGTTAGCACTCAGGGTAGGTGAGTGCCAATTCTAGCGACACGAGTCGCCGCTGCAAGAGGTCCGGACCGGGAACGTAGAGCTAATTGGGTGGCCGCGTGCTGGTTTCAAGGGGCGACGGCCACCGCCGCCCGGGATGCACCCGGCGGCGACCCCGGCTAGGCTGGCCGGCATGCCCGACACCGTCCTCCTTTGCTACTGCACCTGTCCCGACCGCGACAGCGCCGGCCGGATCGCCCGGGCGCTGGTCGACGAGCGACTGGCCGCCTGCGTCAACACGATCGCCGCGGTGCAGTCGACCTACCGCTGGCAGGAAGCGGTGCACACCGACAGCGAGGACCTGCTGCTGATCAAGACCACCGCCGCCCGCCTGCCGGCGCTGGAACGCCGCCTGCTCGAACTGCATCCTTATGAGGTGCCGGAGTTGATCGCGGTGCCGGTGGCGCAAGGTCACGCCGCCTACCTCGACTGGGTGCGCCGGCACAGCCGCGACTGAGCCACGCCCGCCCGCGGTCAAATGAAGCACGCCACGGCGCAGCGCAGCGGCTGCGCCATAATGGGTCAATGCCCGCCGCCGCGGGCCCCAGCGTTCCGGAGTCGCGATGTATTCGTTGTCGATCGGCCCGAGGTTCGCCCGCTTGCTGCTGGGCGTGGGCCTGCTGCTGGCCGCCCTGCCAGCGTTCGCCCAGGAAACCGACGGGCTGCTGCCGGTGACCGAGGCCTACCAGCTCAGCGCCGACGCCAGCACCCCGGGCGTGCTGAAGCTGCACTGGAAGATCGCGCCGGATTACTACCTCTATCGCGGCCGCATGAAGTTCAAGGCAGGCGATGGCGTCACCCTCGGCGAGGCCCAACTCCCCGACGGCAAGAAGCATCACGACGAATACCTCGGTGACGTGGAGACCTACCGCCACGCCATCGACGCCAGCATCCCCTACACCGTCGCCGCGGGCACCACGCGGCTCAAGCTCAGCGTGCAATACCAGGGCTGCCACGAGGTCGACCCGAAGATCTGCTATCCGCCGCATACCGAGCAGCTCGACCTGGCCCTGCCCGATGCCGCGGGCGCGCCGGCCGCAGCGGCGGCTTCGCTGGGTGCGGCGCTGGATCAGCTCGGGCGCGGCAGGCCCGGCGCGTCCGCCACGACGCAGGCGCCGCTGCCGCCCGAGCAGGCGTTCCGCTTCGACGCGTTGGCGCAGAGTCCGCAGCAACTGCTGCTGCGCTGGACCATGCCTGCGGGCTATTACCTGTACCGCGACCACACCACGCTCAAGCTGAAGGACGCCGATGGCGTGCAGCTCGGCGCGCCCGCGTGGCCCGCCGGCGTGCGTCATCAGGACCCGCAGTTCGGCGACGTCACGGTGTACTTCGACCAGGTGGAAGTGCCGGTGGCGCTCCAGGGCGCGCCTGCCGGCCACGGGCCGTTGACGCTGGAGGCGACCTTCCAGGGCTGCCAGGACGGCGGCCTGTGCTACCCGCTGATGACGCGGACGGTGCAACTCGACCTGGGCAGCGGCGCGCTCGCCAGCGGCACGCCGACCACTGCCGCCAAGGAGTTGCCGCCGGCCGCCGACGGCGGCCCGTTGCGCACCAGCCTGCTCGCCGCGCTGGCGCTGGCACTGGGTGGTGGCCTGATCCTCAACCTGATGCCGTGCGTCCTGCCCGTGCTTTCGATCAAGGCGGTAGGCGTGCTGGAAAGTGGCGAAAGCCCGGCCACCCGGCGCAGCCACGCCCTGTTCTATACCGCCGGCGTGCTGTGCAGTTTCGCGGCGCTGGGGCTGGGCATCCTCGCCTTGCGCACGGCCGGCCACGCGCTGGGCTGGGGTACCCAGCTGCAGCAGCCGGTGGTGGTCGGCGTGCTGGCGTGCGTGATGCTCGCCGTCGGCCTGTCGATGTCCGGCGTGGTGCAGTTCGGCGCCTCGCTCGGCAACGCCGGCGCCGGCCTGGCGCGGCGTGCGGGTCCGGCGGGCGATTTCTTCACCGGCGTGCTGGCGGTGGTGGTGGCCAGCCCCTGCACCGCGCCGTTCATGGGTGGCGCGCTGGCCTATGCATTCACCGCACCGAAGCTGTCCGCGCTGCTGGTGTTCCTCGCGCTCGGCGTCGGCCTGGCGCTGCCGTTCCTGGCGATCGGCTTCGTGCCCGCCGTGGCACGGTTGCTGCCGAGGCCGGGCCGCTGGATGGAAACGCTGAAACAGGTGCTGGCCTTCCCGATGTATCTCACCGCCGCCTGGCTGGTGTGGGTGCTCGCCAACCAGCGTGGCGCCGACGCGGTGGGCCTGGTGCTGGTGGCGATGGTGCTGCTGGCGATGACCTTGTGGTGGTTCGAGCGCAGCCGCTCGCGCGGCATGATCAGCAAGCTGGCGGTGGCCGTGCTGGCGCTCGCCACGCTGGTGCCGATGAGCCTGCTCAGCCGGGTACCGCCACCCTCCGCCGCCGCCCGCGCCGCCGACGGGGTGGTGCCGTATTCGGCCGGGAAACTGGCCGCGCTGCGTCAGGCCGGCACGCCGGTGTTCGTGGACATGACCGCCGACTGGTGCGTCACCTGCAAGGCCAACGAGCACACCGTGCTCGACACCCCGCGCTTCCGCGACCTGCTGCGACGCACCGGCGCGGTCTACATGCAGGGCGACTGGACCGACGTGGACCCGGCGATCAGCGCCTTCCTCGCCCAATACCATTCGCCGGGCGTACCGCTCTATGTCGTGTTCCCGAAGGACGGCGGCCCCGGCCGGCAACTGTCGACCGTGCTGACCGCCGCGATGGTGGAGCGCGCGCTGACCGACGCGGCGCGCTGATGCTGGACCGCACCTCCGCCACGATCCTGTTGCTGGCGGTGCTGGCCGCCGTGCTGGGGGGCGGCCTGGCCGAGTACCGGCGTCACCACGCGCTTTCTGCCGCGCCGGTCGCGGCCCCGGCCCCGTCGGCGATGGTTGGCCGACCGCTGCCGGCGCTGTCACTGCCGGACCTGGAGGGGCGGATGCATGCGCTGGCCGACTATCGCGGCCGCCGCCTGCTGATCAATTTCTGGGCGACCTGGTGCGGCCCGTGCCTGGAGGAAATGCCTGCACTCGACCGGGCTCAGGCCAAGTTCCGCGATCAAGGTGTCATCGTGCTGGGAATTGCCATGGACCAGCGCGATCACGTTCGGGCGTTTCTGGCCGGGCGGCCGGTGAGTTACCCGATCTTGCTGGGCAGTCCGGAGCCACCGAGCACGTCGCTGCAATTGGGGGATGAGCGCGAGATGCTGCCATTTAGCGTCCTGGTCGGCGCCGATGGACGCATCATGGCGACCCATGCCGGCGCACTTTCGGATCCTTTGCTGACGCGGTGGCTGGCCCCTGACGTCGGGGCGCCCTGAGCCACGGGCCAACATACGCCACCGCAGGGATCGCCACGGTTCTCCGTTGAACATCGCCGAACTGCCGCGAACTGGACAACATCGAACGAGGCGCGCACACTGCGCCGGGTTCCGGGGACTCCGGACGCAATTCGGGTGGTTTCGTGGCGAAGATCCTGGTCCTGCACGGACCCAACCTCAACCTGCTGGGTGCGCGCGAGCCGCAGATCTACGGCAGCGAAACGCTGGCCGGGATCAACCAGACCCTGGCCGACCGCGCGCAGGCGGCGGGCCACGAGTTGCTGTGGTTCCAGTCCAACGCCGAACATGAGTTGATCGGTCGCGTGCACCAGGCGCGCGACGACCGCACTGCCTTCATCGTGTGCAACGCCGGCGCCTTCACCCATACCAGCATCGCCCTGCGCGACGCGTTCGCGGCGGTGGCGATCCCGTTCATCGAGGTGCATCTGTCCAACGTGTTCGCGCGCGAACCGTTCCGCCACCACTCGTACCTCTCGGACCTGGCGCTGGGCATGGTCTGCGGCTTCGGCAGCGCCAGCTACACCCTGGCGCTGGACGCGGCGATGCAGCGACTGCAAGCCGCCGCGACCGCCGACGCCTGAGCACCGGCGACACGTTCCCTTCCAGCCGCCCCGGTGGCGGCATGACTGACCAAAGGCTGATCCGATGGATTTGCGCAAAATCAAGAAGCTGATCGACTTGCTCGAGGAATCCAACCTCGCCGAACTGGAGATCAAGGAGGGCGAGGAAGTCGTGCGCCTTTCGCGCGTGCCCAAGGGCGCCGCACCGGTGGTGGCCACGGCGGCGGCCGTCGCTCCGCCGGCGGCAGCGCCCGCCCCGGTCG
>JBASAF010000035.1:0-9782 GCA_049650465.1 Rhodanobacter sp. | reverse complement strand
CCGGTCCCCGCCGAGCCGGCGGCGGCGCCGGCCCCCGCTCCCGCGCGTCCGGCCGCTGCCCGGGCGGAAACTGCGGCATTGCAGGTGGACCCGAGCATCTTCCGCGCCTACGACGTGCGCGGCGTGGTCGGCAAGACGCTGGACCGCCACGTGGCCCGGCTGCTGGGCCGGGCGATCGGCGCGGTGATGGCCGAGCGCGGACTGCGCGAGATCGTGGTCGGTCGCGACGGCCGCGTCTCCGGCCCCGAGTTGGCCGGCGCGCTGGCCGATGGCCTGCGCGAGGCCGGTGTCGACGTGATCGACCTGGGCGCGGTGCCCACGCCGGTGGTGTATTTCGCCACCTACCGGTTCAACACCGGCTGCGGTGTGGCGGTCACCGGCAGCCACAATCCGCCGGACTACAACGGTTTCAAGATCGTCATCGGTGGCGAAACCCTGGCCGAGGGCGCGATCCAGGACCTGTACCGGCGCATCGCCAGCGGCGCGCTGAGCCAGGATGGCCAGGGCGGCCTGCGCCAGGTCGACGTGGCGCCGGATTACATCGAGAAGATCGTTTCCGACGTGCTCGCCGAGCGCCCGCTCAAGGTGGTGGTCGACTGCGGCAACGGCATCCCCGGCGCGATCGCGCCGCAGGTGCTCGAAGGCGTCGGTTGCGAGGTGGTGCCGCTGTACTGCGATGTCGACGGCAGCTTCCCGAACCATCATCCCGATCCGTCCGATCCGGCCAACCTGCAGGACCTGATCCACGCCGTGCGCCAGACCGGGGCGGACCTGGGCCTCGCCTTCGACGGCGACGGCGACCGCCTGGGCGTGGTCTCCCGTGACGGCGAGATCATCTATCCGGATCGCCTGCTGATGCTGTTCGCGCGTGACGTGCTGTCGCGCCAGCCGGGCGGCACGGTCATCTACGACGTCAAGTGCACCAGCCATCTGAAGGCGCAGATCCTGGACGCCGGCGGCAGTCCGTTGATGTGGCGCACCGGGCATTCGCTGATCAAGGCCAAGATGCGCGAGACCGGCGCCGAGCTGGCCGGCGAGATGAGCGGGCACTTCTTCTTCAAGGAGCGCTGGTACGGCTTCGACGACGGCATCTACGCCGCCGCGCGGCTGCTGGAAATCCTCGCCGGCGACCTGCACGGGCGCAGCCCGGAGGAGATCTTCGCCACCTTGCCCAAGAGCATCTCCACTCCGGAGCTGAAGGTGGCCCTGGCCGAAGGCGAGCATTACCGCTTCATGGACCGGTTGCGCGAGCGCGCCAGCTTCGAGGATGCCTCGGTGATCAGCATCGACGGCCTGCGCGTGGACTGGCCGGACGGGTGGGGCCTGGTGCGCGCCTCCAACACCACGCCGGTGCTGGTATTGCGTTTCGAGGCCGACAACGATGAGGCACTCAAGCGCATCCAGCAGGTGTTCCGCCGGCAGATGCTGGCGGTCGATCCCGCGCTGAAACTGCCGTTCTGAAGGCGCGGCGCCGCGGTGGCGCCTACTGCGAGGCCTTGTCCTGCTCCGCCTTCAGCTCGCGGTAGCGGGCCAGCTGCTTGACCTGGTCCTGCACCGTCTGGGCGCGCAGCGCCTGCTGGCGTTGCAGGGTGGCGCGCAAGCCGGTGACCACGTTGCGCTGGGCCGCGACGCTGTCGGTGAGGAACTTCGGCACCGGCTTCTTGGCGTTCTCGATTTCGGCGGCGCGCGCCAGCAGGTCGGCCAGCGCCTTTTCCTGGCTGCGCAGGTTGATCCGGGTGGTGTGGATCTGCTGGTCGACCGTGTCCAGCGTCTGCTGCAGCGAGATCTTGTACGACTCCTCGTCCGGGTAGGCGTCGAGCATCTGTGCCTCGGCGGTGGCCAGCTCCTGCGCGGCGCGCCGCTTGGCCGCCTCCGCCTCGGCCAGCTTGGCCGCCGCCGCGCGCTCCTCGGCGTTGAGCTGGCGCGGCACGCGGCGCACCACCAGGCCGCGGTCGTTGACCAGGTCGTAGCCGTACTTCATCGCTTCGGCGGTGAGGCTGTCGCTGTAGTGCACCAGGCCCTGGCCGTCGTACCACTTGTAGCGCACGCTGCTGGTGTTCTGGGCGAACGCGGCCAGGCTCGCGGCCATCGCGACGGCAGCCAGAATGAGCAGTGACTTGCGCATGGGTTCTCCTGTTGACCCGAGTATAGCCGCCTGCGCCATGCTGTCCGATTGCCGATGGCGCTGCCGTGACCGGGTTCGCTGGAGTCTATCCGCCGTCGCATGAACCGACGACGGCTGCCGCCGCGTGGCGATCAGCGGCGAACCCCGTAGCGGGCGCGGTAGTCCAGCAATCGGGCGTGCTCGGCGGCCAGCTGCGGTTGTTCGCCGGCGTATTCCAGCACGTCATCCAGGGCGGTGATGGCGATGACCGGGATGCCGTAGTCGGCGGCGACTTCCTGCGCGGCGGAGCGCTCGCCCTGGCCGCGTTCCTGGCGGTCCAGCGCAATCAGCACGCCGGCCGGCGTGGCGCCGTGGGCGCGGATCAGCGCGAGCGACTCGCGCACGGCGGTGCCGGCGGTCATCACGTCGTCGACGATCAGCACACGCCCGGCCAGCGGCGCGCCGACCAGGCTGCCGCCCTCGCCGTGGTCCTTGGCCTCCTTGCGGTTGTACGCCCACGGCAGGTCGCGCCCGTGCTGTTCGGCCAGCGCGATGGCGGTGGCCGCGGCCAGCGCGATGCCCTTGTAGGCCGGGCCGAACAGCATGTCGACCTCGATCGCGGCATCGACCAGCGCGGCCGCGTAGGCCCGGCCCAGTCGCGCCAGCGCCGCGCCCGAGTCGATCCGGCCCATGTTGAAAAAGTAGGGACTCTGCCGGCCGGACTTGAGCGTGAACTCGCCGAAGCGCAGCACCTGCCGGTGCAGGCTCAGTTCGATGAAGTCGCGTTGGTAGTCGTGCACGGGCGTCTCGCTGGCATGGCGGCGGTGCGCGCATAGTACACGCGCTGGTGCGGCCGGTCCGGGTTGTTATGATCGCCCGGTCCGTCGACCGGGAGTACCCATGCGCATCATCAGCCTCAACGCCAACGGCATCCGCTCGGCCGGCAGCAAGGGCGTGTTCGAGTGGTTGCGCGAGCAGCGGGCGGACGTGGTCTGCCTGCAGGAAACCAAGGCGCAGGAAGGCCAGCTGACCGACCCCATGTTCCGCCCCGACGGCCACCATTGCTTCTATCGCGACGCCAGCAGCAAGAAAGGCTACAGCGGCGTGGCGATCTACACCCGGCGCGAGCCGGACCAGGTGCTCACCGAGCTGGGCTGGGACGAGTTCGACAACGAGGGCCGCTACATCGAGGCGCGCTTCGGCAATCTCAGCGTGGTATCGCTGTACTTTCCGTCCGGGTCGTCCGGCGACGAGCGCCAGCAGTTCAAGTTCAAGGCGATGGAATGGATCACGCCGATCTTCGACGGGTGGCTGAAGAGCGGCCGCGACTACGTGATCTGCGGCGACTGGAACATCGTGCACACGAAGAACGACATCAGGAACTGGAGCTCCAACCAGAAGAACTCCGGCTGCCTGCCCGAGGAACGCGCCTGGCTCGACCTGCTGTTCCATCAGCGCGGCTGGGTCGACAGCTTCCGCGCGATCAAGCCCGACGCGGTCGAATACACCTGGTGGTCGAACCGCGGCCAGGCCCGCGCGAACAACGTGGGTTGGCGCATCGACTACCAGGTGGTCACCCCGTCGCTGCGCGACCGCTTGCGCGCGTGCTCGATCTACCGCGACCAGCGCTTCTCCGACCATGCGCCGTACACGGTCGACTATGCCGACTGAAGCGACCGCGCGACCGCCGGCGAAACCGTCGGTGTGGCATGCCTTTACCCAGCCGGCAGCCTGGACGATGTGTCTGTTCGGTTTCTCCTCCGGCCTGCCGTTCCTGCTGGTGGCCGGCACGCTGGCGTACTGGCTGAAGGAAAACGGCATCGAGCTGGCCGACATCACCATGATCGCCAGCGCCGGCCTGACCTATGCGTTCAAGTTCGTGTGGGCGCCTTTGCTGGACCACGGGCACATGCCGGGGTTCGCGCGGCTGGGTCGGCGACGCGGCTGGCTGCTGTTCGCCCAGCTGGGCGTGGTCGCCGGGCTGCTCGCCATGGCGGCGCTGACGCCGCAGCATCTGGCGGCGTTCGTGGTGGCCACGCTGGCGGTGGCGTTCTTCGGCGCGACCCAGGACATCGCGGTGGACGCGTACCGCATCGAGATTGCCCCGGTGGAGGACCAGGGCGCGCTGGTGGCGACCTATTCGCTGGGCTACCGCATCGGCCTGCTGGTCGCCGGGGCGGTGGCGCTGATCCTGGCCGACCACATCGCCTGGCGCACGGTCTACCTGATGATGGCGCTGGCGATGCTGCTGCCGATCGGCACCACGCTGGTGGCGCGCGAGCCTGCGGTGCTGCGCGTGCGTGCCGCGCGCTGGCGCGACGCCATGCGCGAGAGCGTGGTCGATCCGTTCGCCGACTTCTTCCGTCGCTACGGCTGGGCGCTGGCCGGCGTGACGCTGCTGTTCCTGTTGCTGTTCAAGATGCCCGAACAGGCCACCATCGGCGGCATCATGAGCCCGTTCTACCGCGACATGGGCTTCTCCAAGACCGAGATCGGCACCATCACCAAGATCTACGGCATCTGGATCGGCATCGTGGGCGTGTTCATCGGCGGTGCGGCGGTGGCACGCTGGGGTGCATGGCGCCCGCTGGGCGCCACCATCGTGCTGTGTGGCTGCAGCAACCTCATGTACCTGCTGCTGATCGCCCACCCGGGCAACCTGGCCATGCTGACCCTGGTGATCTCGGTGGAAAACCTCACCCTGGGCATGCTGGGGCCGCCGACGGTGGCGTTCCTGTCCTCGCTGGTCAACCAGCAGCACACCGCCACGCAGTACGCCTTGCTGAGTTCGCTGGTCAACCTGCCGGGCAAGCTGCTCGGCTTCTTTGCCGGCGGCATCGCCATGACGGCGGGTTATGGCGGCTACTTCGTGCTGACCGTGCTGGCGGTGATCCCCGCCATGCTGCTGTTCGCCGGATTGTGGCGCCGCTTTCGCGGTTTCGAACTTGCCCGGGCAGCCTCTTCCGCCGACGCTTGAATGCGCAGTGGCGCCGGTCACAGCGCAATTGCCAAGTCAGCCACGGAATCCCGACGCCATCACGCCGGTTCATCCGGGATATGCAAACATCAACGGCACAGGGCGGCTGCAGCTGGAGTGACGCTTGTGCCGGACATGATCGTTCATCACGTCGATGGCCTGCTTGCCGAGCGGATCGCGGCGCTGGCCAAGTTGCGCCAATGCTCGGTCAACGACGTGATGCTGGATGCCCTGCGCAGCGGCCTCGGCATGTCGGTGGCGCAGCAGTACAGCGAAAGCCTGCGTGATCCGCATGCGCTGGCCGTGCTCGACGGCCACTGGGAGGCTGCCGAGCGCGGCGCATTCCAGGAAGCGCTGGTGGCGCTGGCCAGGACGCGACCGACCCAGCTGGCGCCGGAAAGTATCCGCTACGACGAGCCGGGCCTCGGCGCGGAATAGATCGCACCGAGCACCCGCGGCCCGCGCGCGCCGGTGACGGCCGGCAGGTTGCCGGGCAGTTGCAGCAGGCGCTGGCGCGCCAGCCACGCGAATGCGGTGGCCTCGAGAAAGTCCGGGTCCACGCCGCAACTGGCGGTGCTGGCCAACCGGCAAGGTGCCAGCGACTCGCCCAGGCGCTGCATCAGCCGGGCGTTGTGCACGCCGCCGCCGCAGGCCAGTACCTCCGTCGCTCCCGCTGCGTGCTGCGCCACGGCCGCGGTTACGCTGCGCACGGTGAGTTCCAGCAGGGTGGCCTGCACGTCGGCCGGCGCAAGCGTCGCCAGCGAGGCGTGCGCGGCCAGCCAGTCCAGATGGAAGTACTCGCGGCCGGTGCTCTTGGGCGGTGGCAGCGCAAAGTACGGGTCGGCCAGCAGGGCGTCGAGCAGGTCGGGCAGGACCTGGCCACTGGCCGCGAAGGCGCCGTCGCGATCGAACGGTTCCCCCCGATGGCGCAGGCACCATGCGTCGAGCAGGCCGTTGGCCGGCCCGGTGTCGAACCCGCGTACGCTGCCGTCGCCGGCCAGCACGGTGAGGTTGGCGATGCCGCCGAGGTTGAGCACCGCGCGCGGGCGTCCGGGGGTGGCCAGCAGCAGGGCGTGCAGGGCGGGCAGCAGCGGTGCGCCCTGGCCGCCAGCGGCGACGTCGGCCCGGCGGAAGTCGGCGACCACGTCGATCCGGCAGCGCTCGGCGATCACGCTGGGGTCGCCCAGCTGCAGCGTGAACGGGTGCTCTCCGCCGGGACGGTGGCGCAGCGTTTGCCCGTGGGAACCGATGGCGCGCACCGCCGCCGTCGGCGTGCCGGCGCGTTCGAGCAGGTGCAGGGCGGCCTCGGCGAACTGATGCCCGATCGCGACGTCGAGGCGACCCCACGCATCCAGATCCAAGGCGGCTTCGCCTTGCGCCACGGCCAGCATGTGCTCGCGCAGGGCCCGTGGCCACGGCTGGGCGTGACTGGCGAGGGTATGCGGCCTGCCGTCGCGGAAACGCACCAGCACCGCATCGACACTGTCGGCGCTGGTGCCGGAGATCAGTCCGATATATGGCGCCGAATCGTCTTCAGCCACGCGCGAGGGCAGTTCAGTTGTCGTGATTGGCGGGGGCGCTGGCGCGGGCCAGCTTGATGCGGTTGTCCAGTTCGGTCAGCCGGGCCAGTTGCGGCTTGACCACCTGCGATTCGAACCGGGCCAGCTCGGCGGCAGGCAGCGGTTCAGGCTTGGGCAGGGTCACCGTCTGCGGGTTGCGCTGCACGCCGTTGACGCGGAACTCGTAATGCAGGTGCGGCCCGGTGGCCAGCCCGGTCATGCCGACGTAACCGATCACCTCGCCCTGGCGCACCCGTTCGCCCACGTGCTGGCCCTTCACGAAGCGCGACATGTGGCCGTAGGCGGTGCTGATGGTCTTGTTGTGCTGGATCACCACGAAATTGCCGTAGCCGCGCTCCCAGCCGTGGTACTTGATCACGCCATCGCCGGCGGCATGGATCGGCGTGCCCTTGGGGGCGGCGTAATCCACACCCTTGTGCGCCCGCATGCGACCGAGGATCGGATGCATCCGCGCGCTGGTGAACTTGGACGAGATGCGGGTGAAGTCCACCGGGATGCGCAGGAACGACTTCTGGATCGGGCGGCCGTCCTCGCTGAACCAGCCATAGCTGCCGTCGGCCTTCTTGAACCGGTACGCGGTGTAGCGCTTGCCCTGGTTGATGAACTCGGCAGCCACGATGTCGCCCTGGCCGTAGCGCACGCCGTCGCGGTAGATGTCGTCGTAGATCATGGTGAAGCTGTCGCCCACGCGCAGGTCCTGCACGAAGTCGATGTCGTACTTGAACAGGTCGGCCAGCTTGCCGATCATCGCCGCGTTTATCCCGGCCTGGTCGCCGGCGGCATACAGGCTGCTGCGGATCACGCCATGGGCCACCTGCTCGCGTCGATCGATATCACGCGGCTGCACGGCCAGCGTGGGCTGCGCACCGTCGAAACGGACGATCGCGCGGCTGCTTGCATCGGGATCGAAACGAAAGCCCTTCAGGCTGCCGTCGCTGCCGAGCAGGAAATCGAACTCCTCGCCCGGGCGGATGCTGTGCAGCGCGCTCCTGCGGTCGCCGGCGGCATCCATCACCTTCTGCAGGTCGCTCATGCCCAGGCCGCGGGCGTTGAAAATGTCGGACAGCGTCTGCCCGGGTTTCACCCGCACCACCTGCCAGTCGTCGACGGTGGACACCGGTGCCTGGGTCAGATCCGCCTTGGGCAGGGCCAGCGGCAACAGCGTGTGCGCCACGGGCGCGGGTGCCGGGCGCATCGCGTTGGCCCACGACGGCATGATGAAGCCGGACAACAAGGTGATCAGCAGCGCCGTGCCGGCAAGCATCCAGTGCTCGCGGTGCCAGCGGATCGGCTCGACATCGCTCGAGCGGTTGAACGACCAGTGCGCGCAACGTTCGTAGAAGCGGGAGTGGAGACGCTGTGCCTTGCGGCATATGGCCTGCTTGCGCGCCTGCAGCGCGCCCATGTTTTCATCGGCCATGCCGTTCCACCCCGTACCGCCCAAGCAAAAACTCGGCGTACCATAACGGCGATGTGTAGAGAGCGTCAATGCCTTTGCCATCAATGGTTTGCGATCCATTCGTGATTAACGCACAATTAACTTCCGGCGCACGCGGCGAGTGGCTACGGCCTCTCCGTTTCGTCTCGACCGGTTCATCTTCCATGCCTCATCCAGCGAGAAACCCATGATCGAGCCCGAGCAGGCCCTGTCCACGATTGCGCGTGGCGCCGACGAAATCATCAAGCGCGAGGAGCTGGTCGAGCGCCTGAAGGAAGGTCGCCCGCTGCGGGTCAAGGCCGGCTTCGACCCGACCGCGCCGGACCTGCACCTGGGTCACACGGTGCTGCTCAACAAGATGCGCCAGTTCCAGGATCTGGGTCACCAGGTCATTTTCCTGATCGGCGACTTCACCGGCATGATCGGCGACCCGACCGGTAAGAACGTCACGCGCAAGCCGCTCACGCGCGAAGACGTGCTGGCCAACGCCGAGACCTACGCCGAGCAGGTCTGCAAGGTGCTCGATCGCGGCAAGACCGAGTTGCGCTTCAACTCCGAATGGTTCGACAAGATGTCGGCCGCGGACATGATCCGGCTCGCCGCGCAGCACACCGTGGCGCGCATGCTCGAGCGCGACGATTTCACCAAGCGCTATGCCGCGCAGCAGCCGATCGCCATCCACGAGTTCATGTATCCGCTGACCCAGGGCTACGACTCGGTGGCCCTGGAGGCGGATGTCGAGCTCGGCGGCACCGACCAGAAGTTCAACCTGCTGATGGGCCGCGGGCTGCAGGAACATTACGGTCAGCGGCCACAGATCGTGCTGACCATGCCGCTGCTGGAGGGGCTGGACGGCGTCAACAAGATGTCCAAGTCGCTCGGCAACTACATCGGCATCAACGAGCCGGCCATCGACATCGTCACCAAGACGATGAAGATCGGCGACGAGTTGATGTGGCGCTGGTTCGAACTGCTCAGTTTCGAGGTGTCGCTGGACGAGCTGGCGCGGATGAAACGCGATGTCGGGAGCGGCCAGCTCAACCCGCGCGATGCGAAGCTGCGCCTGGCACGTGAGCTGGCGGCGCGCTTCCACGACGCGGCCGCGGCCGAACAGGCCATCGCCGGCTGGCATGCGGTCGTGCGCGGCGAGGGCGACACCGCGCTGCTGCCGCAGGCCGACATTGCCGTGCCGGCCGAAGGCCTGCGTCTGGCCGCGCTGCTTACCGCCGCCGGCCTGACGGCAAGCAACTCCGAGGCGAACCGGAAACTGAAGGAGCGCGCGGTGCGCATCGACGCGGCCGTGGCGGAAGATGCGCAACGCGTATTCCACGTCGGCTTCGAGGGTGTCCTGCAGGTCGGCAAGCGCAATTTCGCCAGGGTGCGACTGGTCGCCGCCTGAACGGGGAGCCGCATGTGCGCGGACAGAATCCGCCGCCGGCACGGAAAACGCTTGCCAAAAAAAATGCAGGTCGTATGATTCGCGGCCCACGCCGACCCGTCGTCGCGGGCGCCACGCGCAACAGCTCGACGAACTTCGCGCGAGGTGTTGACGAAGCCGGAAAGCGATGTAGAATGGGCGGCTCACCCGGGACGAAAGGTCACGGGTCGATCACCGAAAGGGTGGTCGGGCAGGACGAAGATCTTTGACAGTGTGCGCAGGTGAATTGTGTGGACGTCTTGCGT
>JBASAF010000034.1:0-45761 GCA_049650465.1 Rhodanobacter sp. | reverse complement strand
GGCCGCGGCCGTCGCGCTGGCCGCCGCGGGCGTCGTTGCCGGCACCGGCACGACCGCCGCGCGTCTGGCCGGGCTCGTCGTCCAGCCGCATGCTCAGGCCGATGCGCTGGCGCGGGATGTCCACCTCCATCACCTTGACCTTGACGATGTCGCCGGCCTTCACCGCGTCGCGCGGATCCTTGACGAAGGTATGCGACAGCGCCGAGACGTGCACCAGGCCGTCCTGGTGCACGCCGATGTCGACGAAGGCGCCGAACGCGGCCACGTTGGTGACGCGGCCTTCGAGGATCATGCCGGGGCGCAGGTCCTTCACGTCCTCCACGCCCTCGGCGAAGCTGGGCGCGACGAATTCCGGACGCGGATCGCGGCCGGGCTTCTCCAGTTCCTTCAGGATGTCGCGCACGGTCGGCACGCCGAACTTCCCGTCGGTGAACTGCTCGGGCTTGAGGCCGCGCAGGAAACCGGTGTCGCCGATGATGTTGCGCACCTCGCGGCCGCACTGCGCGATGATCCGCTCCACCACCGGATAAGCCTCCGGATGCACCGCGCTGGCGTCCAGCGGGTTGTCGCCGTGGGGCACGCGCAGGAAGCCGGCGCACTGCTCGAACGCCTTGTCGCCCAGGCGCGGCACTTTCAGCAGCGCCTTGCGGTTGGGGAACGGACCGTTGGCGTCGCGATGCTTGACCACGTTCTCGGCCACCGAGGCGGACAGCCCGGCCACGCGCGCGAGCAGCGCGGCGGAGGCGGTGTTGACGTCCACGCCGACGGCGTTGACGCAGTCCTCGACCCTGGCGTCCAGCGCGCGCGCCAGCTTGATCTGGTTGACGTCGTGCTGGTACTGGCCCACGCCGATGGCTTTCGGTTCGATCTTCACCAGTTCGGCCAGCGGGTCCTGCAGCCGCCGCGCGATGGAGACGGCGCCGCGCAGGCTCACGTCGAGGTCGGGGAATTCCCTGGCGGCGAACTCGGAGGCGGAGTACACCGAGGCGCCGGCCTCGCTCACCACGATCTTCGACAGCTTCGCCTCGGGCATCTTCCTGATCAGCTCGCCGGCCAGCTTGTCGGTCTCGCGCGAGCCGGTGCCGTTGCCGATCGCGATCAGGTCCACCTTGTGCTGCTTGCACAGCCGGGCCAGCGACACCAGCGATTCGTTCCACTGCCGGCGCGGTTCCAGCGGATAGATCGTGTCGGTGGCCAGCAGCTTGCCGGTGGGGTCGACCACGGCGACCTTGCAGCCGGTGCGGATGCCGGGGTCCAGCCCCATTACCGTCTTCGCCCCGGCCGGGGCGGCCAGCATCAGGTCCTTGAGGTTGTCGCCGAACACGCGGATGGCCTCGTCCTCGGCGCCTTCGCGCACGCGGCCGAACAGGTCCAGGGTGAGGTGCAGGTGCAGCTTCACCCGCCAGGTCAGGCGCACGGTCTCGCGCAGCCAGGCATCGGCGGCGCGGCCGCGATCGTGGATGTTCGCGTGCGCCGCGACACGGCCCTCGCCCTCGGCGTGGCCCTGCTCGCTGTCGACGGCGGGCGCGAGTTCCAGTTCGAGCACGCCTTCGTTGCGCGCGCGCATCAGCGCCAGCAGGCGATGCGAGGGAATCTTCGCGATCGGCTCGACATGGTCGAAGTAGTCGCGGAACTTGGCGCCCTCGTTCTCCTTGCCGGCGACCACCCTGGCGCGGATCTGGCCGTGCACCCACAGCCAGTCGCGCAGCTCGCCGACCAGGTGCGCATCCTCGGCGATCGACTCCATCAGGATTGCGCGGGCGCCATCGAGCGCGGCGCGCACGTCGGCAATGCCCTTCTGGGCATCGACGAATGCCTCGGCGAATGCTTCGGGCGACCGCGTGGGATCTTCGCGCAGGCCGGTCGCCAGCGGCTCCAGCCCGGCCTCGCGGGCGATCTGCGCCTTGGTGCGGCGCTTGGGCTTGAACGGCAGGTACAGATCCTCCAGCCGCGCCTTGGTGTCGGCGGCGAGCAGCTCGGCCTTCAGCGCGTCATCGAGCTTGCCCTGTTCCTCGACGCTGGCCAGGATCGCGGCGCGACGCTCCTCCAGCTCGCGCAGGTAGCGCAGGCGTTCTTCGAGCAGGCGCAGCTGGGTGTCGTCGAGGCCGCCGGTGACCTCCTTGCGGTAGCGCGCGATGAACGGCACGGTGGCGCCGCCGTCGAGCAGGTCCACCGCCGCGCGCACCTGTTCGGTCTTCGCGGCGATGTCATGGGCAATGCGTTGTTCGATGCTGGGCATGGGTGGAGCGTTCCTGGCGGCGGCGCGATGCCGCCGGGTGAGAAGGTGAAACCGTCGATGATAACAAGCGTCCGAAAGTCGTCGGCGCGCCAATGAAAACGGCGCCGCGGACGGTCCGCGGCGCCGTGGGTGACGAAGCCGCTCAGGCGCTGAAGGAGCTGCCCTTGTCCGCCGGAGTCGGTTCCGGCTTGAATTCGCTGGCGCGGCCGTTCAGCACCAGGGTGCCGCAGAGCATGTCGTGCAGGCCCTGCTTGCGGCGTGTCCAGGCGACCATCAGGAAGCCGATGCAGAGGATGAAGGCGCTGAGGAACTTGGCCAGGTAACGCAGCAGTGCCCGCCCGATGCCGATTCGCCGGCCTTCCATATCGGTGACGCGGATGCCCAGCGCCAGCTTGCCCAGCGTGGCTTGCCAAGGCGAACTTTCGCACACGGCGAAATACAGCCAGGTGAGCACGGCGGTGATGATGAGCGGGGTGCTCATGGTCGCGTAGTACTGGCTGTAGGCCGCCATCATCACGTGCACGTCGCCGGGAGCCGAAAGCATCGTCTGCTTCATCGCTTCCTGCGCGGCACCATCGCCCATCGACCTCATGATCAGCAGGTTGTTGGGGATGTACAGCACGATCGCGTCCAGGATGTACGCCGCCACGCGCTTCCAGAAGCCGGCGTAATCCTCCAGCACGGCAGCGGTGGTCTGCGGCAGCGCCTGCGGCGCGGCTGGCGTCACCGGCTGCCCGGTCGCAGGGGTCGCGGGCACGGCGTCGCGGAACAGCACCGACAGCGGCTGCCAGTCGGCCAGGCCTTCGTACCAGGCCAGATCGTCGGGGCTGACCTTGCCGCTGCGCAACCAGTCGCGCACGTCATTTTCCTTGTAAGGGCCATGTCGTTCGCCATCGCGGCCGATCCAGATTTCCATTGCGCACTCCCCGGGCTGTGTGGAGTGCGCATGATGCCACGAGCGTGCGCGCCGGCGGTGTGCCGGGAGTTGGGGGGCGTTGCCTTCAGGCCGCGTCGCGGCGCTTCAGGTGAACCAGCAGCAGCGAGATCGCCGCGGGCGTGACGCCGCTGACGCGCGCGGCCTGGCCCAGCGTCGCCGGCAGCGAGCGCTTGAGCTTGAGCAGCACCTCCGCCGACAGCCCGCGCACCTTGTCGTAGTCGAAGTCGGCGGGGATCGCGGTGTGTTCGTGCCGGCGCGCCCGTTCGATCTCCTCGCGCTGGCGTTCGAGATAACCGGCGTACTTCACCTGCACCTCGACTTGGGCGGCCACGTCCTCGCGTGCCACCGGCGGGCCGAATGCCTCCACGGCGGTGAGGCGGGCGTAGTCGAGTTCCGGGCGACGCAGCAGCTCGACCGCGCTGGTTTCGCGGCTCACGCTCACGCCCAGCTCGCGCTGCACGGCCAGTCCCGGCGCATTGTTCGGTGCCGCCCACAGCGTGCGCAGCCGCTGCGTCTCGCGCTCCACCGCCTCGCGCTTGGCGCGCAGCGCCTCGACGCGCGCCCGCGGCACCACGCCGAGCGCGAAGCCCTGCTCGGTCAGGCGCAGGTCGGCATTGTCCTCGCGCAGTTGCAGGCGGTACTCGGCGCGCGAGGTGAACATGCGGTAGGGCTCGATCGTGCCGTTGCTGGTGAGGTCGTCGATCAGCACGCCGAGGTAGGCCTCGTCGCGGCGCGGGAACCACGGCGCCTCGCCCTGCACCGCGAGCGCGGCGTTGAGGCCGGCGAGCAGCCCTTGCGCGGCGGCTTCCTCGTAGCCGGTGGTGCCGTTGATCTGGCCGGCGAAGTACAGGCCGGGGATCGCCTTCGTTTCCAGCCACGGGTTGAGCCCGCGCGGGTCGAAATAGTCGTACTCGATCGCGTAGCCGGGCCGGGTGACGTGCGCGTGCTCGAAACCTTCGATCGACTGCACCAGCGCCAGCTGCACGTCGAACGGCAGCGAGGTGGAGATGCCGTTGGGATAGATCTCGAACGTGTCCAGGCCTTCCGGCTCGATGAAGATCTGGTGCGCGGATTTCTCCGCGAAGCGCACCACCTTGTCCTCGATCGACGGGCAGTAGCGCGGGCCCACGCCCTCGATCTGGCCGGTGTAAAGCGGCGAGCGGTCCAGCGCGCCGCGGATGATCTCGTGCGTGCGTTCGCTGGTGTGGGTGATCCAGCAGCTCACCTGGCGCGGGTGCTCGGCGCGGTCGCCGAGGTACGAGAACACCGGCGCGGGATCGTCGCCGTGCTGTTCCTGCAGGGTGCTGAAGTCGATGCTGCGCCGGTCGATGCGCGGTGGCGTGCCCGTCTTCAGGCGCTCGGCGGCGACCGGCAGCTCGCGCAGCCGTTGCGCCAGCGTGGTGGCCGGCGGGTCGCCGGCGCGGCCGCCGGCGTATTGCGCCGGGCCGATGTGGATCTTGCCGGCCAGGAAGGTGCCGGCGGTCAGCACCACGGCGCGGGCGCGGAACGAGAGGCCCATCTGGGTGACCACGCCGCAGGCGCGGCCGTTCTCGATGATCAGGTCGTCCACCGCCTGCTGGAACAGCTGCAGGTTCGGCTGGGTTTCCACGACATGGCGGATCGCCGCCTTGTACAGCGCGCGGTCGGCCTGGCAGCGGGTGGCGCGCACGGCCGGCCCTTTCGAGGCGTTCAGCGTGCGCCACTGGATGCCGGCGCGGTCGGCGGCATGGGCCATGGCGCCGCCCAGCGCGTCGATCTCCTTCACCAGGTGGCCCTTGCCGATACCGCCGATGGCCGGGTTGCAGCTCATCTGGCCGATCGTCTCGATGCTGTGGCTGAGCAGCAGGGTGCGCGCACCCGTGCGGGCCGCGGCCAGCGCCGCCTCGGTACCGGCGTGGCCGCCGCCGATCACGATGACGTCGTAGTGGGTGGGGTGACGCATGGGGTTGCCCGGCGCGCGCAGAAAGTGACAAAAGAAGGCGCCAATGGTAACGCGATCGGCTTGTCGCCGACGTGCGCCACCTTTTGGCACGGGTCGTGCTTCACCCGGCATGCACTTTCATGGGCAGACGCTGCGCGAGGACCGCGCGCCGAGGTCGAGCGGACAGGGGTTCGATCGCGTACCGTGAGAGGAAGCAAGACGGCACCTTCGGGTGCCGTCGTCTTTTGTGGCGCCCGGCCGCCCGTCGCCCCGTGCCGGCCGGCCCCGGAAACACGAAACCCCGCGGGATGCGCGGGGCTTCGTGGGGTGTAGATCTGGCGCCAGGCGGTCTCAGGAACAGGGGGAATCCAGGATGACCGTATTGCCGGGCGCCAGAAAGCGAATGAGGAAAGCTTGGGCTCGATCTTCGCCGCGGACGCGTGAACGAGGGGTGACTGAAAAGGGATTTTATGCCGGTCGGCGGCAACAGCTGACGCGGGACGTCAGTGTGGCGGCTGGCGGGATGGGCCGGCTGTGATAGTGATCACACATTGGCACGGGTGATGCTTCCCGATGACTACCCATCCACTGTCCTCATCAGGAATTCGCCATGGACATGAGCTTCGATTTCCAACCCGTCTACCCGCACCACGACCTGCTGGTCGAAATCGGCGAGGTCGAGATGGCGATGGATCACCTGAGCGAGTTCGACTGCGACGAGCGCGACGACCGCCAGCCGGACCTCGAGTCGCGCATGCAGAGCCTGCTCGAGGCGCTGGACCACCTGGCCATCTGAATGGCCGCGCCACCCCGCGGGCCCGAGCCCGCGGGGATGATCCGCCGCCGCCCGGGCGCGGCGCGGCGGGTTTCAGGCGGCCGGTTTCAGTGGTTCAGCACGTTGCCGATGATCTCGCCCAGGTTGCGTGACAACCCCGCACGTCCGGCCAGTTCCGCGATCGCCGCCTGCGCGAGGCTGCGGCGCCCGGGTTCCAGCCGCTGCCAGCCGTTGAATGCCGTCGCCAGGCGCGCGGCCACCTGCGGATTGAGCGCATCGAGCTCAACCAGCCGTTCGGTCAGGAAGCGATAGGCGGCTCCGTCGGCGCGATGGAACCCGCTGGGGTTGCCGCGCACGAAGGTGCCCAGCAGCGAGTGCACCCGGTTGGGGTTGTGCAGGGTGAACGCGGCATCCTTTTCCAGCCGCATCACGCGGGGCAATGCCGGCATGCCGGGCAACTGCGCCTGCACCGCAAACCATTTGTCCAGCGCCAGCGCATTGCCGGCGTAGCGCTGTCGATAGTCGGCCAGCGCGCGCTCGCCCTCGCCGCCTTGCCCGCGCGCCAGCACCGCGAGTGCGGCGAGTCGATCGGTCATGCCGGGCGCCGCGCGATACTGCTCCGCGGCCAGCTGCTGCGCCCGCTCGGCGGCGCACGCTTCCAGCAATTCCAGCACGCGCCGCTTGAGTCGGCGACTGGCCTGGCTGGGCGCGTCCAGCGCCGCGGAGGTGCGCGTGGCCAGCGTGCGGTAGCGCTGTTCCAGCGCTTCCGCGCCCAGTTCGTCGGCCAGTCGACGCTGCAGCAGCTGGCGCAGTTGGTGGATGCGCTCGGGGTCGACCGCGCCCTCGCGTTCGGCCAGTTCGATCTCGCCGGGCGGGGTGAGCAGGTCGGCCAGCAGGGCGTCGTCCGCCTGGTCGTCGGCGAACAGCCGTGCCAGCGCCCCGGTCCAGGCGCACAGGGCGGCGTCGGTGTTGCCGTCGCGCAGGTTTTCGTAGGCGCGCGCGGCCAGCAGCTGGCCGGCTTCCCATCGGTTGAAGCCATCGGGATCGTGCGTCAGCAGCAGCGCGAGTTCGGCGGGCGTGTAGCCGCACTCCAGGATCACCGGGGCGGAGAAGCCACGCAGCAGGGAGGGCACCGGCGGCGCGTCCACGCCGGTGAAGACCAGCGTCTGCTCGGCCTGCTCCAGCACTACTACGCGCTCGCTGCCCGCGTCGGTCGCCTCGCCGGCCAGCTGCAGCGGCAGCATGCGCCCGTCGTCCGCGAACAGTGCCAGTTTCACCGGGATCGGCAGCGGCGCGTGTGCGGACGAACCGGCACCGGCGGGGGCGTGCTGGCCGAGTTTGAGGATGTATTCGCGGCGTGCCGCGTCGTGGTGGCCGTGCGCGCGCAGCCGCGGCGTGCCGCTACGGCCGTACCAGGCCAGGTACGGCAGCAAGTCGATGCCGTTGGCCTCGCCCAGCGCGCCGAGGAAATCCTCCAGCGTGGCGGCGCGGCCGTCGTTGCGCTCGAAGTACCTGTCCATGCCGCGGCGGAACCCGTCAGGGCCGAGCCGGCCGGCCAGCATGCGCACCAGCTCGGCGCCCTTCTCGTACACGGTGGCGGTATAGAAGTTGTTGATCTCGCTGTACTGCGCCGGGCGTACCGGGTGGGCCAGCGGGCCGGCGTCCTCGGGGAATTGGGCGCGGCGCAGCAGGGCGACGTCCTCGATGCGCTTGAGCGGCGCGGAGTTCATGTCGGCCGAGAAACTCTGCTCGCGGAACACCGTGAGGCCTTCCTTCAGGCTGAGCTGGAACCAGTCGCGGCAGGTGACGCGGTTGCCGCTCCAGTTGTGGAAATACTCGTGCGCGACGACCGCCTCGACGTGGCGGTACTCGTCGTCGGTGGTGGAGTCCGGATCGGCCAGCAGGTACTTCGCGTTGAAGATGTTGAGGCCCTTGTTTTCCATCGCACCCATGTTGAAGTCGTGGGTGGCGACCACGTGGAACACGTCGAGGTCGTAGTTGCGGCCGTAGCGCTGTTCGTCCCAGCGCATCGCGCGTTCGAGCGCGTCCAGTGCATAGTGGCAGCGGTCGATGGCGTCCGCTTCGGCCCAGATCTTCAGCTGCACGTCGCGGCCGTCGGCGGTGCGGTAGTCGCGCGCGATGTGCTCCAGGCGACCGGCGACCAGGGCGAACAGGTAGCTCGGCTTGGGGTGCGGATCGACGAAGCGCGCCCAGTGCCGGCCGCCCTCGAGTTCGCCGGCGCCGGCGGGGTTGCCGCCGGCCAGCAGCACGGGGAAACGGGTGCGGTCGGCACGCAGGGTCACCGTATAGGTCGACAGCACGTCGGGGCGATCGGGGAAGAAAGTGATATGGCGAAAACCCTCGGCCTCGCACTGCGTGAGCAGGAAGCCGCTCTCGCGCGGGCCGGACAGGTACAGCCCTTCCAGCGCCGTGTTCGCGGCCCGCCGCACGCGCACGCGGGTCTCCAGCACGCTGCCGTCGCGGGCGCCGTCGACTTCAAGCACGCGCCCGTCGTAGCGGTACGCGCCCGCGTCGAGCTGGCGACCGTCGAGCGCGATCGACAGCAGCTGCAGGTTCTCGCCGTCGAGACGCAGCGGCAACGCCTGCCCCGGATCGCGGCGCAACTGCAAGCGCGCGGCGATGTCGCTGGCGTCGATGTCGAGCTCGACCTCCAGTTCGATCGACTCGACCCGCCAGGCGGGCGGCTGGTAATCGCGCAGCCGGATCACCGGACTGGCTTGCGGAGTAAGTGCATGCATGGAAGGAACAACGTGGGTGGGGGATGGATCAGGCTAACATGGGCGGGTTCAAGCGCAGGAGAATCCGGTGACAGCTTCCGCCTCCACCCGCTACGGCGCGGAGCGTGCCTGGCTGGGCACGCAGCCCATCGTGAGGTTGCGCGACCACGCGGGAAACCGCCACGTGCGCGTGGCCTTGCGTGGCGCCGCGCTGCTCGGTTTCGAGGTGCCTTTCGGCGATGGCCTGCACGACCTCGCCGACGGCTACCGCGACGCCGACGAGGTGCGGCAGCGCCCGGGTTCGCGCTTCGCGATCATGGTGCCGTTCGCCGGCCGCGTCGCCGATGCGCGCTACCGTTTCGACGGCGTGGCGCAGGATCTCGATCCGGGCGTGGTCGGCAGCGAGCGGGCCAGCCGCCACGGCTTCGTGCGCGACACGCTGTTCGACCTCGACCGGCTGGCTGCCGATGATGCGGCCGCCAGCGTGCGGCTGGCCACCGCGGCGATCCGTCCGCGCCCGGGCTATCCGCATGCGATCGACCTGGCGGTGGAGTTCACCCTGGACGATGCGGGCTTGCGCCTGGATGCACGCATGGAAAATGTCGGCGACAGTTCCGCGCCGTGCTTCTTCGGCTGGCATCCGTATTTCCGCCTGCCCGGCGGTGGCCTGGTCGACGACTGGCCGCTGCAGATTCCCGCGCAGACCCTGATCCGTACCGGCGGCGACCTGATCGCGCTGCCCGGCGAGGCCGCGTACGTGGCGCTCGACGATGCGCCCGCGCTGGATTTCCGCGAACCGCGGCGCATCGGCGACAGCATCCTCGACCAGGGCTACACCGACCTGGAGGCGGATGCCGACGGTCGCATCCGCACCCGCCTGGGCGACCCGTCGCGCGGCTTCGCCCTCGCGATATGGCAGGAGCGTGGCGTGATGCACGCGTTCACCGCCGATACGGTGGCGCGCGACGTGCGCCGGGCGGTCGCGCTGGAGCCGATGGAATGCATGGCCGACGCGTTCAACCGGCCCGAGTGCACCGCGGCGATCACGCTGGAGCCCGGCGCCACGCGCCATTTCCGTTGCGGCATCGAGGTCATCGGTTCATGAGCCAATCCATCGAAGAGCTTCCCGACCTGGCGCAGGTTCGCGCCGCGGCCACGCGCATCGCGCCGCACGCGCGGGTGACGCCGGTGATGTGCAGTCCGGCGCTGGACGCGCTGAGCGGTGCGAAACTCTATTTCAAGTGCGAGCACCTGCAGCGCGGCGGCGCGTTCAAGTTCCGCGGCGCCTGCAATGCGGTGTGGTCGCTGGACGAGGCGCAGGCCGCGCACGGCGTGGTCACCCATTCCTCCGGCAACCACGGCAACGCGCTGGCGCTGGCCGCGGCAACCCGCGGCATCGCCGCCCACGTGGTGGTGCCCGAGGGCGCGGTGCGCGTCAAACTCGCGGCGATCGAGCGTGCCGGCGCCACCCTGCACCGCTGCGCGCCGACCCAGGCCGCGCGTGAGGCGAAGTGCGAAGAGGTACGCCGCGCCACCGGGGCGGAGCTGGTGCACCCGTATGCCGACAGCCGGGTCATCGCCGGGCAGGGCACGGTGGCGCTGGAGCTGTTGCAGCAGATTCCCGAGCTGGATGCCCTGATCACCCCGGTCGGCGGTGGCGGGCTGGCCAGCGGCGTGGCGATCGCCGCGCACGGCCTCGATCCGGCGCTGGAGCTGTTCGGTGCCGAACCGCTCGGCGCGGATGACGCGGCGCAGTCGATGGCGCGCGGCGAGCGCGTCACCACGGTCGTGCCGGATACGGTCTGCGACGGCCTGCGCGCGCTGGTCGGCGAACGCAACCTCGCCGCGCTGCGCGCGCACCAGGTCGAGGTCATCACCGTCAGCGACGCCGAGACGATCGCGGCGATGCAACTGCTGTGGTCGGAGCTGAAGCAGGTGGTGGAAGTGTCCAGCGCCACCGTGCTGGCGGCGATCCTGCAGCAGCCGGCACGCTTCGCGGGCAAGCGCGTCGGCGTGGTGATCACCGGCGGCAACGTCGACCTGCAGGCGCTCCCCTGGCCGTAGGGTCAGCTGCGGGCGGACTCCTGCCGGCGTCGCGGCAGCCGCGCGCCGCTGACCGCGAGCAGGCCCAGCAGCACGAACACGATGCCGGTCGCTTCCAGCGCAGACGGCTGTTCGTGCAGCAGCCACCAGGCCAGCAGCACGCCCAGCACGGGTACGCCGAGGCTGGACACGCTGGCCACGGTGGTAGGCAGGCGTTGCAGCACGATCGACCACAGCCACCAGGCCGCCGCCGACGCCAGCACCACGCTGTAGGCGAGGCCGCCGACGAAGGCCCAGCTCCACACCAGCGGCCGCTGCGGCATCACCAGCGCGAACAGGCCCAGGGCGACGCCGCCGGCGAGCATCTGCCACGCGGTGAGGTTGAGCACGTCCGGTGCGTGGCGCTGGAACAGGCGCTTGCTGAGCACGGTGCCGGCGGCCCAGGCCAGTCCGCCGAGGATGGCCAGCAGGGTGCTCATGACGCTGCCCATCGGCCGCCAGGGCTCGATGATGCAGAGCAGGCCGATGGCGGCCAGCGCCAGCCCCAGCCACTGCCGGGGCGTCGGCTTGTCGCGCAGCAGCAGCCACGCCAGCAGCACGGCCCAGAACGGCATGGTGTAGGCGAGCAGCGCGACGTGGCCGGCGCCGCCGTCGAGCAGCGCCCATTGCTCCAGGCCCTGGAACGCGGCGGTCTGGCACAGGCCGATCAGGATCGTCGCGCCCAGTGGCGGCGGCCGCAGCGAACGCCGCGACAGCAGCAGCGCCGCGAACAGCACCGCCGCGCCAAGCAGGTAGCGCAGCGCGGCGAAATCGAACGGGCCGGCCCAGGCCAGCACCTGCTTCATCACGATCCAGCTGTAGGCCCACAGCACGATGGTGGCGAGCATGGCCAGCACGGCGCCGCGCTGGGGTGAACGGGAAGGCGGCATCGACATGGGCCGGAAGAGGGGCGACAAGTGTAACGGCGTCCGCTACGGTGCGTGGACCGACAGCCACGTGAAGTCGCCATGAGCAAACCCGCCGAACCGATTCGCTGCAGCTGGGCCACCGCCGGCGATGCCCTGATGCGCGCCTACCACGACACCGAGTGGGGCGTGCCGCTGCACGACGACCGCGGACTGTTCGAGTTCCTCTGCCTGGAGGGCGCCCAGGCGGGGCTTTCCTGGCGCACCGTGCTGGCCAAGCGCGCGCACTACCGCAAGCTCTTCCACGATTTCGACATCGCCCGCGTCGCCGCGATGAGCGACCGTGAACTGGGGAAGGTACTGCTCGACCCGGGCATCATCCGCAATCGCCTGAAGGTGTACTCGGCGCGCGACAATGCGCGCGCCGCGCAGGAGGCGATCGCGGAGTTCGGCAGTCTGGACGGCTATCTGTGGTCCTTCGTCGAGGGCCGCACGGTGGTCAACCGCTGGCGCGAACCGGCCGAGGTGCCGGCCACCACCGCGGAGTCCGACCGCATGAGCAAGGCGCTGAAGAAGCGCGGCTTCCGCTTCGTCGGCAGCACCATCTGCTACTCGCTGATGCAGGCCACCGGGATGGTCGACGACCACCTGGTGGGCTGCTTCCGGCACCGCGCCAGGACGCGCTGATCAGTCCGACAGTGCCAGCACGCAGTCGTCCGCGCCGTAGCTGCGGCAGCACACCGCGAAGACCGACAGCTCGCGGCCGTCCAGCACCGGCGCCAGCAGGCCCTCCAGGAAGCCGCTGAAGAAGACGCAGCCGGAATGGCCGGGCTCGCCGCACAGCGGGCTGTGGCGGATGTGCAGCTGGCTGCCGTCCTGTTCCGTCTCCACCAGCGCACGCAGCGCCGGCACGCCGAGTTGCGTGATCGCCTGTTCCAGGCCGAGCTGTTCGCCCGGCGCCGGTTCGCGCTGGGCGACCCACGCGCCGATGCGCCGGCCCGCCAGCGCCAGCGTCGGTTCGCGCGCCGCCTCGGCCACTGCGCGATCCAGCTGCTGCAGCCGCGGCATGATCTGCGGATACTCGCCGGCCAGTTTCGCCAGCAGCTTGTCGACAGCCGCCTGGTCCGGTTCGAGCGGGACCAGTTCCACGAACGGAGCTTCCGGCTCGGCCGTGGCCGTGGGCGTGGGCGGCGCCGGTGCCGGCTGCGGCAGGATGAATTCGAGATCCGGCTCCGGCGCCAACCGCACGTCGACCGGGACCACAGCAGGCGCGGGTGCCGCCGTCGGCGTGGCCAGCCTGACCGGTGCGACCTCGTCGAAAGCGGGGGCGCTCGACGCAGTCGCGGCCGCGGGCGTTGTCCGCGCCGCGGGCGGCGCCGTCTCCGCCGCCGTTGGCGCGGCCGGAAGGGGCGGCGGCGCGTAGGCCGACGGCGCGCGCGAGGCAGCGAAGTGCGCGCGCTCTTCACCCGGCGTGACCGGTTCCAGTTCGAAGCTGATGATGCGCTCGTAGGCATCGAGCGCCTCCGCCAGCGCGCGTTTTTTCCGCGGCGGTCCGCGCACCACCATGGTCAGCAGGATGCCGTGCGGATCCTGGACCAGCCGTTGCCGTTGCAGGGTGAAACCGCTGGCCAGCACGAGCCGGCCGACTTCGATCAGCAGGCCCTCGCGTCGTTCCGACAGGGCCTGGATTTCCAGCTCGATCATCAGGCCCCCCTGTATGCATTGCCGGAGCCGCCACCATGATCGCATCCGCCGGCGAAAAACGTGCGCCCGTTGGGGATTCCGCAAACTCGTCGCGCGGCCGACAGGCGCGGGGCATGTTTCATGCTTGGTTTTTACCGCCGCGAACCGCGCAGCTTGTCGATCGAGAAGCTGGCGATTTCCACCCCGCCCACGCGACGCGGCTGCCCCACCGGCGGGCCCCAGGCGTGCGCGCTGACCACCTCCCAGGTGGCCGGGATGCGGCCGTCGCGGCGCATGGTTTCGTAGGCGGCGAGCATGCGCCGATAGCGCGACTTGCCGGTCAGCCCGCGCTCGCGCTGGCGGTCGGCATTGGTGGCGCCCAGGCCTTGCAGCTCCTCCAGCAACTTGCGCGGCTCGCTGTAGGTGAGGGTGTAGCGGAACACGTCCAGCACCGGGTCGCGCAGCCCGGCGGCGAGCATCGCGTCGCCCACGTCGTGCATGTCCAGGAAGCGGCCCACGTGGGCGCGCTCGTCCGCCGCGGCCCACGCGGCGCGCAGCTCCATCAGGGTGTCGGGACCGAAGCTGGAGAACGCCATCAGCCCGCCGGGCTTGAGTACGCGCATGCATTCGCCGAACAGCGCCGGCAGGTCGTCGATCCACTGGAAGCAGAGGTTCGAATGCAGCACGTCCACGCTGTGGTCGGCCAGCGGCAGCGCGCGGGCCTCGGCGCACACGCGGTCGAACGGCCTGCGCCAGCTGCTGTGCTGCCTGGCCGCGCGCAGCATCGGCAGCGCCAGGTCGATGGCGATCACCTCGGCTTTCGGATAGCGCCGCTTGAGCAGGGCCGTGCCGCGGCCGGTGCCGGCGCCGATGTCGACGACCCGCTGCGGGGTGTCGAGATAGAACGACAGCCGCTCCAGCAGGTGGGTCTGCACCTCGCGCTGCAGTGCGTCGTGCCGTTCGTAGGTGCCGGCCGCCGCGCCGAAGTTGCGGCGCACCTGGCGCTGGTCGAGCTGGAAATCACTCATGGAGGAGACTCGTGGTGGCGCGGCGATCAAGCCGGGCGAACAGGGGCTGCAGGGCTTCGACCACCGCGCCGGCGTGGCCGAAGAACGGCGCGTGGCCGGCCTGCGCGATCTCGTGGCTGTCGCCGCCGCACTGGCTGGCCGACCAGGCCATCGCCTGCGGCGGCACCAGCCGGTCGCGGCGTCCGGCGATCCAGGTGCTGGCTACGGCCAGGTCGGGCAGCGCGGCGCGGCGGTCGCTGTCGCGCAGGATGCCGATGCCTTCCTGCAGCACGCGCGCGTCCGGTTCGCCGCGGGCGAACACCAGCTCGCGCAGGTGGCGCAACTCGCCGCGCGGATCGGCGCTGCCCATCGCCTCCAGCGCCAGGAAGCGTTCGAGGGTGGCGTGGTAGTCGGTTTCCAGGTCGCTGGCCAGCTGCTGCACCAGCGCCGGATCGCTGCCGTGCGGCCAGCCGGCGTCGCGCACGAACTTCGGCGTGGCGCACAGCATGGCCAGCCCGTGCACCTGGTGCGGCAGCTCCAGCGCGGCGGTCAACGCGATCAGCCCGCCCAGCGACCAGCCGAACCAGAGCGCCGGCGGCGTGGCGGCGGCGATCGCCGCGGCGCACGCGTGCGGCTCCAGCGGCAGGCCGCAGTCGCGCGAGTGGCCGTGGCCGGGCAGGTCGACCACGTACATCGTGCACTGCGCCTGCAGCGCCTCGACCAGCGGCGCCAGCACGCCGCCGTGCATGGCCCAGCCGTGCAGCAGCACCAGCGGCAGCGGGCCGTGGCCGGCTTTCCCGATGAAGAGGCTCATGCGCCCGCCTCCGGCGGAAGCGGAAGCAGATCGGCACCCACGGCGCCGCGTCCGTCGAACACGAAGCAGCCGCCCTGCCAGTGCGCGCCGTCGGTGACTTCCAGGTATTTCAGGATGCCGCCGTCGAGCTGGCGCACGTGCTCGATGCCCAGCTCCTCCATGTAGATCGCGGCCTTCTCGCAGCGGATGCCGCCGGTGCAGTATGGCACCACGGTCTTGCCGGCATAGCGTGCGCGGTCGGCGGCGAGCGCGGCGGGCAGGTCGGTGAAGCGGGCGATGCGATAGTCCACGGCGTGGGCGAAAGCGCCGGCGTCGGTCTCGTAGTCGTTGCGGGTGTCGAGCATCACCACCTCGCGGCCGGCGTCGTCGCGACCCCGGTCCAGCCAGCGCCTGAGCGTTTTCGCGTCCACGCCGGGCGCGCGGTCTTCGGCGGGGCGCAGCGCGGGCATGCGCAGGGTGATGATCTCGCGCTTGAGGCGCACGCGCAGGCGGCCGAAGGGCACCGTGTCGGACCACGATCGCTTTGCTTCCAGCGCGGCAAAGCGCGTGTCCTCGCGCAGCCAGGTCATGAAGGCGTCGGTGGCCGCGCGGGTGCCGGCGAGGAACAGGTTGATGCCTTCGGGCGCCAGCAGCACCGTGCCCTTGAGCGCCAGCGCCTCGGCGCGTTCGCGCACGCGCCCGCGCAGCGCGGGCAGGTCGTCCAGCGCGACGAAGCGGTAGGCGGCGATGTTGGCGACGTTCATGGGGGAAAAGGCGCAAGACAACGCGTGATTATACGGGGCCGGTCGCACGCGGTTCCTGCGGCAGATCAGCCAGTGCGTCGAGCAGCGCATCCACCTGCGTTTCCTCGTGCGCCGCGGAGAGCGTGATGCGCAGCCGCGCCTGGCCGGCGGGCACGGTCGGCGGGCGGATGGCGACGACCAGCAGGCCGCGGCGCTCCAGCGCCTGCGCCGCGGCCAGCGCGGCGTCGGCGCCGCGCAGCAGCAGCGGCTGGATGGCGCTTGCCGAATCCGTCAGCGGCAGGCCGAGCTGCGCGGCGCCGGCGCGGAAACGGGCAATCAGCGCGGCCAGCTTGTCGCGCCGCCAGCTTTCGCTCCGCGCCAGCCGCACCGCCTCCCGTGCGGCCGCGGCCAGCGCCGGCGGCAGCGCGGTGGTGTAGATGTACGGCCGCGCGAACTGGACCAGCCCTTCGATCAGTGCCGCCGGCCCGGCCACGAAGGCGCCGCTGCAGCCGAGCGCCTTGCCCAACGTGGCCATCAGCAGCGGCACTTCGTGCTGGCCCAGCCTGGCCGCGTCGAGGCTGCCGGCGCCGTCGTCGCCAAGCACGCCGAAGCCATGCGCGTCGTCGACCATCAGGGTGGCGCGTTCGCCGGCGCACAACTGCGCCAACTGCCGCAGCGGCGCGACGTCGCCGTCCATGCTGAACACGCCGTCGGTGGCGAGCATGGCGGCCGCCCCGGGATGGGCCGCCAGCTGGCGCGCGGCGGCGGCCACGTCGGCATGCAGATAGCGCTTCAGTTCGGCGCCGCTGAGCCTGGCGCCATCGAGCAGGCAGGCGTGGTTGAGCTTGTCCTGCACGCAGACGTCGCCGCGTGTCAGCAGCGTCTGCATCACGCCCAGGTTGGCCATGTAGCCGGTGGAGAACAGCAGTGCGCGCTCGCGTCCGGTCCACGCGGCCAGGGCTTCTTCCAGTTGCGCGTGCGCGGCGCGGTGGCCGCAGATCAGGTGCGCCGAGGTGCTGCCGACGCCCTGCTCGCCCGCGGCGCGGCGGAGTGCGGCAATCAGCGAGGGGTGCTGCGCCAGGCCGAGGTAGTCGTTGCTGCAGAACGAGAGCAGGCGCCGGCTGCCGCTTTGCAGCCAGGGGCCGTCGACGTGGTCGATGGTGCGCAGGCGGCGGCGCAGGTCGGCGCGCTCGCGCTCGGCCGTCTGGACGGCCAGCCGTTGCAGGAGGTCGGGGCGGAGCGTGCTCACGGTTCGGACAGGCTGAGGCGCTATGCCGCCGCACCGCAGCCGCAGCCGCGGTCGCAACCCGCGTTGCCGTGGTCGTCCATGGTTTCGCTCTCCGTGACGTCCATCGGATGCAGGTCGAGCCGGCGGAACAGCGCGCGGTCGGCTTCCACGTCCGGGTTGCCGGTGGTCAGCAACTTTTCGCCGTAGAAAATCGACCCGGCGCCGGCGAAAAAGCACAGCGCCTGTACCGCGTCGTCCATCTGCTGCCGGCCGGCGGACAGGCGCACGATCGAGCGCGGCATCAGAATGCGCGCCACTGCGATCGCGCGCACGAACTCGAACGGGTCCAGCGGTTCGGCATTGGCCAGCGGCGTGCCCGGCACCGGCACCAGCTGGTTGATCGGCACCGACTGCGGATGCTCGGGCAGGTTGGCCAGCGCTTGCAGCAGGCCGGCGCGCTGCTCGCGCGTCTCGCCCATCCCGACGATGCCGCCGCAGCAGGTTTTCAGGCCGGCGTCGCGCACCTGCTGCAGCGTGACCAGACGATCCTGGTACTCGCGGGTGTGAATGATCTCGCCGTAGAACTCCGGCGCGGTGTCGATGTTGTGGTTGTAGTAGTCCAGGCCCGCGTCCTTGAGCTGCTGCGCGTGGCCGTCGCCGAGCAGGCCCAGGGTGGCGCAGGTTTCCAGGCCCAGGCCCTTCACCGCGCTGACGATGGCGGCGACCTTGGGGATGTCGCGATCCTTCGGCCCGCGCCATGCCGCGCCCATGCAGAAGCGGCTGGCGCCTGCCGCCTTGGCGGCGCGGGCGCGCTGCAGCACCTCGTCGATCTCCAGCAGTTTCTGCGCCTGCACGCCGGTGTCGTAGCGCTGCGCCTGCGGGCAATACGCACAATCCTCGGGGCAGCCGCCGGTCTTGATCGACAGCAGGGTGGATACCTGCACCGCGTTCGGATCGTGGTGTTCGCGATGCACGCCATGCGCGCGATAGAGCAGTTCGTTGAACGGCAGCGCGAACAGCGCGACGACCTCGTCGCGGCTCCAGTCGTGGCGGATGGCGGCGGGCATGGCGGGCTCCTGGGTCAGAGGCCGCGCAGTGTGGGCGCCGCCCGCCGCTTCGTCAACCTTGCGTATCCGTGCTCAGGTTGACGAAGTGCGGGCTGCCGCGATGCTACTTGCTGCCGTCGCGCACCGCCTTCACCTGCTCGGCGGTCACCTGCTTGGCCTGGTTGCCCCACGAGATGCGTTCGTGATTGGCGATGTCGGCGATGTCCGCATCGTTGAGGCTGGCGGCGAACGGCGGCATCGCGCTGGGGTAGCTGACGCCGTCGATGGCCACGCCCTGCAGGCCGTGCAGGATCACGTCCAGATGCTTGGTCGGGTCCGCGTCCAGCACGGCGGGGTTGCCCTTCAGCGGCGGGAACGCACCGGGCAAGCCCAGCCCGGTGGGCTGGTGGCAGGCGGCGCAGTAGGTGGCGTACAGCTGCGCGCCGTGCGCCGGGTCGAACGCGTACGGACCGGTGGCCGCCGGCGGTGGCGGGGCGGCATTGGCGTCGGCCGGCGCCTTGGTGATCGTCGGCTTGGCCAGTGCCTCGCCCGGATTGGAAATCTCCAGGATGCCCTGCGCGCCGAGCACGGCGTGCGCCATGGAGTGGTCCACGAACGGATAATGACCCGCCTTGTCCAGGGTGAGGTCGAACACCGCGCCCTCGCCCGGCCCCACGGTGTAGGTGGAGACGCCGTCGATGGCCTGCGCCGGGTTGCCGCCGGGATAGACCTTGTCGAAGATCGCGCCGATCACGTGGAACGCGCTCCACAGGTTCGGGCCGGCGTTGACCACGTACAGGCGCACCAGGTCGCCCGGCTTGGCGGTCAGCGGGTGGGCGACGTACTGGAAGGCGGCGCCGTTGAACACCACCTCGTCCGGGCGGATCTGCTGCATCTTCTCGTAGCTGCCCGCCATCAGCGTGCCGGAGACCTGCTGGGTGTACCACTCGCCCTGCACCAGCACGTAGCTCTCGGCGGCCGGCGGCAGCGGGGTGGCCGGATCGACGATGATCGCGCCGTACATGCCGTTGCCGATGTGCAGCAGCACCGGCGGCGTGCCGCAGTGGTAGAGGAAGGCGCCCGGCACCTTGGCCTCGAACGAGAAGCTGATCGACTCGCCCGGCATGATGTCCACGTAGTGCAGGCTGGGCGGCGTGATGGCCGAGTGGAAGTCGATCGAGTGCTGCATGGTGCCGCGGTTGGTGAGGGTGACGTTCACCGTCTGGCCTTGACGCACGTGGATCACCGGGCCGGGCACGGTCTTGCCGAAGGTCCAGGCCTGGTACTGCACGCCGCTGGCGATCTCCACCTTGTCGTCGCTGGAGGTGATGTGCACGTCCACGCTGTCGCCCGGCTGCAGCGGCGGCAGGCGCGCATCGCGGGCCTGCTTGATCGGTTCGCTGGAGGCCAGCGACAGCGGCGTCACCGCGGCGGCGGCGGCGGTCGGGCTGGCGCTGCGCACGTTCAGCGCGCTGTGCAGGCCGGCCAGCAGCAGCGCCACCAGCAGCAGCACGCCAGCCAGCGCGGGCGCCTGCACGCGCCAGGAAAGATGCGGCACCTGCTCCAGCGGAACGCGGTTGTTCCACTCGGAATACCGGCGCCAGCGCGGCCAGCGGCTCTCGATCAGGTAGTCGAGGCTGTACGGGCTGGGGCCGGCGCGCAGGTTGATCACGATCAGCGCGGCAAAGATCAGCACGAAGCTGATCGCCGCGCCGATGTTGTTGGCGCCGACCGAATACGGCCCGCCGAAACCCTCGGCCGTGCTCCAGATCAGCAGGCTGAACAGGATGCCCACGATGTAGGTGATCTTGCGCGCGAAGCCCAGCAGCAGGGCCAGCGCCAGCAGCGTCTCGGCGATGCGCGTGGCCCACACGAACAGGCCCACGTTCGGCGTCACCAGCGCGATCCACATGTCGAACCACCACGCCGACCACGCCGGCTGGCCGGTGGCCGCGTTGTGCAGGTAGCCGACGTAGTGGTCGGCGAAGCCGTCGGTCCAGGTCAGCGCGGCACTGACCGCCCAGATCACGCCGAAGGCGACGCGCAGCGCGGTGCCGGCGATCGCGGGCCAGGTCGATGGTGCGGCGTTGCCGTCGCGGGTCGTGGTCATGCGAACCTCCAGGTCGTGGTGGACACAGGGCAGCGATGGTGTGGCGGACGCCATGGCAATGATGACGGCCATCGAGTGTAGACCTCGTGCGCATCCGGCGCATTCCGCGCGGAGCGCCGGTTGCCGCTACCATCGGCGGGTGCGGGAAGGGGAGCCCATGTACAAGACCAGTCTGCTGCGGTCCTTGCCCATGTTGCAGCGATGGCTGCTGCCGCTGCGGTGCCTGCTGTGCGGCGCGCCGGGCGACGGCGGCATCGACCTGTGCGCCGCCTGCGCGGCGGAGATACCGCGCAATCGCCATTGCTGCGCGCGCTGCGCGTTGCCGTTGGCGACCACGGCCGCGTTGTGCGGCGAATGCCAGCAGCATGCGCCGCCCTGGGACGCGGCATGGGCGCCGTTCCGCTACGACTGGCCGCTGGACCGGCTCGAATCGCGCTTCAAGTTCGGCCGCGACCTCGCTGCCGGCCGGGTACTGTCCAGCCTGTGGCAACGCGAGCCGCACCCGATCGAACCTCCCTCGCTGCTGATCACCGTGCCGCTGCACCGCAGCCGGTTGCGCCAGCGGGGCTACAACCAGGCGCTGGAACTGGCCCGGCCGCTGGCGCGTGCGCTGGGCGTGCCGCTGCGCCACGACGTGCTGCAACGCTCGCGCCGCACCGAGGCGCAGACCGAGCTGGACGCGGTCGGCCGCCGCCGCAACGTCAAGGACGCTTTCGCGTTGTGTCCCGGGCTGGCGCCGCCCGCGCACGTGGCGATCCTCGACGACGTGATGACCACCGGCGCCACGCTGGCCGAATGCGCCCGCGTGCTCAAGCGCGCCGGCGTGCCGCGGGTGGATGTGTGGGCGCTGGCGCGCGCGCCTTCAAGGCAGGGGTGAATGGAGAGGAGTGAGAAGTGAGAGAAAACTGCCGTGCAGTACGCCTCGGCTTTTCTCTCGCTCCTCTTCCCTCGCTCGTCGCTACTTCACCGCCAGCGCCAGCACGATGCCGACCCACAGCGTCAGGCCCAGCCAGTTGTTGTGGCGGAAGGCGGCCAGGCAGGCGTCGCGCGCGCGCCGGCGGATCAGCCACAGCTGGTAGCCGAACAGGCCGGCGACCCCAAGCAGGGCCAGCCAGTACGGCCAGCCCAGGCCGGCGCGCTGGCCGACGAACAGCAGGGCCAGCAGCAGGGTGCCCATCAGCATGCCGAGGATCGGCAGGTCGGCATCGCCGAACAGGATCGCGGTGGATTTCACGCCGACCTTGAGGTCGTCGTCGCGGTCGACCATCGCGTACTCGGTGTCGTAGATCACCGACCACAGGATGTTGCCGATGAACAGCAGCCAGCCCAGCGGCGGCACGGTATGCGTCACCGCGGCGAACGCCATCGGGATCGACCAGCCGAACGCCGCGCCCAGCACCACCTGCGGCAGATAGGTCCAGCGCTTGGTGAACGGATAGATCGCCGCCAGTGCCGCGCCGGCGAAGGACAGCTTGATGGTCAGCGCGTTGGTGAACAGCACCAGCACGAAGGCAAATCCCAGCAGCGCCGCGAACACGACGAGCGCCTCACGCGGGGTCACCCGCCCGGCGGCGATCGGCCGTCCGGCGGTGCGTGCCACCTGCGGGTCGAGCTTGCGGTCGGCGTAGTCGTTGATCGCGCAGCCGGCCGCGCGCATCGCGAACACGCCCAGGGTGAAGATGATCAGCGGCTTCCACGGCGGAAAGTCGCCGGCCGCCAGCCACAGTGCCCACCAGGTCGGCCACAGCAGCAGCAGCGCGCCGATCGGGCGGTCCATGCGGGTCAGCACCAGATAATCGCGGGCTTTCTCGCGATGGCGTGCCGGCAGTTTCTGCAGCAGCCAGTCCAGCACGCGGGTGGCGCGGGTGGAGCTGTCCGCCGGGCGTGCGACGGCGGGTTTGGCGGCGGGCTTCGCCGTCGCCGCGCGCGCGCGCGGCCGCGCGGCCGGCGCGGTGGCGCCGGGCTTGCGGGGTTTGCGTTTGCGGGGAGGCGTGGCCATCGCCGGGAGTTTAGCTTGCGTGGTGCAGCGGCAGCGCCAAGCAGGTCACTTGGCGGGCGGTTCCGGCGTGGCGGGCGAGCGCTCGAAGCTGCCGGCGAAACCGGGGAACACCACCGGGCTCTCGTAGCCGTCGGCCGAGACCGCCGACACGCCGAAGAACCAGTCATCCACCACCACGTCGGTCAGCACCGTCTGGTCCACGTCGCCCACCGCACGCACGTACTGCCATTGCGGCGCGGTGGTGTCGCGCCAGTGCACGCGGTAGCCGGCGGCGCCGGGCACCTTGTGCCAGCTCACCGTGGTGTCGGTGGCCAGCGCGCCCTTGATCTCGACCTGCGTCGGCGGCGCCGGCGCGCGGCTCAGGCTGGCCATGGTGATGGCGTTGAGCGCGGTGACCCGGGCCAGGTAGCGGAAGTCGACGCCGTCGATGGTGTCGCCATAATCGATGCCGCCTTCCTTGCGCAGGTCCTGGTGCTGGCGGGTGTAGTTCTCGTGCGCCTCGCTGACCCGCACGGCCGGGTAGCCGGCCTGCAGGAACGGCACCTGGTCGCCGCCGCGGCCGAAGCGGTCGGTGCGGTAGATCATGCGCACGTCGAAGTCGGGCAGGTACTGGTCGGCGAGACGGTCGATGTAGCGCGCCAGGTTGCGCGAGGGCGAATCCACCTCGCCGCCGTGGTAGCGGCGGTAGTCGGCCTGCGCCTGGCTTTCGTTGGTCTTGGTGCCCTCGGAAAACACCCGCACGGTGGTGTTGCCGATCACGCCGTTCTGGCCGTGGCTGTTGCCGACGATGTCGTTGTTGAGTTCTGCCTCCACCTTCCAGCCATGCGCCACCGCGTAGTCGGCCAGCACCTTGCCGCCGTACAGGCCCTGTTCCTCGCCCGACAGCGCGGCGAACACCAGGGTGGCGCGGTTGTCCTGCTTCGACAGCAGCCGCGCGGCCTCGATCAGCGCGGCCACGCCGGAGGCGTCGTCGTTGGCGCCGGGTGCGTCGCTGGTGGTGTCCATCACGTCGGTGACGCGCGAGTCCAGGTGGCCGGTGATCACGATGACGCGGTCCGGGTCCGTGCTGCCGCGCTTGATCGCCACCACGTCCATCACCTCGGTCGGCGTGGGCGCGCGCTTGCCGGTGAACACCTGCGAGGGCGTGACGACCTCGATGCAGCCGCCGCAGTCCTTCGAGATCGCCTCGAAGCGCGACTTCACCCAGCGCCTCGCGGCGCCGATGCCGCGGCTGTCGGACTTCGTGTCGGACAGCGTGTGGCGGGTGCCGAAGCCGACCAGGCGGGTGATCGTCATGCGCAGTTCGACCTGGCTTGGCGCTTCGGCCAGGGCGTGCAGCGCCGGTTGTTCGCGCGGTACCGCTGGAAGATCCGTCGCGGCGGCGGCCGGCATGCAGGCAAGCAGGAGCAGGGCGGACGGCAGCATCGAGCGCAGCATCGTGGGTCCTCGGCGGCAAAAAACCGACCATACATCCTGCCGTGCCGGCGTGGGCAAAAAAAAGGCCTGCCCGGGCAGGGCAGGCCGAAGCCTTCCGTGGCTTCCATGAAAAGCTGCGCTTCCCTCGCGCAGCGTGGGGCTTGCGGGCTACGGGGTGTAGCTGCCCTCCAGCGTCACGCCGCTGTAGGCCCGGTATGCGCGCACCATGATGTAGTAGGTGCCCGGGGTCGGCGCCGAGGCGGTGCAGCTCTCGCTGTTGCCGGACACGTACGGACGGCAGTCGTAGCTGCTGGTGGTCGGTTGCGAACCCAGCTTCACGTACAGGTCGGCATCACCCGAGCCGCCGGCGATGTTGATGTTGAGGTTGCTGGCACCCGACGGCACCACCATCGTGTAGTACACGGCGTTGTTCTTCGTCGCATGCAGTCCGGTCACCGGCACGCCGTTCTGCAGCACGTTGCCGCCGCCGCCACCGCCGCCGGTGCTCCAGCTCGCCTTGACGCTGACGCCGGAGAACGCCTGGTAGCCGTTGAGCATCACGTAGTAGGTGCCCGCCTGCGGCGAGGCCACCGTGCAGCTCTCGTTGTTGCCGGTGAGGTACGGCCGGCAGTCGTAGCTGGACAGGGTCGGCGCCGAACCGAAGCGGGTGTACAGGTCCGCGTCGCCGGTGCCGCCGGACTCGGAGATCACCAGGTTGCTGGCGCCGGCCGGTACCACCACGGTGTACATCAGCTGCGCGCCTGCCGCGCCGGACTGGCCGGTAAGCGCCACGCCGTTCTGCAGCACGTTGCCGCCACCGCCGCCGGAGCTGACCGTCACCGATGCCGTCTTGGTGTTGGTCGCGCCGTCGTTGTCGGTGACCGTCAGCGACACGCTGTAGGTACCCGCCGCCGCATAGGTGTGGCTGGGGTTGGTCGCGGTCGAGGTGCTGCCGTCGCCGAAGTTCCACGAGCGCGAGGCGATCGAGCCGTCGCTGTCGCTGGAGCTGTCGGTGAAGTTCACGGTGAGGTTGCTGACGCTGTCGCTGAAGTTGGCCGTTGGCGGCACGTTGCTGCTGCCGCCGCCGCCGCCGATGTCATTGGCGGCGCCGCTGACGATCAGCTCGCCGCGGCCGGTAGCCAGGTCGTAGCCGGCACTGGCGCTCTCGCCGCCGTTGTTGCCCGAAGTGATGTCGTGGAAGTCGGACGCCGGCAACTGGTACAGCAGCGGCGCGGCAAAGCCGACGTTGGAACCCTTGATCGCGATGATGCGGGCCCAGGCGCCGGCGAACAGCGGTGCCGACAGGCTGGTGCCGCCGTACTGCTGGGTGGCGCCGCTGACGATGATCTTCGCGCCCGAGTTGGGGTCGGCATCGTAGGCGATGTCCGGCAGCCCGCGCGTGCTGCCCGGGGCCACGCCGTTCTGCCAGCTCGGCTGGGCTTCGAAGGTGCTGGAGCTGCCGCCGCCGTCGCTCCACACGGTGGCGCTGTTCCAGGTGGTGGTCGACGCGTTCAGCGTGGTGCCGCCCACCGCCACCACGTACTGCGAGGCCGCCGGCCAGCTCGGCGTGACGCCACCGTCGCCGCATTCGTCGGCGCCGGAGTCGCCGGTGGAGATGGAGAAGGTCTGCCCCTGCGCCACTGCCTGCTGGAAGATCTGGTCGTCGGCCGCGGCCGAGCCGTCCTGCTGCGCATAGGTCTCGCACTCGCCCAGCGACACGTTGATGATCTTGGTCGCGTTGGCGTTGACGATGGTGTTGAAGTCGGCGGTCAGGTTGCTGTTGGACAGGGTCGGGATGTTGTAGAAGATCAGCTTGCCGACCTGGCCGCCGGCCATGCCGACGATGTCCTGGCTGTCCAGGCTCCACTCGCCCAGGCCGCTGGTGTCGCTGCTGGTGCCGTTGGTGTTGACCGTCTGCGTGGTCACCGTGGCCAGCCCGTTCTGCGAGGTGAACGTGTTGAGGTCGGTGATGGTCTGGGTGATCTTGCCCTGGGTGACGATGCCCACCGGCACGCCGGCCGCGGTGGCCACGCCGCTGCCGCCGTAGATCGAGGAGAACTCGACCGGGTTGTGCCCGGTCACCGCCTGCGTGGCGTAGCCCGCCTGCATCGGCTTGGCGAAGGTATGCGCCTGGTGCACGCTCTGCAGGCCGATCACCGACAGCACCACGTCCTGCAGCGAGGCCGGGATGTGCACGTCGCCGTTGTGCATGAAGGCCGAGCGGCCATCGCGCGTGTGCACCCGGGCGAAGGTGGTCTTGAACGCCGCCTGGGCCGTGTCGGCGCGGCCATCGGCCGACACCAGCATGCGGTTCGGCGCGATCTGCACGTTGGTGAAGCCGGCGGCGCGCAGCCAGGCGGCCACCTTGTTCGCCTGGTCGGCGGTCGGCGAGTAGCTGGCCACGAACTGCGGTGCCGTCATCGAACGCTGCACCATCGACAGCGTGGAGTGCCGCGCGGTGGCGATGAAGCTGTGCAGCTGGGCCGGGTTGCGCAGTTTCAGCGCCACCTCGATGTGCATCGGCTGCGCGCTCGAAAGCGGACCGCTGACGGTGTCGCCCTGGCGCAGCACGGTGGCGTGCTGGTTCAACGCGACGAAGCTGCCGCCGCTGGTCGCGGCCACCGGCGTGGCGCCCAGCGTGCCGGCCGCGGCGAGACTGATCGCTGCGGCCAGCAACTTGAGACAATGATGACTTGGCATGAATGACTCCCGAAGTTTTTTGAGGCAAAGCGCTGCCCTGAGACCGCCGAGCCTCATGGATTGACGTGCCGTGCACGCACGGCTTTCGTTGGCTTTTCGAACGACCGACGATCCCGTACCCGCCTCGGTCGACCCTCCCCCGTAATCCCTTGAGGGCCGGCTGCGGGCATGTCGTATGCCATTGACTGCAGGCCATGCGCCATTGCATGGCTGCGTGACAGGACCATTCGCCAAACTCCCCGTTGGCGAACCGCTCGACGTTAGGGCGCCGCGAATAAACCGGTCAATAGGATTTTTTCCGGCCCGGGGTGATTTTCGTCACAGCGGTTTCCGCGCCGCCGAACGGCCTCTCACGGCGTAATTACTTGCGTTTTGCTGCGCCGCGTTTCGGCGACGTCCGGCGGCGCCCAAAAGCCGACAGCCGCGGCGTCCGTGTCGCCATGGATGGAAAAGAGCACACGAAAATATGGCCGCCGCGTGGATTATCTTGCGCTTCCGGCAAGGCCGACGGAGATAATCCCGCATTCGAATGAATTTGCGTTTTTCCGTCGTGCCGCGTGCCGAAAGAACTTGCCGAATGGGGAGCTTCCCCCGCGGGCTGCCCAGCGCGGCCCCGGCGGCCCGCGGTCAGTTCCGATTCAGGCTGCGGCCACCGGTGAACATGCGCGCCGCGATGACGCATGCGACCATGGCCGGATGCCCAACCCCGCCACGCCCCGAGTCGCCGTCATCGGCGGTGGTCCCGCCGGTCTGATGGCCGCGGAGGCCGCGCGCGCCGCAGGCGTGGCGGTGGCCTTGTATGACGCGATGGGTTCGGTCGGACGCAAGTTCCTCCTGGCCGGCAAGGGTGGCCTCAACCTCACCCACGGCGAGGCGCCGGAACGGTTCGTGACCCGCTACGGCGCGCACCAGGCGCAGGTCGGTCGCTGGTTGGCCACGTTCGATGCGCCGGCACTGCGCGCGTGGGCGGCCGAGCTGGGCGTGGAAACCTTCGTCGGCAGCTCCGGCCGCGTGTTTCCGCGGGACTTGAAGGCGGCGCCGCTGCTGCGTCGCTGGGTGCGCCGCGTGCGCGAGGCGGGCGTGGATTTCCACGTGCAGCATCGCTGGCTCGGCTGGCAGCCCGACGGCGCGTTGCGCTTCGCCACGCCGCAGGGCGAGCGGATGTTTCATGCCGACGCGACGATCCTCGCGCTGGGCGGCGCCAGCTGGCCGCAACTGGGCTCGGACGGCGGCTGGGTGGCGCCGCTGCGGGGCGCGGGCATCGACGTCGCGCCGCTGCAGCCGGCCAACTGCGGCTTCGAACTCGACTGGAGCGACCACCTGCGCCAGCGCTTCGCCGGCGCGCCGCTGAAACCGGTGGTGGCGCACTGGGTGGACCGCGACGGCACGGACCGCTCGCGCCAAGGCGAGTTCGTGCTCAGCGAGTACGGCATCGAGGGCAGCCTGGTCTACGCGATCGGTGCCGAGCTGCGCGAGCAGATTGCTGCGCGCGGCGAGGCCCGCCTGGTGCTGGATCTGGCGCCGGGCTACACGCAGGCGGCGCTGGCCGACCGCCTCGGTGCACCGCGCGGCAGGCACAGCATCGGCGACTGGCTGCGCCGCCGCGCCGGGCTGGACGCCGCCAGGTGCGCGCTGGTGTTCGAGCTCACCGACGGCGCCACCCGCGCCGATCCGCAGGCGCTTGCCGCGCGAGTGAAAGCCTTGCCGCTGCGCCTGCGTGCGCCCCGCCCGGTCGCCGAGGCGATCAGCACCGCCGGCGGCGTGCGGCTGGAGGCGCTGGATGAAGCGCTGATGCTGCGCGCTCGGCCCGGCACGTTCTGCGCCGGCGAGATGCTGGACTGGGAAGCGCCCACGGGCGGCTACCTGCTGACCGCCTGTTTCGCCAGCGGCCTGCTTGCCGGTCGCGGCGCGGTGCGCTGGCTGGGCCGTTGAGGCGGCGCCGGCGGAGCTTCAGCGCGCAGGCTGTTCCACCAGCTCGATCTCGAACAGCTTCGGCCAGTGCTTGCCGGTGACGAACAGGCGCTTGCCGCGCGCGTCCCAGGCGATGCCGTTGAGCACGTCGTTCATCGGTACCGGCAGGGTGCTCACGTCGAACAGGCCGGTGAGGTCGATCCAGCCCACCACGTGGCCGCTGGCCGGATCGATGCGCGCGATGCGGTTGGTCAGCCACACGTTGGCGTAGATCTCGCCGTCCACCCATTCCAGTTCGTTGAGATTGGTCACCGGCACGCCGTCGGCGGTGACCATGATGCTGCCCACGCTGGCCAGCGTGGCGGGGTCGAGGATGCGCAGCACCGGGGAGCCGTCGCTCATGTAGATGCGGTGCGCGTCGCGGGTCAGCGCCCAGCCCTCGCCGGGGTAGCTGAAGGTGCGGCGCAGTTTGAAGTCGTCCAGGCCGTAGACGAAGCCGGTCTGCGCCTGCCAGGTGAGCTGGATCAGCTCGCCGTTCCACGCGACGATGCCTTCGCCGAAGTACTGCGCCGGCAGGTCGTGCCGCTGCAGCACCTTGCCGGTTTCCAGCTGCACCTTGCGTACGGTCGAGGCGCCCTTCTCGCCGGTGCTCTCGTAGAGAAAGCCATCCTTGTAGAACAGCCCCTCGGTGTAGGCCGAGGTGTCGTGCGGATAGACATGCACGACGCGGTAGCCGTAGACCGGAATCGCCGCGTGGCAGGCGGTGGTGGCAAGCAGCAGGGCGAGGAGGATGAGCAGGCGGCGCATGCGGGTTCCCATGGAGTCAGGTCAGGGCGCGGACGCGGAAGTTGCGGCCCTTGATGCGGCCGGCGCGCAGGCGGTCCAGCGCCTTGCTGGCCAGCGCGCGGGTGATCGCCACGTAGGCGCGGGTGGCGAACACGTCGATCTTGCCGATGTCCTTCGCGTCCAGTCCGGCGTCGCCGGTCAGCGCGCCGAGAATGTCGCCGGGGCGCAGCTTGTCCTGCCGGCCGGCGTCGATCACCAGGGTCTTCATCGGCGCCAGGTGCAGGGTCTTGCCGCGCGGCGGCGTGATCTTCAGCGGCCGCCACGGCAGCGGCGCGCCGTTCGAGTCCTCGATGTTCATCGCCTTGGGCCGCTCGCGCGGCGTGCACAGCGTGACCGCCAGGCCGGCCTCGCCGGCACGGCCGGTGCGGCCGATGCGGTGGGTATGGGTTTCCGGGTCGTGCGCGATGTCGTAGCTGATCACCAGCGGCAAGGCCGCGATGTCCAGGCCGCGTGCGGCCACGTCGGTGGCCACCAGTACCGCGCAACTGTGGTTGGCGAAACGCACCAGCACCTCGTCGCGGTCGCGTTGTTCCATGTCGCCGTGCAACGCCAGCGCGGAGAAGCCGCGGCGGTCCAGCTCCTGCGCCACCGCGTCCACCTCGCGGCGCATGTTGCAGAACACCAGCGCCTGCCCGCCCCGCTCGCCCGCCAGCAACTGCGCCAGCGCGTCGGGTTTCTGCGCCGGCTCCACCTCGTGGAAGCGCTGCTCGATCGCCGGCTTCCCGTCGGCCGGCACCGCCACCGTCACTTCGATCGGGTCCTTCTGCACGCGCTGGCTCACCGCGCGGATCTCGTCCGGGTAGGTGGCCGAGAACAGCAGGGTCTGATGATGTTTCGCGATGCGCCCGATGATGTCGTCGATCGCCTCGGCGAAACCCATGTCGAGCATGCGGTCGGCCTCGTCCAGCACCAGCACCTTGATGCCGCCGCCGTGCAGGCTGCCGCGCTTGAGGTGTTCCTGCACCCGGCCGGGCGTGCCCACCACGATGTGCGGATCGTGGGTGAGCGAGGCCAGTTGCGGGCCCAGCGGCATGCCGCCGCACAAGGTCAGCAGCTTCACGTTGGGGATGTTCGCCGCCAGTTTCCGGATCGCCTTGCTGACCTGGTCGGCCAGTTCGCGGGTCGGGCACAGTACCAGCGCCTGCAGGCGGATCGTGTCCGCATCCAGCGCCTGCAGCAGGCCCAGCCCGAACGCCGCGGTCTTGCCGCTGCCGGTCTGCGCCTGCGCGATCACGTCGCGACCTTCCAGCATCGGCGGCAGGCTCTGCGCCTGCACCGGGGTCATGTCGGTGTAGCCCAGCGCGTCGATGCTGGCGAGCAGGGCGGGTTTGAGCGGAAGCGTGTCGAAGGCGGGCATGGGTGCATGATCGCATCCTGGACGTCAGTTTCGCTGCGAGCATCGCGTCAGGCCCGTGGCCCCGGGCTTGCATCCGCGGGCCAGCTCCCCGACCCTGTACGGTTGTCGCCACGGAAATAAGCCCCATGGACACCGTTTTCATCGAAGACCTGCGCATCGACGCCGTGATCGGCATCTACGATTGGGAACGGCGGGTGCGGCAGACGCTGTCGTTCGACATCGAGATGGCGTTCGACAACACTGTGCCCGCGGCCAGCGACGACATTGCGCTGACGCTCAATTACAAGGATGTCTCCAAGCGGCTGATCGATTACGTCGGCGGGTCGAGCTTCGGCCTGGTCGAGACGCTGGCCGAGCGGTGCGCGGCGATCATCCGCGAGGAATTCGGCGTGGGCTGGGTGCGTCTGAAGCTGTCCAAGCCCGGCGCGGTGCGCGGCGCGAAGGCGGTGGGCGTGTGCATCGAGCGCGGCGTGCGGCCGCAATAGCACGCGCGTCGACGGAACGGCCGGGGTTGTGACGGCGCGGCCCGGCCGCCATGCTTGTCGGGATAGGCCACGTGCCTTCCGCGGTCCATGCCGCCCCGTCCTGCCCGCCGACCCTGGCGCGGGCTCCGAGCCGACAGGAACGAATTGATGCAGACCCTGCAAGCCTTTCTCGACCTTCCCTGGATGCGCACCGTGCTGGGCGTGCTGGCGTTGCTGGCGCTCGCCTGGCTGGCGGGGCAACTGGTGCGACGGCTGTTGTTGCGCGTGATGCGCGGCATCACCCGGCGCACGACCTGGAAGTGGGACGACGCGCTGTTCCGGCACCACACCTTCCTGTGGCTGGCGCGGATGGTGCCGGCGCTGGCGATCCAGTACGGCATCGTGCTGGTGCCCGGCGTGCCGGCCCATGTCGAGGCGCTGGTCGGCAACCTGATGACGGCGCTGCTGGTGTTCTTCGTGGTGATGGCGATCAGCGCCGCGCTGTCGGCGCTGGAGGATCTCTACCGGGAAACCCCGCGCGGCCAGCAGCGCTCGATCAAGGGCATGGTGCAACTGGTCAAGCTCGGCCTGTTCGTGGTCGCCGGGCTGGTCATCATTGCCGCGGTCACCGGCAAGCACATCGGCCTGTTGCTGTCCGGCCTGGGCGCGATGTCGGCGGTGCTGATGCTGATCTTCAAGGACACCATCCTGGGCTTCGTGGCCGGCGTGCAGCTGTCGTCGAACGACATGCTGCGGGTCGGCGACTGGATCGAGATGCCGCAGCTCAATGCCGATGGCGACGTGATCGACATCGCCCTGCACACGGTCAAGGTGCGCAACTGGGACAAGACCATCACCAGCATCCCCAGCTGGCGGCTGATCAGCGACTCGTACAAGAACTGGCGCGGCATGCAGGAGACCGGCGGGCGGCGGATCAAGCGCGCGCTCTACATCGACGCGGCCAGCGTCCGTTTCCTCGACGAGGACGAGGTGCGCCGGTTGTCGTCGTTGCGCCTGCTGGCCGATTACCTGCCCTCGAAGGAGCAGGAGGTGGCGCAGTGGAACGAGGCGCTGGGCGAGGCCGGCGAGGTGGTCGGCAACCGTCGCCGGCTCACCAACCTGGGCACCTTCCGTGCCTATGCGCAGGCCTACCTGGACACCCATCCGCGCATCCACCACGGCCTGTTCTGCCTGGTGCGCCAGCTCGCCAGCGGTCCGCAGGGCATTCCGCTGGAGCTGTACTGCTTCACCGCCAGCGTGGCCTGGGCCGACTACGAGAATACCCAGGGCGACATCTTCGACCACCTGTTCGCGCTGCTGCCCGAGTTCGGGCTGACGCTGTACCAGCAGCCGTCGGGGCAGGACGTGCGTGCGGCGCTGGCGTACCGGCAGGAGCGGCCGGCACGCCAGATGGCGGGTGGCTGAGGCGATGGCGCGCGTCTACTTGAGCCTGGGCTCCAACCTCGAACCGCGGAAGCATCTCGCCGCGGCGCTCGCCGCCTTGCGCGAGCGCTTTGGCAACATCCGCGTTTCGCCGGCCTACCGCAGCCAGTCGGTGGGCTTCGATGGCGCCGATTTCGTGAACCTGGCGGTGGGTCTGGACACCGACCTGCCACCGGAGGCACTGAATGCGTGGCTGCATGCGCTGGAGGACCGCCAGGGCCGCCGCCGCGACGTGCCGCGCTATTCGGACCGCACGCTGGACGTCGACATCGTGTTCTATGACGACCGGGTGATCGACGGCCCGGGCCACCTGCAGATCCCGCGCAAGGAGTTGCAGCACGCCTTCGTGCTGCGGCCGATCGCCGACATCGCGCCGGATTTCCGCCATCCGGTCAGCGGATCGAGGATGGCCGAGCTGTGGGCGGCGTTTCCGCAACAGTGCGAGCCGCTGCAGGTCGAATCACTGGCGGATTGAACGGGTACACTGCCGGCGGGGACTGGAGCAGCACCGGCGCAGGGCGGGCACTGCCCGCCGCTTTTTTCCCGGTGGCGCAAAAACCGCGGCGGGCCGTGCCCGCCCTACAACGCAAGTCGGATCCACAGACGAGGGGAGCAGCCATGGCCGGAAAATTCGCGCGCAGCTGGGCGTTGATGAAGGCGAGCGCGGCGGTGTTGCGCTCGGACAAGTCGTTGCTGGTGTTTCCGCTGCTGTCGGGGTTGTGCACCCTGCTGGTGGCGGCCAGCTTCCTGATTCCGGTGGGCGTGATGGTGCTCGGCGGCGAGCACGCGGGCGCCGATTTCCAGGAGCGCATGTCGGTCGGCAGTTATTTGCTGATGTTCGCGTTCTATCTGGTGCAGTACTTCGTGATCATCTTTTTCCAGGCCGCACTCACCGGCGTGGCCTTGATGCATCTGCGCGGCGAGCCGACCAGCGTGGGCACGGGTTTCGCGCTGGCGCGCGCCCGCCTGCCGCAGATCCTCGGCTACGCGCTGATCGCCGCCACCGTCGGCCTGCTGCTGCGCATGGCGCAGGAGCGCCTGGGCCTGATCGGCCGTTTCGTGGTGGGCCTGATCGGCCTGGCCTGGACGGTGGCCACCTTCCTGGTGGTGCCGGTGCTGGTGAGCAAGGACGTCGGCCCGGTCGACGCGGTCAGGCACAGCGTGGAGCTGCTCAAGCGCAGCTGGGGCGAGAACCTGATCGGCCAGGGTGGCATCGGGCTGGTCTTCGGCCTGCTGATGTTCGTGGCGGCGCTGCTCGGTGCGCTGCTGGTCGGTGGCGCCATCGCCATGCATTCGATCGCGGCGGTGGTGGTCGCGGCGGTGGTCGTGGTGCTCGGCTTCATGCTGCTCGGGCTGATCCAGTCCGCGCTGCAGGGCATCTACGCGGCTGCGCTTTATCGTTACGCCGAGGCGGGCGAGGCCAGCGCGGGGTTCGACCAGGCTCTGCTGCAGCAGGCTTTCGCGCCGAAGAAGTGACGCCCGCGATTTCCCCGCAGTAGTCCGCTCGCGGGCTTTTGACCGGGATTCGCGATTCGGGATTCGGGATTCGGGATTCGGAAAAGGATCGCCCGCGAGCGGGCTCCTACACCGACAGGGTGCGTCCGCCGTCCACGCGGATGATCTGGCCGGTGACGAAGGGCGCGTCGCGCAGTAGCCAGAGCACGGTGGCGGCCACGTCCTCCGGCGTTCCCGCGCGCTTCAGCGGCGTGCGTGCGAGCATCGCCTGCTGGTCGTCGCAGGGTTTGCCGTCGTTTGGCCACATCACGGCGCCGGGTGCCACGCCGTTGACCCGGATCTCGGGTGCGAGATCGAGCGCCAGCGAGCGCGTCATCGCCGCCAGCGCGGCCTTGGCCATGCAGTACAGCGGGTGGTCGGCGAGCGGGCGCTCGGCGTAGATGTCGACCAGGTTGACGATGCTGCCGCGCGCCTCGCGCAGGGCCGGCAAGGCGGCCTGGCTCAGGAAGAACGGTGCGCGCGCATTGGAGGCGAACAGGGTTTCCCACTGCGCCTGCGTGGCGTCGCCAACCGGCGTGGGGAAGAACGCCGAGGCGTTGTTGACCAGCGCGTCGAGACGGCCGTAGTGCGCCACCACGCTCTCGATGGATGACGCCGGTGCGGCGGGGTCGGCCAAGTCGGCCTGCACCGGCAGCACGCTGCGGGCGCGTGACGCCTGCAGTTCCTCGGCCAGCGCACGCGCCTCGTCCACCGAATGGCGATAGTGCAGCGCGAGGTCGTAGCCGGCCGCGTGCAGGGTGCGCGCGATCACCGCGCCAACGCGACGCGCGGCGCCGGTGATCAGCGCAACGGGGCGGTCTTGGCGTGGCGTCATCGTGGGCATCCGGGCAGCGGGTCGACGGCCAGCTTGCCGCAAAGCGGCGCGGGCGTCATCCGCGCGGCGGTTCCCGCGATGATGCGCCGAGCTCTCCCGGCGGGGCTTGGTTGTCGCGTGCGTCCCTGTCGACCCGTTCCATCACGATGTCGCTTTCGAACAGCGCGATCGCGGTGCCGGCCACCTGCCGCGTGTCGTAATAGGCATATGCACCCACGCCGATGGCGCCGATCGCCGGCAGCCAGCGCGAAGCGCCCTTGCCCAGCGTGCGCTGGGTCAGCTTGGTGCCGATCTGCCTCGCGACACGCTCGATCACACCGTGCGACATACGCTGGAACACCAGGCGGTCGCCCATGCGCACCACCAGGTCGCGGAAGGCCTGCGCCGCCGTGTGGCGGAACAGGCACCACAGCATCTGTTCGCGCCCCAGCGAGGCGTGGCGGCCGTAGGCGGCGGCGATGTCGCTGACCATCTGCGCCTGGATCTTCCAGATCGCGATCAATTCCGGCAGCAGGGTCAGCCAGCCCAGCGGTCCCGGCGGCAGGGCCAGCGAACCGGCGGTGACCGCCGCGCGTCGGGCGGCGCGATCGGCCAGCCGGCGGGCTTCGGCGGCTGGCTGCGGACTGTCGCCGACGGCGCTGTCGGGCACCTCGCTGACGAAATCCAGGATCGCGCCGGTGATCCGGCCGTGGGCGGCCGGCGCGCTGACGGCGGGTACCTGCTTGCTGGCTTGGCTCATGCATGGCTCCGAGGGCAGGCGCCGGACGCGCCCTGCGCATGTGCAGTCTAGGGCGTGCGCGTGAAGCGCGGGCCAACCGTGCTGTGACCAGCGTGACTTTTGGCCCGGGCGGGTTGTCGGATGATATGGTAATGTTATAACATTACAAAACACTCCCCGCCTCCGATCCTTGATGAAAGCCACGCCGATTGCCCTCGCCCTCGCCGCCACCCTGCTGGCAAGCACTGTCCACGCCGAGCCCGGCCCGATGAACACCGGCGCGCCGGCCGTCGCCCCCGGGGCTGCCGAAGGCGGCGAGCTACCGCTGCAGGTGCGGGAACTGGGTGAAGTGTCGGTTTCCGCCGCACTGGATCAGGCGCGCAACGCGTTGTCGCCGGATACCGGCAGCAGCCAGTACGTGATCGATCACCAGGCGATCGCGCAACTGCCGCTGGGCGCATCCACGCCGATGAACCAGGTGCTGCTGCAGGCGCCGGGCGTGGTGCAGGATTCCTACGGCGGCCTGCACGTGCGCGGCGACCACGCGAACCTGCAATACCGCATCAATGGCGTGATCATCCCCGAGTCGATCGGCGGCTTCGGCCAGAGCCTCGACGCGCGCACGATCCAGAGCGTGAAACTGCTCGACGGCGCGCTGCCGGCGCAGTACGGCCTGCGCACGGCGGCGGTGGTCGACATCACCACGAAGAGCGGCCACGACCTGGGCAACGGCGGCAGCGTCGGCATCACCGGCGGCAGCAACGCCACGCTGAACCCGAACGCGTCGATCTGGGGCAGCAACGATCGCTGGAGCTGGTTCTTCACCGGCAATTACATGGAGAACGACGCCGGCATCGAGAATCCCACCTCGAGCAGGAAGCCGATCCACGACCACACCAATCAAGTGAAGGGCTTCGGCGACCTCAGCTATCTGATCGACAACGACACCCGCCTGAGCTTCCTCTTCGGCGTCGCCAACAACCGCTACCAGATTCCCAACAACCCCGGGCAGGTACCGGCCTTCGGCTATCTCGACACGGTTGATTTCAACTCTGCCGACCTCGACCAGCGCCAGCGCGAGACCACCCGTTTCGGCGTGCTCGCCCTGCAGGGCAAGCTGGGCGCGACCGACTACCAGTTGTCGCTGGGCCAGCGCTACAGCCGCCTCGCCTACGCGCCGGACCGGATCGGCGAACTGATGTTCAACGGCGTCGCCTCCGACGTCACCCGCAGCAATCGCGCCAGCACCTTGCAGGCGGATTTCTCCACGCCGCTGGGAGGTCGCCACACCCTGCGCTACGGCGTCTGGGGCAGCTTCGAGCGCGCAGTCGGCGGCAACGATGCCTGGGTGTTCCCGGCCGACGCCGACGGCGGACAGGTCAGCACCACGCCGATCAACATCCTCGATGACAGCCGCCTCACCGCGAAAACCTGGTCGGCCTATGTGCAGGACGAATGGAGCATCGGCGAGCGCTGGACGCTGAACTATGGCGTGCGCGGCGACCGCTACCGGCTGGTGCGCAGCGAAAGCCAGTTGAGCCCGCGCCTGGGCCTGGTCTGGCAGGCCACCGACGGTACCGTGGTGCATGCCGGCTACTCGCGCTACTTCACTCCGCCGGCGACCGAGATGATCGCCAGCAGTAACATCGCGAAGTTCGACGGCACCACCAACGCGGTGGCGGACAGCGGCAACAACACGCCGCTGGCCGAGCGCTCGGACTACTTCGACGTGGGCGTCCAGCAACGCCTCGGCGAGGCCTGGACACTGGGCGTGGACGCGTACTACCGCAAGGTGCGACGCCTGCAGGACGAGGGCCAGTTCGGCTCCGCGCTGGTCTACTCCACCTTCAACTACGCCGAAGGACGGGTGAAGGGCGTGGAATTCACCGCCAACTACGAACAGGGGCCGCTGTCGGCATACTTCAATGCGTCGCTCGGCAAGGCCATCGGCAAACGCATCATCAGCAGCCAGTACAACTTCGCGCCGGACGACCTGGCCTGGGTCAACCAGCATTGGATCTTCCTCGACCACGACCAGAAACTCACCTCGTCCGGCGGCGTCAGCTACGCGCTGGATGGCGCCACCCGCCTCGGTGCCAACTACCTGTACGGCAGCGGCCTGCGCAAGGACGGCGCGGTGCCGAACGGCGCCACGCTGCCGGCGTATTTCCAGCTCAACCTCAATGTCGCGCATGATTTCGTGATCGGTGGCTTCGGCCCGTTGCATGCGCAACTGGCGCTGATCAACGCACTGGATCGCAGCTACGAGCTGCGTGACGGCAGCGGCATCGGTGTCGGCGCGCCGCAGTTCGGCCCGCGCCGCGGCGTGTACCTGAATCTGCAGAAGGATTTCTGAGGGGCGGGGAACAGGGAATCGGGAACAGGGAATCGGAACGGCAAAAGCGGAGGCGGGCTGGCGGTTGCAGACCATCCGTTATGCTTGCCGCGTTTTCATCACCGGCGACACCGATGCCCTCCCGCCTCCCCGAACCGAGCGCCGACGAGCGCGCCCATTCCGACCGCCTGCTGCAGTTGCTGCGCGAGCAGATCGCCTCGCACGGGCCGATGCCGTTCTCCCAGTACATGGAGCGCTGCCTGTATGCGCCGGGGCTGGGCTACTACAGCGCCGGGCCCACCAAGTTCGGCGCGGCCGGCGATTTCGTCACCGCGCCGGAACTGGGCGAGCTGTTCGCTGCCTGCGTGGTGAACGCCGTGCAGCCGGTGCTGGCGATGCTCGGCGACGAGGCCGACTTCCTCGAACTCGGCGGCGGCAGCGGCGCATTCGCCGAGGCCGCGCTGAAGGCGCTGGCAGCGAGCGACACCTTGCCGCGTCGCTACCTGATCCTGGAACCCAGCGCCGACCTGCGCGAGCGCCAGCGCGAGCGCCTGCAGGCGAAGCTGCCGGCGGAAATCAACGCCCGCGTGGCGTGGCTGGATCGCCCGCCAGAGCAGGACTGGCGCGGCGTGCTGTTTGCCAACGAGGTGATCGACGCGCTGCCGGCCACCCGCTTCGCGATGCGCGACGGCGAGGTATTCGAGGAATACGTGGCACTGGATGGCGAGGGGCGGCTGATGCGCGTCGATCGCCCCGCCGACGCGCTGGTCGCCGGCGCCGTGCGGCACGTCGAGCGCGACCTCGGCGCTGAGTTCGCCGACGGCTATCGCTCCGAGCTGCTGCCACAGTTGCCGTACTGGATCCAGGCGGTGGCCGGCGCGCTCGTCGCCGGGGTGATGCTGTTCGTCGACTACGGCTATGTGCGCCGCGAGTATTACCTGGCCGAGCGCGACGACGGCACCCTGATGGCGCACTACCGCCACCACGCGCACAACGATCCGCTGTACCTGCCCGGCCTGAACGACCTCACCGCCTCGGTGGATTTCACCGCGCTGGCCGAGGCCGGCAACAGCGCGGGTTTCGGCGTGGCCGCGTACATGCCGCAGGCGCAGTTCCTGATCGGCGCGGGCTTGCAGCAGGTGTTCGAAGGGATGCAGCCGGCGGATGAACACGGTCGCTACCGGCTGGCGCAGGAGGCCAGGAAGCTGATGCTGCCCGACCAGATGGGCGAGCGTTTCCAGGCGATGCTGCTGGCGCGCGGGCTGGAAGCGCTGCCGCTGCCGGCGGAACTGCTGGCCGCCGACCAGGGCGGCCGGCTCTGAGCTAGCCCGCGCCAGTACCGCCGGTCGACGGCGCGACGGCCGTCGACGTGGCCGGCGCGGGAGCCGAGGTGGCCGGCGCGGGCACCGACGTGGCGGGTGCCGGCAGCGGTTCCACCCTGGTCGAATCCTCCGGTCGGCGTTTCATCGCGCCGCTGGCGAACTGCTCGCTGGCCACCTGGTAGTACGCCACCGCGTCGTTGATCAGCGCTTGCCGCAGCGGCTGCACCGGCGTGGCGTCGCCGGTGGCGAAGTCCGGCTTGAGTTGTTCCAGCCGGCGGCGCGGTTCGAGGATGGTGAGCACGTCGTCGTGCAGGTAGCCCAGCTTTTCGTAGGTGCCGGGGAAGGCGTGCTCGCGCTCCGACGGCAGCGCAAACAGGTCGTGGCCGAAGAAGCGCGTGCGGTAGCTGAAGTTGAGCATGCCCAGCAGGGTCGGCGGGATGTCCAGCTGGCCCATCAGCCGGTGCACGCGTTCGGGCTTGAAGTGCGCCGGGGCGTAGATCCACAGCGGGATGTGGTAGCGGTTGATCGGCAGGCTGGTCTTGCCCGCGCTGGAGGCGCAGTGGTCGGCGGTGATCACGAACACGGTGTCGTCGAAGTACGGCTTAGCCCGCGCGCGGCGGATGAAGTCGCCGATCGCCCAGTCGGTGTAGGCCACGGCGCCGGCGCGCGAGTGGTTGGGGAACTTCACGCGGTTGTCGGGGAAGGTGTACGGCCGGTGATTGGAGGTGGTCATCACGTGCAGGAAGAACGGCTTGCCCTCGGCGTGGATCTGGTCCATCTGGCCCAGCGCCAGGGTGTACAGATCCTCGTCGGCCACGCCCCATACGTTCTGGCCGTGGATCACGGCGCCCTTGGGGATGTCGCGCCGGTCCACGTCGCGATAGCCGTTGTTGCCGAAGAAGTAGTTCATGTTGTCGAACTGGCCGTAGCCGCCGTAGACGAAGTCCGACTGGTAGCCGCGGTCGTTGAAGATGCTCGCCAGCGAGAACAGGTTCTCGTTGTCGTGCTCGCGGATCAGCGAGTCGCCGGGCGTCGGCGGCACGGACAAGGCCAGCGCCTCCAGCCCGCGCACCGTACGCGTGCCGTTGGCGTAGAGGTTGTCGAAGAACACGCTGTGGTCGACCAGCGAATCGAGATACGGGGTGAGCTGCTGCCGGTTGCCGAAGGTGGCCAGGTAATCGCCGGACAGGCTTTCCACGCTGATCAGCACCACGTTGAGGTGCTTCTCCGGGCCGGCGTGGCGGATCGCGCGGGTGAGGTCGCGCGGGTCGTCGCTGATGAAGGTGGCGTCGGGCGTCTGCAGCAGCTCGCGCAACCGCACATAGGCCTGGTCGTCGGGCAGGGTGCGGTAGAACTTGGCGTAGTCCAGGTGCGAGGAGCGGAACGCGGCGAAGAACTGATAGATGCCGTTGCCGGCCAGTTCGTCGACGTAGGTGTTGCCGGTGCGATCCTTCATGCCGCCGTTGACCGCGAACACCGAGACCACGGTCAGCACCAGCCACAGCAGCACCAGCTTGCCACGCTGCCACAACCGGCTGCCGCTGTCCCGCGCGCGCAGGCCGCGGCGGCCGACGAGGAACACCACCAGCGCCAGTACCACCAGCAGGGCCAGCCAGCGCCAGACCGGGTACGACTCCTGGATGTTGCCGATCACCTCGGTGGTGTAGATCAGGTAGTCCACCGCGATGAAATTGAAGCGCACGCTGAACTCGTTCCAGAACACCAGTTCGGACGCGGCGATGAACAGCAACCCGTAGACCAGCAGCAGCCCGAAGCCGTACACCACCCACTGGCCCACGCGCGAGGTGTAGGTGAACCCCGCCAGGGGCAGCACGAACAGGAACGGCAGGATGGCCGGCCAGGTCACCTTGAGCGTGGCGTGGTAGATCAGGTGCAAGGCGCCGACGCACAGCACGCAGGCCAGCGTCACGCCGAACGCATACACCAGCCAGCGCAGCAGCGGCGGCGTGCGGCCGGAGCGGGTGGGCACCAGCCACAGCAGCAGCACCATCGGCCACGCCAGGTAGATGAAGGTCACCAGGTCGTAGCCCAACCCCACGCCGAACGCGTAGAGCAGGTTCAGCGGCGTGTGCGGCACGTTGCTGCCGGACATCACCAGCAGCGCCACGCGGGTGGCAAAGGTGATCACCAGATAGGTGATGCCCAGCCACCACAGGGGCCGGAAGCGCTGGCGCAACGGCGAAGGCGCGGTGAACAGGTTCGACACGGATGGCTCCAGCGGGTCTGCCGATCCCCCCGATCGGCTGGGCAATCCGCTCTTTATACCGCGGATCTGCTTTGCGGATGCTTTGCCTTCACCGCGGCGATCGCGTCGATGCGCGCCGACGCCATCGCCTGGCCGATCGCCGGGCCAGCCAGGCCGGCCGCGACGAAACCGGCCGCCTCGATCGCGGCGGCTGCGTCGCGGGCCGCGCGCAGGTAGTCGGCCTGCGGATAGGCGTCCAGCGCATGGCCCTTGCGGCCGCGCTTGTCCGCCGTGCACGCGGCCAGGAAGGTCTCCAGGCGCCCCGGTCGCCGCAGTGCGTCCAGCGAGGTCAGCAGCTTCAGCACCGTGGCCGGCTTGAGCTCGAAAGCGCGATGCGCGTTCAGGTGCTCGCGGCAAACCAGCTCGGCCAGCGCCGCGTGCCCGGAAGGAACCTTCAGCCGCGCGGCGAGCGTGCGCAGCGGCGCCACGCCGCGCTGCTCGTGGCCAATGTGGCGCGGCAGCTCCTTCGCGGGGGTCAGCGCCTTGCCCAGGTCATGGGTCAGCGCGCAGAAGGCGACCAGGTCGTCGCCCGGCGCCAGCTGGGCCGCCTGGTCCAGCACCAGTTCCAGGTGGACGCCGCAGTCGATCTCCGGGTGGAACTCGGCCCGCTGCGGCACGCCGTACAGCGCATCGATCTCGGGAAACAGCACTGCCAGCGCCCCGCATTCGCGCAGCACGCGCAGGAACGCCGAGGGTTGCGACTCGCCCAGCGCCTTGCGCGTCTCCGCCCAGACCCGCTCCGGCACCAGGTGGTCCACCTCGCCGTCGCGCACCATCTGCCGCATCAGCGCCATCGTTTCGGACGCGACGGTGAAACCCAGCAGACTGAAACGCGCCGCAAAGCGCGCCGCGCGCAATATGCGCACCGGATCTTCAGCGAAGGCCGGCGACACGTGCCGCAGCACCCGTGCCTCGATGTCGCGCGCGCCGCCGAACGGGTCGATCAGCCTGCCCTGCGCATCCTCGGCGATCGCGTTGATGGTGAGGTCGCGCCGCTCGAGATCCTGTTCCAGCGTCACGCTCGCATCGGCCTGGACCACGAAACCGTGGTAACCGCGCCCGCTCTTGCGTTCGGTGCGCGCCAGCGCATGTTCCTCTCCGGTTTCCGGATGCAGGAACACGGGAAAATCCCTGCCCACCGGGCGGTAGCCCAGGGCCAGCATGCGCTCGGGCGAAGCACCCACCACGACGTGATCCCGGTCGCCCGCCGCCCGTCCGAGCAATTTGTCGCGCACCGCGCCGCCGACCAGATAGGTTTGCATCCGGACATGATGCCACGCCGCCGCGACGCGACAGGCCGCTGCTCAGTACGCGAACTCGCGGAACACCGGATCCACGCTGCCGCCCCAGGCGCCGTGGAACAGCTCGAGCTTGCGTTCGGCCGGGGTCTGGTTGGCTTGCACGATTTCGAGCAGGGGGTCGAGGAAGATGCTCTCGTCGGCGCCGTTCTTGTTGAGCCGGGCGCGGCGCTTGAGGCCGTGCGCGGCGATCTGCAGGGCCTGCTCGGCGAGGTCGCGCACGCTGCCGCCGCGGAACGGCAGCTTCAGCGCGTGCTTCGGCACGCCATCGCGCAAGGCATGGCGCTCGGCGGTGGTGAAGTCCTTGACCAGGTCCCAGGCCGCGTCCAGCGCCTCCTGGTCGTAGAGCAGGCCGACCCAGAACGCGGGCAGGGCGCACAACCGGTTCCACGGGCCGCCGTCGGCGCCGCGCATCTCCAGGTACTGCTTGAGGCGCACCTCGGGGAAGGCGGTGGTGAGGTGGTCGGCGAAATCCTTCATGGTGGCGTGCACGCCCGGCAGCGCGGGCAGTTCGCCGGCCATGAACTTGCGAAAATCCTGCCCGGCGAGGTCGAGATAGCGCCCGTTCTGCAGGCTGAAATACATCGGCACGCCGAGGATGTAGTCGACGTAGCGCTCGTAGCCGAAACCGTCGGCGAAGACGAAATCGAGCATGCCGGTGCGGTCCGCATCGGTGTCGGTCCAGATGTGCGAGCGATACGAGAGATAGCCGTTTGGACGTCCCTCGGTGAACGGCGAGTCGGCGAACAGCGCGGTGGCGACCGGCTGCAGCGCGAGGCTGGTGCGGAACTTCTTCACCATGTCCGCTTCGGACGAGAAATCGAGGTTCACCTGCACGGTGCAGGTGCGCGTCATCATGTCCAGGCCGAGCGAGCCGACCTTGGGCATGTACTCGCGCATGATCTTGTAGCGGCCCTTGGGCATCCACGGCATCTCGTCGCGGCGCCATTTCGGCTGGAAACCCATGCCGAGGAAGCCCAGGCCCAGGCCGTCGGCGACCGAGCGCACGTCCTTCAGGTGCGAGTTCACCTCGGCGCAGGTCTGGTGGATGGTCTCCAGCATGGCGCCGGACAGTTCCAGCTGCCCGGCCGGTTCGAGCGTGATCGACGCGCCCGCCCGGGAAAGAGCGACCGGGTTCTCGCCTTCGCGCGCCACGTCCCAGCCGTAGCGGGTGGCCAGGGTTTCCAGCAGCAGCTTGATGCCGCGGTCGCCCTCGAAGGTGGGCGGGCGCAAGGTATCGGTAAGGAAGCCGAACTTCTCGTGCTCGGTGCCGATGCGCCAGGCCTCGCGGGGCTTTTCGCCGGCCGCCAGGTAATCGGCAAGCTGCTGGCGCCCCGTGATCGGAATGCTCTTGACGGCGCTGGGTATGGACACGGGCGGAGCCTCGCTGGGAGTGCGCACCACGTTGGGGCGGCGGCGCGGGCACAAAAGGGGGTGACGGAAGATAATTGTACGCGACGGTACAGGAGGGCCGGGATTGGGGATTCGGGATTGGGGGTTCGGAAGAGCGTTGCCTGAGCGACTCTTTTGGAATGCGGGGGCCGGAAAACAACGGGGCCGGCATGAAGCCGGCCCCGTCGCGACGCTCTTTTCGAATCCCCAATCCCGAATCCCCAATCCCGGCTCTTTCACCGCTTCATCGAGTTGAAGAATTCGTCGTTGGACTTGGTATTCTTCATCTTGTCGAGCATGAACTCCATCGCGGCCAGCTCGTCCATCGGGTGCAGCAGCTTGCGCAGGATCCAGATCTTGGCCAGCAGGTCCGGGTCGATCAGCAGGTCCTCGCGGCGGGTGCCGGAGCGGTTGATGTCGATCGCGGGGTAGACGCGCTTCTCGGAGATGCGGCGGCTCAGGTGTACTTCCATGTTGCCGGTGCCCTTGAACTCCTCGTAGATCACCTCGTCCATCTTGGAGCCGGTTTCGATCAGCGCGGTGGCGATGATGGTCAGCGAGCCGCCTTCCTCCACGTTGCGCGCGGCGCCGAAGAAGCGCTTGGGGCGCTGCAGCGCGTTGGCGTCGACGCCGCCGGTGAGCACCTTGCCGGAGCTGGGCACCACGGTGTTGTAGGCGCGGGCGAGGCGGGTGATCGAGTCGAGCAGGATCACCACGTCCTTCTTGTGCTCGACCAGGCGCTTGGCGCGCTCGATCACCATCTCGGCGACCTGCACGTGGCGCACCGCCGGCTCGTCGAAGGTCGAGCTGATCACCTCGGCGCGCACGGTGCGGGCGATCTCGGTGACTTCCTCCGGCCGCTCGTCGACCAGAAGGATCATCACGTGCGCTTCGGGATGGTTGTAGGTGATCGCCTGGGCGACGTTCTGCAGCATCATCGTCTTGCCGGATTTCGGCTGGGACACGATCAGGCCGCGCTGGCCCTTGCCGATCGGCGCGATCAGATCCAGGATGCGGCCGGTGATGTCCTCGCTCGAACCGTTGCCGCGCTCGAGCTTGAACGCCTTGCGCGGGAACAGCGGGGTGAGGTTCTCGAACAGCATCTTGTTCTTCGATGCTTCCGGCGGGTCGCCGTTGATCGTCTCCACCCGCAGCATGGCGAAGTAGCGCTCGCCTTCCTTCGGATGCCGCACGCGGCCGGTGATGTAGTCGCCGGTGCGCAGGTTGAAGCGGCGGATCTGGCTGGGCGAGACGTAGATGTCGTCGGGGCCGGCCAGGTAGCTCTCGTCGGCCGAGCGCATGAAGCCGAAACCGTCCTGCAGGATTTCCAGCACGCCTTCGGCCCAGATGCCGCCGCCGGAGCGGGCGTGCGCCTTGAGCACGTTGAAGATCACGTCCTGCTTGCGGGCGCGGGCGATGCCTTCGTGCAGGCCCAGCGATTCGGCAAACTCCAGCAGCTGCGGCGCCTTCATGCGCTTGAGTTCGGTGAGGTTGATCAGGCGGGTATCGCTGCCCGGATCGGCGTTGTCGTCGTCCATCGGCAGGCCGTTCGGGTTCGGGCGCGGATGGCGCTCGCCCTGCTGGCGCTGCTGGTTGTTGCGATCGCCGCGCTCGTTGCGGCGGCGTCGGCCACGGCCCTCGCGACCTTCGCGGGGACCATTCTGGCCCTGGTTGGCGCCCTGGCCCTGGCCTTGGTTCTGACTCTGGTTCTGGTTCTGGTTGGCACTGGAACTGGCGGGGGCGCCGGCGGCGGGTTCGGCGCTGGCCGGAGCGCCGCCCGGCGCGGCTTCCGCGGCC